>NZ_FYDK01000010.1:0-112754 GCF_900187495.1 Pseudomonas sp. Irchel 3H9 | reverse complement strand
TCAAGTGATTATTTTCAGAAGTTTTCGAAGATTTCTTCAACAACTTCAACCACTTGCGCTTCTGATCTCTCATCAGCGGGAGGCGAATTCTACAGCGTTACACGCTGCTGTCAACACCTCTTTTTCAACTTCCTTTTGGCTTCGATGAACTGAAGCAACTTACTACCGAAAACCGCGTAACTCATTGTTTACCAAGGAGTTTTCCGTTTCGACTGCGCCGGAAGTGGCGCGAATTATAGGCTCCCAGAATCTGCGGTCAAGCGTTAATTACGCTTTTGTTGCAGAAGGTGCTTTTTTCGCAATAAGCCGTGGGATTCGGCGCATCACCGGCGGTACACGCAACACCAGCAGCAGCGCAGTTATAGATAGATGCATAGATAGCCCACTCCTGTGATCACCCCGCACGATCCAAAATATATGCAGCAGCCCACCCCAGCAATGCGCGCCCGGCGCACAGACTTAGCTCCCCTCACACTGAATCCGCGCAGACCTGATAAGTCCCGCTATCAATCGCCTGACGCAAGGGCGGGCGCATAACCGCCGGGTGGAATGGATATTGGAGCGGTGAGCAGCGGGGTTGTTTTTAGCGCGCAGGAACAGTGATCATCGCCCTCCCCCCTGAAAGAACGGTTGGCGATGCTGAACATGGACGATCTGCTGGCCAGCCCTGACGAGCGCACCCTCAAACGCCAGTACGCCAAGCTGCTCAAGGTAACGCGGCCGGACGATGATCCCGTCGCCTTCCAGCGTCTGCGAGAAGCGTACGAGCGGGCGTTGCAGCGACTGCGTGACGGCGACAGCCTCGTCGCCCACGCCCTCCCCCCTGCTGCGGATGAACAAGCAATGGCGCTGCTGGCCGAATTCGATGACTGGAAAGTCGACGAATGCTGGGCCCGCGCCGTGGCACAAGGGTGTGCCGCCGACTTTGAACAACTGCTGTTCCAGCGTTGCGTCAACGCACCCGACCGGCATCTACCGCTGTTGACCTGGGGCGTTGAAAAACGCCAATGGCTCACGCCATGGCAGCAAATAAACAGCGGCGGTTTTCCCCATCAACGTCTGGTCCACGCACTCAAGGGCGCGCTGTACGACGATCTTGAAAAATACCTGGCAGACGCCCAGCCTCAGGCGTTCTTCGAACGACTGGAGCGGGCATGCCGCCAGGGCTGGCTGGTTGACCTGACCCATCACCAGGCGTTGCAGGTGCAGGTGTTGCACCTGTTCACGGTGCAAGAAAGCTGGTCGCCGACTCTTTTCCAACAGGTCTGCCAGCTGTTCGCCTGGGACGCTGGCGCTGCGGTGCCTATCGATCAAGCCCGGTGGCAGGCCCTGGTCCGGCGCAGCGAGCAACACGTCTGGCTGAACGCGTTGCGAGATCAGGCGCAACAACCGGGTGCGGCGGCGTTGTTTTTGATGTGTGCAAAACCCGCGCAGCAAGCGCAATTGGCCGCCACGTTCGGAGAAGCCGATTGGCAGGCCTGCGAGCAACTGTCCGCAGCGTTTTCCACACGGTTCCCCGACCTGCTGGGCTTGTTCCCCAATCACAACCCGTGGTTCTGGCACGCCCTCGTCGGCTATCGCCCCACCCGCCACGGCCTGAAACGAGCCACCGCCGTCCTTGCAACCTGCCTGGCGTTGGGTAGTCTCTCCAGCCGATTCGCACTCGGCCCGACCTTATTGATGCTGCCGCTATACCTACTGGGCGGCTGGTTGATGGCCCGCGTCGGCCAGTGGCTGCTGACCTACTGGACCGTCATGGCCGAGAGCCTGCAAGACCTCGACCAACGCGTCAGCCGCTGGTGTGTGCGCCGCAAATGGATCCCCGACCGCCGCTATCGGGTGATCCGCAACGGCGGCCCATTAGTAGCGCTGGGTTTTGTCGTGTGGCAATGGCTTGGGTGGTTGGGGCTTGCTACCTACGCAGTGACCGGTTTGATCGGCGTGCTCCAGCCGGCACGCTGGGCGCCAGCCGAGTATGAGTACCGCTGGCGGCGACCGTTGCAGGCGATCTATCGGATTGCCGGGCTGAGTGCGCTCCAATGGCTGTTTTGCGCAGTAATGGTCGCGGTGATTGCGTATATACAGTTGGAATTGCCCGGCACCGCGCTTACCCGAGGGGCATGGCGTTAACATGCCCGTTACCTGATTTTTTGCGTTGATATCCACGATCAAGGAAGACACCCCATGACCAATACGCTCTCCCAAGACTTCACCCAAATCCCCACAGGTATGCAGCCCTTTCCGGCGATTGAAGACGTGTTCGTCGCCGATCAACTGGAACTGGCCAAGCATCTGCATCCGCTCTTCAGCCTTGACCTGAGCCAGGTGAATCCCGAATGGTCGGGCGTCGTGCACATGCTGAGCCCATTGGAGCCCTATGAGAGTCTTGTCGGCGAGCTGACCGAATGGGACGGCTTTCACGGTGACCTGCTGAAAACCAACTGGATCGGATTTCAGCTTGAGCAGGGGCGATACCGCCTATGCGGCGACCCGCGCTACTTCTTTCTCCATGCAGGCAACGCGCAAATGGCCGACCCTCACCCCGGCGCGCGGGCGGACCTGGAGCGTCACTGTGCTGAGCAACACCGCGCATTTGCCCGCACGGTCGAGCGGTTCAACACCCACGGGGTACTGGCGCGCGAAGACGGCGAGCCGCTGGATGCGGTGGAGTTTGTCACCCAACTGGGCGGCGAAGTCGACGGCTTGGCTAACTGGGTGGAGTCGGTGGAGTTTCCGATGCAGATCATTGAACTGGACCCCGACCGTGGCGATTCGAACGTGTATCCCTTGAGCCCGGCCGGCAACCGGTTTTTCCACGTCGCCAGCGTGCCGGGCTGGCATTACCGCACCGCGGGGGCAGACTTGATCGTGATGTTCTACGAGCCGATTGAAGGCCTGGTGTTATTTACCTTCGACTACAGCTGAGCAAAGTGATGACTCAACGGACCAAAAAGCTTCTCGGTTGGGCCTTTCTAACCTGCCTGGCAGTGCTGTTGGCTTACGCGCTCGTACATAAACCGCAATTCCCGTCGCAAATAGTCCTCAAGCAAGCGTTCATACCCGGGCAGTGGGTGTACATCGTGCAAGGCGCGAGGAACGCAGGGGAGCCCAAAAGCCTGCGGTTCTACGCAGACGATTACGAAAGCAGCGACGAGGTGATGAAGGTGCGCCTGGGCAAGAAGCCACCGTTTCTGGTTTCGGACAGCGACTTGCAGAATGTAGTGATCGAACGGGTCGCCAATGGCCTGCACATCAAACTCGATGGTGCAGTCGAGGTGTACCGAAGCAACCTCTACCTGGCCGATGGCGACACGTACACCACGTTCCGCGTCAATCTGGAACAACGCGACACGCGGCCGCCCTTGCCGAGCGGCCGGTAGGTTTATTTCAACAGGGCGATCAGCGCACAGACCACGGTGATCACCAGCGCCGGCCACTGCATCGGCATGAAAAAGAAGTGATGGCGCACCCCATCAGCGTGCGGATGCCGATTGAGCACGAAGCCCAGCACCACGTTGATCGCCGAGCCAACACCCGCGCCTATCAGGAACTGCATCAGCGAGACATTGCCTGGCTTGACGCTGGGATCAGGCCACAACCCCATCAACAACAGCACCATGGCCACCGGAGTGAACAGCGTGAGCCAGCCTGCGCCGCGATAAATCATCGTTTGATACTCCTGGGCTTAGGCCAACTCACGGGCTTGTTCTTCAACCGCAAACACCACATCCAGGGTGTTGAGGAACAGGTCATGGCTGAGGATGCCGGTGGCGATGGTCGACAGCACGGGCTTGCCGCTGTCGTCCTTGATCACCACGTTCTCGGTCCAGGCGTTGAGGTCGACGGTGCGCAACGATGCCATCGGCACTTTGCGGCCCTGGTACTCAAGGAAGGCGGCGCTGACCAGAATTGGCGTCGTGGTGATCTTGAGGAAGTTGCCGCTGACCCGCTTGCCCCAGACCTGCGCAGTGCTGATGCAATTGAACGTTACCGCCCCGCCCGCCTCCAGCGTCGCCGCCACCGCCGGCAGGCGTGCGCGTACGTGCAGTTCACGTACCAGCTGCTGGAAATCGTGAAAGCCCTTGAGGGTCTCGATCACCCGGTGAAACGGTTCCGAAGCATTGCGGCGATAGGCAACGTTGGTAACCATACCGGTCAACACGGTTTGGCCGGAGCCGAACAGATACAGGTCCTCGATATCGGCAAAGGCCGTGTATTCACGCTCATCGTTCACGAAGCGCTCGATGCCGTGCTCGTACACGTCATAACGGGGCGCACGCAGCTTTTTGTGCCAGGCGTAGACCGCAAACATGCTCAGGCCGATCACCGCCAGCAAGGCGCTGGTGGCATAAAACACCATAAGCGGATCGCTGAAATTCAAGGTCATGCCGCGTGACGTCTGGAGAGTGACGGGGCCATTGTTGCCCTGCGGCAGGATGGTGCTCAGGTACAGCACAAACCCGGCCATCCCCAGCATCACAGAACCAAAGATCAAACTGACCACAAGAAAGGCTTTGCCATGACGGAAGCTGGCGATCAGCTCACCAGTATTGGAAGGCGATTGAAAAGGGGATGAGGGCATGGGGGCTTGCGTCCTTGTAAGTAGATAAAGCGGGCTGCTTGGGTGCGCTTGGCACGGCGAGTTGGAACATGGCCAATTAGTATCGTTCCTTGTGCAGAGGCCTTAATGTGATGCACGCCGCAAAGTGGGCCAGGTCTTTTTTTTCACACACAGAACAGTGATCATCCCCCTCCCCCGTATGTTGAGGAACCAAGACCATGGAATTGACGCTGGAAGCTGTGGCGCTTTTTGCACTCAAGTTGGTGCATGAGGTGGACGGTGGCAGCCCGGTTTTGCGGGATGATCCGGTGATGGTTGGCTATGACAGGGAGGTGTTTGGGCTGTTGGTGCGGCAGGGGGATTTGGCTGAAATCATGGTGAAGATTGATGAGTGTGCGGGCCAGGCTTTGATGGCGGTGGGCGGTGCCGACACAGTACTGGGACGTGAACTGCAACGGCTGGCGGCGGCTGTGCAAAATGCCCATCAACTGGATGAACTGCCCGAGCCGTTAACCACCCTCAAGGATTATCTAAAAGACATCCAGTGAGGCGACCTACCGCCGCCCTTCCACCGCCATGCGCACCGCCAACCCCATCAGCACTGAGCCCATCAGCCAGCGCTGCACCACTTGCCAACCGGGCCGGGTGACGAAAAACACCGCGATGGAGCCCGCCAGGGTGGCAATCACCGCGTTGACACCCACGCTGATAAAAATCTGCGTAAAGCCCAACACCAGTGATTGTGTCAGCACACTGCCATGGCCGTTCGGGTCGATGAACTGGGGCAGCAACGACAAATACATCACCGCCACCTTGGGGTTCAGCAGGTTGGTCACAAGCCCCATTGTGAACAGCTTGCGTGGGCTGTCCTTGGGTAAGTCGCGCACCTGAAACGGTGAACGCCCGCCCGGTCTGATCGCTTGCCACGCCATATAGGCCAGGTACAACGCCCCACCAAACCGCAGCGCGTCGTAGGCAAACGGCACCGCCATGACCAACGCGGTAATTCCCAACGCCGCACAAAGCATATAAACCAAAAAACCCAACGCCACGCCGCCCAGGGAAATCAATCCAGCCGTACGGCCCTGACAGATCGAGCGGGATATGAGGTAAATCATGTTCGGTCCGGGCGTCAGCACCATGCCGAGGGAGATCAGCGCATAAGCAAGCCAGCTGGATAGTTCAGGCATGGTGCGGCTCCGGTTGTTGAAACATCTGGGCAAGGTTGTAAGGTTGGTCGCCATGGTAGGGCGTTCAAAATGCCCGCGTTAGATACAGATCCACGAGCAAATCGGCATACACCCACGAGGCAGGCCCATGATCGACTTCAACAACAAAGGTTTCTTCAAGCTCAAACAAAACAACGAATACGCCGAACGCGTAGCCGCCCTGCTGCTGGACGGCGAGGAAGTGGTCGACGCCTACAAAGCCATGCGCGACGGCGTAGTGTTTACCACCAAGCGCATCATCGCCGTGAACGTGCAGGGGATTACCGGGAGCAAGAAGGACTTCACGTCGCTGCCGTATAAAAATATCGTGGCGTACTCGGTGGAAACGTCCGGCACGTTTGATCTGGATTCGGAGTTGGAGATTTACTTTTCTTCGCTGGGGAAGGTGAAGTTTGAATTTACGGGGAAGACGTCGATTGTTGAGATTTCGCGGTTGATTTCCAAGCACCTGCTGACCTGATCAGCAGGTAAAAATCAAAATATTCGAAACGATAGCGCCCTTCTGGCCCTGTCTCCTTTTCCCACACCCATCATCGAACAAATCCGATTTAGTCCGCTCATCCCCCTCTTCGGCTCACGTCCCCACACAAGGAAGTGAGCCTGTCATGTCAGAGCGCGCATACCCTCTCACCGAAGAACAACAACTCAAACAGCGAATCCTGACACCGCAACCGGCACGGCCTTTTTCGCCACCGCTCCATCTACTCGACCGTCCTCCCGCGCCAGCCCCCTCCCCCACCAAGCCTCCCGGCTGCGTATTCACCAAACCCTGCCAACTGCCCGACGGCATCACCCACTACGCCGATCCCAGCGGTTTCGTACCGCTGGAGTTGGTTAAGGAATACGGACATTTCAGCCTGCTGGGCGGGCGTGAAGTGGACGCTCGGGGGACGGTCTCGCTGCGCAAGATCAGCGGAAGCGCATTGCCCGTTGGCTTGGGGCAATTGGCGTTGCGTGCAGCGGTGTTGGAGTCGGCAGCGACTGCTGTCGGCTCTGTAGACGGGGCGTTGTTGATGGGGTTAGTGGCGTTGGCCTGGCCATCGGCGCTGGGTGATAGCGCGCTGTACAGCGATGAGCAATTGCGCTCGATGCAACGGGCGCGCTCACAGATGCGTTTGCATGTTGAGCCGTTGGAGGACGGCACGCTCAAGGGCTATGGGTTTTACACCGGCAACAACGCCGACTGTCAGATGATCGATGTGGTGCAGTTGCAAAGCTGTGGCGATCAGTTTGTGGCGGATTTGGGCCAACGTGTGGAGCTGATCTGGACGCCTGCGGTTGAATCCGGGGACGCCCTGGGAATCCCAGCGTTGGAGGCTGCACCACAGGCGCCGGTAATTTGGATTTACCCGCCAAACCAGAAGGCTGCGCAGATTTTGGTGAACCCGGTTTATCCGCCGGAATATCGGGATTTTATTCTGGTGTTCCCGGTGGAGTGGGGGGGGCGGCCGTTGTATGTGGTGGTCAGTGTTCGGGCTGGGGATCATACCTATCACCCCAAACCAAAACTCCTAGCTGCATTTCCGAAAGCCAAGTGGGCTCGCTCGAAAACTCCAATGACGGGGGTGGCCAACGCCCAAGATGGAAAGATCCCGACGGGACGATCTATGAATGGGACGCTCAACATGGCGCTGTGGAAAAGTACTGCAAGCGCGGAATTCATCTCGGCGAGTTCGATCATTTGACCGGTAACCAACGTAAGCCAGCCAAGCCTGAAAGGACGGTAGAACCATGAACCACTCAGTTATGGGCGTTTTGCCTAACGAAGACTTTGCGTCCTTTGAACAGGCGCTACCTCTGTCCACTCAAGACCTGATGGACATCATGGGGTGGGAGAAACTGGAGGATTGCGTATTTGACTATCTATTGACGGAAGAACAAGTACTCAAGATAGAAAAAGCGATTGCTCTAAAGCTGCCCACTCACTTTGACTTATTCCTTACCTCACACGACTAAGTGGGCCAAGGGGCATTCAAACTCCATTCGCCGACTAAAGGCTGACGAGGATCTCCCTGGTGAGCGGGCTTGCCCCGCGCTGGGGCGCGAAGCGGCCCTGAAACCAAGCCCTGCGGTTCCTATGGAAAATCTCGGTGGCCGAGTTGGGGCTGCTTCGCAGACCTGCGCGAGGCAAGCCCGCTCACTACACATGCCCTTTCAGCTCAGGCAGTTGAAGGGCTGCTGTTCTGGATTTCTTCGTTAAATACCAACCGCGCACACAACCCACCACGCTCCAGGTTGTGCAACGCCAGCCGGCTGCCGATCTTGCCGACGATCATCTCGACAATCGCCAGCCCCAACCCGGCGCCATTGGCATTGTCACGGCTATAAAACCGCTCAAACAAACGCCCGATTTCCGCTTCATCAATCCCCGGCCCCTGGTCCTGCACGCTCAGGCAAAAAGCACCAATCACCACCTTCACCTCGCTGCCCGGCGGGGAAAAGTTGAGAGCGTTGGTCACCAGATTTTGCAGGGCGATGGCCAGTGCCACGGGCTCGGTTTCGACCCAGCATTCTTCGTCACCCTCCAGCACCAACTCCACACCTTTCTCCATGGCCAGCGGGGTAAGTTCTGCCAACTCTTCACGTACTAACTCTGTCAATTGCACACGGCTGCGCACAGGGTTGTTCAACTGCGGCTCGATGCGCGCCATGGTCAATAACTGGCTGCCGATGCGGGTGGCGCGGTCGACACCGCTTACCAGAAATTCCAATGCCTCGCGTCGTTGCTCCACTGTCTCCGCGCTTTGGGCGTTTTGCGCATGGATACGCAGGATCGCCAGGGGGGTGCGCAGTTCGTGGGCGGCGTCGGCGATGAACCGGCGTTCGCGTTCCAACAACTCGTCCACCTGCACCAACAGCCGGTTGAGCGCGGTTTGCATGGGTTCCAGGTCGGAGGGCAGCGGTTTGAGGTGCAGCGGTTGCAAGGTGTCGGAATTGCGTCCACGAATCGACAGTGCCATGGCGCGCAGGGGTTTGAGACCCCAACCGATTAACAGCCAGATCAACACCGTCAGCAGCGGCACGCCGATGAGGGTCGGCCAGAGGGTGTGACGCATGATGCGTTGGATCACGTCTTGGCGGATGTCGTCGCGCTCGCCCACCCAAATCAACAGGCCCTGTTGCGGGTCGGCGAGGAGGAAGGCGCACCAGTCGTTGCCGTTGTCCATGATGTCGTGGGAACCAAGGGTCGCGGGCGGTGCTGCCAGCACCGGCGCTTCGGCTGAGCGTACAAGTAGCTGGCCGTCGCTGCGCCACACCTGGAAGGTCAGGCGAGTTTCATAGGGATGAGCCACGCCCTCTTCGCCCACGCGGCTCATGGCCTGATCAAACGCCTGGTACAAGCGGTCCCAATCCGCCTCGCCGGGGTCGCGCTGGCGCAGTACGCCTTGCAGCAGGCGCGCGCTTTGGGCGAGTTGGGCGTCGTAGACTTCTTCGATTTCGTGGTGACTGTCGCGCAGCACCAGCCAACTGATCAGGGCATCGCCGAGCAGGATCAACACCAGCACCGGCACGAGGATGCGCGCGCGCACGGAGGTCATGGCTTGAGTACCAGCACATAGCCAACGCCGCGCACGGTGCGTATGAGCTCTGTGGATAACTTTTTACGCAGGTTGTGAATCAACACTTCCAAGGTGTTGCTTTCGACGCGGTCCTGCCAGCCATACAACGCGCGAGACAAGCGCTCGCGGGTCACCACTTTGCCGGGGCGTACCATCAGTTGGTGCAGCAGTTGATATTCCATGGGGGTGACGATGATGTCCTCATCCAGGTAACGCACCTGCTGGGTGGCGGGGTCGAGGTTGACGCCGGCGTGTTCGAGCATCGGTTGCGCACGGCCCTGGCTGCGGCGCAACAGCGCGCGCACGCGAGCCTTGAGCTCTTCGACGTCGAAGGGTTTGACCAAGTAATCGTCGGCGCCAGCGTCCAATCCGGCGATGCGCTCGGCGGTGCCGTCGCGGGCGGTGAGGATCAGCACCGGAAGATCATGTTGCTCGGCGCGCAGTCGCTGCAACAGGTCGAGGCCGTCGAGGCGGGGCAGGCCGAGGTCCAGCAGCAGTAGATCGAAGCTCTCCGTGCGCAACGCATGCAGCGCAGCAACGCCATCCTGCAGCCAATCCAGGGTGTAGCCCTCGGCGCCCAAGGCCACACGAATCCCTTGGCCGAGGGCACGGTCATCTTCGACAAGGAGTAGGCGCATAGCAAAATCTCTGTAGGAATCGGCGGCATCATGCCGGGTTATGGCCGGGGCTATTTCAGCAAAGATGTTACGACTCGTTGCCAACTAAGGTTGCCCTAAGGTTGGTTTTGCACTGTGAAATCTCCCACATTTGCTGAGAGCTTTTCCATGCGCAAAATTCTCCTGCTGTCCCTGATCCTCGCCAGCCCCCTGGCCTTCGCCGGCCCGCAATGCACCACCGCCGAGCGCTCGCAATGGCAAGACGAAAAAGCCTTCCAGGACAAGCTCAAGGCCGAGGGCTACACCATCAGCAAGTTCAAGGTCACTGATGGCAACTGCTATGAGATCTACGGGTTCGACAAGGACAAGCGCAAAGTTGAGATCTACCACGACCCGGTCACCGGCAAGGCCGTGAAGACTGAGATCAAAGGCTGATGCCAGGCGAATCCCTACGCCTTTGGGACCCGCTGGTGAGGCTGTTCCACGCCTCCATCGCCGGGGTCTTCGTCGCCAATTACTTTTTCAACGAAGCCGGCGAAGACTGGCATGTCTGGCTGGGTTATTACGCCATGGCCTGGCTGCTGGTGCGAACGGTGTGGGGATTTGTCGGACCGCGCAGCGCACTGTGGACAGACTTTTGGCCTACGCCAAAAAGGCTGAATGCCCACGTGCGCTCGCTGCTCAAGGGTAAGCCGCAACACCGCTTGGGGCATTCGCCGATTGGCGCGCTGGTGATGCTGTTGATGTTGCTGGCATTACTCACCGTCGGCGTGAGTGGCTTTTTGATGCAGGAAGTCGATGCCCTCTGGGGCGCCGATTGGCCGCTGCAAGTCCACGAGACCGCCGCCAATGCGCTGCTTGGTTTGGTTTGCCTGCATGTGCTGGCTGCCGTGTTTGAAAGTATCCAGGTGCGGGACAACCTGCCGTTATCCATGCTCACCGGTCGCAGGAAGCGCCTGCCGGATGAACGTGCGCAGTAATCCTTTTACCCACAGGTTCCCTATGCGCTCCGCCTTATTGATATGCAGCCTGCTGGCAGTGTTTTTCGCTGCCTGGCAAAGCCATCCGCCCCATGTGCTGGCGCCGTTTGCCCAGACCAGCCCGAACACCGCAAAAGTGGCGGCGCCGGCGCAGTACAGCAGCCGGTTCGTATCCACCCAGCTCACCGACTTTGTGCACTCCTCATCCGTGACCGCCCTGCCCGGCGGCGACTTGATGGCGGTGTGGTTCGCCGGCTCACGCGAAGGTGCCGCTGATGTGCAGGTGCGCACCGCGCGCTTTGATGCACGTACCGGCGAATGGGGCGCCGAACAGGTGCTGGCCACGCGGGAAAGCACCCGCGACGGAACCCAGCGTTATATCCGTAAGCTCGGCAACCCGGTGATTGCCCTGGCGCCGGATAAACGCCTGTGGATGTTTTATGTGTCGGTGTCAGTCGGCGGCTGGGCCACCAGTGCGATCAACGTGATGGTGTCGGATGACCTGGGGGCCAGTTGGACGGCCCCTCGGCAACTGGTGACCTCGCCGTTCTTCAATATCAGCACCCTGGTCCGCGCCGCGCCGGTGTTCCACGCCGACGGCTCCATCGGCCTGCCGGTGTACCACGAGTTCATGGGCAAGTTTGCCGAGTACCTGTACTTGAGCGCCGACGGAGCGGTGATCGACAAATTCCGTATCAGCCGCGGCAAGAATTCCCTGCAACCGACCATCGTGCCCCTGGACGGCCAACGCGCCGTGGCGATGTTGCGCTATGCCGGCGACACCCATCACCGCGTGCTGGCCAGCCGCACTGAAGACGCCGGGCAAACCTGGAGCCAGCCGTACCCGCTGGAACCGGCCAACCCTAACTCGTCGCTGGCGGCGGTGGGCACGGTGGACGATGGGTTGCTGGTGGCGCTCAATGACCTGCAGGACGGCCGCTTCAAGCTCAGCCTCTATGGCACCGACGCCCAGCTCAGCCAGTGGCGCACTGTGGTGCAACTGGACGAATCACCGGACCCGCTCGGCCAACCGTTCGCCCCCGAAGCTTATAAAGAGATCATCGGCGAAGGCTTTCGCGCCTCCAGCGGCGCGCAGCGTTTACCGCTGGAGCAACGTTTTCTCAGCAGCCTCGACTACCGCGTGTGCAAACCCCGTGGCTGCGATTTCGAGTACGAGTACCCGTACTTCAGCCGCAGCCCGGACGGTATGTACCACCTGGTGTACTCATGGAATAACACGTTTATCAAACATGTCAGCTTCAACGAAGCCTGGCTCGCGGAGCGTCTGTGATGGTGTTGCTATGGCAGGCGCATTTGAGTTTTGTGCTGTTGGGGTTTGTGCTGTTAAGCACGTTTCGATTTACCGCCCGATGGCGACCGTGGTTGCTGCCAGTCCTGGTGGTGGTGAGCGTTATCCCGATCAATGAGCTGCCATTGGCGGCCTATGTCCGCAGTTTTACCGATGATTTGGCGATCAGCACGCTGGTGTTGTTGGGGTGGGTTGCGCTGAGCCGTCTGGGCGTGGTGCAGCCGCTGGCTCGACCACATCAGGTGCAGATGTTGCTGCTGTTTGGCCTGCTGAGCCTGGTGCTCTACCCGGCCACGTTAGGCCTGACCTATTTCGACCCGTACCGCTTGGGCTTCAACCCTCGACCGATGATTGTGCTGGTCGCGGTGGCGGCGCTGTTGATGCTGTGGCTGCGCAATGCGCTGGCGGTGTGGATGTTGGTGATCGGCACGCTGGCGTTCGCATTGCGGCTCAAGGCCTCAGAGAACTATTGGGATTATCTGGTTGATCCGCTCTTGGCAGCCTACTGCGTCGTCGCTGGATTAATGCAACTCAAACTGTACTGCTTTAAAGAATGGAAAATTTGATGAGTGCGTTGCAATCACGTCGCCTGCGCTACGGCATGGGCGCGATTGGGTTGGTGTTTGTGCTGCTGGCTGCGTTGCGACTGGTGTTTGTGCTGGGTTTTTCCGGCCTCGATGTGACAACCCCGGCGCTGCTGGAAACCCTCGGCATCGGCCTGCGTTTCGACCTGCGCCTGGCGGTGTTGCTGCTGCTGCCGCTGGCCGTGCTGGCATGGCTGCCGCGCTGGAACCTCACCACGCTGCCAGTCCTGCGCTGGCTGGCACGTGCCTACCTGGTGGTCGCACTGGCGATGATCGGCCTGGTGTACATCATCGACTTCGGCCATTACGCCTACCTCGGCGTACGTATCAATGCGACGGTGCTGCGCTACCTGCAAGACGCACAGATTTCACAACAGATGGTGTGGGAAACCTATCCAGTGCTGTGGATAACCGCCTGCTGGCTGGCGGCAGTGGGGTTGTGGGTATGGGCGTTGATCTGCCTGGAGCGCCTGACCCTGGACCGTGCGCCAACCCCCATTAATCGATGGGCGGTGACGTCAGTCTCAGTGGTTGGCGTGGTCGCCGTGCTGCTCGCCCTGCTGGGGCGCGTGGCCAACCTCAACCTGGAAAACCCGGTGCCGCTGCGCTGGAGCGATGCGTTCTTTTCCGGCAACAGCCAGGTGGCCGCCGTGGGCCTCAACCCGGTGCTGTTTTTGTACGACACCCTCAAGGTCGGCCAATCGCAGTTCGATGAAGCCCAGGTGCGTAAGCATTACCCGCAAGTCGCCCAGTACTTGGGGGTGGATCAACCGGACGCCCAGCAACTGAATTTCACCCGCCACCAGGGTGTGCAGCCCTATCGCCTGGCCGGCGAGCGCCCGCTGAACGTGATCTTCGTGATGCTCGAATCCCTTGGCACGAGCGCCGTCGGGGCCTACGGCAACCCGCTCAATCCCACGCCGAACCTAGATAAACTGGCCAGCCAAAGCTGGTTCTTCAAGCACTTCTACGTACCGGTCACCGGCACCGCCAAGACTGTCTGGGCCAGCATCACCGGCGTGCCCGACGTCACCCGCCAGGAGACTGCCACGCGCAATCCGCTGATCACCCGGCAACACACGCTGATCAACGCATTCGAGGGCTATCAGAAGTTCTACATGATCGGCGGCAACGCCGGCTGGGCGAACATCAACGCGCTGATCCGCCAGAGCATCGACGACGTGCAGCTGTTTGAAGAGAGCGACTGGCAATCGCCACGGGTGGATGTGTGGGGTATTTCAGACTTGGACCTGTTCAAGGAAGGTGACGAACTGTTGAGCAGGATGCCCAAGGACCAGCCGTTCTTCGCCTACCTGCAAACCTCCGGCAACCATCGACCTTTCACGATTCCCAAAGACAACGACGGTTTCCAGGTGGCGAACGTGACCCTGGAGCAAGTCCAGGCAGCCGGTTCGCGCAGTGTCGAGCAATACAACGCAGTGCGCCTGCTCGACTACAACATCGGCCGCTTGATGGAAATCGCCAAGGCCGGTGGTTACTACGACAACAGCATTTTTGTGTTCTTCGGCGACCACAACACGCGCATCAGCCAGATCCCGCACATGGCGCCTGCCTTTGAACAACTAGGGCTGGAAAGCAACAACGTGCCGCTGTTGATCCACGCGCCGGGCCTGGCACCTAGGGTGATCGAACAGGCGGTGGGCCTGGCGGATTTGTTGCCGACCGTTGCGGGCATGGCAGGCGTGCCGTTCACCAATGGCGCCATGGGCCGGGATATCCAACAGCCTGCTCCGGAAGGGGAACGCGTGGTGCCGCTGGTGTTGCGTGAGGGAACGTTCCCAATCATCGGCGGCGTGACCCAACACTTCCTGTTGCAAATGCAACACGACGGCAGCTCACCGACCCTGCATGACCTGGCCTCAAAGACACCGCGAGAGGATGTGGCAACGCAACATCCCGCAGAGTTTCAGCGTTTGCAGGCGCTGACCCGTGGGCTGCATGAGAGCGCGCGGTTGATGCTGTTCAGAAATGTACGGGAGTGATTATTTGGGTTGGAAGGTTTCGAGGTAGGCCAGGATGTTGTCGATTTTCTCCTGATCACTGATGCCCCAAAAGATCATCCGCGTACCGCTCACTACCTGCTTCGGTGCCTCGATATAGGCGGCGAGCTTGTCCCGCGTCCAGACCACGCCGGAGTTTTTCATCGCGTCAGAATACTGATAGTCGGTGGTGGTGCCGGCAGGCCTGCCGATGATGCCGTTGAGTTCCGGGCCGAACCCACCGCGCGCCCCTTCGCCGACGCTGTGGCAGCCGCCGCAGGTCTTGGTAAAGAGCTTGCCACCCGCCTCGGCGTCGCCGGCCGCGAGGGCTGACTGGGTGTTGAGGATCAGGGCGAGGGTGAGCAGGACGTACTTCATGGGAACTCCACATCGGCGAATGCGGGCGATTATGCCTGTTTGTCAGGAACGCATGCCCATCCAGATCAGCGCTTCGGTCCACGCTCGATCAGGGGAGCATTCAGGGTCGACAGCCTTTTGCGTGCATTGCAGAGCACAGGGATCGTGCCGCACCTCCCCGCAAACAAGCAAAATAGACCCCTCTGAGTAACCACCCATCGTTTTGGACATATCCAATCGAACCTATCCGATGGTCTTCCACTCCACCTTACTGAACCCTGATGGTGGAGTAACGATCATGGCTCAGCCATCGATTTTAGTACTGGAAGACGACGAGATCATTCGCTCGTTAATGGTGGATGTACTTGAGGATTTTGGGGCTCATGTGACGTCATTTCCTTCGGCGGATGAAGGGATGATTTTTCTGGAGCGGGATGATGAACCGGTCGACTTGATTGTCAGTGATGTTCAGATGCCAGGTTTGCTCAACGGCTATGACTTGAGCCGGGTAGTGGCCCATCGTTGGCCAGAGGTAAAGGTAGTGCTGACATCCGGCAACACTAAGATCGCGGCGGAACTGGGTAGCTCTGTGCGGTTTCTACCGAAACCGTGGAGCGCCGAACACCTGATTGAGTGCGTGCAAACGGCACTGACCCAGCAAAGCCCGCACCTGCATTGATAGCATCGCAACATCACTGAAGCCGAACTTTGGGACAAACACTGCGGTCATTAATGAGCAAGGAGAGACTTTTCTGATCCGCTGGTCAGGCTTTTCGCCTTGTGCGTACAGCCAATGGCCATGAGGTGTGTAGAATCACTGCCCAATTCTATGCGTCATTTATGGCCGGCAGGCCCACAGTTCGAGCTTATTGAATGCATTCACAGGCCCCTGACGGTGGTGTGCCCTCGTTGTTGGAAGCGTTGCGCACAGGCACGGCCCTGCTGCATGTAGCGCTGGAAAAGCGCCTGCCGTTTTTCAGCGAATACCTGAATGCCGACTGGTTTCGACGCTTGCTCCAGGCGTATTACGGGTTTTATAGGCCAATGGAAGCAGCGCTGTACGATTGTGAGTTGATCCCTGATGGCTATGACACAGAACTGCGTGTGAAAACGCCCACTCTGTTGAGCGATCTTCTCGCCCTTGGCCTGAATGACATGGCTATCAACGACCTGCCCCGCTGCACCCAACTGCCGCTCCTCGATACCCCTGCTGCCTGCCTGGGCGCCTTGTATGTGCTCGAAGGCGCTACGCTGGGCGGCCAGGTACTGCGCCGGGAAATGGCTCAGCGCCTGGATCTGGACGCCGATAACGGCGGTGCGTTTCTCAATGTGTATGGCCCCGAGACTGGTCGGCGCTGGAAAGACTTTCTCGACTATCTGGGCCACCAGCCGCTGGACGCACCAGCCAAACAACACGCGGTAGACGCGGCCCGTTCGACATTCCGCTGCTTTGAGCAATGGCTCGACAGCCAGGAGGTATTGCTATGAAACCCGATGATTTTGAAGAGCTGCTTGCCAACTGTGCGGACGAGCCTATTCGCATTCCGGGGGCCATCCAGCCCCATGGTGTGTTGCTGACGCTGTCTGACCCCGGCTTGCAGATCATCCAAGTCAGCGCCAACGTCGCCAGCCTGTTCAATCATGCACCGGAGACGCTGCTGGACCAGCCGCTGCACCGGTTGCTGGGCGCAGAGCACGCTAAGGCTGTGCAACACATGGTCGAGCACAACAACTTTATCGACGCGCCGCCGCTGCACGTTACTTTCAACGGCGCCAAGTTCGATGGCCTGCTGCATCGCCATCAGGGCGTCCTGATACTGGAATTCGAACCGTTGCTGGAGAATTTCCAGCCGCGTGCAATGAATCGTCGCACCAGTGATTTGGGCAAGATGCTGCAACGTTTGCAGGCGGCGAAAACCCTGCAAGCGCTGTACGAAATCAGCGTGCATGAAATCCAAGCCATGACCGGCTACGACCGCGTGCTGATCTACCGCTTCGAAGAGGAAGGCCACGGCCAAGTGATCGCCGAAGCGTCCGCGCCGTCCATGGAACTGTTCAACGGGCTGTTCTTCCCCGCGTCCGATATTCCCGAGCAGGCCCGCGAGCTGTATCGCACCAACTGGTTGCGCATCATTCCCAACGCGGCCTACGAGCCAGTGCCACTGCTGCCCAAACTGCGCCCGGACAACGGTGAGCCGCTGGACCTCAGCTTCGCCACCCTGCGCAGTGTGTCGCCGATTCACTGTCAGTACATGCAGAACATGGGTGTGCTGTCGTCCATGAGCATCTCGCTGATGAAGGGCGACAAACTCTGGGGCCTGATCAGCTGCGGCAACCGTGAACCGCTGCTGGTGCCCAACGAGTTGCGCACCGCCTGCCAGACCATCGGCCAGGTGTTGTCATTGCAGATCAGCGCCATGGAAGCCTTGGACCTGAGCCGCCAGCGCGAGGAAAAGGTCGAGGCCCTGGCGTTGCTGGATCAGGCGATGAAAGCCTCGGCGGACAACGTGTTCGATGGCCTGGCCCTGCAAGGCCAAGTGCTGATGGACCTGACCCTGTCCGGCGGAGTGGCGATCATCGAAGACAAGCAACTGCACCGCTACGGCAACTGCCCTGAACCGGCGCAGATCCGCGCGTTGCACAAGTGGCTTCAAGAGAGCGGCGATACGGTGTTTTCAAGCCATAACCTGGCCTCCGTCTACCCGCCGGCCGCTGAGTTTCAGCAGATGGCCAGCGGTGTCCTGGCCATGAGCCTGCCTAAACCGGTGGATAACGGTGTGCTGTGGTTCCGCCCGGAAGTGAAGGAGAACATCAACTGGAGCGGCGACCCGAACAAGCCACTGGATCTGGAAAACTCCGACTCTGGCTTGCGCCTTCGCCCACGCACTTCGTTTGAAATCTGGAAAGTGGAAATGGCCGGCATCTCCACCAAGTGGAGCCATGGTGACCTGTTTGCCGCCAATGACCTGCGTCGCTCCGCCCTGGAAAACGACCTGGCACGCCAGGTAGCGCGTGAGCAACAAGCCGTGCGCGCCCGTGATGAACTGGTGGCGGTGGTATCCCACGACTTGCGCAACCCGATGACGGTCATTTCGATGTTGTGCGGCATGATGCAAAAGGCCTTCAGCTCCGATGGCCCACACACGTCGCGGCGGATTTCCACGGCCATCGACACCATGCAGCAAGCCGCCGGGCGTATGAATGTGCTGCTGGAAGACTTGCTCGACACTTCGAAAATCGAGGCCGGGCGCTATGTGGTCAAGCCAGTGGCGCTGGATGTGAGCCAGATGTTCGAAGAGGCTTACTCGTTGCTCGCACCGCTGGCGATGGAAAAAGGCATCGACCTGTCGTTCAGCGCCGAGCCTGATCTGGTGATCAACGGCGACCCTGAGCGGATGTTCCAGGTGCTGTCGAACCTGATCGGCAACGCCATCAAGTTCACGCCGCGCCAAGGCACTATCGGCATCAGTGCCATGAGCAATGGTGAGGAGACCGTGTTTTCGGTGCGCGACTCCGGCGAAGGCATTGCGCCGGAGCAATTGCCCCATGTGTTCGACCGCTATTGGACCCAGACCGAAAACAATCCAACGGGCAGTGGCTTGGGGCTCTACATCACCCAGGGCATCGTCCACGCCCACGGCGGCAAGATCATTGCTGAAAGTGAAGTGGGGCGCGGCAGCGAGTTCCGGTTTACGGTGCCGAACGTAATTGAAAACTCACCGACCTAAGCGCCAGCGACCTTGTGGCAAGGGGTCTCTGGCAATAACCAGACATGGCCTGCTCTAGAGAGCGGCCTCAACCTCCGTCATATCTTGCAGCAGGGCGTTTATAGCTCGACGCCCCTCCTCCTCTATAAGTTTGTCGCCACTTCGCTCAACAGGGCGAAGTCACCCTCGACTGATAGAAGGATACTTCCATGCTCGGCCCTATAAATTCTCCCCCTCTGCCTGCTCAATACCCCACTGCACCGCATGACGACGCCCCCCTTCAACGCAATAAGCGCAGCATCGACGGCCCTCAATCGCAGCTCGAACCTCAGGACGCTGACGGTTCGGCGCGCGATGGCCGACACAGGAATACCGGCAGCCTAGACAGCCTGGGCAAGGGCAACTTGCCTTAAACCGTCGTACGAGGGGCAGTGCACTGCCCCTCGTCTTTGTAGGTCGTCGCGTCTTAACAAAACACTGACATCCGTTGCGCTAACCTTTCCGGTTCAACCCTGGCCGGAGCCTTTTACTGCATGCCACATCCCGACACCTTGCCCGCCGTACTCGCCGGCCCTCTGCTGCGGCGCCTGGAACCCCAACGCTTGGTGTTGTGGCTGGTGGGAAGCCGAGCGTTAACCCTGACCCTGAGGCTGCAATCTGCCGAGCAGCACCTGGATATCCCGCTGGGCCAGGACCAATGCCAAGTCGTGCAGGTGGGTCGCGAGGCGTTTGTCCATCTGATTGATATACGGCTGGAAAAGGCGCTGCCGCAGGATGTGATCATCGACTATGACTTGCTCGTCGACGGCACCGGCATAGCCCAGTGGGCGCCCCACTTGCTGTACGCCAACGCCCAATACCCGAGCTTCGTGCTGCACAGCCGTATCCATCAACTGGTGCACGGCTCGTGCCGCAAACCTCACCACAGTGCCGACGAAGGCCTGCTTTGCGTTGATCGCCTGCTGGCCAATGCGCAGAACCCAACCGAGCGCCCGGCCTTGTTGATGATGAGCGGCGACCAAGTGTATGCCGACGATGTCGCCGGGCCGATGCTGCGCGCGATCCATGGGCTGATTGCGCGCCTGGGCCTGTTCGACGAATACCTGGAAGGCGCCGTGGTAGACGATAGCGCCAGCCTCTACGGGCATCACGCCAGCTACTACAACCGCGCCGATCTGCTCCCGGCGCTGGACAGCAACGAGACCCTGCGTGAACGTTTTTTCGGCGGCGTGAAAAAACCGATTTTCACCAGCAGCACCGCCGACAACCATCTGGTGACCTTCGCCGAAGTCATGGCGATGTACTTGCTGGTGTGGTCGCCTGCGCCTTGGAACATGATCACCCCACAACCGCCGCAACTGAGCGCCGAGGAGTCATCGCGCTATGCGCGTGAGCAAGTGACGCTGGATACATTCCGTGAGGGTTTGCCGGACGTAGCACGGGTATTTGCCCACCTCTCCACCCTGATGATCTTTGACGACCACGACATCACCGACGACTGGAACCTCAGCGCCCAATGGGAAGAAACCGCCTACGGCCATCCGTTTTCCAAACGCATCATAGGTAACGCGCTGCTCGCCTACCTGCTGTGCCAGGGTTGGGGGAATAACCCGGATGCCTTTGTTGAGCTGGTGGGCCAAACGCAGACACTGGTCACCCACACGCAGGACAATCACTTGGACGCGCTCGCGCACGACCAGTTGGTGGAGACACTGCTGAAGTTCCAGCAGTGGCATTACGTCCTGCCCACAACGCCGGCCTTGGTGGTGCTCGACACCCGCACCCGGCGCTGGCGCAGCGAATTCACGCTCAAGCACCCATCAGGCCTCCTTGACTGGGAAGCCTTGAGCGAACTGCAACAAGAGCTGCTCGATCATCCCTCGGCCATCATCGTCTCTCCCGCGCCGATTTTTGGCGTCAAGCTGATCGAGACCGTGCAAAAAATCTTCAGTTGGTGCGGCCATCCTTTGTTGGTGGACGCCGAGAACTGGATGGCTCATCGCGGCGCAGCTCAGGTCATCCTCAACATCTTCCGCCACTCGCGCACGCCGGGTAACTACGTGATCCTCTCGGGCGACGTGCACTACTCGTTTGTCTATGAAGTGCTGATCCGCCACCGCAACGCCGGCCCCAGAATCTGGCAGATCACCAGCAGCGGCATCAAGAACGAATTCCCACCGCGATTGCTGGAATGGTTCGACCGCCTCAACCGCTGGCTTTATTCGCCGCGATCGCCCCTGAACTGGTTCACTCGCCGCCGCACCATGCAGGTGGTCCCCCATATCCCGGAACATGCCGAAGCCGGTGAACGGTTATGGAATTCGGCCGGAATTGGCCAAGTGTTTTTCAACGAAAGGGGGCAGCCTGAGGCTATTTACCAGCACAACGCGGACGGCAAACCTCGAACAAGGATGGTGGCGCCGCAGCAATAGCCAATAGCCATCATCCAAAAGCAGCACACCCATCCTATTCAAAGCCTTCAATCCCCGCTGTACAGTAGCCCCAGCCACGGAGTATCGGCGACAACATTGGCAGGCCTAGGCGCCTGCCCACGCAAGGAATGCGCAGATGGACGATACTTCCGGCAACAACCCGCTGGACCATGATTTTTCCCACCTTAACGCCGACATGTTGCATGCCGTACTGGAGCTGGTCAGCGACGGCATCTGGGACTGGAACGCCAATACCGGGTTCGTCTACCGCAACCCAGGCTGGTACGAAATGCTGGGCTACCCTCGCCATTCCCTGGAAAACAACGTATTTACCTGGGAAAACGTTATCCATCCGGACGATTACCCCCGTGTGATGACGGTGTTCGATGACTACGTCCACCAGCGTACCCCTCACTACCAAACCGAATACCGTTGCCGCAAAAAAGATGGCAGCTACCTATGGATCGAGGATCGCGGCTATGTCATTGCGCGCAATGAGGACGGCTCGGTAGCTCGGATGGTGGGCGCCCATCGCGACATCGATCTGCGCAAATCCTCCGTTGAACAGTTGGAGCGACGCAATCAATCCCTTGAGGCACTGGTGGCCGAGCGGACGCGCGAGCTGTCGCGGGTCAATCAGCAATTACAACTACAGCTGAACGAGAACCGCTCCCTGGCCGAACGGGACGCCCTCACTCTCGTCGCCAACCGCTACCGCCTGGAAAAAGTCCTGCTGGAAGAGTGCGGCCGCGCACAACGTTTTCGCCTGCCGTTGGCATTGATCGCGGTGGATATCGATGACTTCAAACCAATCAATGACCGACATGGCCACGGCGTGGGCGACCAAACCCTGGTGCACGTCGTGGAATGCCTGGAGAGGTGCATTCGCCCAGGCGACCTGCTGGCTCGGTGGGGAGGTGATGAGTTTATGGTGGTGCTGCCCAAAAGCTCACTGGAAACCGCCAGGGCGTTGGCTGAGAACATCTGCCGAACGATGCGCAAGATCCCGATGCGCGGAGATCTCACCGTCACCCTGAGCCTGGGCGTGGCCGAGCGGCGCATGGATGAATCTCCCGCCGCCCTGATGGCGCGTGCCGACCAGGCACTGTATCGCGCCAAAGCGGCGGGGAAAGATGGGGTGTCGGAGTAGTTCAAGCCCGTCAACGCACTGGCGGCGGGTACTGAATGCCGCCTCTGCTCCACAGCGCATTGAGGCCGCGCTTGACGGGTTCAGCGCGTTGCCACAAACGACTTTTGGCAATGGCTCCTTCCGATTTGGAATGACCCGGCGACTTTATTTCGTTTGCGACAAGGGCTGGCCTGCGGCTTAGATAAAACGACGCCCGCCACTGCCGAGTCCGAGATTCATGAGCCGCGAAACCATCAGCCAGTCGATTTCCATCGTTCATCCCATCAGCCTCAGCCACGGCAAGAACGCCGAAGTCTGGGACACCACGGGCAAGCGCTATATCGATTTTGTCGGCGGCATCGGCGTGCTTAACCTCGGCCATTGCCATCCCGGTGTGGTGGAGGCTATTCGTGAACAAGCGACGAAGTTGACCCACTATGCGTTCAACGCCGCGCCGCACACGCCGTACATCGAACTCATGGATCGCCTGACAGCGTTTATCCCAGTGAACTACCCCGTCAGCGGCATGCTCACCAACAGCGGCGCGGAAGCCGCGGAAAATGCCTTGAAGATCGTCCGCGGCGCCACCGGCCGCACTGCAGTGATCGCCTTTGACGGTGCCTTCCACGGCCGCACCCTGGCCACTCTCAACCTCAATGGCAAAGTGGCGCCCTACAAACAAAAGGTCGGCGTCCTGCCCGGCCCGGTGTATCACCTGCCCTACCCCAGCGCCGATAACGGCGTGAGCTGCGCTGAGGCACTGAAGGCTATGGATCGACTGTTCAGTGTGGAAATCGATATCAGCGACGTAGCCTGTTTCATCATCGAACCGGTGCAGGGCGAAGCCGGATTCCTCGCCTTGGATATCGAGTTCGCTCAGGCGCTGCGGCGCTTTTGCGATGAACACGACATCCTGTTGATCGCTGACGAAATCCAATCCGGCTTCGGCCGAACCGGCCAGCGTTTTGCCTTCTCGCGCCTGGGGATAGAACCGGACCTGATCCTGCTCGGCAAAAGCATCGCCGGCGGCGTCCCCTTGGGCGCAGTGGTCGGGCGCAAGACGTTGATGGATAACCTGCCCAAAGGTGGGTTGGGCGGTACGTACTCCGGCAACCCCATTGCCTGCGCAGCGGCGCTGGCCACCCTCGATGCAATGACCGATGAGCATTTGCAGGAGTGGGGCTCGCAGCAGGAAGAAGCGATCGTCGGCCGTTATGAAGCCTGGCGTTCGCAGCGCCTGTCGCCGTACCTGGGCCGCCTGACCGGCGTCGGCGCCATGCGCGGCATCGAACTGACCAGCACCGACGGCACGCCAGCGCCTCAGCAACTGACCCAATTGTTGAGCCTGGCGCGAGACGCCGGGTTGCTATTGATGCCCAGCGGCAGGTCGCGGCACATCATTCGCCTGTTGGCGCCACTGACCATTGAGCCTGCGGTGCTGGAAGAAGGACTGGATATTCTTCAAGCGTGCCTCAAGCAATTGGTTTAACGCCCGTATCCGCCGGTCGGCAGCCTTGCGCCGCGATAGGGGCATTGTGCTGCCTTGACCTGATCCCCCTCCCCCCTGAAAATGCGCGACGCTTTTTTGTCTTCCCCGTTTACTGAAGTAGTGAAATTTCAATGTCCGATTCTTACACCGAACACTCCGCCGAAGAATCCGTAGTCGCCTTGCACGCCAAAGCTGAATACGAAAACGCCATCAATCTTTCACAGCACGTGCCAGCCGCCAAGATCATCAGCGAGATGGTGCTGGACGCCTTTCACACCTCCAAGGAAAGCGACCAGATCCGCGAACTGCGCGTCGCCATCCGCCAGGCCCACGACGCCTTCGACGACGACAAGGCCTACGACCTGATGGGCCAGCTCAAGCAGCTCAAGGACGCCGAAGCCGCCGATAACATCGCGCTGGAAGACCTGAGCAGCAAATTCTCCATCAGCCGCATCCTGTCCAGCTTCAAGGACGACCCCGAGTTTCAGGAACTGGTTTACGGCCTGGCCCTCAAGGTGCTGAACCAGTCTCACCAGGCCATCAGCAACCCAAGCGCCGGCAAGGGCAAGGCGGCTCGCCCCAAGAAAGAAGCTGAAGTGTTTGTGATCAGCAAGGACGGCATCAGCGTCACGCTGCCGCTGCGCACGCCACGTTCCAAGTTGAACGTCGACCGCGAGGCGTTCGAGTTCCTGGGCTTCAGCTTTGTGGGTGAAGGCGATGAAGCCGAGCTGCAAGTCGAAAGCTTTGTGGACAACGCCGGCGTCGAGCAGCCGCTGAGCCGCAAGAGCGTGATTACTGCACTGCAACAGCAGACGGCGTTTGCGGGTTACAGCATCGCGCAGCAGTAACCAACACCCTCGGATCAATGTGGGAGTCCTCTCCCACATTTTTTTTGCGCGGTATCAGCTGGCGCCCTGAATCTGCGCCGCAAACACTTCGCGAAACCGCGCCATCTCCCGCTTATTCCCCACCGTGACCCGCACCCACTGCGGCCAGTTTTCCCACACTCGTCCGATCAGTACGCCGTGGGCGGCCAGTGTGTCGATGACCTGCTCTGCCGGGCGCTTCACGTCAATCATGAAGCAGTTGGCCTGGGATGCCGTGCAAGTGAAGCCACGGCCCTTAAGCCAGGTGATGGTTTCTTCGCGCAGTTGCGCGTTGAGCGCCTTGCGTTGGGGCAGCACCTTCACATCCTCCAGGCTGGCGAGGCCGCCGAGCAAGGACGAGCCGGCCGGGACGTTGTCGCCGCCGAATACCGCCAAGCGCTCCAGCAGCGCCGGATGGCCGATCGCCAGGCCCAGGCGAGCGCCGGCCATGCCGTAGATTTTCGAGAAGGTACGCAGCACCAGCAGATCGTCGTTGTCCTTGACCCAGCTCACCACGCTTGGGGTATCGGCGAAGTCGATGTAAGCCTCATCCACCACCAGCACACAGCCTTTGGGTTTGTTCGCCAAAGCCTGGCGGATGGCCTCGGTCGGCGTCACGGTGCCCGTCGGGTTGTTGGGGTTGCACAGGTAGAGCATGCCGGCCTGGGGGTCAGCCGCGAGCATGGCCTGGACGTCGTGGGCATGCTCGGCGTTGAGGTTCACTTCTTTCACCGGCGCTTTGCGCGATTTGGCGGCCTGGCGTGGTACCTCGTAGGACGGCGTCGCCATCACCAGGCCCCGGGTTTCGCTGGTAAACGCTAGCACCGCGTAGCGCAGTGCGGCCATGGAGCCGGAAAACACCGCCACTTGATCTTCGGCAATCCCTTGTTGCTGTGCAAATAACTCGGCCAGGGCGTACATGTGTTTGTACGGATAACGCCCTGCAGTGTCGATGCCGCGCTGCATCGCTTCGCGGGCCGCTGCCGAGGGCCCGTAGGGACTTTCGTTGTAGTTGAGCAGCACTTTGTCAGTCTTGGTTGCCGACGACGCGGCCACCGCCCAATCCAGGCGCCCGAGTAAAGGCAGGGCGGCGCTGAGGGCGAGAAGGGATCGACGACTAACGCTGACCATGGTGACTACTCCTTGTAGGCGGATGATGGATTCGCACTGCTCGTACAAGTGAGTATGACGAGACAATACGCAGCGGATTTAACCGAGCGCCCATGAAAAAGCCCCGTACGACTTTCGACGACGGGGCTTTTTCATGGGCGGGCTTTCAGTGCTCCCAATAGTCCGCGATGGGGTATTTGGCACACAAATGCTCAAGTTCAGAGCGCAATTGCGCCTGCGCAGTGGGATCGAAGTGGTACTCGTATTCACCAAGCGGCGTCACCTGGTTGAGTACCCGGCACACCAGATCGACGACTTGCCGACAGCCATCGGCATCCACATTGCGTTGGGCCATGGAACCTGTGCCAATACACAGGCCGCTGGCAACGGCAGACGAACGGGTCTCGCCGGGTACGCGACTTTTATTCACAACGATTCCGCAGCCTTCCAACGCCGACTCAGCGATGGCACCGGTCATGTCCCCGCGCAAACGAATCAACACCGTATGGTTTTCGCTGCGCCCACCGACGACGTCATAGTCATGGGCCTGAAACGCGTAGGCCGCTTCGTCGGCCAGGGCGCGAACCCGCCCCATGCAAACGTCGAATTCCGCCGTCATTGCGTAGCCGAGCGCCGCGGCTTTTGCGGCGATCATGTTGACCGCCGGCGCGCCCTGCATACGCGGGAAGACGGCTTGATCCAGCACACGGCTGAAAGTCGCCTTCAAGCCAGGCACCTTGGTATGGGCGTCGCGACCGGACAGGATCAGCCCACCACGCGGGCCACCCAACTGTTTGTGAGTGCAAGTGGTCGTGACGTGAGCCGCGTTAATCGGGCTGGGGTGGCGACCGGTCACAACCAGCCCTGCGATATGGGAAATATCGGCCAACAGGATCGCGCCTGCTTCATCGGCAATCGCACGAAACCGCTCGAAATCCAGCACACGCGAATAAGCCGATGCGCCGCAAATGATGATCCGTGGACGATGGGCCAGCGCCAGGCTGCGCACCTGCTCGTAATCGATAAGGCCCTCGGCAGTGGTGCCGTAGCGAATCGCTTTGTAGTAGGCCCCGGTAAACACGGCGGGGCTGCCGTGGGTCAGGTGACCTCCGTGATCGTGGGCCATGCCCAGCAAGGTATCACCCGGCTCAAGCAGGGCGGACAACACTTGAGCGTTGGCGTTGGAACCCGAGTGCGATTGCACACCGGCGTAGTGGGCGTCGAACAGTTCACGCGCCCTGCGGATCGCCAGGGACTCAACCAGATCGACATTCTCGCAGCCGGCGCGATGACGCTTGCCGGGCGCGCCCTCAGCAGTAACGTTGACCAGTGCGGACGCGGAAGCCGCCAGGGTGCGAGGCTTGACTGCACAGGAGGACGCGACCAATGACAGCGTGCGATGTTGGCGCGCCACTTCGGCGTCCAGCAACATCGCCAGTTCCAGGTCCTCGGCGCGCAAGTCCGCCATGCCTCGGCGCAACAGGTCAGCCTGATCCTGCAGGTGTACGGTATTGAATGCCATGGCGGGTGTCCTTTCCTTGGTCGCTGCGTATCAGTTCGTCCTGAACCGTGGCGTTCAATTAAACAGGAAATTAAACATTTTCCAAATTAAATGTTCGCTTTTGTCCCCCCTTACCGAGCGGATGGCCATTTGCCTTGCGCAATGCGGATCCCTCGCATCCGGGACTTTATTGTTAGGTCGCACGCGTGCAACACTTGCGCCCGCCGCGACGTATGAAACGCCCTGGATGGGCGTTTCACTGTTGAAACAATCTATACGGCGTCTTCAAAGATCGACGGTTTTTACTATAGGGAAGTGGTGAGCGCGTGATGCACAGACGAGAAAAAACCGAGCATTTGAAGAGCAACATCAAGTACTTGATCAAGAGCCGTGGCGAGACCCAGCTGTCGCTGTGCAACGCCGCCGGCCTGACCCGCACTACGATCTACAACATCCTCGAAGGCAAGGTCGTCAATGTTCAGCAGTCGACCCTGCGCAAGATTTCCGACTTCTTCGGCGTGTCCTACGAAGAAATCGAGACCATCGATTTTGAAGCCAAGGAAATCATCGAGAGCAGTGCCTCGCCCCAAGGCAACATGAACCCCGCAGCCGTGCCGGTGCTCAAGCAAAGCCAGGTCATGCAGCACTTGGATAAGCGCATTGGCGAACTGGCTACCCTCTTCCCGCTCACGTACTACTTCGGCACCTCCCACAACCTGATCGGCGTGCGACTGGAGCGCCCTATACCGGGTGCGAATGAGCCGGGTGACCTGTTGATCATCCAGAAGGGTTCGTCGAGCGACGATAAGGAAAAACTGGTGTTCGACAGGGCTACCCACACGCTGTTCATCAGCCGTGAAGCCTGCGCCAGCTCAGAACGTCTGTGTGTACTGGGGGATATCATTGAGGAGCGCTTCAATGACCACGTATGAAAGCGAGATCGAAAACAGCAAATACAAACTGCTGGGCTTCGAAAATGACAAGCGCCTGGCGGTGATCATGATCATCGCCACGGGCAAGATCATTCGGGTCAAGTTGAGCGAAGTCTTAAACAGCGAAATCATGGATAACTTGAATAAAATGGAAGTTAAAAACCTGTACAAGAAGTACTACTCCCAAGCGGGCACGGTGACGGCGTACGACCTCAACGATCGCAATGAAAGTTCGTGGATGATCTACATCATCCTCAACCTGCTGCTCTTCACCTTTTACATCTTCACCAGCATTGCCGCGACGAAACCGATCTACATCGAGTCCCTCGACATCATCGTTACGCCGGGCACTTTCCTATACCCGCTGACCTTCCTGATCGTGGATCTGCTCAACGAAAACTTTGGCCTGAGGCTCGCCAGGAAGGCCATCCTGTTTGCCTTTGCCAGCAACGCGATGATCATCATTTTGCTCTACGGCTCCACCTTCTTACCCGGCTTGCCCGGTTGGAAACTCGACGGTCCCTATAACGATGTGATTGTGCAGGTGTCGTCGGTGTTGATCGCGTCGTCGGTGTCGTTCCTGGTGTCGGAAAACATTAACTCGTATTTGCTGTGCAAGATCAAAGAGCTGACTAATTCCAAATACCTATACCTGCGCATCTTCCTCAGTACGTTCTTTGCGGTGATTATCGACAGCTTCCTGTTCTGCTTTATTGCGTTCTACGGCGCCATGCAGACCAGCGATATCCTGAGCATGATCTATGTACAGATCGCAATTAAGGTGGGCTTTGCGTTCTTTAATATTCTGCCGGCCTATGGCGCGCGTTCGTTGTTCAAGCGCTATATCACCGGCAACGCTGCCTGATTGAAACACGCCGATGGGCCTTGCCCATCGGCTTCATCACCTTAGTTCAGCTGCAACTTCTGCTTCAGGTTCTGCATGACATCCGTCTTGTTCTGCAGGTATTCATTCAAGCCCCGTGCACGCAGGTTGCACGCATCACACTCGCCACAGCCACTGCCGAGGACGCCGTTGTAACAGGTCAGGGTCTGCTGGCGGACCAAGTCCAGTTGCTGGTGGTAATCGGCCAAGGCCCAGGTCTCGGCCTTGTTCAGCCACATCAGCGGGGTTTCCAGGCGCACGTCGTATTCCATGCCCAGCTTGAGTGCCTGATTCAGCGCCTTGACGAATTCATCGCGGCAGTCCGGATAACCGGAGAAGTCGGTTTCGCACACGCCTGTAATGACGGTCTCGGCTTTCACCTGGTAGGCGTAGATTGCCGCCAGGGTCAGAAACAGAATATTGCGCCCCGGCACAAAGGTGCTGGGCAGGCTTTCACCTGAGCTGTTCACGGTCGGCACAGGAATGTTGTCGCGGGTCAGGCTGCTGATGGCCAGCTCGTTGAGCAACGACACGTCCATCACTTTGTGAACGGTGGCCCCCAACTGCTTGGCAAGCTGCTGGGCGACTTCGACTTCCGCCACATGGCGTTGGCCGTAGTCGAAGGTAATGCAGTGCACTTCATCGTAGTGCGGCAGTGCGTGGATTAAACAGGTGGTGGAGTCTTGTCCGCCACTGAACACGATTACGGCTTTTTTACTCATCGTTCTGCGTCCTGCATGGGTAGGATGTGGGCATAGTTTAAAGGTCACTCAATAAAAAACCCCGCGCTTCTTTCGAAGGCGGGGCCTTTTGCTACTCAGACACTCAGTGTGCGTAGGTCAGCAACAGCTCTTTCGGCACTTGGAAATCCAGGGACATCATCACGCTGAGCGCGGTGATGGTGAAAATCGAGAACACGAACAGCTTGCGCGCCCAGACGGTGTCATCCACCGCCTTGTAGCCTGTCCAGGCCATGTACAACCAGTACATGCCCATGGCAGCCGCGACGGCGAGGTAGCTCATGCCGGCGTAGCCACTGAAGGTCAACATCAAGGTCGCCACGAGGAAAGCCAGGATGTAGAGCAGGATGTGTTTCTTGGCAACCTGGATGCCACGCTTGACCGGCAAAACCGGAATCGATGCAGCCAGGTAGTCGTTGAAACGGAAGATCGCGATGGCGTAGGAATGCGGCATCTGCCACAGGCTGAACATCACCAGCAGCACCAGCGCGGCCATGTCGAAGCTATTGGTTACAGCCACATAACCAATCACCGGCGGCATCGCCCCCGACAGACTGCCCACCAGCGTGCCGTGAACCGACTTGCGCTTGAGGTACAGGCTGTAGAGGCCGACGTAGATGACAAAGCCGATCACGGCAAACAGCGCCGCCAACGGGTTGGCCACCTTGTACAACAGTGCCACACCGGCAACACCCAAAACGGTCGCGTAGATCAGTGCCAGCTTCAGGGAGATAAGGCCCTGGACCAGCACGCGATTCTTGGTGCGCTCCATCTTGATATCGATGTCACGGTCGATGCAGTTGTTGAAGACACAACCGGAAGCAACCACCAGGGACGTACCGATCATCGCAGCCAGGAAGATGGCCAGATCGACATGTCCCTTGGAGGCCAGGAAGAAACCGCCCGCCACAGAAAGCACGTTACCGAAAATGATCCCCGGTTTGGTGATTTGGATAAAGTGCTTAAGCGACATCGGGTCTTACCTCACTTCGCCATCATGAACGTATGGATGCTGAACATGATCCATATCGACAAGCCAACCAGCAGCAGGATTACTAAGCCTGCGAACACGAACGCAATCACGTTATCGCGCTGCTCTTTAGAACGATCCAGGTGCAGGAAGTACACCAGGTGAACCAGGACCTGAATCACCGCGAATGCCAATACGATCATCAAGGTGATCGACTTCGGCAGGGTCGGGTACATCACCAGACCGAACGGGATGAGCGTCAGGATTACCGACAGGATGAAGCCAATGGCGTACGACTTAACGCTGCCGTGGCTCGAATCATGGCTGTCATGGTCATGGGAGTGTGCATTAGCCATTACAGAGTCCCCATCAGGTAAACAACGGTGAAGACGCAGATCCAGACCACGTCCAGGAAGTGCCAGAACAGGCTCAGGCAAGTCAGGCGAGTCTTGTTGGTGTTGGTCAGGCCGTGTTTATTGACCTGATACATCATCACCGCCATCCACAGCAGGCCGGCAGTAACGTGCAGACCGTGGGTGCCGACCAGCGTGAAGAACGCCGACAGGAAACCGGAACGGTGCGGGCCGTAGCCTTCGGAGATCAACAGGTGGAACTCGTTGATCTCCATGCCGATGAAGCCCAGGCCGAACAGGAAGGTCATACCCAACCAGGTCAGCACGCCTTTCTTGTTGCCCTTGTAGAAGGCCAACATGGCGAAGCCGTAGGTGATCGAACTGAACAACAGCAAGGCGGTTTCGCCAAGCACGTAAGGCAGTTCGAAGATGTCGTGGCCCGACGGGCCACCCGCTACGTTGTTTACCAGTACCGCGTACACCGCGAAGATCGACGCAAACAAGATGCAGTCGGTCATCAGGTAGAGCCAGAAACCGAAAACGGTCATCGGCCCCGAGTCGTGGTGATGGTCATCGTGCCCATGGTCATCGACATGGGCGTGTCCAGCATTGGTCACTAAGTTCGACATGGTTTAAGCCTGTTCCAACGAGGTTTCTACACGGTTGGCCGGGATTTTCTTCTCGGCGACCAGGCGAGCGTGCTGCTCGGCTTCGATGCGCTCGATCGTTTCGACCGGCACCATGTAGCCTTGATCATCACGTGCTGCGTGGACAATGAAGTAGCCGATGGTGCCCACCAGGCTCACGATTGCCAGCCACCAGATGTGCCAGATCATCGCGAAACCGAACACGGTCAACAGCGCACCCATCACCACGCCAGTGGCGGTGTTGCTTGGCATGTGGATCGGCTCGTAGTGCTTAGGACGCTGGTACGCAGTACCGTCTTCCTTGGCTTCGGTGAACGCATCAATGGTGTTCGCAGTAGGGATCACGGCGAAGTTGTAGAACGGCGGCGGCGACGAAGTCGACCATTCCAGGGTGTGGCCATTCCATGGGTCGCCGGAGTCGCAAGCGTTCTGCTTACGGTCACGGATGCTCACGTACAGTTGGATCAACTGGCAGGCGATACCCACAGCGATCATGATTGCACCGAACATGGCAACGTACAGGTACGGCACCCACTCAGGGTTGGTAGTAGCGTTCAGACGACGGGTCATGCCCATGAAGCCCAGTGCATAGAGCGGCATGAACGCGACGAAGAAGCCCGAGATCCAGAACCAGAATGCAGCCTTGCCCCAACCTTCGTGCAGCTTGAAGCCGAACGCTTTCGGGAAGTAGAAGCTGAAACCAGCGATGTAACCGAATACAGCGCCACCGATGATCACGTTGTGGAAGTGAGCGATCACGAACAGGCTGTTGTGCAGTACGAAGTCAGCACCCGGGATGGCCAGCAGTACGCCGGTCATGCCGCCGATGGCGAAGGTCACCATGAAGCCCAGGGTCCACAGAACCTGGCTGGTCATGCGCAGACGACCGTGATAGATGGTGAACAGCCAGTTGAATAGCTTCACCCCCGTCGGAATGGAAATCAGCATCGTCGCCAGGCCGAAGAAGGCGTTGACGCTGGCCCCCGAGCCCATGGTGAAGAAGTGGTGCAGCCAAACCATGAAGCCCAGTACCGAGATCGCGCCCGATGCATAAACCATCGAGTGGTGACCGAACAGGCGCTTGCCGGTAAAGGTCGAGATCACTTCGGAGAAGATACCGAACGCTGGCAGGATCAGGATGTACACCTCAGGGTGACCCCATGCCCAGAACAGGTTCACGTACATCATTGGATTGCCACCAAGTTCATTGGTGAAAATGTGGAAATCCAGGTAACGGTCAAGCGACAGCAGCGCCATGGTAGCGGCCAGGATCGGGAACGAAGCCACGATCAGGACGTTGGCCCAGGTGCAGGTCCAGGTGAAGATCGGCATGTCCATCAGTTTCATGCCAGGGGCGCGCATTTTCAGGACGGTGGCCAGGAAGTTGACCCCCGTCAGCGTCGTCCCGAGTCCTGATAACTGTAGCGCCCAGATGTAGTAGTCCACACCCACGCCAGGGCTGTACTGGATACCCGACAATGGCGGATACGCAACCCAACCGGTCTTGGCGAATTCGCCGACGCCCAGGGACACGTTGATCAGCACAACGCCGGATACCAGCAGCCAGAAGCTCAGGGAGTTCAGGAACGGGTAGGCAACGTCACGGGCACCGATCTGCAGCGGCACAGCAAGGTTCATCAGGCCGGTGAAGAAAGGCATCGCCATGAAGATGATCATGATCACACCGTGGGCGGTGAAGATCTGGTCATAGTGTTCAGGCGGCAGGTAGCCAGGCGAACCTTCGGTGGCCATGGCCAACTGGGTACGCATCATGATGGCGTCGGCAAAACCACGCAGCAGCATGACCATGGCAACGATGATGTACATCACGCCGATTTTCTTGTGGTCGACCGACGTCAGCCACTCGGTCCACAGGTAGGTCCACTTCTTGAAATAAGTGATTGCTGCAAACAGTGCCAGACCACCCAGCGCGATCATGGCGATGGTAATCATCACAATCGGCTCGTGGAACGGGACCGCATCCCAACTTAATTTACCAAACATCGTTTACTCCTCTGCCCCAGCAGTTGAATGCGAGCCCGTGTCAGAACCTTCAACCGCGGCCACTTCTTTCTTCTCGTGCTTGACCGGCTTGCCTGGCTTCATACCTTCGTACTTGTCGACGATTTTCTGAAACAGGTTCGGCTCATACGCGGAGTACAGAGCGACTGGGTTGTTCTGGCTTGGTTTGGTCAGGGCGTCGTATTCAGCTTGATCAAGCTGTTTAGGTGCGGCCTTGACTTCGGCTACCCAGGCGTTGAAATCTTCCTGGCTCGTCGAGATCGCTTTGAATTTCATGCCGGTGAAGCCAGCGCCGCTGTAGTTCGCGGAGATGCCTTCCATTTCAGCTTTTTCGTTCGCGATCAGGTGCAGACGGGTCTGCATGCCTGCCATCGCGTAGATCTGGCCACCCAGGGCTGGGATGAAGAACGAGTTCATCACGGCGTCGGAGGTGATCCGGAAGTTAAGCGGGGTGTTCTCCGGGAACCGGATCTGGTTAACCGTGGCGATACCCAGGTCCGGGTAGATGAACAGCCACTTCCAGTCCAGCGCGACCACTTCGATGTTGATCGGCTTGACGTCGGACTCCAGCGGACGGTACGGGTCCAACTCGTGGGTCGACTTATAGGTGATGTAACCCAGGGCGATGATGATGAGGATCGGAACCAGCCACACCGCGATTTCGATCTTGGTGGAGTGCGACCACTTAGGCGCGTAGGTCGCGTTGGTGTTCGACGCGCGGTATTTCCAGGCGAAGGCGAAGGTCATGATGATCACAGGCACCACAACCAACAGCATCAGCAGGGTGGCAGTGATGATCAGGTTTCGTTGATCCAGACCGATCTGTCCTTTTGGGTCCATCAAGGTCCACTTGCAGCCTCCCAGCATTAACATCATGCCAAGCAGCGGCAAAAAGCCTAGTAATCGGGGGTACCTGTTTTTACTCATCTCACGACCTCTAAAGCAGCTTGCGCAATGCAGTTGGGTTTTGATCGCCAACACTTCACCCTGCCAAGGGTTGGCATTTCTCTTCGATTGAATAAGAGCCTGCCCGGCACGCCATAACGGAGCGTTTCACGGACCTGCGGTGAGTTCTTATTCGATTTCGTGGTTAAAGGCCTTGTTACAGACCAATTCCGTTTGGTGCGGATAGTTGAAAGGCTGCCGGAACCTTGGGGTCGCACAGAGCCATCCATCTGCCCCTCGACCGCTCCAGTGCTCAAATATTGAACAGCACGGGACATTCAGTGCGTGCGATTGTAGTTAGCTAGCGATGTATAAACCATGTCTTATAAAGAAATAATTTTTATCGATTACAGCAATAATCCTTCACCGATATTGCAACGGTTCGCGATTTTATCGCGTTCGATTCTCAACAAAAACCACAAAAATTGCGGTGTTATAGGCTGAACCGCCACGGCCTTCAGTCGTCGTAAGGGCATGCAAAACCTATCTAACCCCCCAGAAAACAAGGCATTGGGACATCACGCAAAGGTGTGTCCGCCGCGAGGTGCGCAACGTTGTCCAGACCACGAACTGACAGCACACCTTGGGCGTTTTTTGCAAATTTAAGCGATGGCTTCGCGGAGCAGAAACGTCCTGCGGCGGCCTCTGTGTGACAACATGTCGCACGCTTCGCGCACCCTCAGTTGTCCCGTGTCACGCTCTATTCACAAAAGCCTACAAACAAAAACGCCCCGGCCTTCGTCAAAGAAGGACCGGGGCGTTTGACAGTTGGGTTCAGGCCTTGCGCTGGCGATTGCGATAGATGCCCAGCGGCACCAGGATCACCGTCAGCACGAACGCCACCAAGGCCCACTGCGCCAGGGACAGGCCTAGCACCGGCGGGTACGGCGTGCTGCAGAAGCCATCGACCTGAAAGCCCAGCGGGAAGACCTTGGCCAGGGGCAGGTCATCGACGATGGGTTGCAGCACATCGATGCCGCAGCTGACCTGCGGGAAGAACTGGGTGTACACGTGGTGACCCGCTGCGGCCACCCCGCCAACGGCGCTGAGGATCACCAGCCCTTCGAAAAAGGTCAGGGCACCCTTGGTGCGCATGGCTGCGCCGATGAACGCGAAGATCGCAATCAACAACAAGGCATAGCGTTGCAGGATGCACAGCGGGCACGGCGCCTCGCCCAGCACCACCTGCATGTACAACGCCCCACCGATCAGCGCCAGGCAGATGATGCCCAGCAACACCAGAAAGCGCCGCTCCCTGCCTAAACGCAATTCGTCACTCATCCCCGTATCCCTTTGTTTGGTTGTGCCAATGGCCGCAAGTTTACACACAGAGAGTGGTTTAAACAGAGGGGGGTTAACGGGGGATTAATCTGAAGAAATAGAGAGCCAAATGTGGGAAGGGGCTTGCCCTCCATAGCAGTGGATCAGCCAGCTTATCTTCAGCTGACACACCGCTATCGAGGACAAGCCCCCTCCCACATTTTGACCGTGTTATTCCAAGGCAGCAGCCGGGCCGAAGAACTCGTAGCGGCTTTGCTTCTCGGGCACACCCAGGGCCTTGAGGTGGCGCTTGATTGCGGCCATGAAACCTTTAGGTCCGAGGAAGTACGCGTCCAGGTCACGCTCTTGCGGCAACCAGGCCTGCAACTGCTCCAGACTCAAGAGCCCAACGTTATCCGCCGCAGGGCTTACACCGTCATCCTCGGCATAGCAATAGAAGCGCTTGAGTTGCGGGTGCTTCGCGGCGAGCGCGTCCACCCAATCGCGAAACGCGTGCACCCCGCCGTTACGCGCGCAGTGGATAAAATGCACCGGACGCTGGGTGGCCAGAGCGGCTTCAAGCATCGGCAGGGTCGGCGTGATGCCCACGCCGCCGCTGATCAGCACCAACGGTTTATCGCTGGCCTGCAGGATGAACTCACCCGACGGCGGGAACAGGTCGATGGTTGCGCCGACGTGCAACTGGTCATGCAGGTAGCTGGACACCCGGCCACCGGCTTCGCGCTTGACGCTGATGCGATACTGTCCGGCATCGCTTAGGGCCGACAGGGAATAGTTGCGGCGCACTTCTTCACCGTCGAGCACCAGCTTCATACCGATGTATTGGCCTGGCGCAGCGGCAAGGATCGGACCGTTATCCACAGGCGCGAAATAGAAAGAGACGATCTCGGCACTCTCCTCCACTCGCTTGACCAACGTAAACGCCCGCGCACCGCGCCAGCCGCCGGGGGCCTGGGCTTTCTCTTCGTAGATGGCGGCTTCGGCACCGATCAGAATGTCGGCCAACTGGCCATAGGCGGCGCCCCAGGCCTTCATCACCTCAGGCGTGGCAATCTCGCTACCCAGCACTTCGGAAATCGCCCGCAGCAGGCAGGCGCCCACGATCGGGTAGTGCTCCGGCAGGATCTGCAACGCCACATGCTTGTTGATGATCTTCGCCACCAAGTCGCCCAGTTGGTCGAGCTGGTCGATATGCCGCGCGTACATCAACACGCCGTTGGCCAAGGCGCGAGGCTGGTCGCCGCTGGCTTGGTGGGTCTGGTTGAACAGCGGGCGCACCTCAGGGTACTCGGAGAGCATCATGCGGTAGAAATGGGTGATCAGCGCCTCACCGCCACTTTCCAGCAGGGGCACGGTGGATTTGACGATGGCACGGTCTTGGGCACTAAGCATGGGAGCCTCCTGGGCTTCTTTACTGATTACCCTTAGCTACTCAGTATTCATGCCAACTAATAAATCGTTAATTTTCAATACCTTAAACATTGTGTAGTCAGTATGACCTCCTACACTCTATAGTCATAAGGACTACAAGGAGTCATTATGACTGCGCAATCATTGCTCACCACCCTCCTGCCCTTGGTCGCCGACCTGTCCCGCGACCTGCCCGAAGGCGAGCGCTATCGCCGCCTGTTGCAAGCCATGCGTGCCCTGCTGCCGTGCGACGCCGCAGCGTTGCTGCGCCTGGACGGTGAATGGCTGGTGCCGCTGGCAGTAGACGGGTTGAGCGCCGACACCTTGGGCCGACGCTTCAAGGTGAGCGAGCACCCGCGCTTCGCCGTCCTGCTCGGCAGCCCCGGCCCGACGCGCTTTGACAGCGACAGTGAATTGCCCGACCCCTACGACGGCCTGGTCGATGGCCTGCACGGACACTTGGAAGTGCACGACTGCATGGGCTGCCCGTTGTTTGTCGACGACCAGCCCTGGGGCCTGCTGACCCTGGATGCCCTCGACACCGAACGTTTCGAACGGGTTGAACTGGACGCCCTGCAAGCCTTCGCCAGCCTCGCTGCCGCCACCGTCAACGTCGCCGAACGCATCGAGCGCCTGGCGCTGCGCGCTGAAGACGAACACCAACGTGCCGAGATCTACCGTCAAGCCAGCGGCCAGCAGCACAAGGAAATGATCGGCCAGAGCAAAAGCCACAAACGCTTGGTCGAGGAAATCAAACTGGTGGGCGGCAGCGACCTCACCGTGCTGATCACCGGCGAAACCGGAGTGGGCAAGGAATTGGTGGCCCAGGCTATCCACGCGGCATCCAATCGTGCGGATAAACCGCTCATCAGCCTCAACTGCGCCGCCCTGCCGGAGACGCTGGTGGAGAGCGAGTTGTTCGGCCACGTACGCGGAGCCTTTACCGGCGCGCTCAATGAGCGTCGCGGCAAGTTCGAACTGGCCAACGGCGGCACCTTGTTCCTGGATGAAGTAGGCGAACTGTCGCTGACCGTGCAAGCCAAGCTGCTGCGGGTGCTGCAAAGCGGTCAGTTGCAGCGCCTCGGTTCGGACAAGGAGCATCAGGTTGACGTACGCCTGATCGCCGCCACCAACCGCGACCTCGCCGACGAAGTCCGCAACGGCCACTACCGCGCCGATTTCTACCACCGTCTGAGCGTATACCCGCTGCAAGTGCCGTCACTGCGCGAACGCGGGCGCGATGTGTTGCTGCTGGCGGGCTTCTTCCTCGAACAGAACCGCTCACGCATGGGCCTGGGCAGTCTGCGGCTGACCAGCGATGCCCAGGCCGCGCTTTTGGCCTATAACTGGCCGGGGAATGTGCGGGAGCTGGAACACTTGATCGGACGCAGCGCGTTGAAGGCATTGGGCAACTGTCGCGAACGGCCGAGGATTCTGAGCTTGAGTGCCCTGGATCTGGACTTGCCGACGGTGAATGCGCCGGTCATCGAAGCACAGGCTCAAGCCGCACCCGTGGTCACCGGCGACCTGCGCCAGGCCACCGAAGACTATCAACGCCAGATCATCAGCGCCTGCCTGGAACGCCACCAACACAACTGGGCCAGCGCGGCCCGCGAACTGGGCCTGGACCGCGCCAACCTGGGCCGCATGGCCAAGCGCCTCGGACTGAAATAGCAAGGACAGCTCGGCCAAATGTATGCAATGCAGGGAATGTGGGAGGGGGCTTGCCCCCGATAGCGGTGGGCCAGCTATAGAGGGGCTGGCTGACACACTGCCCTCGGGGGCACGCCCCCTCCCCCATTAGACTGTCTTCGCCTGGAAGACCGGACTGGCAGACTTAGGCTTACGAAACACCAACACATTGCCCAACATCACCAGCACCAACCCCGCCAACGCGGGCGCGGTCCATTGGTAGCCCTCGGCAAACGCTGACACATTCAGCGCCACCACCGGGAACAGCACCGTGCAATACGCTGCCCGCTCCGGCCCCATGCGCCCAACCAGGGTCAGGTAGGCCGTAAAGCCGATCACCGAACCCGGAATCACCAGGTACCACAGCGCGCCGATGTACCGTGCGCTCCAGTCCATCTCAAACGGAATGCCCCGCACCACACAGTAGGTCGCCAGCATCAAGGAGCCGTACAACATGCCCCAGGCATTGGTGGTCAGCGGCCGCAAGCCGGCCTTCTGTTGCAGGCTCGACAGCATATTGCCGGCCGAGAAACACATCGTCCCCAGTAACGCCAGACCCAAGCCGAACAAGGTCTGCGGACTGGCGGTGTGTCCCACCAGTTCCGGCCAGAACAGCAAGCCCAAGCCCGCCAACCCGAGGCCACCGCCCATCAACACGTTACGTGCCACGCGTTGGCCGAAAAACACCCGGGCATTCAGCGCGTTCCACAACGTGGCGGTGGAAAACACCACTGCCACCAGGCCGCTGGGAATCCACTGGCTGGCGGTCAGGAAGCACATGAAGTTGACGCAAAACAGGCACAGCCCCTGCGCCAGGCAGATCAGATGCCCGCGCCGGTTCATCACCTGCAACTTGCGGCTGAGCAGCAACAACGCAAACAACACCAACGCCGCCAAGCCAAAGCGATAGACGATGGACACAGGAATGGCCACTACGCCCAATTGCCATTTGAGGGCGATCCAGGTGGTGCCCCAGATCAGCACGGTGAGTAAATACAGGGAAAGGTTCATAGCGGGCTCCATCGGTTGAGCCACAGTGTCGCCCTCAACCAGCGCCGAGCTCTTGCACATTCTTGCGCTTTTGTCGGGCGGTGGGCTCACAGCGCCCACCTCGCGGAGTAGGATGCAAGGCGTCGGAGAACACACCATGTCAGATCTGGAATCCCTACAAGTCTTTCAAGCCCTTAACCGCTCGCCCAACGCACGCCTTGAAGCCTGCGCCGAGCTCGGTGACGGCTTGTCGGCAGCTTTGTGGAGCAACCATCACGATTCCCAGGACTACCAGGCGCCAAGCCATCACACCTTATCCTGCTACATCGGCGGTGGCACTGGCACCTTTCGGCGTGACCAGCCGGGCACCAAGGGCGGCCCCGACAAGCTGTGTATCCTGCCCGCCGAGCATCAGTCGGCGTGGGTGATCAACGGTGAAATCCGCCTGGCCCACGTGTATTTCAGCCCAGAGCAATTTGCCCTCGGTTGCGTCACCCTGCTCGACCGCGAACCGCGCGCCCTGGAACTGCGCGAAAGCACCTTTCTGCAAGACGACAGCCAGGCCAGACGCTTCCACCAGTTGATCGCGCTCAACTGGCAGGAGCCCGCCGAACGCCTGCTGACCAGCAGCCTGGCCCATGAAATGCTCAGCCACACCCTGCTCAGCCAGGTAGGCGCCCGCGAAGGCCTGCGTTTGAAAGGTGGTTTAGCGGCGTACCAGCGACGGCTGTTGGTGGACTACATTGACCAGCACCTGGAAGACCCCATCAGCCTCGGGCAACTGGCTGGCCTGTGCGCGCTGTCGGAATACCATTTTGCGCGGATGTTCCGCCAAAGCTTCGGCCTGCCGCCCCATCAGTACTTACTGGCGCGTCGGCTGACCCGCGCGCAACACCTGCTGCGCAGCGGTGCCCTGCCTTTGGGCGAGATTGCCTTGCTGTGCGGTTTTTCCAGTGCCAGTCACTTCACTCATCGCTTCCGCCAGGCCATGGGCGCCACGCCCGGCGACTACCGTCAGGCGTTCATTTAAACCATCAAGCCCAACGTCTTGGCCTTGGCCACCGCCTGAGTTCGCCGCTCGACGCCCAGCTTGCTGTGGATGCGCCGCGCGTGAGTCTTGACGGTGTGCAGGGAGATAAACAGCCGGTCGGCAATTTCCAGGTTGGAGCTGCCCAGGGCGATCAGTTGCAGCACCTCCAATTCACGCTGGCTCAAGGGGTTTTCTACCGTGCCGGGGGTTGACGCCTGGGGTTCCATGCCCAGCTCGCTCAACAGTCCCGGCGAGCGCAAACGCAGTTCACGAATCGCTTGTTGCACCTGACAACGCCCGGCCAGTTCCAGGCCGGTTTGCAGCGAACGGCGCGCCAAGGCAGCATCGCCCAGTTGCCAAGCGACTTCGCCCAGCACCAGGTGCAGCTCGGTTTCCAGGCAGAGCATGCCGCGCTGATGGGTGGTTTCCAGCAACGCGTTGAGCCGTGCCACAGGTTGATCGGCGCAGCCCAGTTTCACCTCCGCCAGCACCAGCAGGTATTCCAGGCGTGGAATCAGTTCCAGGGTGGCCGGTGGCGCCTGTTTGGCCTGGGGGCCACGGAAGTGGCGCAGCACACGGCGCACCGCTTCCACGGTCAATTCGGCGCGGCCTTGCTGCAACCAGAAATGCCCACTGACCAACAACAGCACCGCCCGGTATACCGTGTCCGGCACCTGGCGCTGCTGCATCAGCCGTTCGGCGTCGCGCAGTTGCACAAAGGCCTGGGCGTAATCACCCCGGTTGGCGGCCAGCAAGGCCAGACCGAGAAAACCGTAGAGCACGCGTTTGTCCTGGCTGTGCAGGCACATCTTCAGGCCAGTCTCGAAACAGTCGGCGGCCAAGCTGTCCTGGCCCTGGCGCAGCGCCAAGTGCCCGCGCCGCAAAGCAATGCGCCCAACCAGTGGCCCGGCCTTGAGCCGCTGCTTGAGTAACATCGCCTGCACCGTTTCCAGCAGGCTTTGCGCCCGATACGGCGCGCCACGCTGTTCCAGCAATTGCGCGTGATCCAACTCCAGCAACGCCTCCAGCACCAACGAACCATGGGCGCGCGCCAGGCACAGCGCTTCGCGGTTCAGGCCTTGGGCCGCGTCCAGTTCACCGCGCAGCAAGGCTTGTTGGGTCAGCCCCGACAGGCACATCAGGCGCGAAGTCCAGGCGCTCTCGGGCAAGGCTTGCAGGGCCTCAAGAAAATGCAGACGGGAACTCTCGGCATCGCCGCCCAGGTGCAGCAACCAGCCCCACTGCGCCTGCCAGCGCGCCAGTAAATAACGCTGTTGCGCCGCCGAGGGTTGCGGGGCAAATCGAGCGAGCTGATCGATGCACGCAGCCGCCTGTTCGAAGCGCCCGGCGAACAGGAGCGCAGCAGTCACCAACCCCACCAGTTGCGCCGAGCCGAGCATCAGTTCATCGCCATGCTGCTCATGCAGGCGCAACAGCAAGACGGCGTTCTGCTGGCGGAACAGGTCCTCAAAGCTGAAGTGCTGCAAGAGGCTCACCGCCATTTCATATTCTTCGGCCAGCAGAGCCTGTTCAAAAGCGGCCTGCCAATCCTGCTCGGTGCAAAACCACTGGCAAGCGCGTCGATGCCAAGAGCGCCTGGCAGGCCAGGGTTCGTTGTGCATCAGTTGCGCCAGGGGCGGGAAAACCTGCAACCAGTCGGTGTCTTCCCACGGCTCGATAAACGCGCCCAGCGCGTGTAAATCCCTCAGGTATTGGCCACCGTCGCCAGCGCCGAACAAGTGTTCGCACAGGCCAGTATTGAAGCGCGGCAGATGGGCCAGCACCCGCCAAGCCTCGGCCAACTCCGGCGGCAGCGTGCTGAACAGTTCGTGTTGTAGGTAGTCGAGCAACGTCTTATCGGGATGACCATCACCCAGCAAGGCGATGCGCACACCCGCGCACCAACCCGCGCTGAACTGCAGCACGCTGTCGACGGACTGGGCCGGCGCATGGCTGAGCAGTGCCTGGATTTCCACAGGGGTAAATGCCAGTTCGGCGCCGCACTCAAGTAACTCATCGTCGAGCAGCAGCCGAGGCCAATTGCAGGCCGGACGCCGTCGAGCGCCCAGCCACCAGGTCAGGGCCGGGCTGCTGGCGGTGAGCAGGCGATCGAGCAAGGCGTCGGTGTCTTGAGTGGGTAAGCGGCAGAAATCATCGAGGAACACCCATGCCTGGGCCTGCAAGCGGCTCAGGTCCAGCAGCAATGTGGCTTCGTCGGTAAACGTCAGGCCAAGGTTTTGCGCCAGCCGTTGGCACAGGTCGAGGGGGCTGAGCGACGCGCCATTGAGCGGCAACCAGTACACCTGGCAACCGATGGGTGCCTGCAACGCACATTCGGCGAGCAACGCGCTCTTGCCGCTGCCGCCGGGGGCGCATAACAACTTGACCCTGACCGGTGCTGCCAGTAAAGGCTCGGCCAGGCGGGGGCGAAGCAAATGATGGGCGGACAGCCGGGGCATGAATCCAGGACGGTCCAGGCAGCGTGTCATGGCGGTCATTGCTGCATCCTGCTTTTTTATTGTTATGCAACGTGATGCGTACCCTAGTCCTGTGGCGGGGGGTTGTTGAAGAAGTATTCAGCAGGGTGATTGAAGGCCATGCACAGAACCCAATGTGGGAGGGGGCTTGCCCCCGATGGCGGTGTATCAGTCAACCAATCCAGTGACTGATACTCCCTCATCGGGGGCAAGCCCCCTCCCACATTTTGACCCCGCTTCGATCCGGGATCAGCGCACGCCTTCAGCCCTCAAGGCTGCCGGAGTGTAGTCCGCTGCCTTGGCCGCGAAGCCGAACACGAAGCTGCTCTTCTCCTCGTTCTTCATGCCCAGTGCGATGTAGCGCCCCGCAATGATGTCGTACAGGGTTTCGACCGTGTAGGCCGGCACCTGGTGGTCGTAGTAGAACTGCGCATGACCTTCGGCGACGCGCCACAGTTGGCCGCGACCGTCGTAGTGATCCACCAGCGCGACTTGCCAGCTGTCTTCGTCGATGTACATGTGGCGCTTGGCGTAGATGTGCCGCTCGCTCGGTTTGACCGTGCCGACCACTTCCCACACGCGGTGCAGTTCATAGCGGGTCAGGTCCTGGTTGATGTGACCAGCCTTGATGATGTCGTCGTACTTGAGGCTCGGCGAGTCGAGCTTGTAGCTGTTATAGGGGATGTACATCTCTTTCTTGCCCACCAGCTTCCAGTCGTAGCGGTCGGGGGCCCCGGAGAACATGTCGAAGTTGTCGGTGGTACGCAGGCCGTCGGACGCGGTGCCCGGCCCGTCATAGGACACCTGCGGAGCACGGCGCACACGGCGCTGGCCGGCGTTGTAGATCCAGGCCAGGCGCGGTTCTTTCACCTGGTCGAGGGTTTCATGCACCAGCAGCACGTTGCCCGCCAGGCGCGCTGGGGCGGTGACCGATTGCTTGAAGAAGCTCAACACGTTGGCCGCCTTGGCCGCGTCGATATCCGGGATCGCTTGAGGCACCGCCACTTCTTCTTCGAAGCGGATCGGCGTGTAGCTGCCATTGGTCTGCGGGGTGGCCTGGGTGATGATGCGGCGCAGGTTACCGCCGTGGTAACGCGTGATGTGGTTCCACAGCACCTCCACGCCATTCTTGGGAATCGGGAACGCGTAGTAGCGGTTGCCGGTGAAGTTTTCCAGGCCGTTGCCGTCGTTAATCGCCTTGACGTTCAGTGCGCTGCGCTTGATCGATTCGTAGATGTCCGCCGGTAAGTTGACCGTACGGTGGCTCGGGTATACCGGAATCTTGTAGGTCTCGGGGTAGCGTTTGAACATCGCCACTTGGCCGTCGGAGAGTTTGTCTTTGTACTTGTCGACGGTGGCGGCGGTGATGACAAACAGCGGTTTTTCATTGGCGAACGGGTCGGCCAGGAAGCCTTTGCTGTCCACCGCGCCAGCGTTTTTCGGGATACCGCCAGTCCAGGCCGGGATCGAGCCGTCAGCGTTGCCGGCTTTTTCGGCACCGACCGGCGTGAGGGTGGTGCCCAGCTTGGCCGCTTCTTCCGGCGACACCGCCGCCATTACGTGAGCAGCCAACAGACTCAGGGCCAACACTGCAATTGTCTTACGCATAAGTTCTTGTCCTTCTTTAAGCCAAATCAGAAGTTCACGCCGAAGCTGAGGGCGAGGAAGTCGCGGTCGGTCAGGGTGTTGTAGTCGCCACCAAAGAAATCGGTGTAGCTGAGGCTGGCGGTGTAGGTGCTGCGGTAGTCCGCATCCACACCGACGCTGATCGCCTTGGCGCCCTTGTTGAAGATCCCGTTGGGCCCATAGCCGGCCACGTCATGGGACCAGGACAGGTTGGGCTTGAGGTTCACCCCGAAAATGGCGTTGTTGTAGTCAAGGATCGCCCGCGCGCGGTAGCCCCAAGAGGTGGAGGTGACGAAACCGTCAGTGTCACCCTCGAAACCGTAAGCGCCGTAGACCGAATCGCGGCCGTAACGCAGCTTGGATTTGTCCTCCAGGCCAGCCACGTGCACCACGGCCGCTTCGCCCACCAAAGTCAGGCGTTCGGCGCCGAGGACTTGGTCATAGAACTGGGTCATGGTGCTTTGGATCTGGGTGATTTCCTTGCGGCGGTAGCCTTTGTTGTCGCTGCCGAAATTGCTGCGGATGGGTGAGGCCAATTGGCCGGCGATTGGGTTAAGCAAGGCCAATGTCAGGTCGGTGGTATTCAACTGCACCGGGGCATTGGGCCGGTAGCTGATTTCCCCGGTCCACGCCGTGCCGGTGGGCAAGGTTGTGGAGAAACTCGCGCCGAACAGGCGGATGTCTTCCGGGTAGTCGAGGTAATACTGGCCACGACCGAGCATGGTGCTCTGGGCCAAGGCCTGACCGAAACCTCCAGCGGCGGCGGCGATGCCACCGATGGTTTGCAGTGTCGTGTTGTTGGTGATGGTGCCTACAGTGGGTGTGCGGCTGTGGTAATTCATGAAATACAAACCGTACTCGGTGTCGTCACCCAGCCAACGCAAAGCCGCCCCAAACTGACCGGAGTCCCGCGCATCACGGTCGCCCGCACGCTGTACCACCACACCCTCGCGCGTCACCACAAAACCCTGGCCGCGGTTTGCCGCAATCGATTGCAGCGGCGCGATCCCAGGGCTGCCTACTGTGTAGTTACCGGTGCAACCATCCGCCGCCACGTCACCGCCAAAGAAGGTGCCGCAGTTATCCAGCACGGTCTGGTCCCACTCCAACTGATAGAACCCTTCCACGGTCAGTTGGTTGGTCAGGCTCTGGGACGCAAACAGCATGTTCACCGGGATCAGGCCTTCCTTGATCTCGGCACCCGGGCGGCGGAACGCCGACACGTCAATCGGGTTGATGCTGTTGATGGAGTTGCCGATGAAGGTACTTTCCCCCCAACTGACCACCTGCTTACCGGCGCGTACGGTGCCCGGCAGGTCGCCCAGGGAGTAGTTGTGATAGACGAACGCATCGAGGATCTGCGCACCGCTGGACTTGGCGCCTTCCTTGCGGTTGTGGTCGCTGATCTGCTTGAACTCGCGGTCTTCGTCCTTGAGCTCAAAGTCGTACCAGTACTTGCCGCGCACGAACACACCGGTGTCGCCGTACTTGAGTTCAAGGTCGTGCAGGCCCTTGAAGATTTTCGAGAAGGTCTCGCCCTTCTTGAAATTGAGCCGTCCGTCATCCCCCGTGGAAGCCTGGCCCGTGCCGCCATTGACGGTACCCACGAGTTTTTTATCGGCATCACGCATGCCCCAACTCGAACCCACCGACAACGACGAATCGAATTGCCCTTCGATCTCGCCAATATTGAACGAAACAGCCTGAGCCTGGGCACAGCAACCCAAGGCAACCGCAGCGGCCAGCGCCTGTGGCGTGAAGATGGCGCGCATTGTTGTTTTTGTCATGCGTCTTCCCCGGTGAGTGACAGAAGGCCCCACCCTACTGCCGCACATCAGGAGCGATAAGCGCACCAAGGAGGGATTCGTGTTGTCGCTCGAAAGGATTACCGGGCGCTCTGGCCTGGGTCTGGGCGGGGGCATGAACCGTGTGGATGGCGGGTTATCAGGGCCATGGATGGCGAGCGTCAAGACTGTTGCAGTTTTTACAACAGTCCTTGTCCCGAAGCGCTATTACTCATCTTGTCGCAAACGACTATTCTTGCCGGGCTTTCAGGGCAAACGGCCCGCTTCCCCAAACGGAAGAAAAGCCAGACTCAAATGGATTGATGTCTTTTTTCAATCTGTTACCGGTGTTCACTGACGTTGATTTGTCGCTCCTTGATCCAACGTCTTACTTCAGCCGCTGCGTTTGCAGCGGCTTTTTTTTGCCTGAAATAAAACGGGGCGCCATCAGCGCCCCGTAGGATTCAAACTTTTTCAAGCAATGATCACAGGCTGTACTTCTGCAAGTTGGCCATCATCTCCTTCAAGGCCTCGATGTTGTCCTTGGGATGAGCCGCCCCTTCGAAGTCGCAGATCTGCTGCCAGTGCGCCGCCACATCGTCCGGTGAAAAACCGGCTTCGGGATCAAAGCCCACACCCAGGCTGCGCTCCCAGCGGGTCTTGCCAATCCAGCCACCGCCCACTTCAAACAACCCCGACGTTTCCTGGCACGCTTCGCTGCCCAGGTACACCACGAGCGGGCTGACCAATTCCGGCTTGAGGCGCTCGAACACTTGCGGCGGGATCAGGCCTTCGGTCATGCGCGTGGCGCCAGTGGGGGCGATGGCGTTGACCAGGATGTTGTTCTTGCGTCCCTCCAGCGCCAGGGTGCGGGTCAAGCCGTACAGGCCGAGCTTGGCCATGCCGTAGTTGGACTGGCCGAAGTTGCCGTAGATGCCCGAAGTGGACGCGGTGAAGATCACCCGGCCATAGCCTTGCTCACGCAGATGGGGCCAGGCGGCGCGGGTGACTTTGTAGGCGCCTTCGACATGCACCCGGTAAACCAGGTCCCAGTCGGCGTCTTCCATTTTGTGGAACGTTTTGTCGCGCAGGATGCCGGCGTTATTGACCACTACGTCGATGCGGCCAAAAGCGTCGAGGGCGTTTTGCACAATCTTGTCACCATCGGTGACAGAGTCGTGGTTGGCTTCAGCAATACCACCCGCCTCGCGGATCTCGGCCACTACACGGTCGGCCGCCGAAGCACTGGCGCCTTCGCCTTGGGTGGAACCGCCGAGATCGTTGACCAGCACCTTGGCCCCATGTTTAGCGAACAACAGCGCATGGGCCCGGCCCAATCCGCCGCCGGCACCGGTGACGATCACGACCTTATCCTGGAACTGCACTGACTCACTCATACCGAACTCCAATGGCGACAATGGGAATGGGTCGAGTGTCAGGCACAGGGCTGCCGGTCACAATAAAGACAGCCAAGGCTGAATGGTGCTCGATAAGGCAGAGGGATGATCCTAAGGCTCAGGAATAAGCCACGCGGGTTTCAACCTGCCCAATCCGATCACGAAACGCCTGGTAATGCTTGAGCACCTGCACCGGCGCTTCAATCTGCGGGTAGTGGCCGGTGTTGGCCAGTAACACCGTGTCGGCATGGGGCACCAATTGGTGGTAACGCTCCACCATATGGATACCGGAGATCGGGTCGATCTCGCCGTCGATCACTCGCAATGGCACATCACCCTGCTGCATCGCCGCCACCCAGCGATCACGCAGGCGCCGACGCTGGGGAATGTAGGCGATCAGCTTGTGCAGGATGCGCGTGCCATCGTTGCAGTCGATCAGGCTCCAGAAATCGTCCAGTGCGCTTTCGCTAGGGCGGGTGTTGGGGCCGAAGATCTGGCCGAAGCTGTCGGCCAGGGCATTGCGCCCGAATGCGCGGCCGATCATCCAGCCCAGCGGGCTGAGCAGGAGTTTTTGCACCAGCGCCGGGCGATGGGTTTCCGGGAACAGCCCGCCGTTGAGAAACACACAACTGGCCATCTTGAATCGGCCTTCATAGTGCCGGGCCAACAGTTCCTGAGCGACGCTGTCACCGTAGTCGTGGGCCAGCACGTGCACCGGCTGATCCACCCGCAGATGCTCCAGCAAAGCCTGTTGCAAATCCGCCTGTTCCAGCAGGCAGTAGCCATGGTCCAGAGGCTTGGCTGAATCGCCGAAACCGAGCATGTCGCAGGCGATGACCAAGTTGTGCTGGGCCAGGGGTTGCCACAGGTAATGCCAGTCCCAACTGGCGGTGGGAAAGCCATGGATCAGCAGCAACGGTTCGCCCTGCCCCGACACCCAGTAACGGATGGTGCGTCCGTGAAATTCGAAACTCTGGCTGCGTTTGCGCCAGGCTCTGAGCGGGATCTCGGCAAGTGGCATCAGCTTCTATACCCAGGATCTTGAGCATCCAATTTGCGCAGCAACGCCGGCCAGGCCAGCGCGCCCCCCATACCTTGAGCGCTCTTGGTGACAGCAGCGACCATGGCTTTGGCGCCCGCAAGAATCTGCGGACCAATGGCGATCAATTCAGCGCCGCCGTTTTGCGCCAGCACCTGGATATCGCAGGCGCGCTGAAAGGTGAACATCATCAGGAACGTGTCGGCGATGGTACTGCCACAGGTGAGCAGGCCATGGTTGTGCAGCATCAAGAAATTATTGTCGCCAAGGTCGGCTTGCAGGCGGGCCTTTTCCTCGTGGTTCAGCGCGACGCCTTCATAGGCGTGATAGGCCAGGCTCGACAGCACGAAGATCGATTGCTGGCTGATCGGCAGCACGCCCTGTTTCTGTGCCGCCACCGCCACACCGGCGGCAGTGTGGGTATGCAACACGCAGGTGACATCGTGGCGAACTTCATGGATCGCGCTGTGGATCGTGTAGCCCGCCGGGTTGATCTCGTAGGGGCTGTCCATCAGCTTGTTGCCGGCCTGGTCGACCTTGACCAGGCTCGACGCAGTGATCTCGTGGAACATCAGTCCGTAGGGGTTGATCAGGAAATCATCGGTGCCCGGCACCTTGGCCGAGATGTGGGTGAAGATCAGGTCGTCCCAGCCATGCAACGCCACCAGGCGATAGCAGGCCGCCAGGTCGACACGAGCTTGCCACTCGGCAGCACTGACCTGATCTTTGACATTCTGTGGCGGCACAACAGGGGCTAGGCTCACGGTAACGACCTCCTTGGCGCACTTCTTATTATTTTTCGAGTGATGGGCCAGTCTAGTCAGACGCCCTGGCGGACGGAGTTGCCTTCGCAGCCAGCTTGATGACCGTACGAGTCAGCTATGAGAATAGTTTAGATCTATACAAACGGCGTCAAAGAGACGCCGTCAATAAAGGGACTGAAAACCGCTGGAACCGCTCAATCAAGCGCGCAGTGCAGTGACCAATTCTGCCAACCACGGCTCGGCATCTGCTTCCGGCGTCACGCTCTCGCTGGCGTCCAGGCGCAACATGGGCAGTACTTCGCGCACGCCCAACTCGCCAAACAGCTCGCGCATTTGCTCACCGCCACCACAAAAGGTGTCGCCATAGCTGGCGTCGCCCAAACCGATCACCGCACCGGGCAAACCGCGCCAGGCCGAAGGCAGTTGGTCGCGAATCGTCGAATACAACGGTTGCAGGTTATCGGGCAGTTCACCCATGCCGGTGGTCGAAGTCACCGCCAGAAACGCCTCAGGGGCAAACGCCTGCACATCCGCCAGGGTCGCGCGCGGGTTGTGCCAGGCTTCAAAACCAGCGTCTTTGAGGATGCCGGCGGCGTGCCGGGCGACTTCTTCAGCCGTGCCGTAGACCGAGCCGGAAAGGATGGCGACTTTCATCAATCTGATCCTGTAGTTGAGCGAAAGCCTGGGATATTAACAGCGACGCAAATATTTCGGGGCGCACCGTGCAAGATTCACGACTTGCCATAAACTGCCCATTCCAACAACACGCCACGGACCGCTCAATGATTAACGCCAAGCTGATGCAGATGGTGATCGACGCTTCCAACGAAGGCATCGTGGTCGCCGAACGCGAAGGCGATGAAAAGCCCCTGATTTATGTGAACCCGGCCTTCGAACGGATGACCGGCTACACACTGGACGAAATCCTCTATCAGGACTGCCGCTTCCTGCAGTCGGGCGACCGTGATCAGCCAGCGCTGACGGTTATTCGGGATGCTTTGGCGAAGGGTGGTTCGTGCCGGGAAACCCTGCGCAATTACCGTAAGGACGGCAGCCATTTCTGGAACGAACTGTCGCTTTCAACGGTGTTCAACACGGCTGATAAGCAAACCTATTTTATCGGCGTACAAAAAGACGTCACGCTCCAGGTCAAGGCCCAGCAGCGTGTCGAGCAATTAGAAAGCGAACTGGCCCAAGTCAAAGCCGAACTGGCCGCGTTCAAGTCGACAAATGGATTGAACAAAATTTAGAAAATACGGCCATATGAGCGGATAATGGCACTTTAATGCCCCTCTATTGAGCAAGCACAATGCAACGCGATGCGCTTCTGACCAAGGATGAGCTGGATTTCATTCAGAACATGCAACACAACCCGCAACTTAATCTGCGGGATGCGTCGTCGAGCCTGACCGTCAACGGCGGTGCGCAGATTCGCGACTTGCTCACCCGCCTGGCCGCCCACGACCATGTCACCATCCAAGCGCAGTTCGACAACCAGCAACTGACCTTTCCCCTCCAATTGGTGGAGGATGAGTTCAATGCAGTGCATCTGCGCCTGGGTGTGCCGAGTATTTTTGAAGACGGCCCGGTGATCCGCGCCTGGCGTCTTGCACTTGAAGCACCGGTGCCCCTGGAGAACATCAAGGGCACCGCAAGTGCGCTGTGGGTGCATGAGGTGTCATTCAAGGGCGTGCTGGTGGAGATTCGTGGCCGGATCAAACCACCAAAAACCTTTTCCCTTTGGTTCAGCCCTTCCGGCTATGAGCGCATTGCCCTGCGCGGCGCCTTTGAGAGGGAAACCGCGCGGGGTTTGTTTGCCTATCGCCTCAGTCAAAGCGATGCGGATGAAATCGAACGCCTGCGCCAATTCATCCTGCATCAGCACCGCCTGGTGCACCCGCAGATGCACGCCTGAGTTCAAGTATCCAGGTTACCGCTGAGGAACTGCTGCAAGCGGCGTTGCATCTGGCGCCCTTCGCTGCCCAGACAACCGATGGAGGAACCTGCCAGCGCGCTCTGCGCCAGGTCCGACACTGCGCCAGCAAGAAATAACGGGCAATCAAGGGTCAACGCCAAACGATTGAGGCGGCCAGCCAGATCAACGTTATGGGAGTGGTTGGAGAAGATGATCAGCGCCTGCGGATGAGTCTTTTCACATACGAGGGTAAGCTCATCAAACGGCTGCCCCATCCCCAGCACCTTCACGACCAGGTCATCGCTGCTCATCAACAGCGCCGCCACCAGCAACTCCAGTTTGCGGCATTCGCCGGGTATGGCTGACAGCAATACCCGAGGCGCAGGCGACAGTGTCGCCGCTTGCAGGCGCTGAAAGGCATGGATACGCAAGAAGGCGTCGAAAAACAGCCATTCGCTGGCTTGACCAAAACGCCCCTGGTGGCGCAACAGCTCGTTCCAGAGAGGCATCAGGATCTCTTGGAACGCCACGTTGAGGGGATAGGTAGCGAGAATCTGGCCATACAGGCTTTCCAACTGACGGTCGTCAAAGGCCTTGACCGCCAGCAACAGCCTCGCCCGCCATTGCGGCAATTCGCTTTCCTCGACTGAGTCGCGCTCAGCGCGAATCGCTTCGGCCTGCTGATCGTCGCGGGCGAGAATCTTGCCGACCTTGCTCACCGCCACGCCACGCTCAATCCAACCAAGAATGCGATTGACCGTCTCAATATCGGCCTTGGAGTAGAGGCGGTGCCCACTTTCGGTGCGGATGGGCTGGATCAGGCCGTAACGACGCTCCCATGCACGCAAGGTGACCGGGTTGACGCCTGTCAATCTTGATACATCACGAATTGGAAAAAGCTCAGCGCAATCAGGCGAATCCAGATGCGAAATGCTGTCAGCAGGAGCAGTAATCACGGGCATTCAAGACCAACAAACCAGCGGTAATTGGGCGGTCATTTAACGCCTATAGACTCCTCTTTTTCAAGGTGTGTACTTTTCGGACCAATGTCGCTGGCGTATTTCGGCAAAACCGGAATAATCCTTGCCTGTTTTTTCTACGTCGCTGCAACACCCCGCAGCTTCGTTTGTGCGCCACCTACCCGGATCAGCGCACCCGTACATTTGGAGATACACAATGTCTACCTCTCCCGTCACCTTGATGGTTGCGCGCCGCGTCGCCAAAGGGCGCTACGAAGAACTGATGGCCTGGCTGCGCGAAGGCGAGCAATTGGCTACCGACTTCCCCGGTTATCTGGGCTCCGGCGTACTTGCACCGCCGCCCAACGATGACGAATTCCAGATCATTTTCCGCTTCGCCGACGAAAAAACACTGCATGCCTGGGAATTCTCCGCCTCCCGTTGTGCCTGGCTTAGCCGCGGCAGCGATTTGTTTGCCGACCCCTCAGAGCACCGTGTGCGCGGCATCGATGGCTGGTTTGGCGCCGCGGGTGCCCGTCCGCCGCGCTGGAAGCAGGCCGTGGCAATCTGGCTGGCGTTTTTCCCGGTGTCGCTGCTGTTCAACTTTGTCTTGGGGCCATTGCTCAATGGGCTCGACCTGGTGCCCCGCGTACTGGTCAGCACGATGGCACTCACGCCTCTGATGGTTTACTGGTTCATTCCGCTGTCCACACACCTGCTGGCGAACTGGCTGCATCCCACGCCTGCACCGCGCAAGGCCGCCGAAGCGGCGGCGTGAGTACAGGGGCGACCCGGCGCTGGTATGATTTGCGCCTGCCAGCGACGCGAGCCTCCCATGACTGCAAAGAACGCCCCGATCCTGATCACCGGCGCCGGCCAACGTGTCGGCCTGCATTGCGCCCAGCGCCTGCTGGACGAGGGCCAACCGGTGATTTTCAGCTACCGCAGCGAACGCCCCGGCGTGCAGGCCCTGCGCGAGCGTGGCGCGATCGGTGTGTTTGCCGACTTCTCCAACGAAGCTGGGATCCTGGCGTTTATCGCTGAACTGAGTACCCACACCCAAAGCCTGCGCGCGATCATCCACAACGCCTCGGCCTGGGTCGCGGAAACGCCGGGCGATGAAAGCCGCGCGTTTACCGATATGTTCAGCGTACACATGCTTGCGCCGTACCTGATCAACCTGCATTGTTCGACCTTGCTGAAACGCTCTTCACCTGCCGATATCGTGCATATCAGCGATGACGTGGTGCGCAAGGGCAGCCGCCAGCACATCGCCTACTGCGCCACCAAGGCCGGGCTCGACAGCCTTACGCTGTCGTTTGCCGCGCAGTTCGCGCCGCTGATCAAAGTCAACGGCATCGCCCCGGCGATGGTGATGTTCAACGAAGACGACGACGCGGCCTATCGCACTCGGGTGTTGGCCAAATCAGCCCTGGGCATCGAGCCCGGACCCGAGGTGATTTACCAGAGCGTGCGCTACCTGCTGGACAACCCCTATGTCACCGGTACCACCCTGACCGTCAACGGCGGGCGGCATATCAAGTAAGCCGTTTGTGAGGATGTTGTATGACCTTATCCCTGCCCCACCATTACCGCGAGATCCTCAAGAACCTGGGCGAAGACCCGGAACGCGAAGGCTTGCTCGACACCCCCAAGCGCGCCGCCAAGGCCATGCAGTACCTGTGTCATGGCTATGAGCAGAACCTCGAAGAAATCGTCAACGGTGCACTGTTCGCCTCCGACAACGACGAGATGGTGATCCTCAAGGACATCGAGCTGTATTCGCTGTGCGAACATCACCTGCTGCCCTTTATCGGCAAGGCCCACGTGGCCTATATTCCGACCGGCAAGGTGCTCGGCCTGTCGAAACTGGCGCGTATTGTCGACATGTTCGCCCGGCGCCTGCAGATCCAGGAAAACCTCACGCGGCAGATCGCCGACGCGATCCAGGACGTGACCCAGGCCGCCGGCGTGGCGGTGGTGATCGAAGCCAAGCACATGTGCATGATGATGCGCGGCGTGGAAAAACAGAATTCAACCATGAACACCTCGGTGATGCTCGGCGCGTTCCGCGAGTCGAACACCACGCGCATGGAGTTCCTGCAACTGATTGGACGGAGCAAGTAGCAATGCCACAACTTCAACCAGGCATGGCGCGCATCCGGGTCAAGGACCTGTGTCTGCGTACCTTCATCGGTATCAATGAGGACGAAATCCTCAACAAGCAGGATGTGCTGATCAACCTGACCATCCTGTATGCAGCCCAGGACGCCGTGCGTGACAACGATATTGACCACGCGTTGAACTACCGCACCATCACCAAGGCGATCATCGCCCACGTGGAAGGCAACCGCTTCGCGCTGCTGGAACGCCTGACCCAGGAATTGCTGGACCTGGTGATGAGCAATGAATCGGTGCTGTACGCCGAGGTTGAAGTGGATAAGCCCCATGCGCTGCGCTTTGCCGAATCGGTTTCGATTACCCTGGCGGCCAGCCGCTGACATTGAAGTGGACCCTATGAACGATCAACAACGCCTCGAACTCGAAGCCGCCGCTTTTCGCCGGCTGGTAGCACATCTGGACAGCCGCAAGGATGTACAGAATATCGACCTGATGAACCTCTCCGGTTTCTGCCGTAACTGCCTGTGCAAGTGGTACAAGGCCGAGGCCGACGAGCGTCAGATCGAGCTGAGCCTCGATGACGCTCGTGAAGTGGTGTACGGCATGCCGTACGCCGAGTGGAAAGCCCAATACCAGAAAGAAGCCAGCGCTGACCAACAGGCAGCGTTCGCCAAAGGAAAAACCCATGACTGATTTGAACACCCTGCGCGCCAGCCTCAACAGCGGCGAACACGTCTTTGCCGACACCCTGGCATTTGTCGCGGCCGGTTACGATTACCAACCGCAGGCCTTCACCAACGGCACCGTGGAAAACGCGGCCGGGCAGAATGAAGGGTCGTGCAAGACCTTGGGTTTGGCGGTGCTGGAAGGCTTGAGCGACCAAGAAGCGCTGCTGGCGTTTGGTGAGCATTACCGCTCGGTGGTGGCGACGCCTGAGGGCAGCGACCACGGCAATATTCGGGCGTTGATTGCCCATGGGTTGGCCGGTGTGAAATTCACCGCGCAGCCCCTGACCCGCAAATCCTGAGTCAGACGCGGATCAAAATGTGGGAGGGAACTTGGCCTCCCACATTTAAATTGCACTCATAAAAAAACCGGCCTCGCAGCCGGTTTTTTTATTCCAACGATTTAGAACGAAGCGTCCTTCAAACCGTCGAGGTAACGCTCGGCATCCAGTGCTGCCATGCAACCGGCACCAGCCGAGGTAATGGCCTGGCGGTACACGTGGTCAGCCACATCACCGGCAGCAAAGATGCCTTCGATATTGGTGGCAGTCGCATTGCCTTCACGGCCGCCCTGCACCACCAGATAACCGTCTTTGGCTTCCAGCACGCCTTCGAACAACGACGTGTTCGGAGTGTGGCCGATGGCGATGAACACGCCGTCGACTTTCAGCTCGTCGAAGCTGCCGTCGTTGTTTTTCAGGCGCGCACCGGTCACGCCCATGTTGTCGCCCAGGACTTCGTCCAGGGTGGCGTTGAGCTTGAGGATGATCTTGCCTTCAGCGACACGGGCGTGCAGCTTGTCGATCAGGATCTTCTCGGCGCGGAAAGTCTCGCGGCGGTGAACCAGGGTCACGGTGCTGGCGATGTTGGCCAGGTACAGCGCCTCTTCAACGGCAGTGTTACCGCCGCCGACTACAGCGACCGGCTTGTTGCGGTAGAAGAAACCGTCGCAGGTCGCGCAGGCGGAAACGCCCTTGCCCATGAACGCTTCTTCCGATGGCAGGCCCAGGTAACGGGCGCTGGCGCCAGTGGCGATGATCAGCGCGTCACAGGTGTAGACGCCGCTGTCGCCGGTCAGGCTGTAAGGCTTTTTCGAGAAGTCGACTTGGTTGATGTGATCAAAAACGATCTCGGTTTCAAAGCGCTCGGCGTGTTCTTTCATACGCTCCATCAGCACCGGGCCGGTCAGGCCGTGGACGTCGCCAGGCCAGTTGTCGACTTCCGTGGTGGTGGTCAACTGACCGCCCGCCTGCATGCCGGTGATCAGCAGCGGCTTGAGGTTGGCCCGGGCAGCATAGACAGCAGCGCTGTAACCGGCAGGGCCGGAACCGAGAATAATCACTCGCGAATGACGGGTATCAGACATGACTCACTCCTATCGACCGCCCGGACTACAAGGCGGCTGGAATAAAAAAGGACTGCGAAGCACTTGGGGAAGGCTTTAACTCGCAGATCCTAAAAATAATGGGTGCAGCGTATAGAGGGGGGCAAGATTAAGGAAATACGGTTTAACAATCCAGCTCATAGGCGGTCTCTATGCTGTCAGCCCAGCTAATCGAGGCGTTTGTTACTGTTGATGTCGCCGCTTTCGCCTCGGATACAAAGTCGGTAAGGTCGGCGCGTTCGTCATCCTGCTCGGAGTTCTCCATGCCTGCCCCTGTTCTTTCCGGCCCGCAATACCTGCGTGAAGGCCTCAAACTGGTGTTGAGCCCTGGCCTACGCCTGTTTGTGCTGCTGCCGCTGATGATCAACCTGGTGCTGTTCGTCGGATTGATTTACTTCGCCGGCCACCAGTTCAGCTTGTGGGTCGAGCACTTAATGCCGACGCTGCCGAGTTGGCTGAGCTTTTTGAATTACCTGCTATGGCCGCTCTTTGTCGTGTTGGTGGTGCTGATGGTGTTTTTCACCTTCACCATGCTCGCCAATATCATCGCGGCGCCGTTCAATGGCTTTCTCTCAGAGAAGGTAGAAGTGGTGGTGCGCGGTACCGATGACTTCCCGGCCTTCAGTTGGGGCGAGTTGATCGCCATGGTCCCCCGCACCCTGGCCCGAGAAATGCGCAAGCTCGGCTACTTCCTGCCACGGGCGATCGGCCTGTTTATCCTTTCGTTTATTCCCGTGGTCAACCTGATCGCCGCGCCGCTGTGGCTGCTGTTTGGCGTGTGGATGATGGCAATCCAATACATCGACTACCCGGCAGACAACCACAAACTGGGCTGGAACGAAATGCTTGCCTGGCTGCGGCAGAAGCGCTGGCAGAGCATGAGTTTCGGCGGCATCGTCTATCTGGTATTGCTGGTGCCGGTGGTCAACCTGCTGATGATGCCTGCGGCGGTGGCTGGCGCTACCTTGTTCTGGGTGCGCGAGCAAGGCGCCGAGGCGATGGCGAACCCCAAGGTCACCAAGTCATAAATCCATCATCTGGATGACACAATGGCGACATGGCCCACACGGACACTGTGGGTCATGACGACAGCCTCGCTTCATATCACCCTCATCACCGAAACCTTCCCGCCAGAGATCAACGGGGTGGCCAATACCCTTGGTCGCCTGTGCGAGGGTTTGCGCGCGCGCGGCCATCAAGTCGAACTGGTACGCCCACGCCAAGGCGTCGATCAGAGCCGGCTCAGCGACGACGAACTCCTGCTGTGCCGCGGCTGGCCACTGCCGGGTTATCCGGGCCTGCAGTGGGGTCAGTCGTCGATGCACAAGTTGCTGCGCCGCTGGACACGCCAACGCCCGGACGTGCTCTACATCGCCACTGAAGGCCCGCTGGGCTTGTCAGCACTGCGTGCAGCACGGCGCCTGGGCATCAGTGTGGTCAGCGGCTTTCACACCAATTTCCAACAGTATTCGAACCAGTACGGCTTGAGCCTGCTCAGCCGAATGGTCACGCATTACCTGCGCTGGTTTCACAACCGTTCGACGTTGACCCTGGTGCCCAGCGCCAGCCAACGCCTGGAGTTGGAGCGTCGGCATTTCGAGCGTTTGGGAATGTTGTCGCGGGGTGTCGACAGCCAGTTATTCCACCCGACCAAGCGTGACAATGCACTGCGTGAAAGCTGGGGTTTAGAGAACGACGATATCGCTGTGCTGCACGTTGGCCGCCTGGCCCAGGAGAAAAACCTCGGGCTGCTCAAGCGCTGCTTTGATGCGCTACAGAAAACGTACCCATCCCGCCCAATGAAGCTGATTGTCGTCGGGGACGGCCCGCAACGTGCGCTGCTGGAACACGACCTGCCCGAAGCAATATTCTGCGGCACCCAACGCGGTGAAGAGTTGGCACGGCATTACGCGTCGGGAGACCTGTTTCTGTTTCCCAGCCTGACGGAGACCTTCGGCAATGTAGTGCTGGAAGCCATGGCCTCAGGCCTTGGTGTGGTGGCGTACGACCAGGCAGCCGCAAGCCAGCACCTGCGGCACGGCTATAGCGGCGCACTGGCGATGCCGGGGGATGAAGAGGCGTTTTGCGATGCAGCCATCTGGCTGCTGGAAGAACGCGAAACGTTGCGCAGGGCCCGCCTGAATGCTCGCCAACATGCCAGTCGCCAGGGTTGGCCAGCGATTATCGAGCAGTTCGAACGCCAGTTGCGCGGTGTGTGCGAGGACGGGCACCTGGAGCCCGCCCTGACGCCACTTACACCAGAGTCGTCAACGCCTCACGACTGAATGGCAGGATGTCACCCTCACGTCCTTCACGCACCTTCACAGCCCAATCCGGGTCAACCAACAACGCACGACCTACGGCAACCAGATCAAACTCGTCGTTGTTCAGGCGCTCAAGCAGTTTTTCCAGGCTGGCCGGCTGCGCGACTTTGTCGGTGTTGACCATAAACTGCAGGAACTCGCCATCCAGGCCGACACTGCCCACGGTGATAGTCGGTTTGCCGGTGAGTTGGCGCGCCCAGCCGGCCAGATTGAGGTCGGAACCTTCAAATTCCGGTTCCCAGAAACGTCGGGTTGAGCAGTGGAAAATATCCACGCCGGCGTCGGACAGCGGCTTGAGGAATTCACCCAACGCCTCAGGGGTTTGTACCAGACGCGCGGTGTAGTCCTGCTGCTTCCACTGAGAGAAACGGAAGATGATCGGGAAGTTCGGGCCGACAGCGGCGCGCGTAGCCTGGATCAGCTCGATGGCAAAACGCGAGCGGTTGGCCAGGCTACCGCCGTACTCGTCGGTGCGCTGGTTGCTGCCTTCCCAGAAGAACTGATCGACCAGATAACCGTGGGCGCCATGGATTTCCACGCCGTCCATGCCGATGCTTTGAGCGTCTTTGGCGGCTTGGGCGAAAGCGTTGATCACGTCCTTGATGTCCTGGGCGGTCATGCCGTGGACCACCACGTTGCCGTCCTTGAGTTTCTCCATCGGACCATAGGCCGGCACGCTGGCATCAGGCTCAGTGCCGATACGGCGCACGCTGCCGACATGCCACAACTGAGGGACAATCTTGCCGCCTTCGGCGTGCACGGCATCGACCACTTTCTTCCACCCGGCCAGGGCCGCTTCACCGTAGAAATGCGGGACATTCGGGTAGCCGTTAGAGGCCTGGTGACCGACCACGGTGCCTTCAGTGATGATCAAGCCCACGCCAGCGGCCGCACGGCGACGGTAGTATTCGATGACGTTGGAATTAGGTACACCACCCGGAGAAAACGAGCGGGTCATCGGCGCCATGACCACGCGGGTCGACAGTTGCAGTGCACCGAGCTGGAAGGGTTTGAACAAGGCTTGGACGGGCATGGAGCACTCCACGGGAGACTGGGTTTATGATGCGGATAATATGAGGAGTGCAACGCGCCCGGTAGCACTATTGATTTTGGTGATTAAGGGGTAAAAGCGGTGGGGTATTTGGGCTGCTACGCAGCCCATAGCGGGAAAGGTCCGCTCACCACAAGAGAAGTGATTTAGCTCAAGGCTTTTTCGATGGCCTGGACGATCGAAGGGTCTTCTGGCGGGGTACGCGGTGAGAATCGAGCAAGGACCCTACCATCTTTACCCAGCAGGAACTTCTCAAAATTCCAGGTGATATCGCCGGGAAATTCGGCCCCCTCACCCGCCAGCAACCGGTAGAGCTGGTGACGCTCAGGGCCATTGACATCGAGCTTGCTGCCCAAGGGAAAGGTCACGCCGTAGTTCAGGCTGCAGAACTCGCGGATTTCTTCCTCAGTGCCCGGTTCCTGGCCGGCAAACTGGTTGCACGGCAGGCCCAGCACAGTAAACCCTTGGCCCTTGTACTGCTGATAGAGGTTTTCCAACGCCGCATATTGCGGGGTCAGGCCACATTTGGAGGCTACATTGACCACCAGCACTACTTGCCCCTTGAAGGGCGCCAGTGGCAACTCTTGTCCGTCCAAAGCTTTGAGTTTCAGGTCGTGGAAAGCACTCATGACGAACTCCAGATATCCCATGTTCTTAGCAAAGCGGCGCCTTGAGGTTACAACCCGCAAGCCTGCAATCATAGACGCCGATTACAAAACCCGCCTGCGGATTACTGAGCGGTCGGCCACGGCAAAATCGGAATTGCGGTCACGGCGTTCTGCGGGCTGCCTTCGATCAGGCGGTCGCTGTAGACCAGGTACACCAAGGTGTTGCGCTTTTTGTCGAGGAAACGCACCACTTGCATGGTTTTGAACACCAGCGAGGTGCGTTCCTTGAACACTTCGTCGCCGTCCTTCAGTTCGCCCTTGAAGCGGATCGGGCCGACCTGACGGCAGGCAATCGATGCTTCAGCGCGATCTTCGGCCAGGCCCAGGCCGCCTTTGACGCCACCGGTCTTGGCGCGGGACAAGTAGCAGGTCACGCCGTCGACCTTGGGGTCGTCAAACGCTTCGACGACAATTCGGTCGTTGGGGCCGACGAATTTAAACACCGTCGACACCTGGCCAACCTCTTCGGCGCTTGCCAGCAACGGCGTCAGCAACAGCAGGCCCAACGCAAACTTCACTAAACGCATCGTATATTCCTTTGGTTAGACCAGGATCAGGTTGTCGCGGTGAACCAGTTCAGGTTCGGCCATGTAACCTAATAGTCCGACAATCGCGTCAGACGATTGTCCAATAATTTTCTGTGCTTCCAGGGCACTGTAATTGGCCAGGCCACGGGCGATCTCACGACCGTCGGGCGCTACGCACACCACCATTTCGCCGCGGCGGAAGCTGCCCTGTACCAGCTTGACGCCCACCGGCAGCAGGCTCTTGTTGCCCTGGGACAGTGCCGATACCGCGCCGTCGTCCAGCACCAGAGTGCCACGGGTTTGCAGATGCCCAGCCAGCCACTGCTTGCGCGCCGCCAGCATGCCGCGTTCCGGCGACAGCAACGTGCCGATGCGTTCGCCAGCCTTGAGGCGGTCCAACACGCGCTCCAGGCGCCCACCGACGATAATGGTGTGGGCACCGGAGCGTGCAGCCAGACGCGCAGCCCGCAGCTTGGTCTGCATGCCGCCACGGCCCAGGGCACCGCCGACACTACCGGCCACGGCGTCCAGCGCCGGGTCATCGGCGCGGGCTTCATAAATAAGCTGCGCATCGGGGTTGTTGCGCGGATCGGCGTCGAACATGCCGTCGCGATCAGTGAGGATCACCAGCAAGTCGGCTTCCACCAGGTTGGCTACCAGTGCGGCCAGGGTGTCGTTGTCGCCGAAACGGATTTCGTCAGTGACCACGGTGTCGTTCTCGTTGATCACCGGGATCACCTTGAGCTCCACCAAGGCGCGCAAAGTACTGCGGGCGTTGAGGTAGCGCTTGCGGTCGGACAGGTCGTCGTGAGTCAGCAGGATCTGCGCCGTGTGGCGGCCGTGCTCGGCGAAGCTGGACTCCCAGGCTTGCACCAGGCCCATCTGGCCGATGGCGGCAGCGGCTTGCAGTTCGTGCATCGCGCTGGGTCGCGCGGTCCAGCCGAGACGGCTCATCCCGGCGGCAACCGCCCCGGACGACACCAGCACCAACTCGACACCAGCCTCATGCAAGGCCACCATCTGCTCCACCCAGACGCTCATTGCTGCGCGATCCAGGCCTTTGCCATCCGCCGTCAGCAGCGCACTTCCGATCTTTACGACCCAACGCTGCGCACCTGTCACTTTGCTCCGCATCATCTTCAACCTTAGATAGAGGGCCGCGCGACCCAGCGCTGCCCATAACGTTATTCGTGGCTACGTAATACCCAGATACCAAAACGCCGCTCATGTGAGCGGCGCTTAAGTTTACTGCAACGAATCAGTCGCGCACGTAAATGATTTCTGGACCGTCTTCATCATCCACGTCTTCTTCGTCCCAATCGTCGTCGCCGATGTCGTGGACCGACTTCACGCCGCTGCGGCGCAGGGCACGCTGGTCGTCCAGAGCTTGCAGCTGGGCACGGGCTTCGTCTTCGATCTGCTGGTCGAGTTCGGCGAGTTCGGCCTTGAACACCGGGTCGGCCGCCAGGCGGTCAGCACGGTCTTCGAGGTAGCGCATGATGTCGCGGGTCAGGCGCTCGGTGCCTTCTTTGGCGATGGCCGAGATCACGTAGACCGGACCCGTCCATTCCAGGCGATCAACGATTTCCTTGACGCGCTCCTCGTGCTCTTCCTCGAGGATCTGGTCGCACTTGTTCAGCACCAACCAACGATCACGCTCGGCCAGGGCCGGGCTGAACTTGGTCAGCTCGCTGACGATCACTTCGGCGGCGTCTGGTGCACTGGTGTCATCCAATGGCGCCATGTCAACGAGGTGCAGCAGCAAACGGGTGCGGGACAAATGCTTGAGGAAGCGAATCCCCAGGCCTGCGCCGTCGGAAGCCCCTTCGATCAGGCCTGGAATGTCGGCGATCACGAAGCTTTTCCAGCGGTCAACGCTGACCACACCCAGGTTTGGCACCAGGGTAGTGAACGGGTAGTCAGCGACTTTCGGCTTGGCGGCCGATACCGAGCGGATGAAGGTACTTTTGCCTGCGTTCGGCAAGCCCAGCAGACCCACGTCTGCCAGTACTTTCATTTCCAGCTTGAGGTCACGCTGCTCGCCAGGCTTGCCCGGCGTGGTCTGGCGCGGCGCACGGTTGGTACTGGACTTGAATCGGGTGTTACCCAGACCGTGCCAGCCACCCTGCACAACCATCAGTTTCTGGCCGGCCTTGGTCAGGTCGCCGATCACTTCCTGGGTCGCGGAATCGATGATCGTGGTGCCAACCGGTACGCGCAGTACCAGGTCTTCGCCTTTTTTACCGGTGCAGTCGGTACTGCCGCCGTTGGAGCCACGCTCGGCATCAAAGTGCCGGGTGTAACGGTAGTCGACCAGGGTGTTGAGGTTTTCGTCGGCCATCATGTAGATGGAACCGCCGTCACCGCCGTCACCGCCGTTGGGGCCACCGTTTTCGATGAATTTTTCGCGACGGAAACTCATGCAACCGTTACCGCCGTCGCCTGCTTTTACTCGGATGGATACTTCATCAACGAACTTCATAACAAAACGCCTCTCGCCGCATGGACGAGCTTAAGAAACCAAGACATAAGACTCTTGCAAAAATGAGCGCAGCGACCTCAATCAGCGACCGCAAATCCAGCGCCGGAGCCCATCACAAACAGCTTTGCAAGAGACTCACCCCACAAACGAAAAAGCCCCGTCGCGAGACAGGGCTTTTCCAGCGATTTCGCAATTAAGCTGCGACAACGCTCACGTAACGGCGGTTGAACGCGCCTTTTACTTCAAACTTGATCACGCCTTCGATTTTCGCGAAGAGGGTGTGATCTTTGCCCATGCCTACACCGTAACCGGCGTGGAATTGGGTGCCGCGCTGACGCACGATGATGTTGCCCGGAATGATTTTCTGGCCGCCATACATCTTAACGCCAAGGCGTTTGGCTTCTGAGTCGCGACCGTTACGGGTACTACCACCAGCTTTTTTGTGTGCCATGAGTCAATTCTCCTAGTGAGGAATTAGGCTGAAATTAAGCCTGAATACCGGTGATTTTGATCTCGGTGTACCACTGGCGGTGGCCCATACGCTTCATGTGGTGCTTACGACGACGGAACTTGATGATGCGGACTTTATCGTGACGACCTTGGGAGATCACTTCAGCCACAACGGTAGCGCCAGCAACAACTGGAGCGCCGATGTTCACGTCATCGCCATTGGCGACCAACAGAACGCGATCAAAAGTAACGGATTCGCCGGTAGCGATTTCCAGTTTTTCGATCTTCAGGTATTCACCTGGGGCGACCTTGTATTGCTTGCCACCAGTAACAATTACTGCGTACGACATGGTATTTCTCCGATAATCCTGCTCACCCAGCGCTTTATAAGAAGAGGTATTGGCTGGCATGGCTGCATGGGATGGACGTCCCGAATGCAATTGCGTAAGGCAGGTGCTGCCCAGGAAGTTCAGGGTGCGCGATTGTACGCAAGGTAAATGGGGGTTGCAAGTGGCCGTCCATCGCGCCTTGACACTACGGGGTCAGGGTCCTAGCATGCCGCGCAACCCTTCTGGAGCGACTGTCGCTGATGCAACCCCAAGCTTTCTACCGCGCGGTCGCGGACGATTTTAGCGCCGTCGACGGCATCATCAAGCAGCAGCTGACGTCTAAAGTGCCGCTGGTCTCCAAAATTGGCGACTATATTACGTCGGCGGGCGGTAAGCGCCTGCGTCCTTTATTAGTGTTGCTGTGCGGCAAGGCCCTGGGCCGCGAAGGCGATGACCTGCGCCTGCTGGCCGCCACCATCGAGTTCCTGCACACCGCCACCCTATTGCATGACGACGTGGTCGACATGTCCGGCATGCGCCGTGGCCGCGAGACCGCCAATGCGATGTGGGGTAACGCACCAAGTGTGCTTGTCGGCGACTTCCTGTATTCGCGCTCGTTCGAAATGATGGTCGAACTGGGCTCGATGCCGGTGATGAAGATCCTGTCCCAGGCCACGCGCATCATCGCTGAAGGCGAAGTGTTGCAGCTGTCGAAGGTCCGCGACGCCAGCACCACCGAAGAAACCTACATGGAAGTGATTCGCGGCAAGACCGCGATGCTCTTTGAAGCCTCCACCCACAGCGCCGCGGCATTGTGTGGCGCGACCGCCGAACAGGCCGAAGCCCTACGCACCTTTGGCGACCATCTGGGCGTGGCGTTCCAACTGGTAGACGACCTGCTCGACTACCGTGGCGATGCCGAGACACTGGGCAAGAACGTCGGCGACGATCTGGCCGAGGGCAAGCCGACCTTGCCGCTGATCTACACCATGCGCGAAGGCACGCCAGAACAGGCAGCTTTGGTGCGCAAGGCGATTCAGAAAGGCGGCATAGAAGACCTCGAAAGCATCCGCGCAGCCGTGGAAGCTTCGGGCTCCCTGGACTACACCGCACAACTGGCGCGTGACTACGTGGCCCGTGCGATCAAGTGCCTGGAAGCCCTGCCTGCCAGCGAATACCGGGACGCCCTGGTTGAGCTGAGTGAGTTTGCAGTCGCTCGTACGCACTAAGCCATACCTGCAGACACAGACCAATGTGGGAGGGGGCTTGCCCCCGATGACGGTGTCCAGTCGATATATGACTGGCTGATCCACCGCTATCGGGAGCAAGCCCCTCTCACATTTGGATTTCATAGAGCCTGCAACACCACAAAACCCTATATAATGTGCGACTTTTAGCCATCCTGACCTTTAAGGAGCTTTAGTGAGCACGTTGCCACCCTGCCCGAAATGCAATTCCGAATACACCTACGAAGACGGCGCCCAGCTGATCTGCCCGGAATGCGCCCATGAGTGGTCCGCCAATGGCGAGGCCGAAGTGGCCGGCGATGAAACCGTGAAGAAAGACTCTGTGGGCAACGTCCTGCAGGACGGCGACACCATCACAGTGATCAAGGACCTCAAGGTCAAAGGCACGTCTCTGGTCGTCAAGGTCGGTACCAAGGTCAAGAACATCCGCCTGTGCGATGGCGACCACGATATCGATTGCAAGATCGACGGCATCGGCCCGATGAAGCTTAAATCCGAGTTCGTTCGCAAAGTCTGAATCTGCTGTATCCATCCCGCGCCAGCCGCGGGATGGCGTTTTGCCCTCCCCCTGACCTGCCTCAATATCCACACAGAAAAACCAAGAAACCGCCAATAGACGCTTGCTATTCTACGAATAAGAATTATTCTCATTGAAACCGATCAAGGAGATGCACCATGACTTATTTGATAGATGCCTGGCTGGACCGCCCACACCCTTACCTGCGGATACTGCATCGGGAAACCGGCGAAGTCTGTGCGGTACTGGAAGAAGAAGCGTTGAATGAATTGCAGGACCAGGGCGACCTGGACGTCAATGGCCTGAGTTCAAGTGAACCCGGTGTGCTGAAAGAGGTGGTGCGTAATCTGTTTCTGTTTTGCTATGCCCGAGCGTTGCGCCCGGCGACGGAGCTCAATGGCAAGTTTCATCCATGAGCCCCCCCCTAAAACACTGTGGGAGCGAGCAGGCTCGCTCCCACAGGTAATCAGCAGGTCTTACAGAACGTCGAGCAGCTCGACGTCGAATACCAGAACGCTGTGCGGCGGAATGCTGCCAACGCCTTGAGCGCCGTAAGCCAGTTCGCTCGGCACGTACAGGCGCCATTTGCTGCCAGCATTCATCAGTTGCAGGGCTTCGGTCCAACCGGCAATCACGCCACCAACCGGGAATTCTGCTGGCTGGCCACGCTCGTAGGAGCTGTCGAACACAGTGCCGTCGATCAAGGTGCCGTGGTAGTGGGTACGGACTTGGTCTTCACGGGTCGGCTTGGCGCCTTCACCGGCAGTCAGCACTTCAAATTGCAGGCCGGAAGCCAGGGTGGTGATGCCATCACGCTTGGCGTTTTCAGCCAGGAAGGCCAGACCAGCGCCAGCAGCGGCTTCAGCCTTGGCGGCGGCTTCGGCTTGCATGACTTCACGGATCACCTTGAAGCTGGCAGCCATTTGCTCTTGGTCAACGCGGCTTGGCGAACCTGCGAACGCGTCGGTCAGGCCAGCCAGGATTGCGTCCAGGCTCACACCCGGTGGCGGGTTGTCGCGCAGTTGGTCGCCCAACTGACGGCCGATACCGTAGCTGACGCGGGTTTCGTCGGTGGACAGATTAACTTCGGACATGAAGAGGCTCCGCTGCAGGACAACGCGATTTCCCGCGCTGCCCAAAACTAAAAGGGCCCGCAGACTAGCACACAAGACCGCCCCTTGATGAGCCCTCAGTGGTTCTGCACACCGCTGACGACCCTTCGTCGCCACTTGAAATAAAACGCCCTTCAGATTCACATCCCGCCGCCGATACAGCGCTACACCTTGGCTGGCTCAAATAACAACACCGTCCAGCAAACAGACATCACTCTTGCGGAGCATTCGATGAACAGCTGGTTCGGTAACATCAGCGTCAACCTCAAACTGGGCCTGGGCTTCGGCCTGGTGCTTGTCCTCACCTCGATCCTGGCACTCACTGGCTGGACCAGCCTGGGCGGCCTGATCGACCGCAGCAACTGGATGAGCGACATCACCCAGCTCAACGCGTCGCTGACCAAACTGCGCATCGTGCGCCTTCAATACATGCTGGCCAACGGTGACGAAGCCGTGGCGCAGAACGTGCAGACCAGCCTCGATGCCTTCGTTGCCCAGCAACAGAAACTGCTGGACAGCTTCAAGAGCCCGGAAAACCTCAAGCTGCTCAATGAGCAGAAATCGGTCATTACCGCCTACCAGCAATCCCTGAACAAAATGCGCGAGGCTTACCGTAACGGCAATGCCTCTCGCCAAGTGATGGGCGACAAGGCCGACAGCGCCAACGCCCAGATCGACGCGCTGGAAGCCAGCGTGAAGCAGATGCCTGACAGCGCGGAGCACTTTGCTCAGTTCCAGGCCGTGGCCGACGCCAAGATGCAATTCCAACTGGCCCGCTACGAAGTGCGCGGCTACACCGGCAACGTCAGCCCGGATACCGAAGCCCGCGCTGCCGCACAGATCGACAAAGCCATTGCCAGCTTGAAAGACCTCAGTGCCGCCTTTGGCGCCAGCCAGCAAAGCGCGCTGACCGCGCTGGAAACCGCTCTTGGCGCCTACCGCACGGCTGTCCAGAACTACAAGGTGGCCAACGCCAATATCGTTGCTGCTCGCGCAGAAATGACCACCCAAGGCACTGATATCGTCAACATCAGCGACAAGCTCTACGAGATCCAGTTGGATCGCCGCGACGCCGAAAGCGCCCAGGCCCGTAGCCTGCAATTGATCAGCACCTTGCTGGCCCTGCTGGTTGGCATCATTGCCGCGCTGGTCATCACCCGCCAGATCACTCGCCCGATCCAGGAAACCCTGGCCGTGGTTGAACGCATTGCCTCCGGCGATTTGAGCCACAACATCCAGGTCACCCGCCGTGATGAGCTGGGCGTGCTGCAACAAGGCATCCAGCGCATGGGCACCACCTTGCGTGAATTGATCAGCGGTATTCGTGACGGCGTGACCCAGATCGCCAGCGCCGCCGAAGAACTATCGGCCGTGACCGAGCAGACCAGTGCCGGCGTGAACAGCCAGAAGATCGAGACCGATCAAGTCGCCACCGCGATGCATGAAATGACCGCTACCGTGCAGGAAGTCGCGCGCAACGCCGAACAGGCTTCCCTGGCCGCTGCCGATGCCGACGGCCAAGCCCGTGCAGGCGACAAAGTGGTGGCCGAAGCCATTGCCCAGATCGAACGCCTGGCCGCCGAAGTGGCGCGTTCCACCGACGCCATGAGCCATCTGCAACAAGAGAGCAACAAGATCGGCAGCGTGATGGACGTGATCAAAGCCGTGGCCGAACAAACTAACCTGCTGGCCCTCAACGCCGCCATCGAAGCAGCACGCGCCGGTGAAGCCGGTCGCGGGTTTGCCGTGGTCGCCGACGAAGTGCGCGGCCTGGCCCAACGCACGCAAAAATCCACCGAAGAAATCGAAGGTCTGGTCGCCGGTTTGCAGAACGGCACCCAGCAAGTGGCCAATGTGATGAACAACAGCCGCAGCCTCACCGACAGCAGCGTGGAGCTGACGCGCAAGGCCGGTGTATCCCTGGAAAACATCACCCGTACGGTGTCGAACATCCAGTCGATGAACCAGCAGATCGCCGCCGCCGCCGAGCAACAAAGCGCCGTGGCCGAAGAGATAAGCCGCAGCATCGTCAATGTACGTGACGTGTCGGAACAGACCGCCACCGCCAGTGACGAGACGGCCAAATCGAGTGTGGAACTGGCACGTTTGGGCAGCCAGTTGCAGCAGATGGTCAGCCATTTCCGGGTTTAAGAATCGCTGCGATACCTGACCCGCCACAGATGCAGCCCCAGCCAAAAGCTGGGGCTGCAATAAAAAACCGCCCTACTAAGGCGGTTTTTTTATTGCCTGCGATTGGCCTCTCAGCCCTCGCCTTCCTCAACAAACACCACACGATTCCCAAATGGATCCTTGATGCTCATCTCCCGCGATCCCCAAGGCGTTTCTTCAACGCTGGGCTTGGCATAACGGTAATCCTTAGCCTGCAATTGCTGCTGGTAGGCATCTACCCCTTGCGCCTGAATCCGCACCGCCGCGCCCGGCGAAGCGTCGCCATGATGCTCGGACAGATGCAGCACGCACTCGCCCAAGGATACTTGAAGGTACAGCGGGTAATTCGCCTCGAAACGATGCTGCCAATCAACCTTGAACCCAAGGAACTCCACATAGAATTCCAACGCCTTGGTCTCGTCGAAAATCCGCAGGATAGGGGTGACTTTTCCTAAGTGCATGGCAACCGCTCCGTTTTTGAGATCGCCCACTATAGAGCGCTGAACCCCCGACGCAAATCTCCCTGGCGAGCCAGGAATCGTCCTGGGCGCTGACCATTGGCCTGTCCATCGCTGTAGCTCAGCACGCCATTGACCCACACACCATCAATGCCCTCTGCCGCCTGCTCTGGATTTTTGAAATCCGCCACATCCCGCACCCGCAACGGGTCGAACAACACCAGGTCCGCCCAGTGCCCTTCGCGAATTTCACCCCGCTCGACCAGGCCGAAACGCGCCGCCGACAAGCCGGTCATCTTGTGCACGGCGGTATGCAACGGGAACAACCCGATATCCCGGCTGAAATGCCCCAAGACCCGTGGGAACGCGCCCCACAAGCGTGGATGGGGAAACGGATCTTCAGGCAAGCCATCCGACCCCACCATCGACAATGGATGCGCGAGGATGCGTCGTACATCCGCTTCATCCATTCCGTAGTACACCGCACCCGCAGGCTGCAGACGGCGGGCGGCGTCCATCAAGGAGACGTCCCATTCGCCAGCAATGTCCTGCAAATCTCGCCCGCCCATGTCCGGATGGGGCGTGGACCACGTAATGGTGATGCGAAACGCATCGGTCACTTGCTTCAAATCCAGAGTCGAAGAACTGGCTGCGTAGGGATAACAGTCACATCCCACCGGATGGGTTTTCGCCGCCTGCTCCAGAGCGGCCAGCAGCTGCGGACTGCGCCCCCAGTTACCCGCCCCGGCGCATTTGAGGTGGGAAATAATCACCGGCACCTTGGCGTGCCGGCCGATCAGAAAAGCTTCGTCCATCGCCTCCAGCACTGGCTCGAATTCGCTGCGTAGATGGGTGGTGTACACGGCGCCGTAGGCCGTGAGTTCTTCACTCAGTTGCAGCACTTCATCGGTCTCGGCATTGAATGCGCTGGCGTAGGCCAGGCCTGTGGATAAACCGAGGGCGCCGGCTTCAAGACTCTCTTGTAACTGCACGCGCATGGCGGTGATTTCATCCGGTGTGGCGGTGCGATGCAGATCGTCCATGTGGTTGCTGCGCAGCGCCGTGTGGCCGATCAATGCCGCGACGTTGAGCGCTGGATGGGCGCTTTCAACGGCGCTGCGATAGTCGCTGAAACGGGGATATACAAACGCCGCAGCGCTGCCCAGCAGGTTCATCGGGTCCGGCGGGTCGTTGCGCAAACTCACCGGCGAAGCGCTGATGCCACAGTTGCCGACAATCACCGTGGTCACGCCCTGACTGAGCTTGGGCAGCATCTGCGGATGACGGATAACAACGGTGTCGTCGTGGGTATGGACATCGATAAACCCCGGCGCCAACACGCGGCCGGTGGCGTCGATTTCATGCTCGGCCGTCGCAGCAGACAGATCACCGATTGTCTCGATACGCCCATCGCGCAGCCCAACATCCGCGACATAACCGGGTGTGTTGCTGCCATCGATGATCAGCGCGTGGCGAATCAGCGTGTCGTACTTCATATCAGTCTCCAAGCGGCAAGCTATCGGGGCCGCCGCGATAATCGTCCAGGGCCAGTTTGATCCGGCGCAGGCGTTCCTGGTTGTCGTCCGGCAGGACCAGCGCCAACTCGGTAGCGAGCAGGTCGATGGCCAGCAGCAGGCCGTAGCGCGCTGCGGTGGGTTTGTAGATAAAGCTGGTTTCGGCTGGTTGCAGCGGCAACAGGACATCCGCCAATCGCGCCAGGGGGGAATCGGCCAAGGTGATGGCGATGATGCGGGCGTCGTAGTTGCGCGCCAGGTCCACCACGTCCAGCAGTTCCGGCGTAATACCGGTCAGCGAACAGACGATCAGCGCATGTTCCGGCCCCAAGGTGGCGGCCGTGACGCGCATCATCACCGGGTCATGGCAAGCGGCAATCGGGTAGCCCAGGCGGACAAGACGCACCTGTAACTCGTCGCTGCACAGACTCGACGGGCCGCCCATGCCGAACGCGTGGATCATCCGGGCCTTGCTCAGCAGGCTGACCGCATCGGCGAAACTCGCCTGGTTGAACCCCGACAAGTGCTGACGCAACGTCGCCTCGATATCACCGAGAATCTGCCGGTGAAACGCCGACTGTTCGGGCAACCCCGCCGGGTCCAGGAAACGGCTGCCGACGCCGCTGGCTTGGGCCAGTTGCAGGCGCAAATCGCGTAGATCGCGGCAACCGACGCTGCGTGCAAAACGCGACAAGGTCGCCGTACTGACTTCAGCCCGTTGGGACAACTCATCCAGGCTGGCTGACGCCGCAAAACCCACATCATCGAGCATCAGCTTGGCGATACGTCCTTCGCCGGCGCTGAAAGAAGCCTGGCGGGCGCGGATCTGGTAGAGGATGTCCATGGGGGCTCCGGGTTACAAAATACAGGACAGGCCGTAAGTCAGACCGAAGGCAACCACAGAGATCAGAGTCTCCAATACGGTCCAGGTCTTGAAGGTCTGGATTACCGTCATATTGAAGTATTCCTTGATCAGCCAGAAGCCGCCGTCATTCACGTGGGAAAAGATCACCGAGCCCGCACCGGTGGCCAGCACCAGTAATTCAGGGTGTGGATAACCCAACCCCATGGCGACGGGCGCGACCACGCCGGACGCCGTCGTCATGGCCACCGTGGCCGAGCCGGTCGCAATGCGCATCAACGCCGCGAACAGCCAGCCCATCACCAGGGGCGACAGTTGGAACGCATTGGCAAGGCCGAGAATTTCATTGGTCACCCCAGCGTCCACCAGGATGCGATTCAAACCGCCGCCCGCCCCGACCAGCAAGGTGATGCTGGCCGTCGGCGCCAGGCATTCGTTGGTGAACTTGAGGATCGATTCGCGGTTGAAGCCTTGGGCCAGCCCCAAGGTCCAGAAGCTCACCAAGGTCGCCACCAGCAACGCGATGACCGAGTTGCCGATAAACAAGAGGAACTGGTTGAAACCGGTCCCCGGCGTAGAGATTACGTTGGCCCATCCGCCGATCATCATCAGCACCACCGGCAACAGGATGGTGCCCATGGTCAGGGCAAAACTCGGCAAACGGGTGCGCGGTTCACGCTCGATAAATTGGCGTTCCAGCGGGTTTTCTGCCGGCAGGTGGATGTGCGGCACGATGAACTTGGCGTAGACGGGCCCTGCAATGATCGCCGTGGGGATACCGATCAGAATCGCATACAGCACCGTCTGCCCCACCGACGCGTTATACGCCAGCACGGCCATCATCGCCGCCGGATGCGGCGGCACCAGCGCGTGTACCACCGACAAACCGGCGACCATCGGCAAGCCGACCATCAAAATCGACACGCCTACGCGTCGGGCGACGGTAAAGGCGATGGGCACCAGCAACACAAAACCCACCTCGAAAAACAGCGGCAACCCCACCAGAAAGGCAATGCACACCATCGCCCAATGGGCGTTGCGCTCGCCAAAACGATTGATCAGCGTGCGCGCCACCTGCTCGGCGCCACCGGACTCGGCCATCATCTTGCCGAGCATGGTGCCCAGCGCCACAACGAGCGCGATATGCCCAAGGGTCTTGCCAACACCCGCCTCGTAGGAGCCCATGATGGTGTCCGCTGGCATCCCGGCCATCAGCGCCAGGCCTATGGATACCAGGGTGATGACGATAAACGGGTTGAGTCGGTAACGTGCAATCAGCACGATCAAAGCAATGATGGCGATGGCAGCGTATGCCAACAGCCCGAAGCCCGGTGATGCGGCCATGCGGTACTCCTCGGAAAGGGTCACGTCGAATTGGTTGTGAAACTCATAAATCATTACCGAGGAGCATTTTCAAATTTTATGAAAGTAAGTTTCGCCCACAGACAAGCGCTGTCGCGTTGGGACATGCCCTACACCTGCGTATGAAAATTGGGGGGCTGTTCTTACATGAAGATCAGAGAAGACCGGAAACTCAGCCCAGCGGGCTGAGTCATAGAATGCACACCCACTGTTGCCAGGAAAATCGAGCATGATTCGCACCACATTCGCCGCCGGCGTCCTGCTTCTCGCCGTATGCGGCACTGCCGCCGCTGCCGACAACCCGGCGCTGAAAAAATGCATGGACGGCGCCAACACCACTGCCGATATGGTCAGCTGCAACGTCAAGGAAACCAAGGTGCAAGACACGCGCCTGAACAAAGCCTACAAGACCGCCATCGCCGCCCTGGAAGGCACGCGCCAGCAGCAACTGCAGGACCTGCAGCGCCTGTGGATCAAATACCGTGACGCCAATTGCGCCTTCGCCGGCTCCGCCACCGGCGGCACCATCGACCAAGTCAACGGTTCCGGCTGCGTGCTGGACATGACCCAGACCCGCGCCCAGGAATTGGAAGACCTGGTCGGGCCGTGATGTGGTGGCGAGGGCGCTTACTCCCGTTAGGCTGCGCAGCGGCCGCAAATCTTGGTAGTAAGCGCCCTCGCCAAAGAGGCTCAATTAGTCGTGATGCACCCGCGCACGCTTGAGCAACTTCTTGCAGCGCTCAGACAAATGCAACACCCGCAGATGCTTGCCGGCCTTGGTGTAGCGCTCGCGCAAGGTCATCAGCGCGGCAATCGCTGAGTAGTCGACAAAGCTCAGGTGACGACAATCCAGCGTCACCTGATCCGGGTCATTGGACGGGTCGAACTGGTTTAAAAACGGCGTGGTCGAGGCAAAGAACAACGTGCCGTGCAGGCGATAGAGCTTGCTACCGTCGGCTTCCAGATGCTCATCCGCGTACAACTCACGGGCCTGTTGCCAAGCGAAGTTGAGCGCGGCGATCACGATACCGCACAGCACGGCAGTGGCCAGGTCGGTAAATACCGTGATCACCGTCACCGCAATAATCACCAGCACATCATTGAGCGGCACTTTGTTGATCACCCGCAGCGACGCCCAGGCGAAGGTCTGCTGGGACACCACGAACATCACCCCCACCAGCGCCGCCAGCGGGATCCGCTCAATCAGCGGTGACAGAAAAAGAATGAACAACAGAATCATCACCCCGGCAAACACCCCGGAGAAGCGCCCACGTCCGCCGGAGCTGAGGTTGATCACGGTTTGCCCGATCATCGCGCAACCGCCCATGCCGCCGAAGAGGCCCGAGACCATATTCGCCGCACCCAACGCCACGCTTTCGCGATCAGGATAGCCGCGGGTTTCGGTGATTTCGTCGGTAAGGTTCAGGGTCAGCAGGGTTTCCAGCAGGCCGACCATGGCCATCAAGAAAGCGTAGGGCGCGATGATGCCGAGGGTTTCCAGGGTCCAGGGGATCTGTGGCAACGCGAAGGTCGGCAGGCCACCGGCGATGTGGGCCATGTCGCCGAGGGTGCGGGTTGGCAGACCGAGCAGGTACACCGCCAGGCCCACGCCGAGGATCGCCACCAAGGCCGGCGGTACCGCGCGGGTGAGGCGCGGCAGCAGGTAGACAATGGCCATGGTCGCCGCCACCAGCCCGGTCATCACATACAACGGCGTGCCGCTGAGCCAGGTTTCACCGCTCTTGAAATGCTCCAACTGCGCCAGGGCAATGATGATCGCCAGGCCGTTGACGAACCCGAGCATCACCGAATGCGGCACCATGCGCACCAGCTTGCCCAGGCGCAGCAGGCCGAAGGCGACCATGATCAACCCGCCCAGCAGCACCGTTGCCAGCAAATATTCCACGCCGTGCTGCACCACCAACGCGACGATCACCACCGCCATCGAGCCCGCCGCGCCGGAGACCATACCGGGCCGACCGCCGAACAAGGCCGTCAGGGTGCAGATGATAAAGGCGCCGTATAGGCCCATCAGCGGATTAAGGTGAGCCACCAGAGCAAAGGCGATGCATTCGGGCAGCAGCGCGAAAGACGTGGTGAGGCCGGCCAGGGCATCGGCGCGCAGTCGGGTGAGGTTCATGAGGTACCAGGGAGTTGCGGGGGATAAGGCGGGGAATGGTACGGAAATGAGCGGGGTGGGGCTAGTCTGGAAGACCGAGTGGTCGCCATCGGGGGCAAGCCCCCTCCCACACTTGGCCGTGTTCCAGTTTTGGAACGCATTCTAATGTGGGAGGTGGCTTGCTCCCGATGGCCGACTCGGTCTCAAGCGAACATCACACCATTTCGTGACGAATCCACTCAACCACCGACGTGCGCTTTGGTGCCCAGCCCAGCAGTTCGCGGGCGTGCTTGCCGCGCACCCGGCTGTTCGAACCCAGGCCGTAGTTGGCCATTTCATAACCCCACTCGGCTTCAGCCTCGGCCAATGGCCAGTCCTGCGGCTTGCCCAGCTTCAGCGCGTCAGCGATGGCCGTGGTCATGTCGACAAACGCCGCTTCGCTGCTTTCCACAAAGTAGAACGTGCCCGGTACGTTCTTCGTCAGCGCCAGCAGGTACAACGCAACCACGTCTTCGATGTGCACGTTGGACCAGATGTTCTGCCCTGTGCCCACATGGCGCACCACCCCACTCTTGCGCGCCTGCTTGAGCAAGCGCGGCAGTTGCACGCTGTCACGCTGTACGCCCAGGCTATGGCCGTAGATCAGGGTGTTGCAGATCACCGCCGAATTCACGCCGTCCTGGGCAGCAGCCAGGATCAGGTTGTCGATGGCCACACGCGCGGCCTTGTCGACGGTCGGCTCCGGCAGGTTGTCTTCGAAATAGATCACGTCGCTGGCCTTACCGCCCGACGCATCGCCCACGATGCTCGAACCGCTGGTGTGCAGGAACGGCTTGTTTGATCCCTGCAAGGCGGTCAACAGCGTTTCTACCGCAGCACGATGGTCGCTGCTGGCGGCGTTGATCACCGCATCGGCCTTGTGCGCTTGCTCGGTAAGCACGGCAGCGTCATCGAGGCTGCCGATCACCGGAGCGATGCCCAGGGCCGTCAGCTCAGCCGCTTGCTCGGCGCTGCGTACCAGGCCGGTGACGTGATGGCCGGCCTTGACCAGGCCGGTGGCAATCGAACCGCCGATAAAACCTGCGGCGCCGGTAACGAATACGTTCATGGAGGTTTCTCCTGACTGGGTAAGTGATAGGCCCAGTATCCCGGCCCCACCCTTACCGAATAAGCCCCTGACGCCCAATTCAATCTTGCGTGGCAGTCACGAATCAGCAGGCATACCGCGCCAGTTTGGCCTGGATAAAGTCCAGGAAGCACTGGATGCGCAACGCCAACTGCGAGTTACGGTAGAAGACCGCGTGGATCGGCTGGCGATAACCGCTGTTGAAGGCTTCCAACACCGGCACCAGGCGGCCGGCGTCGATGTCGGCGCTGGTCATGAAGTTCGACAGGCAACAAATACCCTGCCCCTCCAGCGCCAACTGGCGCAGGGTTTCGCCGCTGGAGGCAGCGATGCTCGGCTGAATCAGCCAGCGGTCACCCTCCACATGGCGCAGCGGCCAGTGGTTGAGGGTTTCGGTCTGACTGAAGCCGAGCAACGTGTGGTCAGCCAACTCGGCCACCGTGGTGGGGGCGCCGTATTGCTTAAGGTATTCAGGGCTGGCCAGGATATGCAGCGGCGTACAACCGAGGGAACGCGCATGCAAGGTCGAGTCGGCCAGGGCGCCGATGCGAATGGCGATGTCGGTGCTCTGCTCCAGCAGGTCGATGATCAGGTCATCGCTGTTCAACTCCAACTGGATCTGCGGGTACAAGCTGCGAAACTCGGCAATGTACGGCACGATCCCATGCAGCATAAACGGCACGGCCGCGTTGATACGCAGCCGCCCGGCCGGGTTCTTCTGACGTGACGACAGGCGCTCTTCCAGCTCATCCATCTGCGCCAGGATCAGCTTGGCCTGTTCGAAGAAATACTTGCCCTCTTCGGTCAGGTCCATGCGTCGCGTGGTGCGGTTGATCAGCGTGGTGTCGAGCTTGGCTTCCAGGCGCGACAAGGTACGGCTGACCGCCGACGGCGTCTGCCCGACCTGCTCCGCCGCTGCGGAAATCGAGCCGCACTCGATGACGCTGACGAAGATCTGTAGCTCATCGGATCGGGCTTTCACGGACGGTCCTCGTTATCGGTTCAGTGCAGCTTATTACACCGAGAGCTTGAACACCTGCGCCAGATGCTGCTCATAGCGCACCACGTCTGCCTCGATGGCTGGGCGTTTCATCACATCCACGCACAAAAAGGTCGGCAAGCCGGTCATGCCGAGGAACTCGTGGGCCTTGTGGAATGGGAAGTACACCGCATCCACGCCCTTGGCTTCGAAGAAATCGCTCGGGTCGTCGAAGGCTTGCTGCGGTGCGTTCCAGGTCAGGGACAGCATGTACTGCTTGCCCTGGATCAGGCCGCCACTGCCGTATTTCTGCGAGGCATCGGAACGGGTGCGACCGTCGCTGGCGTACAGGCTGCCATGGCCTTCGGTGAAGACTTCGTCGATGTACTTCTTGACGATCCACGGCGCCCCCATCCACCAACCAGGCATCTGGTAGATGATAACGTCGGCCCAGAGGAACTTGGCCACCTCTTCGGGCACGTCGTAGCCTTCGTCGATATGGGTGACTTTAACGTCGATACCGCCTCGATCCAGCACAGCCAGGGCGGTTTCATGCAGGGTGGTGTTGTAGCGGCCATCGGAGTGGGCGAACTTTTTGCCGCCGTTGAGCAGGAGTACTTTTTTCATGGGAGGGGATCCAGAAGGTTGAAAATGTCTGAACGCAGACTATCGGCCCTGACCCTTCGGAATAAGCCGTCACCCGGCAAAATACCTTTGATCAAAAAGCACGAATACCCATGAGATTGTTAACCACTGATCAGCAGATGACCGCCCAACAGGGCCATGCCGATGAAAAATACCCGCTTGAATAACACCGCACTGATGCGCTGGCGCAGCGCTTGGCCCAGCCACATGCCCAGCAGCGCCGGCACCAGCGCGAGCAGCGAGGCACTCACTTCACCGCCACCCAAGGTGCCACGCCAAGCCAATCCCGCCGCCAGCGCCAGCGTCGACACGGTGAACGACAGGCCGAGGGCCTGTACCAACTGATCGCGACTCAGGCCCAAGGCTTGCAAATACGGCACCGCAGGAATCACGAACACGCCAGTGGCCGAGGTGATCAAACCGGTGATCAGCCCACACAACGGGCCCAACCAGCGTTCGGTCTGCGGCTTGACCTTGAAGGAGGGCAAAAACAACCCGCTCAACGCATACACCAGCAACGCCGCGCCCAGCGCGCGCACCACCCAGTGCCCACCTTCCATGCCAAGCCACACCGTACTCAGCCCGGTGCCGAGGAAAATCAGCACGAGCATCGGCCAAAGGCGTTTGAGCAAGCCACTCAGGTGCCCGCCGAATGCCAGTTGCCAAAGGTTGGTGACCGTTGAAGGAATGATCAGCAACGCCGCAGCCTGCGCCGGCAACATAGCCAAGCCGAGCATGCCCATGGCGACTGTCGGTAAGCCGAGGCCGATTACTCCTTTGACGGTGCCCGCCAGCAGGAACGTGCCAATCACCAGCAAAGTAACGGCGGGACCGAGGTTTTGGTAGAACGCAAGGAAGGTAATCATGGGCAGAGTGTGCGACTTTTCGATGCGTTCTGAAATTCGCCATATACTGAGGCAGCCTCTTGTTTAGCAAGAGCCTTGGGGCCGCATCGGGGGCAAGTCCCCTCCCACTTAGACTGTGTTCACCCATCCAAATGTGGGAGGGAGCTTGCCCCCGATGCGGCCAGTAGAGCCATCCGAGAACCCCACCCATGCACGTTGACCTGATCGATCTGCGCCTCTACCTGCATACCCTGGACACCGGCAACATCACCGCCGGCGCCAGCCGCAGCCATTTATCCCTGGCAGCCGCAAGCGCACGCATCCGCGCTATGGAAGCATCGCTGGGCATCGAATTGCTTGAGCGGGGCCGTCGGGGTGTCACGCCGACACCTGCAGGTAAAGCCCTCGCGCGCCACGCTCGCCTGCTGCTGCAACAGGCTGACCATCTGCAACAGGACCTCGCCGAATACGCCAACGGCATCAAAGGCCAAGTGCGCCTGCTGTGCAACACCACTGCGCTCAGCGAATACCTGCCGGAACTGCTCGCGGACTTTCTACGCGAACACCCCAACCTCGATATCGACCTGCAGGAGTTGCCCAGCCTGCGCATCATCCAGGCCCTGCGTCAGGGCACGGCCGACCTGGGGATCATCTCCGATGCAGTAGACACCCACGGTTTGCAGACCCTGCCCTTTCGCGATGACCCGCTGGTGCTGATCATGCCCCTGGATCATCCCCTGGCAGCGAGCCCGGTGAGTTTTATCGACAGCCTGCAACACGATTACGTCGGCCTCGCGGTCCACAGCGCACTGTCGGTGTACCTGGAAGAACAAGCGCTGCACGCAGGGTTCCGCTTACAGACGCGCATCCGCGCCGAGGGCTTTGATGGGGTGATTCGGATGGTCGCACGAGGTGCTGGCCTGGGCATCGTGCCCCGGGCCGCGTTGGATCGCTGGCCCTTGGCGCGCCACTTCAAGGCCCAGCCTCTGGGAGAAGACTGGGCCCGCCGACAGCTGTTGCTTTGCGCACGTTCGTTCGAGCAACTGCCGGGTTACGCCAAAGCCTTGTTCAACGCCTTGGCCCTGCCCTTGCGGAAGAACCCGTAATACACCGCCGACAGAATCAACAGGAACGGCACGCCAAACACCAACGTCATCTTGAACGCCTCGGTGAAATACGTGGTGATCATCACCGCGCCCATGAGCACCAGACCCAGCAATGTGCTGTAGGGAAACAGGCGCAGTTGGAATGACAACTTCGCCCCGCCGTGACGCTTGCGATAGCGACGGAAAAACAGGTGCGTGAGGAAGATCATGAACCAGGTGAAGATCGCGCCAAACATCGAGATCGCCATCATCAGGGTGAACGAGCTTTCCGGGTACACCACATTCAACAAGGTCGCCAGGGCAATGCCCGAACTGGACAGCAGCAGCGCATTCAGCGGGATGCCGCTTTTGCTCAACGCGCCCATGGACTTGGGCGCGAAGCCCGCGCGGGACAGGCTGAACATCATGCGTGTAGTGATGTAGAGCTGGCTGTTCATCGCTGACAACGCGGCGATCAGGATCACGAAATTCATCACTCCGGTGGCTCCGGGAATGCCGATAGTCTGCATCACTGTAACGAACGGGCTTTGGGTCTGCCCGGCCTGATTCCACGGCACGATGGCCAGCATCAGCGCCAGGGTCAGCAGGTAAAACACCACCAGGCGCACGATGGTCGCGCGAAAGGCCTTCTTCACCGCCTGCTCCGGGTCGGCGGCTTCACCGGCAGCCACGGCGATCATCTCGACGCTCAGGTAACTGAAGATCGACACAATCACGGCAATCCACATGCCGCTCAAGCCATGGGGGAAAAAACCGCCGTGTGCGGTGTAATTCTGCACGCCATACTCCGGGTTTCCGGAGCCGAACACCACATACACGGCCAGGATGATGAAGCCGACGATGGCGCTGATCTTGATGGTGGAGAACCAGTATTCAAAGTTGCCAAACGTCTTCACGCTGATCGCATTAAGCAGGATCAGCACACTGGAAAAGGACACAATCCACACCCACTCCGGCACGTTGGCGAACCAGTACTTCATGTACATCGCCACCGCCGTGACCTCGGCGCCCACCGCCAGCACAATCGCCGCCCAATAGGCATAACGCACCAGAAACCCAGCCAGCGGGCCGATGTAGAACTCGGCATAGGCGCCGAAGGAACCCGAGGTGGAATGCGCAACGGTCATCTCCGCCAGGCAGCCCATCAACAGCAAGGTGATCAGTGCACCAATGGCGTAGCTCACCAGCACGCTCGGCCCGGCATAACCGATGGCATAGGCGCTGCCCATGAACAACCCGGTGCCGATGGCGCCACCGATGGCGATCATGCTCATCTGGCCGGAAGTGAGCTGGCGCCGAAGGCCCAGTTCGCGTTGGGTGATCTCGGCAAAGCCGGTGTCTGGCGTAGTCACGTGGGGTGCCCCTTTATTATTGTGGTTGCACTATTTGTCTGTTGCCGCACATCCCCTGTGGGAGGGGGCTTGCTCCCGATGGAGGTGTATCAGCTTGCCAATCCGGCGACTGACACACTGCCATCGGGAGCAAGCCCCCTCCCACATGAGGTCTTTGGTGTTTATCCATTGTGTATCTGATGCAAGCCCTCTCCCATAATGTTGTCTGCGTTTATTCAGGTGACGCTGTGGCGGACTTTGAATTGCGGCTGGTCCCAGGTGTTCTCGTCGAGAATCTCACCGAGGATTTCCACAGCGTCCCAGACCTCAGTAAAGCTCGTGTACAGCGGCGTAAACCCAAACCGCATAATCCGCGGCTCGCGGTAATCGCCGATCACGCCACGGGCAATCAGAGCCTGAATCACTGCATAACCTTCGGGGTGCTCAAAACTCACATGGCTACCGCGCCGGGCATGCTCACGCGGGGTGATCAACACCAGGCCATGAGCCGCGCAACGGGCTTCAACCAACTCGATAAACAGATCCGTCAACGCCAGGGATTTAGTGCGCAGGCTGGCCATATCAGTCTGCTCAAAAATCGCCAGCCCACACTCCACCATCGCCAGCGAGGTGATCGGTTGGGTGCCGCACAAGTAGCGGGCAATACCGGCGCTCGGCGCATAGTTGGCCTCCATGGCGAACTGCCGGGTATGCCCGAACCAGCCCGAAAGCGGCTGGCGTACGAGGTCGACCAACGCCGGATTGACCCACACAAACGCCTGGGAGCCCGGGCCGCCGTTGAGGTATTTATAAGTGCAGCCAATCGCGTAATCGGCCCCGGCGTTATGCAGATCGATGGGCACCGCGCCCGCCGAGTGCGCCAAATCCCAGATACTCAGCGCGCCACATTCATGGCTCAAGGCAGTAAGCGCCTGCATGTCGTACATGTAGCCGGTCTTGTAGTTGACGTGGGTGAGCAGCACCACCGCCACGTCGGCGTCGATGGCCTGGTGCAGTTCGTCCGGGCTGTTCACCAGGCGCAGGGAGTAACCCTGTTGCAGCAATTCAGCCAGACCTTCGGCGATGTACAGGTCGGTGGGAAAGTTGCTTGCTTCGCTGACGATTACCTTGCGCTCTGCTGCGCGTTGGCGCTGCACCGTCAGTGCAGCGCTGAGCACTTTGAACAGGTTAATGGAGGTGGTATCGGTGATCACCACTTCGCCGTCCCGCGCACCGATCAGCGGCGCAAGGCGATTGCCCAGGCGCTGGGACAAGTCTGCCCAACCGGCGCTGTTCCAACTGCGGATCAAGCCATTGCCCCACTCCTCGGCAATCACCTGTTGCGCCCGCGCCAGCGATGCCACCGGACGCGCGCCAAGGGAGTTACCGTCGAGGTAGATCACACCCTCCGGCAAGGAAAATTGATTGCGCAACGGCGCCAGCGGGTCCTGGGCGTCGAGGGCTTGGCAATGGCTTCGGGTGGTCATGGAGAGTCCTGGTTTTTATAGGTGGGAATGAACCAAATAATGAACGAAGCTTTAGAGAATTTTCGTGCAAAGTGGTGGGTAACAGGCTAATTAAGCAGTAGGAAATTCGAATTTAACCCCTAAACACGCGGATTTATTCAAACCATGATTCTTGACGCCACCGACCTGCGCCTCCTGCATTTCCTGCAACAGGATGGCCGTATCAGCAACCAGGAACTGGCGGAAAAAGTCGCACTGTCGCCCTCCGCCTGCCTGCGCCGTTTGCGTCTGCTGGAGAGCGAAGGAATCATCAGCGGCTACCGCGCGGTGCTGAATGCCGAGCAATTGGGGATCGAGCTGGAAGCCATCGTCCACCTGTCGTTGCGCCAGGATGTGGAGGATTGGCATGAGACGTTTATCAAGAAGGTGCAAGGCTGGCCGGAAGTGGCCAGCGCCTATGTGATCACCGGCGCCAGCAACTATGTGCTGCGGGTGCAGGCGCGCAACCTCAAGCACTTTTCGGACTTTATCGTGAACCACCTGAACCGCACGGCGGGGGTGATGGATATACGCTCGGAAATCGTGCTGCAGAAGATCAAGGATAAGGATGAGGTGCTTGATCTCGTCGTACGCAAATAGTCAGCCACGCCTCAGATCAAATGTGGGAGGGGGCTTGCCCCCGATAGCGATATGTCAGTCATTTAAATGTTGAATGATCCGCCGCTATCGGGAGCAAGCCCCCTCCCATATTTTTGACCGCATTTAGTCTTCGAGGGCGCGGACTCGCTGCATGCGTTTCTGTTCTACCGGCGCATCAGCCGTCTGCAACTCAAAATCAAAATCAATCTGTGCAAACCGCCCTTCCACCCCAAACTCCCGCGCCAGTTGCTGATCGTCGCTGAAGCGAATCTCGGCAATTAATTCATCCCGCGTCGCGTAGGCAAAGTCATCGTGCAGGTACGGGTCATCCGACAGGTTGATCTGTGTCGTCAGGTGCCGATGCCCCGGCGCCGAGATGAAGAAGTGGATATGTGCCGGCCGCTGCCCGTGGCGCCCCAATTGATCGAGCAGTTGCTGGGTCGGTCCAGTCGGCGGGCAGCCGTAGCCCGACGGCACGATGCTGCGAAAACGGTAGTTACCCTGGGCGTCGGTCTCTATGCGTCGGCGCAGGTTAAATTCCGACTGGGTGTTATCGAACCAGGAATAAGTGCCGCCCGTGTTGGCCTGCCACACATCCACAATCGCCCCAGCCAACGGTTTACCGTTGGTGTCGCGCACTTGTCCGCGCATGAACAGCGGCACTGCGGCATCCTTCCCGTCATCCAGCCGCGCTTCGTACTGGGACAGCGGCGCACCCGCCACGTACAGCGGGCCTTCGATGGTACGTGGCGTGCCGCCGGATTTGCCGGCTTCTTCATCGGCGGCGTCCATCAACATGTCCAGGTAGTGCTCCAGGCCCAACCCGGCAGCAAGCAGTCCGGCTTCCTGGTTCTTGCCCAGTTCGTTGAGGTAGTTGACCGCCTTCCAGAACTCTTCCGGCGTCACGTCCAGGTCTTCGATGATGTTCACGGTGTCGCGCAAAATCCGGTAGATCAGCGCTTTAGTGCGCGGGTTACCGCCGTCATTAAGGTTGCCGCTGGCTTCTTCGAGAAACTGTTGGGCGTGGGCAGTCTGGGACAGTCGGATGGACATGGTGCGATCCTCATCTTGTAATTGTTAGGTGTAGAACAGGCTTAACGGTCGTCCTCATGGATCGACGAAGGGTGCCGGCACAGGGCGTTCACTTCGATGGCCATGTAGGGATAAAGCGGCAGTTGCATCAGCAGGTCGTGCAGCTCTTGCACGCTGTCGACATCGAACACGCTGTAGTTGGCGTAAAGCCCGGCGATGCGCCACAGGTGGCGCCATTTGCCTTGCTCTTGTAAACGTCGAGCCAGGGCTTTTTCGTCGGCCTTGAGGCGGGCGGCGCGCTCCGGATTCATGTCGACGGGCAGATTCACGGTCATTTTTACGTGGAACAACATGGCAAGCGCCTCTTAGTGTTTGTCACGACGGAAGAACGCCAGACGCTCTTCATCGATGGCCAGGCCCAGGCCCGGCGCAGTGGAGACATGCAACTGAAAATCGCGGTACACCGGCGGTTCGGTGAGGATGTCTTCGGTGAGCAGCAGCGGACCGAACAGTTCGGTGTCCCACGCCAGCTTGTTCAAGGTCAGGAACGCATGGGCCGAGGCCAGGGTGCCGATGCCGCCTTCGAGCATGGTGCCGCCGTACAGGCCGATACCCGCCGCTTCAGCAATCGCGGCCGTGCGCAACACCGCACGCGGGCCGCCGTTCTTGGCGATCTTCAGGGCGAACACTGACGCCGCACCTTCACGGGCGAGGTTAAAGGCATCCTCGACACATTCGATGGATTCATCCGCCATGATCGGCGCTGGGCTCGACAGGTTCAGCCGGGCCATGCCGCCACGGTTATTGCGCGAGATCGGTTGTTCGATCAGGTCGATGCCGTTGTCGCCAAGCACCTTGCACGCGCGCAGGGCGACGGCTTCATCCCAGGCCTGATTGACGTCGACACGCACACTGGCGCGCTCGCCCAAGGCCTTTTTGATCGCGATCACATGAGCGAGGTCGCGACCGACTTCACCGGCGCCGATCTTGAGTTTGAAGATGCGGTGGCGGCGCAGGTCGAGCATCTTTTCGGCTTCGGCGATGTCTTGTTCGGTGTTGCCGCTGGCCAAGGTCCAGGCCACCGGCAACGCGTCACGTACACGGCCGCCGAGCAGCTCGCTCACCGGCAGGTTCAGGCGCTTGCCCAATGCATCGAGCAACGCGCTTTCAATACCGGACTTGGCAAAGGTATTGCCGCGAATACTGCGCTCCAGGCGCAACATGGCGGCGTTGATGTTGCTGGCGTCCTGGCCGATCAGCAGCGGCGCGAAGTGGCGGTCGATATTGATTTTGATGCTGTCGGGACTCTCGTTGCCGTAGCTCAGACCGCCGATGGTGGTGGACTCACCGATGCCTTCGATGCCGTCGGCGCAACGCACGCGGATGATCACCAGGGTCTGGTTCTGCATCGTGTGCATTGCCAGCTTGTGCGGGCGAATGGTGGGGAGGTCGACGATAATGGTCTCGATCGACTCAATGGCGCAAATCGGCATGGCAATACCCGCTGGGTTCTTTATAGGTCTGCGCTGATTCTGTTCCCGCTCTTTGCGTGGAGCCAATATAGAATTAGTCTCGAACAATACTCTCAAGGTATGAAAGGAGCCGTCATGGAACTGCGTCATCTGCGCTACTTCCAGGTGCTGGGCGAAACCCTCAACTTCACCCGGGCCGCCGAACGCCTGCACATCGCCCAACCACCGTTGAGCCGGCAGATCCAGCAACTGGAGGATGAGCTGGGGGTGATTCTGCTGGAACGCGGCCGCCCACTGCGACTGACCGAAGCCGGGCGGTTTTTCTATGAACACGCCAATGTGCTGCTCGAACAGTTGAACAAGGTCTGCGACAGCACCCGGCGCATCGGCCAGGGCGAAAAGACCTGGCTGGGCATCGGCTTTGCGCCGTCGACTTTGTATGGCGTACTGCCCGAGCTGATCCGGCGACTGCGCAGCCATGACGCGCTGGAGCTGGAATTGGGTTTGTCCGAAATGACCACCTTGCAGCAGGTTGAAGCGCTCAAGGCCGGGCGCATTGATGTCGGCTTCGGGCGTATCCGCATCGACGACCCAGCCATTGACCAGCGTGTACTGGTGGAGGATCGACTGGTGGCGGTACTGCCTGCCGGCCACCCGCTGCTGGCGGCGCCGGCCACCCTCGCCCAATTGGCCGCCGAGCCGTTTGTGCTGTACCCCGGCAACCCACGCCCCAGTTATGCCGACCATGTGATCGCGCTGTTCGATACCCACGGTTTAAGCCTCAAGGTGGCGCAGTGGACTAACGAGCTGCAGACCGCGATTGGCCTGGTCGGCGCTGGCATGGGCGTGACGCTGGTGCCTGCGTCGGTGCAGGTGCTGCATCGGGCGGATATCGGTTACACGCCGATTGTGGAAACCACCGCGACCTCGCCGATTATTCTCAGCCGAAGGGTGAATGATCAGTCGCCGGGGCTTAGTCATTGCCTGCAGTTGGTGGAAGAACTGATCTGAAACGCTATAAACACTGCGATCTCCCTGTGGGAGGGGGCTTGCCCCCGATTGCGCTGGGCCAGTTAACGAATGGGCTGACTGATCCACCGTTATCGGGGGCAAGCCCCCTCCCACATTTTGCTCTTCATCAGGCTCAAGTACTGCGCAGGCGATTGCGCTGCAGCGTCTGGCTGGGCGACTCATCAAACAGCTTGCGATACTCCGCCGAAAACCGTCCCAAGTGAGTAAAGCCCCAGCCCAAGGCAATCTCGGAGATGGTACGAATTGAACCGTGCTCAAGGATTTCCTGGCGCACCGCGCCCAGTCGGTACTTCTTCAGGTAGGCCATCGGCGACAGGGCAAAGTACTTGCGGAAAGCGTCGAACAGCTTGAAGCGCGACACGCCTGCTGCGGCTTCCAGGTCTTCCAGGTGCAGCGCTTCGCGGGCGTTGTCGTGAATGTATTGGCGCGCGCGGATCAAGTAATGCGGCAGTTTCACGCCCAGTACGTCGCGCAGTTCTTCGGAGTAATTATTGGGCTGGGCCAGGATCAACCCCTTGATCAGCGAGCTTTCCAGATCCCGGGTAAACGCGGCCTGTTCATACAACTCGCTGCTGCGCTCCAGTTCGGCAATGAAGTAACGCGCCATGCGCCACCACGAGGCCGGGGCGCCATCCACCGCATCCATCACCGACTCAAAGCGCAGCGGTGCGTCGATGGGCCGTTGCAACAAACCTTCCAGTGACTCACTCATCGCTGCCCGCGTAATCACCACTTGCAGCTTGCGACAGTCCCCGGAAATCGCCAGCACCTGGTGCTCGTTGGGCGAGATGATCACGCCTTGGTCGCGGTTGGAACTCAGGCGCTCACCGTTCTTGCTCAACTCCTGCTCACCCACCAACGGCAGGCTGAGGCTGTAGCTACTGAAGTGCTCGGCATCCTCGATATCGATGGTCACGTCGGTGCCGTATTCGATCACGCCCAAGGTGGTCGCGCGGGACTTAAACACATTGGCGCTGTGGTGAAAACGCAGGCGCTCCGGGGTCGTCGTCGCCAGGCGGTGCGGCCCGCAGATGCCGGACATCCAGCTGCGGGCGCCTTCGAGGTCGAAGCGTTGGATATGGATATCGCGTGTCTGGCTGCTCATCAGGGTGCACCCACGGCGGTTAGGCATTTGCGCGCTCTGACGGCGCGTCGTTATCGTTGTTGGACAGCAAGTTCTGCGCCACGCCGGTGGTAGCGCCACTGGGTGGATAGCAAGGGCCGACTATGTGGATAAGTCACCGGTTTTCATGCCCCTCGCGCCCTATGACAGTAGCGCATGACGTTACCTCGCCGCACCGTATTGGGTACTCCGCGCCCAACTTTGCGGCCCATCTTCCCCCATTAAGCGGATAGCCCACGCCCTGCCCCGCTGCCTCTAATAAACCACCGATTAGCCCCTATCAAAAAGGTGCCTCCCATGAGTGGTGCAAGAAGCGTCGAGCAGTGGAAAAGTTTTATCGAAAGCTGCCTGGATTTTCGTCCGGCAGACGAAGTGTTCCGCATCGCCCGGGACATGTTCACCGAGCCGCAACTGTTCGACCTGGAGATGGAACTGATCTTCGAAAAGAACTGGATCTACGCCTGCCACGAAAGCGAACTGGCCCATAACCATGACTTCGTGACCATGCGCGCCGGGCGCCAGCCGATGATTATCACCCGCGATGGCGAAGGCCAGCTCAATGCGCTGATCAACGCCTGCCAGCATCGCGGCACCACCCTCACCCGCGTCGGCAAGGGCAACCAGTCCACCTTTACCTGCCCGTTTCACGCCTGGTGTTACAAGAGCGATGGCCGGTTGGTGAAGGTCAAGGCGCCGGGGGAATACCCGGAAGGTTTCGACAAAGCCACCCGAGGCCTTAAAAAAGCGCGAATCGAAAGCTACAAAGGTTTTGTGTTTATCAGTCTGGACGTGAACGGCACGGACAGCCTGGAAGACTTCCTCGGCGATGCCAAAGTGTTCTTCGACATGATGGTCGCGCAATCCGCCACCGGTGAGCTGGAAGTGCTGCCGGGTAAATCCGCCTACACCTACGACGGCAACTGGAAGCTGCAGAACGAAAACGGTCTGGACGGTTATCACGTGAGTACCGTGCACTACAACTACGTGGCCACGGTGCAGCATCGCCAACAGGTGAATACCGAGAACGGCACCGGTTCCGGCACCACACTGGACTACAGCAAACTCGGTGCAGGCGACGCGAATACCGATGACGGTTGGTTCGCCTTCAACAACGGCCACAGCCTGTTGTTCAGCGACATGCCCAACCCGACCGTGCGTTCCGGCTACGCCACCATCATGCCGCGCCTGGTGGAAGAACACGGCCAGCAAAAAGCCGAATGGATGATGCACCGCCTGCGCAATCTGAACATCTATCCGAGCCTGTTCTTCCTCGATCAGATCAGCTCGCAACTGCGCATCATCCGCCCGGTGGCGTGGAACAAGACCGAGATCATCAGCCAATGCCTGGGGGTGAAAAACGAGTCCGACGCTGACCGCGAAAACCGCATTCGCCAATTCGAGGATTTCTTCAACGTATCGGGCATGGGCACGCCGGACGACCTGGTGGAATTTCGTGAAGCCCAGCGTGGTTTCCAAGGCCGCCTGGAGCGCTGGAGCGATATCTCCCGTGGCAGCCATCGCTGGGAGACCGGCCCGACACCGAACAGTGAAGCCATCGGCATCCAACCGGCCATGACCGGCACTGAATTCACCCACGAAGGGCTGTACGTCAACCAGCACCGCAACTGGCAGCAGTTCCTGCTCAACGGCCTTGATCGACAAGCGCTGACACTGCGGGAGGTGCAATGATGAATGCCCAACTGCAATACAGGATCGAGCAGTTTTTCTACCGAAAATCCGAACTCTGCGACGCCCAAGACTGGGACGCCTATGTGCAGCTGTTCGACCCGCAGAGCGAGTTCCATCTGCCGCAATGGGACTCGGAGCATGTGTACACCCGCGATCCCAAACGCGAGATGTCGTTGATCTACTACGCCAACCGCTCAGGCCTGGAAGACCGAGTCTTTCGCCTGCGCACCGGCAAGGCAGCCTCGGCCACGCCAATGCCGCGCACCTTGCACCTGATCAATAACGTACGCATCGCAGAACAGGCGGATGGCTCGCTGGAAGTGAAGCTGAACTGGCACACGCTGTTCTATCGGCTGGCGACTTCGGAGCAGTTTTACGGACAGGCCACTTACCGCCTCAAACCTGAGGGAGACAGTTGGCTGATCACTCGCAAGCATGCGCTGCTGCTCAACGACACCATCAACTCGGTGCTGGATTTCTATCACCTTTAAAGCACCCTTGTTGTGGTGGTGAGCGGGCTTTTTGTGGTGAGCGGGCTTGCCCCGCGCTGGGGCGCGCAGCGGCCCATGGTGCAAGCACTGCGGTTTGGCGGGAAAAATGCGGCGACTCTCATGTGGCTGCTTCGCAGCCCAGTGCGGGGCAAGCCCGCTCACCCCAACAGGCCGTACGTACGTCATAAATATGCAGAGAACAACACATGAATCACAAAGTGGCCTTCAGTTTTGCCGACGGCAAGACCCTGTTTTTCCCCGTGGGCGCCCATGAAATCCTATTGGATGCGGCCCTGCGCAATGGCATCAAGATCCCCCTGGATTGCCGCGAAGGTGTATGCGGCACCTGCCAGGGTCGTTGCGAATCGGGCGACTACACCCAGGACTACGTGGACGACGAAGCCCTCTCAAGCCTCGACCTGCAACAACGCAAGATGCTCAGTTGCCAGACGCGGGTGAAGTCCGACGCCACCTTCTACTTCGACTTCGATTCGAGCTTGTGCAATGCACCGAACCCGGTGCAGGTGCGCGGAACGGTCAGCGAGGTGCAATTGGTGTCGGCCAGTACGGCGATCCTCAACGTGCAATTGGACGCGCCACTGGATTTTCTACCCGGCCAATATGCACGCCTCTCGGTGCCAGGCACGGACAGTTGGCGTTCCTACTCTTTCGCCAACCTGGCGGGCAATCAGGTGCAGTTTCTGATCCGCTTGCTGCCCGATGGGGTGATGAGCAACTACCTGCGTGAGCGCTGCCAAGTCGGCGATGAACTGCTGATGGAGGCACCGCTGGGTGCGTTCTACCTTCGGCACGTCACCCAACCGCTGGTGCTGGTCGCCGGCGGCACCGGGTTGTCGGCGCTGCTGGGCATGCTCGATCAACTGGCCGCCACTGGCTGCGACCAGCCGGTGCACCTCTACTATGGCGTGCGCGGTGCCGAGGACTTATGCGAAGCAACACGCATCGCGGCCTACGCGGCGAAACTGCCGGGTTTTCGCTACACCGAAGTCCTCAGCGACCCTGCAGATGACTGGCCCGGAAAGCGCGGCTACCTCACCCAACATTTCGACTTGGCCGAATTGCGGGACGGATCGGCGGATATGTATGTCTGCGGCCCCCCTCCAATGGTCGAATCCATCCAACAATGGCTGGCGGATCAGGCACTTGATGGCGTTCAGCTGTATTACGAAAAGTTTACGCAGAGTAATATCTGACTCCTCAGCACTTCTGAGGGGCTGGTGCGGCGTGCAATCAACCCCAAGAAAAACAAGTAGAAGGGAACGTTAATGGCGGATGACATGGTTAACCCGGTGGGCCTCAAGCGTGGCCTGAAGAACCGGCATATTCAGCTGATCGCCTTGGGAGGGGCGATTGGCACGGGGTTGTTCCTCGGCTCGGCCGGGGTGCTCAAGTCGGCGGGCCCGTCGATGATCCTGGGCTACGCGATTGCGGGTTTCATTGCGTTCCTGATCATGCGCCAGCTCGGTGAGATGATCGTCGAAGAGCCGGTGGCCGGCTCGTTCAGCCACTTCGCCCACAAATACTGGGGCGGCTACGCGGGCTTCCTGGCCGGTTGGAACTACTGGGTGCTGTACGTACTGGTGGGCATGGCCGAACTGACGGCCGTGGGCAAGTACATCCAGTTCTGGTGGCCGGAGATCCCGACCTGGGTCAGCGCGCTGGTGTTCTTTGTTGCGGTGAACCTGATCAACACCCTGAACGTGAAGTTCTTCGGTGAAACCGAGTTCTGGTTCGCAATCATCAAGGTGGTGGCGATTGTCGGCATGATCGTGCTCGGCTGCTACCTGCTGTTCAGCGGCACCGGCGGCCCGCAAGCGTCCATCAGTAACCTGTGGAGCCACGGCGGGTTCTTCCCGAATGGCGGCATGGGGCTGTTGATGTCGATGGCGTTCATCATGTTCTCGTTCGGTGGCCTGGAGCTGGTGGGTATTACCGCCGCCGAAGCCACCGAACCGCGCAAAGTGATCCCCAAAGCGATCAACCAGGTGGTCTACCGGATCCTGATCTTCTACGTCGGTGCCCTGACCGTTCTGCTGTCGCTGTACCCATGGGACCAACTGCTGCAAACCCTCGGCGCGTCGGGCGACCCCTACAGCGGCAGCCCGTTTGTGCAAATCTTCTCGCTGATCGGTAACGACACCGCCGCGCACATCCTCAACTTCGTGGTGCTGACCGCGGCGCTGTCGGTGTACAACAGCGGCGTGTACTGCAACAGCCGCATGCTGTTCGGCCTGGCCGAGCAAGGCGATGCGCCAAAAACGCTGATGAAGCTCAACAAGCAAGGCGTACCACTGCGGGCCCTGGCGATCTCGGCGTTGGTGACGATGCTGTGCGTGGTGGTCAACTACGTGGCGCCGCAGAGTGCGCTGGAGTTGCTGTTTGCGCTGGTGGTTGCGTCGCTGATGATCAACTGGGCGCTGATCAGCATCACCCACATCAAGTTCCGCAAGGCCATGGGCGAGCAAGGCGTGACGCCATCGTTCAAGACCTTCTGGTTCCCGTTCAGCAACTACCTGTGCCTGGCGTTCATGCTGATGATCATCAGCGTGATGCTGGCGATCCCGGGTATTCGCGAGTCGGTGTATGCGATGCCGATTTGGGTGGGGATTATCTATGTGGCTTACCGTTTGCGAGTGAGTAAGGCGAAAGCAGTCGCCGCCACGCAGTAATACCCATGTGGGCGGGGGCTTGCCCCCGATAGCAGTGTGTCAGTCACTTATGTGCCCACTGACCCACCGCCATCGGGGGCAAGCCCCCTCCCACATTTGATTGCATTGCAAATGAAAAGCCCCGGTAATCCGGGGCTTTTTGTTTACAGCGTGGAGCGCACTCGCCACAACTCGGGGAACAGCACGGTGTCGAGCATCTTGCGCAGATACCCCACGCCTTCGGTGCCGCCAGTACCGGGTTGGAAACCGATGATGCGCTCAACGGTGGTCACATGCCGAAAGCGCCACTGGCGGAACGAATCTTCCAGATCGATAAACTTTTCAGCCAACTGATACAAATCCCAATAACGGCTCGGATCGCGATACACCTCGCGCCACGCCGCCTCCACCGACTCATCGTGAACGGTCGCCGCCGTCGGGTCGCGCTCGGCGCGTTGTGGATCAATCGCAAGGCCCGCCTTGGTCATCAAGTTGATCGCTTCGTCATACAGCGACGGCGTGGCAATCGCCACTTTCAACTCGTTCAACAACTCCGGCCGATGGGCGTGAGGCCGCAACAGCGCCGCACTTTTATTGCCAAGGATAAATTCGATCTCGCGGTACTGGAACGACTGGAACCCGGACGATTGCCCCAGGAACGGACGAATCGCTTTGTATTCAGAAGGCGTCATGGTCGCCAGCACGGCCCAGGCGTGCACCAGTTGGTCAAAGATCCGCGACACCCGCGCCAGCATCTTGAACGCTGGCGGCAACTCGCCCAGTCGCACATGCTCACGGGCGGCCTTGAGTTCGTGGAGCATCAGTTTCATCCACAGCTCAGAGGTCTGGTGCTGGATGATGAAGAGCATTTCGTTGTGGTCCGGCGACAGCGGGTGCTGGGCGCTGAGGACTTTGCCCAGGTCCAGGTAGTCGCCGTAGCTCATGGACTCGGAAAAATTCAGCTCGGCGTTATGCCATTCTTCCGGCGGTTGGTAATCAGCAGAGAAGGGACATTGGCTCATCGCGTGGGCTCCTTGAGCGGACGGAGAATAGCGCGGACCGGGCTGGCGTCCAGGTTGGCAAAGCGCAGCGGCAGCGCGATCAGTTCGTAGTCGCCTTCCGCTACCTCGTCGAGCACGATGCCTTCGAGAATCGCCATCCCATGCCGGGCCACGGCGTTGTGGGAATCCATGGTCTTGGACTGTTGCGGATCCAGCGAGGGCGTGTCGATACCGATCAGGCGCACGCCCAGGCTGGCGAGCAGCTCAATGGTTTGCGGCGCGATGGCGGTGAAATTCGAATCCCATTCGGTCAGCGGCGCTTGTGGATAAGTACGCAGCAACACACGCTCCGGCAAGTTATCCACACGGCCTTCTAATTGATGCGGTTGCACCAGCGCGCCGCTGCCGAGGCAATGCAGCACCCGACACGGGCCCATGTACACGTCCAACGACACTTCACCGATGGGTGCACCGTCTGCGCTGTAGTGCAGCGGCGCATCCACGTGGGCGCCGGTGTGCGGCGACAAGGTAATGCGCCCTACATTCACCGGGCACTCCGGGCCGAACTGCCACACGCGCTCTTCCTGGAACGGCGTATCACCCGGCCAGGTCGGGGTCGCCGTACTCAAGGGCGGGCTGATATCCCACCACGTTTTTATTGGGTTCATTTAAAGGCTCTCGGCGGTTACTGGGGTGAATGATACGAGGGCCAGGGCTGAATTTTCTTGCGAATTCCTGCGCCAAGCGGGAAATCTTTCGCACTTACTGCGAGGAAATTACTTATTTACGCTCAGAAGTGTCGCCTGGCCACGGTGGAGCTGCCACCAAGGATTAATGTGGGAGGGGGCTTGCCCTCGATGGCGGTGGGTCAGTTGACACAGGTGCAGGCTGACCCGGCGCCATCGGGGGCAAGCCCCCTCCCACATTGACTGCACATGGCCTGAGGAGTCGCATTCACCTGCGCTTCTGGGCATCCCGATGTCGAGTTCAGACCACTGGCGCAACGCACAAGGCCTTAGGGTGCATCTTCCCATTACCTGCCTCGGAGCCATCATGTCCACGCCCATTACCTGCCTCGGAGCCATCATGTCCACGCCCATTACCGTACTGCGCGACACCCATCCCCTGCCGGTCCTGGATGCCTGCAAATGGGAAAAACTCGAAGGCGATCCGCACACCGTCAACCTCAACGCCTACACCAGCGAAGACGGCAGCAAGATCATGGGCACCTGGATCTGCACCCCGGGCAAGTGGTACGTGGATTATGTGAAGTGGGAGTACTGCCACTTCCAGGAAGGCTACTGCATCATCACCCCTGAAGGGATGGAGCCGATTCACCTGCGGGCTGGGGATATCTTTGTGGTAGAGCCGGGGATGAAGGGGACATGGGAAGTGGTCGAGACGGTGCGCAAGTATTTTGTATTCGCCTGAGGTTTTTGTGGTGCACCGGTTTACCGAGCTGAGCCACTTATTTAGGTGCTCCGGTTTACCGAGCTGACCCACTTACTGTGGTGCTCCGGTTTACCGAGCTGACCCACTTATTGTGGTGAGCGGGCTTGCCCCGCGCTGGGCTGCGAAGCGGCCCTGAGAACAAACGCCGCATTCTTTCTGAAAGAATGCGGCGTTTTCATTGGGCCCGCTTCGCAGCCCGGCGCGGGGCAAGCCCGCTCACTACAATTGCCGTCTCACCGGTGGGTTATTTGGGCTTGCGATAGCTGTTGATAATCGCCGAGAAGTCCTGCCCCCCTTCCCCACGCTGACTCATCGATTGATACAACTGCTGAGCCACTGCACCCAAAATCACGGGTTGTTTCGCCTGGCGAGCCGCTTCGGTAGCCAGGCCCAAATCCTTGAGCATCAGGTCCGCACCAAACCCGCCTGTGTAACCTCGGGATGACGGCGCCGTTTCGATCACGCCCGGCCATGGGTTGTAGGTGTCCGAACTCCAGCAGCGCCCGGTGGAGCTGTTGATGATCCCGGCCAGCACTTGGGTGTCGATGCCCAGTGCATCACCCAATGCCATAGCCTCGCTGACGCCAACCATGCTGATGCCCAGCAGCAGGTTGTTGCAGATCTTGGCGATTTGCCCCGTGCCTACGTCACCGCAATGCACGATGTTGCGGCCCATCTGCGCCAGCACCGGTTGCAGGGTGGCGAACAGTTCCGGGGTGGCGCCGACCATAAAGGTCAGGGTGCCCGCTTGGGCGCCGCCCGTGCCGCCGGAGACCGGTGCATCGGCCATCACCACGCCTTGCTTGGCGGCAGCAGCGGCGACATCGCGCGCGGTCTGCGGGTCGATGGTGCTGCAATCCACTGCGGGCACGCCGTTGCCGATCCCGGCCAATACACCGTCTTCATTCAGCCAGACACTGCGCACATGGGCGGCGGCCGGCAGCATGGTAATCACCAGCTCGGCGCCTTGGGCAGCGTCACGCGGCGAGTCGCTGATGCTGCCACCGAGTTCGGCGAGTTCCTTGAGTACCGTCTGGTTCAGGTCGAACAGGTTCAGCGCGTGGCCAGCCTTGATCAGGTTGCGGGCCATGGGCGCGCCCATGTTTCCCAAGCCGATAAATGCAATCTTCATGGTCGTCTCCCGAATCAGCGCAGGTTGATGGTGGTATTGACGCCATCGTTGACCGTGTCGTCATCGAACCAGCGGCTGGTGACGGTTTTGGTCTGGGTGTAGAACTGCACCACTTGCTTGCCGTACGGGCCGAGGTCGCCGAGCTTGGAGCCGCGCGAACCGGTGAAGCTGAAGAACGGCACCGGCACGGGGATCGGGATGTTGATGCCGACTTGGCCCACATCGATTTCGCTCTGGAATTTACGCGCCGCCGCACCGCTCTGGGTGAACAGGCCGGTACCGTTGCCGAACGGGTTGGCGTTAACCAGGGCGATGGCCTGGTCGAGGGTGTCGACTTCCAACACCACCAGCACCGGGCCGAAAATTTCCTGGGTGTAGATCTGCATGTCGGTAGTCACGCCCGAGAACAGGGTCGGACCGACGAAGTTGCCTTGCTCGAAGCCCGGCACCTGAATGTCGCGGCCATCCAGCTCCAGCTTGGCGCCTTCTTTCACGCCGCTTTCGATCAACTCCAGGATACGGGCCTTGGCGCGCTTGGAAATCACCGGGCCGACATCCGTGCCCGCTTCACTACCGGCGTTGACCTTGAGTTTTTGCGCCAGCGCCTTGAGATCCGGCAGCCACTGTTTGGACGCCCCCACCAGCACCACCACCGAGGTGGCCATGCAACGCTGGCCCGCCGCGCCGAAACCGGCACCGACCAGAGCATTGAGGGTGTGTTCGCGGTTGGCATCCGGCAGCACCACGGCGTGGTTCTTGGCGCCCATCATCGATTGCACGCGCTTGCCGTGCTTGCCCGCCAGGTCGTAGACGTGGGTACCGACGGCCGTCGAACCGACGAAGGACACGGCCTTGATGTCTTTATGGGTGCACAGCGCATCCACCACAGCCTTTCCGCCGTGCACCACGTTCAGCACGCCAGGCGGCACACCAGCTTCCAGCGCCAGCTCCACCAGCAGTAGGGTCGACAGCGGGTCTTGTTCGGACGGCTTGAGGACGAAGGTATTACCGCAGGCGATGGCCATCGGGAACATCCACAGCGGAATCATTGCCGGGAAGTTGAACGGGGTAATGCCGGCACACACGCCGATGGGCTGACGCAGGGTGTAAGTGTCGACACCACCCGCGACGTTCTCGGCGAACTCGCCCATTTGCAGGGTGCCGATGGAGCAGGCGTGCTCCACCACTTCCAGGCCACGGAAAATGTCGCCCTCGGCATCGGCAATGGTCTTACCCTGCTCGGCGCTGAGGACTACGGCGATGCGTTTGGAATGCTCGCGGATCAAGGCTTGTAGCTTGAGCATGATGCGCATGCGCGCGCCGATCGGCGTCAGCTTCCAGGTCTGGAAGGCGCGATGGGCTGCGTCGATGGCGGCGTTGACTTCATCGGCCGTGGCGAACGGGACTTTGGCCAGCACTTGCTGGGTAGCCGGGTTGACGATGTCTTGCCACTCGGTGGTCTTGGACTCGACCCACTCGCCGTTGATCAGCAACTTGACCTGTTGCACGGAAATATCGGCAGATGCGTTCATGTGGTCTCCAAATCTTATATTTATGCTAGAGAACCAAGGCGTTGAATCGCCTTGAAGAATGAGGCGTTCGGACTGTTTTTGGAGTATAGATGTGCAAATCTCTAATAAGAACGCACATAAAAGCCGGTCCAATATGCAAAAAAACATCACATCACTGGGCTCCCTGAACTGGGACGACCTGAAGTTTTTCCTCGAAGTGGCCCGCACGCGCAAGGCCAGCGTCGCCGCCAAACGCCTGGCGGTGGACTACACCACCGTGTCGCGGCGCATCAGTTCACTGGAAGTGTCCCTCGGCACGTTGCTGTTCGAAAAATCCCGGACCAATGGCTTCGTCCTGACACCCGAAGGTCAGCGTCTGCTGGGTTACGCCGAGTCCATCGAAAGCACCCTGCACATGGCCTGCGAGCAAGTCTCGGGCTCCGGCGTTGCGCTGTCAGGCCATGTACGGATGGGCTGCACCGAAGGCTTTGGCAGCTTTTTCGTGACCCCGCAGTTGAGCCACTTTGTCGACACGTATCCCGCGATCTCGGTAGACATCCTGCCCCTGCCCCACTTCATCAGCCTGTCCAAACGCGAAGCCGACATCGTCATCGCCCTGGAACGCCCGGAACACGGACCCTACGTGTGCTGCAAACTGTGCGACTACAAGCTGCAGCTGTATGCGACCCAGGAATACCTCGACCAACACCCGCCCATCCGCAAACCCGCGGATTTGGCCGAGCATCCGTTTATCAGCTACGTGGACGACCTGGCGTTCAGCTCCGAGCTGCTTTACCTGGCCAACGTAGTGCCCGGCGCCAGCGCCAGCCTGCGCAGCACCAGCGTGATTGCGCAGTACGTGGCCGCGCAGCAGGGCCGGTCGATGGCGATCTTGCCGTGCTTTCTGGCAGCGCAAGATCCACGGTTGTTGCCCGTGCTGGGGGAGCAGATTGCGATTACGCGGCAGTTCTGGATGTATTGCCGGGAAGATTTGAGGAAGCTGAAGCGGATTACGTTGTTGTGGGATTACATCAGGGAAGTGACGGAGCAGAACCAGGGGTTGTTGATGGGGGAGACGCGGGAGATCACGTTCGCGGATTAAAGGGCCAGCGCCGACGATTTTGTTTAAGAAGCGGCTTACTTTTGCGCTTTTCAAAAGTGAGCCGCCGTAAGGGCGCAACCCTGAGTCGCCGTTACCGCAGCAACGGGTATGTACTCGGCCAGCATCCTGGGTCGGCTATCAGGCGGCCATCAAGACATGGGTATCTACTCATCTATCACCCGGGAAGTTTCCTGTTAGAACTCAGCGGCTGGTTTTGGGGCCGCTTCGCAGCCCAGCGCGGGGCAAGCCCGCTCACCACAGAGTTATGTGTCAGCCTTTGGGAGTTAGGTAGAGGCCTATGCCCCTATAGCAGTGGATCAGTCAAAAATGCATCAACTGATACTCCCTCATCGGGGGTAAGCCCTCTCACACATTTGATTGCATCGCAAAGTGCTGTCGCGCTGAGTCCAGTCAGTCGGCGATGACTACAATCGACACCCGTCGATTCTCGGTGCGCCCCGCCGCTGTCGCGTTAGACGCGACGGGCTCAGCGCTGCCCAGCCCGCGCAGTTGGATGTTTTCTTCTTTCATGCCCACGCCTTGCAGCACCGTCGCCACGCTTTTCGCGCGGCGCAGGGACAGTTGCTGGTTGTAGGTTTCCTTGCCCGAGGTGTCGGTGTGGCCGTCAACGCGCACGCGTTCGATGCCCACGCCCAGCAATGCCTTACCGATGCGCTGCACGATATCGGTGCTGGGTTGGTTGAGGGTTTCTACGTCGCTGCCAAACAGGACTTTGCCCGACAGGCCGAATGCCCAGCCTTCGTCGGTGAGTTCGAAACCCTGTTGTTTAAGGACTGCGACCTGCGCCGGGCTCAGGCCTTTGGGTGGGGCTGTCTGGCACCCGCCGAGGGCGAGAAAGGCCACGAGCAACGAGATAAGTAAAACGCGCGCGCTAGAAAACAAGGGATCAACTCCTGTGTTGAACATTGGCGGTAGAGTGCTCCGACTCTGCCGTTTGCTGGCCGCCCTGGGAAAACCGTTTGGCCTGGTACATCGCCGCATCGGCGGCATTGAGCAAGGTGCCGGGGGTGACACCGTGTTCGGGGTAGATGGCGATACCAATACTGAGGGAAGTAAACACCTGGGTGTCGCCAGGCACGGCAATCGGTGTGTCCATGCTGGCGATGATCTTGTCGGCGATGCGCTGGGCGTCTTCGACCTTGTGCAGCGGCGCCAGCAGGATGGCGAACTCATCGCCGCCCAGGCGTGCTACTAGGTCGTCTTCTCGCAGTTGCGCACGCACGCGCTCGGCGACGGCCACGAGCACGGCATCCCCTGCCGCATGTCCAAAGCTGTCATTGATCTCTTTGAAGCGGTCGCTGTCGAGGTAAAGCACCGCCAATTGTTCCTTGGCCTTGGCAGCGCTGCGCAGGGCACGGATCAACCGGCCTTCGAAGAACGCACGGTTGGGCAAGCCGGTAAGGCTGTCATGGTTGGCCTTGTGTGCGAGGGTTTCGTTTTCGCTTTGCAGGTGGCTTTGCCAGGCCTCCATCTCGCCAAGCAAAGCATTGAAGTCGCTGCCCAGGCTATCGAGTTCGGCGATGCGCGCCGGCGGCACGCGACGGTCGAAGTCGCGTTCGCTGCGCGCGGCGTGGGCCACGGCGGCGAGGCTTTGCAGCGGCCCGGTGATGCCCTTCAGCAAACGGCGCGCGAGGTGCAGGGCAACCCAAGCGCTGAGAGCGGTACAGATCAGGATCCCCGCCAGACCACTGAGTAGAAAGCGCAGCAGGCTGCCACCGTGGCCGGTCAGGTGGATGCTACCGATGGTCCGCCCCTGGTGCAGGATCGGCTGATTGATGGGCTGTTCAAGCAGGGTATGCGCCAGTGCCAGTTCAACCCGCGAGAGCATGCCGGTTTCCGGGCGTTCCCAATGCGCCAACAGCCTGCCGCTGGCGTCGAACACATCGGCCTGGGCCACTTCTTCAGTTGAAGCAATCAGGCTAAGGGCTTCGGTGGCCGCAGCGCGGTCGTTGAACACCACCGCCGCTTCGACGGTGTAATTGATGGAACGCGCGATCAGGTGCAGGTTGTGTTCGGCGTAGACCCGCAGCGCCAAGACACCGAGCAGGGTCAGGGACACGCTGGCCAGGGTCACCGCTACCAGCGCCAGGATCATATGCCCGCGGCCGATAACGGAGCGCAGAGTGGGTCGCACAGTCACGGCTGTCATGAGGCCGGCGCCCGACGACGGGACAGTTGCAGCACGCTGGGGTGAATACGCACGCCGCTGCGCGCCACCGAGTCGAGGTTGACCTCAAACGACACTTGCTCATCGCCCACGCGCAGGCAGAACAGGCTGCCCACGGTGCACTGGTCACCGCCTTCGCTGATGCTGAGCACTGGATGGCCGATCAACGAGTCAAACAGGCGGCTGCGTTCGTCAGTGCTGAGTTTGCCGATGTACACGGCATCGCAGGCGTTGACGACATCGGGGTGGTCGACCAGCAGGCGTCGCACCACGACCGGACGACCGGTGGCCTGAGTGGTGCCCTTGATCAGATCGTCGGTGTATTGAGTCGGGCCGAGGATGCACAGGCGCAGTTGCTCAGGCTCCACGGGCCAGCGGGCATAACTGAGAATACCAAGTACCACTTGGGTGACCGCCTGGGCGCGCTGATCAGCCGGGCCCGGGGCTTCGGCAAATACGCGAGGTGCCAGCAAGCATAGAACCGCCATCAGCAGTAGGCGTCTCCAGCTCAAACTACGCTCAGTGGGCGAGACGGCCACGTTCATGCAGCGATACTCTCAGGTGTTATCGGGGTGATGCCGCAACGATAGCACAGCGTCAGATATTTCTGACTCCGGACCCAACTCCAGCATCAGCCCACTCAAGCGCTTGACCTTGCGCCGCACGGCCTCCTCAAACACACCGCCACGGGGCTCGATCAGGCTAAACCAGCGTTTGGCGCGGGTGATGCCGGTGTAGATCAGTTCCTTGGTCAGCACCGGGTTCAAGGCGTCCGGCAGGATCAGCGCGGTGTGGGTGAATTCCGAGCCTTGGGATTTGTGCACGGTCATGGCGTATACGGTTTCCACATCATTCAGACGGCTGGGCAATACAAATCGCACGCCGCCTTGGCCGTCGTTACGTGGGAAAGCGACGCGCAGCACCTGAGGGCCGCCGTCACTTTCGGGCAGCTTCAGGGCGATACCGATGTCGCCGTTCATCAAGCCCAGGCCGTAATCGTTGCGTGTCATCAGCACCGGGCGACCTTCGTACCATTGCTCGTCACCCTCGATCAGCCGCACTTTGCGCAAGGCTGCAGTGATGCGCACATTCAGCCCTTCCACACCCCAAGGGCCCTTGCGCACGGCGCAGAGCAGTTGGAACGCATCAAAGGCTTGCAGCAGTTGTTGCGCCCACTGGATCCAGGCGAGATCGTCGCGCGGGGTTTCGAGGGCCGGACGCGCGCTGTGCAGCAAGTTGAGGTAATAGCGATAACCCTGGGCGCCATCGCCCTGCCCATCCAGCACCAGCCGTTCCAGGGCGTGGTCATGCTCACCTTTAAGGCCGACGCAGAACAGGTCGTTATGGCTACGCGCGGCCAGTAACTTGCGGGCCTCTTCGGCGTTTTGCTGGTTGACCCAGCGCGCCAATTGGCCGATGCCGCTGCCTTCGCCGAAACGTCGCGAGTAACGCAGCATCACCACTTGCTGGGCCAGAGGATGGCTGCCGTCGAGGTCCTCCAGCAGGCCGCTGGCGTCGAGGTCTTCACCGCTGACGGCTTGCAGCCATTGACGAGTCTGAGGGCTGTACCAGCCGGCTTCGGCGTCGCGGCACAAATCACCCAGTACGGCGCCGGCCTCTACCGAGGCGAGTTGGTCCTTGTCGCCTAGCAACACCAAGCGGGCATGGGGCGGTAACGCGTCCAGCAGATTGGCCATCATTTCCAGGTCGATCATCGAGGCTTCGTCCACCACCAGCACATCCAGGGGCAACGGGTTACCAAGGTGATGGCGAAAGTGCCGAGTGCCCGGACGGCTACCCAGCAAACGGTGAACCGTGGTGACCTGGGTCGGAATCTTTTCCTTCACACTTTGCGGCACTGTCAGCGACAGCACTTGCTGGCTGATGGATTCGGTCAAGCGCGCGGCGGCTTTACCGGTGGGCGCGGCCAAGCGGATACGCAACGGGCTGCCGGTTTCTACCGCTGGCGCTTGCAAGAGTGCGAGCAGGCGCACCACGGTGGTGGTCTTGCCGGTGCCGGGGCCGCCGGTGACGATGCTGAAGGCACCGCGGGTAGCCAGGGCGCAGGCGAGTTTTTGCCAGTCGATCACGCCATCGGGTGCCGGCTGGTCAAACAAGCCATTCAAGCGCTGGGGCAAATCAGCGGCGACGGTTTCCTGGGTGGCGAGACGCAAGCGCAATGCGGTGTCGATGCGCCGTTCGTAGGTCCAGTAGCGGCGCAGGTACAGGCGTGTGCCCGACAGTACCAGGGGACGACTGTGTGCCGATTCGCTGCCGTCCACCGCCAGGGCGACCAACGGGCTGGCGGCCAATGCGTGACACCAGTGGGCGCCGTCGAGGCCGTCGAGCAACTGCGACGGCAGCAGCATGGCGCCGGTTTGCAGGTCGCCTTCGGGCGGCAAGGACAATGCAAAGTCTGGCGCTTTGAGGGTTTCGAACAGATCCAGGCACACATGGCCGTGGCCCAGTTGATGGCTGGTCAGCGCCGCGGCCAGTAACACCAAAGGGTCGGCGTGTGGGTCGAGTTCGTGCAGGAAACCGACGAAGGCTTTGTCCAATGCGCGCAGCCAACCGCGGTCAACCCAACGCTCCAGCAACTGCACCAGGTCGGCGGCGCGGCTCAGGGGTTCCAGCGCCTCAAGCGGTGATGGCAACAGGCTCATAACAACACTCCTTGTTCCCAGGCAGGCTCAACCTTGGGCGGGATGGGCTTGCCCTGGAACAGCAGGTCCAGGCCTTCGATCAGCTCACGCGGCGGCCGGGTGAAAAACGCTCCTCGGCTGACGGCTTGGGTGCCCCGCAAGAACACATACAGCGCGCCACCGACGTGGCGGTCGTAGTCGTAGTCCGGCAGACGCGCCTTGAGCTGGCGATGCAGCGCCAGCAGGTAAAGGACGTATTGCAGGTCATATCGATGCTCAAGGATCGACTGCTCCATGGCCGCTTGGGTGTAGGCCAAGTCGTCAGGGCCGAGCCAGTTGGATTTGTAGTCAGCCACGTAGTAGCGGCCATCGTATTCGAAGGTCAGGTCGATAAAACCTTTGAACATGCCGTTGAGCAGCACCGGCTCGGCAGCGACACGGGAGACACCGTTATGGGTGTACTGGCAGACCAGCTTGTCGAGGGCAAGCACGTCGACTTTGTGGCTGGCGAACCAGAACTCCATTTCGATCTGATACTGCTGCAGGCTGCTCAAGGTGACGTGGTCGTTATCTACAGGCAACGGCGTGTGCAGTAAGTGGCCCAGCCAATCGCTGAGGGTGATGATCCAGCCCTCCCAGTTGCGGCGATTGCAGCGCGCACCTACAGCGTTCTCGATGGCTTGCGACGTCGCGTTGAAACCTTCTTCGCCGGCCCACTCCAGCAGGCCGTGAAGGAAGGTGCCGGGGTTAGGACCGCGTGGGAAACGGTGAATATCGCCGCCGGAAGCCGCTACTTCACGCGGTGCGTCGGGGTCGAGGCGTTCGTCATCAAACAGCTTTTGCGCTTGTGGGCTTTCTGGCGCTTCGAGGTTGGCGACGCTCATGCTTTCACCCATTCGCAAGGCGCTGTAGGACGCGATCCACCAGTTTTCGGCAGCTTTGCGCTTAGGCAGCAACGGTGCGAGCAAAGTCGCTTGGTTGCGCGGCGGGTGAAACATGATCTCTTGGGCATCGGGCACGTGGGCATAGTGGATGGCCGGGCAGCCCTCCTGCAGATCCAGCAGCCAGCGCGCCAGTCCCGCAGACTCGCCCAACGAAGCTCCAGCGCCGAGCAAGTAGCCCAGCGCCGACAGGTGCAATACCGAGCTGCTGCTGTTGCCGCGCTTGAGGTCGGCAACGCCAAGCCAGCAGGCATGTTTGGCGCGGGTCAGGGCCACATAGAGCAAACGCAGGTCTTCGGCCAGGCGCTCGTCATCGGCCTGGGCGATTAACTCAGGCGTAGGACGCAGGCTGACTTGGGACTTGCCGGTTTCATCGTGGTAATGCAGCGGCAGGCGACTGCCGTCGACCGGCTTGGCCGAACAGATGAAGGGCAGGAAGACCAGGTCGTATTCCAGGCCCTTGGATTTGTGAATGGTCACGACCTTGACCAGTTGCTCATCGCTTTCCAGGCGCAGGATTTGCTCTTCCCCGGCTTGACCTGACAACGCGAGGTGTTCGGCCAGGTGGCGGATCAACGCCTGTTCACCGTCAAGTTCCGACGCAGCTTGTTGCAACAACTCGCTGAGGTGCAACAGGTTGGTCAGCACACGTTCGCCGTCGCTGCGGGCAATCAGGGTTTGCGGCAGTTTGAAGTCGTGCAGCAGACGACGCAGCATCGGCAGCACGCCTTGGGTTCGCCAGATCACGCGGTAGCCACGGAACTGCATCACGCGGCGTTCCCACGCCAGTTCGTCCTGGTTCAGACGCTCAAGTTCGGGCAGTGATAGGTTCAAGGTGACGCAAGCCAGGGCAGCCCGTAGCGGCCGCTCGACGTCCGGCTCGGCACAGGCCTTGAGCCAGGCCAGCAAGTCGTGAGCTTCCTGGGCGGCGAACACCGAATCCTTGTCGGACAGGTATACGCTGCGCACACCACGGGCGGCCAACTCGGCGCGCACCGCTTGGGCTTCCTTGCCGTCGCGCACGAGGATGGCGATGTCTGACGGCAGTACGCCTTTGAAGCTGTCATCCGGCCTTAAAAAACCGGCCGTGCCTTGCTGGCCGCCGTTGAGCAACTCAACAATCTGCGTAGCACAGGCGGCGGCCAGTTGTTGGCGGTACACCGCGTTGGACACCGGCTGGTCGGTGGGCAGGTGCCAAAGGTGCATGGCCGGTAGCGTTTGGCCGTCGACCTGCAGTTTTTCCTTGCGGCCTTGGGATAACACCGGCTGGAACGGCACCGGGTTATCGCCATTCGGCTCGCGGAACAGGAACGCGCCCCGGCCCGTTTCTGCGCGCTGGAACACATGGTTCACCGCCTCGACCATCGCATGGCTGGAACGGAAGTTGGTACCCAAGGTGTGGTGGCGGCCGGTGGTGGATTGGCGGGCGCGCAGGTAGGTGTAGATGTCGGCGCCACGGAACGCGTAGATCGCTTGCTTGGGGTCCCCGATCAGGAACAGGCCACTGTCGAGGTGGTTCTCTTCGATGCGGTAAATGCTGTCGAAGATGCTGTACTGCACCGGGTCGGTGTCTTGGAACTCGTCGATCAGAGCCACCGGGAATTGCTCGCGGATCACGCTGGCCAAGCGTTCGCCACCCTCTGCCTGCAGAGCGGCATTCAGGCGGATCAGCATGTCGTCGAAGCCCATTTCTGCGCGACGGCGTTTTTCTTCTTCGAAGCGTTTACCCACCCAACCGGCAGCGTGTTGCAACACGGCGGCGTCAGGGGTTGGAAAGGCGTCGAGAGCTGCTTTGAGGCTGGCCATGGCGTCGATGCCGGGGTGCTGCGGCGGGTCGCCCTTCCATGCTTCGGCCATGCCGTCGGGGGTGAGGCGGGTGAAGCCGGTGCCGATGTCCAGTTGTTCCAAGGTTTCATCAGCGGCCCAGGCGCTGATTTTTTCGAACCAGGGCTCGAAGTAACGCGCTTGCATCTTGCGCCCGTCAACGGCTTTCGCGGCCACGGCTTGCAGGCAGATGTCACGCAGCTCTGCGGCCCATTGCTGCCAGGGCGCCTTGAGTTCTATCAGGGCTTCTCGGCGCTCCCGCAAGCAGGCATTGATCAGCTCCGCGGGTTCGCGGGTTTCATCGGTGGGCCTATCGCTGCCGAACAGCGCGCGCACCCGAGGCATCAATGCGGCAGGACCGCCCCAGTTGTTGCGCACCCAGTTGAGCGCGTCGTCACGCATTGGGTAGCAAAACAGCCGCCAGTAGTCGCGCAGCACTTCGCCGAGCAGGTCGCTGTGGTCGGTTTCAAGGGTTTGGGTGAACAAGCTACCGCTGTCAAACGCGTGCTCGCGCAGCATGCGCTGGCACCAGCTGTGAATCGTGGAAACCGCTGCTTCATCCATCCATTGCGCGGCGATGTCCAGGCGGTTGGCGCAGGCGGGCCATTGCTCCGGGAGGTATTGCGCGCGCAGGTCAGCGATCAGCGCGTCGGGTTGTTCGATCTCATCGCGGAAGAAACGAGCGGCTTCGGCCAGACGAATGCGGATACGCTCGCGCAGTTCTTTGGTGGCGGCATCGGTAAAGGTGACGACGAGGATTTGCGGTGGCAGCAACTCGCGACCGAACCCGGCTTCATCACCACCATGACCCAGTACCAGACGCAGATACAAGGCAGAAATAGTGAAGGTCTTGCCGGTACCGGCGCTGGCTTCGATCAGTTGGCTGCCGCTCAGCGGGAAGGCCAGGGCCAAGGGTTTGCTGCTCATGCGCCGGCCTCTTCGCCTGTAAGTGATCGCCATGGGGCATTGATCAGCGGTCGATATAAGGTTTCGCACCAGCCTTCGAATTCTTCGCTGGCAATCAAGGCTGCGTAATCGGGGAACTGCCGGGTAAGCGCCGGAGTTTCGCGGCGTTCGCCGTCGGTGGTCAGGCCGTCACCTTCATAGGCTTTGCTCGCTGCCGCCTGCGCTTTGGCCGGGTCGGTTTGGCTAAGCCAGGCGAAGGCCGTTTTGACGGCTACCGGCAGCGGTTTTCTCATTCCACTGTGCCAGGCCAGCAGCAGGTTGCTGAGGATTTCTTGGGCGACGGGCTTATCCAGCGGGGCCAGTAACAACGTATCGTCACTTGCCACTAGACCCGTGCTCAACGGTAGGCCACAGGCGCACGCCACCACATGGTTGACCCAAGGGCGGATCAGTCGATGCCACTTGCGTGCCTTGATCGATCCAATGCTATTGGGGATGGTGGTGACGCTAAGCAATCCGCCATCACTGCGTCGGTGCAGGCCGCTGATCCAGCCTTCCAATGCAATGCCTTGATGCTCAAAACTGATCGGTTCGGCACCGATGTGTGGAGTGGGCCAGAGCGCCAGTAATTGTTGGTAGCGTTGCAGCAAACCCGGCAGAGGCTCGATCAATTCGTTGCGCAGGCACTCGCCAAAACCGACCATGGGCAGTAAGCCACTTCCTTGCAAACGCAGGGCCTGGGCGTTGAGGGCTTGGTCCAGGTGATCGGGTTGGGACAGCCCCGCATTCAACAGGCTATCGCTCAGGCTGTAACGTTGCAGCGCATCGAGAACGAAGGGTTCCTCATCGGCCAGCGGCACTTCGGCGGCCTCGAAGAACACTTTCAGACGCTGACTGAAGAAGTGTTTGACCGGGTTGCGTAGGAAATCTTGCAACTGGCCGAGGCTCAGGGGTTCTTCCTGATGGTGTTGTGCCAGATCATCTTGCTCAGGTGCGGCTACCTGCGCTTCGTGTAGCAACTGCCATTCGCGGGCGTAGCTGAACAGCGGATCGCCTTCGTGGAAGTAGCGAGCGCTGAAAGGTTGGAGTGGGTGTTCCTGGGTCATCGCGTCCAACAGTGGCTTTTCTGGTTCTGCGTTATGCCAGCCGCTGGCGATATGGTCGCGCAGTTGGCCGATCAAAACAGAGGCAGGACGCTCGCTGTTATCGCGGATGCTTCGGCCGACCCAACTGATGTAAAGCTGGTCTTGGGCCGATAGCAGTGCTTCAAGTAGTAGGTAACGGTCGTCTTCGCGGCGCGAACGGTCGCCTGGGCGATAGTCGCTGCCCATCAGGTCGAAATCCAAGGGGGGTTGGGCTCGCGGGTAGTCGCCGTCGTTCATACCAAGCAGGCAAACCAGCTTGAACGGAATCGCGCGCATAGGCATCAAGGTGCAAAAATTGACAGCCCCGGCGAGGAATCGCTGGGATAGACGACCTTGGTCCAGGCCGGCGAGCCATGCTTCACGGACTACGGTGAGCGGTAACTCATCCTGTAGGCCTACTGACTCGCAGGTTACCAGCCAGGTTTCCCTTAGTTGCTCAAGCTGACCCAGCAGATAATCGTCGTGCTCACTGCTGGGCAGGAAAAACAGTTGCATCAGGCGTTGCAAACGTTCGCCCCACTCGTGGGGAGCTGCGGGTTGGGACAACGCCTGATGGGCATCGCCGAGTGCGTCGAGTAAAGCCACCAGCGGGCCGATTAATGCCGCATCGAGTCCGCCAATTTCGTCGTAAGGTTCAATGCTGTTACAGGCAGCACCGGTGCCGACGGCGTAACCCAGCAGCATACGGCGAAGGCCGAAACTCCAGCTGTTTTGTTCCAGCTCACTTGGCAGACCGAGGCCGGCCCGTTGTTCCGCGTTGAGCCCCCAACGGATACCGGCACCTTCGATCCAGCGGTGCAATGTGGGCAGGTCGCGCTCCTTGATGGCAAAGCGTTCACGCAAGGCCGGGACGTCCAGCAGATCAAGAATTTCGCTGACGGGAAAGCGACTGTCGGGGAGTTTGAGCAGGTGTTCGACGGCGATCAGCAGAGGGTCGCGGCCACGTTGACCTTGGTCGGTCAGGGTAAAGGGGATGAAGCGTGAATCACTTCTTTCCAACTGGCCGAAGACCGCACGAATATGCGGTGCGTAGCTGTCGACGTCGGGGACCATGACAATGATGTCCCTTGGACGAAGCGTGAGGTCGGCGCTGAAGCGTTGGAGCAGTTGATCGTGAAGGATTTCCACTTCGCGCTGGGCGCTGTGGGCAATGTGGAAGCGAACTGAGGTGTCACGCTCCAGATCGACTGCGGGCCATAGGTCGCGGGTTTCGTTGAGTGGGCGCAGTTCGAGGATATCGTCCTGGAGTTGGTTAAGCAGTGTCGTGGGTTCGCTTTCACTGAACAGGTCGATGCGGCCATCACGAAAGGCTGCACGGTAGCTGTTCGGGTCGTCGTAACTGTCCAGCAGGCTGATGTAGTCGCGGCCTTGTTTACCCCAGGCGGCCAGCAGCGGATGGGCGTGCTGGTGCAAGGTTTGTGGGTCGATGGTGACCGGCATACCGGCTTTGCGTGATTGACGCTTGTATTCGTTACGCAGTAGATCTTTGTCGGCGACGATGTCGGACCAGTGGTGGCGACAAGGATTGTGCACGCACAGCAAGACTTGGCTGAAACGGGCAAGGCCAGCCAACGCCTCGAGCGCTTGGGCAGGCAAGGAAGAAATCCCGAAAACAATCACCCTGGAAGGCAAGCCCTTCGGCGCCTCCTCAAGAGCATTGATACGTTCGATGAAGCGTTGGTGGACGCCGGCGCGGCTTTCGGCCATCCCCTCTTCCCCGACGTCCAACAGCAGTGCGCGCCATAACTCGGCTTGCCAGCAATTGGCGGGGTTAAGAGGCTTGGATTCCCCTCGACCGTTGCGCAATTGGTGGCGGCCGGCGGCCCAGTCCTCCAGCCAGTCGGCACGATAGACCTGGTATTGGTCGAACAAGTCAGCCAGGCGTTCCGCGAGCTGGTAGCGTTTACGCAAGTCCGCGTCGTTCGTCAGAAAGCGCTGCAATGGCTCGAAGTGCGGCTGATCAATGAGCTCAGGAAGCAAGCGCATCAGGCGCCAAGTGAGTGGGGCTTTATCGAGCAGGGACGTGGGGGGGATTTCGTCACGACCCAAGACCATGCGATAGAGCTGCCACATGAAGCTGCCGGGGAGCTGAACATCGATCGCGGCAGCGATTCCGCAGCCGCCCATGTCGCCGTCTTCTGGGTCTTCCGCCAGGGCCAGTTTGAGCCACTGGGCAATGCCGTTGCTCTGTACCAGGGCAATTTCGTTTTCCAGGGGAGCCAGTGGGTAGCGGCGCATCCAGCTCACCACCAGGCTGCGTAGTTCGTCCAGGCGATTGCCATGAACCACCATAAATCCAGCGCTGGGGGACGTCGCATCCGGCATAACGGCTTCCTTGGGAAAAGCAAAATCGAGGCATGGACTTTAGCACTGAAGATTGCTCGGATGAGCGTCTTCGCACTTTCCGATCGCCCAAGACAAAACCCCATTTGCTTTCGCAAATGGGGTTTCGGAATTTAATCTTGACGATGACCTACTCTCACATGGGGAAACCCCACACTACCATCGGCGATGCATCGTTTCACTACTGAGTTCGGGATGGGATCAGGTGGTTCCA
>NZ_FYDK01000004.1:527792-722764 GCF_900187495.1 Pseudomonas sp. Irchel 3H9 | reverse complement strand
GATCGTAATCGCCCTCAGGACTTCACTGCGATCATCCAGCCATTACTCCCCACATGGACGTGAGCAGGTTTATTGTGGTGAGCAGGCTTGCCCTGCGCTGGGCTGCGAAGCGGCCCCAGTACTGAGGAATGCCGTTTGCCAGACACTCCGCGGTGATGGGTTTTGGGGCTGCTGCGCAACCCAGCGCAGGGCAAGCCTGCTCACTACACAGAGCCCGCTTGCCACAACACAATGTGTGCACTCGCGACGCTAAGGACTGGAGATCGTAATCGTCATCAGGACTTCACTGCTATCATCCAGCCATTACTCCCCACATGGACGTCTCTATGCACCTGATCGCAGCTCCCGCACTTGCCCTGGCCCTTACCGGCTGCAGCATCACGCAAACCGTCACCCCAGTTTCCCTGTCCACCACCCAGTCCCCGGAGATCTGCACGATCCCCGCAGAAGGCCTGCGCGAAGGATTCAACACCACCTACACCGCGCAACTGCGCAGCAAAGGTTTTCACACCCGCGAATTGCCGCCCGGGAGCCCGCCTGCCAGCTGTGCGTTGTCGACCACCTACATTGGCAAATGGAGCTGGGATATGGCGCTGTACATGAGCTTTGCCCAGATCCAGGTGTTCGAGAACGGCCGCCAGGTCGGCCAGGCGCTGTACGACTCGACTTCAGGTGGCGCACGGATGGGCAAGTTTATCGACGCACAGAACAAGATCATCGAGATGACCAACCAGCTGTTCCCGGAAGTGGTCTACGGTACGACCCGGCCTGACCTTCCCTCAGTGCCAGACTGAATTCAACAGACAAGCACCTGAAGCTCTACGTCTTAAAAGTCTGGGATATTGAAGTCCAGCTCGACCTCGTACGCACGTCCCACGCGTGGTCTTGTTTTAAACCACAGCTTTCCGCTGATCGGCTTTTCAGGGTAGGCGCTTTTCAACTCAACCCAACCCTCAATCCCTTCGTAATCTGTGGTGACACCGGTGTCTCGGATAAAAGTCATGTAAAGCAACGTCAGCGTCACAGGGTTTGCGCCGACACTACAGGTGTCGCTGTGAGCGCTCTCAGGGTTTATGCCGATACTATAGGTGCCGCTGGGAGCGCTCTCAGGAGTGAGTGCCAGTCCAATGAGCGATGTCCGACCAGGGCTTTCCAGATCATCCACTGTGCCACGGAAACTCAACGTCCCATTTTGGTTGTCACGGTAGATCCATGTCGCCTTAAAGGGATACGTTTGATCATCGCTCAGGCTGACGACCTTGCCGTTCATGGTACCGGTGGCCGTCCCTTTATTAGACTTATACAGTTCGATGTCTTCAAACATGTTGATCTCCCGCTCCACTATCAATGTGAGGTCGCCGCGCTTTCAACCGGTATTGAAGTGGAATAAACGTGAGTTGTAACCTGTGACTTATGACAGGTTTAAACACGCGTTTCTTATTACCTGTGGTCATTAGTACAAGGTTCACTTCGACCAGAACGGCACGCGCACTACCACCCCCCCATCGCCAGACTGAACGGCGAAAACTGCTCAAACTCCCAACGCAACGCCAACGCCGCCGAGCGCCTTACCACGTGTTCCACGGTCACCGTCCACAACCGCTGCGCGCCTTCAAACGCTGCCACTTCGGGACCGCTGAGGATCAGCGAGGTGCTTCCGGCAATCTGCAATACGTCGCCCGAGTCAAAGTCGATGAACAGCAGACCCGCCACCGGGTTGGCTGCCAGGTTGCCCAGGGTGTTGAAGAACAGGTTGCCGGCAAAATCCGGGATGGTCAGCACGTTGCCGTCGACACGCACAAAGCCGGTGTTGCCGCCGCGATGGGACACGTCCACCGAACGTTCGCCTTCAGCGTCCACATAGCTGGCGACGAAGAAGGTGTCGGCGTTGCGGATCATCGCTTGGGCGCCAGCGTCGAGGTTGCTGGAGCGCTCGGCCACGGTGCCGGGTTTGCGCGCGATACCGTCCACCGGCCGCAGTTGGATGTATTTAGGGCAGTTGCCGAAGGTATGCACCACGTCCACCGAAAAACCCTCGTGATCCAGGGCGCCGATGCGGCCGTTCATGCGGTTGCGGCGGCGGGTGTTGAGGTCGATGCCCAGCAGCCCCACGGACGCTCCTTGCCGCACGGCATTGCGAGCGGGGTCGCTGGTATTGGGCAGACTGTCGATCTGCAGGGTCTGCGGCTCGGGCGAATGGGCGAAACCCGGTGCGCCCTCAATCATCGTCGCCCACGGAATGCCCTGTTCGTCCACCACACCCAGCAACAGGTATGGCAGCAAAGGGTAGAAATCCCGGTGCTGCTCAGGCAAGTGATCACGAATTACTTTGGGCCCGACCACAGCCATGCGCTCAGCGACGCCGGCGCTTTCCTGCATCTGCCGTTCGCCGGCATGCCAGGGGGATAGTTCGATTGGATTCATGGCGATGACCTCCCGTTAGATGCTGCGATGCTGCGCCCTGCCCGCCAACAGAGGGAATAACCACCCCAGACAATCCACTGTTACGCCAACTGAAATGCTGGGTGTTCCCGCAACGCCGCCACGCAATGGTCGACAAAACTGCGCACACGCATCGGCGCGTTGCGGCCCTCGCGATACACCACATTGACTGGCAGCGGCGGCCCTTCATAGGCCGGCAAGATCCGGCGCAATTGCCCGCTGCCCAACGGCGCGTGCAGCGGGTAGCTCAGGCAACGCACCACGCCCGCCCCCAGCACGGCGGCATTGATTGCGCCTTGTACCGTGGAGCAACTCAACCGCGCACGCGCCTTGAGCAAATAGCCTGGGAAATCCCAATGCACGTGCTCGGCACTGGCGATCAGCCGATGCTGCTTGAGCTCGCTCGGGTGCCGGGGCTCGCCGTGGGTGGCGAGATAATCGGGGCTGGCGCAAAGGAGTTGCCGCACCTGCCCGAGCGGCCGCGCGATCAGTGACGAGCTGGGCAGCTCGCCCACCAGGATCGCCACGTCCAGGCCCTCCTCATGCAGGTTGGGGTCATAGTCGTGATAACGCGCCACTACGCGCATGTCGGGGTACCGCTCCAGATAGTCGGCCAACACCGGCGCCATCAGGTAACGGCTGAACAACAGCGGCAAGAACACCCGCAGATTGCCCTGAGCCTGCACATGCGCGCCCTTGGCCGAGGCTTCGGCGGCGTCCACGCTGGCCAGCAGTCGCAGGCAGTCGGCCAGGTAGGCGCTGCCGGCGTCCGTAAGGCTCACGCCTTGGGTGCTGCGTTGCAGCAACGTCACGTGCAGGCGTGCTTCCAACCGCGCAATGGCACGTACCAAGGTCGGGCCGGAGACGCACGCACGGCGCGCCGCCGATGCCAGGCTCGGTTGCCCGGCCATGGCGGCGAACAGTTGCATATCGCGAAAGCGCTCCATCAGCCGTGCCGTTGGAGCGCGGCGTCCTGGCCCAGGCGCTGGCTGAGAAAATCCACAAACGTACTGACCTTGGCCGGCACACGCCCGCTGCTCTGGAACACCACCTGGATCGGCAGCGGCGCCGGTTCAAAAGCCTCCAGCACAATCTCCAGTTCATCGGCCGCCACCGCTGCCGCGACTTGATACGACAGCACACGGGTCATGCCCCACCCCAGGCGCGCCAGGTTAATCGCCGCGTTGTTCGCCGAGACCACCAAGCGTGGTTCGATGGGTACCGTCAGCGGCTGGCCGGCGTCGACAAACGCCCACTCACTGACCAAATGGCTGGAGGATAGGCCGATGATTTGCGCTGCACGCAATTGCTCGGGGTGCAGCGGGCGACCGTGCTGGTCGAGATAACCAGGCGACGCGCACACCACACGGCGCACCTCGCCCACCTTGATCGCCTGTTGCCCCGGTTCATGCAGATGGCCGATACGCACAGCCACATCAATCCCTTCGTCGACCATGTTGACCACCCGATCCACCAGCAAGGCATTGATGTTCACCTGGGGAAAGCGGTCGAGATAGTCACCCAGCACCGGCGCCACATACAGCTCGCCAAACAGCACCGGTGCGGTCACCGTAAGGTGGCCACAGGGGATCGAATAACTGCCCGCCGCCGCTTCTTCGGCTTCGTCCAACTCGGCGAGGATGCGCCGGCAATCTGCGAGGTAACGCTGGCCGGCTTCGGTCAGGTGCAAGCTGCGCGTAGTGCGCGCCAGCAGTTGGGTGCCGATGCGTTGTTCCATGGCCGCGATGGCGCGGGTCACGCTAGGCGGCGAGGTGTTCAGGCGGCGCGCGGCGGCAGCGAAACCCTCCTCCTCGGCCACCGCCAGGAACACCTGCATTTCGTGAAATCGGTCCATCGATGCGCCTCAGGAAGGTTACTGTGATTGCAAACCTACCGCCGTACGCGGCATGCCCACAAAACCTGGCAGGGCCTCAATACTGGCAAGCCAGGCGCGCACCTTAGGGTAGTCGACCAGCGACACATTACCTTCCGGCGCATGGGCCACGTAGGTGTAGAACGCGATATCTGCAATGCTCGGCTGCTCGCCAGCCAGGAAGCGGGTTTCGCTCAGTTGCTGTTCCACCAGTTCCAACAAGGCATGGGCGCGACTGATGGCGGCCGCCGCGTCCACGTCGGCGCCAAATACCGTGGCCAAGCGTGCAGTCGCGGGCCCGGCATGCAGCTGTCCGGCAGCCGCCGACAACCAACGCTGTACACGTGCCTGCCCCACCGGGTCGCTTGGCAGCCAGTGGCCGTTGCCGTATTTCGTGGCGAGGTAGACCAGGATCGCGTTGGAGTCCGCCAGCACCGTGCCGTTATCGTCAATCGCCGGCACCTGGCCGAAGCGATTGATCGTCGCCGTGAAATCAGCGGATTTATGGGCGCCTTGCTTGAGGTCCACCAGGATGAATTCGGTGGGCAGCCCCAGCAGGGACAGCATCAGCTCGGCCCGATGGGAATGGCCGGACAGTGGAAAACCATAGAGTTTGATCGCAGGCTGGGACATGTAAGGCTCCAAAAGGTGGGGGTTCCGACACCTGAGATGTTCCACCGCTGCGCCGATCAATGGAATCACCAGGTTTTACAATCCAGCATTTCACCCGGTGAAACAATCACTCGCCAAACAGTTCAACGATCAGCGTAAACAGCGTGGTCTTCACTGCGCTGTCCAACTCGGTCCAAGCCAACCCCGTGCTGGCCTGGAACGCTCCCAATACCAGCGGCCGCGACACGCAGTTGGCTGGCAACGCCCGCGCAGCCTGCTGCGGCAAAACGCCGACGCCCAACCCGGCACAGACCAGCGCGAGCATGGTGGTGAACTCGCCCAGCTCGGACGCGATCTGCAGCGGGATGCCCACGGCCTGGATAAATTCGTCGTAGAACCCCGGCGCATAGCGCCGCGCGAGGATGTACACCGGCACGCCGAGCAGATCGCCGGGCTGGATCGAATCCTGTGCGGCCAACGGATGATCCATCGGCAAGGCCACACAGAACGGCTCGCGCAACACCACGCGGGTCTGCACACCGGGGTAGGCGGCGGGCAGGCGCATCAAGCCGAAATCGAGGCGGCCATGCTTCAACGCGGCGGCTTGATCGGGGCCGGGCATGTCCTTGAGTTCCAGCTCGATACGCGGGTAGCGCTGATGCACCGCGCGGATCAACTCGGGCAACAGTTGCGGCAATACCGACGACACAAAGCCCAGCCGCACTCGGCCGATTTCCCCCCGGTTGGAGGCCCGCGCCGCCTCCGCCGCCCGCGCGGCCTGGTGCAGGGTCGCCTGGGCCTCCGGCAGGAACACCCGGCCAGCATCGGTCAATGTCACCGAGTGCCGATTGCGGTCCAGCAGGCGTACGCCCAAGCCACTTTCGAGTTGCTTGATCTGCATGCTCAGCGCCGGTTGCACAATCGACAACTGCCCCGCCGCCCGGCCGAAATGCAGCTCCTGGGCCAGTACCACAAAAGCGCGCAAGTGCTTGAGTTCCATCCAGCCCTCCTGGTTATCACGGATATTGATCAGCCGATCATAAATGAACATTGGACCTGCGCCCTACACCGAGGTGAAGTTAAGCCCATCAGACAGCGTTTTGATTATCACAAGCGCGCGCGGAGAAATATGCCCATGCAAAGCGTTCTAGACACCTTTCGCCTCGACGGCCGGCTGGCGCTGGTCACCGGTTCCAGTGCCGGTATCGGCCTGGCCATCGCCCGTGGCCTGGCCCAAGCGGGCGCACGGGTGGTGCTCAACGGGCGTAACCGCAGCACATTGCGTGACGCCGCCGCCCTGCTGACCCTCGAAGGCCTGGAGGTGCACACCCAGGCCTTCGACGTGACCGACAGCGCAGCAATCCAGGACGGGGTGGCAACAATCGAGGAACGCCTCGGCCCCTTGGACATCCTGGTGAACAACGCCGGCATGCAACGCCGTGGGCCGCTGGAAAACTACAGCGAGCAGCACTGGCGCGAACTGATCAGCACCAACCTCGACAGCGCCTTCCTGGTGGGTCAGGCCGTGGCGCGGGCGATGATTCCGCGCAAACGGGGGCGCATCATCAATATCTGTTCGGTGCAAAGTGAATTGGGCCGCCCGGGCATCGCGCCGTATGCGGCGAGTAAAGGCGCGTTGAAGATGTTGACCAAGGGCATGGCCATCGACTGGGGCCCGCACGGGCTGACGGTCAACGGTATCGGCCCCGGTTACTTCAAGACCGAGTTGAACGCCAACCTGGTGGCCAACCCCGAATTCAGCGACTGGCTGGTGCAGCGCACACCGAGCCGCCGCTGGGGCGACGTCGCCGAGTTGGCCGGTGCAGCGGTGTTTCTGGCCAGCGATGCCGCAAGTTTCGTCAACGGTCATATCCTGTATGTCGACGGTGGCATCACCGCGTCGCTGTAACCCTGGAGAACCTTATGCACGCCATTGTCTGCCACGCCTCAAAAGACCTGCGGGTGAGCCCCCAGGACGAACCCCCTGCTCTGGGGCCCGAGCAACTGCGTGTACGCATCGCCCGCGGCGGTATCTGCGGCTCGGACTTGCACTATTACCAGCACGGCGGCTTCGGCACTGTGCGCCTGCGCGAGCCGATGGTGCTCGGCCATGAAGTATCGGCAGTGATCGACGCCGTGGGCTCGGACGCCGGCCAGTTCAAGGTCGGCCAGCGCATTGCCGTATCGCCGTCACGCCCGTGCGGCGCTTGCCGCTATTGCCATCAAGGCCTGCCCAACCATTGCCTGAACATGCGCTTTTACGGCAGCGCGATGCCCTTCCCGCATATCCAGGGCGCGTTTCGCCAGAGCCTGGTAATCGAGACGCATCAGGCACATGTGCTGGCCGATCACGTCAGCCTCGCCGAAGGTGCGCTGGCCGAGCCGTTGTCGGTCGGGTTGCATGCGATCCAACGGGCCGGCGCGGTGTTCGGCAAGCGCGTACTGGTGACCGGTTGCGGCCCCATCGGCAACCTGCTGATCGGCAGCCTGCGCGCCGCCGGTGCCGCTGAAATCGTCGCTGTGGACCTGTCCGCCAGCGCACTGGCCTGTGCGGAAAAAATGGGCGCCACGCGCACCCATAACATCGCCGACGGCATCGATGCGCTCAAACGCTACACCGCCGAGAAGGGTTACTTCGAGGTGATGTTCGAAGTCTCCGGCAGTGCCCAAGCCCTGCGCAACGGCCTGGACTGCATCGCCCCGCGCGGCGTGCTGGTCACTGTCGGGTTGGGCGGTGAAGTGTCGCTGCCGCTGAACCTGCTGGTCAGCCGCGAGATCGACCTGCGCGGCACCTTCCGCTTCCACAGTGAGTTTGCCCAGGCGGTGGACTTGCTCAATCGCCAGGTCATTGATGTACGGCCGGTGATCTCCCATACGGTGCCGTTCGAGCAAGCCGTGCAGGCGTTTGAACTGGCTGCGGACAAGACCCAGGCGATGAAGGTGGTGCTCGATTTTGGTGTGGCGGAGGTGGATTGAAGCGGTGGGCCAGATAACCTGAGGTTGCCTGATAGACCGCCATCGCCGGCAAGCTGGCTCCCACAGGGGCTGGTTTGTCAGCGCTCTTCCAGTCGCTCGCGCAAAAAGCGGTGGCTCACCGAAAACAACCGCCGATAGGTAAGCAACACCGCCCCTACCGTGCCCAACGCCGATGACGCGGCGATCAAGAACATGATCACGATTTGATACCGCACCGCGTCCACAGGGTTCTCTCCGGCCAGCACTTGGCCGGTCATCATGCCGGGCAGACTGACGATGCCGACCACGGTCATCTGGTTCAGCGTGGGGATCATCCCGGCGCGCACGGCCTGGCGAATGGCTTCCTGGGCGGCTTCCCAGCGTGAGCCGCCGAGGGCCAGGATCATTTCGATGGTGTTGCGGCCCGAGGTAAGTTCCTGGGTCATGCGCTCAATCCCTAAGGACACGCCGGTCAAGGTGTTGCCGAGGATCATGCCAAGCATCGGGACAGCGTATTGCGGCTCGTACCATGGGTGAATGCGGATCACCGCAAACAAGCCCACCGCCGTCACCAGCCACGAACTGCCCCACACCGACAGAATGCTGTCGACCCGCTGCCCCCGATACGTACGCCGCCCACGTCCCGCCGCCGAAAGCCCGGCGATCAGGGTCATGGCGCACATCAGCGGCAGCACCACGTACCAATAGGCGAATTCAAACACCCAGCCCAGCAGGTAACCGATGGCCAGCAGTTGCACCACGGTGCGCACCGCCGCCCATAACAACTGGCGTCCAAGGCCCAGGCGCAGCAGCAACGACAGCGCGCCGTTGACCAGGATCAGCGACGCGGCAATGCCCATGTCCAGGGCGGTGAGGTTTTGATAATTCATGGTTGGGCCGCTCCGCTGAGGACACCGGCACTCATGTGCAAGTGGATGTCACTCATGCGCTGTGCCTGATCCAGATCGTGGGATACCCAGATATAGGCGCGGGCCTTGTTACCGGCGAACCAGGCGTCGATCAGCGCTTCCACATCACGGGATGACGCAGGGTCGAGGGCGGCGGTTGGCTCGTCGAGCAACAGCACTTCGGGGTTCAGTTGCAGTGTGCGGATCAGCGAGACCACCTGGGACTCACCGCCCGACAGGTCCAACGCGTTCTTGGTCAAAAAATCCGCTGCCTTGCCGGCATGCCCCAACAAGGTCGTCACCACGTCCTGGTCAAAGCGGCGTTGGTGCAGCGTCTTGAGGCTGAACGGGAACCTGAGGTTGTCCTCCACCGTGCCTTCGAGCAACGCCGGGCGTTGAGACAGGTAGCTGATATGGCTGCGGTAATGGGGGATCTGCGCGTTGACGATCGGCTGGTTGTTCCACAGCACTTGCCCGGAACTCGGCGTATCGAGCAAAGCCAGCGCACGCAGGAAGACGCTTTTTCCAGAGCCCGATGAGCCGGTGATGGAGACGCGGTCGGCGCGCTTCAAGGTGAAATCCGTGGGTTGCAGCAAAGCCACCTGGCGACGCTCGTCGATACGCGTGAGGGCGCGGGTTTCTATCAGGGCGCTCATGGACGCGGTATTCCTCTTAAAACCTGTTGGGCGCAATGGTGAAGCAGGCGCAGGAAGTTTTCATGAAAAAATTCAAACTATCGCCACCCACGTTGTTCAGAAACTCAGGTTCAACGTTAAGTAGGAGACGACATGCAATACCGACAACTGGGCCATTCGGGCCTGCTGGTATCCGAAATCATCCTCGGCACCGTGCCCTTTGGCGGTCGCGCCGAGTTTGAAAAGTGCGGATCGGTGGACGTGCCCCAAGCCAAGCGCATGTTCGATATCGCATTCGATGCCGGGGTCAATATGGTCGACACCGCCGACCTCTATTCCCACGGTCTGGCCGAAGAAGTGGTCGGCAAGGCCCTGGGTGACAAACGCAACGATATCCTGCTGGCCACCAAGGGCCGCAGCCCGGTAGACAGCAACCCGAACAACTCCGGCTCCTCGCGCTACCACCTGATTCGCGCCTGCGAAGCCAGCTTGAAGCGCCTCGGTACCGACCACATCGATCTCTACCAATTGCACAACTGGGACGGCATGACGCCCATCGAGGAAACCCTCGAAGCCCTGCGGCTGTTGGTAGGCTCGGGGAAAATCCGTTACTTCGGCACCAGCAACTTCACCGCCTGGCAGATGATGAAAACCCTGGGCAAGGCCGAACTGCACGGCATGCTCAAGCCGATCACCCAACAGATCTACTACACCCCGGAATCCCGCGAGGCCGAGTACGAGTTGCTGCCGTTGGCCCTGGATCAGAACGTCGGCACCCTGGTGTGGGGGCCAATGGGCGAAGGCCTGCTGACCGGCTCCACGCGCCGTGGGCAAAAACCGCCGGCCAATACCCGCCAGGGCAGCGACTGGCCGGAACCCTACGTGCATGACCAGGAGCGTGCGCTGGACATCATCGAAACCCTCGCCGCCGTGGGTGATGAACACGGCGTGTCGGTGGCGCGTACCTGCCTGGCGTGGCTCAAGGATCGTCCGGGGATTACCTCGCTGATCGTCGGCGCCCGCACTGAAGCGCATCTGCGCGACAACCTGGCGGCCACCGAACTGAAACTCACCGACGAACAGTCCTCGCGTATCGAAGCGGTGACACGGCGCCAACCGTTGTATCCGTACTGGCATCGTTTTACGGCCGGCATTGATCGCTTTGATCCGGCGGAGCAGCCGTTCCTCGCCGAGCATCAGAAAACCATGGATGCACGCAAAGACAAGTAACCCCTGACCCCCTCAACGCCTGGGCGACAGCCCCACTGCGCACGCCACCAAGGCCGGGTCACCCTGGAAGCGCGCCGATGCTGGATTGGGGCTGTCAGCAACGCGCAAGGTCGGCCGCTTACCCACGCGTATGCGAGGGGCAGGATCGACGATCCCCATGCAATGCTGCAGCGCGATAAAGTCCGGCAAGTGCGGCACTGAGAGGTGTAAGGTCGGCTGATTGCCCGCTACCAGCACATGCGGTGTGCATTGCCCATCGTAAATCAGCGTGTGACGAATCAACGGGTTGGCGTGGCAGTACTCCAGCAGGTTCTCCTGCGGCGAACTCACCAATGCGCTGTTGATGATCAACAGGTCGAATGCCACGCCTCCCGAACGCGTCAGCACGCGCAACTCATCGAACGAGCTCAAGGGCGCGATGCGGTGATAGCCCATCAGGTTGAGCATCTTCTCAATCCTGATCCGCTGCTGAAGGTCAGCATCGGCAATCAAGAGGCGGAGCGTTTTAGTGGACATAGGGTAACCCTGACAGTTGGGCAGCAACGTCGATCATTCAACGGTGCACACGGTAACCGTCAGCAGGAGCGCATGACTTTAAGACGATTCTTAAACCCTATCGGGGGCGCATACCTGATTTGCAATCGAGCGCCACACTGCCTATATTTCCCGCCTGGCGCTCTCTACGCCACCTTCCGCGGAAAGGGCTGCGCCCAAGACACTCAAGCTTCACCTCATTTCTACGACTCCCAACCTTAAAGCGGAAAAGGTCTGTGCAAGGAGATCGTATGTCGCAACGCCCCCTATCTTCCAACACCGATGGCCGTCTCAACCTTGAGCAGCAGCGCAAGCGCGCCAAGGAACTGTTGCGGCACCTGAAAAGCCAAGACCCGGCTGCCACACTGTCCCAGGCCCAATGGCAGGTGGCCAAACAACTGGGTTTCAGCAGTTGGCCCAAGCTCAAGGCTCATATCGACGCCATTGACTTCGCCGCCCGCCATCCCGACTTTGCAGCCAGCGATGAAGCGCGCACCACCCACTGGCGCTGCGGCAATGACATCGCCCATAGCCTGCAGGTGGCGGGGTTCAAGGGCCGGTTCCACATGCTCAGCGACCCGCTGTGCATGGGGCCGGTGCGTGATCTGCCCAGCCCGGCATTTCGTGCGATGCGCAGTGCCTTTATCAGCCAAGCCTTTGCCATCAATGAAACGGATGCAGCGCGCCGCGTCGACGATGAATACAACCACCTCGAAACCCTGGCCAGCGCCGAACACAGCGTGTTGTGGTGTGAGGCAGATGCCTATGACCAGTTGTTCCTGATCCGCGCCTTGGCCGGTCTTGAACAAGCACCGGGCAAACTGGAGCTGATCGAGGTGGACCGCATTCCCGGCGTCGAGCGCTTTATCGGCATCGGCCAACTGGCGCCGGACGTGCTCGCCTGGCTCTGGCCGCAACGCAGACTGATCGGCGACGAGGCCGTGCAACTGGCCAAACGGGCCTGGGCAGCCTATTGCGACAGTTCACCCATCGCATGGGCAGCGTTGGCCCACGGCAAACACCCCGCCCTGCCCTTGCTTGCCCCGGCGCTGTTGCGCCAGTTGCAGGAATTGCCGGGAACACACGATGGTCTGTCGCTGACCGAGCGCCTGTCCCTCACCTACCTCGCCGAAGCTGGGCCGTTGCCGTTCGGTCGCGTGTTCGCCGAATTGATGGCCAAGCGCGACCCGCTGCCGTCCATGGGGGACATGATGTTTCAGGTGCTGCTGCGGCCATTGATCGATGGCGACAAGCCGTTGCTGACCGAGACAGACCCACAAAAACCATGGCCGCAACGCATGTTGGCGCTGACCCCCTTGGGGCAGGACGTGCTCCATGGCCGAGCCCATTGGCCCGACCATGCAGCACATGAGCGCTGGGTCGGCGGCGTGCGTATCACACCTGGCCAGCCGCACTGGATGATTGATGAGGATCTGAACCCTGTCTGGAGCACCCAGTAAAAAAGCCCGCCGTGCATGACACACGGCGGGCTTTTTTGTGACCGATTACCCTTAAGGCAACGGCTCGAACTTCAACGCGCTCAAAGGCTGCACCTTGTCCTCGCGCACCATCTTGTACTCGGTGTTCGGGCCGATCCAGCGCTCCCAGATCGCGTCGATCTCCCCGGCCTTTTCCATCGCCATCAGCGACTCATTGACCTTGGCCAAAAACGCCGGCTCGTCGCGGCGCATACCGGCACCAATCGGCTCCAAGGCCATCGGTTCTTTGGCAATCGCCAGTTCCACACCACCGGCCTTGGCCTGATTGACCAGCTTGAGGGCGGTCATGGTGTTGGTCACCAGGCCCACGACCTTGTTCTGCTGCAGGGCCATGTAGGCCGAGCCAGTGTCCTGGAAGGTCACCGGGGTGGCGCCGGCAAGGCGGATCGACTGTTCGGAGGTCGAGCCCTTGGTGGAGCTGATGCGCTTGTCCTTGAAGAAGCTTTTCGGCTGGTCGGCATTCGCCGCGCGCACCACCAGGGTTTCCTTGGCGATGTAGTAAGGGTCGCTGAACTGGATCTGGTCGGCGCGGGTCTTGGTGTAGGCCAGGTTGGCGAAGATCACATCGACACGGCCCATTTTCACTTCAGGAATACGCGCTTCAACCGACAGTGGCTTGAGTTCCAGGGCTACGCCGAGTGTCTTGGCCAGGGCTTTGCAGAGGTCGACGTCCATGCCGACCAGCTCGCGGGTTTTCGGGTCCGGTGCGGAAAATGGCGGGACGTCGGCGTACACCCCACAGCTCAAGGATTGCTTGGCCATGATGTCGCTCAGTTGGTCGGCTTGTGCGACCGCGATTGCCAGTGGCCCCAACGCCAGCGCAGTAAACAGATGCTTCATACCCATGGGAAATCTCCAGAAAGTTGGACCAGCAAAATGGCAGAGGGAGCAAAACCGCCGCAGCTCAATGGGCCCGCAGGTCGGCGATGAAACGTTGCGCTCGCGGGTGCGAGGGCTGGGTGAAGAAGGCCTCGGGGCTGCTCTTTTCCAGAATCTGCCCTGCATCCATAAACCAGATGGTGTCGGCCACTTCGCGGGCGAAATTCATCTCGTGGGTCACGCACATCATGGTCATGCCGTCCTTGGCCAAGCCCTTCATCACGCTCAGCACTTCGCCGACCATTTCCGGGTCGAGGGCACTGGTGGGCTCGTCGAATAGCATCACCGGCGGCTCCATCGCCAGTGCGCGGGCGATTGCCACGCGCTGCTGTTGCCCGCCGGACAACTGCGCCGGGTAAGCACCGGCCTTGTGGGCCAGGCCGACACGGTCGAGCAACTCCATGGCTTTTTGCTTGGCCGCCGCGCCCTTGAGGTTGCGCAGTTTGTTGGGGGCCAGGGTGATGTTTTCCAGCACCGACAGGTGCGGGAACAGGTTGAAGCTCTGGAACACAAACCCCACGCGGCTGCGCAGGCGGTTGATCTGCGCGTCGGTGCCGTGAACGTCCTGGCCGTCGAACAGGATCTGGCCTGCCTGGATGTCTTCCAAGCGATTGACCGTGCGAATCAAGGTGGATTTGCCCGACCCCGAAGGGCCGCACAGCACCACCACTTCGCCGGGTTGCACTTCGGCCGTGATGTCAGTGAGCGCCTGGTACTCGCCGTACCATTTATTGATTTTCGAAAACATGATCATTGGATGCATGAGCGCAGCCCTCTTCAATTATCGGTGGCCAGCAACGGTTGGCCAGGCAGGGTTTGCCCTCCGTCGCCCAGGCGCTTGCGCGCAATGCGCTGTTCCACATAACCGGCCAGGCGGGTCAGGCCGAAACACAGCAGGTAGTAGATGATCGCCAGGATGAAAAACACCTGGAACGGCTTGGTCAGCAGTTGGTTGTTGACTTGGTTGGCGGCAAACGTCACCTCCTGCACGTTGATCACGTAGCCCAGTGAGGTCTCCTTGATGATCGAGATGAACTGGCTGATCAGGCTCGGCAACGCGTTGTACAGTGCCTGGGGCAGGATCACCCAGAGCGTGGTGCGCACGTAGCCCAGGCCAAGGGCGCGGGACGCTTCGTATTGCCCACTCGGCAAGGCCTGGATGCCGCCGCGAATGATTTCGCACAGGTAGGCGCTCTGGTAGATCACCAGGGTGCAGAGCATGGTCATGAAGCCGGTGATGTTATGGCCGATCAGCAACGGCACCAGGAAGTACGTCCAAAAGATCACCATCAGCAAGGGAATACCGCGCAGCACGTAGACCCACACCGTGGCGACCCAGTACAAACCTTTCCACGGCGATACCCGCGCCAGCGCCAGCAGCAAGCCGAACGGGAACGCCAACAGCAATGCCAGCGCGGCCAGGATCAGGGTGCTCGCCAGGCCACCCAATGGGCCGTGGGGGTATTGACCGATGAGGAACAACGTCCAGTTGTTCTGCAGGATTTCAACGATATCGAACATCGCCATCTACCTCGCCAGGGCTTTGCTGAAGTGCCGAGCGAGCAACGCCCCGGCGCCCATCAGCAGCAGTGAAAACACCAGGTAGAACACCGTGGCCACCAGGTACGACTCGAAGGTGCGGAACGTATAGTTCTCCACTTCGCGGCTGGCGTAGGTCAGCTCCATCACACCAATCGCCATGGCCAGGCTGGTGTTCTTGAACAACAACACGGTGTGGTTGATCAAGGACGGAAGGCAGTTGCGCACCCCCTGAGGCAGGATCACGTAGCGCATTGAGCGCACGTAGCCCAGTCCCAGGGCTCTGGACGCTTCGGTCTGCCCGGCCGGAATGGCGCGCAGGCCGCTGCGCATGTCTTCACAGAAATACGCGGCCTGGCACAAGCCCAGGGCGATCACCGAAAACAGGTATTCGGTGTTGTGGTTGGCCAGCCACAGTTGCGCGGATTCGCTGAGCAACGTGGGCACACCGAAGTACCACAGCATCAGTTGCACCAGGGTCGGTACGTTGCGGTGGTAGGACACGTACCCCGCCACCAGACGGTCGGCCAGCTTGTTGCCGGTCAGGCGCACCGTAACCAGCGTCAGCGCCAGCACCATCGCCAGCAGCCAGGCGAACAACGCCAGCTGCAAGGTCATTTCGATGCCCTTGACGATCAGCTCGGCATACTCGCCTTGCAGAATCGCGGCCAAATCGAAGTCTTGCTTCATGGTCAATCCCTATCGGCATTGGGCTAGGGCAGAAATCAAAGTCACCCGGCGTGGCCGTGGCGCGGTGCAGCAATGACGGATCGATCCGTTCTGTTTTAGAGGGCTGGTTTCAGCCCTGATAATCCTGAGGTCGCGCGGTAGAAAGCCCGCCCGGCACTTGCAGGGTGGGGGTGATTTCCATATGCCCGACGTTGACGGCAATCGGCGCTGCAATCGCGAAGGCAATGGCGTTGGCGATGTCTTCGGCCTGGGGCAATTCAAAACCTTCGACGAAGCGTTTGTAGGTCTCCTCGGAGTCGCCATGCACATGGGCAAAGATGTCCGTGGCCACTCGGCCTGGGCAGATCTCGGTAACCCGCACGCGCTTGCCGAAGGCATCAATGCGCAATTGACGCGAGAGCATGCTCACCGCGGCCTTGGTCGCGTGGTAGGTAGAGTTGCCGCCAAAGTTGTAGGCCGCTGCAATCGAGCTGATGTTGATGATGTGCCCGCAGTCGCGCTCGACCATCCCCGGCAACGCCAGGCGCGCCAGGTGCAACACCGCGCGAAGGTTGACGTCGATCAGCAGGTCGATACCGTCGGCATCGGCCTTGAGCAAGGAGCCGGGTTTATCGACACCGGCGTTGTTGACCAGGATGTCGAAGGTGTTTTCGGCGAACAACCGAGTCAGGCCGGCAATATCGGTCACGTCGATGGCGTGGGGAATGCAGCCAGTCTTTGCCGCCAGTGCCTGCAACTTGTCGGCACTGCGGGCCAGGGCATGCACCTGCACGCCTTCCTGGCACAGACGCTCCACAACGGCGGCACCGATGCCCGATGAGGCGCCGGTGACCAGTGCGGTTTTGTAGTCGGAAAATGGCATGGGGTGATCCTTGTGTCGCGGGTTATGGTTCGACTCTATCCAGCCTTCAGGCGCTGGACCAAGACGCGATGATTGTGTGGCGATAAGGCCTGCTTATGACGCCGCCAGCAGCTGGGAAATCGGGGTAATCCGCCCGCCCAATTGCTCGATTTCCTGGCGAATGGTGCGCGCCAGGTCGACCGCACCGGGGGTGTCGCCGTGCAGCAGGATCGAGTGGGCCGGCACCCGCAGCACCTTGCCGCTCAGGGCGGCCACGGTGCCCTCCTCCAGCAACTGCCGCACCCGTTGCAAGACTGCCGCAGGCTCCTTGATTACCGAGCCCTCGACCTTGCGTGGCACCAGCAGGCAGTCATCGTCATAGGCGCGGTCGGCGAGGAACGTCGTGGCCACGCGCAGACCACATTTTTCGGCCGCGCCTTCGATGGCGCGGCTGCTGGAAGAGCTGATGATCAGCGTGGGGTCGAACGCCGCCACCGCCCGCACCAACGGCTCGGCCAGCGCCGCATCGGCGGCGGCCATATTGCCCAGGGCGCCGTGGAAGCTCATATGGGTCATGCGATGGCCATTCACGGCCGCCATCCCGGCCAGCGCACCGAGCTGGTAGATCACATAGGTGGCCAGTTCCTTGATCTCGATGTTCATTTGGCGACGACCGAAGCCCATCAAATCCGGGAAACCCACGTGCGCGCCCAAGTCGATGCCACCGGCTTTTGCCAGGCGTACGGTGGTGTCCATGATCAATGGGTCGCCGGCGTGATAACCGCAGGCGACGTTGGCCGAGGAAATCAGGCTCATCAGTGCTTCGTCCTCGCCCATGCGCCACGGGCCGAAGCCTTCGCCGAGGTCGGCATTCAAATCGATCTTCATACCGGATACTCCAGGCCCAGAAAGGCTTCGCCGTAGCCGACGGTGGTGCCGCACGGCACGCGTATATCCACGACCTTGGCGGCTTTCGGGCTGCGCTGAGGCAGCAACAGCTCACCCACTTGCAGCACGGCCACCAGTTGACCGGCGCTAAGCTGATCGCCCACAGCCACGAACGGCTGGTTTTGTTGCGGATGAGTCAGCAGCAGACGACCCAGGCCGGTGGTGCGCAGCACCTTGTCATCCACTACCGCAGCCGCGACTGGCGTGACCACACTGACGGCAGGCGCACCGCGCTTGAGGGTCAGGTGCACGCCAGGGCTACTCATCTCTGCGCCAGCCAAGTGGTGTTCCTTGAGCCACAGCGCCAGTTGGCGAATCTCTTCAAGCGTCATGCTTTCACTCCTTGACGGTGCAGCTCCACCAGACGGCTGACTTCACGCAGGTAACGTCGATTGGTTTCCAAGGCGTCAACGGCCTCTTCATAACTGCACTCGATAAAGCGCACTTTGCTGCCGATCGGCGCCTGCCCCAAACGCCATAGGTCAGCCTCGATCACGCTGCCGAATTTGGGGTAGCCGCCGCTGGGCTGCGCGTCGCGCATCTGGATGATCGGCTGACCGCCATGGGGCACCTGGATCACGCCGGGCACGATGCCGTGGGAGCGAATTTCCATCGGTGCGATGGGCAGCAGCGGTTCACCTTCCATGCGGTAGCCATAGCGATTGCTCTGGGTGGTGATCTTCCACTCGCCAGACCAGAACGCGGCGCGGGAGGTTTCCTGGAAGCGCTCGTATTCAGCGGCGGGCAGCACGCGCATCGCGGGCACGCCGTCTACCTGTAACGGCAGCGAGAGACTGGGCGCCAAAACGCCGAAGTCCAGCGCCAAGGTGCTGAGGCCTGGTCGCAAGGCAGCGAGTCGATCGCCCTGCTGCAACGCCCGGCCGTCCAAACCACCGAACTCGCCACGCAATTGCGTGCTGCGTGAACCCAGCACCGACGGCACGTCCACGCCCCCCGCCAAACACAGATAAGCGCGACTGCCAGACGTCGGATACCCCAGGCTCAACACTTGACCCTCTCGCCCTTGGCAAACCCAGTTCGGCGGCAACGGCTGGCCGTCCAGCGTGGCGTCGCAGGCGGCGCCGGTCAGGGCAAAGGCGCAGTCCTGCATCAGGCGAACTTCAAACGTAAACAGCGGGATTTCAATCGCAGCGGCGTCTTCGGGATTGCCCAGCAGCAAGTTGCCCAAGGCCAGGGCCAGATGGTCCATGGCGCCCGAGGTACCTACGCCGTAACCCAGGCTGCCGAAACGACCGAGGTCCTGCACGGTGGCCAGGGCGGTGGCCGATAGAATCTCGATCATCGAATGATCCTCTCGATGCGCAAGCGCAGGAAATCACCCGGCCGCAAGATGGCAGGCGGGGTTTGGGCGGGGTCGAAAAAAGCCATCTCGGTGCGGCCGATGGTGTTCCAGCCGCTGGGGCCGGCCGAGGCGGAGACGCCCGTCTGCACGCCGCCGATGGACACCGAGCCCGCACCGATATTCAGCACCGGCACCTGGCGACGGGGCGTGGCCAGGCGTGGATCCATGCCGCCGAGGTAGCAGTAACCGGGGTGGCTGCCCAGGGCGTACACCGGGTACAGCGGCTCGCAATGCAGGTTGGCAATGGTCTCGATATCCAGCCCGGTGTGGGCGATCACGTCTGCCATGTGCGGGCCGAATTCGCCGCCGTACACCACCGGCAACTCGACAATTCGCCCTTCCAGGGGCAGCGGTTGGCTCTGTTCCCAGGCATCCAGCAGGCGCTGGCACACGCCGTTGAGTTCACGGGGCGGCGTGAGGAACGTCAGCATCAGGTTGTTCATGCCCGGCACGGCTTCGTGGATTTCCGGCCATTCGCCCGCTTGCAGGGCCAGGCGCCAGATACGCTGCTGCGGGGCCAGGTCGAGCTCGCCCGGCGCCTCGAACAGCAACGCGCTGGAGCCCAGCAGGCTGATGGAAGGTGCGGTGTTCATGTCGGGCTCCTTTGCTGCAACCAGCGCTCCAGGTGATGAATGTCGACACCGCCGGCGCAGAATGCCGGATCGTCGAGAATGTCTCGGTGCAACGGGATATTGGTGCTGATGCCGTCCACGATCATTTCGCTCAGGGCCAGGCGCATCCGCGCTAACGCCTCTTCCCGCGTGGCGCCGTGGGTGATTACCTTGGCCACCATCGAGTCGTAGTACGGCGGGACGCGGTAGCCGGTGGTGACATGGGAATCAACCCGCACGCCAAATCCGCCGGGCACTTCCCAACGCTGAATCAAGCCGGGTGTGGGCATAAAGGTGATCGGGTCTTCGGCGTTGATGCGGCACTCCAGAGAGTGGCCGTTCAACTGCACATCCTCCTGGCGCAAGCCCAACACTTCGCCGCGGGCCATGCGCAGTTGCTGCTGCACGATGTCGATGCCGGTGGTCATTTCAGTGACCGGGTGTTCGACTTGCAGACGCGTGTTCATCTCGATGAAAAAGAACTCGCCGTCTTCGTACAAGAACTCAAACGTGCCCACACCGCGATAGCCAATCTGGCGGCAGGCCTCGGCGCAGCGTTCGCCGACCTTGGCGATCAATGCGGGATCGATGCCCGGTGCGGGTGCTTCTTCCAAAACTTTTTGGTGGCGGCGTTGCAGGGAACAGTCGCGGCAGCCGAGCCAGATCGCATGGCCGTGGGCATCACACAGCACCTGGATTTCCACATGCCGCGGGTGGCCGAGGAATTTCTCGATATACAGCTCCGGGTTGCCGAACGCCAACCGCGCCTCTTCACGGGTGAGCGCGATGGCAGCGAGCAACTCGGCTTCGGCCTGCACCACGCGCATGCCGCGACCACCGCCACCACCAGCGGCTTTGACGATCACTGGGTAACCGATCTCGGCAGCGATGGCGAGAATGCTGGCGTCGTCGGTAGGCATTGTCGAATCAGGCCCCGGCACGCACGGCACACCGGCTTCACGCATGGCACGCTTGGCGGCCACCTTGTCGCCCATGGTGCGGATGCAGGCTGCGCTCGGGCCGATAAAGGTCAGGCCGGCGGTTTCGATGCGCTCGGCAAACCCGGCGTTTTCCGAAAGGAACCCGTAGCCAGGGTGGATCGCCTGGGCGCCAGTGACCTTGGCGGCGAACAGCAACGCCGTCTGGTTGAGGTAGCTCATGCCCGGCGCGGCCGGACCGATGCACAGCGATTCGTCAGCGTTTTGCACGTAGTGGGCGTGACGGTCCGCTTCGGAAAACACCGCTACGGTCTTGATGCCCAGGCCATGGCAGGCACGCTGAATGCGCAGGGCGATTTCGCCACGGTTGGCGATCAGCACTTTGTCGAACATTGGATTCACCTGAATAACGAATACGCGTAAGGGTCAACCGAGCCGGAACAGCGACTGGCCGGCGTCGACTTCAACCCCGGCCTCGACCAGGATCTCAACCACCTGGCCCGCCACCTTGGCCTTTACCGGGTGGAACATCTTCATCGCCTCGATCACCGCCACGGTCTGGCCGGTCTCGATGCTTTGCCCCACGGTCACAAAAGGCGGCTCACCGACGGCGGGCGTCAGGTGCAGCACGCCATAAAGGCTGGCTTTGACTTCAACGGCGCTGGCAGCCGGTGCAGCTTTGGGGGCTGCGACCACGGTGGGTGCAACGCTGGTGGTCCCCTGCCCCGCCTGCTTGAACAGCCGCAGCGTGCTGTCGCCTTCGGTGAGGCTCAGTTCCAGCAGATCGGATTCGGCCAGCAAATCCATCAACCCCTTGATACGTGCTGAATCCATGTATGGCCCCTGCCTGTCGAGCGTGTCTTGAGTGGATGAGCCCAATCTACCGAGCCCCTCGAAACGCGGCCAAGACGCTTTGGCTTTGGGGTGATAAGCCGACCTTATGACGCCTCACACGGCGCTGCCACGCATCTGCGCCACCAGCTCCAGCAGAATCGCCTTGACCGCCTGGGCCGGCACGGACAACGGCAAATGCCCGGACAGGCACAACGCCAACGGCGCCTCCACCTCGGGCTCGACGATGCGGCACATATGCACCGAAGGGTCCGCGGCCATGACCCGCGCCGACGACTCAGGCAGGATGGTCGAACCGAAGTGGTCGGCCACGGCGGCGGTGAGCGTGGTGGACGATTCAATCTCGGCCACTACCCGCACACCCAGGCCGATACGCAGGAAGGCTTCGTCCACCATCCGACGCATGACGTTGTAGGGGCGCGGCAACAGCATGTCCATGTCGGCCAACTCGGCCAGCGGGATGTCTTCGCGACTGGCAATGGCCGGGTCGGCACTCACCAGGTACAGCGGCTCGCGCAGCAGCGAGACAAAACTCAAACCATGCACCTCCCGCCCGCCGTAAAGCACGGCCATGTCCATGCGGCCGTTCATGATCAGTTCGCTCAACGTGGTGCCGAAGTTTTCATTGAGGTACAGCAGGATGCCGGGGTGACGTTCGCGCACGGTGCGCAGCAACGGCAGCGACAACGTCGACGCCGCCGTCCCCGGCGCCAGCCCCACCGACACCTGCCCGGACAAGGCATGGCCGGTGGCATTGATATCGCTCTGAGCCTGTTCGCACTGGCGCAGGATAATTTGCGCATGGCCATACAACACCTTGCCCGCCTCAGTCGGCGTCACGCCGCGCTTGGTGCGGATCAGCAATTGTTGTTGCAACTCGGCTTCCAGGGTTGCCAGTTGCTGACTCAACGCCGGTTGCGCCACATGCAACACATCAGCGGCCTGGGTCATGCTGCCGATGTCGACCAGTTTTACGAAATACTTCAATCGACGCAGGTTCAAAATGGCGGTGCTCATGTAAGGGACAAGTGATGCCTTAAATGTGGGAGGGGGCTTGCTCCCGATAGCAGTGTCAGTGGATGCATCTGTGACTGGCACACTGCTTTCGGGAGCAAGCCCCCCCCCACATTTGGATTTGTGTACACCTGGCAGGTTTGCAAAAGACAGGCCACCCGCATAACCAGCCATAAGGCTTTGCTATGGTTGCTCCTGATCCCCCACCCAAAGCACCCGCTCGGAGCAGCCAGGACTGGACGCACCTGCTTGGTGCAAGCCCAGCCATAAGCACTGCCTATCAACCCAGAACAAACTCGTCTTATGGCCCCCTCGCCCGGCCCTCGTACTGTGACGCCATCAACGCCATCATCGAGGAACGCCCGTGACCGCCTCCCGCATCGCCGCCCGTGTGCAACGCATCAAACCATCGCCCAGCAGCGCCGCGTCCGACCGCGCCAACGAGCTGCGTCGCCAAGGCCAGTCCATCATCAACCTGGTAGTGGGCGAGCCGGATTTCGATACACCCCCCCACATCCGCCAAGCCGCCAGCGCGGCCATCGAGCGCGGTGAAACCCGTTACACCCAAAACGCCGGCACCCCGGAACTGCGCCAGGCCATCGTCGATAAACTGGCCCGCGAGAACGGCCTGAGCTACACCGCCGCTCATGTACTGGTGACCAGCGGCGCCAAGAGCGCGATCTTCAACGCCTTCGCCGCCACCCTAGGCGCCGGTGATGAAGTGCTGATCCCTGCGCCCTACTGGGTGTCGTACCCGGACATGGTCCTGGCCTGCGAAGGCGAGCCGGTGACCCTGGCCTGCCCGGAACACAACGGGTTCAAGCTGACCCCAGCACAGTTGCGCGAAGCGATCACCGAGCGCACCCGCTGGCTGCTGCTCAACTCACCGAGCAACCCCACCGGCGCCAGCTACAGCCACGCCGAACTGCGCGCCCTGGCCGACGTGCTGCTGGACTATCCGCATGTGCTGCTAATGACCGATGACATCTACGAGCACATCCGCTTCGACGGTCTGGACAACCCACACATCCTGGCCATTGAACCAGCCTTGAAGGACCGCACCCTGGTGGTCAACGGCGTGTCCAAGACTTACGCCATGACCGGCTGGCGCATCGGTTATGCCGCCGGCCCCGCCGACCTGATCGGCGCCATGGCGACCCTGCAATCCCAGTCCACCAGTAACGCCTGCTCAGTCAGTCAGGCGGCGGCATTGGAAGCGCTCAACGGCGACCAACACTTCGTCAAACACAGCGTCGAGGTGTACCAGCAACGACGCGACCGTTGCCTTGAACTGCTCAATGCAATCCCCGGCCTGAGCTGCCGCAAGCCGGACGGCGCGTTCTATCTGTATGTGAACTGCGGCGGTCTGCTAGGTAAAAAAACCGCCGAGGGTAAAACCCTCAACAGCGACAGCGAAGTGGTGATGTACCTGCTCGAAAGCCAGGGCGTGGCGGTAGTGGCGGGCACGGCCTATGGCCTGGCACCGTTCTTTCGCATGTCGATTGCTACCGACATCAGCACCCTCGACCAAGGCTGCGCGCGCATTGCCGCTGCCGTTGCCGCGTTGCGCTGAGGTTCGACGATGACCGCGGCGGCCCACCCTCCCCTGAGTTTCAAGCAAGCCTTGCTGGCGATGATTGGCATCTCGTTGGTGCTGATGCTCTCGGCACTGGACCAGACCGTGATCGGCAACGCGTTGCCGAGCATCGTGGCCGAGCTCAAAGGCTTTGAACTCTATGCATGGGTCGCCACTGGTTATCTGTTGGCGTCCATCGTCACCATCCCGATTTTCGGACGGCTGGGGGATTACTACGGGCGTAAGCCGTTCGTACTGGCCGCCACGTTGATCTTCACTCTGGCGTCCCTGGCCTGCGCCCTGGCCAACGACATGCTGGTGCTGGTGATCGGCCGTGCGTTGCAGGGCATCGGCGGCGGCATGTTGATCGGCACCGCGTTCGCCTGTATCCCCGAACTGTTTCCCGACACCCGCCAGCGCCTGCGCTGGCAGATGCTGTTGAGTGCGCTGTTCAGCGTAGTCAATGCCATCGGCCCGGGGCTGGGGGGGTATCTCACCGGCGCCTTCGGCTGGCGCTCGGTGTTCTATATCAACCTACCGTTGGGCTGCCTGGCGCTGTTGATTGCCTGGCGTTTCCTGCCGTGGTATCGCCCGCAACAACACAGCAGCATTCGCCTGGATTGGCCCGGCGCACTGTTGATCGCGCTGGCGTTGGGCAGTCTGCAATTGTTTGTGGAATGGCTGGGGCATTCGAGCCTCGCACTCAGCGCGGCGTTAGGTCTGGGGTGTATCGCGGCGATCATTGCGTTGTGGCACTGGGAGCGGCGTTGCCCGCATGCGTTGTTGCCGGCCGCGCTGTTCACCCTGCCGAGCCTGCAACTGCTGTTCACGCTGTCGGTGGCCGCCGGGGCGATCATGTTTTCGCTGCTGTTTTACCTGCCGCTCTTACTGCAAGGCGCCTACGGGTATTCGCCTCAGGACGCCGGTGTGTTGATCACACCGCTGGCGTTGAGCATCACCCTCGGCGCCATCGTCAACAGCCGCATCGTGACCCGTTTGCGCAACCCAAACTGGTTGCCGCTGGCCGGTTTTGTCGCGTTGCTGCTGGCGTGCCTGGGGTTGGCAGTGGTCGGACGAAGCGCGTCGTTCAATGAGTTGCTTGGCTTGATTCTACTGGCCGGGTTGGGCCTGGGATTCATCCTGCTCAACCTCACGGTATTCACCCAGACCCTGGCCGAACGGCAGTTTCTCGGCATCGCCACGGCGCTCACTCAATCCCTGCGTCTGGTGGGCGGTTTGCTCGGCACTGCCGGCATGGGCGTGCTGGTCAACCTGCTCTACAGCACCCATCTGCAACGGGTGTTTCTTGCGGCGGGCCATGCCGAGGGCATTGCCCTGTATGCCGACCCACAAGTGCTGTTGCACGCCAATCTCGACGCCACGCCATGGCTGGAGCTGGCCCGCGATGCGCTGGCCCAGTCGGTGGGCGTGGGCCTGCTGCTGTGCGCGGGGATTGGCGTGCTCGCCCTGTTCATCCTGTACCGCTTACCGCCGGTGCGACTGCACGTCGTGCCGGCCACCGTTGCTCCCGCTCCTGAAAAAAAATAGAAAACTTTCACTGCCGCTTTTGACTGCCCTCAAAAAACCAATCACACATGGGGATGACACCAATGGAGCTTTTCAATCGCGCACCAACCGTACTCGCCGGCCTCTGTGGCCTGATCATCGCCCAGCAGGGCTACGCCGCAGGCCTGGTGGAAGACAGCAAGCTAAATGTGCTGGCCCGCAACTTCTTCAGCAACGCCGACAACCGCAGCGGCGCCGCCGACCCCAACTACACCCAGGAATGGGGCCAGGGTTTTATCGCCAACTTCGAGTCCGGTTACACCCAAGGCACCGTGGGCTTCGGCATGGACGCCATCGGCATGTTCGGTGTGCGTCTGGACTCCGGCAAGGGGCGCCACTACAACCCGCAAAGCACCGCGTTCAACGGCAACGTGTTCCCCACCGACAGCGATGGCCGCGCAGTGGATGAGTTCGGCAGCCTGGGGCTGACGGCCAAGGCGCGCTTTGCCAAGACCGAGCTGAAATACGGCACTCTGGTGCCGATGCTGCCGGTGGTGATGTCCACCGACCGCATGTTGCAACAGACCTTCAATGGCGGGCAGGTGCAGTCCAAGGACCTGGACCATTTCACCTTCACCCTCGGCCAGTTGGAACACGTGAAGGGCCGTGGTTCAAGCGACCAGATGGGCATGTCGATTCCCGGCGCCAACAACGCGCGTACCGGTGAGTTCGTCAACAAGTTCTACTACGGCGGCGTCGACTACAAACCGACCAAAGACCTGACCTTGCAGTACTACTACGGCAACCTGCAGGACTTCTACAAACAGAACTTCCTGGGCCTCAAGTACGACTGGCAGATCGGCCCGGGCACCCTGCGCACCGACCTGCGCCACTTCGACAACCGCTCCGACGGCGCCAACGGCAACGACCCAGCGTTCTACACCTTCGGCTACTACGGCGACGGCGTGACCAAGGGCAAGGTCGACAGCCGCCTGAGCAGCGCCCAATTCACCTACCTGGTCAACGGCCACACGATTGCCGCCGGCCTGCAACAGGTCAGCGGCGACAGCGATGCGGTGTGGTTGAACCAGGGTGACGGTTCCACGGCCTACTTCATGACCGAGTCGATGATCGGCAAATTCCAGCGCGCCGGGGAAACCACCTGGCAGGTGCGTTACGGCTATGACTTCGCCTCGGTCGGCGTGCCAGGCCTGAGCTTTATGGGCATGTACGAAAGCGGCTCGAACATCCGCACGCCCACAGGGGATAAAAGCGAGTGGGAGCGCAACTTGACGGTGAGCTACGTGATCCAGCAGGGGCCGCTGAAGAACCTGAGCATTGCCCTGCGCCACGCGTCGTTGCGCACTGAAGTGACGACCCAACGGGACAGTGATGAGCATCGGGTGATTGTCAGCTACCCGTTGAACATCCTCTAAGCACAAGCGGCGCCGCTGGGCTCGTGGTCAGCGGGTCATGCTGGGCGCCCTCGCCCACCTGCGGCATGCAGTCGAAGGTGGGCACATTGTGTTCGATGCGCAGCAGCATGGGGCTGAGGAACAGGCGGTTGAGCTGTTTGGTGCCCAACGCTGCCATCGTCGCATTGCCGTCGAGCGGGTAGACAACCGGGTTGGCGGCAAGGGATCAGACTTTGACGTTCTGCCGAATATTCCAGCCAAACTTCACCGGCCCACCGTCCTTGGCGCCATCCGCCTTCTGCGGCTGGTAGCTGACGTCGACGGTGGCGAAGTTCAAGGCGATGCTGTCGTACAAAACATCATCGGCCGTGTCAGCGCGGGTGCTGTACGACACCACCATGACTTCCTTCAAGGTAATCACCAGATACTCCACCGGGCTGGTTCCGCCGGCCTTGCGCACCACCAATTTGGCCTGGGGATAATGCTTGCCGGTGGCGCACGCCATCATCAGGTTGGGGCTGGATTTATCCAGGGGTTTGGTCAGGTTCAGGTTGGTGAAGTCGGCCTTGCCCGAACCGCCTCCCGTGCCGGAATGCATCGAGCCCGTTTGCGATAATCCCCACCCCCAGTTGGTGATATCGATCTCGTCACGATGGGCCAAGTCTTGCGATTCACCCTTGATGTCGCCCAGTTTCAAAAACATGTCGACTGCCATGTTGGCTCCTTGTCCTGTGGTCCGCCGGAAGTGACGTGGCGCGCACTTTTCCTCAATCAGGAGCGGGCATACAAGACGTCAACGTCGCTTCAGGACGTACCCGACTGTAAATGGCGAAGCTTCCGACATTCATCCCAGTTGCGGCGTATTTACTCTCTCAGCTCCCAAAAAAAGGAGTTAAGGAATGACGGCCGCTCTGTTCAAGGATGGATTCCCCTCAGCCCACCGCACCACACGCCAACGCATTGAAAGCAGCATCGACCTGCGGCGGTTGTTCTTCGCCATAGACGCCGACCCGGCGTTGATTGGTGCGGGGGTGGTGTATATCGATGGGGATTTCAACGTGGTGGTACTGCGGGAGTTCCAGGCGATTTGCAGCGTGCGGCCGATCAAAGTGGTGCTGCGGGAAGCGCCGAGGTATGTGGGGCCGGTGGAGTTTAAGCGGATGTTGGAGCATGAGCCTCGGGAGTCAAAATTGATGGTAGAGGCGCTGAGTACAACAGCGACGTGTATCGGAGCAGTGTTGAGTTGGGTGGTTATCGGCAGTGGAGTTATGTTTATGCCATTCACTGGCGGAGCAAGTGCGGTGATTTCCTTCGTTGGTAAAGCCGCTGCAGTTGCGAGCACAATTCAATGCTTTTCTGGTGTTGTTCGAACATTCAGTGAGGCCTACAACCCTCAATTCAACGATGAACTGGACAACAATGCATGGTATGACGCTGCAATGACTGTCCTGGATGGTGTGGCGTTGCTCGGCGTCACAAGCTCGGCGCTTGTAACGGTTAAAGCGGCTAACACTGCTACGCGCGTGACAGGAAAAAACCTGCGGCAAGTCCTTAGCGGTCTATCCCGACAAGAGCGGGCAAAACTGAACAACGAGTTGCTCAGAATCCGCGACCCACGCCTCACCACTCAGCTACTCAAGTTGGAACAGGCAGCGGGGCGGGCGTCCAAACGCATTAGCGCAACCGAAATGAAACAAGCCACCGCCAACCATATAAGAGATGCCTTGGCAGCAACATTGGGGTTTACCAGCAGTGCAATGAACGGAAACGTCAAGACACTCGCAATCGGTCTATACGAAGAGGTGACCGAGTGAAGAAGCGAAGAAAAGCCAACAGTCTGAACAACCTTAAAAGCATAAACGATGGGAAAGGAATGACAGGAGAAGATGCCTATCACTCAGAGCTCTTTATCGAAGATCCGCGCAAACTCCTAAGACGCTTCATGCCAATAATAGGCGCCGACCTGATTGCAGGATGCTTTTCAATAGGGTTGGTAACGCTGCTGGTCGCAATGACCTATTTTTCTGCACTTCCTATTCATACATCCACTAACGCATCCTTTATTGGCGGCATGGTAGTCGCCGCAGTTTTCGCCCTGGCCAAATACGAAGTGCTCTACGGCCGAATCCATTGGGTATGGATAAACGTCGCGATCTACCTCCTCTGCCTGCTGATATCCCTACCCGCCGTCCTGTGGCGCCCCAACACCTATCTCTACGCACTGGCCCTACTCGGCCCACTTGTCGGTCTGCTGATCCTCAACAGCAACCGCTGCCGCGAACTGCGGCAAAAGTCGGTAGAGCTACGCCACAAACGCGAAGCCATCATCGCGACCCTGAAACAACAGGGCCGCTGGAAATGGTGGTAACCCTCAGGCCGCTTCTCTCCGCGCAGCCGTGTGCCGATTCACCGGCACCGGCAGCCCAAGATGCCCGCGCAAGGTGCTGTGGCTGTATTCACTGCGAAACAACCCACGCTCACGCAACAACGGCAGCACTTGGTCGGTAAACCGCGCGAAGTCATCCGGTGCGCCCACGTGGATGTTGAAACCATCCACCGCGCCTTCGACAAACCAGCGTTCGATCTCGTCGGCCACGGTCTTGGGCGAGCCAACAAAGCTGGAGAACGGCTTGGCAAAACGCAACGCCGCCTGGCGCAGGGTCAGTCCTTGGTCACGGGCGACTTGCTTGATGTTTTCGGCATGGCCGCGATAGCCGTTGCTGCCCAGGTCGCCCAGCTCCGGGAAGGGTTCATCCAATGGATATTGGCTGAAGTCGTGGTAGTTGAACGGCCGCCCCAGTTGCACCAGCGCTTTATCCAGGTCCAGCTCGCCATTGCGCTCGCGGTCGATGGCCTGGGCCTGTTCGTCGGTGTCGGCAATGATCGGCGAAATGCCCGGCAGGATGGTCACGTGATCAGGGTTACGTCCGGCGGCAGCAGTCCGTTTTTTGATGTCGCTGTAATACGCCTGGGCGTCTTCAAAATTGCCCACGCCGGCAAAAATGCCTTCGGCGTAATTCGCCGCCAGGCTGCGGCCTGACTCGGAAATACCCGCCTGGAAAATCACCGGCTGGCCCTGGGCTGAACGCGCGATGTTCAACGGGCCGGTCACTGAGAAAAACTCGCCGTGGTGGTCGAGGCGATGCTGGCGTTGCGGGTCGAGGAATACGCCGCTGGCCTTGTCGCGCACGAAGGCGTCGTCTTCATAGGAATCCCACAGCCCCTGCACCACGCTCAGGTGCTCGGCCGCGCGGCGGTAGCGCTCGGTGTGATCAATATGCTGCTCACGGCCAAAGTTGCCGGCCGCGCCTTCCAGGCCGGTGGTGACCACGTTCCAACCGGCGCGGCCGCCGCTGATCAGGTCCAGCGAGGCAAACTGGCGGGCGACGTTGAAGGGCTCGGTGTAGGACGTGGTCAGCGTGGCCACCAGGCCGATCTTCGACGTCGCACCGGCGATGGCCGAAAGCAGGGTCAGTGGTTCCAGACGGTTGAGGAAATGCGGCGCGGAATCCGGGGTGATGTAGGGGCTGTCGACGATGAAGACCAGATCGAATTTGGCCGCTTCTGCCTGTTGCGCCTGGACACGGTACCAGTCGATATCGACACTGGCATCGCCGGGGATTTGTGGGTGCAGCCATTCGTTTTGCGCAGTGCCGACGCCGGTGAGGATGGCACCGAATTTGAGTTGCCGGGGTGAGGTGGACATAGGGATTTCTCCATAACGAACATGAGGACTGACGGGCAAAAAACGGATCCCACTGTGGGAGGGGGCTTGCCCCCGATGGCTGCGGGTCAGTCAAAGAGGCATCAACTAACACGCCCTCATCGAGGCCCAAGCCCCCTTCCACACTGTTAACCGCGTGAATCAGGCTGTGCGGGCAGCGATGGCTTCGACTTCAACCAACGCTCCGGGCAATGGCAGCGCGACGACTTGCAACGCCGTCCGTGCCGGTTTGTTCGGCTGCTCCGGCGTACCGAAGAACTGCGTATACCCACGCTGCAACCCGGCAAAATCCAGCTTGCCGTCGGTCTCTTCAGCCCCCACCAAAAACACCCGCAATTGCACGATATCGCCCAGATCCAGGTCCTGCTGCTGAAGAACCTTGCGCAGTTTGTTGAATACCGAAACCGTCTGTACTTCGGTGTTTCCATAGACGCCCGGCACCTGAGGATCGGCAGCGTCCGGCAAGGTCCCGCTGACAAAGATCAGGCTGGCGGACGCCGGCACGGTGACGGTCTGCGAGATCGGAAAATCGCCGACGCTGGTACGTTGAATGCTGTCGCTCATGGTGTGTCTCCTTAAGAGGCGGCGAGTGCCGCGACCTGTCGTTGTTGGGTTACCCGTTCGGCCAGTTGCGCGATCACATGCCGCGCCGAGTTGGCCGCCGATTCCTGCCAGATACCCACGCCGCTTTGCACCAGGCCGTCGCCGGCGAAGTACACACGGCCATGGCCGGCTTCGAGCAGGCTGCTTGCGTCAGCCGGGAAGTGTTCGCGTTGCAACCACGGGCCCTCGCTGTAGGGGATCTGTTCCCAGGTCACGGCCAGCGGGTTACGCAGGTGTTTGGAGAAACCGGGGTGCAGCAGCTCAACCGCTTCTCTGGACGTGGCGTATTGCTCGGTGAAGGGTTTTGCGCCAAACGCATCGGCGCCCTCGCCGGTTACATAGCCGGCTACGAGCAGGCCTTCGCGGGTATTGAGGTCGTTGCTCGGGTACCACAACAGGCGCGCGGGGTGTTCGATCCACGACAGCCCGCCATAGGTGCGGTAGTCGGTTTCCCAGAAGCGCGGGGATTGCCACGCCACTTTGGTCGCCTGGTCGCTGCGGGTGCTGAGCAGCGCGGCTTTGATCGGGTCACTGAAGTCGGTATCGAGTTTGGCCAGCAACGGCAGCGGCAACGTCGAGATCAGGTAATCGGCACGCACCACCTGTTCGCGGCCACTGTGCTGGTCGTGATAGGTCACCGCCACGCCGTCCTCCAATTGGCGGATCTGACGCACCACGGCCCCCAACTGCACGTGATCACTCACCCGTTGATAGAACGCGTCGGTGATGCGGTCCATGCCGCCGACTGGTTGAAACATGGTCGCCGAAAACTCCGGAAACTCGGTGTGCAGCAATGCGCCCCACAGTTCCGGGTGCAGCAGTTGATCCAGCGACAACGGGCTGCGACTGGCCGGCAACGCGCCCGGATGGGCAGGAGACTCAAGGTGCCCCGAGCGAATCGTGCCCTCAAAGGCCAACTCTTGGGACAGGTCGCCGTACACCTGCAAAAACGCCAGCAACCGCGTGCGTTCCTCAGTACTCAGCACATCATCAAGGGCATCACGCTGCACGGCTTTGGCCAGCAGGCCGGACAAGTGCCCCCGCGCATCATTGATCGCCTGGCCAACGCTGAACGCCGGCTTTTGCACATCGGGCCTTACCTGGGCGCCATGGCTGCTGTTGACCAGCACTTCCAACTGCACGCCAAGCTCACTGCAATAGTCGAGGATCGTGCGGTGCTGGCTGGGAATCCGGGCCGGGCCGGCGTTGAAGTAATGCCCTTGATCGAATGCCGCCGTTTGCGTGCGGCCATCCTTGTAGTCCACGCGGTCGCCATGACGCAGGGTCCAGGTGCGCCCCCCGACCCGCTCACGCGCCTCCAGCACTTGCACGTCAAACCCGGCGCGGGTCAGCTCCAAGGCGGTGACCAGACCGGCGATCCCGGCGCCCAACACCAGCACGCGGGTGCCTTGCCCCAAGCCTTCTTTGAGTTTCAACGGTTGCGGACGGCGGTGCGACGACGGCCCCAAACCTAATGCCGCCAGTGCATCCTTGACGGCTTTTTCGCCGCCTACCGCCGCTATGCTCGACAACGCTTCACGTCGTGTCAGTCCCATGTCGATTGCTCCTTAATCCGGCAGGCCGGGTGGGTTGATCAGCGACTTGTCCACGCGCTCCACATCCAGGCCCCAACGTTGCAGCACCTGTTCGTATTGGCCGCCGGCAATCGCGCCTTCCAGGGCGGTGTGGATAGGCTTGACCAGGCCGTTGTCCTTGCGCGTGGTCACAGCGATGTCGGCCTGCAACGGCCAGCCACCGTTCACCGTGCCGACGCGCTTGATGCCCCCGGTGATCGCCGCCGAATAGGCGTACACCGAGTTAGGCCCGAACAGCGCATCGCTGCGCCCGGACTGCACCGCCAATTGCGCGGCGGCCTGGTCGTCGAAGTACTGCAACAGCGCGGGTTTGAGGCCGGCCTTTTCATTGGCTTCGTTCCAAGCCAGCAGGACTTTTTCCTGGTTGGTACCGGAGCCGACGATGATCTTCAGCCCAGCAATATCCGCAGCCTGTTTGATCTCAGAGATCTTGCTGGTGGTCTTGACGTAGAAGCCGAGCACGTCCTGGCGATAGGTGGCGAAGTCGAAACGCTTCTTGCGCGCCTCAGTCACGGTGACGTTGCTGATCACCGCGTCGTACTTGCCCGAGCTGACGCCCAGGGGCCAATCCTCCCAACTGGTCTGCACCACGTTGAGTTGCAGGCCAAGGCTGTCGGCCACCAGTTGCGCGGTGTCGGCTTCGCTGCCGATGGTGGTTTTGTCGTCACTGGCCAGTAGCGCCAGGGGTGGTCCTGCCACGCCAGACACGGCCACGGTGAACTTGCCCGGCTGGGCGAACTTGAAACCCGGTGGGATCTGCGCGATGGCCGCCTCGTTGCGCGGCACATGAACGCGCACGCGGTCGGGGCTGAGGTCGACCTGTTGCACAGCAAATGCGCTTTGTGCGGTGCTGACGGCAAGCGCCAATAGGCCGATACGAGCGGTAGAGATAAACATGGGCAGTCACTCCGTTAACTAAAGCACTTTGCCGAGAAAGGCCACGGTGCGGGGATGTCGGGGTTGGCGGAAAATCTGTTCAGGCGGGCCTTCTTCGATCAGTTGGCCGTCGCAGAGAAACACCACGTGGTCGGCCACTTCACGGGCAAAGCCGATCTCATGGGTGACGATGACCAAGGTCACGCCCAGTAGGGTCAGGCCCTTGATCACGTCGAGGACTTCCCCCACCAACTCGGGGTCGAGGGCCGATGTGGGCTCGTCGAACAGCAGCACCTTCGGGTCCAGCGCCAGGGCACGGGCGATGGCGACGCGCTGTTGCTGACCGCCGGAAAGCTGGCGCGGATAAGCATCGACCTTGTCCGCCAGGCCGACCTTGGCCAACAGCTCTGCGGCCTTGGACTGCGCCTCAGCCTTACTCCAGCGCTTGTGGGCCAAAGGCGCTTCGGCGACGTTTTCCCAAGCGGTGAGGTGCGGGAACAGGTTGAAGTTCTGGAACACGAAGCCCACGTCGATGCGGCGCTTGAGAATCTCGCGCTCCTTGAGTTCATACAGCAGGTCACCTTTGCGCCGATAACCGACGTATTCACCGTCGATGGTGATGTGCCCGCTGTCGATTTTCTCCAGGTGGTTGATGGTGCGCAGCAAGGTGGACTTGCCCGAGCCGGACGGCCCAAGAATCACCGTGACCTTGCCGGGGTCGATGGTCAGGTCGATGTCCTTGAGCACCTGCTGGCTGCCAAAGCGCTTGCCCACGCCCTGGATCTGGATACGTCCTGCGCGCGCTTCACTCATAGGATTTCTCCTTGAGCCAACCGCGTATGCGCTGCAACGGCGTGGGCGGTAGCACCCTTGCCGTTCCCCGTGCGAAATGACGCTCGACGTAATATTGAGCACTGGTCAGCACGGTGGTGATGATCAGGTACCACACGGTGGCGACGATCAGCAGCGGGATCACCGCCTGGGTGCGGTTGTAGATGACCTGCACGGTGTAGAACAGCTCCGGCAGGGCCAGCACGTAGACGATGGACGTGCCCTTGACGAGGCCGATGATCTCGTTGAAGCCCGACGGCAGGATCGAGCGCAATGCCTGGGGCAGGATGATCCGGAAGATGCGGCGTGATGCAGGCAAACCGAGCGCCGCTGCCGCTTCATGCTGACCGGCGTCCACACCGATCAGGCCGCCGCGAATGATCTCCGCCGCGTAGGCCGCCTGCATCAGGCTCAAACCGAGAACCGCCGTGGTGAACTGGCTGAGCACGTCCACCGTCGACCACTCGGCAAATACCACGCTGGTGAACGGCACGCCGAGCACAATGTGGTCATAAAGGTAGGCAAAGTTGTACAGGATGATCAGCACCAGCAACGCCGGCATCGAACGGAAAAACCAGATATAGCCCCAGGCCAGGGCCGCCAAAAGCGGCGAGCCGGACAGTCGCGCCAGGGCCAGCGCCGTGCCGAGGATCACGCTGAACACCGTGCTCAACAGCGTCAGCAACAACGTCTGCCCAAGCCCGCGCAGCACCGACGGCGAGAAGAACCACTGGCCGAACACACCCCACTCCCACCGCGGGTTGGTGGCGAGGGAATGGGCGATCGCGAGCAGCACCAGAGCGGCGAAGATCGACCCGGCCCAACGCCACGGGTGCCGGGCAGGCACCACTTGCAGGGCTTTGATCGGTGGGGAGACACGGACCTGGCGAACCTCGCGGGGCTGGTCAATCAGGTCATAGGGTTTGGCGACAATAGGCATGGTTTATTCCTCGGCCTTAGAAGGCATAGGTCAAGCGGGTGTAGTAGTACCCGCCGGTGAATCCGTAGGGCGAATAGGTGCCGTAGCTGCTGACCATGGTGCTGCTGGGCACGCCTTGTTTCTTGGGGTAGACGTCGAACAGGTTTTTGGCGCCGATGGCCACGTTGAGGTCTTTGGTGAGGTTGTAGCCAAGGTCGAGATCGGTGATCCATTTGGCCGCGTAGACCCGGTCGAGGCTGCGGTCGGCGGACACATTGACCTCCTTGTAGGAGCCGTAGCGGGTCAGGGCCAGGTTGAGGTTGAAGCGATCGATGCTCCAGTCACCGCCCAGGATCAGCTTGGTGCTGGGCTGTACGCCGGTGATCAGGTTGCGTGCCTGGCGGTCCATCAGGTCGTAGGACGTGCCGAGGATCGTGGTGGATTCCTTGTAGTTGAGGATTTTGGTCTGGTTCCAGTTGAACGCTGCGGTCCACTTCAGCGCGCCGTACTGGCCCAGGTCCTGGCTGTAGTTGCCGACCAGGTCGAGGCCTTTGGTGCGGGTGTCGGCCCCGTTGATAAAGTACTGGCCGCCGGAGGTGGAAGTGATGCCGTTGCCTTGCAGCACCTGGGTGATTTCCGGGCCCAGCAAGGTGCCGGTCAAGGTGATGCGGTCGCGCAGGTTGATCACGTAGGCGTCGGCGGTGAAGCTAAGGCGGTCGGTGGGCGTGAGGGTGAAGCCGAGACTGAAGTTGGTCGAGCGCTCGGGTTTCAAATCCTGGGCGCCCAGGGCTTGGGCAGCCGCCGAACCGGTGGGCAGCACCCCGTAGTTGATCGACTGATACACCCCGTCCACCACGCCATAGGTGGTGGAACGCGCACTGAACAGGCTGTTGGCCAGGGACGGCGCGCGGAAGCCATTGCTCACCGTGGCGCGCACGGCGAACTGTGGAGTGAAATCGTAGCGAGTGGTCAACTTGCCGCTGCGGGTGGCGCCCACGCCCTGGTTGTAATGCTCGTAGCGAAACGCGGTGCCCACGTACCAGTCCGGCACCGGGTTGAAGCCCACATCGACGTAACTGGCCAGGCTGTTGCGCGAGGCGCTGCTTTCTTCATCCGGCGAAATGCCGTTGGTGACCTGCGCCCCGCTTGATGCGCAATTGCCTGGGGCTACGCAGTAACCGCCGTTGGCATAAGACTCGTAATCACCGGCCTGCACCTCATAGGTATCGCGCCGATGCTCGAAGCCGTAACTCAGGTCGAGCGGCTTTTGCAGGCCGATATCGAAGCCGCGCTTGAAGTCGAGGTTGGTGGTCAGCTCGGTGCTGATCCAAGTGCCGGAGGTGAAGCTGTTCGGCGTGGCCTCGCCCAAAGACGGGTTCTGGTTATGGGTGGTGCCCTGCTCCGCTTCGTTGCGCCCGTAGGTGGTGGACAAATCCCAGTCCCACTCGCCGACGGTGCCCTTGCCGCCGAATGCAGCCTGGAAATCGTCCTCATCGATGTACCAGGTCGGCGTGTAGCCGCCGGGGTAACCGTTAGGTCCGGTGGTGATGGTGTTGGTGATGGTCGGCAGGCGGAAATTCTGCCCCTGCTCGGCCTTGCGCCGTGAATAGGTGGTGAAGGAATACAGGCTGAAATCGTCGTCGATAGGCAACTCGGCGTTGTAGCCCAGGGTCAGCAAGTTGGTCTTCGGCGTGCCGTAGCCGCCATAAGTGGAACGGCCGGCTTGCTCATAGGCCTGGGCGTAGGTGTAGCCGTTGGCGCTGGCCTTGTTGTCATCGTTCTGGCTGCGGGCATCCAGTGCCAGTTGCACGATGCCGCCGTTGCCGATCTCAAAGCCTTTGTTGAGGCTTTGTTGCACGGTCTGTTTTTTGCCGTCATAGCCAAGGCCGGCATTGGTCACCGAAGTGCCGCTGGTGTCGGCCTTGAGGATCACGTTGATGACCCCGGCGATGGCATCGGAGCCGTACTGGGCTGCGGCGCCGTCACGCAACACTTCCACATGGTCAATGGCGCTGATGGGGATCAAGTCCAGGTCTGCCGGGGCGGCGCCGGTGTTGATGCCGTTGATGTTCAGCGTCGCGGCGGTGTGGCGGCGCTTGCCATTGACCAGCACCAGCACTTCGGCGGCGCTCATGCCCCGCAGGTTCGGCGCGCGGGCAATGCCGCTGGCGTCCCAACCGGTTTTTTCCGGCAGGGTCAGCGATGGGATCACCGCACTCAACGCCTCCATCAAACCCGGTTTGCCGGTGCTTTGCAGTTGCTTGGCGCTGACCACATCGATCGGCACCGGACTGCTGGTGACCGTGCGCTGCTCAGCACCACGGTTACCGGTGACCACCACGGTGGACAGAGTGCTGTCGTCCTGGGCATGGGCGGTGTTGGCCAGAATTGCCAGTGCCAGGATGGCGGTGGGTTTTGACGTTTGCTTCATAGGCGTGCCTGTATTTCCAAATCGCGAAGTCGGGCAGTCACGCGGCGATGCGCGGTGCTCGGTTTTTTGGAGCTATTGCGGCGATTTGGGGTTAGGGCGACTGCGGGGATTGAATTGGCAACATACGTTGAACTCACTTCCAACGATTCTGCTGCGGGGGATGATCACCCGGTTATGGCGCGCAGAATCTTGATTACGCTGGGTACCATCCGAGGTCAGGGGTAGGCTGTTGCGATCAAACATAACGGAATGGGTTTTGAAAATATAATGCTGTTTTGATATAAGCTAATATTCTCTAATTTCATTATTTATTAATTACTTTATTCATAATAATGATGTTTTTGGGTGCGAGGGGTTAGGTGGATTGGGGGAATATCCGTTGTTGGAGTAACGGCGGGTATTGGTTTCGCCCTTACGGCGGGTCACTTTGGAAAAGAGCCGGAATACCAGCCCATCCCAAAGTAACCAAGGACTCTTGCCCCAACACTCGGCACCTCGCCTAGGCTCGGTGTCCGGCCAGCGTGTTTGACGGGGCGCCTAAGATAAAGATCAAAAGCAGATCAAAAGCAGAACAGTAGGCTAGGACCTATCTGTCTGATCTATGGAGATCAAACTGTGGGAGGGGGCTTGCTCCCGATGGCGGTATGTCAGCCAACATAGCTGTAACTGAACCACTGCAATCGGGAGCAAGCCCCCTCCCACATTTGGAATGCGGTCGGCTCTAAGGCCGCCGCGCTCTCGCTTTTGATCTGGAATCGCCCCGTCAACCACGATGGCCGGAATTCGATGTTGATTTGGGGGCTAAACCGGCAGGGATGCCGGTTTAGCCGCCCTGCGCCATGGATGGCGCGTGGCGGCGGCCCCCCAAATCAATGTCGGATTACGGGCACACCGAGCCTAGGTATCTGTCTGATCTACGGAGATCAAACTGTGGGAGGGGGCTTGCTCCCGATGGCGGTATGTCAGCCAACATAGCTGTAACTGAACCACTGCAATCGGGAGCAAGCCCCCTCCCACATTTGGAATGCGTTCGGCTTAAGAACCCGGTCAGCTCTAAGGCCGCCGCGGCCTTGCTTTTGATCTGGAATCGCCCCGTCAACCACGCTGGCCGGAATTCGATGTTGATTTGGGGGCTAAACCGGCAGGGATGCCGGTTTAGCCGCCCTGCGCCATGGATGGCGCGTGGTGGCGGCCCCCCAAATCAATGTCGGATTACGGGCACACCGAGCCTAGGTATCTGTCTAGTCTACGGAGATCAAACTGTGGGAGGGGGCTTGCTCCCGATGGCGGTGTGTCAGCCAACAGAGCTGTAACTGAACCACTGCAATCGGGAGCAAGTCGAATCGTCGCACCGCCCCTCCCACATTTGGAATGCGGTCGGCTCTAAGGCCGCCGCGGCCTTGCTTTTGATCTGGAGTCGCCCCGTCAACCACGCTGGCCGGAATTCCGGCCTTTACAAAAGTGACCCGCTGTAAGAGCGGAACCATAAGCCGCCATTACCTGAATAACGGATATGTACACCGACAAACCGCAGATCCGAAGCAAGCCCCACATCAACCACATACCCAGACCTACCGAGCCGGACGCAACAACTGCATCTGCTGCCGATAATCATCCGTCACTTGCCGCGCCTGACTACTGCTGGTAATCACCCTAGGCGTAATCAACACAATCAACTCCGTCCGATCCTTGGACTTGCTCGTATTCCCAAACAACCACCGCAACCCCGGGATCTTTCCAAGGTAAGGCACCGCACTCACCGACTCGGCGTTGTCCTGCTTGATCAACCCGCCCAGCAACACCGTCTGCCCACTCTGCACCGCCACTTGGGTGGACACCGACCGCGTGGAAATACGCGGATTAGTCGGCGTGTCGCTGTTAGTCGACGCCTGATCCTGCGCATCACTGACCTGCTGCTGAATATCCATGTACACCAATCCACCCGGATTGATCCGCGGCACCACGTCGAGGATCACCCCGGTCTGCACATATTCAACACTGCTCAAGGTGGTATCCGAGGTACCCGTGTTAACCGTGGTCTGGCTGATGGGAATGTTGTCCCCCACCTGAATCTGCGCTGGCTGGTTATTCATCACCACCAGCGACGGCGCCGACAGCACCTGGGTGCGACCGTTGGTTTCCAATGCATGCAGCGCCACTTGCAGGCTGGTGCTGACGAAGGAGTAGAACAACGAATCCGCGCCTAGCCCAGCACCGCCCCCCCCCAACGCGCCTTGGCTGCCGGAGGCATTGGCCACAGTGGTGCTGGTGGAATTGCCCGCCAGGCGCCCCAGGTACCACTGCACGCCAAGGTCCAGTTCACCGGTGAGTTTGACTTCGAGAATGCGCGTCTCGATCTGCACTTGCAGCGGTGGATTGTCGAGACGTTTGATCGCCGATTCGATCTCTTTCCACTGCACCGGCCGGGTGCGGACCAGCAGTTGGTTACTGCTTTTTTGCGCGGTGATCCGGGTGCCTGCGTCGAGGCTTTTGGCCGGGGCGTCTTCGGTCGCGCCCTGCTCGGCGGTGTCCTGCTCGACTTCGGGCTCCTGCTCCTCATCCTCTGCGGCGGGTTGGTTGCCATTGAGGTTGTTGCTCAGGCCACCCGGCGTGCTGCCGGACGTGCTGTTGGTGCCCGGCGACGACAATGTTGCCGTGCGCAAACCGGGGGCGACTTTGGCCGGGGTGTCGTCCTTGATCGCGCCTGTGCCGTAGATCTGCCGCAGGTACTTGGCCAGGTCGGTGGCCTTCATGTTGCGCACGTCATACACATACATCTGCGGCTCGTTGCCGCCGCCTTCGTCGATGGTGTGGATCCAGTCGCCGACTTCACTGAGGTACTGCGGCTGCGACGAAATCGCCACCACCGAGTTGGTCCGCTCGATAGGCAGAAAGCGCACCATGCCCGCCAGGGGCATGCCGCTGTCGGGGCCGAACATCTTTTGCAGTTCGGGCATCAGTTCGGCCACCGAGGCGCGTTGCAGGCCGAACACGCCCACCGACATGCCCTTGAGCCAGTCCACGTCAAAGGTGTCGATGGTGTCCTGGTAATTGGCCAGTTCTTCGGGGGTGCCGGCCAGGCTCAGCACATTGCGCGCCGGGTCCACCAGCAGGAAGGCATTTTCGCGGGCGAACGGCTTGAGCAGTTTCTGCATTTCGGTGGCGGAGATATAGCGCAGCGGAAACAACCGCGCCGACAGGCCACTGGACGGTTGCGACACGCGCATTTCGGGGACCAGTTTTCCCGCCACTGCCTGATTCGCCGGCAGGATCACATAACGACTGCCCTGCTTGATCATCGCGTTGTCGGTCCAGGACAGCAGGGTTTCCAGAATCGACAACGCCTGCTGCTTGTTCACCGGTTTGGAGGTGGAAAAGCTGACGTTGCCCTTCACGCCCTGAGCGATGCTGTAGTTCTCGTGCAGCAGATCGCCCATCACGCTGTTGATCACCGCTTCAATCGGCTGGTCGGCAAAGTTGAACACGATGTCGCCGCCGCCCTCCTCCTTCGCAGACGGTGCCGCAACCGGTTGCCGCACAAACTGTTGGTTGCCGCGAATCAGTTGGCGCTGGGGCGGCGCTTTTGCCTGGGGCTGGCCGCTGTCGACCGGCGCCTGTTCGCTGGCCGGGTCCACGGGCGGACGTTGCGAGCCGGTGCCCTGCATTGCTTCGTGCAGCAGGGCCTCGTCCGGGTCGAGGTGGTCGGGGAATGTCCCGCAGCCACCGAGGGCGACGGCGGTGGCCAGGCAAAATGCGGTGGTGCGCAAGGCGCCAGGGAAGGTATCGATCAAGGGGTGGACTCGCGAGGAAGGGTAATCGGCGGTGTGCTGGACGGCGGCGGCAAACGCAGGGCCCGCAGGCTCAGGGTTTGGCTGCGGCCGTCGAGTACGAAACGGGCGTCGCGGGGGGTCAGGTGCTCCAGGCGCCAGCCATTGGGCAGGGTCTGGTCCTGGTGGACTTTCAACGGCGGGCCGTCGGCGCGCTTGAGCAGCGCCACGCGCAGGTCACCGTCGAGGACGATGCCGGTCAGCGTGAGGCTCGACAGGCTGGAGACAGCGCCTTGGCCCACCGCGCGGTCGGGGCTGCGGTCGGGGCTGAACAACGGTGCCTGCCAGGTGCCGGCCAGGCTGTCCAGGGTTGCGCTCGGGGCCACTAACACCTTGGCTGCGGCATTGGCGCGTGTGTCGGGCGCGGGCGGCGGCAACCACTGGGGCGCATCGCCGATGCTGCTGAGGATGCCGGCCATCAGCAGCCCCAACAGCCCGGCCACGCCGATCAAGCCCCACTCCAGGGGACGCAAGGTGCTGATCATCGGCGCACCTGCGCGGCGGCAGCCGGTTGCAGGTAGCCACGCACCAACAGGTGCACCACCAATTTGCCGGCGCCGCCACTGGCGGGTGCGTCCGGGGCGCGGCGGATACTCATTTCATCGACAAACAGAAACGGTCGCTGGTACTCCAGTTCATGGAGGATCGCGGTTAAGGGCTCGATGGCGCAGTTGAGGGTCAGGCTGACTTTGACCTGGCGATAGGGCTCGGCATCGTCCTGCTCCGGGGTGATGGGCATGCGCTGGGTCAGGCTGCAGCCGCCACCGAGGCCGGCGCGGCTATTGATCAGGTCGGCGATGCGCTGCATCAAATCGGCGGCCACCGCGCTGGGGTCATCGCCGGGCAACAGGCTGGTGCTGCTGGCCGGGTCCTGGCGCGCTTCTTCCAGTTGCTGGCGCAAGCTGTCGCCCTGGCGCAGCACGCCGGCGTAGCGTTGCTGCTGTTCGCGCAGCTGCTCGGCCTGTTCGCCCAGGGTGCGCAACGGGCCGGCGAACCAGCTGTCGATCAACAGCCAATACGCGCCGCCGAGCACCAACGCGAGGACGATCAAGGCCGCGCCACGGCGTTCACGGGGTGTCAGTGGTCGGCGCATCGGCGGCCTCCTGGTGCAGGTGGGCGCGCAAGGAAAACTGATCCTTGCCGGTTTGCGCATCGGGTTGGATGACCCCTTCGAACTGAGCGTTTTCCAGGCTACGGCAGTTCTTGATGCGGGTGATCAGGGCACTGGCCTTGGCGCTTTGCCCGGAGAAGGACACGTCGGCACCGTCGTTGACTTCCAACTGGTCGATCCAGGTGTCGGGCGGCAGGCAGGCGGTCAGTTCATTGAGCAATGCGGCCAAGGGCGGCTGCGCGGCCTTGCGGCGGATCAAGTACTGCGCGGCGCCCCGGGTGTTGAGCAGTTGCTGGCGCAGGGCCTGGACCTCGGCGACCTGGGCCTTTTGCGCACGCACGCTCTGTTGCATGGCGTCGAGCACGCGCTGGCGGTCGTTGAGCCACAGCACCATGGCGGCAATCAGCAAGGCGCCGCACAGCCACGGCAGACTGCGCTGCAAGCCCTTGCCCGCCGGGCGCTGGCGCGGACGCAACGGCGCCGGCAGCAGGTCGATGCCCATGGGCACGCCCGCACGGTCGTATACGTCCACGGCGTGGGGTTGCAAGCCGAGTGCCGCGCAGTCATCGAGGATCTGGTCCAGACGCTCGCGCAGGATCGCCACCAGCGTCACCTGTAGATGGGCGGCCGTGCGGCGTTCCTGACGCGCGACAAAGTACAGCTGGGCGGCGTCGAACGGAGTGAAGCGGTCCAGTTCGTAACCGACGACCGTGGACAGGTTGCGTGCGGCGGCCACAGGCAATTGCAGGCTCTGCACCAACACGGCGTCCGGTGCCAGCAACAACACCTGGCGCGCCTCGCCGGTGAGCTTTACCACAGGCACAGTGATCGGCCACGGGTAGACGTGCTCGGGAATGTCATGGGGCAACAACCACCCCGGCAGGCAGCCACGCAGCTCCTTGAGCCACAGGCGCCAGCCTTGTTGCAGCAGGCTGCCGTGCCAGCGCCGGGCGAGCGGCTGCGTCAGCAGGTGCAGCCGCGCGGTTAAGTGTTCATTCATTCTTGCCAACGTAGTACTCGATAAGGTTGTGCGCTGCCTTGCGCGGGGCTCAATAACACCGTGGCTTGCAGCTCGGCGTGGTAACCGCCGGGGCGTTGGGCGCGGCTGCTGACCACCAGCACATCACCGGGGTCGGCACCCACCGCACTTTGGTGCGGCAGGTTCAAGGCACGGCGCATCAACGGGCTCGCGAACGCCGGATCGGGCCGATCCAGGCCGCTCCACAGGCTGATTTCCGGCACCAGCGCGCTGTACAAGGCCTGGGTCATGCCCGGCAGTTGTCGCACTTCTTCCACCACCCGAAACGGTGCAAGGCCCTGGTTGCGGCGCACTTCCAAGTCCCTGGCCAACTGCTTGGCCTGGGCCTGTGTGGCGCCGCAGGCCAGGGCCAAGCGGGCAAAATCCCCCACTTCGGCGCTGTTGAGGTACAACTTGCCGCGCTCGCTGCGCAGGCTCACGTGCAGTTGGGCGTCGTCGAACACCAGCGGGATTTCACGCCCGTCGGCAATCCACTGTTTGCGCTGCAACGGGTCGGCCACGGCTTGCATCGCCAGCGCCACGCCCGCCTCCGCCGCCAGCACGGCCTGGGTGTGCTGGCGATGCCACGCGGCCTGGCGCGTTTCCAGCTGTACCCAACCGGCCAGCCCGCCCAGCAACAAACTGAGCAAGGCCAGCACCCAGAGCACCAGCAGCAGGGCCACACCCCGTTGGTGCTTGATCATTCGGGCGCCCCGCCGGACAGGTTCAGGCGCAAAGCAACCACCTGGGTCACCCACGGCACCGGGCCGTCGACGCGGGCGGCAATCCGCACCGCGTAGGGCAGGCGTTTGGTCCACGGCCACTCACTGATCCAGCCGGTGGCCTGGCCCTTGGGCGACAAGCCGCGATAGCTGAATTGCAGGTCTTCGACGCCTTTGAGCAACACCTGTGGCTCGCTGCGTGACGCCGGCACGCTGACCTGCGCCAGAGACTCAAACCGCGCAAACGCCACCTGCAAATCACGCTGCGCCTCAGGGCCAGTCAGTTGCAGGGTGAAACGCTGAATGCCGCCACCGAGCACACCGGGCAAGGTCGCCACAAACTGCATGCGCTGCGGTCCGCCCGCGAAAAAACCATCGACCTGGCTGTCGTCCTCGGTCACATCCAGCGGTAACGCCTCGCTGATGGCGGTGCGCAAAAATTGCTGGGCAGCACGCATTTCATCCAGGCTGACCGTGTAGCGCTGGGCCTTGAGTACCGCGCGATTGGCACCGAGCAACGCGCCGCCGACCAGGGTCAGCAGCACCCCCAGCAGGCTGAGCACGATCATGATTTCGAGCAGGGTAAAGCCCTGCTGGCGCCGCTTCACAATCCAGCCCCGGCGGCGCGCAGTTTCAAGGTGCTGAAGCTGGCCTGGCGCGGGCCTTCGCTGACACTCAGGTCCAGGCGAAACAAGTGCGCCTGGCCGATGCGGCTGGGCTGTTGGGCGATGCGCAGTTGCCAGGCGATGCCGTCCATTTCGCCCTGGCGCGTGCCGCTCGACAGAGGCCCGGTACCCTCCTGATCCATTACGCTCAAGGCGGCATGGGTAAGGCGGTCGCTATGGGCTACCTGCAACAACGAGCGCGCGCTCTGGCCGAAGGCGACCAGCAGCACCGTGCTACAGATCGCCATCAGCGTCAGCGCGGCGAGCATTTCCAACAGGGTAAAACCGCGCTGGTCCTTCATGGCAGGGCCTTGGACTGGACGCTGCCGGTCAGCCAGCCAATGTCGATGCGCCAACGTCGGCTGCCGTTGACCAGCAGCACGTTGCCGCCGGTGGAGCTGCCATCAGGATAGAAATCCACCGCCGAGCCCGCTTGCTCGGCGGTGTGCAGCGTTACCTGTAGCTCGGCGGGCCAGTGTTTTTTCGGGCGACCGGGCGCCTGGAAACTCAAGTCGCGCAAATCGAAGACGGTGCTTTCAGTGGTGCCACCGACAATCGCCCGGGCCCGCGTGCTGCGCAGCGCCTCGACGATCTGCCCGACCGCCTGGCGCTCTTTCGCCGCACGCAGGCCTTGTTGTAGGCCAAAACCGACCAACCCGGCCGCGATGCTGATCAAGACGATCACCACCAGCATCTCCAGCAGGGTAAAGCCGCGTTGGGCGTTGGGCATGGTCGTGGGTTATTCCCAGTTGCCCAGGTCGGCGCTGTAGCCTTCGCCGCCGGGTTGGCCGTCCTGGCCGTAGAAGATCAGGTCAAACGCACCGTGCTCGCCAGGAAAGCGATAGCCAAAGGCATGGCCAAACGGGTCTTTGAGGTCCGACGGCTTGGCGTACGGCCCGGCCCAACCGGCGCTGTTGCCCGGTTTTTCGACCAGTTGCTGCAAGGTCTTGGGCGGTGAGCCGACATCCAGCCCGTAGCTTTCGATTTTCATCGAAAGGCTGGCCAGTTGCGCCTTGCCCGCACCGTATTTGCCCTTGTCGACGTTACCGCCGACCTGGCGCACCACGATGGTCGCGACGATGCCCAGCAGTACGATCACGGCGAGCATTTCCAACAGGGTGAAACCGCTTTGGCGGCGTGCAGGTTTTGAGCGCATGGAGGTGGGTCCTTGAAGGTTCATATATTGCTGGTCAGGCTCATCAGCGGCAGCATGATCGCCAGCATGATCACCGCCACCAGCACCGCCATGACCACGGTCAGGGACGGCACCAGCGCAGCGAGCAAGCGGTCGATGCCGCGTTTGGCTTCAACGTCGAACACGTCGGCGACCTTGAGCAGCATGCTGTCCAGTTCGCCGGCCTGTTCGCCGACTTCAATCATTTGCAAGGCCAGGTCCGGCAGCAGCGGCTGCGAGCCAAAGGCACTCGCCAGGGTGCCGCCGCCCTTGACCGACTCGGCGGCCTGGGCGACTTGCGCTTGCAGGGCGCGGTTGGTGCAGACCTGCCGGGCGATGACCAGGGCTTGCAGCAGGGCCACGCCATTGCTCAGCAAGGTGCCCAGGGTGCGCGCCAGTCGGGCGGCTTCGACCCTTTGCAACAGTGGGCCGATGAGGCGAATGCCCAACACGCGGCGATCGTATTTTTCGCGGCGCCGGGGGTCCCGCAGGCGAGCGACCAGGGTCCAGATCGTCACGATCAACCCGGCCAACACCGCCAAGCCGTAGGCACCCAGGAATTGGCCGAGATTCAGGATCACTTCAGTGATCAATGGGATCGGCACGCCCAAGTCTTTGAAGATCGGCACGAACTGCGGCACCACATAGGCCAGCAACAGCGCCAGTGAACCCAGTACGCCGACCACCAGAAACGCCGGATAGATCAACGCATTGATCACCTCGCCCCTCAACAGTTGGCTACGCTCCAGATAGTCGCTGAGCTGGCGCAGGGTGTTTTCCAGGGCGCCGCCGGCCTCGCCGGCACGCACCATGCTCAGGTACAGCGGCGAGAACTGGCTGCCCTCCTCTTCCAAGGCTTTGGACAAAGGCTGACCGGCTTTGACGCGCTCACGAATGCGCTCGATCAACGCGCGGGTCTGGGGCTGGCCGGGCTGTTTGAGCAGGATGCCCAGGGAGCGTTCCAACGGCTGTCCGGCGCCCAAAAGCGTGGCCAGTTGCTGGGTAAAACTGACCAACGCCGCGCCGTTCAACTGGCCGCGCCCAAGGGCGTTGCGCAGCCCTTGAGCGCCGGCCACATCAATGTGCAATAACAACAAACCGCGCTTGTGCAGCGCGGCGACGGCGGCATCCTGGTCCTTGGCTTCCAGGGTGCCATTTTGCGGCGTGCCCTGGCTGTCGAGGGCGCGGTATTTGAACAGGCTCACGTGCCCTCCCCTCGGGTAACGCGCAGCACTTCTTCCAGGGACGTCACCCCGGCTACGGCTTGGCGCAGGCCTTCTTCATGCAAGGTGCGCAGGCCGCCGCGACGGGCAGCCTGTTCCAGGGTGGCGGCGTCGGCCTGACGCATCAGCAGGCTGCGCAGTTCATCGTTCATCACCAGCAATTCGGTGATTGCACTGCGGCCGTGGTAGCCGCCGCCGGGCGCGTCGGCGCGAGGGCGATAGAGCATGATCGGGCGTTGCTCGGTAAAACGGTCCAGGCCATGTTCGGCGATCAATTCGGCCGGTGCTTCGAAGGCTTCTCGAGTGGCAGGATCGAGACGGCGCACCAGGCGTTGGGCGAGGATGCCGTTGACGGTCGAGGCGATCAGATAGCTTTCGACGCCCATGTCCAGCAAGCGCGTGATACTCGCCGCCGCGCTGTTGGTGTGCAGGGTCGACAGCACCAAATGGCCGGTCAACGAGGACTGGATGGCGATGCGGCAGGTTTCCAGGTCGCGGATCTCGCCGATCATGATCACGTCCGGGTCCTGACGCACGATGGAGCGCAGCGCGCCGGCAAAGTCGAGGCCGATGGCCGGTTTTACCTGGATCTGGTTGATGCCTTCGAGCTGGTACTCCACCGGGTCTTCCACGGTGATGATCTTGCGCTCGGCGGTATTGAGCCGCGACAGCGCGGTGTACAGCGTGGTGGTCTTGCCCGAGCCAGTCGGACCGGTGACCAGCAGGATGCCGTGGGGGCGTTCGAGCACTTCGAGGAAGGTTTCCAGGCGCTGGCCATCGAAGCCCAGGCTCTGGAAATCGAACTGCACGGTCTGGCGGTCGAGCAAACGCATGACCACCGACTCGCCAAAACTGGTGGGCACGGTGGACACACGCAAGTCCAGTTCCTTGCCCTGGATGCGCAGCATGATGCGCCCGTCCTGGGGCAGGCGGCGTTCGGCGATGTCCAGGCGCGCCATGATCTTTACCCGCGAAATCACCGCCGCCGATGAACTGGACGGCGGCGCCTCCGCCTCGTGCAGCACGCCGTCGATGCGGTAGCGCACCTTGAGCTGATTTTCGAAGGGTTCGATATGGATATCCGAGGCGCGATGTTCAACCGCGCGCTGCAGGATCAAGTTAACCAGGCGAATCACCGGCGCTTCGGAGGCCATGTCCTTGAGGTGTTCGATGTCTTCGAGCGCGCCGCCCTGTTCGTCGAGGTTTTCGATCAGGGTACCCATCGCCGAGCGGCCCTGGCCGTAATAGCGCTCGATCAGGGTATCGACTTCATTGCGCGGGCCCACCGCCAGCCACACCGGCACACCGCACGCATAAGCCATGGCCTGGAACGGATAAACCAACGCCGGGTTGGCCGCCAGCACCCGCAACCCGCCCTGGCTCCAGCCCACGGGCACCACTTGGTGATGGCGCATAAAACGCTCGGTCAGGGCCGGCAACGGGTCGAGCAACGGCGGCGCTGCGTCCGCCAGCAACAGCGGTGCGCCAAGCAGGTCTGCCCAGGCGCGGGCCAACTCCACTTCGGAGACCAGTCCCAGGCGGGTGAGCAGGCCGAGTAATTCGGTGTCGTCAGACTCCTGGGACAGGCGTCGGGCGCGCTCCAGGTCAACGGTTTTCAAGCCGGCGTGCTGCATCAGCCACGCGCAGACCTGTTCGGTGTGCGGGATGTGCATCTGACAGGCGTTGATGGGCGTTGAGGGACTTGGCATGAGTAGCTATCTGAGGGGCGATGTTCTAAAGGGCTACTGGGAACCCCTGTGGGAGTGGGCTTTCCCCTCCCGCAGGGGGCCGCGTTTCGCCGTTAGTTCGAGGTCTTCGGCGCGGCCTGGCTGCCATTCAACGGTCGGCCACCCTTGGTGGTTTCTGCCTTCTGCTTCTTGGCAGCCTTGGCATCGTGGGACTGGGTCAACACGGTGGAATCGGCGGCGCCGGACTTGGCATCCGCGTCGGTGGCTTCAGCCGCAATGGCCGCGCCGCTCAATGCAACGCCCAGCACAAAACCGGCACCCAGCAGGGACTTTTTCATAAACATTCTCCAGATAAAAAACTGCGAAACGCTCACGTGGCGCCTTGAATCGGTTCAAGACCCTACAGCAAAGCGTTGTGTATGACAGCGTGTATAAAACATGGCCTTTTAGAACTACCGATCAGCGCCACTAGTTCGCCATGCCACCATCTATTTTCTTAAACCAATCGACTGGTAGGTTTAGTCTTAGTTCAAAATCGTAATGAAATATTTCTTATTTCACGCAAAAATTAGCTTTCGTTTGACTTATAACCGCAAGAATTGCCTTAATTATCACGTTTTCGCGGTTCAAAATGCCATCTAGTGATATCGCCAAGACATCATCCATAACAATAATTAACACAATTATTAAACTTACAGAATCTGCAAAACCCGCCAAGTAATTGCAATTAGCCATCGGTTAAACATTGCGATCAAGGCGAACTATTGCCCACGAAAAAGTGACGAGCGTCACCCTATTTTTACTAAACAGTTGTCGGAGAAACCCCATGAATAAACGCAAGATGATCGGTGCGCAGTCGGCGTTTGCCCTGCTGGCGCTGGCCGTGTCCCAGGTGCACGCGGCCACCAGCCCTGCCTTGGACGAAGGCCGGGTGAACCGTGCAGAAAAGGCCGCGGACAAAACCCTGGCGAAGATGACCATGGAAGAAAAACTCGCCTACATCGGCGGCACCGGTGGCTGGGACGTCAAGCCGCTGACCCAATACGGCATCCCACAGATCCACGGTGCCGACGGCGGCGTCGGTGTGCGCTACACCAGTGAAGGCAATGCCCAGGGCGTGGTCTACCCTTCCGGACCGAACCTGGCCGCCAGTTGGAACCCGCGCCGCGCCATCGACCTGGGTCGTGCACTGGGCTACGACACCGCCAGTGGCGGTTATCAGTTCGTCACCGGCCCCGGCGTGAACCTGTACCGCATGCCCTACAGTGGCCGTGCGTTCGAGTATCTGTCCGGTGAAGACCCATTCCTCGGCGCCAGCCTGGGGCCGGCAGTGATCAACGGTATCCAGTCCCGTGGCGTGTGGGCCAACGCCAAGCATTTCGCGGCCAACGACCAGGAAAGCAATCGCTTCCACCTCGACGAAATCATCAGCGAGCGTGTGCTGCGCGAGATGACCCTGCCGCCCTTCGAGTCCGCCTCGAAGAACAGCAAGGTGGCGATGATGATGTGTGCGTTCCAGAAAGTGAACGGCGAGTTCGCCTGCCAGAACAAACACCTGATGCGCGACATCCTGAAGACCGAATGGGGCTATCCAGGCTTCGTGCAGAGTGACTACAACGCGGTGGTCAACGGCTTGCCGGCGGCGCAGGCCGGCACCGACCTGGACATGATGGGCTACCAGATGAACAGCACGGTGCTCAAGCCGTTCCTGGACAGCGGCGAGCTGAGCAGCGCGACCATCGATGACAAGGTGCGGCGCATCCTCAAGCAGATCTACCTGTACAAGTTCGACAGCAAAGCGCCGTTGACCAGCCACAACATGAACAGCGCCACCAGCAACCGCGTGGCCCTGAACGCGGCGCGCGAAGGCATCGTGTTGCTGAAAAACCAGAACAACCTGCTGCCTCTGGATGCCAAGAAGGTCAAGACCATCGCGGTGGTCGGCAACCTGGCCAAATACGCCCCGCCCACCGGTTTCGGCAGCGCGAATGTGATGGCGGCCAACTACATCAGCGAGCTGAGCGGCCTGCAGCAATTGGCGCCGGGTGCCAAGGTCGAGTTTATCGACGGCCTGTCCCTGGACCCGACGGCCTCCAACTGGACTCACACGGACAGCGACGGCAACAGTGTCAAAGGCGTGAAGACCGAGTTCTTCAGCAACACCAACTGGTCCGGCGACCCGGCGGCCAGCCGCACCGATCGCCATGTCGACCTGGACTGGTCCACCGACAGCCTGCCGGTGAACGGCGATACGGCGGCCACTTCGATTCGCTACAGCGGCCAGATCACCCCGACCGTCAGCGGCGAACAGGTGTTCAAGATTCGCGCCGACGGTGCCGTGCGTCTCTACGTCAACGGTAAGAAAGTGCTGGATAACGGCGACGGCAAGCCGCTGCCCAACAACAGCATCCCACCGACCATTCCGGTATTCGCCAAGGTCAATCTGGAGGCTGGCAAAGCCGTCGACATCAAGCTGGAATACTCGCGCCGCAACGGCTACCTCTCGACCATGGGCGGTTTGGTGGGCGTGCAGATGAGCTGGGCCTCGCTGGTGGCGCCACAGGACCTGGCCAAGTACGACGCCGTGCTGGTGGCTGCGGGCAACAGCAATGAATACGAAGGTGAAGGCTTTGACCACAGCTTCGACCTGCCGGAGTTCCAGGGCCAACTGATCCAGAGCATTGCCAAGGTCAACCCCAATACTGTCGTCACCCTGCACGGCGGCACTGGGTTGAAAATGAGCGACTGGATCGACCAGGTACCGGCCGCATTGCATGCGTTCTACCCTGGGCAGAACGGCGGCCAGGCATTGGCGGAGATCCTGCTGGGCAAGGTCAACCCGTCGGCCAAGTTGCCAATCAGCATCGAGCGCAACATCGAAGACAACCCGATCTACGCGACCTTCCCCAAGTTCGACAACCAGGAAACCCTGGCTGAGATGAGCTACAAGGACGACCTGTTCCTGGGCTATCGCGGTTACGAGAAAAAAGGCATCAAGCCGCTCTACCCGTTCGGCTATGGCTTGTCGTACACCACCTTCGGCTACAGCAACATCAGCGTGACGCCAGGGGTTGCAGTTGCAGGGGCGCCGATCAAGGTGTCGTTCGACCTGGCCAACACCGGCAAGGTGGCGGGCGCCGAAGTCGCCGAGCTGTACGTGGGCCAGAACAACCCGAAGGTCGAGCGGGCGCTCAAGGAACTCAAGGGCTACAAGAAAGTGTTCTTGAAGCCGGGCGAGAGCAAGCGCGTGACCATCGAGCTTAACGATCGCTCGCTGGCCTACTACGACGTCAAGAGCAAGCAATGGGTGGTGGACGCCGACAGCTTCAACTTGTCGGTGGGCGCGTCGTCTCAGGACATTCGCCTGAACGCCAAGCTGGTCAACCCGTTCCGCCAGGAACTGTCGACGACCACCAGCAACCCGTTGCCGCGTTCAGCGCTCAATTCGACGTTGCGTGAGCTGCCACAGGTGAAGACTGGCGGTGTGCTGCATCAGAATGAAGGCGACAGCGGCACCAGTGAAGGTGATGGCTATGACATGAGCGATGACAGCAGCCAGGGCAGTGCTGCCGGTAACTGATCCCGACTCGGTCTAATGTGGGATGGGCAAGCCCCCTCCCACATTTTTGACTGTGTTTGACTCAGGTTCGAATGGCCGCTTCAACCCGCGCAATGTAGGCGTCGAAGCGCGCCACCAGATCCACCTGCTCGGGAAACCGCAACCACTGGATCTGCAGGCCATCCATCATGGCCAGGATCTCCTCCACCAGCCCGGCGATGTCCACGTCGCCGCGCACCTCCCCCGCCGCCACCAGGTCGGCAAACTGTCCTTGCATGCGTTGGTGAATCGCCGCGTAGCGCGCCTGGAACCACGCCCAGGCCGGCTGGGTATCCAACAGACTTTCGGCATTCAAGATGGTAAACGCGCGCACCACGCCAGGCGCCGTGGCATTTGAACGATTGATTGCGCGCAGGCTGCCGAGCAAACCATTGAGGGTTTTCTCCGCACGCACTTCATCGGCAATCCGCTGATTGACCTCATCACGCCGCTGCAACACGCCCATCAACAGCGAGATCTTGCTCGGAAAATGGTGCAGCAACCCGGCCACGGAAATCCCTACGATCCCCGCCACCTGCGCCATCGAGGCACCGCTGTAGCCTTCCAGGGAAAACACTTGCAAGGCCGCATCCAGCAGCTCTTCGCGGCGTTTTTCACCTTTGGGTGCGCGGCGGGTTTTCGGCGGCGACTCGGTCATGGAAAAGTCCTGGAGGAAGAGGCTTGCACCGTATCCAAAATGCCACCGCGCCGCAAATAAACCTCGGGCGAGCGCCGGGGCTGCAATGGAACGCTCTGGGCGATCCGTGCCAATCAATGCTCGGACTTGTCCCAGTTAACCCGAGTAAGACGCCATGATCGCTTCAAGACTATTCACGCCTCCGCTGCCCGCGCCACCCCCCTCGCCCGCCGAGGACGGCGACAGCATTCAACCGACCGAACGCCTCTCCCGAAGTCGCCGCGATGTGGGTGAGCCCGATAAATACTGGCCGCAGCACAGCACCCTCAAAATCGCCATGTATGACTACGAGATGGACGACCCTTATGTGCAGGCGGTCAAGCAGGCCGCCAGCGAGTGGCTGCCCCATATCAACCTCAAATTCGAATTCGTCAGCGGGGAAGAAGGCGATGTTCGCATCTCGGGGGTGCCGATTCATCAAGGTTCCGGGGTCTCAATGGTCGGTACCGATGCACAAAAAGTCTCCCCCGGAATGCCGACCATGAACCTGCCGATAGACTACTCGTCGACTTCATTCGCCCACACCGTGTTGCACGAATTCGGCCACATGCTCGGCGCCCGGCACGCCCATCAGCATCCTGACGCGAATATCCCGTGGGACCTGGCCAAACTTGACCGGCATATACCCCGTCACTACCAGCGAGCCAACTTGCTGCCCCTGCCGCGCAGCGCTGTCTATGATTTTCTGCCGTATGACGAAGACTCAGCCATGCACTACGCGATCAACCCCGCGTTGACGACGAGTAATACCTTCCACTCAAGAAACTCGATACTCAGCCCAGGCGATATCGCCTGGGCAAACAAGGCCTACCCGAAGGCAGCTCGTCGGACCGGCACATAAGCATACGAGCCCGCGTGAGTAGCGCCCGGTTGTGTCAGGCACTCTCACGCGCGATCAACTGACATTGCAAGAAATTCAGCCGCTGGACGTCATCCGCAACCGGTAAGACCCCCAGGCTTTCCAGGACCCGCGTCGCCGCCAGCACACCAATCTCAAGCGCCGGCGGTTTGATGGTGCTCAGGCTCGGCAGCAGCATTTCTGCAAACGGGTAATCACCGAACCCAAGCACCGCGCACTTCAATCCGGAACGCTGCCCGGCCAGCAGGCCACCGGCGGCCAGGTTGTCATTGGCGAAGAAGATCGCCTCCGGTGGGATGGCGTGGCTCATCAGCGCCTCCATGGCCTGCTTGCCGGCCTCGAACGGTGCGCGGCCGGCGTCCGGGATGAACACCTGGGGCTGCACGCCCAGTTCGACCAGGGTTGCCGCAAATCCTTCCCCACGCTCATGGGCGCTGAAGTCACCCGCCACGCTGTTCTGCACGAAGGCCATGCGCCGATAGCCCTTGCCATGCAGGTAACGCGCGGCGCTGACGCCCACCTGGTAGTGGGAAAAGCCGATCTGCACCGGTGCGCGCTCGGGCACGTAGTCCCAGGTTTCCACCACCGGAATGTCCGCGTCGGCAATCATCTTTTCAGTCGCCGCGCTGTGGAAGCGACTGGTCAGCACCAGCGCCGCTGGCGACCAACCCAGAAACGCCCGCACCGCGCTTTCTTCTTGCTCAGCGCTGAAGTAACTCGACGCCAGCAACAGTTGGTAGCCATGGCGACTGAGGGTATCGCTGAACCCCTGAATGGTATTGGCAAAAATCGGCCCGGAAATGTTCGGGATCACCATCGCCACGATCCGCCCACGCGCCGACGCCAATCCGCCGGCCACCAGGTTGGGCACGTAACCCAGCTCGGCGACTACTTGGGCAATGCGTTCGCGGCGTTCTGGGGACACCTGTTCCGGCTGGTTGAAATAACGCGACACGGTAATAGCCGACACGCCAGCCTGGCGCGCCACGGTATTCAAGGTGACACGCCCGGCGCCACGGCGCTTGCGCGGTTTTTCTTCGCTCACGGGAGGATCCTGTTAACAACCAAAAAGAATATGAGACTAATTTTTAAGTATTTGACGCTCTAAAGCAGAGCTAACAATAATGCCGATGTTAGCGCTAACAAAGCGCGCTGTCTGCTACTCGCTCAAGCGAATGCCCAAGACAGTTTCACAGGCGCTGACGGTCGTAGAACCGCAGCGGACCAGGGCATTTTTTTGAGCGGGCACAGCATGCACAAACACACTCACTTATTATTCCTCGCCGGATTGACCGCACTTCCGGCAGGCGTCGCCGTTGCCGCCGACGAGCCGCAAGCCACCCTCGAAGCGGTGACCGTCACCGCCACCCGCCGCGAAGAATCCCTGCAGAAAGTCCCGGTGGCGGTCTCGGTACTCGATGGCGAGCAACTGGAGCGCGACAACCGCAACGGCGTGGCGAGCATCGCGCAACAGGTGCCGTCGCTGAACTTCCGTACCGGCGCATCGAACAAGGACACCTCATTATTCGTACGCGGCGTGGGTACCATCTCCACCTCCCCCGGCGTGGAGCCAACCGTGGCCACGGTGATCGACGGCGTGGTCTATGCGCGCCCCGGCCAGGCCACCCTCGACCTGCTGGACCTGGAACGCATCGAAGTGCTGCGCGGCCCCCAAGGCACGCTGTTCGGCAAGAACGCCTCGGCCGGTGTGCTCAATATCACCAGCAAGGCTCCCACCGCCGAGACCCACGGCTACGTCGACCAGTCGTACTACAGCGGCAATGAAAGCCGCACCCGTTTCGGCATCGGCGGCAGCCTGGTGCCGGACGTGCTCAAAGGCTCGGTCAGCACGCTGTTTGGCAGCTATGACGGCAACGTCGACAACCAGCACAACGGTCAGGAGGTCAACGGTTACAACCACAAAGGCATTCGCGGCAAGTTGGAATTCACCCCCAACGACGACGTGACGCTGACGCTGATCGCCGACTACATGCAGTCTCACGACGATGCACCGAATGGTGTGGTCAGTAAGTCATTGACCCCGGCATTCAGCAACGCCTTGAGCTCGGTGCGGGCCTCCAGCGACAACCGCGACATCAACACCGATACGCGCAGCCATGTCGAGGACACCAACAAAGGTTTGTCCGCCCAGTTGGACTGGAACCTGGGCGACTACACCCTGACCTCAATCACCGCCTGGCGCGGCTGGGACAACACCCAATACCAGGATGGCGACCGCCTCGGCAGCGTGACCGCCGCGTTTCCCGGCACTGCCGACAAGGGTGAGCTGGCCTTCGACCAGTACTCTCAAGAGTTGCGCCTGGCCTCGCCCAAGGGTGAATTCCTGGAATACGTCGGCGGCCTGTTCTACATGCATGGCAAGGACGAAGAGACTTACCAGCGCACGCTCACCACCACCACGCGCACCGACCGCGGCGTCGCCGACTACAGCACCACCAGCGACAGCTACGCGGTGTTTGGCGAGACCACGCTCAACTTCACCTCGCGCTTTCGCGGGATCGCGGGCCTGCGCTACACCCATGACGACTTGAAATACGATCACCGCCGCGTATCCACCTCGGCCACCACCGTCAGTGGGATTCAACCGGCCACCTCCAGCTCGGGCTCAGTGGACGAAGATGGCTGGTCCGGCCGCCTCGGCGTGCAGTACGACCTGACCGATAACATCACCAGCTACCTGACCTACTCGCGCGGCTACAAAGGCCCGGCCTACAACGTGTTCTTCAACATGCAGCCGCGCGATACCGATGCGCTCAAGCCGGAAACCTCCAACACCTGGGAAGCCGGGATCAAGGCCACGGCCTGGAACAACCGACTGACCACCAACCTGGCGGTATTCCACAGCGACTACGACAACTACCAGGCCAACTTTTTCGACTCGGTCGCCGGCCAAGTGGTGACCCGCCTGATCAACGCCGGCAGCGTCAGCACCGAAGGCGTCGAACTCGATTACGCCTTGCAGGCCACCCAGCAACTCAAGCTCTCCGGCGCCCTGGCCTACACCCGTGCACGCATCGACGAATTCGCCTGCCCGGCGGGCGCGGCGGCCACCTGCAACGTCAACGGCAAGCCGCTGCCCTACAGCCCGGACTGGAAGAGTTACGTACGCGCCGACTACACCATCCCACTGGATAACGGCCTGGATATCGAACTGGGCACCGACTACAGCTGGCAGAGCGAAGTGCAGTACGACATCAGCCAAAACCTCGACACCAAACAAGGCGCCTACGGCATCTGGAACGCCAGCGTGGCCCTGGCGGACTACAGCAATGGCTGGCGCGTGGCGCTGCTGGCCAAAAACCTCGCCGACAAGTCCTACTCGCCATTGCTGGCCAGTGGCGGCAACTACATCTACCGCGCCGTACCTCGTGACGATGAACGTTACTTCGGCGTGCAACTGCGCAAGGATTTCTAACATGAGCCGTCAGCTGAAACTCGGCGCCTTTCTCATGGCCACCGGGCACCATGTGGCCGCGTGGCGCCATCCGGACGTACCGGCAAATGCCGGGCTGGATTTCGCCCAGTACAAACACTTGGCGCGGGTGGCCGAAGCGGCCAGGTTCGATGCACTGTTCGTAGCCGACAGCATTGCCGCGCCCACGGGCGAGATCGCCAGCCATATGGCGCGATCGGATCATTTCGAGCCGCTGACCCTGCTCTCGGCGTTGAGTGCGGTGACGGAGCATATCGGCCTGATTGCCACGGCGACCACCACCTACAACGAGCCCTACCATGTGGCGCGCAAATTCGCCTCGCTGGATCACCTGTCAGGGGGGCGGGCGGGTTGGAACCTGGTGACGTCGGACGCTGCTGCAGAGGCGCAAAATTTCGGCCGCGATGAACACGTGGGCCATGCCGAGCGCTACAGCCGCGCCCGCGAGTTTCATAAGGTGGTGACGGGCCTTTGGGACAGCTGGGAAGACGACGCCTTCGTGCGCGACAAAGCCAGCGGCACCTACTACGAGCCGACGAAGCGGCATGTGCTCGATCATGTGGGCGAACACTTCCGGGTCAAAGGCCCGCTGAACGTGGCGCGCTCGCCTCAAGGCCAGCCGGTGATCGTGCAGGCGGGTTCTTCGGAAACGGGCCGCGATTTGGCGGCACAGACCGCCGAGGTGGTGTTTACCGCACAGACTTCGCTGGCCAATGCCCAGGCATTTTATGCTGATCTCAAAGGTCGCCTGGACGGGTATGGACGTCAGCCGGATTCGCTGAAAATCATGCCCGGCGTGTTTGTGGTGGTCGGGCACACCGAGGCCGAGGCCCAGGCAAAATTCGAGGCATTCCAGGATCTCGTGGAGCCCGAAGTCGGCGTTGCCTTGCTGGGGCGCATGCTGGGCAATTTCGACCTGTCCGGGTACCCACTGGATGGGCCGTTGCCGGAGCTGCCATTGACCGATAGCGGGCAACGGAGCCGTCAGCAATTGCTCAGTGATTTGGCTCATCGCGAACAGTTGACCCTGGGACAGCTGGGCCGGCGCATCGCCGGTGGTCGCGGGCATTACAGTCTGATCGGCACGCCCGCGCAGATTGCCGATGAGCTGCAAAACTGGTTCGAAAACGGCGCGGCGGATGGTTTCAATATCCTGGTGCCTCATCTGCCCGGTGGGCTGGAGGATTTCGCCCAGTGGGTGGTGCCTGAACTGCAACGGCGTGGCCTGTTGCGCACCGAATACACCGGCACGACCTTGCGGGAAAACCTCGGTTTGGCGCGCCCGGAAAATCGCTTCAAGGAGACTCCGGCATGAAGATCCCGGCACTGCTGTTGGCCTTACTGATGACCCAAACCGCGTGGGCGGCCGAGCCGGACACCCTGCGCATCGGCTACCAGAAAGGCTCCATCGCCCTGGTCCTGGCCAAAGAACATGGTCTGTTGGAAAAACGCTTCCCGCAGACGGATGTGAAGTGGATCGAATTCCCCGCCGGCCCGCAGATGCTTGAAGCGCTCAACGTGGGCGCACTGGATGTGGGCTCCACCGGCGACATCCCGCCGCTGTTCGCCCAGGCAGCGGGCGCCGACTTGGTGTATATCGGCGCCGAGCCGCCCAAGCCCAGCGCCGAAACCATTCTGGTGCGCAATGACAGCCCACTGCATTCGGTGGCTGATTTGAAAGGCAAGAAAGTCGCCTTCCAGAAAGGCTCCAGCTCCCACAACCTGATCCTGCGCGCGCTGAACAAAGCGGGCCTTAGCTACAAGGACATCCAGCCGGTGTACCTGCCGCCCGCCGATGCCCGCGCGGCGTTCGAACAAGGCAGCGTGGATGCCTGGGCGATCTGGGAGCCCTACTCGTCCCTCGCCTTGAGCCAGAGCCCCAGCCATGTGCTGGCCAATGGTGAAGGCTTGGGGTTGTCGGGACCGGTGTACACCGCGCGGCGTGAATATGCCCAGGCCAACGGTGGATTTATCCATGATCTGCTGGGTGAGTTGACCAACGCCGAAGCACTGACCCGCAGCCAGCGTGAGGACAGTTTGAAGGTACTGACAGCCTTCATGGGCCTGCCCGGTGACGTGATCGCCCGCTATATGGATAACCGCCCGCCATCGCCGATTTTGCCGATTGATGAGGGGATTATTCAGGCGCAGCAAGCGACGGCGGATTTGTTTTTCCAGAACCGGTTGTTGCCCAAGGCGATTGAGGTGAAGCAGGCCGTGTGGAAATCCGAAGTCCACTGAAATCAAAATGTGAGAGGGCGCTTGCTCCCGATGGCGGTGTGTCAGTCACTTGATGTTTTGACTGTTGCACCGCCATCGGGAGCAAGCCCCCTCCCACAGTTGAGTGGATTCCAGTCCGGCAATGTGTTGATCGTGAATGCGTAAAGATAAAGCTAAGTAACTGCCCCCCCTAAAGATCAAAATGTGGGAGGGGGCTTGCTCCCGATGGCGCTGAGTCAGTCACTTGATGTTTTGACTGTTGCACCGCTATCGGGAGCAAGCCCCCTCCCACAGTTGAGTGGATTCCAATCCGGCAATGTGTTGATCATGAATGCGTAAAGATAAAACTAAGTAACTGCCCCCCTGAAGATCAACATGTGGGAGGGGGCTTGCTCCCGATGGCGGGGTGTCAGTCACTTGATGTTTTGGCTGTTGCACTGCAATCGGGAGCAAGCCCCCTCCCACAGTTGAGTGGATTCCAGTCCGGCAATGTGTTGATCGTGAATGCGTAAAGTTAAAGCTAAGTAACTGCCCCCTTGGAGATCAACATGTGGGAGGGGGCTTGCTCCCGATGGCGGTGTGTCAGTCACTTGATGTTTTGACTGTTGCACCGCTATCGGGAGCAAGCCCCCTCCCACAGTTGAGTGGATTCCAGTCCGGTAATGTGTTGATCGTGAATGCGTAAAGATAAAGCTAAGTAACTGACCCCCTGAAGATCAAAATGTGGGAGGGGGCTTGCTCCCGATGGCGGTGTGTCAGTCACTTGATGTTTTGGCTGTTGCACTGCAATCGGGAGCAAGCCCCCTCCCACAGTTGAGTGGATTCCAGTCAGGTAATGTGTTGATCGTGAATGCGTAAAGATAAAGCTAAGTAACTGCCTCCCTGAAGATCAACATGTGGGAGGGGGCTTGCTCCCGATAGCGCTGAGTCAGTCACTTGATGTTTTGACTGTTGCACCGCCATCGGGAGCAAGCCCCCTCCCACAGTTGAGTGGATTCCAGTCCGGCAATGTGTTGATCGTGAATGCGTAAAGATAAAACTAAGTAACTGCCCCCCTGAAGATCAAAATGTGGGAGGGGGCTTGCTCCCGATGGCGGGGTGTCAGTCACTTGATGTTTTGACTGTTGCACCGCTATCGGGAGCAAGCCCCCTCCCACAGTTGAGTGGATTCCAGTCCGGTAATGTGTTGATCGTGAATGCGTAAAGTTAAAGCTAAGTAACTGCCCCCCTGAAGATCAACATGTGGGAGGGGGCTTGCTCCCGATGGCGGTGCTTCAGTTGGAACAGCTTGTACTGACTCAGCGCCATCGGGAGCAAGCCCCCTCCCACATTTTTAACGCGTCAGGCTTGAGTGCGGGTGCTTTTTTCCACGACGCACATCGGCGTACCGGAAACCGGCTCATTGATGATCTGCACCTGCACCTCAAACACCTCCCGCATCAACTGCGCACTGATCACCTGGCCCGGCGCGCCATCGGCGACCAGATGACCGCCGTGCATCACCGCCAAATGATCGGCATAGCGGCACGCCTGGTTGATGTCGTGGAGCACGGTGATCACGGTCTTGCCTTCGGCGGCCAGTTCGCACATCAAGTCCATGAGTTCGACCTGATGACTGATGTCGAGATAGGTCGTCGGTTCATCCAGCAATACCACCGGCGCGTTCTGCGCCAGCACCATCGCCAGCCACGCGCGTTGGCGCTGGCCACCGGACAGATCCGCCAGGGCGCGGTCGGCCAGGTTGTCCAGTTCCAGGCGCTGCAGGGCCTGGTTTACCTGGGATTGATCGCTGCCGCTGAGGCGTCCCCACAATGAGTTGTGAGGACTGCGGCCGTAGGCAACCAACTGGCGCACGCTGACGCCTTCCGGCACCGGCAATACCTGGGGCAGAAACGCGATCTGCCGTGCCAGCTGGCGGGCGGACAAGGCGCTGTAAGGCTGGCCGTCGAGCGTCAGTTCACCCTGCGTAGGTTTGAGAATGCGCGCAAAGGCCTTGAGCAACGTGGACTTGCCGCAGCCGTTGGGCCCGATCAGCGCGGTGACTTTTCCCACCGGTGGCGCAAACGAAAGCCCCTGCACGATGCGTGTGCCGCCGTAGCCGATATCAAGCTCGCGGGCCTGGAGAATACTCATGTCATCAACCCTTGAACCGTGCCAGCAACCAAAGAAAATACGGTGCGCCAATCACCGCCGTCAGCACCCCGGCGGGGATTTCGCTGGGCGCGATCAACGTGCGCCCGAGGGTGTCGGCCAGCACCAGCAACAGCGCGCCGACCAGCATCGCCGCCGGCAGCAGGTACTGGTGATGCCCGCCCACCAACCGTCGCGCCATATGCGGCGCCACCAGACCGATAAAGCCAATCGGTCCGATCACGCCTACGCCCAGGCTGGTGAGCAGCACCGCGCACGCCATCGCCAGCCAGCGCGTGCGACTCAATGCGGTCCCCAGGCTGTGGGCCGCTTCATCACCGAGGGCGATCAGGTTCAGCGGTTTGGCCAGGCATAGCCCCACCGGGATCAGCAGCAGGAACGGCAACACCAGCGCCACATGGTGCCAGTTGCGGCTCCACAGGCTGCCGGTGAGCGCGAGCAGCGCGGTGTTGATATCCAGCGGATGGGACAGGATCAGAAACTCGGTGACGCTGGACAAGGTCACCGCAATCGCCACCCCGGACAGCGCGAAGCGCACACCGGAAAAACTCACGCCGGTGTTGTACAACGCCAGCAGCAAAGCGCCGCCGGCACCGCCCAGGCAGGCCACCAACGGCAGCCAGGCAATCGGCAGGTGCGGCCAACTGATGATCGCCACGGTCAGCGCCAACCCCGCGCCTTGGGTCACGCCGAGGATTTCCGGCGAGGCCAGCGGGTTGCGGATCACGCCTTGCACGATCGCACCGGCCAGGCCGAAGGCTGCGCCTGCGAGGATGGCGATCAGGCTGCGCGGCAGGCGGTGGTTCCACACTTCGAAGTCGAGGGCGTCATGGGCCAGCAGGCGATCGAAGACGGTCGCGGGCTTGAGCCACAACGTGCCGGCGCTGAGGCTGACGAAGGTCGCCAGCAGCAACAGGCCGAGCAGCAACCACAGGCGAAAACGTGGGCGGATCATAGGGCGCGCCTGGCAAGAAACAGAAAGAACGGTGCGCCGATCAGCGCAGTGACTACACCGGCCGGGGTTTCCACCGGAAAGGCCACGGCGCGGCTGAGCAGGTCGGCGCCGAGCACGATCACCGCGCCCAACGCCGCACTCAGCGGGATCAGCCAGCGGTAATCATTGCCGAGAAACTGGCGCAGGATATTCGGCGCAATCAAGCCGACAAAACCAATCGGCCCCACCGCACAGACACTGGCGCCCACCAGCAACAGGCTGGCAATGAACACCTGCAAGCGCAGGCTGGTGATGCCCACGCCCAACGAGCGGGCGGCGTCTTCGCCAAGGTTGATCAGGTTCAGGCGTGGCGCACACCACAGCGCCCACAGGCCACCGATCAAGGTGCACGGCCACAGCAGTTGCACTTGGGCAGCGCCCACATTGGCGAGGGAGCCGGCCAGCCAGTTCAATACGCTTTGCGCCTGAGCCTCCACCAGAATCACCGTGAGCCGGGTCAAGGCAGCGCACAACGCCGCCACCGCCACGCCGGCCAATACCAAGCGACCTTGGGCCGTGGTCGGCGACCAGGCGCCACCGAGGCTGAACACCGTGACCCAGGCCAACGCGCCACCGATGCAGGTCATCAGCAAGGCGCCACCGGCAAACGGCGGTGCAACCAATCCTGTCGAAAACAACGCCAGCCCCAACGCCGCCCCCGCCGTCACGCCAAATAACGACGGCGAGGCCAGGCGGTTACGGGTGATGCCTTGCATCAGTGCCCCGGCAAGGCCCAGGCAAGCACCCACCAGCGCCGCACACACCGCGCGCGGCACCCGCAATTGGGCAACGATATAAGCCATATTGCCGCCGACAGCACCTTGATGAACCAAGCCATTCCAGGCATCTGTCGCAGTCAGGGTGAACGGTGACCAGCTGTACAACGACAACCAGAACAGCACGGCGCCGAGCAGCACAATGCCCGCCGCCGCGAGACTACGCGCCATGTTTATTGGCTCAGTACGGCGTTGCCGCCCTTGAGAATCGCCAAGGCGTCTTCGGCGATCTGCTCCGAAGCGAGCACGCCACGGTTGCGCGCCCAGCTGTCGCCATCCACTTCGGCCACATGCTTGTTACGCACGGCACCGAGCACTTGCCAGAGTGGCTGCTTGCTCCACGTGTCGACGATGCTCGGGCGACGGTAATGGCCGACCAGCAACCAACCGGGGTCCAGGGCCAGCAGTTGTTCCAGGCTGACGAATTCGGTGGGGGCGGCATTGGCGCGCACCGAAGGCACTTTCAGGCCGATGGCTTGGAGCACGCTGCCAGCGTACGAATCCGGGCCGTGCACCGAAAAGCTGTCTTCGCGGGCGACACCGAAGAGCACGCTGGCACCGGCGGGAATCTGTTGGGCAATTTTTGTCAGGTTCGCGCGGTTCTGGGCGATGCGCGCTTCCATCTGCGGGCTTTTGCCCAAGGCCTTACCGATCAGCTCGGCGGACTTGAGGCTGCCCTCATAGTCCTCACCGCGCGAAGGCAGCAACAAGGTTGGCGCGATGCTGGCCAAGTCGCTGTACAGCGCTTGATGGCGATTGAGGTCGGCGACGATCAAGTCCGGCTTGAGCCGGGCGATTTCCTCGATACTCGGCTGCGAACGCAGGCCCACTGACGTCCATTGGCCGATGGCCTGGCGCACACGGGGCAAAACGCGGTTGGCGTCGCCATCATCCGCTGCACCGACGGGGGTTACGTCAACGGCGGCGAGGCTATCGAGAAAGGAGAACTCCAGCACCACCACACGCTTGGGCGCATCGGGCAGATGCACAGCGTGCTGGCCGTCGTTGAGATCGATGGGTGCAGCACTTAACAGGCTTGAAGAGAACGCCAGCAGGCAGGCAGCAAGGATGGGGATGGAGCGCAACAGTTGCATGAAGGGACCTCGGCGTTAAAACACCCCGGCTGGACCGGCTGGGGAAAACGGCGGGTACTATTCCATATCAGCGCGGCGTGATCAAAAAACATTCTCATTTGTGGGAGGGGACTTGCCCCTCCCCCATCTGATCGGCGTCTAGAAGTCGACGGTGGCAGAGAGCAGATAGGTGCGCGGTGTCGACAGGGTCAGCCCCGGCTCGCTGTCATCCGACGCACCCGCCGAACTCCAATAGCGTTTATCGGCGACGTTCTCCACATTCGCCCGCAGGGTGATGTGCTTGTCGTCGACCTTGAACCCATACCGGGCACCCACGTCGATACGGTTCCAGGCGTCGATTTCCTTGACGTTGGACTGGTCCAGGTACTGCGAGCTGGAGTGGATGCCACGGCTGGTCAGGGTCAGGCCTTCGAGCATCGGCACGTCCCATTCGGCACCAACGTTGACGTTGTACTTGGGCGTGGCCGGCGCGCGGTTGCCGTCGTAGGTGCCGTTGGTGGTGTCCTTGAGTTTGCTGTCGATGTACATCACGCCGCCGAGCAGGCGCACGCCCTTGAGCGGCTCGCCGAACACACTCAGTTCCGCACCGGAGTTTTCGCGCTTGCCGTTAGGCCCGAACAGTCTCGACGTGGCGTTGGTCTCGTAGGCCGGTTGCTTGATGCGGAACACGGCGGCCGTCACGCCGAAGGCACCGGCGTCGTACTTGGCGCCCACTTCCACCTGGCGACTGACAAACGGCGGGAAGATCTCGTTTTCGTTGCGCGACGTGGACGGCGCGATCTTGCCTTGGCTCAAGCCTTCCATGTAGTTGGCGTACAGCGACAGTTTGTCGGTGGCCTTGAACAGCAAGCCACCGGATGGCGAGAGTTTTTCTTCGTCGTAGTTGGTTTTGCCTTTGACCCCATCGCTCCAGTCGTCGACTTTCACCCGCTGCCAGCGCGCGCCAAGGGTCAGCAACAAACGGTCTTCGAAGAAGCCCAGGGTGTCAGACAGGGCCACGCCGCTGAAACGGTTTTCGGTGTAGACCTTCGCATCCTGGCGCGTGGCCGTAGACGGCGTCGGGGTTTGCACAGGGTTGTAGAGATTGCTCGTGCCTTCTGGATAACGCGCGCCACCGTTGGTGAAGTCCATATAGAAGTCGCTGAGTGCCAGGTTGACCTCATGACTCACCGGCCCGGTATGGAACCAGTTGCGTACACCCGCCGTGGCCGTTCGCACGTTTTCATCACGGGTGAAATCCCGGGGCTGCACGCGGAAGTCACCGGCCGCATTGCTCACCGACACCGCATGGCGCAGGAACTCGTGATTACTTTTACGCGCGCCTACACCGCCGTAGAGCATCACCGAATCGCTCAGGTCATATTCGGCATTCACCGTACCGAAGGTGTCCTTGGTGCGGGCCTTGCTCCAGGATTGCGCGTAATTGCGGCGCACATCGTTGGCGCTCGGTACCGGCGCGGCGGCCGCTACCTGCACACGTTCCTGGGGCGCATCGGTATCGCGTTCGGTGCGGCCAATATCGGTGGACAACCGCAGGCGCTCGCCCCGGAAATCCAGGCCCAGCACGGCCATCTCGCGGTCGACACTCTGGTGATCCCATTCGGTGTCGCCGGACTGCTTCACGCCGTTGAAACGCAGGCCGAACTTGTTGTCCTCGCCAAAGCGCCGGCCCACGTCCACCGCCCCACCGGCTTGGCTATCCGAGGCCCAGGTGCCGGTAAACGAGGTGATGTCCTTATCGGTGGCGCGCTTAGGCACCACGTTGATGCCGCCGCCCACACTGCCACGCGGCGAGATGCCGTTGATCAGTTGGGTCGGGCCTTTGAAGATGTCGACGCGGTCGGCCATTTCCATGTCGATGGTGTAGGTCGGCAATACGCCATAGAGGCCGTTGTACGACACATCACTGTTGAACAGGCTGAAGCCACGAATGGTGAACTGCTCATAACGCCCACCGGCCGGGTTGGTGGCGCGTACCGAGGGGTCGCTGTTGATCAGGTCGCCGAGGGTGCGCGCCTGCTGATTCTTCACCGCATCGGCGGTGTAGGTGGTCATGCTGAACGGTGTTTCCATGAAGTCCCGCGTGCCCAGCAAACCTTGGGAACCACGGCGCGCCACTTGGCCACCGGCGTAAGTATCGCCGTCGTACAGGCCGGTGGTGCCGAGGATAGAGGTCGGCGCCAGTTCCAGGGTGCTGCCGTCCGGCGCCGGCACCAACATATAGGCCTGCTCGCCCATGGGTTGCAGTTGCAGGCCGGAGCCTTGCAGCAAGCGCGCGAAGCCCTCCTCCACGCCGTATTCGCCGGATAAACCACTGCTGCTGCGCCCGCTGACCAGCGCGGGGTCCACTGACAGGTTGACGCCCGACAACCCGGCAAAACGGGTCAACGCTGCGCTCAGGCTGCCGGCCGGCACCTGATAGCTGCGACGCGCGGCGGCGTCTTCGGCAAAGCTTGTAGGCACAAACAATGGGCTGGCGCTGAGGCTCAGCATCAGGCTCAGTTTGAGCAACGGGCGCAAACGCAAGGGTAGGACTGCGGACATTGGAGGAAGCTCTCGATTTTGTTCACTTGCCTGGAATGACAGGCGAGGTGAAAAAAGGGGACAGGCTTCGAGAGTTATTTTTTAGCCAATGGGCACTTCCAGCCCTACCTTGACGCGATCCAGCGCCACCAATGTCTTGAACCACTTCACGTTGGGGTTCTCGGCGAACAGCCGGGCGGCGAGATCCTGGTATTCCTGCATGCTGGCAACGTTCAGCACCAGCACGAAATCCGCTTCGCCGGTGACGTAATAACACTGCTGCACCTGGGGCACGGAGAAGCTGGCCTTGGTCGTCGACAGCGCGTCGATGCTGGTACGTTCGACGGAAACCTCGGCAATGATGGTGATCGGCTTGCCGGCCTTCACCGGGTCCACCAGGGCCACATTCGCGATGATCACTCCACCCTCTTCCAAGCGCTTGATGCGGCGTTGCACGGCAGCGGTGGAGAGGTTGACCTTCTCGGCGAGAGTACGCAGGGGCAAGGCGTTGTCGCGCTGCACCAGGGCCAGGATGGACCAGTCGAAGCCGTCCAGGTCAAGCGTGTAAGAAGCGGGTTTGGCCATTCGGTGCGTGCTCGACGGGGTGAGAAATTTTATCGAAAACAGCCTCGATTCAGAGACCAATGACGACCAGGGCCTCAATACTATCCCAACTCCTTCAGCATGCAGAAATGGAGCGTCTCATGGGGTTTTTGATTCACCTGTCGCCGGTGTTTCCGGTGATGTCGAAGGGTTCCGTCGCCACGCAGCGGCCGGGCATGCTGCGCCTTACCACACCGCGATATGGGAATCCGCACGTGGTTCGGTGCCGCCACACAACACGCCGCTGACCGGGTCACGCAGGATAATCTGCCCGCGCCCATAATCGGTCAGGTCGCTGTCGGTCTGCACGGTATGACCACGCCGCGCCAGTGCATTGACCAGGCCCCGCGAGGCGCCGTGTTCGATGCCGACCTTCATGTCACCCAGCCATTGCCAGCGCGGCGCATCCAGCGCGGCCTGGGGGTTGAGGCCGAAGTCCACCAGGTTCATCACCATCTGCACATGACCCTGGGGCTGCATATACCCCCCCATCACGCCGAACGGGCCGAGTGCCTCGCCGTCCTGGGTGAGGAAGCCGGGGATGATGGTGTGAAAGGTCTTCTTGCCCGGTGCCAGGTGGTTGGCATGGGCCGGGTCGAGGCTGAACTCCTGCCCACGGTTCTGCAGCGCAATGCCGCTGTCGGGCAACACAACGCCGGAGCCGAAGCCGTGGTAGTTGCTCTGGATAAACGAGACCATATTGCCTTCGGCGTCCGCCGTGGCCAGGTACACCGTGCCGCTGGCGTGGGGGTCGCCGGGTTTGGGCGGCTGCGCCTGCTCGCTGATCTGGTCACGGCGGCGGCGGCTGTAGTCGTCGCTGAGCAGGTCGGCCACCGCCACGCGCATGTGCGCGGGGTCGGTGATGTAGTGCAGCCCATCGCTGTAGGCAAGCTTCATCGCCTCCAGTTGGCGATGCCAGGTCTGCTGGCTGTCGCGGTGATCGAAGGTGAAGCCTTCAAGAATTTTCAGCGCCATCAACGCCACCAGGCCCTGGCCGCTGGGCGGAATTTCCCAGACATCCACGCCGCGGTAGTTGATATGGATCGGCTCCACCCACTGCGCGCGGTAATCCTTGAGGTCGCTGGCGCGCAGGTAGCCCCCACTGGCGCGCGAGTGGGCGTCAAGACGCTCGGCCAGCGCGCCGCGATAGAGGCTTTCGCAGCAGGTAGCGGCCAGTTCTTCCAGGGTGCGGGCCTGGGCCGTGTTACGGAAGATCTCACCGGCGCGTGGCGCGCGACCGTCGATCAGGAAGGTATCGAACCACGCGTCCAGCACTTCGTCACGGTGCGGGCTGAATTCGTTCATGGAGATCTGCCATTGATGGGCGACCACCGGCGACAGCGCAAAGCCTTCCCGCGCCAAGGAAATCGCCGGTTGCAGCAACTCGGCGAACGGCAACTTGCCGAAGCGTTGCGACAACTCAGCCCACGCCGACGGGCAACCCGGTACCGTGACTGGGGTCCAGCCATACAGGGGCATCTGTTCATGCCCGGCGGCCTTGACCGCCTCAATACTCAAGGCCGCCGGCGCGTGGCCGTTGCCGTTCAGGCCGTGCAACTGGCCCTTGCACCAGACCAGGGCAAACGCATCGCCGCCCAGGCCGCAACCGGTGGGCTCTACCACCGTCAGGGCGGCGGCTGTGGCGATGGCGGCGTCGATGGCGTTGCCGCCTTTTTGCATGACTTCGATACCGGCCTGAGCGGCCAGGGGTTGCGACGCGGCGACCATGCCGCGACGGGCAAACACGCTCTGGCGTTGCGACGGATAAGGGTACTCGTGAGGAGAAAATTTCAACATGGCAAACGCTCTTCAAAAAGGGTCATAACACGCGACTGAGAAAGGCCCGGGTACGCGGATGGCTGGGGTGGCTGAAGATCTGTTCCGGCGGCCCCTGCTCGATGAGCTCGCCCTGATCGAGCACCACCACGCGGTCGGCCACTTCACGGGCAAACCCCATTTCATGGGTGACCACCACCATGGTCATGCCCTCCTCCGCCAGTTCCTTCATCACCTGCAAGACTTCGCCGACGGTTTCCGGGTCGAGGGCACTGGTGGGTTCGTCGAACAACATGGCCTGGGGCTTCATCGCCAGCGCGCGGGCAATCGCTACCCTTTGCTGCTGGCCGCCGGAGAGCATTGACGGGTAATGGTTGGCTTTGTCGGCCAGGCCGACCCGCGCCAGCAAGCCGCGCGCCTGTTCCAGCGCCTGGGCACGCGGGGTGCCGAGCACCTGGATCGGCGCCTCAATGATATTTTCCAGCGCAGTCATATGGGGGAACAGGTTGAAGCGTTGGAACACCATGCCGATGTCCCGGCGCTGACGGGCGATGTTGCGCTCCGAATCGCGTACCAGGCTGCCGTCGCTGCGCTCGCGATAGCCCATGGCGCGGCCGTTGACACGAATGCGTCCGCCCTGGATATCTTCGAGCAGGTTGATGCAGCGGATAAAGGTGGTCTTGCCAGAGCCGGAGGCGCCGATCAGCACCACCACTTCGCCCCGCCGCACTTGCAGAGAGATACCCTTGAGAATCTGCAACTCGCCGAACGACTTCTGAACATCCAAAGCCTCAATGATCAGCTCTTCACTTTGGTGCGCCATGGTTAACGTCCCCTCAGCAATTTCAGGGTGCTGCGACCGAACATACGGCTGGCGGCCGGCGGTGGCGAGGAAGGTCGATCGGACTGGCCGAAGCGATTTTCGAGCCAGCGCTGGAAGAAGCCCCACAGGGTGGTCAGCGTCAGGAAATACAGGGCGACCACCAGGTACAGCTCGAACACGCGGAAGGTCGCCGAGGTGATCATCTGCGTGCTAAGCAATAGCTCCTGCACGCCGATCACGCTGACCAGGGTGGTGTTCTTGAGCATGACGTTGAACTCATTGCCCAACGGCGGCACGATCACGCGGAACGCCTGGGGCAGCACGATGCGCCGCATCAGTTTGGCAAAGCCCATACCCAGGGAACGCCCCGCTTCGTATTGGCCTTTGTCCACCGCGCCGATACCGGCGCGGATGATCTCGGCCATGTACGCACCTTCGTTGAGGCCCAGGGCGATGATGGCTGCCTGGATATTGCCGGGAACGATCAGGCCGAACAGCTCGATGTCTTCGAAGCGGAAAATCCCGCCAGCCGCCAGTGCGGTGTACAAAAACACGATCTGCACCAGCAACGGTGTGCCGCGCATCAACCACACGTAAAAGCGCACCGGCAGGTGCAGCAGCGGATTCTTCGACAGGCGCAACAGCGCCGCCGCCAAACCCAACGCACAGCCCAGCAGCATCGCCAATATGCTGATCAGGCAGGTCAGCCACAGCCCGGTGAGGTACACCCCACTGGGCTGGAGCAGGTACTGCCAGAACACATCCCAATTGAAATTCATCGTCGGTGCGCCTCAGTCGAGTGTGTCGCTGCTGACATGCCATTTGTTAAGCAATTGCACGTAGCTGCCGTCGCTGCGCATGTCGCTGATCACCTGCTGTACGGCGGCGGTGAGCTGCGGGTCGTCCTTGCGCATGCCCAGGCCGGTGAGGATGCGGCTGAACGCGGGCACACCTTCCTGGAATAGATCCGGGGCCATTGCGGCGTAGTAGCCGGCGGTTTCCACGGTGGTGCCGTATGCGTCGACCTGGCTGATGCGCAGGGCCTGAAAGGCATCGGTGTCGGTGTTGTAGACCACCAGTTTCATCGGCGGCTTGCCGGCCTTGGTCAGGCTTTCATTCTGGGTATCGAGCAGGGTCTTGATAGTGGAACCGTTGAGCACCGCGACCTTGTGCCCGGACAAGTCATCCAGGGTCTTGATGCCCTTGGGGTTGCCCTTGGGCACCACCACCGACTGGCTGGAATACATATAGTTGACGATGTCGATCACCTGGCGCCGCTCGGGTTTGTCGAACAGTTGGTCAACGATCATGTCGCACTGCTGGGCGAGCAACGCCGGCACCAGCCCGGAGAACGGAATCACCCGCCATTGCACGTGCTTATCGCCCAGGCGTTTGGCTATTTCCAGCCCCAGATCGACAGTGAGCCCGCGCGGTTGTTGGGTTTCGTCGAAGGACACCAGGGGCGGTGAATCCATCCCCGAGCAGTAGGTGAGTTTGTCGACTTTCTGCAGGCGCTCCGGCACCTGGGGCGCAGCAAAAGCCCATTGGGTACAGAGGCCGAGGGAGACAGCCATCAGCAAGGCACGGCGTTTATGCATGACCAGACACTCCAGTTCGTTAAGTAACGGGGGCAGGACTCAACGTCAACACACGACAGCTTTCTTATTGTTCGGATTGCAGGAATTGGATCAGGGCGGGCACGGTGCCTTCGATGTGTTCGCGCACCACCGCTTCAGCGCGTGCCCCATCACCGGCGCGGATCGCCTCAAGGATCACCGCGTGTTCCTGACGTGCGCTGAGGGGTTTTTCGCCGTGTTGCAACCACAAGCGCATGGGCGCCTCCACCAGCGAGTACAGCGCCGAGATTTGCTTCATCAGGCGCGGGCGACCGCTGAGGCTGCACAGGTATTCGTGGAAGGCACGATGACGGCTGACCCACACGGCGCTTTCATCGCGGTAGTCGTCCATCTCGTCGAGCAGGCGCTCCAGCGCGGCGAGTTGCCGCTCACCGATACGGCCCACCGCGACGCGCACCGCCAGACCTTCCAGGGCGCTGCGCATCTCGAACACTTCGTGCAGTTCATCGATATCCAGGCCGCTGACGATGGCGCCACGGTTGGGACGCAAGGTCACCAGGCCCTGGGCGTCCAGGCGACGGAACGCCTCGCGCACCGGCATGCGGCTCATGCCGATCTCGCTGGCGATATCCTCAGCAATCAGCCGGTCGCCCTTGTGGTAGCGGCCACCGCAGATGGCGTCGAGGAGGAACTTGTAGGCCTCCTCCTCGGCAGTGAGAGGCTGGCGATCAACGTAAGCGGGGGCGAACTGCATCGGCTGCACCTTTTGAATTTTTGTATCCAATTATCCACGGATACATAAATGCAGAATGCGTGCCAATCGTTCATGGGGTAAGCCAAGTGATTGATTTGGATGAAATAGGTCGCAAGTGCCTGACGGCATACGCAAAGACGGTGTAGGAATGTGCTACCAAATGGCTCAGAAAATGCCCCATGCCGGGGCAGTGCGGTCGCCGGTAACAGCCACCTGCCCGTGCAGAATCAGACGGATTCGGCCGAATAGATGATGGTTTGTGCGGTGTCCTGCGCAACGGTCTGACGGGTGAAGTAGGTGTCGCCTTCGTCAGTCAGGATCTCGTAGTCGACGTTGCGGGTGGGGCTAGCGTGCTTGATGATCTTCAGCACGCGCTGGAATTTCACGCTCTGCGTTCCGTTCTGGCTGGGTCCGGTGAGGACGCTGACACTTTGAAACCATCCGGCGTGCTGCTTGTTGCTCAACAGGGCGCCGGTCATTGCTTCAAAACGTTCGAGCCGGGTGAAACCCCATAAAGTCTGCTCCTGCACGGTCGCATCCGGCGTGGCCGCGCCGGTAAACACAAACAGATTGATCGCCGGGCTGTCTTCACAAAAGAAGTCATAAGGGACCAGGCCATCGACCATTTTCCTGCCGGGCACAAAGCCTTTTTTATGCACCTGAAACATCGCCACCTCCACTCAATCAATGGTGACCAGTCTAAAGAGGTGCGACGTACAGGGCGGTCAAGCCAATGTAATGTCGTGTAAAGATCGCGCGCTGTGCAGGTTGACCTCCACCGTCAGTCCCCCGGTCGGCTCGTTGCGCGCCACAATATTGCCGCCATGCATTTGCACTGCCCTGGCCGCAATGGCCAAGCCCAGGCCAAAGCCCACGCTGGCGTCCCCTGCACCGCGCTCGAACGGGTTAAAAATGCTACGCAGCCGGCGGTTTTCGACACCCGGCCCCTGGTCGGTGATGTGCACGCAGAGGCGGTTCCCATCGCTGCTGATCCGGGCCGACACCTGCACCGTGGTGCCAGGCCGTGTGTAGCGCACAGCGTTGCGGATCACGTTTTCGAAGCAGCGGTACAGCAATTCGCCGCTGACACAGGCAATAAATGGCGGACATGCCCCAAGGTGCACGCGGCAGCCTTTGATGCCGGCTTCGAATTGCGCATTCTCGACAATCATCCCCAGCAACTCGACGATGTCCACGGCGTCACGCTCAATGCTTTCGGGGCGCCCCTGCAGACGAGCCAGGGTGAGCAGCGCCTCGATCAGCGTGTCCATGCGCTCGGATTCGCGCTCGATGCGTTCGAGCATTTCCACGCGCGCCACATCCTGGCGCAACAACCCGATGGCGGCCTGTATGCGCGTGAGGGGTGAACGCAGCTCATGGGAGATATCGTGCAATAAGTGCTGCTGGGCCTCTACCAGCACCTTCAGCTGGTTGGCCATGCGGTCGCAGTCTTCGGCCAAGTCGACGATTTCATCTCGGCGCTTGCCCATGGCGGGCTTGACCCGGGTTTCAAAACGCCCTTGGGCCGCGTCGCTCATGGCCCGCTTAAGATGAGCCAGGGGCCAGGCCAGGTAATACGCCATATAACCGCTGAACAACGCACTCATCAGCGTACCGATAATCAGCGGGATCTGGCGCCAGGGCCTGCCGTGATCGTCGGGGGCATGGGTGGACTTGACCGACAGCGACAGCCCTTCCTTACTGATGATTGATCGCTCATAGACCGGGTTCAGCACCGTTGAACCGGCCACCAGGTGACCCGCGCTGTCATACACCCCAATGGCCTCGTCCGAGGGATGCTCCCACACGTTAAGCAGTTGGGTGGCCGCTTCGACACCAAATTGCTCCAGCAGTCTTTCTTCGCTGGTAAGAATGGCTTCCACGTGCGGATCACCCGCGCGAAAACTGCCCAGTTCAATCACGCCGACCCCCGCCAGGAACGTCAGGCTGGTGGCCAACCAGAAGGCCAGGAACAGCTTCCAGAACAGCAGGCTGGGCTTGGTCATTCGGCAATCAACAGGTAGCCGAGGCCGCGCACGCTTTGAATCCACGCCTTGGCATCCGCGCGTGGCCCGAGTTTTTGCCGAATGCTGCTGATGTGCACGTCGATACGCCGGTCGTAGCGGGTCAACGGGCAACCCAAGGCGTTCAACGACAGGTCCTTTTTACTCACCACCTGCCCGGCACTGCGGGCGAGCTCTTCGAGCAGGCTGAACTCGGTGCTGGTCACGCCCAGCTCAACCCCTTTCCATATTGCCTGGCGCTTGCCCGGCCACAACACCAGCGAGCCGGTCTTAATCATCTCCGAGGTCGGCTGGCCGGCTGGCTGCACCCTGCGCATGATGGCGCGCAGGCGAGCGACCAGCTCACCGGGGGAGCTGGGCTTGGGTACATAATCATCGGCACCTAGTTCCAGGCCGGTGATGCGGTCGATGTTGTCGCCACGGGCGGTGAGCAAGACCACCGGCACCTGGCTGACGGCGCGAATGCGCCGGAGCACCTCGATCCCCGAGCGCTGGGGCAGCATGACGTCCAGCACCACAATGCTGTAGCGCCCTGACAACGCCTCTGCTTCACCCTCCTCGCCCGTGTGCACGGCGGTCGCAGCAAATCCTTCGCGCGCCAGGTATTGGCTCAGCATTCCAGTGAGTTCCTGGTCATCGTCGACTAACAGTACGGAGATCATCGCGAGCTCGTCAGTGGGTGGTCGCGCATTATTGGCCCTGGCGCGTTTTTGCAGGCCAACCTTTACCTAACTTGACATTCGGTTAACCGCACCAAACGCCGCACGCTCTTAAGCTGCCTGTTCACCCGTCCGGCTGCGCCGGCGCTGTATTCTGGAAAAGATCTTGATGAATTTTTCGCGCCTGCTCTGCTCGGTTGCGCTGCTGCTCAATACCTCACTGGCGCTCGCCCAGGGTTTCAAAATCTCGGATATCCGAATCAACGGCCTGCAACGGGTCTCTGCAGGCAGTGTGTTTGGCGCATTGCCGCTGAACGTAGGCGATGAAGCGGATGACCGGCGCCTGGTGGACTCGACCCGCGCGCTGTTCAAGACCGGGTTCTTCCAGGACATTCAACTTAGTCGCGAAGGCGACGTGCTGATTATTAATGTAGTTGAGCGGCCTTCGGTTGCCAGTATCGAGTTCGAGGGTAACAAGGCAATCTCCACCGAAGACCTGATGAAAGGCATGAAGCAGTCCGGCCTGGCTGAGGGCGAGATTTTCCAGCGAGCCACGCTGGAAGGCGTGCGCAACGAATTGCAGCGCCAATATGTTGCCCAGGGCCGCTACTCGGCCTCGGTCGACACTGAGGTCGTGCCCCAACCGCGCAATCGCGTGGGCGTGAAGATCAAGATAAATGAAGGCGAAGTGGCGTCGATCCAGCACATCAATGTGGTGGGCAATACAGCATTCCCGGATGAAGCACTGATCGACCAGTTCACGCTCAAGACCAGCAACTGGCTGTCATTTTTCAAGAACGACGATAAATACGCTCGGGAAAAACTCTCCGGCGACCTCGAACGGCTGCGCTCCTACTACCTGGACCGTGGGTATATCAACATGGATATCGCCTCGACCCAAGTCTCCATGACCCCGGACAAAAAACACGTGTATATCACCGTGAACATCCAGGAAGGCCAGAAATACAGGGTTCGTTCGGTGAAGCTGAGTGGTGAGCTGAAGGTGCCTGAGGATCAGGTCAATTCGCTGCTGCTGGTACAAAAGGGCCAGGTGTTTTCGCGCAAGTTGATGACCACCACTTCGGAGCTGATCACCCGTCGCCTGGGAAACGAGGGCTATACGTTCGCCAACGTCAACGGCGTTCCGCAGGTGCATGAGGAAGATCATACGGTTGACGTTACCTTCAGCGTCGACCCCGGCAAGCGGGCTTACGTCAATCGGATCAACTTCCGTGGCAACACCAAGACAGACGATAAGGTGCTGCGCCGTGAGATGCGCCAGATGGAAGGTGGCTGGGCGTCGACCTACTTGATCGACCAATCCAAAGTGCGCCTTGACCGTCTGGGCTTCTTCAAGGAAGTGAACGTGGAAACGCCGGCGGTGGCCGGTGTGGATGACCAACTGGACGTGAACTACGCCGTGGAAGAACAGGCGTCTGGATCGATTACCGCCAGTGTCGGCTTTGCCCAAAGTTCGGGCCTGATCCTCGGCGGCTCGATCAGCCAGAGCAACTTCCTGGGCACCGGTAATTACGCCAGCCTGGGGCTGACCCGCTCGTCGTACCAGAGCAAATACAACATCGGTTTTACCGACCCCTATTTCACTCCCGACGGCGTGAGCCTGGGCTACAACGCGTTCTACAGCAAGACTGACTACAACGACTACTACGATGATGGCGTTTCCTATTACGCAATCAATAGCTTTGGCCTTGGCACAACCCTGGGCTACCCGATCAACGAAACCTCTCGCCTGAGTTTTGGCCTCACGGCGCAACACGACAGCATTGAACCGGGCACCTACAGCGCAGACGAGATCTACGACTTCGTCGACCGCGAAGGCAAGGAGTTCACCAACTTCAAGGCCAACCTGGGCTGGTCGGAATCGACGCTGAATAAGGGTGTACTGGCCACCCGCGGACACTCACAGAACCTCAACGTGATGGTGACAGTGCCCGGCAGCGACCTGAGCTTCTACAAGATCGACTACTCGGGGCAGACCTTCCTGCCTATCACCAACAGCACGTCGCTTCGCTTCCATACCAAGCTTGGCTACGGCGGCGGCTATGGCTCGACCGATAGCCTGCCCTTCTACGAAACCTACACGGCAGGCGGCGAAGGTAGTGTGCGTGGTTTTGAAAGTGGCACCCTCGGCCCACGCAACACCCCGGCCACCGGCGCCTACTCCAGCGCCGGCCAGGCGTACTACACCGACCGCGACACCGAGGCTTTGGGCGGCAATATCCTGATAACCGGCGGCGCGGAATACCTGTTCCCGGTGCCGTTTATCAAAGACAACAAATCTGTACGGACCTCAGTGTTCTGGGATGTAGGCACGGTGTATTCGGACAAGTGCTACCTCAGCACCACCCAGGGCTGTGGCAGCGTGGATTTGAGCCAGATGGCCAGCTCGGTAGGCGTGGGCGTGACGTGGTACAGCCCTTTGGGGCCGCTGAGTGTGAACTTGGCGTATCCGATTCGAACGCCGGAGAATGCAGATAAGCAGGTGTTCCAGTTTTCCATGGGGCAAACGTTTTGATACGTGCGCGTTAGGCCTGATTGAGCTTCTCCTTCGCCGAGATGGATGCGCCGGATATGGGAAATTTTTCCAGCCCAGCAAAATCACCGCGCCTGCGCTGCTACCCTGGGCTGATTAAACAAAAGGGGCGCGACGACGAATGGACTCATGGAAGGCAGCAATCATCGCAGGGCTGGCGTTATTTGCCACTCAAGCGATGGCAGGAGAGATCAAGAAACCCGGCGACCGCGCCATGTTCTGGACGACATCGGGGCCCACCTTCTTCAGCTCCTTCGCCAGTGATGTGACAAGTCATCCCAGCAAATATTTCGGCGCCGCCAAGGCCGATGCACTGGCGTTTATCGGTTCAGAGGGCGAGATCCGCGGCGCCCAGTTTGAGCAGGCGTCCAGGTACTATCACTCGACCTACAGCCCACCTTTCATGCCTGATATGCAATTAGCACAGGTTATCGCCACAACGTACTGAGCGAAGCTCTCGGTATAGCGCTGTGAGTTAGAAGCGGATTTGGCACCGACCAGGACCTTGCAAGAGATTCCGAGCTGACCGCTAGAAGCCGCGGCCGACGGATCTTTCGAGGGTTCAGCGGCACTCAATCGGTGCCAACTACCTGCAAAATGGTTTGTCACCAAAACAGCAAGAAGTCGGGTGAATTTGCGGTCTGTTTGGCACTGCGGTTTGGGCCCAAAAACGTCGAATTTGGAGGTATGAGGCAGGCTCTCGAACGCGATTGTTTGATTCCAAATCGGCCCCTGGGCCTTGTGATCAAAGGGTCTTCAGGAGGCCCACAGCCCGTCAGCAATCAATTCGAATAGATGCGCCCTCCCCGCGCTCTGTTCCGTTTCCCTAGCGCACAATCGGAAGTCCGGCTTTCGCTGCTTCCGTTTGTCTTCAAAGGCACGGCCCGCGTGACGTACAGCCGGTTTCGCGGATGTTGGATGGTGACCTTTAAGAACGAAGAATCGGAACTGAGCTTCCAGGGTTTAGCGCCGCGGAGCCGGTGAGGAAAAACGCCCTAATCGCCCGGAAACAGGGCTTTTGGCAAGGCTATCTGACATGCGAAAAAGCTGAGAAAGGAAGAGAAATATCAGACAGGATTGGTGCCAAAGGCAGCGCGAAAAAGGGCCAAAAGCGGCGTGAACTCACACAACAGGGGTTTCCTTCATAGGTTCATGGTCGAGGATTGATGTTGTTCAAAGCATGTGCCCTGCCCAGATTTCGCGACCTACTAGATCGGCAGCAATCTCGATGAACGCATCCCCAACAAATTTTGCAGCCGGGCTGACTCGCCTGTCCGCGGGAAATACCTGGACCAATTTACGCATGGGAATAGGGTCGACCAAAGGTGCAGCACTGAGCACTCCCGATTCAATCTGCGTATAAATCGATGCCAGTGGCAAAGCTGTCAAACCGAAGCCATTACGAACCAGGTCAATCATCGCGCCGAAGGAGTCAGCTTCAACGCTGGTTTTGAGCTTGATGCCGACTTCTCGCGCACAATTATCCAGAATCACGCGAAGACTGTGGCGGGCGCTTGGCAACACCAACTGCTGCTCGGCCAAAGACTCGAATGACACCGGCACATCCAGGCGCAGCTTGGCACTGGCAGGTCCGACCAGCAGCAAGTTTTCCATCATTACCGGCACAATACGCAGTGTATGCAGGGGTTGGGGATCGTAAGAAATCGCCAGTTCCAATTCGCCACGCTGAACCCAATCCAGCAGATAACCGCTGAAGGCCGAGGAAAATCTGACGGCAAGATTCGGATGCGCGTCTTTGATTTTGCGCACTAAAGGGACGGTGACAATTTCCGCTACCGTCGGCGTCGTACCGATGACGACCGTTCCCCGAAAAGAGGTCTTTCCGCCCACCACCGAACTTCGAATGGATTCCATTTCCTCCATGATTCGAGTGGCATGCGCCAGCACCTCGCGACCAGCATCGGTAATCTCCATGCCTCGTCCATGTCGATCAAACAGGTAGGTGCCGAGTTCTTTTTCCAGCATTCGAATTTGTCGGCTGAGTGCCGGTTGTGCGATGTGAAGCCGGTCTGAGGCCTTGCTGAGACTGCCTAGCTCGGCCACATGAATCAAGGTTTTGAGTTGAACGACATCCATTACCAGGCCAGTCAAAGTCGGGCTCGGCGCGAAATGCGTCGAAAGTAGTCTGAGTGTAAACGCATTAGCGTTTCCTGGAATGCCACAGGGCCCGCGTCGCATGGGGCCTAATGGCTTTCTAGCCGGCTGTATCCCCCAGCCCGTAGGGGCTGCAAGACAAGCTATAGAATTTCGGTATATCAGTTAGACCTGGCTGACGGCTTATTACCCTCGTCACTCTGCGGTAGCGTGCAATCAACGTCGACGCCAAGAGCGATCGACTGACTACAAGAATAAGATTCGAGGGCTTGCCGCCATGATTTACTACCTTTCTCGTTACCTGACCGACCCGCCTTATACAGTCAGCGAACAGCTGACCTCTCATATACACCCCCCCGCTTCATGTGCCTTGGTCGTCGAAGGGTCACAGCACTTGCGTTAAGCACATCAACCCATCGAGCTAGCAACGTCGGACACGCATCAGCGTGGGCCTCGTATCGTCTCGCCTTGAAACAAGGGTGAACAGAATGTCTGCATCAACCAGCGACTCAACACGCCACACTGAAAAGTCCGATCAGATGAAAAGTCCGAATCGTGTCAGAGCGATCATGGGTGCCTGCTCGGGCAATCTGGTGGAGTGGTACGACTTTTTCATTTACGCCTATACCGCCATCTATTTTGCGAGCTCGTTTTTCCCCAAAGGCGACACCACCAGTCAGTTGCTCGCAACCGCCGGCGTCTTCGCCGTCGGCTTTTTCATGCGGCCGCTCGGCGGTTGGATTTTTGGCTGGATTGCTGATACCCGCGGCCGCAAGGTATCGATGATTATCTCGGTGTTCATGATGTGCGCCGGTTCCTTGTTGATTGCCGTCACGCCGACCTATGAAACCATCGGTGTGGCGGCGCCAGTTTTGCTTGTCGTTGCCAGGCTGATTCAGGGGCTGTCAGTGGGCGCGGAGTACGGCACCGGCGCCACCTACATCAGTGAAATCGCGACACCTGGACGCCGTTGTTTCTATGGATCATTCCAGTACTTCACCATCATCGCAGGCCAACTCCTCGCCCTGATGACCGTGGTCATACTTCAACAAACCCTTACCGGCGAGGAATTGCGGGAATGGGGCTGGAGAATTCCTTTTTTCATCGGCGCCTTTAGTTCTATCGTAGTCGTGTATTTGCGTCGCGCGATGCATGAAACCGCCACAAAAAAAGAAATGAACCGCAAAGATGCCGGCTCGCTACGTGGCATGTTCAAACACAAACGCGCAGTGGCACTGGTGGTCGCGTTTACCATTGGCGGTTCACTTTACTTCTACACCTTCACCACCTACATGCAGAAATTTCTGGTGATCTCTGCGGGGTTTAGTCCGGAAACGGTGAGTTTCATCATGACGGCCGCCCTGGTCGGTTTCATGTTTTGTCAGCCACTCTTTGGTCTGCTCGCTGACCGAATCGGAATCAAGGTCCATATGTTGTTGTTTTCCGGGTTGGCCATGCTACTGGTGATCCCCCTGCTCTATTCACTGCAATCAGTCAGCAGTCCATTTACAGCGTTCCTGCTGGTATTTGGCGGCCTGGCAATCGCGTCGCTCTACACCCCGATTGCCGGTATCGTCAAAGCTGAACTGTTCCCGCCAGCGGTACGTGCATTGGGTGTGGGCTTTCCTTATGCCGTCGGCAACGCGGCGTTCGGTGGCACCGCCGAATACGTCGCCTTGTCGCTTCGGTCGCAGGGTATTGAGGAGTATTTCTTCTTCTACGTCGCGGCCGTAGTAACCATCACGTTCATCGCAGCGATGCTAATGCCCAACCTGTCCCGCTATGGTTACATCAGCGGCTCGGGTGAGATCGAAGAACGCACCGGACTTAGGGGCTGCATCAAATCGCAGGCTGCAAGGATCTGAGGCACTGACGATTACCGTGGTTTTTTGAAAGGGCCCATGGGCCCTTTTAAAATCATTGGATAGCGAATACCTATGCTACTTGTGATGAATGCGCTTGATGAACCTTGGTTACCTTCCCCGGTTTGGCCATGCCTGCAATCCAGATCAAGATCCTTGAACTGACTTGAGTCAAAGACGGGCCTCTTGATACCGGCCGAGTACTGCACACCGACAAAGATGTCGCGCATGCGCTGCTCGACGACGCGGATGTGGCAGTGGTGCATGGAAGCGCTTTTGGCCTTGGCCCTTACATTCGCATTGTCTACGCTATGGATGACGCTTCATTGCGTAGGGGTCGCGAAGCGATTCCGTACGTTCTGCACCTCTCTGCGTCAATCATTTCCCTTCCCATAATGCGTGGCTATCGCCGTTGCCCAAGAGGCCACGCATTCCCCCCCTGCTATACAAAATGGGCATATCTCAAAGACAAAAACGGTAGTCGTCCTTCTCCTCCATCCCTCCCAGAATGGGTGAAAACACAAAAGCAGCACTGCTTGGGAGATTGGCATGTCAACAGAAGCTGAACACACCGTGGGACAGGATTGGCAAGAGGACGTGTTCCGCGTGCTCAAGGCCCACGACGTCAAACACGTGGTCTTCGTACCGGATGCAGGCCACTCGGCGGCGATCCGTATGTCGTATGCAGACCCGGACATCAAGGCTGTTGTCCTCACCACCGAGGAAGAAGGCATCGGCTATCTCGCCGGCGCATGGCTTGGCGGCGAACGCGGTGCCCTCCTGATGCAGTCCAGCGGAGTCGGTAACTGCATCAACACTCTGGCACTTCAAGTCTGTGCCGGCTTCCCGCTGTTGATGGTGGTCACCATGCGCGGCGACTGGGCCGAATTCAACGCGTGGCAGAACCCGATGGGCCAGGCCACAGAAGCCTCCCTGAACCTGATGAAAGTGATGACCTGGCGCGCGGACGTCCCGGAAGACGTCGCCCCGCTGCTGCACGGTGCCGCGACCATGGCCTTCAACGGTGATTCGTCCACTGCCCTGCTGCTCGGCCAGCGCCTGATTGGAGAAAAGAAATGGGTCAAGTAAGCGCAAACCACACTCTGTGCCGCCGCGAAGTGGTCAAGGCCTTACTGGCCGACCGCAAAGACGTGCTGGTCGTGACGGGGCTGGGCTCTGCGTCCTATGACGTGATGGCAGCCGGTGACAACGATCTGAATTATTACCTCTGGGCCGCCATGGGCAGCGCAATCACTGTGGGCCTGGGCCTGGCGAATGCGCAGCCAAACAAATCGGTGGTGGTGGTCACCGGTGACGGCGAGTTGCTCATGGGGTTCGGCGCACTGGCCACGGTGGCACTGCAGAAGCCTGCCAACCTGACCATCGCTGTGCTGGATAACGGTCACTTTGGTGAAACCGGCATGCAAGTCAGCCACGCCGGTTTTGGTATTTCCCTGAATCAGGTCGCAAAGACTTGCGGCTTCAGCTGGACCGATGAAATCCGTGACATGGAAGGCGTACATAACTTGCGCGAGCGCTTTGCAACTCGCGATGGCGTCAAGCTTGCGACGATCAAAATCAAGGCGGAAAACCCGCCACGGGTGCTGCCACCACGTGATGGTCACTACATCAAGAATCGCTTTCGTGCCGCCCTGGGTTTCAACCCGATCTGATTGCCTTTTGCCCGGTCCCGGTCACGCAGGGCAGGTGCTGTGCGTGACGCGTGGAGGAGAATAATAATGACTGATCACAACTCTGAAGAACTCAATGCCATCCGCGAGGGCGTACGCGCTCTGTGCGCTGAATTCGATGCGGCTTACTGGCGCAAAATCGACGAAGAAAAAGGCTTTCCGGAAACCTTCGTCAAGGCACTGACCGACGCAGGTTGGCTGGCAGCGATGATCCCTGTCGAATATGGTGGCTCCGGCCTCGGGTTGGCTGAGGCCTCGGTAATCCTGGAAGAAGTGAACCGCTGCGGCGGTAATTCCGGCACCGTGCACGGCCAGATGTACAACATGTTCACCCTGCTACGACACGGCAGCGAGGCGCAGAAAAGCTACTACCTGCCGAAACTGGCCAGCGGCGAATTGCGCCTGCAATCGATGGGCGTCACTGAACCCACCACTGGCACCGACACCACCAAGATCAAGACCACAGCGATCAAACGCGGTGACAAGTACGTGATCAACGGACAGAAGGTGTGGATCTCGCGGGTCCAGCACTCCGACCTGATGATCTTGCTGGCGCGTACCACGCCGTTGGCCGACGTGAAGAAAAAATCCGAGGGCATGTCGATCTTCCTCGTCGATCTACGGGAGGCCATCGGCAACGGCATGACCGTGCAGCCGATCGCCAACATGGTCAATCACGAAACCAACGAACTGTTCTTCGACAACCTGGAAATTCCTGCCGATAGCCTCATCGGCGAGGAAGGCAAAGGTTTCCGCTACATCCTGGACGGACTGAACGCCGAGCGCACACTGATCGCAGCCGAATGCATTGGTGACGGCCGCTGGTTTATCGAAAAAGCCAGCGCCTATGCGCGTGATCGCGTCGTGTTCGGACGCCCTATCGGGCAGAACCAGGGCGTTCAGTTCCCCATCGCTGAAGCACACATTGAAATCGAAGCGGCTGACCTGATGCGCTGGCGTGCTTGCGAGGAATACGACAGCGGTATCAACGCCGGGGCCAGTGCCAATATGGCCAAGTACCTGGCGGCGAAAGCCTCTTGGGAAGCCGCCAATGCGTGCTTGCAGACTCACGGCGGTTTTGGCTTTGCCTGCGAGTACGACGTCGAGCGCAAATTCCGTGAAACCCGTCTGTATCAGGTGGCGCCCATCTCCACCAACCTGATCCTGTCGTACGTTGCCGAACACCTGCTTGAACTGCCGCGCTCCTTTTAAAGGATCAGCGTAAAACCCAGCGCGTCGGCTCGAACAGGCGCGACTGGGGAGCCATGACAAAAGAGATAATAATCATGAGCCAATCCAAAGGCGTCCGTCCGCTCGATGGCATTACCGTCGTCAGCCTTGAACATGCCATTGCAGCTCCCTTCTGCACCCGACAATTGGCCGATCTTGGCGCGCGCGTGATCAAGGTCGAACGCCCAGGCACGGGTGACTTCGCCAGAGGGTACGACCAACGCGTCAACGGTCTCGCCTCGCACTTTGTCTGGACCAATCGTTCGAAAGAAAGCCTGACCCTCGATCTGAAACAAGATTCGGCCACCGAGGTGCTGGACAGCTTGCTGGCCACTGCCGATGTCCTGGTGCAGAACCTGGCGCCGGGTGCCGCAGCACGAATGGGACTTTCATTTGAGGCTTTGCATCAGCGGTTTCCGCGCCTGATCGTTTGTGACATTTCAGGCTACGGCGCAGGCGGCCCGTATGAAAAGAAAAAAGCCTATGACCTGTTGATCCAAAGCGAAGGCGGTTTCCTGTCGGTCACCGGCGGACCAGGTGAGGAAGAAATGGCCAAGGCAGGTTGCTCGATTGCTGACATCGCGGCCGGCATGTACGCCTACACCGGAATTCTGTCTGCCTTGCTGTTGCGTGGACGCACTGGCGAAGGTAGCCACCTTGATGTGTCCATGCTGGAAAGCCTGGTCGAGTGGATGAACTACCCGATGTACTACGCCTACAACGGCTCTCCCCCTCCCCCTCGCGCCGGCGCCGCGCACGCCACGATTTACCCCTATGGCCCCTTCCCTATCGGTGACGGCACCACAGTCATGCTGGGGTTGCAGAACGAACGAGAGTGGCGGCTGTTTTGCGACAAGGTACTGCTTACCCCTGAACTGGCGAAAGATGAACGCTTCTCTGCCAACTTCAAGCGCGTCGAAAACCGCCAGGCGCTGCGGGCACTCATCGTTGAATCGTTCTCCACACTCAATTTCGATGCCGTGTTTGATCGATTGGAGCATGCGCAAATTGCTAATGCTCGGGTCAATGACATGCAAGGTGTTTGGGACCATCCGCAACTTCAGGCGCGTGATCGCTGGCGGGAAGTCGAAACCTCCGCCGGTACCGTCCCGAGCTTGATACCTCCCGGCAGCAACAGCGCGTTCGAGCCACGTATGGATGCCGTACCGGGTCTCGGTCAGCACACCGAACAGGTGCTCAGGGAACTGGGGCTGGATACAGACCGTATTGAACTAATGCGCGCAGCCGGGGCGATTTAGCCTTCATCTGAAAACAAAAAACCTGCCTGCAACGATCAAAGTTTTTCGAGAGAACACTGCCCAATGAAAATACTGGTAGCTGTGAAACGAGTGGTCGACTACAACGTCAAGGTCCGCGTCAAGGCGGACAATTCCGGCGTAGACCTCGCCAACGTCAAGATGTCGATAAACCCGTTCTGCGAAATCGCAGTGGAAGAAGCCGTACGCCTGAAAGAGAAAGGTGTTGCGACTGAAATCATCGTCGTCTCCATCGGCCCGACCACCGCTCAAGAGCAACTGCGCACCGCGCTGGCTCTGGGTGCCGATCGCGCCATCCTAGTCGAATCCGCCGAAGATCTGACTTCCCTGGCTGTTGCCAAACTGTTGAAAGCTGTTGTCGACAAGGAACAGCCACAGCTGGTGATCCTTGGCAAACAAGCCATCGACAGCGACAACAACCAGACTGGCCAGATGCTCGCTGCATTGAGCGGCTACGGTCAGGGCACGTTCGCTTCGAAAGTCGAAATCAGCGGCGGCAACGTTGCTGTCACCCGCGAAATCGACGGCGGCGCACAGACGGTTTCCCTGAAACTGCCAGCCATCGTCACCACCGACCTGCGTTTGAACGAGCCGCGCTACGCGTCCCTGCCAAACATCATGAAAGCCAAGAAGAAGCCTCTCGAAGTGCTGACTCCGGACGCTTTGGGCGTTTCCACCGCCTCCACCAACAAGACCGTAAAAGTCGAAGCGCCTGCTGCACGCAGCGCGGGTATCAAGGTCAAGTCGGTGGCGGAACTGGTCGAGAAACTGAAAAACGAAGCGAAGGTACTTTGAGTTAAGGAGCCTGAAATGACTATCTTGGTTATTGCTGAACACGACAATAAAGTGCTGGCTCCGGCCACGCTGAACACCGTGGCTGCTGCTGCAAGAATCGGCGGTGACATCCACGTTCTGGTTGCAGGCCAGGACGCTGGCGCCGTGGCTGAAGCCGCTGCGAAAATCGCTGGCGTGAGCAAAGTCCTGAACGCTGACAATGCCGCTTACGCGCATCAGCTGCCGGAAAACGTTGCTTCGCTGGTAGCCGAGCTGGGCGCTGGTTACAGCCACATCCTGGCTGCCGCCACTTCCAACGGCAAAAACATCCTGCCGCGCGTTGCCGCCCAGCTGGACGTTGACCAGATTTCCGAGATCATCTCGGTCGAAAGCGCAGACACTTTCAAGCGTCCGATCTACGCCGGTAACGCCATCGCTACCGTGCAATCGACCGCTTCGATCAAGGTGATAACTGTGCGTGCCACCGGTTTCGACCCGGTTGCTGCTGAAGGTGGTTCGGCTGCCGTTGAAGCCGTCTCCGCTGCCCACGACGCTGGCATCTCCAGCTTTGTTGGCGAAGAACTGGCCAAGTCCGATCGTCCGGAACTGACCGCTGCCAAGATCGTCGTTTCCGGCGGCCGCGGCATGCAGAACGGCGACAACTTCAAACACCTGTACGCCCTGGCCGACAAGCTGGGCGCTGCCGTGGGTGCTTCGCGCGCCGCGGTCGACGCAGGTTTTGTTCCGAACGACATGCAGGTCGGTCAGACCGGCAAGATCGTTGCTCCACAGCTGTACATCGCCGTCGGTATCTCCGGCGCGATCCAGCACCTGGCCGGCATGAAAGACTCCAAAGTGATCGTTGCGATCAACAAGGACGAAGAAGCGCCGATCTTCCAGGTGGCCGATTACGGCCTGGTGGCGGATCTTTTTGAAGCGATTCCAGAAATGGCCACCCTGGCCTGATCACTGACCAATTGGAGCAAAGAATATGAGCATCAGTTCCGATTTTTCCGCCTGGATTGGACGACGTCAGGAAAGCCAGGACCGGATCAGTTTCACTCTGGTCAGACGCATTGCCGCGACATTGGGCGAGTCGGCACCACAACCCGGTGAGCCGCTGCCGCCCCTGTGGCACTGGGCATTTTTTCAGGAGCCGGTGGGTGCCAGCGAACTGGGGCCGGACGGCCATCCAGCGCTTGGGGGATTTTTGCCGCCGGCCCATAACCGCAATCGCATGTGGGCGGGAAGCCGAATTGAGTTTTTCCAGCCATTAAAAGTGGGTGCTGAAGTGACCTGTGTATCGACCATCCTCAACGTCGAGGAGAAGCACGGTCGCACGGGTTCCTTATTGTTCGTCACAGTACGCCATGAGTTTTTCCAGGACGGCAAACGCGCCCTTCAAGACGATCAGGACATTGTTTACCGTGAACCTTCCCCGCCCAAACTGAACGGTACAGAAAAGCTACCTGAAGGCCAATGGCAGGAACGGATAGAGCCCACTCCAACCCTGCTGTTTCGTTATTCCGCAGTGACCTTCAATGGTCATCGTATTCACTATGACTGGCCGTATGTGACAGAGAACGAAGGCTATCCGGGGCTGGTGGTACATGGTCCATTGATCGCTACGTTGAGTTTGCGTGCCTTTACCAAAGCGCATCCAACTGCGCGCCTTGAGCGTTTCGCATTCCGCGGAGTACGACCTCTGATTTCGCCTAAGCCTTTCGAGGTGGGCGGACGTCTAATCGAAAACGGCAAGGCACAGGTCTGGGCTGGCAATCAGGACGGCACAGCACAGATTGGAGAGATCGAGTTCAGCAATGGAGCAACGCCATGAGCGAATCAATTGTTCGCTCCGCCCTGTTTGTGCCGGCCACTCGACCAGAGCGCATCTCAAAAGCTATTGCCACCGGAGCGGATCGAGTCATCGTTGACTTGGAAGATGCCGTGCAAGAAAACCTCAAGGAGCAGGCGAGGGATAATCTCGACGCGTTCCTGAGCGAAGCTCCGGATGCACGGATTCTGGTCCGAGTGAATGCCCCGGATCACTGGGCGCATGTTGCGGATCTGGATCTTTGCCGACGCCACGCCGGCGTTATCGGAATTCTGCTGCCCAAAGCAGAAAGCGCGAAACAGGTCACCACAGCTGCCGGTACCGAAAAACCGATTTGGCCAATCATCGAGAGCGCGAAGGGCTTGTCAGCACTCAACGAAATTGCCGGCACTCAAGGCGTTGAGCGGTTGTCGTTCGGTAGTCTGGATCTGGGTCTGGACCTGAACCTGTCTACTGGCAGCCCTGCCGCTGAAGAAATCCTTAGCCATGCGCGCTACGCCGTTTTGCTTGCAACCCGGGTTGCCGCGCTCGCTCCAGCGTTGGATGGGGTATTTCCGTCGATCCAGGACACCGCAGGGCTGCTACGTGCTGTTCGTTTTGCACGCGACATGGGCTTTGGTGGCGCGTTGTGTATCCATCCAACCCAAGTCGCGATCATTCATCAGGCGCTGAAACCAAGCCAGGAAGAATTGCACTGGGCGCAACGCATTATCGAAGCCGCTCGTTCAGGTGAAGGCGTTTTCGTGCTGGATGGACAAATGGTCGATGCGCCGGTCATTGGTCGCGCACAATCCATTTTGGCTCGCGCGATCTGATTCAAAACCGGCGCTGTTGCTTAAAAGCTATGCATCCATTCCCATCCTACAGGACGGTGTCATGACTAACGTTTCCGGCCTTAGACCCGTGGCATCGATCATCACTGCGCGGGACGCCGCACATGCTCTGGAACTGGCCAATGACAGTGAATTCGGGCTCGCCTCGACCATCTACACGAGCAATGTCGAACTTGCCCAGAAGCTGGCCGGCGAACTGAAAACCGGAGGCGTATTCATCAATGGCTATTGCGCAACCGATCCACGCGTCACTTTCGGCGGCGTAAAGAAAAGCGGTTTTGGCCGTGAACTGTCGCATTTCGGTGTGCGCGAGCTCTGTAATGCACAGACCGTCTGGCTGGACCGTCACTAACAACAAGCGAGTCGCCAAGCCCCGCGAGACCTCTCGCTTCACCCTAATGAGGAGCTTTTGATGCGTGCCTTCCCTGCAATCCTGGGCGTTACCCTGACTGTGACCTTAAGTAGTACTGCCCTCATGGCTGCCGAACCCACCGGCACGCTTAAGAAAATCAAGACCTCGGGGACCATTACCCTGGGTCACCGAGACTCGTCCATTCCGTTCTCTTATATTGCCGACGGATCCGGTCAGCCGGTGGGCTACTCCCATGACATTCAATTAAAGATTGTCGAGGCTATCAAGCAAGAACTCGGTATGCCCAAGCTGAACGTACAGTACAACCTGGTGACATCACAGACGCGTATCCCACTGGTGCAAAACGGCACTGTGGACCTGGAGTACGGCTCCACAACCAATACCGCCGAGAGAGCTCGGCAGGTCGACTTCTCGGTCGGCATTTTTGAAGCCAGCACCCGCCTGTTGGTCAGGAAGGATTCGGTTTACAAGGACTTTCAAGATCTCAACGGCAAGAACGTAGTGACTACTGCTGGCAGCACTGCCGAGCGGATGCTCAAGGTCATGAATGCCGAGAAAAAGATGAACATGAACGTAATCTCTGCCAAAGACATTGGCGAGTCTTACCAAATGCTCGAGTCCGGCCGCGCCATTGCGTTTATGCAGGACGACGCATTGCTCGCGGGCGAGATGGCCAAGGCGAAGAAACCGGAAGATTGGGTGGTGACTGGCACCCCGCAATCCAACGAAATCTATGGTTGCACAATGCGTCGGGGTGATCCGGATCTCAAAAAAGTCGTGGATGACTCGATCAAGTCACTTTTTGTCTCGGGTGAAATCAACGCCATCTACGATAAATGGTTTACTCAGCCCATCCCTCCCAAAGGCTTGAATCTCAAATTCCCCATGAGCGCAGAGCTCAAAACAATCATCGCCCAACCCAACGACCAACCGGCGCCGGAAAAGGCTCTTTAACGGCCGTCGCGTCGTTGAGTGCGAAGACGGTCATCGAATGACGGCAGCCGACTGCAAGGCTGCTGCCCGATCGTCTCTATGAGAGCGCATCGAGCTATCAACGACCGAGCTCAGATAGTGCGTTTGCTTTCATGGACATCTCGAAGTGCATGCCACGCCAAGTAGAAGACACCCGTGCGTCCGCAGAACAAGCCGACCGTAAACCCTGATGCGGCACCAGCAAGGGCGAGCATTCCCACAGTGGCCGAGAATTCTGGATGTACGGCAGCTTGATAACCGATGAAGTATTTCACGGCAAAAAAGAGAAGCGAGATACCAAGAACTTTCCATGTCCCAGGAACGATCAGGTGCTTGCCCTCCTCGTCCAAAGTCAGTCCGCGTCGAGGAAATAGTGCAAATGCGACTAAGCCACCTAAAAGCATTCCCGTGACCCAACTGCCCACGGTCAACTCAACGCGGTCCGCGTAGCTGAGAGAAAGGAGTGACCAGACCACCAAAACAACCGGTGTGATGATCAGCGACCGCTGACTTTCACGACTGGTTTTCCTGGCACTCAAACCGTAGTAGCAGACCAAGAGAAATGCGCCGTAAACCCACAGTGGCGTGCCTTCCAGAGCATCGAGCATTGTTCAGCTTCCTTGCCAAAGTTTATTGCCGGATGCTGGCACAGCCTCAGATACGTTGCCACTTATTTGAAACAAGACGAGCCCCCTCAAAAAGCGATATTCCGGCCCCTTCCCCACCTCTATTACGTCAGCACTCCTCCCCCGCGCCCATCGGCAACCAGCGGGAGGCATGAGTGTTGACGAATACAGGTGAACAACCCGCCACCTTGGAGGCGACCATAAACGCAGCATTGAAGATTTGCCATGAGCGTTTCGACGCTAAGTTGCCTCCAGAGGTCAGCGACGCGAATCCGGAACAGGAGGGGCTTGAACATTCTGCGGAACAGTTGGTGTGCGGCATGGACATCAAGTGGAAGCGTCGCCACGGCCAACCGCAGGTGGTGACGTTTGATCGGTATTGCACTTAACTGCAGGGCATCCTGAATCAGCGCCAGATCGACGGCCTGGACGAGCGTGATTCGTTCACTCGACTTTTCTTTCCTCGATCCTTGGCAGTCAGGCGGATTCACGCGGCCACGCTGCGGAACTGATGGGCGAACAGCGTCCCATCGAAGCCGCGGAACGAATCGCCATGGATTTGCTCAGGCCCTACGCCTTTAACGCGGTTGCAGCAGAACGGGAAGAGCTCGAAGACGACGTGGATGGCAACCTATGAGCGCTCACATCCTTATCGACGACGCGCTCGAAATCCTCAAGCACGCTGCAAGCACTCAGGAAGAGGCGGTAATTGTTCAGCGGATGATCACTCAGTTCCTCGTTGATCAGTCGCTAACTCTCAAAGAATTCGACCACTACTGCGCACGCCTCGCCCTACTTGGTGCACCGTAAACCAGATCGGCTGAAACGGAAGCAAGCACAGACAAAGGACCACTGGACGAAGGTTGAGGAGCGGTATTTGACGCGAGCATTCAAGGAGGCCAGGGAGGCGGCGAACTGCTACGCGGGATGGAAGGAAGAGGAAATGCCGGGCTTTCACGAAGTGCGAGCGCTGTCGCTGCACCTGTACAAGAAAGCCGGAAAGGATGGGCAAAAGATCGCTGGCCATGCGAGCGAGGGCATGACCAAAAACTACCAGCGGGACCATGAGGAAATCATCTGGTCAGAGGCGATTCCGGACCTGAATATCAGCGAAATCACTGGGTAGTTTTGCGCCAGTTTTGCGCAGGCACAAAAAAGCCGATCTATCTGATCGGCTCAAGTGTCTGATATTACTCAGGAATAATGGTCGGGACGGAGTGATTCGAACACTCGACCCCTAGCACCCCATGCTAGTGCGCTACCGGACTGCGCTACGCCCCGACTAGGCGTTTTACTGGGTTCGCTTCTGAACGAAGCGATCAGGAATATACCGCAAGCTTTTGAAATGTGGAAGTATTTTAAAAGCCTGTATTACTTCTTCAAAACCACCAGCACATCTTCGAGTTCGGAGATCATCTGGCGAATCATTTGCTTGTATTGGGTGGTATCGTCTTTGGCCTCATCACCGGACATGCGCTGGCGAGCGCCGCTGATGGTGAACCCCTGGTCGTACAGCAACGCGCGGATCTGTCGGATCATCAGCACATCCTGGCGCTGATAATACCGACGGTTCCCAGTGCGTTTGACGGGGTTAAGTTGAGGAAACTCCTGCTCCCAGTAGCGCAACACATGCGGTTTTACCGCACAGAGCTCGCTGACTTCACCAATGGTGAAGTAGCGTTTGCCTGGGATGACGGGTAGCTCGTCGTTATGACTTGGTTCCAGCATAAGCCTCAACTCGGGCCTTCAACTTCTGCCCTGGACGAAAGGTGACCACACGGCGAGCCGTGATCGGGATTTCTTCTCCCGTTTTTGGATTGCGGCCAGGCCGCTGGCGTTTGTCACGCAGGTCAAAGTTGCCGAAACCGGACAACTTGACCTGTTCGTTGTCTTCCAGAGCGTGTCTGATTTCTTCAAAAAACAGCTCGACCAATTCCTTGGCCTCGCGCTTGTTCAGACCCAACTCTTCGTACAGACGTTCCGCCATCTCAGCTTTCGTCAAAGCCCCCATACGTCACTTCCTTAACGTGGCGTTCAACCTTTGTTCGAGCGAGGTGAGGATATTTTGTGTCGTGGTATTCACCTCATCGTCATTAAGAGTGCGCGATGGATGCTGCCAGGTCAAGCCAACTGCAAGGCTTTTTCTATGCGGATCAATGCCTTTACCTTGATAGACGTCAAATAGCCTGAGGTCTGTCAGCCATTCCCCTGCATTTTCACGGATAACATCCAAAACGGCAGTGGCGGCAACTTCACGGTCAGCGATCAGTGCCAGGTCGCGGCGCACTTCTGGGAAGCGCGACAGCTCGCTGAATTTAGGCATCTTGCCCGAGGCGACTTCAGCCAGGACCAACTCGAAAACGAATACTGGACGGTCGAGACCGAGGGTTTTCGACAATTCTGGGTGGATAGCACCGACGAAGCCTACCAAGCGACCTTCACGTTCAACACGTGCAGTCTGCCCTGGATGCAGCGCCGGGTGGCTGCCAGGAACGAAGGTGAACGCATCCAATGCACCAGCAAAGCCAAGGACGGCTTCCACGTCAGCCTTGACGTCGAAGAAGTCCACAGCATCGCGGCCCTGCGCCCAGCCCTCCGGCAAGCGACTGCCGCAGACAACACCGGCCAGCATCGGCTCTTGCTTCAAACCGTCCAACTGACCAACGAAACGCAGACCACTTTCAAACATGCGCACGCGGTCTTGCTGGCGGTTCAAGTTGTGGGAAAGGGCCTTCACCAGACCAGGCCATAGAGACGAGCGCATCGCGGCCATGTCGTTGGAGATCGGGTTGGCCAGCAACAGGGGCTGGACACCAGGGTTGAACAGTTCGAACTGTCTCGGATCGATGAAGCTGTAGGTCACCGCTTCCTGGTAACCACGGGCAACCAGCAGACGACGCAACTCTGGCAAGTGCGCACGCGCCTCGGCCTTGGGTTGCGGTGCCAGGCGCGCTTGCGGATAACGAACCGGCAGGCGGTTGTAACCGTACAGACGAGCCAACTCTTCGATTAGATCGACTTCCAGGCTGATATCGAAGCGATGGCTTGGCACTTCAACATGCCACTGCCCTTCCCCGCCCGCAGAGATGTTCAACCCGAGGGCCGACAACAGTTGCTCGATTTCAGTCGGTGCGATGACCAGGCCAAGCATTTGCTCAACGCTCTTGGCGCGCAGGGTGATCGGCGCAACGCACGGCAGATGCTGTTCGCTGACAATCTCAGTGATCGGGCCGGCTTCGCCACCGGTGATTTCCAGCAGCAGGCCAGTGGCGCGCTCCATGGCTTCACGGGCGAGCTTCCAGTCTACGCCACGCTCGTAACGGTGCGACGCATCGGTGTGCAGGCCGTAGGAGCGGGCCTTGCCAGCGATGGCGATTTGATCAAAAAACGCGCTTTCAAGGAAGACATCGCGAGTGGTCGCGGAAACACCGCTGTGCTCGCCACCCATTACGCCGGCGATCGCAAGAGCGCGGGAATGGTCAGCGATCACCAGGGTGTCGGCGCGCAGGCTGACTTCCTGGCCGTCGAGCAGAACCAGCTTCTCGCCTTCTTCAGCCATGCGTACGCGGATGCCGCCATTGATTTCGGCGAGATCGAAGGCGTGCAGCGGCTGGCCCAGTTCAAGCATCACGTAGTTGGTGATGTCGACGGCAGCGTCGATGCTGCGTACGTCGGCGCGGCGCAGGCGCTCAACCATCCACAGCGGAGTTGGCTTGGACAGGTCGACGTTGCGAATTACGCGGCCCAGGTAACGTGGGCAGGCAGCTGGCGCCAGCACCTCAATCGGACGCACTTCATCGTGTACCGCAGGCACGGCGGCAACTACTGGACGGGTAACCGGGGCGTTGTACAGCGCGCCCACTTCACGGGCCAGCCCAGCCAGGGACAGGCAGTCGCCACGGTTTGGGGTCAGGTCGACCTCGATGCTGGCGTCTTCCAGTTCCAGGTAGACACGAATGTCATGGCCAACAGGCGCGTCCGCCGGCAGCTCCATCAAGCCGTCGTTACCTTCGCCTACCTGCAGCTCTGCCTGGGAGCACAGCATACCGTTGGACTCAACGCCGCGCAGCTTAGCCTTCTTGATCTTGAAGTCGCCTGGCAGTTCGGCACCGATCATGGCAAACGGAATCTTCAGACCCGGACGCACGTTTGGCGCTCCACACACAACCTGGAAAGTTTCCGCCCCGTTGCTGACCTGGCACACACGCAGTTTGTCTGCATCAGGGTGCTGCTCGGTGCTCAGCACCTCGCCCACAACCACGCCACTGAAAACACCGGCGGCCGGCGTTACGCTATCGACCTCAAGACCGGCCATCGACAGACGAGCAACCAGCGCGTCGCGATCTACCTGCGGGCTTACCCAGCCGCGCAGCCATTGTTCACTGAATTTCATCCTGCTCTCCTAAAGATTCGTTACGACTAGCGAAATTGCGCGAGGAACCGCAAGTCGTTGTCGAAGAACAGACGCAAGTCGTTCACGCCGTAACGCAGCATGGCCAGACGCTCAACGCCCATGCCGAAGGCAAAGCCCGAGAACTCTTCCGGATCGATCCCGGACATGCGCAGCACGTTGGGGTGAACCATGCCGCAGCCCATCACTTCCAGCCAACCAGTCTGCTTGCAGACTCGGCAGCCTTTACCGCTGCACATCACGCATTCCATGTCGACTTCAGCGGAAGGCTCGGTGAACGGGAAGAACGATGGACGGAAACGTACCGCCAGCTCTTTCTCGAAGAACACTCGCAGGAACTCTTCGATGGTGCCTTTGAGGTCGGCGAAGTTGATATCGCGATCAACCAGCAGGCCTTCGACCTGATGGAACATCGGCGAGTGGGTGATATCGGAGTCGCTACGATAAACGCGACCTGGGCAGACGATGCGGATCGGCGGTTTGTTCGCTTCCATGGTGCGGACCTGTACCGGTGAGGTATGGGTGCGCAACAGCATGTTCGCGTTGAAATAGAAGGTGTCGTGCATCGACCTGGCCGGGTGATGGCCTGGGATGTTGAGCGCCTCAAAGTTGTGATAGTCGTCTTCGACCTCAGGGCCTTCGGCAATGCCATAGCCTATATGGGTGAAGAACTGCTCGATACGTTCCAGAGTCCGGGTGATCGGATGTAGACCACCCGAGGCCTGGCCACGGCCAGGCAAAGTTACATCAATAGACTCGGCGGCGAGTTTGGCCGCAAGATCGGCCTCCTCCATCGACGCCTTGCGCGCATTGAGAACCTCTGTGACGCGCTCCTTGGCAACGTTAATCAGCGCGCCGACTTGCGGGCGCTCTTCGGCTGGCAAATTCCCCAGGGTCTTCATCACCTGAGTCAATTCACCCTTTTTGCCAAGGTAGTGAACCCGGATTTGCTCCAGGGCATTGATATCTTCAGCGCTTTGCACAGCCTCAAGAGCTTGAGCGACGAGCGCGTCCAGGTTTTCCATGTACAGACTCCAGATACAAAATAGGGGAAGAGCTTGAAGGCTCTTCCCCTATTTATGACGTTTACCACCTTGGGCTACAGGAGCAGCCCAAGGTGACTGTCGGGGGTACTTAAGCCAAGGAGGCTTTAGCTTTCTCGACAATCGCAGCAAACACCGCTTTTTCGTTCACGGCCAGTTCAGCCAGAACCTTACGGTCGATTTCGATGGACGCTTTTTTCAGGCCAGCGATGAAACGGCTGTAGGACAGACCGTTAACACGCGCACCGGCGTTGATACGAGCGATCCACAGAGCGCGGAACTGACGTTTTTTCTGACGACGGTCACGGTAGGCGTATTGGCCTGCCTTGATTACCGCTTGTTTGGCAACACGGAATACGCGTGAACGCGCGCCGTAGTAGCCTTTAGCAAGTTTCAGAATTTTTTTGTGACGCTTACGGGCCATGACGCCACGCTTTACACGAGCCATGAGTTACTTCCTCTATTCTTGATCCAAAATTAACGAAGGCGCAGCATGCGCTCGACTTTTGCCACGTCAGACGGATGCAGCAAGCTGCTACCGCGCAGTTGACGCTTACGCTTGGTCGACATTTTGGTCAGGATGTGGCTCTTGAAAGCGTGCTTATGCTTGATACCGTTAGCAGTTTTCAGAAACCGCTTAGCAGCACCACTTTTAGTCTTCATCTTTGGCATGTTCGGATACTCCGCATTCAGTTGATAAACATAATCAGAAGGCCTGCCGTGCCCTGTTGATTACTTCTTCTTTTTCGGGGCGATGACCATGATCAGTTGGCGTCCTTCCATCTTAGGATGCTGTTCGACCGAACCGTACTCAAGCAAGTCAGCTTCAACCCGCTTGAGGAGTTCCATCCCCAGCTCCTGGTGGGCCATCTCACGGCCGCGGAATCGCAAGGATACCTTGGCCCTGTCCCCATCACTCAGGAAACGTACCAGGTTGCGCAGTTTTACCTGGTAATCCCCTTCCTCCGTCCCTGGACGAAACTTGATTTCTTTTACTTGAATCTGCTTTTGGTTCTTCTTCGCCGCGGCAACCTGCTTCTTCTTTTCGAAGATCGACTTGCCGTAGTCCATCACCCGACAAACAGGTGGGATTGCATCGGCGGAGATTTCCACCAAGTCCAGCTTGGACTCTTCTGCAATACGAAGCGCTTCATCAATCGAGACGATGCCAATCTGCTCGCCGTCAGCGCCAATTAACCGAACCTCGCGTGCCGAGATATTCTCGTTGATCGGGGCTTTCGGTGCAGCTCGTTTATCTTGTCTCATTTCACGCTTAATAATAATTACTCCGAATCTGGGCGACCACGCCGGGAAACCGCTTGCGCGAGGAACTCAGCGAACTGGGCGACGGGCATAGAGCCCAGGTCAGCACCTTCACGAGTACGCACAGCGACAGTCTGCATCTCGACTTCCCGATCTCCAATAACCAAAAGATAGGGGACCTTGAGCAAAGTATGCTCGCGGATTTTAAAGCCGATCTTTTCATTTCTCAAGTCGGACTTGGCACGAAATCCGCTTTCGTTGAGAGTTTTTTCAACTTCAGCGGCAAATTCTGCCTGTTTATCAGTGATATTCATGATCACTGCCTGGGTCGGAGCCAGCCACGCGGGGAATGCACCCTCGTAGTGCTCGATCAGGATCCCGACGAACCGTTCGAACGAGCCGAGGATCGCCCGGTGCAGCATAACCGGGTGCTTACGACTGTTGTCTTCGGAGACGTATTCGGCTCCCAGACGGATCGGCAGGTTAAAATCGAGCTGCAGGGTACCACACTGCCAGACGCGGCCAAGGCAATCTTTCAGCGAGAACTCGATCTTCGGACCGTAAAACGCGCCCTCCCCCGGCTGCAGGTCGTACGCAAGCCCCGCACTATCAAGCGCTGCGGCCAGTGCCGCTTCGGCGCGATCCCACAGCTCGTCGGAACCGACACGCTTTTCCGGACGAGTGGACAGCTTCATCTCGACGTCGGTGAAACCGAAATCGCGATAAACGTCCATGGTCAGCTTGATAAACGCAGCGGATTCAGCCTGCATCTGCTCTTCTGTGCAGAAGATGTGGGCGTCGTCTTGAGTGAAGCCGCGCACGCGCATGATGCCGTGCAGCGCACCCGACGGCTCGTTACGGTGGCAAGCACCGAACTCGGCCAGGCGCATCGGCAACTCGCGGTAGCTCTTCAAGCCCTGGTTGAACACCTGCACGTGGCATGGGCAGTTCATTGGCTTAATGGCGTAGTCGCGATTTTCCGACTGGGTGGTGAACATATTGTCGGCGTAGTTGGCCCAGTGCCCGGATTTCTCCCATAGGCTGCGATCAACGACCTGCGGGGTCTTGATCTCCAGGTAACCGTTATCACGCTGCACCTTGCGCATGTACTGCTCAAGCACCTGATACAGGGTCCAGCCGTTCGGATGCCAGAACACCATACCCGGCGCTTCTTCCTGGAGGTGGAACAGATTCAGGCGCTTGCCGATCTTACGGTGATCGCGCTTTTCAGCTTCTTCGATGCGCTGGACATAGGCGGCCAGCTGCTTCTTGTCAGCCCAGGCAGTGCCATAGATACGTTGCAACTGCTCATTCTTAGCATCGCCGCGCCAGTAGGCGCCGGACAGCTTGGTCAGCTTGAATGACTTGAGGAAGCGTGTGTTCGGCACGTGTGGACCACGGCACATGTCGACGTATTCTTCGTGGTAGTACAGGCCCATGGCCTGCTCGTCCGGCATGTCTTCCACCAAACGCAGCTTGTAGTCCTCACCACGGGAAGTGAACACTTCGATCACTTCGGCGCGCGGGGTGACTTTCTTGATGACGTCGTAATCTTTCTCGATCAGCGCGTGCATGCGCTGCTCAATGGCAGCCATGTCGTCCGGAGTGAAAGGACGTTCGTAGGCGATGTCGTAATAGAAGCCTTCTTCGATAACCGGACCGATTACCATCTTCGCGGTTGGGTACAACTGCTTGACCGCATGGCCAATCAAGTGCGCGCAAGAGTGGCGAATGATCTCCAGCCCCTCTTGATCCTTGGGCGTGATGATTTGCAGACTGGCGTCAGAGGTGATCAGGTCACTGGCATCAACCAGTTTGCCGTCGACCTTGCCGGCCACAGTAGCCTTTGCCAGACCGGCACCAATGGATGCGGCGACCTCGGATACGGATACAGCATGATCGAATGAACGTTGACTGCCATCGGGAAGAGTAATAGTTGGCATGGCGCCTCCTCTCCTAGTGGTGACCCCTACCAAAGGTCACGTGGGTTGGGATGAGCCAGTACAAGATCCAATACCAGGCCGTTCAGTGATGAACGCCTGCCTTACAGCGGCAGGAGCCTTTCGGCCAACCGATAATCGAACCAGAGTGACTGGAGTGAACAAAAAGAACATGGCAAGGCGGCAAATGGCGCGCCCGGGAATAGCCAGGGGAGCGATGCTAGCACAGATGAACGGTCATCGCGCCGGCGCCAGGCCAGGTAACTACTAATTCCAGCCTTTATAGCTGCAAAACGGAACTTGAGCTGTACGCACTACCTCAAACCCACTGAGAATCGCTGTTTGTCCTCGACCCAAAGGAGCATCCCATGATGCGTTTTACTTCTACCCTCGCTCTCGCCGCTACCCTGAGCCTCCTTTCCATCGGCGCGCAGGCTGCTGCGCCCTCCAATTGGCCGGCCGGTGCCCGTGACAGTTTCATCAACGACTGCAGCGCGGCCGCCAGCCAGAACGTTGACGTCAAAACGGCCAAAGCCCACTGCGAATGTGGCGCCGACAAGATCAACGCCGAATTGAGCAGTTCCGAAATCAAGGAATTGATGACCAATCCGAACGCCAGCGCACCACTTAAAAACAAAGCGGTGGCTGCAATTTCATCCTGCAAAGTCGTGAAGAAAAAGTAAGATCGGCGCCAGATCAGACGGCCGCTCTGCTGGAAAAATCGCCCGAAAACTGCCATTTCTCACAAATTACGCAGCTTTTACGGCTTTTTTTAACAGCTGATATTTCGCGCCAAAGCCCCGTAGACCGGGGCTTTCAGCCGACCTAAGCACTAAATGCAACGCTATTGATTGGCAAACAATGCCTTGGGGGGGCTCCCAAGCCGAACATTTCGACTATGATAGCCCGGTGTGCCCAGTTGGCCTGAGCAGCACAGCACTACTGAAAATATATGTTTCTTGGAGATACACCATGTCTAATCGCCAAACCGGCACCGTTAAATGGTTCAACGATGAAAAAGGCTTCGGCTTCATCACTCCTCAAGGTGGCGGTGACGACCTGTTCGTACACTTCAAAGCTATCGAAAGCGACGGTTTCAAAAGCCTGAAAGAAGGCCAAACCGTTTCCTTCGTGGCTGAGAAAGGCCAAAAGGGTATGCAAGCTGCACAGGTTCGCGGCGAGTAATTCTCCGCTGAGCTAAAAAAACCCCGTCCATGTGGCGGGGTTTTTTATGGGCGCTGCAAAAGCAGCGATCAGCCGCAATTGACGCGAGTGATCACCAAGTTGTCGTCAGCGTTTAGGTTCAAGCGGTCGGAGCGGTATTCCAAAGTGATCATATCGTTGGGCTTGAGGATGCGAGCATTCTGCGCACCGGCACGGGCCCGGGCTTGCTCCAGCAACTGAGGCGAAGCTTTCTGGCCGATTGTGAACTCGGCAGCCTTTGACTCACAGCGGCTATGACCTGCATCGGTCACTGCGGCGTCTTTGGCTGGCTCAGAGGTACCCGGGGTGCTGCAACCCGCCAACGCGAGTGCTGCCAACAAAGTACCGAATGATGCGAGCTTCCAAGGCATGAAGCCTCCTATTGAAAAAATGAACAGAGATCGTGCGACAACCGTCTTGCAGATTGGTTTCAAGACGTAAATCGCCGTCGGGCAAGTCTGCCTGACTATCAGCAGTCATTCGCCCGATCAATCGTGACCAGATATGAACATAATCAGTAGATGTCGATGTAGTCAAAAGGTGGCTTGGGCCAGTTTTGCTTCAGCGCGTTGAAAACCTGTGTGACCCAGACCTCGTCGCTGGCAGCGACATTTCCGACGTAACCGGAGCCCTTTGCCCAGGTCTCAAGACGAAACAACAGGCCATCTATGTCAGTGCCCCCGACTACCCCAGATGATAGGTAGGCGATACCGGCCTTGGTCACACGCAGTTGAGTATGTTCGTCATCACTGGCACTGGCGATCAATTGGCGCACGGCGGCCAGGGTGAGATTCTCGGGGTCATTCAAATCGATCTGCACGCGGTATTCCCCGGCAATTAAACAGGAGCACAGTGTCGCACAGCACTTGCTTCATGCCTAAGTAGCAGTGCCAAACGCCGCGCAAAATGCTTAACTGCGTCCGGTAAAACCGCGCCCCAGCGCATTACCCAGTATTTCAGCTCGTGAGACCTCCATGACCACCGTAACGCTCCAAGCCGACATCAAAGCCAAGTGGCCCCAAGGACAAAGCTCCTACAGCCCCGGAAGCCCAGAGGAACTGGCAATCATCGGTATAGACCTGCTGGTCAAGGAACTCGGCACTCAGGCGGCACAAGCCTTCATTGGCCAGGTATTCGAGAAATACCCGGCCGATCACATGGGAGCACACAACCCCGAGCGCGAATAAGAACCGGCCGACGAACGTCGACCGGCAATCGGTTTACTTCAGCCGCGCAAGGCGCTCAGTCAGCAGATCGAAGAAGCCCTGAGCGTCGCCGTTCTCAACCCAGAACGCATTCTTTGGTTGTTTCAGACCGTCGTACCAATCGACGATGGTCTGCCCGAATGTCGGGCCTTCACGGCTGTCCACCACCACATTGACCTCGCGACCACTGAACAGCGAAGGCTTGAGCAGGTACGCAACAACGGTGGCGTCATGTACCGGGCCGCCCGGGATGCCATAGTGTTCCATATCGCCTTTGACGTATTCGTTGAGAATATCGCCGACGACCTTGCTGGCGTTGTTCTTGAGGTCGGCAATCTTTTTCAGACGCGCCTCACTGGTCAGTACCTTGTGGGTCACATCCAGCGGCAGGTAAGTCAGCTTGACGCCACTCTTGAGCACGATCTCTGCAGCAATCGGATCGGCGAACAGGTTGAACTCGGCAACCGGCGTGATATTGCCTCCATTGAAGTGCGCGCCGCCCATCACCACCACTTCTTTGATGCCCTGGGTGATTTCCGGATCCTGAGTCAGTGCCAGCGCCAGGTTGGTCTGCGGACCCAGCATGGCGATAGTGATGCTGTGAGGCTTGGCAGCACGAAGGGTCTTGATCAGGTAATCAACGGCATTGCCTTCGGCCAGGCCCTTTTTAGGCTCATGCACGGTGACGCCGGAAACGCCCTCCTTGCCATGGATGTTTTCGGCATAGATCGGTTTGCGCAGCATCGGCGCTGGTGCACCGGCGTAGACCGGAATGTCCTCACGCCCCGCCCACTCGCGGGCCAGGCGCGCGTTACGCGAGGTCTTGTCCAGGCGCACGTTACCGGCGACGGTGGTCAGCGCACGGATGTTCAATTCGTCCGGGGAAGCCATGGCGAAGAGCAAGGCCACTACATCGTCGGCACCTGGATCAGTGTCGATGATGAGGTCGATTTTTTCCGCCGCGTGGGCGCTTGCAGCAGTGAGCGCGGACAAAAGCAGGACACTCCGAAACAGATTTCTCAGGATTGGAAGACCACGTTGCATAAAACACTCCTTGTCGTTGGGGAACTCTAGAACGTTACGCCGGACACCAGCGCAATATTGCAGTAAGGCTGGCATTCGCCGGTGCGCACAACCGCGCGCGCCTGGCGACTCAGTTGCTTGAACGCTTCATGACTGAGCAGACGTCGCTCGCCGAGGGCGGCCTGTTCACTCAGCACGTTCAACTGCGCCAGCGCAGGTGGCTGCTTGAGCAGGATTTCTTCCGCCAGCACGTGGCTTTCCACCTGCATCTCACTGAGCACGATACGCAAAGTGCTGATGAAATCAGGAATACCTTTTGTAAGCGCCAGGTCGATCAACTCGACGCCGGGCGGCACCGGCAAACCAGCATCGCCGATCACCAGAATGTCGCCATGGCCCAGGGAAGCTATCAGCCGCGACAGAGCGATATTGAGCAGAGGGGTCTTTTTCATAAAGGTACAAAACCTTGAACGTCATGCAGCGTAGGAATGGAAGGTTGCGCACCCGCACGTGTGACTGACAATGCCGCAGCGACCTGACCAAAACGTATGGCCTCGGCTTCGCTTTTACCGCTGGCAAGGGCCGCCGCAAAACCACCGACAAAGGTATCGCCAGCAGCCGTGGTATCCAACGCCTTGACCTTGGGCGCCACCAAGTGCTCAAAGCCACTGCCATCCGCAAACAATGCACCTTGGGCGCCCAGAGTGATGATGACTTTGCCGGCACCGGCTTTAATCAGTTGCGTGGCAGCCACTTTGGCACTGTCCAGAGAGTCGACTGTCACACCGCTCAATGCGGTGGCCTCGCTTTCGTTGGGAATCAGATAATCGACCGAGGCATACCACTCGGCGGGCAACGGCGCGCTGGCCGGCGCCGGGTTGAGGATCACGGTCTTGCCCAGTTCACGACCGCGCTTGAGCGCAAAGGCCACGGTAGCCATCGGCACTTCCAGCTGGCAGATGATCACATCGGCGGCCTGCAGCACCGCATCAGACGCCTGCAGTGACGCGGGCGTCAGCTCGCCGTTGCTGCCGGCAACAATCACAATCGCATTCTGGCTGCTGTCATCCACCACGATCAACGCCACGCCACTGGAACCGTCCACGGTACTGACGGCCTGGCAATCGATACCTTCCACCAGCAATGCGTCACGCAACTCAGTGCCGTAGGCATCGGTGCCGACACAGCCAATCATCGCCACACTCGCACCCAGTCGCGCCGATGCAACGGCCTGGTTGGCACCCTTGCCGCCCGGCACCGTGGAAAAAGTTTGGCCAATCAGGGTCTCACCGGCACGGGGCAGCCGGCTGGCGCGGGTGACCAGATCCATGTTCAAGCTGCCTACTACCACTACTTTTGCTGGCATACATCAGTACTCATCAATTCGGTTCAGCGGTATTGCGCGAACACACCGGCGAAGGGCGCCGTCGACTCGCGCAATACGATGCTCGGCGTCACGATGCGTTGATCGATCGGCAGTTGGGGTGTTGCAATTCGTCGCAGTAAAAGCTCGGCGGCCGTCTCGCCCAGTTGCAGGATCGACTGGCCGACCGTGGTCAGGGCTGGGTACACGTAGCGGCCCATTTGAATATCATCAAATCCGATCACCGACAGCTCGCCGGGCACGCGGATATTACGCTCAGCTGCAGCACGCAATACGCCAAAGCCGATCATGTCGTTACTGGCAAAAATCGCGCTGGGCGGGTTCTGCGCCAGCAATTGCACGGCAGCAGCATAACCGCCGGTGCTGGTGAAGTCGCTTTCCCGGGTGCGATTGGGCGCAACGTCCACACCGGCCTCGCGGAGCGCGCGCTGGTATCCCGCCAGGCGCATTTGCGCGACACGGGTGTGGGCCGGGCCGCCGATACAGGCGATGTCCCGATGCCCCAGCTCAAGCAAATGCCGGGTCGCCAGGTAGGCGCCCTCTTCATGATCGATGCGCACCAGATCGACATCAATGCCGTCCAGCGCCCGGTCGACAATCACCATGGGCGTGCGCACCGCGCTCAACCCTGCGGCGAGGCCGCTGTCATCACCCCCCACCGAGGTCACGATCAAGCCGTCGATGCGCTTTTCCAACAACACCCGCAAATAGCTGCGCTGTTTTTCAGCATTGTCGTCGGAGTTGCAGAGGATCACGCAGTAGCCGTTACGCTCGCAGTAATCCTCGATGCCTCGTGCCAGCTCCGCGAAATACGGGTTGAGGCTGTTGGGTACCAGCAAACCGATGGTGGCCGTGGTCTTGGCCTTGAGCGAGCGCGCGACGGCACTGGGCACATAGTCGAGCTGCTTGATGGCCGCTTCGACCTTGACCCGTACCGGCTCACTCACTGGGCGCGTCTTGTTCACCACATGGGACACGGTGGTGTAGGAAATTCCTGCAAGCGCCGCCACATCCTTGATCGTTGCCATGGTTCAGCCCCGCCGACTAGCACGTTGGCTGCGGTACGTATCGAGAACCACTGCAATCACGATCACAGCACCGGTGATGATGCGCTTCGTGGGCTCCGTGGCGCCGATCTGTGCCAGGCCAGCGGCCAATACCGAGATAATCAACACGCCAAAGAAGGTACTGATTACCGAACCGCGCCCGCCCATAAGACTGGTGCCGCCTATCACCACCGCGGCGATCACTTGCAGCTCCAGACCGGAGCCAGCGTTCGGGTCCGCGGCTTCCAAACGCGAGATCTGGAATAACGCCGCGACACCGGCCAGCAGGCCCATGAGACTGAACACCAGAATCTTGTAAGGCTTGGGATTGATACCGGCCAGGCGCACGGCCTCTTCGTTGGTGCCGATACCGATCAGGTAACGACCGAACACGGTGCGGGTCAATACTAGCTGCGCAGCGATGATCACCAGCAAGGCAATGATGAACGACGGCGAGATACCAAACGCAATCGGGTTGGACAGCCAGGCAAACGAATCACCGATGTAGGCGGTGCGCGAACCGGTCATTTGGTACGCAACGCCCCGCGCCATTTCCAACACACCGAGGGACACGATAAACGACGGGATCCGCCAGGCCACGGTGATCGAGCCGGTGATGGTGCCGGCCAACGCGGCGCAGCCCATGCCGAGCAGAGCGGCCGGCAACACGCTCCAGCCCCACCCAAGAATCGCCACGCTGACTGCCGACGCCGCCAGGGCCAGCACCGAGCCCACCGACAAGTCGATACCGCCGATGATCAGGATGAACGTCATGCCCACCGCCAGCACCATCAGGTCCGGGATCTGGTTGGCCAGGGTGCTGAAGGTGTCATAGGACAGGAAGTGGTCACTGAGCACCGAAAACAGCGCAATCATCGCGAGCAAGGCGCCCGCTAGCCCCAGGTAGGTGCCCAGTCCGTAGAAGTTGCCGCCCGCTTTACCGGAGGTAGTTGTGGTTTTCATGGGGTATCCCTAAGCACTGCGTCATTGAGCAGCGCATCACGTTTCTGATAGCCGGCAAAGGCGGCGGCGAGCAATTCGTCCTGGGTCCAGCTGTCACGCTCAAAGGTCTCGATCAGACGCCCGGCAGACAGTACGCCGATGCGGTCGCAGATCAGCATGAGCTCACGCAGGTCGCTCGATACCACCACCAGCGCTTTGCCCTGGCGGGTCAATTCGCCGAGCAAGGCATAAATGTCGAACTTGGCACCCACATCAATTCCGCGGGTGGGTTCGTCGAACAACATCACCGAGCAGTCGCGCTCCAGCCAGCGGCCAATCACCACTTTCTGCTGATTGCCGCCGGACAGTTCCGACACCAGTTGCGCCGGGCTGGAACTGCGGATGCGCATCGCGTCGATCTGGCGCTTGGCCAACGCGGTTTCATCGCGGCTGTTTACCACGCCGCCGCCAGAGATTTCCGGCATGTTGCCCAGGGCAATATTGGCACTGATGGACTGAGTCAGCAGCAGGCCTTCACCCTTGCGATCTTCAGTGATCAGGGCGATACCATGCCCCACTGCATCCACGGGAGAGCGAATACTCACCACCTTAGCCGGTGAGCCCAGGGCCACGGTGCCGCTGTCGGCCAGATCGGCACCAAAGATAAGACGCAGCAATTCGGTACGGCCAGCGCCGATCAGGCCGGAAATGCCATAGATCTCGCCGGCACGCACTTCAAAGGACACGTCACGGACTTTGTCCGAGCGGCTCAGGCCTTTCACAGTCAGGGCCGGGCCGCCGATGCTGCGCGGCCCCAGGTCGATGTGTTCACCCAGCTCGCGCCCCACCATCAAGGTGACCAATTGCTCACTGTTGTAATTGGCCATCGGTTCGACGCAGACCAGCTTGCCGTCGCGCAATACCGCAATGCGCTGGGCAACACGGGCCAACTCTTCCAGCCGGTGCGAAATGTAAATAATCGCCACGCCCCGAGCCTGCAGGCGGGTGATTTGCTCAAACAGCATCTCGACTTCACGCGCGGTGAGCATGGCCGTGGGTTCGTCGAGGATCAGTACATGGCAGTCGCCAATCAGGTTACGGGCGATCTCAACCATTTGCTGGTGACCGATGCCCAGGCTGCCGACCAGCGTGTCAGGGTCGATGGCGTCCAGGCCGACTTGGGCCATGGCCTCGATCGCGGCTTTGCGCAGTTGCTTGCGGCTGATCCAGCCACAGTGGCTGGGCAGGTTATCCAGGAACAGGTTTTCGGCCACGGTCAGCGTCGGCAGCAGGTTGAGTTCCTGCATGACCATGCGCACGCCCAACGCTTCAGCCTGGGTACGGCTGGCAGGACAGTAATCCTGACCATTGAATTGCATGTGCCCGGTGGTCGGCGTGACCAGCCCGCCGATGATCTTGGACAGGGTGCTTTTGCCTGCGCCATTCTCGCCGGTCAGCGCCAGCACTTCCCCACGGTTGAGCGTGAGGGTGATGTCGGACAGAACCGGTTGGGCATAGGTCTTACCGATACCGCTGACCGAGAGGACAGCGTTCGGGGCGGAAGATGACATAGGAAAATCTCCAGGCGCCCGCTCAGGACGAGCGGGCGCTGTTGGGTGCCGCCAGAATTACTTCTTGAGGACGAGTTCGACCGGGGTTTCGATCACGCCGTCTTTGGCATCGACTTTCTCACCCTTGACCAGCTTAAGGGCGTTCTGGATACCGAATACCGCTTGCTGGGCAGCTGCCTGGTCGGCGGTAGCCAGTACGCGGCCGTCCTGCAACATCGGCTTGATCGCTTCGATATTGTCGTAACCCACGACCATTACCTTGCCCGCCTTGCCTGCCGCACGCACCGCGGAGACAGCGCCCAGGGCCATATTATCGTTACCGGCCAGCAAGGCCTTGAGGTCCGGGTATTCGCTCAGCATGGCCGAGGCGACTTTCTGGCCCTGGTCGATTTCCCAGTTGCCGGATTGAGTGGAAACGATCTTCATACCGGCAGCGTCCATCGCATCTTTGTAGCCGGCGGTGCGCTGCTGCGCGTTGGTGGTAGTCGGTACGCCTTCGATGATGCCGACCTTGTCACCTGCTGCCAGTTGCTTGGCCAGGTAGTCGCCCACGAGCTTGGAGCCCTTGCGGTTGTCGGGGCCAACGAAGGGAATATCGAGATTTTTGCTTTTCAGTACACCGGGGTCCAGGCGGTTGTCGATGTTGACGACCTTGATGCCGGCGTCGGAGGCTTTCTTCAGTACGGTGACCAGTGCCTTGGAGTCAGCAGGCGCGATGACGATGGCGTTAACCTTGGCGAGGATCATTTGGTTGACGATATCGATCTGCGCGCTGGTATCAGTTTCGTTCTTGATGCCGTTGGTGATCATGTCGAAATCGGCGGCATGGTCTTTCTGGTAAGCCTTGGCGCCGTCCTGCATGGTGACGAAGAATTCATTGGCGAGAGATTTCATCACCAGGCCGACCTTGGGTTTGGCGGCGGCGTCGTCAGCAAAGGCAGAGGACAGAGGTAAAGCGGCGGATGCGGCAGCAAGCACAGCGACAGCAAGAAGACGTCCAGCGAATGGCAGCTTCATGGGTTCACTCCGATCTTATGATTATTGTAAGCAACGCTTGCACCGAAGAGTCCTTCGGCAGCCATCCCACACGGGTGGCTGATACGATCTTTCAGAGCACTCAGGGAGCACCGTGTGAAACATCTCGCAAACGTTTGCGTTAATCAAACTATGAGAACCTTGTCGAGATTTGTCAACGGTAGAACACAGCCTTTCATCTAAGGCCTCTAGCCTCTGTCCTCCCGTCCGGCGAAAGGACGTTATTAAACATTCCCCCCAACGCTTCGTTCTCTGAAACGACAGACCTCTTCATGCGACTCAGTATTTCCCGATGATCATCTTCGGACAACCGAACGCAATCATGCAGCGTGTTCGGAAAGCCGGACAGACGCATTGCGTGACCCGCCATAAGAACGACAATTATTGTTATAAATCAGCTAGTTAATTTATATCCAAGAACTTAATCAGCCTGGTACAAATCCTGCTCCTACCCAGCACCTCGTGGCATTCAGAACCGCCCGGGCGCTCTAGATGAACCTGCTACAGCACTCATCAAAAACCAGAGAGAAAAACAATGAAATCTGCACTGAAGAACTTTGTTCCGGGCGCGTTAGCCCTTCTGCTGCTGTTCCCTGTTGCCGCTCAGGCAAAGGAAGTTGAATCCAAGACCAAACTGGCCAACGTGGTAATTCTCGCCACCGGTGGCACCATTGCCGGCGCTGGCGCCAGTGCGGCCAACAGCGCTACCTACCAGGCGGCCAAAGTCGGTATCGAGCAATTGATCGCCGGTGTTCCTGAACTTAGCCAGATTGCCAATGTGCGTGGCGAGCAAGTGATGCAAATTGCATCCGAAAGCATCAACAACGAAAACCTGCTGCAACTGGGTCGGCGCGTCGCCGAACTGGCTGACAACAAAGACGTGGATGGCATCGTGATCACCCACGGTACCGACACCCTGGAAGAGACCGCCTACTTCCTGAACCTGGTGGAAAAAACTGACAAGCCAATCGTGGTAGTTGGTTCCATGCGCCCAGGCACCGCCATGTCGGCCGACGGCATGCTCAACCTCTACAACGCCGTGGCTGTAGCCGGCAGCAAGGACGCGCGCGGTAAAGGGGTGCTGGTGACCATGAACGACGAGATCCAATCGGGTCGCGACGTAAGCAAGATGATCAATATCAAGACCGAAGCCTTCAAGAGCCCATGGGGCCCAATGGGCATGGTGGTTGAAGGCAAATCCTACTGGTTCCGCCTGCCTGCCAAGCGCCATACCATGGATTCGGAATTCGACATCAAGAACATCAAAAGCCTGCCGGACGTCGAAATCGCCTACGGCTACGGCAACGTAAGCGACACAGCCTACAAAGCCCTGGCCCAGGCTGGTGCCAAAGCAATCATCCACGCGGGTACTGGCAATGGCTCGGTATCTTCCAAAGTGGTGCCTGCCCTGGTGGAACTGCGCAAGCAAGGCGTGCAGATCATTCGCTCCTCCCACGTGAATGCCGGCGGCATGGTGTTGCGTAACGCTGAACAGCCTGACGACAAATACGACTGGGTTGCTGCCCTCGACCTGAACCCGCAGAAAGCGCGGATTCTGGCAATGGTTGCCCTGACCAAGACCCAAGACAGCAAAGAGCTTCAACGGATTTTCTGGGAATATTGATCCCTGACTGAACCCTGTATGTGGCGAGGGAGCTTGCTCCCGCTCATGTACGCAGCGCCCGAAAGCTTCTTTTGGGGCCGCTTCGCGGACCAGCGGGAACAACTTCCCTCGCCACAACAACCTACCTATCCCTCTCCCCCCGCCCTACACCCAACCCCCTAACTCGCCGCCAGACGAATCTCTTAAATTTTAAGCAGTTGCGAAATTGCCCACACTTAAATACTGTATGCACGTACAGCCTATTAAGGAATGCTCCGTGGCAAAGTCATCTTCCGCAGTACCTACCCCGCCCGATGCCTACACACGCCTGGCCATTCGCGTGCAAAAAATCATCAACTCCACCAATGCCCAAAAAGCCAAGGCAGCCCTGATCTTCCGCTTGCCGGAGGAACCAGAGGACGATTGGCAGCGCTTGTTGGAGGAGATTGCGGAGAACGACAACGTCACCCTAGCCTACCGGGATGACGGTGGCGTGCAGATTTTCTGGGTTGTGCCGAAGGAAGATTGATTGAATGAGTGCCCGTTTTATTGCTGTGTGTTGCCTGTTTTTTGCCGTTACCGCTCACGCTCAGGCGCCCCGAACCTTCAGTGAAGCCAAAAAAGTTGCCTGGACACTCTACGCCCCGCAATCCACCGAGTTCTATTGCGGCTGCAAGTACAGCGGCAACCGCGTTGACTTGAAAGCCTGCGGATATATCCCACGCAAAAACGCCAACCGCGCCGCACGCATCGAGTGGGAACACATTGTTCCGGCCTGGCAGATCGGACACCAGCGCCAGTGCTGGCAGAATGGCGGGCGCAAGAACTGCACGCGCCATGATGACGTGTTCAAGCGTGCCGAAGCAGACCTGCACAATTTGGTGCCGAGTATCGGCGAGGTCAATGGAGACCGAAGCAACTTCAGCTTTGGCTGGCTGCCAGTGCAACGCGGGCAGTACGGTTCATGCCTGACCCAAGTGGATTTCAAGGCCAAGAAGGTGATGCCGCGACCTTCCGTACGCGGGATGATCGCGCGAACCTACTTCTACATGAGCAAACAATACGGCTTGCGCCTGTCGAAACAGGATCGTCAGTTGTACGAAGCCTGGAACAAAACCTACCCGGTCCAAGCCTGGGAGCGCCAGCGTAACCAGACGGTGGCGTGTGTGATGGGGCGTGGCAATGAGTTTGTCGGCCCGGTCAACCTGAAAGCCTGCGGTTGAAGATGGGCGGCACTGCCGCCCAATCGGCCCGTTACTGCGCAGGCTGGTGTTCGATGATCTCAGACACCGTGTCGGTTTTCTTGGCACGAGCCATCTTTTCGTTAAGCAGGGTCTGCTTTGCCTCGGCTTCGACCTTAGTTGCGAACGGGCCCAACAGCACTTCGTCCTTGCCGTCGACCTTCACGATATAAAAATTGAAACCATGTTCGAGCAACCAGGCGGTCAGGTCGGTGATCGCCTGCAGTTTGTGGTCCGGCGGACCTACTCGCAGGTCCCACTCCTGGGCGGCAATCGCGCCGGTTTGTGGCTGGCTTTCGGTCACGGCAGGCTTGGCCTTGGGGGCGTCGACGCGTTTGCCTTCACCGCAACCGGCCAGTGCCAACACCGCAATTGCCATCGCTACTTTACGCACTGCCCTGCTCCTCTAAGGATAAAGAGGCAACTTTATCATTCACTGTCTATTCTGGCCGTCATAAACGTTGGCTTAAACAATGCGAATGATGTATCCCAGACCTGTATGATGCCGCCATGGGAATTAATGTCGCCTCTATGCGTCCTAAAAGAGGCAGTCACAGGGAAGCGCTTAGCAGTAAGCTACACACATCCGACACCTGCCCTGTCTGAAACATGTGTCCTAAAAGCAATCAAGGAGAAGTCCATGCTTATACTCACCCGCAAAGTCGGTGAAAGCATAAACATCGGTGATGACATCACGATCACCATCCTGGGCGTCAGCGGCCAGCAAGTAAGAATCGGCATCAACGCCCCCAAGGATGTTGCCGTGCATCGCGAGGAGATCTACCAGCGCATCCAGGCCGGCCTGACCGCTCCGGATAAAAACCAGACGCCTTGAGGCGCACTCAGTAGCCAGCCCTTTCGTTCATGTAACGGCTGGCGAAAGCCTATTGGACTGTTCTTGGGCTGAATGAGTGATCAGCGTCGTCCAAAGTCCATGCGCCCCAAAGATGAAATTATCCTCGCGTCTGGAACTTGTTCCACTATCCAAAGCCGAATCTCCTGACTGACATACTTCCATCCGTGTGGACTCAGGAGCACGTCGATGAGGCCTATTACCGCGCAGCCATTTTTTTCCAGATCCTGGATGATTGCCCTGCTGATTGGGCTGGCCTTTGTGGGCGTAGAATATGGCCTGCGGCTGGAAGTCGAAGGTTCGGACCCCGCCTATCCTAAGTCCTGGTTTGATTTGGCACTGCTGCTGTGTGCGTACCTGTTCATGTTCTGCCTCAAGCCTATCCAGAAGGCATTGCAGCGTCAGCTGTGCCGGCGGGCAGAAAATAAAACTGGCGGCTGACCAAGCGAACCAAGCCGAGACCGGATACGGACTCGGCTTTTTTGTGTCAGTCCACTGCGCTCTGCAGGTACAACAAGCCATCAGCGCTGCGATGCACCTGCAACTGTTCATACCCTTCAATCGATGGATGCTCCGTGGGCATGGGCTTGAGGTGCGTCGATGTTACGACCAGCACATCCGCACCCGCCGCCTCCCCCGCACGAATCCCCACCGTCGCATCCTCAAACACCAGACAATCCTGCACCGGCACGCCCAGGCGTTGCGCACCCAGCTCATAACAGGCGGGGTTCGGTTTGCCGATGGCCACATCCTCGGCCGTTACCAACACCGCCGGTGGCGCGATACCCGCTGCCTGCAACCGACGCAATGCCAACGCCTTCGGCGCAGAGGTGACCAATGCCCACTGATCACCAGGCACGCTATTGAGAAACTCGACGGCACCGGGAATCGCCACGACGCCTTCCACATCGTTGATTTCAGCCTCGGTAATCCACTGCGCTTCAACTTGCGGGTCGACGCCTGGCAATGCCTGGCGCGTGATAGTGTCAATCGCCCGCGCACCATGAATGGTGGTCAGGAAGGCCGCCACGTCCAGCCCATGGCGTTCAGCCCAGATGCCCCACACTCGTTCGGCAGCGGCAATGGAGTTGAGCAGGGTTCCATCCATATCGAACAGGAAGGCGCGGTAAGGGCGGGCTGATACAGCTGAACCTCGGATAGACACTGCGGGGTTTCCTCGTAAGCTGAAACGAATAATCGGCCCGATGCAATCTACGGATCACCCACTGGGTTGTAAACGCTGACACCCCAACAGCCAGCCAATCATTACGAATTTGTCATCATCCTGTTGGCTGGCTGTTTGAAGTACGGGGTTACCGTGAGCGCACTGGCACGACTCAACTACCCAGTGCAGGCCATGGCCTGCGCCAGTGACAATTGATCGAGCTACACTGGCGCCACGTATTGAATCAAGGCATTTCACATGAACATCCTCGTTGTCGAAGACGAACCCAAGGCCGGTAATTACCTCCTCAACGGTCTGCAGGAACTGGGCTACTCCGTAAGCCTGGCACGGGACGGCGTGGACGGCCTGCACCAAGCACTGGAAACGCCGTTCGACGTGATCGTGCTGGATGTGATGATGCCGAAAATGGACGGCTGGGAAGTACTGCGCCGCCTGCGTAAAGACTCCGACACCCCAGTGCTTTTTCTGACAGCTCGCGACGATATTGCCGATCGCATCAAGGGCCTGGAGCTGGGTGCCGATGATTACCTGATCAAGCCCTTCTCTTTCGCCGAGCTGGTAGCACGCTTACGTACCCTGACCCGTCGCGGCCCGATCAGGGAAGAAGAACACCTGCAAATCGCAGATTTGCACATCGACGTACTGAAACGCCGCGTCACTCGCGCCGGTACACGCATCACCCTGACCAATAAGGAGTTCGCACTGTTGCACCTGTTCGCCACCCATCAGGACCAAGTGCTGTCGCGCTCGCTGATCGCCTCGCGGGTATGGGACATGAACTTCGACAGCGACACCAACGTGGTGGACGTGGCCGTACGGCGCCTGCGCCTGAAAATCGACGACCCGTTCACGCTCAAGTTGATCCACAGCGTGCGGGGCATTGGCTACCGTTTCGATACCCAACCATGACCCACCGTCGCCATTATTCCCTGACACTGCGCCTGGCCCTGATCTTCGCCCTGCTCGCCTTTGCACTGCTCGCTACCGTCGGCGTGGCGCTGTACCGCGAGTTGGAGCGCGAGCTGATCCGCCGCGACGATGTGCAATTGATTTCCCGCGTGGATCAACTACGCAACCTGCTTAACGACAGCAACACACTGGACTTGATCAAGACCAAGCCGGAACTGTTCCAGAATATGTTGGGCAACCGCGAATCGGTGCTGAGCATCGCCGCACCCGGCCAAAAACCGCTGCTGCTGGTAAACCCCGCCAACATCGATCTGCCAGCAGTCGAGCCGGTCCCCAAAGGCCACATCCTCACGCTGAGCGATGTGCAGCATCTGCCGGGCGTAAATGGCGTGCCCTTTTCCACCTTGGCCGCATCCATAGATTCCGGCGACCTGGGGAGCCTGCAAGTCACCAGCGGGCGCCTGATGACCGAGCGTACCGCCATGCTCGCCAGCTATCGGTTGAGCGTGTACGTCCTGGCGAGCATCGCCGCGATCTTCCTCGCACTGGTGGGCTACCTGTTGGTGCATCGCGGCCTGCTACCGTTACGTCGACTGGCCCGACACGCTCAAGGGATCGGCGTCGGCAACCTGGCCGAACGCATCGACGGCCAGGGAGTACCAAAAGAACTGCTGCCGATGATCGAGTCGTTCAACACCATGCTTGAGCGCCTGGCCAAGGGTTTTGCGCAACTAGGCCAAGTATCCACCGACATGGCCCACGAACTGCGCACGCCGATCAACAACCTGCTGGGGGAAACCCAGGTTGCCCTGCAACAGAACCGCAGCATCGAAAGTTATCAGCAGCTCTTGGCCTCCAATGTCGAAGAGCTTGAGCGCCTGGCGCGAATGCTCGACAACATGCTGTTCTTGGCCCGCACCGACCCGGCCAGCGCCCTGCGCCAGCGCCAGGCACTCAGCGCCGCCGATGAAGTGGCCCGCATCGCCGATTACTTTGAAGGTTTGGCAGGCGATGCGGACATCAGCATTCGTGCCGAGGGTGAAGGCGTGATCTGGGCCGAACCGATGCTGCTGCGCAGGGCCCTGGCGAACCTGTGCGCCAACGCCATCAAATACGGCGCACCGGGTTCCGAGTTGTTGATCCAGGCGATTGCAGACGCCGAGGGCATCCACCTGCGAGTCAGCAACCAGGGGGAAACCATCCCTGCCGTGCATTTATCGCGACTGTTTGAGCGGTTCTATCGGGTGGATGAATCAAGGGAACGTTCGGCCCAGTCCAATGGCCTGGGCCTGTCGATTGTGGCGACCATCATGCAGTTGCATCACGGCCGGTACAGCGTCAGCAGCAAGGACGGCGTGACCTGTTTCGAACTGTTTTTCCCTGGCCGCGAGGCGTAAACAATCGCCTCTTGCCGCCACCGGCAAGCCGAAGTGTCATCCCTGGGGCGGCGTCAACTGACCTGACCGCCCACTTCCACCACGTCTACCGGCGTGTTCCACGCCGTAGCTACTGCGACGCGCAACCCATCGACCAAGCTCGACAGCGCCATCAATGGCTGGTTGGGAACGTGAATAAAACCACTGCGAACATCCGTGCCCGCAAGCACGTGCTGCAAACGGTAGAACACCTGATTGCAGACAAACGTGCCCGCCGTCTGGGACACCGCCGCGGCTATCCCCGCCCCACGCACCGCCTTGACCATGGCCTTGATCGGTAGCGTCGAAAAATAGGCCGCCGGGCCATCCACGACAACTGCCGTATCGATGGGCTGATACCCCAGGTTGTCGGGGATACGCGCGTCGTTGATATTGATCGCCACCCGCTCGATGGAAATCTCGCCGCGCCCCGGCGCCAGACCAGTGGCGATAACCATGACCGGACGCAGTTCATTGATGAGTTGCACCAGACACTCGGGGGCGGTGGTGAACGCACAGGGCAGCCGACGCGCAACAATCTGCACATCCTCGGCGAGCTGCACGCCGTCCAATTGGCGTGCGGCCTCCCAGGACGGATTAACCGAATCTTGATCAAAGGGCTCAAAGCCCGTCAGCAGTACGGTACGCATACAAGACCTCACATCAACAGGTAGAGCAGCACAATATTGACCACCAGCATCATCAGCGCCGTCGGCAACTGGGCCTTGATCACTGCGTTCTTGTCCGGCAATTCCAGCAACGCCGCCGGCACGATGTTGAAGTTGGCGGCCATTGGCGTCATCAGGGTCCCGCAGTAACCGGAGAACATGCCGATGGCGGCCATCACTGCCGGGTTGCCGCCGTAAATGCCCACTAACACCGGCACACCGACGCCGCCAGTCATCACCGGGAAAGCGGCGAAGCCATTGCCCATGATCACCGTAAACAGTGCCATGCCCAACACATACACCATCACCGCGACCAACTTGAAATCCAGGTTGATATAAGTGGTGGTGACGTGGGCGACAGCCGTGCCGACGCCCGCTTCATTGAACAGCAGCCCGAGCATCGCCAGCATCTGCGGCAACACCATGGCCCAGCCCAGGGCTTCGGTGAGGCGGCGTGATTCGCGCAATGCCTGCACCGGCGTATCGCGGGTCAGCCAGCAGGCCAGGCCGAGAGCGATCAGACAGCCGATACCGAGAGACACGAAGGTGGTGTTTTTCGGATCCAGCAACGGTATACCGCCGATCTCGGTGTGCTTGAGCAATACCGAGCCGATTACCGTGGTCAGGGGAATGGCCAGCGCCGGTATAAACAGCTTGTGGCCCAGGCGGCCAGCACTGGCGCGCGAGGCCTTGTCGTGCAGCTCGACATGGGTGCCACGCCCCACGCCGCCGAACCCTGCTATCAATGCCATCACCACCACACCCGCCCCGATCACCACCGATGGCAGGCGCTCGCCCACCAGAAACGGTATGGCAAACAGCAGCCAGAACAAGGCGCTGGACCAGCGCTTGGGATGGGTTCGGTCCAACAGAATCATGCCTGCGGTGATCAGCAACAACACACCAGCCAGCCAGTAGAGGTATTGAATGGAAATAATCATTGGGAGGCCCCTGCCGGCGTGGCGACGGGAGTCATCTCACGCGTCAATCGTCGATCAAACCGATGCAAGCGGATCGCGTGGATGATGAAGGCGCAGATCGCCGTCGGGATACCCCACACCGCGATGTGCAGCGGCTCGACATCAATCCCAGAGCCCAGCAGGAACGTGTGCATCAATGCAATGGCGCCAAACGCAACGAAAATGTCTTCGCCAAAAAACAGCCCGACGTTGTCCGTCGCCGCGCACATGGCCAGCACTCTATGCCGCAACTTGTCCGGCAGCTTGCCGTAGCGCTTTTCCGCCGCACCTTCGGCCATCGGTGCCAACAGCGGGCGCACCATCTGCGGGTGCCCGCCCAGACTGGTCAAGCCCATGGCGGCGGTGGATTCACGCACGAACAGATAGATGATCAGCAGACGCCCAACAGTGGCACGCTCAAACCGTGCAATCCAGTTCTGCGCATGCAAGCGCAAGCCATGGCGCTCCAGCAAGCCGATGACGGCCAGGGGCAACAACAGGATCAATTGCAGGGCGCGGGTCTGAAGGAAGCCATCACCCATGGTGGCGAGGATTTTTTCCAGCGGGAAGTGGGCAGCAAGCCCGGTGGCAATAGCCGCAGCGGTGACCACCAACAGCGGATTGAAACGTAAAACAAAGCCAACCACGATCACAAGTACGCCGATCAACGGCCATAAGTTCACAACAGTTTGCATGGCGGAGAGGTCCTTAAGTGCGCGCTGCGGCGCCATTACAGCAGGATGTGAACAAAGGGTTCACAGCAGGAAGTGGCGTGCAGTCGGCTCGGTTTTTTTATTGTTGACCCGTCAGGGCGAGCGTCAGTGGCAGCAACTGTGCTGCCTGAAAGCGGAAGGTGTCCAACAAGAAAAATTGTTGCTGCGAACCAATAAATTTTGTCGGCGACTGGAGCCCACACCGTTAACAACCTGTAGACAGTCGGCGACAGATTCGCGCATCGTGGCGCCGCGTGCTTATGGCGCCTTCATTACAACTTTAATTATGGAACGGCTGAGACCGTCGCCAAGCAGCCATCCCTCATCCAACAAGGGGAAATACCGGTGACCTCATCCACAGCCGACACCGGCCTCAGCACGCAAACCCGCCTGATCGCCCTGGTGGTCGCCGTGACTTTTTTTATGGAGAACCTCGACGCCACGGTGATCGCCACCGCGCTGCCAACCATGGCCGCGTCATTCGGCGTGACGCCGGTCGACATGAACATTGGCATCACCGCCTACATTCTTGCCGTGGCGATCTTCATTCCGCTGTCCAGCTGGATCGCCGACCGCTACGGTGCACGCCGGGTATTTGCTGGCGCGATCATTGTTTTCACCCTCGCCTCGCTGCTCTGCGGGCTCAGCCAAAGCCTCGAAATGTTCGTATTTGCCCGCGTCCTGCAAGGCATCGGTGGCGCACTGATGGTGCCGGTCGGGCGTCTAGCGGTGCTGCGCAATACCGATAAAAAAGACTTGGTGAAGATGGTCGCAGTGATTACCTGGCCTGGCTTGGTGGCGCCGATTCTTGGGCCGCTGGCGGGTGGACTGATCGTGACTCATGCATCGTGGCCATGGATCTTCTACGTGAACCTTCCATTGGGCGCCCTGGCCTTAGTCGCGGCACTGTGGCTGGTACCGGAAGGCCGCGAGGCGGATGTGCGCAAGTTCGATACGAAGGGTTTTTTACTGCTGGCAGGCGCCTGCGTGGCCCTCTTGGGCGGGCTGGAATGGCTGGGCAGCCAGGCAGGCGAAATGCTCATCCCGGGCGCAGCGCTGGTTGCGGCAGGTTTACTGCTGACGGTATGGGCCGTGCGCCATTGTCGGCACTACAGCGCTCCCCTGTTGCCGCTCGATACACTGTCCATCAACACCTTCCGCGTGAGCATCTACGGCGGCTCACTGTTTCGCCTTGCCATCAGCGCCCTGCCTTTCCTGCTGCCCCTGCTGTTTCAGGTGGCATTTGGCCTGTCGCCAGTGGACGCGGGGCTGTTGGTACTTGCGGTGTTTGCCGGCAACCTGGCGATGAAACCCTTCACCACCGCCATCATGCAACGCTACGGCTTTCGCAGAGTGTTGCTGGTCAATGGGGTAATCGGCGTGGTGTCCATAATGGCGTGCGCGCTGTTCACGGCACAGACGCCGTTTTCGCTGATTGCGGCCGTGTTGTTTGTGGGCGGGCTGTCACGTTCAATGCAGTTCACTTGTTACAACTCGATTGGCTTCGCAGATGTGCCCAAAGCACGCATGAGCGAAGCGTCGGCGCTGTTCAGCCTGTCATTCCAACTGGCCATGGGCATGGGCGTGACGATGGCTGCGCTGTTGTTGCGCGCTTCCATGACCGTGCAAGGCCATGAGGTTCAGGCGCAGTCGGGGGATTTCCACGTGGCGTTCATCGGGGTGGCGTTGCTGGGGATGTGGGCGCTGGTGGATGTGTATCGATTGCCCAAGGGTGCAGGAGAAAGTGTGCTGAACCGCGGATAAAAACGGCGGTTCAACACACTTTTCTTCGATCAGGCGGTGGTGCTGACCATCGAACCGGACGCGCTGCCCCCCTCATCCGTGACGGCCTGCAATAGCGCCGAAGTTGCCGTCTGCAATGCGGCAGCAGTGCCTGCAATTTGCGTTTGAGCCGCGGCTATAGCGGCAGCCTTGGCGTCTGCGCTCTGGCTACTGGACTGAGCCTTCTGAAGGGCCTGCTGCTGTTCTTGAAGCTGCTGCTGCAACTGCTCGATCTGTTTTTTCAACTCTTTGACCCGATCGGACTCCTGCGAGCTCGATGAGGCCTGGCCGCCGCCCGCGCCGGCCGCACCTTTAGTTTCACCGCTCGCGCCAGCGGAGGAACTGCTGGCGGTACGTGTACTTTCGGTGGTGGCGGTATCCGTCGACGTGACAGTGCTTGGAGTGCTTGCTACGGAAACGGTAGTGCTAATGTTGATAAGCATGCCAAATGTCCGACGTTCAGAAATTTGAGAATGCATCGGCCTGCCAGGCAATTACTTTAGACAAGCGTTGCACGTTTAGTCGCAGCAGCAAAAAAAAGCCCAACACAATGTTGGGCTTTTACTGGTCACGCCAATGCGATCACTGGCGAGGAATCCGAACAAGGATCTGCTTGCCCTTTTCCTCGATGGTGATGTCGATCTCATTTCCGTTATCGAGCAAGGCGCTCGCACGATAGAGACCACTTTTAATCTCGTCGTCAATCGTCACGGCAACGCACGATGACGTTTGGTAAAACTGCTTATGAATGATGTCGGTGACAATTGGGCATGCCGCTTCTTCGATAGCGGACTGGCCACCGAACATTCCCAGCACGACCGATACAACGAACGCCGCCACCCAACCGTAAAAATAGTGCTTTTCCTGCTTCAAAAGCGCCGCTCGCTTCCAAAGATAAACAGGAACAATCAACGCCCACCAGCTTTGTGGCGCGGCATGACCGGCTGCTTTCAAACGCTTTTCGTCGACAACACACAGGGCTACGTTGAAGATCACAAAAACCCACCAAATACTCATACCGGAAAAGTATTCGATCAACCCACCCGCCAACTGGACGCCCGCCAACGCCCATACAAATCGGTTGTCTATTTCTGTTGCTGCAAGAGGTGGCGGGCCCGAGGGGCGTGGAATGCTTTGGGCCAAGTCAGTGTCTTTCAGAGCGACCCAATCGCCCTCGCCCGGCCATACTTTTGTTTGCGCGCTGATAGTGTTCGAACTCAAGAAACCTTGCATTTGCTCAAACGTAAAAGGTCCCTGTCGCGAACCGCTCAGCGCGTAATACCACTCTACACCCGACATTTTGCTTCTCCCTGTTTTAACATCACCCACCCAAAAAGATGGCACTACGACAGTATCGACACCCCGTCAAAGATCTTGAGATTTCAGCTGTAGAAAGTGAACGCGCAAGGGCTGGCATTGCAAAAAAGGAATCCAAGCCCGAACTGGCTGGATTGGCACGGATGAGGGAATGAAGAAGACTATCTAGTGAGAGGCAGGCAACGAAATGATACTTTTCAAATCGCAGACAACAAAAAAGGGCCCACCTTTCGGTGAGCCCTTCTAGACCGCCCAGCAGAGCGGATTTTGTTTGGTAGGCGCGATTGGACTCGAACCAACGACCCCCACCATGTCAATGTCTGCTTGCGCAAGCTGCAAGCCCTGCTGCTCTTGGATTTCACAGAACGCCCATTCACATTATGAGGCGTCAAAAATGGCCAATATTCGCTTACTTCCGTCCGGCAACTGGAACGCTCAGGTACGGGTAAAGGGTAAATCAGCCCAGTCGAAAACCTTCGCCACCAAAGCCGAAGCTCAGTCGTGGGCCAATCAGCTTGAAGCCGTGACGATGGATCGCAAGCACCACACCATCTATACGTTGGGCATGACCTACTGCGAAACCATGCTCAAGGGGAAAGGAAGCTACGACCACGCACTGAAAATCGTTGAGCATTTGGGCAGACACTTCACGCAACCCATTCACGAAATCACCCCGCAGATGATCAACGACTTCAAGATCATGCGATTAAAGAAGGTGAAGCCGTCCACGTGCAGAACTCAGCTCGCATTTATGTCGAGGTTCTACCGATTCGCCAAACGCGGTTTATTGATCGACATTCATAACCCTGTAAGTGATATCGCACTTCCAAAGCCAGACCGGTCTTCAGACAAGGTGATCCGGGCAAGTGAGCTTGAGCGATTGCTGGAAAAGCTCTCTCCCACTATGAAGCTCATTGTTGAATTGGCATACGAAACAGCCATGAGACGGTCCGAAATTCTGAAGTTGACGAAAGACTGCATACACCTCAAAGACCGTATAGCCGATGTGATCGACGGAAAGAACGGCACACGATCCGTTCCCCTCACCCACCGAGCTGTAGAAATTCTTGAACTCGCCCAGCTATGGGCCACTGTGGAGCGTCACCCCAACAACCTGATCTTCACTGTCACTCCACACGCTGTAACTCAAGCGGTGCGACTGGCACGTGTTAAGGCTGGATTGGATAGCAGTGTCAGGCTACATCAGCTCAGGCACACCAGAATTACTAACGTCGCGAAGAAGGGTTTCAACAACGCACAGATAATGATCGTCTCAGGACACAGGGATACGCGATCAGTTGCTCGCTACTCCCACCTGAATGTCAGGGACGTGTTGCACCTAATCGACTGATCAAACTAGAGGGGTAGCCACGATGAATTAGGAATTGGCTGCCCCGCCCCATCCAAATGGTTTAGCCGCCTCCCATTCAAAGCAATGGTCGAAGCACTGGGACATCTTTCGCTTCCAAGCACATAACAACAACTAATAGCAACATAATAGTTGACATTACTTTTAAATGCTGTATAATCTTTCGCCTGCTTCAGTGAGCAGACAGACAATCTGGAAACCTCCACGCGACCACCGATCCAAATTGGTGCCTTGTAAGGAGGTTTTTTTGCGTCTGCGATTTACCAAAACCAATTGGCAGCACCCCGAGAGGAATTGCCTATGAATTGAACTTAAAGAAGGAGAAATTAAGATGGCCAGTATCGCCCCCAATAAAGTGATCCACACCGCTGTATCCGCTCCGGGAGCGGGCAAGACTCAGGCACTCATTAGCCAAATTCCGTCTCTGCTTTCTGCGGGACGCTCCATTGCTCTAGCACTCCCCACCCTCGACCTCACCGATAGCTTTGTTAGCCGTTTACCAGCTGGCCTGCCTTACCGTGTCATCAACTCCACCACCTGTGATCACGTTGGTACGGAGCTGACAGCCGTTTTGAAGAAGAAGGCAAACCATCTGATTATCACGACACACCAGAGCGTCTTAGCGGTACGACCAAGTTTGCTCCAAGGCTGGATGCTAGTCATCGACGAACTACCGCCCGTGGTTGATTTTCCAGCGTACCCATTCGAACCATCGGAGCTCGCTCAACTGCTTGTGAACGCAGTGGAGCGGGATGGACGTCTACATATACGGGACGGTTGTGCAGGTGCGATTGAAACATCATTGGCGACCTTCAAGGCTGTATCAGCAGGAGCTGAACGCACTTCGATGTTGAGCAAAGATGGGGCTCGTATCTACGAATGCCTGAAGGATGGGCATCCAGTATTCATTGATTCCGAGATACCCAATGGAAACCGGTATGTTCGATCAGTAGTCGAGTCCAACTGCTGGGACACCTTCGCTGCGGCGGAAGAGGTGCACGTTCTTGCAGCCAGTGTAATTGGAAGTCAGTTCGATGATTTTGCTCAGGTGCATGGCGTCACATACGCAAGGTCGGATTTCACGCCAGCGTTTGACGGCTACACCTCTGCTGTCAAGATCTACCCTGTCATGCCGAAGGGGCGTAACTACAGCAAATCCGCTGTAACAATGACTGCACATGATGGAAGCACTACTGAGCAGCAGAAGCAGGGAGAGCCTCTGGTGATTGATGACATTCTGAAGGCCGCTCTCCAACGGTCTATTGGAACTCCGCTGCTGTTCAGCAACAACTGGGCAAGCTTCAGATGGCTACCAAAGGGAACCGTGAATCGCTGCTCAATCGACAGTCGAGGCTTGAACGAGTATCAGGGCGAAACTGATGCGGTTCTTCTGTTTGGTGGAAACCCATCGCCATCCGATCAGCTCGCGCTGGAGTTTCTAACAACAAAGTATGGTCGTGTATTTCGTCAAGGATTCATCGTCACTAGATTTTTGGAACCTAGTTTGCAGGCAGCGACTCGGACAGCAGTACGAGACAAAGACAATACCAAGCCGATACAGCTATTTGTGCAGGACGGGCGAGTAGCTGAGTATCTTGTCTCCACATACATGCCAGATGCAGTGATCGATTGGAGCTTGTCTGAACTATGTCCAGTGGGTGAGGACCGTAGAACGACTCAGGACCCACGTAGACCTAAGGTTTACGAGCTGTTTGCACAAGGTAAAAAGAACGCTGAAATTTACCGCCTCACCGGCGTCCATCGGAACACTCTTCTTAGCTGGAGAAAGGAGTGGCACTTCGCTCAGGCTGCTTGACACTAGTAACCTTGTAGATTCAACAGCGTACGCTGACAATTCTGCACATTGATCCTAAGAATCTTATTAGGAAAGATGTGCAGTTTCACAAGTTCTCCTCCCAAAGCTCAATCTTTGGGCATTGAATATTTCTGGGCTAGCTAGCCCAGTGAGGCATTAGAGATAGGTAGAGAAAAGGATGGGGATAGACCCCATCAAACAAAGACATTACATCCAGAAGTACGCATTCAGAGTGATACTCTGAAATCAGATCAAAAGCATGGTGGGCTTCGCTTTCCCACCTCTGTAAAGCATTCGCCTCCGGCTCACTTGCTGACACTGGTTGTATGGTTAGTGAAATTTAATTGATTGACATACTGATGTGATCAGCAGTGATGCGTAAGCGAATAAGGTGTTGACGTTGCTTCTATGTGGTAACACGGGAACATTCTCTGAGAACATTCAGGTCGAGAGAACAAAGTGAACCAAGCATCAGACATCAACATCACACCGTTGACGGTGGCGTGATTGCCAATCATGATTGATAGAGAGTGAATTGTCTGTAAATAGATAAATATGTTCACCCTTAAACAATACACTCGTTAAACAATCAGCCTCGATCATCTACGACCAAAACCAAACACATCATAATCATCTGCATGCTTTCCTGAAGCCCAACATTGCATGTCATTGCGAATAAATCCAGATTACACTTTCACATTTTAAAATAATAAAAAAAGGTTGCATTTAGTTGAAACTGTATTGACTTATTTCAACTAGCTTGATATAATGGTAGATATATAGGAGAGAGCCAAACACCATCCTAATCACCACTCCCTCATGGTGCTACTGCTAGGTTATTCAGCCATTTCTCGACAGTATGTTGGCAACTCTCCTCCACTAAATTAAAAAGGTCATCCTCAACAGGTTGGCCTTTTTTATTGGCCATTCGGCAACATATGCAACCATTCAACCAACCACCTTACCAATATCAAGGAGGCACATTTATGCGCATTAAAAATTGTTTGAGCTGTAACAAAGAAATGATTAACAAACGGTCCCATATCAAAACATGCAGTTCAACTTGCAGGGTCCGCATTTGGCGATCTAGTCAAAAACAACACATTCCTTTGAAGTTACTTTTCACAGTTCAGCACTTTGAAAGCTTGCGGCTTGTAGCGAACAATCTTGGATTGACTGTTGATGCGCTTGTGATGAGTCGTGCACTTGGGACATCACCGTCCAGCAGCTGATAACAGCTGTAATTACACCTACTTCCATTGTAAATCAAAGGAACTTAAATCAACGAAAATAAGGAAATACCATTGAGCAATTACCTCGTACTGCACACGCCATCACAACTGATCAAAGCTGTTATCACAACATCTAATATACCCACACCAGATCAACATCACACCTTCCATGCTGCATCAAGCACTGTACTGGATAAGTACTATCGGTTGAAGTCAAAGGCTAATCGTAATGGGACTCTGGTGTCCGCTGGTGAGCTCGCAGCCATTAGCCCCTCGTTCCTGAGTTCACTGGTCGAAACCGGATAAAAATGGCGCCCCCTAGCTAGGGTACAGGGTACCTGTTTTACCTCGCCTACAAGCTACATAAACTGGGCATGTAAAGTACTAAATTAACCATATGCCAGCCTATTTCTACAATTAACTCTTCAAAAGGAAAAACCCACAATGAACATAGTGAACTTACTCACTACGTACGACCTTGAACGTCTCTTGGCGATTCAGCAAATTAAACATTACATTTACGTCAAGCAGACAGCAGCCGCGATGGGTAATAAAACAGAATACCGTCGTGCCACTGACATCATCGACCAACTGACAACAGAACATGGTGTTTCAGCACTGCACCTAGCTCAAGAGGAATACAAATGACAACTGAAGAGAACCAAGCACAAGCACTTGAACGAAAGATTGCACGACTATTAAATATTGCTAACGAGCGCACAAGAGTTGACGCAAAGAGAGAAGAGAGAAGAGAGAAGAGAGAAGAGAGAAGAGAGAAGAGAGAAGAGAGAAGAACAGCAAGGCAAGCAGAAGCACTTGTTCAAAAACAAGCAAAAGAACATGTACAAGCAATGTTGAAAACATCCTGATCTGAAGCGTCAAGCACAGTTGCAACCAAGTCAAGTAACGCAACAACCAGAACAACCAAAGCAATTGACTAATCGCTTTGAAGAGCCAATTGCCGAGGTTAACAAACTACTCGCTAGCATTCCCGGTGGTAAGCCCATTACCAAGATGCACAAGGCAACTACCAGCGATGAGGTCACAAAGCCAAAGCTATCGAACGATGAACAATATCGCATTGACATCTTAACCAAGATGAAAGCACGTATCTCACAACAAACGAGGAAGTAAATATGACCAATACCACTACCGACATCAAGACAGATAAGATTACCGTATATGGCGTTCCACCAAAGTGGGATGATGCAGAGTTTGAAAGCCGTGTAGCAGGCTGGATTCATGTGTATCACAACACTACGCAATCAATGACGTATGTCACAGCACCATTGTCGTATGATTTCTTGGAACTGGTATCAGCAAAGACTGCTGAAGGCCACCGTATTGCACGCAACCAACTTATCAGCTTTGAAGCACTCAAATACGGTTGCTGGATGATCAAGCCAGAAGCAATGCAGGCTCAGGACATTGCTGAAATTCGAGTGAATGAGAAGACCAAGTATGTTGAGTTACTTGAATCTGAGCGTGCTCGTTACCAAGACTTGGTGCGTCGACAACTCATCCAGTCTGCCGAACTGAAAGAACAAAAGAAAATTGAGGACGCGAAAGCAAAACGACTGGCTGAAATCGATAAAGAAGTTAATGAATTGTTCAAGCCTTTAGATATTCCAGCATAACAACCAAATACACGATGCAAGCTCCTACAAGCCTTTCTGAGAACTTTTACAATGTCACCAACATATCACCACCCTTATCAGCCTCTGTTGCGCTAACCGCGTCACAGGGGCTTTTTCACATCTGCAATATAGTCACCATTTGCAACAGGATTAAATCAGGTGATGAATCACGGATCACAACAGGATCATCCTGGACGTTCATGTGACAACTTATTGTGCAAACAACTGCTCCAGCCCGCATTTTTACAGGTGTCTGAGCAATTCAGGTTAAGCATTCCCGTAACATTCTCTGCAATTTCATCACAGGTGAAAGCAAAACAGGTGAAAACGAGAGGAAAACGAGTCACCAGCCAACGCTGGATGATCATCCATCAAAGACCTTTGCACAAACGGCGTAGCAATGCCGTCACAGGGTGTTGGCGCTAACCATGACCGGTTTGTCGATCTCACGACAAGTGCCGATATACGTCATTTAGCAACGTCTAAGCTACGATCTTTGTTCACCCGTCAAGGACTACAGCCATGTCAGAACAGAACGAAGCCATAGCCAACGCCCTAGGGCTGCTGGTGATCAGTCAGAACGGCATTGGTGCTGCTATCGAAGAACTCGCCAAGTGGGTGGCTGAACGTGGCTCTGTGGATGTGGCAGACAACGCCGTGTCAGCTTTGCAAGTCCTCGACTCAAACGCCGAAGGGATCGCCAGTGCGATCAGACTTCTTCGTCAAGAACGACTATAACAAACCTAGAACGACCAACCAAAATATGTTATATTTGCTTCTTGAGACATTCTCAGGAGCCCAGACATGTCCACCAACACCATCAACGTAGTGAGCTACTGTCGTGTGTCGAGCTCATCACAGGGGGAGAGTGGATTAGGTCTTGAGGCTCAACGTGAATACATCACTCGTGCAGCACAACAGAACGGCTGGAACATCATCGGCGAGTTCGTTGATGTGGTGTCAGGCAAGCTGGCAATCGAGGATCGTCCAGAAGGTGCCAAGGCATTGACCCTGTGCAAACAGTCGAAGGCTCAACTGGTGGTAGCCAAGTTGGATCGCCTATCTCGCTCCGTCCACCACATCGCCCGCCTGATGGAACAGGCAGAGTTCAAAGTGGCAACCATGCCCCACGCTAAGACATTTGAACTGCACTTGTTTGCTGCACTGGCTGAACAGGAACGATCCTTCATTGCCAGTCGTACCAAGGAAGCTCTAGAAGCCCTGCAGGCTCGTGCTGATGATGGTGACGCACAGTCTGTCGAAAAGATTGCACGTCGTACTGCGGCACTGGAGAAAGGTCGTAACGCTACCAATCGTGCGAAGGCTAGTAAGGCAATTCAAGAGCGTGTGAACCACTGGCAAGAATCTGTGCGTGATCCCATTGATCTGTGCATTCGCAAGGGTGGTCGTACACTTCAACAGGTTGCTGACTGCCTGAACGGTAAGGGTGTCACCACAAGCCGGGGCGGTGAATGGTCATCAATCCAAGTAAGTCGAGTAATGAAGAACCTTGGGCTCCAGTTCCCTTTGAAACAAATCGCTCTCAAAGCCTATAGGAGCAACGATTAATGCTGAGTGAGTACATGGCATAGGATCGCTAAAGAAGGCTGGCAGGCCGCTTCCATCGGATTTGGCGAAAGCTTGGCATAGGTACATCCCTGAACGCTCTACCTGCTGAGTACGACTGATCGATATCCAACGCTTACACCGGATTCCAGCAAAATGAAGATGGAGCTCACAATCAGGTTACCAATTCTGATTTCAGGGGGAACAGGGAAAACCCAGCCTACGCTTTTGAGGAATCTATTCGCGTTCGTCCATACGAATACGCCCCCTTAGGCTCTACCACTACACCCGCGCCAACCCCAACCTGCTGTGACACTAGCTACGTCTGATCTGCATTGTTTACGTTTAACAGCCTCATATCGAATTTCCTCAGCACAGCTAAGACATGCCCGGTACTCGCTGTAGTCATTAAATGCATCGCTTCTGCGCTTGCCAGCAACTGCAATGACGACTCCTACAAGTAGCAATAAGCAGCTAATAAGAATTAAGTTCTGCCGCTCTGCCATCAAACCGATGTTGTTGACGCGCCTGGCGCCTGGCTCCCGACTACAACGAAACGTCAATAACCATCGCACCTACAAAGCAAAGCATTCCTACAACGACCACAAAACAACCAAAGTACCGCATAGCGATTCCCCTTGAAATTGACCAGCACCCGTTCAGATGAACCAGATTATCCCAAGTTCAGATATCCCAAATTCAGATATAGGTTGGCGACTGCTCATATCGCAGTTGTCTAGCCATGCCTAAGACGAAATATAGACCTGAACACGCCGCGCTTCTGTCTTTCCTGAAGAAGCGCAGGAAAGCTGCTGACATGACTCAGGTTGGGTGCTCAAAAGCACTAGGCAGATCTAAATCCTTTATGAGCGATATAGAGGTGGCCACCCGAGATTTACCTCGACCATTGAAATGATCTCTTTTGGTAAAGAAGGGGCTTTTGCCCCTTGCTGATTATAACTTATGAGTCAATTACTCTTTTAACCATGGCCCTAAGACAGCTTTAGACTGTACAGGGGCGCTGGAACGCTCCCGCCACTTAGATAGTAACCCATTCAAAATTGTCCTAGCCGTATAGTCCTCCCTATATGTATGAATAAGCCTTCCTACAAACTCGATGACAGGGCGTTCGTCGAAATCAAAAAACTCAAGCGTAAAAACCAAACAGTTAACGTACCAACCTGGTAGTTTTTTTTCTGCAAAAAAGATAACAGTCTCATCTAATTTACGGGAAAAAAACTCCTGAAATACTATACTTTCAATATCTCTAGCCTGACAAAAATAACATGCAAAAGCGGCAGCTCGTATCAGATCAGAATTATCCTCATCATGGAAAACCCCCTCTAGCAGCTGACTATTTAATCCATATGATTGCAGCATGCTTGTAACGCTAGAGCTCTCAACCTGATCCACGCCGCGCCTACTGCTTATTAAAATCAAATTAGCTAGCATTGGAATAAAATTTCTCTCCGTTGAAATATCAATTATGAACGGAAAATCTACCAACCTATCTAAGTGTATTTCTTCATCTAGAGCATGAAGCACAAGAAGCTTTCTAAGATCGCTCGCATATAAATCTAACTTTTCAAAAACATACCCCCATGCTGAAAAATGGTAATACATAACTGTTATGTTATTTTTGATCATCTCATATACAGCAAGTCTAGATTCTTCATCTTTATAAAAAACCTCTATATCGCCATAATAAGATGGCGGCAAACAGAACGATAAAGCGAGTGGCGCGTGATAATCAGCAAGTAATTTTATGCGATCCCATGTATCGATAACACCAATATCATGAACTCGATATACAGAAGGCATTTTATACTCGCCCCTTTCCTCAGTGGAAAGAAGATCTTGAAATTGCTCCTGAGTGATACTGTTAAAGAACTCAAATTGCGATCGAATCGAACCTTCTTCAAAGTTTACTGGCAGTAAAATCTGAACACGACTTGCGAGGAAACCTCTATCAAGGCCAAGATCCAAATATGTACGCAAAATAAAAAGCAAATCATCTAATTTCTGATCATGTACAAACCTCACTACTGAGATCAGCATATTAAAAACTGGAGATTCGCTTTCAAACCCTACTAAATCTATTTCACAATATTTAGGAACTTTCCTAGAGCGCCAGCTATGCGAATATTTTAAAACGCTAATCCCTTCTAGCTTAATAACTTCTTGATCGGTCTCTCGGTCAGAATCTTCACCATCGAGGAGCAACGAAAAGAGTTTAGCCTCAACACCATGGAGCCCAAGAGACTCAAGACGACCGAATATATCTTTATTTTTACGCATTATCCGAACTACAGGCATTAGATCAATTTCGACACGCCTATTATTTTTAACAAGTCCAACTGCGCCTTTCAGAACCCATTTCGAGGAGAAAATGTCCTGTCGCGCCCTGTAATTTGAGAGGTGATACGACAGGTAAATCCTGAAAACTCTACTCAAGTATTCACTCGAAGCGCTGAAAAATTTGGCGCTAACTTCATCTACTCGCTCATGACTGTCTGGTAGTCTCAGAACCAGCCCAACAGCAGCGCCTATTTGCTCAGGCTCACTGTATTCAAACAATGCATCAACCATGCAGCCTAATAACCACTCTAAAGAAGCCTCATGCGAGAGCGTAGCAATATGTCCAACCACCACCATATCAGTCATTGCATAGAGAGGCACTAATGGCTCTTTGAACTTCAGCCTTACAGACTTATCTTGCTCCAGCACTCCTTCACATAAAAGCCTAAGTGCTAGAATAGCACCAACACCCATTCGTCTACGGAGCACCCTCGCGTAATGAGATATATCACTATCATCAATCTTACATATAACTTGCAATGCCACCGACAGCTCAGTAGGTCTCATGTTTACTACGAGGGCACTTATCGCAAAATGCATCACCTCTCGCCAATGCGAGTCTGAACCAATGACCTCAAGTCTGGCACGAAGCAAAAGCGGATCAACATTAGAATATATAAACTCTCCCGCAAAAAACTCTTGAAGCTGACGAATATCAAAACGCAGGGTAGTACTACTTTCGGGAGTATTGACAAAAACCAACCGTTCAATAGTAGCTTCCATAAGCGTATCGACTAGCTCTTCAACGTTTTTCTCTACGTATAGCTCTGTGGTCTGTCTAGCTAACTCGCAAAACTGAGCTCTTCCTAAAGTCGTATCCGCTCCATCACTAGTTTCAGCGCTGGCGTGAAGAGTTATCCCTAATCTAGCGTGTATCGCTTTTAATAGAGTCGTATTCTCTCTCAGAAATTTTGAAATCCTGATATCTGGAAAGTTTTTTAGACTTTCTCTCTTCTTCATAACCTGATAGAAATTATCAAATAACTCCCATCTTTTTTCCGGTGGCCTTCCACCATCTCTCACCACAACCGCCATAATGTGAGATTGTAAGGGAGTGGTCATCAATTCACGTACTTGCGCTGACTCCATAGCCGACTCAAGCACATGCATAGATCCAGTACTCTCGGTAATGCTCCGACCGAATCTTAACACTCCTTCAGCACATTTCATGGCGACACTTGGCGATAAGGATACAAGTTCCAATATAGACGCATTCAGATTTTCAAATTGCCCAGAATACCCCTGAGGTCGGGTAGTACACAAAATCAATGCATCCGCATCCAACTCAGGAAGAACGGAATTAGAAAATCTAATGATTTCATTAGCAATGTCGTCCTTTACGTCATTTGGAACTTCATCCAATCCATCAAAATTAAAAAACCAACCCCGCGAAGCAATAGCTCTCTTTAACGTCCCACCTTCAACCTTCTGCTCAATTCTCTGTGAAATCTTTTCACACAGATACGAAATTACGCCTTTAGACTCGCCGCTATTTCGCATACCGAACCAAGACGCAAAGTCTTTTAATTCAACACTAACAGGGATACGAGGATTAACGGGCAAGAAACCTAGTTTCCCAGCTGTGCTGACAAATTCTCTAGCAATCTCAAGAATGTCTGGCATAACCGTCGGTGCTTGAGGTTCCAGCAAAAGCGCCGCTCTTTGAACTTGTGCGTAAAATTGCCCAGCAGTAGATTTACCTTGACCCGGTCCGCCTTTGAGCAGTATTACACGCGCTCGCCTTGGTAGGGTAGCCCAGTGGCGCCAACCATCACCAAAAGAGTTCCATACAGTTGGCTTATGTACATTAGCAGAAGTACATACAAGAGTTTCCATGATGCTAGACAAATCACCATAAAAATTACATTCCACAGGTAAGTCAACGAAGAGCTCATTGATTTTGGGTCTCACTCCCAATGATCCAGCCTGCTCTAACTTGGTATAAATTTGCTCGTTAAATTGCTCTAAAATCAAATTATTAATAATACTCTTTACTTGAGCGCTCGCATCCCCGATCTGGTCATACATAGCTGTTAGCACATTACCGGGAGTAAGAAAATGGCCATAATAAGAAGCAGCATTATGATCATCAGCTAAGAAATCTAATATTTTTCGCCCGCCCCAGATATCAAATTTGTAGCCAGCACCAAAATATTCTTCAACAATTTCTTTAATAGCGTCATAAGAACCAGTTCTGATGTTTCCAGAAGGTTCAATATTTGTAGCAATTATCCAAATGTCGGGAGGGATCCTCGTTTCAGAGCTTGAATAACTCTCAATCTCTTTTTTCACCTCGTTAATTAACCAAAGCTGAGGATTTTTAGAGAGATGTGGCTTATGGAATTTAGACTGGATACACCAATTGCCTCTCCACCGGTCTGACTCGGAGGGATAGGGAGCTTCCCCTACCAAATAACCATCTCGCCCACCGTCCGCCCCTTGTGCAAACCCTGTAACTCCCTTGCCTAATACCTTTAATGCTAGAAAATTCACCAAATGCTCGAATGAACTTGGGTCTAATCGAGATAGCTCATACGTATCAGACATGCTTCCTTGCCCCCACACCATGTGAAATAAAGCTTGATACCAGTCGTTAGACGCAGTGAACGTTGTTTAGCCCGCCAATACAAGTATGAAGCCGCTGGAATGATCATTTTTTTAGATGTATGAGTAGTAGAAAGGTGTGCAGGCTGGGCTTGCCGCATCAGTTTGATGGCACAGCAACTGAACCTCAGAGACACGTGGGTGCTAGCGATTGCCACGCACCAACCGACTAGACATAGAACGCTACAGAGTTGTGACGGCAGCGAACACTTGGACGCGTATCGCTACCATGACATCCCGTTCAACGCCTTAAAAACTAGAAACTTTCAATAGCTTATAAGCAAAAAAAGCTCTCACGAGCCGCACTTAATCCAATACCCACTGCCCGATTACGCCAAAGCCCCCGACAGAAACCACCTGTTTTCGGCGTTCACATTGCCGCACGTGAACGAACCCGATATTTTGTGAACGTTCTGTAGGATAAAATTCGAGACAACAAAAAAGGGCCCACCTTTCGGTGAGCCCTTCTAGACCGCCCAGCAGAGCGGATTTTGTTTGGTAGGCGCGATTGGACTCGAACCAACGACCCCCACCATGTCAAGGTGGTGCTCTAACCAACTGAGCTACGTGCCTGCTGTGAGGCGGCATTCTACGGAATTCCGGAGGGGTGTCAACATCTTTTTTGCAGCTAAGCCTATGAATATGCGAATTTTTTATTTGCGACCAACCTACCTGCATTTTTTGGGTGGCTGGCAGGCAATTTTCAACTCAGGTAGGATCGGCGCACTCGTAAAAAATATAAAACAGAGGTTCCAGGATGGCGAACACCCCCTACCCACAGTCGTATTACGCCGCTTCCGCGAATGCCGTTCCGCCGCGCCCGATGCTGCAGGGTGAAGTCGAAACCGATGTGTGCGTGATTGGTGCCGGCTATACCGGCCTCTCAAGTGCGCTGTTTCTCTTAGAGAACGGCTTTCGCGTGACCGTGCTGGAAGCTGCCAAGGTGGGCTTTGGCGCGTCAGGCCGCAATGGCGGGCAGATCGTCAACAGCTACAGCCGCGACATCGATGTGATCGAGCGCAGCGTAGGTCCTCAGCAAGCTCAGTTGCTGGGGCAGATGGCGTTCGAGGGCGGCAGGATCATTCGCGAGCGGGTAGCCAAGTACCAGATCCAGTGCGACTTGAAGGACGGCGGCGTGTTCGCCGCACTCAACAGCAAGCACATGGGCCACTTGGAATCGCAGAAGCGCCTGTGGGAGCGCTACAGCCATACTCAGCTGGAGTTGCTGGACGAGCGTCGCATCCGTGAGGTGGTGGCCTGTGACAACTACGTAGGCGGCCTGTTGGACATGAGCGGGGGCCACATCCATCCGCTCAACCTGGCACTCGGCGAAGCCGCGGCCGTAGAATCCCTGGGCGGCACGATCTACGAGCAATCGGCGGCAGTGCGTATCGAGCGTGGCGCCAATCCGGTCGTGCACACAGCCCAGGGCAAGGTCAGGGCCAAGTTCATCATCGTCGCGGGTAATGCCTATCTGGGCAACCTGGTACCGGAGCTTGCAGCCAAGTCGATGCCCTGCGGTACGCAAGTGATCACCACTGCACCGCTGGGGGATGAATTGGCCAAGACCCTTCTGCCGCAGGATTACTGCGTAGAGGACTGCAATTACCTCCTCGACTACTACCGCCTCACCAGCGACAAACGCCTGATCTTCGGCGGCGGCGTGGTATATGGCGCGCGCGACCCGGCGAATATCGAAGCGATCATCCGCCCGAAGATGCTTAAGGCCTTCCCGCAACTCAAGGATGTGAAGATCGACTACGCCTGGACCGGCAACTTCCTGCTGACCCTGTCGCGCTTGCCGCAGGTGGGGCGCCTTGGCGACAACATCTACTACTCACAGGGCTGCAGCGGCCATGGCGTGACGTACACCCACTTGGCGGGCAAGGTACTGGCGGAGGCATTGAGAGGTCAGGCAGAGCGTTTTGATGCGTTTGCCGACCTGCCGCATTACCCGTTTCCGGGCGGGCAACTGTTGCGCACGCCGTTTGCGGCGCTGGGGGCGTGGTACTACGGCTTGCGCGACAAGCTGGGATTCTAACAATGCCTCAGGAGCCGGCTCGCCGGCTCTAGCAACACACCACCAAATCGCAGACACAAAAAACCCCGGTCTTTCGACCAGGGTCTTTGCTATCGGTTCAAAGTAGCCAAAGGCTTACTTTGTGCTTCAAGGCGTTCAGTGGGCCTTGAGGCAGATATGGCGCAGCGGACGGGACTCGAACCCGCGACCCCCGGCGTGACAGGCCGGTATTCTAACCGACTGAACTACCGCTGCGTATCGCTTGATCAGTTGAGCAAAACACCTCAACCCTCTTTAAACATCTGATCAATCAGCCTTGGCTGTTCAATCTCAAGCCTGACAAGTCAGACCTGGAAAATATGGCGCAGCGGACGGGACTCGAACCCGCGACCCCCGGCGTGACAGGCCGGTATTCTAACCGACTGAACTACCGCTGCGCGTCGGTGCAACTTTTAACGTTGCGTTTTACCCGAAGGTAAAACTCTCAAGAAGTGGTGGGTGATGACGGGATCGAACCGCCGACCCTCTGCTTGTAAGGCAGATGCTCTCCCAGCTGAGCTAATCACCCTTTGCTTCGTTGAGGCCGCGAAATTTACGCAGGTAGCGGACCTAAGTCAATAGCCTGCTTGAAGTTTTTCTGAAAAAGACAAAATTGCTTCAAGACCCCACTACTCGCTGTAGATCATCTTCTTGCTCATACCACCGTCCACCACGAACTCCTGGCCAGTGACAAACCCGGCCTGGCGCGACAGCAGCCACGCCACCATTGCCGCCACATCCTCCACTACCCCCACCCTGCCCGCCGGATGCTGGGCATGATCGGCGTCAGTCAACGGCTCGGCACGCCGCGCAGCGGGGTCACGGGCATCGATCCAGCCAGGGCTGACCGCATTCACCCGCACTTCCGGCCCAAGACTCATCGCCAAGGCATGAGTCAGGGCCAGCAGGCCGCCCTTGCTCGCCGCGTAAGCCTCGGTATCAGGTTCGGATTGACGGGCCCGAGTCGACGCCAGGTTGACGATGGACCCGCCGTGAGCACGCAGGTAAGGCGCACAGTGCTTGGCCAGCAACATCGGCCCGCTCAGGTTCACCGCAAGCACGCGGTTCCAGTAAGCCAGGTCCAGGCTTTCCAGGGTGATATTGCGCGGGTCGGCCACCGCCGCGTTACACACCAACGCGTCCAGGCGGCCGAATTGCCCGAGCACTTCAGCAACCCCTTGGGCAACCTGCTTCTCGTCGGCCACGTCCATGGTGATAAACCAAGCGTTCTCGCCCAGCACCTTAGACACCTTGGAGCCACGCTCGCGATCCAGGTCGGTCAATACCACTTGCCAGCCTTCGCTGATCAGCCACGCGGCAATCCCGAGGCCAATACCTCGCGCCGCGCCAGTCACCAGTGCGACGCGCCCATTACTGGCCGCTGCAGCCTCCATGGACCATTCGATCACAAGGCAGCCAGCCCGCGGGCCAGGTCTGCCTGCAAGTCGGCCACGTCTTCCAGGCCTACCGCGATGCGGATCAGGCTGTCCCGAATGCCGGCCGCTTCACGCTCCTGCGGCGCCAGGCGCCCGTGGGAGGTGGTGCTCGGATGGGTAATGGTGGTTTTGCTATCCCCCAGGTTGGCCGTGATGGAGATCAGACGCGTCGCGTCGATAAAGCGCCAGGCGCCCTCTTTGCCACCCCTCACCTCAAAGCTCACCACGGCACCGAAACCACGCTGCTGGCGCTGGGCCAACTCGTGTTGCGGATGGCTCTTGAGGCCGGCGTAGTGCACTTTCTCGATACCGTCCTGCTGCTCCAGCCACTCGGCCAGAGCCTGAGCGTTGGCGCAATGAGCTTTCATGCGCAGGCTGAGGGTTTCCAGGCCTTTGAGGAAGATCCATGCGTTGAACGGGCTCAGGGTTGGGCCGGCAGTGCGCAAGAAACCCACCACTTCCTTCATCTGCTCGCCGCGACCGGCGACCACGCCCCCCATGCAACGACCCTGGCCGTCGATGAACTTGGTAGCCGAGTGCACGACGATGTCCGCGCCCAGCTTGAGCGGCTGCTGCAAGGCCGGCGTGCAGAAGCAGTTGTCGACTATCAGCATCGCGCCCTTGGCGTGAGCCACTTCGGACAGCGCGGCGATATCCACCAGCTCGGCCAGCGGATTGGACGGGGACTCGACGAACAGCAACTTGGTGTTGGCCTTGATTGCAGCGTCCCAGCCGGACAAATCTGCCAGAGGCACATAGTCCACTTCGATACCGAAGCGCTTGAAGTACTTCTCGAACAGGCTGATGGTCGAACCAAACACACTGCGCGACACCAACACGTGGTCACCAGCGCTGCACAGACTCATCACCACCGACAGGATGGCCGCCATGCCGGTGGCCGTGGCCACCGCTTGCTCAGCGCCTTCCAGGGCCGCAATGCGCTCTTCGAACGCGCGCACGGTCGGATTGGTGTAGCGCGAATACACATTGCCTGGCACTTCGCCCGCAAACCGCGCAGCCGCATCGGCGGCAGTGCGGAACACGTAGCTGGAGGTGAAGAACATCGGATCACCGTGTTCGCCCTCTGGCGTACGGTGCTGGCCAGCGCGCACAGCCAGGGTATCGAAAGCTACGCCATCGAGGTCGCTGTCCAAGCGACCGGCATCCCATTCCTGACTCATGCTGCGACTCCTTACTCAATTCTTTATTTAAGATACAAAACCGGCCCCTCAGGGCCGGTGTTTACTCAGTTGTTGTACAGATCGATGATCGCGCTCACCGCCTGGGTCTTGATCTTCGACGAGTCGTTACGCGCCTGTTCGATCTTGTTCAGATAAGCCTCGTCGACGTCACCGGTCACGTACTTGCCGTCGAACACAGCGCAATCGAACTGGTCGATCTTGATCTTGCCACCGCCGACAGCCTCGATCAGGTCCGGCAGATCCTGGTAGATCAGCCAATCGGCGCCGATCAGGTCGGCCACGTCCTGGGTCGTGCGGTTGTGTGCGATCAATTCGTGAGCGCTCGGCATGTCGATACCGTACACGTTCGGATAACGTACGGCAGGCGCTGCGGAACAGAAATACACGTTCTTAGCACCGGCTTCGCGGGCCATCTGGATGATCTGCTTGCAGGTGGTGCCGCGCACGATGGAATCATCCACCAACATCACGTTCTTGCCGCGAAATTCAAGCTCGATGGCGTTGAGCTTCTGGCGTACCGACTTCTTGCGCGCTGCCTGGCCCGGCATGATGAAGGTACGGCCGATGTAGCGGTTCTTCACGAAGCCTTCGCGGAACTTGACGCCCAAATGGTTCGCCAACTCCAGCGCCGCAGTACGACTGGTATCCGGGATCGGGATCACAACGTCGATGTCGTGTTCAGGACGCTCACGCAGGATCTTGTCGGCCAGTTTCTCACCCATGCGCAGGCGTGCCTTGTATACCGAAACGCCGTCGATGATCGAATCCGGACGCGCCAGGTAGACGTGCTCGAAGATGCACGGGGTGAGTTTCGGCGCTACGGCGCACTGACGGGTGTGCAACTTGCCGTCTTCGGTGATGTACACCGCTTCGCCCGGCGCGAGGTCGCGGATCAGGGTGAAGCCCAGCACGTCGAGGGACACGCTTTCGGACGCGATCATGTACTCGACGCCTTCGTCGGTGTGACGCTGGCCGAACACGATTGGGCGAATACCGTGCGGGTCACGGAAACCAACGATGCCGTATCCGGTGATCATCGCCACGACGGCATAACCACCGACGCAACGGTTGTGCACGTCGATCACGGCGGCGAACACGTCTTCTTCGGTGGGCTGCAGCTTGCCGCGCTGGGCCAACTCGTGGGCAAACACGTTGAGCAGCACTTCCGAATCGGAGCTGGTGTTGACGTGGCGCAGGTCAGACTCGTAAATCTCTTTGGCCAGTTGCTCAACGTTGGTCAGGTTACCGTTGTGCGCCAGGGTGATGCCATAAGGCGAGTTGACGTAAAACGGTTGAGCCTCAGCCGAGGTCGAGCTACCAGCAGTCGGGTAACGCACATGGCCAATGCCCATGTGTCCGACCAGGCGCTGCATGTGACGCTGATGAAACACGTCACGTACCAGCCCATTATCCTTGCGCAGGAATAACCGGCCGTCGTGGCTGGTCACAATACCGGCAGCATCCTGGCCGCGGTGCTGGAGGACGGTTAGCGCGTCATACAGCGCCTGATTGACGTTCGACTTACCGACGATACCGACGATGCCACACATGCGACGCAACCCCTACTTAATGAATCTTGACTGAACACAGCTTACTGAGGCGTTTTGGCCGGTAAGAGGTGTTCCTTGAACGGAAGATCAGCGGGTACGCTGATCCCGCTGGCCAGCCACTGACTGCTCCACCCCAAGATGAGGTTCTTGGACCAATCTGCAACTAATAGAAATTTTGGCACGAGTACCGACTCCTGCCACCACGAATCCTGCTGTACCGGCCCCAGGCTCAACAGCCCGACTGCCACGACCACCAGCAACGCGCCACGCGCGGCGCCAAAGGCCATGCCGAGAAATCGATCGGTCCCGGAGAGACCGGTGACACGTATCAATTCGCCAATAAGATAGTTGACCATTGCTCCCACCAGCAGCGTGGCGATGAACATGATGGCGCAGCCCGCGATGACGCGAGCCGAGGGTGTCTCTATGTATCCGGCCAGGTAGACCGACAGTGAACCACCGAACATCCAGGCTACGACTCCTGCGATGATCCAGGTCAGCAACGACAGTGCTTCTTTTACGAAGCCGCGGCTTAGACTGATCAAAGCGGAGATGGCGACGATTGCAACAATCGCCCAATCAACCCAGGTAAATGGCACGTTTGAGCCTACGGACAGATAAGGCGGCGCATTTTAGCAGAGCGCCGGGCTATCGGTAAGCTGTGATTGCAGCTGCTTTGCAAATCAATAGTTTGTGGCGAGCCAGCACCATTTCAACCCATTGAAAAACCAATGTGGGAGAGGGCTTGCTCGCGATGGCGGCGGATCAGTCAATTCATCCGTTGACTGTCACACCGCCATCGCGAGCAGGCCCCCTCCCACATTTGATCGCATTCCAAGCCAAAATCGATACGAACTCAGCCGCGCTCAGGTTGGAAACGCGTAACAAACCCCTTCAGGTTTTGCTGGCGATCCAGCAAGTCACGCAGGCGGTCGGCCTCGGCACGCTCGATCAGCGGCCCGATAAACACGCGATTCTTGCCATCGGCACTGCGGATATAGGCGTTGTAACCCTGGCTGCGCAGCTTCTTCTGCAAGGCATCGGCACCTTCGCGATTCCCCAGGCTAGCCACCTGGATCGACCAACTGATCGGCAAGCCGTTCGGATCGATACGGCTCTGACCCACGTCCGGCTTGCCCGGCGCGGCAGGTTGCGGCGCTACCGGCTTGGGCGCAGGCACCGGTGCGGCAGGCTTGGCGGCTACGACTGGAGCCGGAGCGGGCTTGACCACCGGCACGCTCGGCTGCACCGGCGTAGAGGGCGCCGCCATTTCCTCCTCGGTCGGCACAGGCTCTTCCTCAGGCAAGGCCTGGGGCTCAGGGACCACAACCGGCTCAACCTGCACCTGCGGCAATGACGGTGCCTCGGGCGCAGCCGGGGCCTCGACGACCACTTGGCGCTGTTCGTCCTGACGGGAAAACAGCATCGGCAGGAAAATCACCGCCAATGCCACCAATACCAGGGCGCCGACCATTCGCTGCTTGTATGCGCTATCCAGTAATGCCATGTGCAGCTTCCTCCGTGGAGCGCCGGGCCAACCATTCAAGCGCCTCGGCAACACAATAAAATGATCCGAACAACAGAATCTCGTCCTCGGCCGTCGCTAACGCGCACTGCGCCTCAAGGGCAGCGGTCACGCTTGCATACGACGTCACGGGCGCACCAAGGTTCTGCAACGCAACTTTAAGCTCTGCGGCCGGACGGCTGCGCGGTGTATCCAGCGGCGCCACCGCCCACGCCTGAACACTGCCCTGCAACGGTGCAACCACGCCGTCCAGATCCTTATCGGCAAGCAAGCCAAAGACGGCCAGACGACGCCCCACCGGCGGCGTAAGCGCCAGGCGCTGCGCCAGGTACTCGGCCGCATGAGGGTTATGACCTACATCCAGCAACAAGTTGAGGCGTTTGCCCTGCCACTCGAATGCGCGACGATCTAAGCGGCCCACCATTCGGGCTGCCAGCAAAGTCGCAGCAATCTGCTCGGCATGCCAAGGCAGATCCAGCAGCAGATAGGCTTGCAAGGCGAGCGCGGCGTTTTCCATCGGCAGGTTCAGCAGCGGCAGATCGCGCAGCTCTACAACTTGGCCACGGGCATCCCGCCCTTGCCACTGCCAGTGCTGCGCGCCGATTTCAAGATTAAATTCGCGACCACGCAGGTAGAACGGGCAATCCAGCTCGCGCACCTTGTCCAGCAAGGGCTGCGGCGGATCCAGATCACCACACAACGCGGGCTTGCCTTGGCGGAAAATTCCGGCCTTTTCGTAAGACACCGACTCGCGGGTATCCCCTAGGTAGTCAGCATGGTCAACACCAATACTGGTCACCAGCGCCAGGTCGGCATCCACCACGTTGACTGTGTCCAGACGCCCACCCAGACCGACTTCCAGAACCACCACATCCAACTGCGCACGCTCGAACAACCAGAACGCAGCCAGGGTGCCCATCTCGAAGTAAGTCAGGGAAGTCTCGCCCCGGCCGGCATCCAGTGCGGCGAAGGCTTCGCAGAGTTGCTCGTCAGTGGCCTCAAGGCCATTGAGTTGCACCCGCTCGTTGTAGCGCAGCAGGTGCGGTGAGCTGTACACGCCTACCTTCAGCCCTTGGGCTTGCAGCAGCGCGGCGACAAAGGCGCAGGTAGAGCCTTTGCCGTTGGTGCCGGTCACCGTGATCACACGCGGTGCCGGACGGCCCAACCCGAGGCGGGCCGCTACCTGTTGCGAGCGCTCCAGGCCCATGTCGATGGCGGACGGATGCAACTGCTCAAGGTAGGCGAGCCACTCGCCCAGGGTACGTTGGGTCATAGGTTCGCAGGCACTGGCGGTACGACGATAGGCTCGACTTTAGGCGCGACGTACACAGGTGTCGGCAGGCCCATCATTTGCGCCAACAGGTTACCCAGACGTGGACGCAGTTCACCACGCGGGATGATCAAGTCGATTGCGCCGTGCTCCAGCAAAAACTCGCTGCGCTGGAAACCTTCCGGCAATTTCTCGCGAACGGTCTGCTCGATCACGCGCGGGCCGGCAAAGCCGATCAGGGCTTTTGGCTCGCCGACGATCACATCGCCCAGCATCGCCAGGCTGGCAGAAACACCACCGTAGACCGGGTCGGTCAGCACGGAGATGAACGGAATACCTTCTTCGCGCAGACGCGCCAGCACCGCTGAGGTCTTGGCCATTTGCATTAGAGAAATCAGGGCTTCCTGCATACGCGCACCACCGGAGGCGGCGAAGCAGATCATCGGGCAACGGTTTTCCAGGGCGTAGTTGGCGGCGCGCACGAAGCGCTCGCCGACGATCGCACCCATGGAGCCACCCATGAAGGAGAACTCGAACGCCGAGACCACCACCGGCATACCCAGCAGCTTGCCGCTGACCGAAATCAGCGCGTCCTTCTCACCGGTCTGCTTTTGTGCAGCGGTCAGGCGGTCCTTGTACTTCTTGCCGTCGCGAAACTTCAGGCGATCCACTGGCTCCAGGTCAGCACCCAGCTCGTTACGGCCGTCAGCGTCCAGGAAGATGTCGATGCGGGCGCGGGCGCCGATACGCATGTGGTGGTTGCACTTTGGGCAAACGTCCAGGGTCTTTTCCAGCTCAGGACGGTACAGCACCGCGTCGCAGGAAGGGCACTTGTGCCACAGACCTTCAGGAACCGAGCTTTTTTTCACCTCGGAACGCATGATCGAAGGGATCAGTTTGTCTACTAACCAGTTGCTCATGCTTTCTTTCTCCAGTACCGGTGGCTTGAACACAGCCCCGCGTATGCCCTTGAGCTAAATTCATATGTGGCGATGACGCCGGCTGGACGGGGTCAGACGTTCGACCTGCCATTTCCAGCCTGCATCCTCAGCCTTCCAGACAACCTGCCAGCGCAGGGTTGCCACTTCATTTCCGGACCATCCTCAGACGGCACCGGGCTGTTTTACACAGTGGTAGTTATGGACGGCGGCAGACTGCCAGCCGTCACATCCCGCGCACAGCCTGCATAAATGCGCGAATCTTGTCGTGATCCTTGAGACCCTTGCCCTGCTCCACGCCACCGCTGACATCCACGGCGTAAGGGCGAACTTGCTCAATGGCTGCCGCAACGTTCGCGGGATTGAGCCCACCTGCCAGGATGATGGGCTTGCTTAATCCCTCAGGAATCAGCGACCAATCGAACGCTTCGCCGGTGCCACCGGGAACGCCTTCGACATACGTATCCAGCAAAACCCCGCGGGCGCCACCGTAGGCGGCACACGCGCTGGCGATATCGTCCCCAGACTTCACGCGCAGCGCCTTGATATACGGACGCTGATAGCTTTCACATTCGTCCGGGGTTTCGTCGCCATGAAACTGCAACATGTCCAGTTGCACGGCATCCAGGGTTTCATTGAGTTCACAACGACTGGCATTGACGAACAAACCCACGGTAGTCACGAACGGTGGCAATGCGGCAATAATCGCCCGCGCCTGCAACACATTCACCGCCCGCGGGCTCCTGGCATAAAACACGAAACCAATGGCGTCCGCCCCCGCCTCGACTGCCGCCAGCGCATCTTCTATGCGGGTAATCCCGCAAATCTTGCTGCGAACGACGGGCATATCGTAGAAACCTCAGGGTTGGACCGAGAAAGTCCCGGATGGTAACAAAAGCTTTTCCGGGCGTCAGCCGCCAAGTTCGCTGAATCCGGTAAGGAAGTGCGGCCCGATAAATCGCTGGGGCAGTTCGAACTCGTCGCGGTACTCCACATCCACCAGATATAGGCCAAATGGATGCGCAGTTACTCCGCCGGTACGGCGAACCCTGCTCTCCAGCACTTCCCTGGCCCATTCGACCGGGCGTTCGCCGGTACCGATGGTCATCAGCACACCGGCGATATTGCGCACCATATGGTGCAGAAACGCGCCAGCGCGTATATCCAGCACGATCATCTTGCCGTGGCGGGTCACACGCAGGTGGTGGACTTCCTTGATCGGCGACTTGGCCTGGCACTGGCCGGCACGGAAGGCGCTGAAATCATGCACACCCACCAGATGCTGCGCGGCCTCGGCCATGCGCTCGGCATCCAGCGGACGGTGGTTCCAGGTGATTTCTTCGTTAAGGTGCGCTGGGCGGATCTGGTCGTTGTAGATCACGTAGCGGTAACGCCGCGCAATCGCCTTGAAGCGCGCATGAAAATGCGCTGGCATGACCTTGGCCCAGCTGACGCTGACGTCGTGGGGCAAATTGATGTTGGCGCCCATCACCCAAGCCTTCATCGTGCGCTCGGCCTGAGTATCGAAGTGGACCACTTGGCCACAGGCGTGCACACCGGCGTCGGTACGTCCGGCGCACATCAGCGAAACGGGCGAATCGGCGACCTTGGACAGGGCCTTTTCCAGGGTTTCCTGTACCGTCAGCACGCCAGAGGCCTGGCGCTGCCAGCCGCGATAGCGCGAACCTTTGTATTCCACGCCCAGGGCGATGCGGTAAAAGCCTGCGGCCGCCATTTCGGCGGCCGCGTTATCTATATTTGCCAAGAACTGAGAGCCTGATGAGTTGCGCAAAGGCGGCCATTATAAATGCGGCAGCCGTGTGACGGGCGCTTTTGTTGGAGATTGACGCAGACCACATGCGAGAGGGGGCTTGCTCCCGATAGCGCCGTGTCAATCAGCACCTGCTGGGCTGATCCACTGCTATCGGGAGCAAGCCCCCTCCCACATCAGAGCGGTATCGACCTTCAGATTTTGCCGAGCATTTCCTTGGCTTCGCCGCGCTGGGACTCGTCGCCCTCGGTCAGCACTTCGGACAGGATGTCCCGAGCGCCGTCCGCATCGCCCATGTCGATATAGGCCTGGGCCAAGTCAAGCTTGGTAGCGACCTCGTCAGTGCCGGACAGGAAGTCGAACTCGGGCTCATCATCACCCAAGGCTGCGTCTTCAGCAGTGAAAGATGGCTCGATGGGTGGATGCTCAAGGCTCTGGGACAGGCGATCCAGCTCGGCGTTGACATCGTCCAGCTCCGATGCAAACGCGCCAGGCTTGACGACTGCGTCCGGCTCATCGGCAAGTGACAGATCAAAATCTTCCGGCAGGTCGAAGTCATCCACGGCCGCAGGCGTCAGCGTAGGCGGCTCAACGGCAGGCACGTCGTTCATCTGATCTTCAAGGCCGGACAGGAAGTCATCATCGGACTGAGCTGACGTCGGCGCATCCAACTGCAGGTCCAAATCAAAGTCAGACAGGTCGTCCGAGGCCGGCTTAGTGGCGGTTTGCTCTCGCAGCAGCGACTCGAATGTCTGCTGATCGTCCTTGATCTCGGCCGGTGAAGCAGCCTCCAGATCATCCAGACTCAAATCAAAATCGGTGTCAAAAGCCTCTGGCTTGGGTGCTGCCGGTTTGTCTTCGAGCAAGTCCTTGACGTACTGAGCATCCAGCGCAGCGGCAGCAACCGCCGCACTGACGCCTGCCGCCAACACCGCCATCGCCGGAAAGCGCGACTTCAGTTGCTCGACCTGGGCGTGGTTTTCACCATTGGCCACCAGTTGACGCTCCTGGGTCACGAAACCGTCTTTGTCACTCTGCAGGCCGTAGACCTCCATTAACTTCAAACGTAGGTCACTGCGCTTGGGCTCGTGCTTGATGGCTTGTTCGAGCACATCAGCGGCCTGGTTAAGATGACCACGATCGATATGGGACTGGGCTTGCACCAGTGCGTCGTTGGCGTTTTGCGGCGCAACGGCAACGGCCAGCGGCGCGAGCACGGAGGCTACCGTCGGCACTACCACTGCAGGCTCAACCACTGGAGCGGGCGCCGGAGCGGCGGACAGCTTGACGTTCGGCGGCGGGACTTCAAGCCCCTCGAAACTATCCGAAGGAAGGTCGTGTTCGATATCAGAGGTAAATTGCGGCTCTTCGGCCAATGCACGCGCCATCCGCAGGTGTTTTTCCTCTTCGCGACGGGCATTGCGATGGCGCAGCCACAGCAGCAGGAGCAACAACACCACCAGGCCCGCCGCACCACCGATCACAGAGAGGACAACCGGGTTGGTCAGCAGGTCATTGAACTTGCCTTCGGGAGCGTCAGCTGCGGCAACCGGTGTAGCCGCTTCCGGTGCGGGAGCAGCTACCGGAACGGCCGGCGTTGGTGCTGGTGTTGCCGCCTGTTCGGCGGGGGTTGCCGGAGTGGCTGCCGGTTCGCTGGCCAACTGCGCGGGCATCGCCGCTGCAGTCGTTGCAGCCGTTGCCTGCGTCGCCGGGTCGCCTTTTTCCGCCTGCAAACGGGCCAACTGATCATTCTTCAATTGAATCAGTTTTTGCAGTTTATCCAGCTGGCTTTGCAGGTCAGCTGCGCGGCTCTTGAGTTCGTCGTTATCGCGGCGAGTGGTATCCAGCTGTTCCTGGGTCATCGCCAGCTTGTCGCTCAGACCCTGGCTGTCGCCCGCCTTGCCCTTGCCGCCCTTCTTGGCCGCCTCGGCCGAAACCAGGCTCAAGTTGTCCTGGGCATTGGTGGTCGACGGCGCACTGCCCGCCTGGGTACGCTTGGTGGCGTCCAGTTGTTGCTTGCCGGCGGCCTGGTTGGCTGCCGTGCGACGCCCCTGGCGCCAGGCATCATTCTGCGCGCGAACTTCGGCAATCGCCTGGGGTTGCGGCAGTGCGGTGCTTTGGACAGTGTCCGGCAGGCGCAGCACCTGGCCGGTTTTCAAGCGGTTGATATTGCCGTCGATAAAGGCGCCAGGGTTAAGCGCCTGAATCGCAAGCATGGTTTGCTGCACCGAACCGCCATTGCGGTGTTTCTCGGCGATTTCCCATAGGGTGTCGCGGGAGGTGGTGGTGTGCTGGGCCGGTTTGCTTGCGGCAGGCGCGGCGCTGGCAGGTGCGCCCAAGCGTGGGGCTGGCGCCACAGCGGCCGGGGTCGACCGGTCGAACTTGGACGGATCAAGCAATACGCTGTAGTCGCGCATCAAACGACCATTGGGCCATTGCACTTGCAGCAGAAAGCGAACGTAGGAGTCAGGCAGCGGCTTGCTGGAGGTGACACGCACCACGCTGCGACCGTTGGGGTTGATCACTGGGGTAAATGTCAGGTCATTGAGGAATGCCTGGCGATCGACGCCGGCATCCACAAACGCCTGCGAGGACGCCAGGCTAGGAGTGATCTCGGACGCGGTGAGGCCGCCGACATCGAGCAATTCGATTTCCACCGACAGCGGCTGGTTCAACTTCGACTTGAGGGTCATTTCCCCCAGCTGCAGCGCCTGCGCCATACCGGAGGACAGCGCCGAGGCGGCCGCTATTGCTAACACCAGTTTGCGAACTTGAACCATAGCCTCATCCTTTGTTTGAACACTCCCCGGCCTGCGAGAAGGTTGGTAACCGCTTGCCATAAGGCATGGCGAGCCGATAGGTTACCGACACGCTTCTGTTGCACTTCGGGCCAAGCATAGCGCCTGGCTAGAATCAATCTACAAATTGCGGCCAAGTATCTTTTACGCAAGGCCTTTTATCAACAACTGCGCCAGTTGCACGGCGTTAAGTGCAGCGCCTTTGCGTACGTTATCTGACGTCAGCCACAGATTTAGTTCCGCCGGGTCATCCACACCGGCGCGAACCCTACCGACATAGACCACGTCCTGGCCTACCGCATCACCAACGGCTGTTGGGTAATCCCCCTCCTCCACGAGTTCTATACCCGGCGCAGCGTCGAGCGCACGGTTGACGGCAGCAAGGTCGACCGGCGCAGCCAATTGCAACGACACCGTCAGGCTATCGCCAAAAAACACCGGAGCTTGAACGCAGGTCGCAGAAATCTTTAGTGACGGTAATTCAAGCACAGCACGCAGTTCGTGTACGAGACGCTTCTCAAGGGCTGTATGACCTAGGGCATCTGGCGTGCCGACTTGTGCCAACAGGTTGAAGGCCATTTGCCGGTCGAAGAATTTCGGCTCCAGCGGGCGTACGTTTAGCAGCTCGGCGGTCTGACGGGCCAGTTCGCTGACGGCTTCACGTCCTTGAGCAGACACCGCCAGGTTAGCCGTGACGCTGACGCGCTGGATATCCAGCAGCCCACGCAACGGCGCCAGCAATACCGCCAGGTTGGTCGCGGACGGGCTCGGGCTGCCGAGCTGGAAAGGTTTTTTCAAGCCCTTCAGGACGTGGGCATTGGCCTCTGGCACGACCTGTGGCGCCTGTTCGGCGGGCAATGCACCGGACAGGTCGATCACCGAACAACCCGCCGCAGTGGCAAGTGGGGCGAAGCTCAGGGTGACGGCTGGACCGGCGGCAAAGAACGCCAGTTGCACCTTGCTGAAATCGAATTCATCAACTTCCCTGACCCGCACGTTCTTGCCGCGAAACGGTACCGACGCACCGGCGGAATTATTGCCGGCCAACAAGTACAGGGTGCCGACCGGGAATGCCAACTCTTCGAGAATCTGCACCAGGGCTTCGCCAACAGTGCCGGTGGCGCCGATCACGGCAATTTCAAAGGTCTGGGTCATGGGGGCTGCCTCGGGCATTGCGGGGGGAGCGGCACTTTACCGGGTGGCTGGAGGTGAGGCAATTAACCTGGGGGTGGGGCCATGGCTGACGGCGCTATCGAGGCAAGCCACCGCCCACGATGAACAGCATTTCAACGTTGGAATTCGGTCGAATGTGGGAGGCGGCTTGCCCCCGAAAGCCTCCGAAAGAACAATAAAAAACCCGCGCCTGTCACCAGAACGCGGGTTTCTATTATTGCTTCAAGCGATCAACGCTCCAGCAAAATCCGCAGCATGCGGCGCAACGGCTCAGCCGCGCCCCACAGCAGTTGGTCGCCGACGGTAAACGCGCCGAGGAACTGACTGCCCATGTTCAGCTTGCGCAGACGGCCCACCGGTACATTCAGGGTGCCGGTGACCTTGGTCGGGCTCAGCTCCTGCATGCTAATGTCGCGGTTGTTCGGCACCAGCTTGACCCACGGGTTGTGCTGGCTGATCAACCCTTCGATATCGGCGATCGGCACGTCTTTGTTCAGCTTGATGGTCAGCGCCTGGCTGTGGCAGCGCATGGCGCCGATGCGCACGCAGATGCCGTCAACCGGGATCGGGCTCTTGAAACGGCCGAGAATCTTGTTGGTTTCGGCCTGGGCCTTCCACTCTTCGCGGCTCTGGCCGTTCGGCAGCTCTTTGTCGATCCATGGGATCAAGCTACCGGCCAATGGCACGCCGAAGTTCTCGGTCGGGTAGGCATCGCTGCGCATGGCTTCGGCCACACGACGGTCAATGTCGAGGATTGCACTGGCCGGGTCGGCCAGTTGATCGGCGACGGCCGCGTGGGTGGCGCCCATCTGCTTGATCAGCTCACGCATGTTCTGCGCGCCGGCACCGGAGGCCGCCTGATAGGTCATGGCGCTCATCCACTCGACCAGACCCGCTTCGAACAGGCCACCCAGGCCCATCAGCATCAGGCTGACGGTGCAGTTGCCACCGACGTAGTTCTTGGTGCCGGCATCCAGTTGCTGGTCGATGACCTTGCGGTTGACCGGGTCGAGGATGATCACGGCATCGTCCTGCATACGCAGGCTCGACGCGGCGTCGATCCAGTAACCCTGCCAGCCCGCTTCGCGCAGTTTCGGGAAGACTTCGCTGGTGTAGTCGCCACCCTGGCAGGTCACGATCACGTCGAGCGTCTTCAACTCGTCAATGCTGTAGGCATCCTTGAGCGGGGCAATATCCTTGCCCACGGACGGCCCTTGGCCACCCACGTTCGAGGTGGTGAAAAACACCGGCTCAATAAGATCGAAATCCTGCTCTTCCAGCATCCGCTGCATGAGCACGGAACCGACCATACCGCGCCAACCGATCAGACCTACACGTTTCATCGCAACTACACCTTGTTAAAAAGTGGGCCGTCTTGCAGCAACAACTGCAAGCGGGCCCGAGAGATTACAGATTCCGCAGCGCGGCGACTACTGCGTCGCCCATTTCTTGCGTACCGACTTTGGTGCAACCCTGCGACCAGATGTCACCGGTGCGCAAACCCTGATCCAGCACCAGGCTCACGGCCTTCTCGATCGCGTCCGCCGCATCGCTCAGGTTGAAGCTGTAACGCAGCATCATCGAGACCGACAAAATGGTCGCCAGCGGGTTGGCAATGCCCTGGCCCGCAATGTCCGGCGCCGAACCGTGGCAAGGCTCGTACATGCCCTTGTTGTTGGTGTCCAGCGACGCCGAAGGCAGCATGCCGATAGAGCCGGTGAGCATCGACGCCTGGTCGGACAGGATGTCGCCGAACAGGTTGTCGGTGACGATCACGTCGAATTGCTTCGGCGCGCGCACCAGTTGCATGGCGGCGTTGTCCACGTACATGTGGCTCAGTTCGACATCCGGGTAGTCCTTGGCCACTTCCTCGACGATTTCGCGCCACAGTTGGCTGGACGCCAGTACGTTGGCCTTATCCACCGAGCAGACTTTCTTGCCGCGCACGCGGGCCATGTCGAAACCGACACGGGCGATACGGCGGATTTCGCTCTCGCTATACGGCAGGGTGTCGTAGGCCTGGCGCTCGCCATTTTCCAGTTCGCGCACGCCGCGTGGCGAGCCGAAGTAGATGCCGCCGGTCAACTCACGCACGATCAGAATATCGAGACCAGCCACCACTTCCGGCTTGAGGCTCGACGCGTCGGCCAGTTGCGGGTAGAGGATCGCCGGACGCAGATTGCCGAACAGGCCCAGTTGCGCGCGGATCTTCAGCAGGCCGCGCTCAGGGCGGATGTCACGTTCGATTTTGTCCCACTTCGGACCACCCACGGCGCCGAGCAGCACAGCATCGGCAGCACGGGCGCGGTCCAGGGTTTCATCGGCCAGTGGCACGCCGTGTTTGTCGATGGCGGCGCCGCCGATCACGTCGTGGCTCAGCTCGAACCCCAGGCTGTACTTGCTGTTGGCGAGTTCCAGGACTTTGACCGCTTCGGCCATGATTTCCGGACCAATACCGTCGCCAGGGAGAATCAGAATCTGCTTGCTCATGGGTTCCTCATTTCATCGAGCGACCTGCCCGTGGGCAGGTCGGGAAAATTAATCAGCGTTCGGCCCATACCACGAGCACATCGGTGCTGAAGGTGCCGTCGGCTTGAATCTCGTAGTAATCGCGCACTTCCTGGCCCATCGCCTGCTGCAACTCCAGGATCGCGGCGCGCAGCACTTGCGGTGTACGCATACGTTCGACCCACGAGGTGTATTCCAGGCGCAGGCGCTGGCGGCGGCTGTTGCGTACATGCAAACCGGCTTCGCTGAGCTGACGCATCCACTCGGCGGCGGAGTAATCGCGCACGTGACTGGTGTCGCGCAGCACCTCGACGGTCTGCAGGTAAGTGTCCAACAGCGGACTACCCGGTGACAACACGTCAACAAAGGCCGCCACGCCGCCCGGCTTGAGCACGCGGCGCACTTCACGCAGGGCCAGGCCAAGGTCGCTCCAGTGGTGGGCCGAGTAGCGGCTGAACACGAAGTCGAACTCGCCATCGGCGAACGGCAGGCGCTCGGCGGCGCCATTTACGGTGCTGATATTGGTGAAGCCGCGATCTTGCGCAGCGGCAGCCACCACATCAAGCATCTGCTGGGACAGGTCATAGGCCACCACTTCCTTGACCAGCGGCGCCACATTGAAGCTCACATGACCGGCACCGCAACCGAGATCCAGCAGTCGCGCACTGCCCTGCCCGGCCAGTTCTGCCTGCAGCAGCGCGAATTCTGTGCCCTGGGCGTGCACGGCACTGCTCAGGTAGGCAGACGCCTGTTCGCCGAATTGTTTTTGCACGACTTGGGTGTGGGCGGTGTTGGTCATGGTGGCATCCTTCAAGGGTTGCGTTGCTAGTACCGGCCCTATCGGGGGCAAGCCCCCTCCCACAGGGGAACGCATTCCAAATGTGGGAGGGGGCTTGCCCCCGATGAGGCCGGTCCTGCCTATATCAATTTAGGCGTCGCGAAACAGCCAAGGCTGGCTCGCCCGGTGCTTGGCTTCAAACGCCGCAATCGCATCACCGTCCTGCAAGGTCAGGCCGATATCGTCCAGGCCGTTGATCAGGCAGTGTTTACGGAAGGCGTCCACCTCAAAGTGGTAAATCTTGCCATCCGGACGGGTCACGGTTTGCGCAGCGAGGTCGACGGTCAACTGGTAGCCAACATCGGCTTCCACTTGCTTGAACAGCTCGTCGACTTCTTCGTCAGTCAAGATGATCGGCAACAGGCCGTTCTTGAAGCTGTTGTTGAAGAAGATGTCGGCATAGCTCGGCGCGATGATGCTGCGAAAGCCATATTCTTCCAGGGCCCACGGCGCGTGCTCGCGGCTGGAACCGCACCCGAAGTTTTCCCGGGCCAGCAACACGCTGGCGCCTTGGTAGCGTTCGGCGTTAAGCACGAAGTCCTTGTTCAGCGGGCGCTTGGAGTTGTCCTGGTAGGCGTAGCCCACGTCCAGGTAGCGCCACTCGTCGAACAGGTTAGGGCCGAAACCGGTGCGCTTGATCGACTTCAAAAACTGCTTGGGGATGATCTGGTCGGTGTCCACGTTGGCACGGTCCAACGGCGCGACAAGACCTGTGTGTTGGGTAAAAGCTCTCATCGGGTATTCCTCAGATCAATTCGCGAACGTCGATGAAACGACCGTTGACGGCAGCGGCGGCGGCCATGGCCGGGCTCACCAGGTGGGTACGGCCACCGGCGCCCTGACGCCCTTCGAAGTTACGGTTGGAGGTCGACGCGCAATGCTCGCCCGACTCCAGGCGGTCCGGGTTCATCGCCAGGCACATCGAGCAGCCCGGCTCACGCCATTCAAAACCGGCTTCGAGGAAGATCTTGTCCAGGCCTTCGGCTTCAGCCTGGGCTTTAACCAAGCCTGAGCCCGGAACCACGATGGCCTGCTTGATGGTCGAGGCGACCTTGCGCCCCTTGGCGATCACCGCCGCAGCGCGCAGGTCTTCGATCCGCGAGTTGGTGCAGGAACCTATAAACACGCGATCCAACTGGATGTCGGTGATTGCCTGGTTGGCCTTCAAGCCCATGTACTTCAAGGCGCGCTCGATGGAACCGCGCTTGACCAGGTCGGCTTCCTGAGCCGGGTCCGGCACGTTCTGGTCGACGGCCAGGACCATTTCCGGCGAAGTACCCCAGCTGACTTGCGGCTTGATCTGGGCAGCGTCGAGTTCGACCACGGTATCGAACACCGCATCAGCGTCGGAGACCAGGTCTTTCCAGGCTTCGACGGCGGCATCCCAATCGGCACCAGCCGGTGCGAAAGGACGACCCTTGACGTATTCGACGGTCTTTTCATCCGCCGCCACCATGCCCACGCGGGCACCGGCTTCGATGGACATGTTGCAGATGGTCATGCGGCCTTCGATGGAGAGGTCGCGAATGGCGCTGCCGGCGAATTCGATGGCATGGCCGTTACCGCCAGCGGTGCCGATCTTGCCGATCACAGCGAGGACGATGTCCTTGGCGGTGACGCCAAACGGCAACTTGCCTTCGACGCGCACCAGCATGTTCTTCATTTTCTTGGCAACCAGGCACTGGGTGGCGAACACGTGTTCGACCTCCGAGGTGCCGATACCGTGAGCCAGGGCGCCGAAGGCACCGTGGGTCGACGTGTGGGAGTCACCGCAAACCACGGTCATGCCTGGCAAGGTGGCGCCCTGCTCCGGGCCGATCACATGGACGATGCCTTGACGCACATCATTCATCTTGAATTCGGTGATGCCATATTCATCGCAGTAATCATCGAGGGTCTGCACCTGCAACCGCGACACAGTGTCGACGATGGCGTCGATGCCGCCCTTGCGCTCCGGGGTGGTCGGTACGTTGTGGTCCGGGGTGGCGATGATCGAGTCGACGCGCCAAGGCTTGCGCCCGGCCAGTCGCAGGCCTTCGAACGCTTGTGGCGAGGTCACTTCATGGATGATGTGACGGTCGATATAGATCAGCGACGACCCATCATCGCGCCGTTTCACTTCATGGGAATCCCAAAGCTTGTCGTAAAGCGTTTTGCCGGCCATCAGTCGGTCCTCATCAGCGGTATTTCATTCGCCGGGCTTTTCAATAACCCTTTGGCTTGTGAGGCTGATGGTATGGCGCTACATTAAATAACTCAAATTCATATTTTTTATGCTTTGGATTACCAACTGGAATACCACAATGGACTTGGCCAACCTCAATGCCTTTATCGCCATCGCCGAGATCGGCAGCTTCTCCGGCGCTGGAGAACGCCTGCACTTGACCCAACCGGCCATCAGCAAACGTATCGCCGGCCTGGAACAGCAATTGAAGGTGCGACTGTTTGATCGCCTGGGCCGTGAAGTCGGCCTGACCGAGGCCGGACGCGCCTTGCTGCCGCGCGCTTACCAGATTCTCAATGTGCTGGACGACACCCGCCGCGCCCTCACCAACCTTACCGGCGAGGTCAGCGGGCGGCTCACATTAGCCACCAGCCACCATATAGGCCTGCATCGCCTGCCGCCTATCCTGCGAACCTTTACACGGGAATACCCGAACGTGGCGCTGGATATTCAATTTCTCGATTCTGAAGTGGCCTACGAAGAAATCCTCCATGGCCGCGCTGAAGTGGCAGTGATCACCCTGGCGCCCGATCCCCACAACTTGGTGCGCGCCACGCCAGTGTGGGACGACCCGCTGGACTTTGTGGTGGCGCCGGAGCACAGCCTGATCAGCAACGGCTCCATCAGCCTGGCTGATATTGCCGGCCATCCGGCGGTTTTCCCTGGCGGCAACACGTTTACCCACCATATTGTCAGCCGGTTGTTCGAGGCCCAAGGCCTTACCCCGAACATCGCGATGAGTACTAACTACTTGGAAACTATCAAAATGATGGTGTCTATCGGCCTGGCCTGGAGCGTGTTGCCGCGCACCATGCTCGATGATCAGGTGGCAAGTATCGCTTTGCCAGGCATACAACTCAGTCGCCAGCTAGGCTATATCGTGCACACCGAAAGGACGCTGTCGAATGCTGCGCGGGCTTTCATGAGCCTATTGGACGCACAGATGGATTTGCCAGGGATACCGGCATGACACTGTGCGGCCTCGGGTTCTGAGTAAAACCGTGCTGTTTGCCCATCGAATCAAGGCCCTTTGATAATGCGCAACCCCGTCGACCCCGTGCCACCCCTACCCCGCATTTACGCGCTGGACCCTCAACAGGCGGAACAAAGCTGGGAGAGCGCGCCACAACTGCTGGCAGCCCTTAATGCTGCGCGGCTGGGCGCATGGTGCTGGGAAATAGACACCGGCCGCATAAGTTGGTCACGGGGCACCCAGGCGTTGTTTGGTTTTGATCCGCGCCAACCGCTGCCCCAGGACTTGGACTACCTTGATTTGCTGGCCCAGTCGGATCGCGCCCGAGTGGTACGGGCTTTTCACGCCGTACTGGCCGGCGAGCCGCTTGAGCAGGCCATGCATCACCGCATCCAATGGCCTGACGGCAGCTTTCACTGGCTGGAAATCAACGGCAGCCTGCAGCCGGACAAAACCGGTCGGCGCCGCATGATCGGGGTGATCCGCGAGGTTACCCACCAGCGTGAACGTGAAAACGCCCTCGGGCACTCCGAAAAACGCTTCGCCACGCTGTTTCACCTGTGCCCGAACATGGTACTGCTGACGCGCCGGGCCGACGGCCTGATCAGCGAAGCCAACCAGTATTTCGAGATGCTCTTCGGCTGGCCTTTGGGCGATGCCATCGGCCGCACGACCCTGGAACTGGGCCTGTGGCGCCACCCGGAACAACGCGCACAATTGGTCAAGGCCACGCAGCGCAAGGGCGAGCCCATTACCATGGAGGTGCAGTTTTGCGCCAGCAACGGCCAAGTCCACAATGGCACGCTCAGCGCGCAAAAAGTCGAGTTGGAGGGTGAGGCCTATCTGATCAGCACCTTCCTCGACACCACCGAACGCAAAAATGCAGAGCAGGCGCTCAAGGACAGTCAGGAGCGCCTCGACCTGGCGCTGGACTCGGCACAACTGGGCACTTGGGACTGGCACATTCCCAGCGGCATGCTCTATGGCTCGGCGCGCGCAGCCCAATTGCACGGTCTGCCGTCCGAACCGTTCCACGAATCCTTCGACGCCTTTTTCGAAGGCATGCCCAACGAGGAACGGGACAACATGCGCAACGCCTACCGCACCCTGCGCGAAGGCCCTGCCGGAAACTACCAACTGACCTACCGCGTGGCCATGGAAGATGGCAGCTCGCGCTACCTGGAAAGCCGTGCTCGCCTGTACCGCGACGAGCGAGGTTTACCCCTGCGCATGGCCGGCACGCTGCTCGATATCACAGACCAAGTGGAGCGCGAACAACGCCTGAGCGCCTCCGAAGAAAAATTCGCCAGCCTGTTCCAGGCCAGCCCCGACCCGATCTGCGTCACAGGCCTGGAGAGTGGTGCCTTTATCGAGATCAATCCGGCCTTTACCCAAACCTTTGGCTGGAGCGCTGCCGAGGTAATCGACAAGAGCGCTGACCAGATCGGCCTATGGGATGATTCCAGCCAGCGCCTGGAGCGTATCGAGCGGGTCATTCGCGAGCAGTCGTTGAGCAACGTGGCCGTGGTGGTGCATCACAAGAATGGCCACAGCCTGACCTGCATGATTTCCAGCCGCCTGATCAAGGTCGGAGATCAAGCGTGCATCGTTACGACGTTGCGCGATATCACCCAACAACAGCGCTCCGAGGCCGCGCTGAAGGCCAGCGAGGAGAAATTCGCCAAGGCCTTCCATTCCAGCCCTGACGCGATTTCCATCACCGAGCGCGACACCGGCCGCTATGTGGAGGTCAACGATGGCTTCTGCCGCCTGACCGGCTTGCGAGCTGAAGAAGCTATTGGCCTGACTTTTTACCAGATCGGCATCTGGGCCGATGAGAACCAACGCTCGGCGCTATTGGCCGAGTTGCAGATCAAGGGCCGGATTCACCATCTGGAAATGCTCTGGCACAACAAACGCGGTGAAGTGCTGGCAGTAGAAGTCTCGGTCGAGCCCATCACCCTGAATGAAACCCCGTGCCTGCTGCTGACCGCGCGGGACGTGAGCCTGCTGAAAAACGCCCAAGCGCAGATCCGCCATCTGGCCTACCACGACCCGCTGACCAACCTGCCCAACCGTGCGCTGTTGATGGACCGCCTGAGCCAGCAGATCGCCCTGCTCAAACGCCATAACCTACGCGGCGCGCTGCTGTTCCTCGATCTTGACCACTTCAAGCACATCAATGACTCCTTGGGCCATCCGGTCGGCGACACCGTGCTGAAAATCGTCACCGCGCGGCTGGAAGCCAGCGTGCGCATGGAAGACACCGTGGCGCGCCTGGGTGGCGATGAATTCGTGGTGCTGCTCAGCGGCCTGGATGGCTCGCGCCAGGAAGTCAGCAATCAGGTGCAGGAACTGGCCGACACCCTGCGTGAATTGCTTTCGGAGCCGATGTTCCTGGACGGGCACAGATTGCAGGTCACGCCGAGCATTGGCGTGGCGTTGATTCCCGATCACGGCTCCACACCGGCCGACCTGCTCAAGCGCGCCGACATTGCCCTTTACCGCGCCAAGGACTCAGGGCGCAACACCACGCAGATGTTTCACAACAGCATGCAAAAAGCCGCCAGCGAACGCCTGCGCATGGAAACCGACCTGCGCCTGGCCCTGGCACGCGGCGAATTCAGCGTTCATTACCAACCCCAGGTGGATGCGCGCGGTAACAAGATCGTCGGTGCGGAGGCACTGGTGCGTTGGCAGCACCCACAATTGGGTGCGCAGTCACCGTCGGAATTTATCAAGGTGCTGGAAGACAGCGGCCTGATCCTTGAAGTGGGCACCTGGATCCTTGATGAGGCCTGCGCCGCCTTTGGGCAACTGATCAAAGAAGGCTTGGTGGACCCGCTGAATTTCAGCCTATGCGTGAATATCAGCCCCCGGCAGTTTCGCCAGAACGATTTCGTGGAACGGGTGGAGCACAGCCTTAAGCAGCATTCCTTGCCCTGCAGCCTTCTGAAACTGGAAATCACCGAAGGTATCGTGATCCAGAACCTGGATGACACCGTCAACAAGATGCGCCGCCTGAAGAAGCTCGGCGTGAGCTTTGCGATGGATGACTTTGGCACCGGTTACTCTTCACTGACATACCTCAAGCGCCTGCCGGTGGACGCACTGAAGATCGATCAGTCGTTTGTGCGAGACGCGACCCATGATCCAAACGACGCGGAAATCATCAGGGCGATCGTAGCGATGGCTCGCAGTTTGAATCTGGAGGTGATTGCCGAGGGTGTGGAGACCCCCGAGCAACTGGCATTCCTGCAAGCGTTGGGGTGTCATCTGTATCAAGGGTTCATTTACAGCAGGCCGCTACCGCTGAAAGAGTTCAGGCAATTGCTGATATAACTATTAAATAGTCGACTGCTACTTTCATGACGAACAGCGACAGTCGATTATTTTTCAGGCCAACGCCAATACATTAATCAATTGCTAAAACATTACGCTTTAAAAAACGACTTCAATCCGCTCATGGCCCCACCCACCTTTTCAAACATCGAAGCAGCAAGTGAACCACCGATACTAACCGCACCGGAAATCGCCAACCCGACCGGACCTAATAACGGCGCCGCCAGACTTATCAGCGGACTAAGTGCTTTTACTACTCCCCCCAACACCTTACCAATCCCACTGAAAACACTGCCGACTTTGTCAAAGACTTTTCCGAAAAAGCTGCCAATCTTGGAAAAAAAACTCTGCTTCTTCGGGGCTGGCTTACAGGGCCTGCAAAGCTTTGGCGGGGCTGGCTTGCAGGGTACACAGTATGTTGGCGGGGGCGGGTTATAACACCCAAACCGGATGCCGCAACCAGGGCCTGAGGCACGGATGGGCAACGTCGCACTGGAACCGCAGTTAGGGGAGTAAACGGAATTAACGCCATAGGTACGGCTCACAACTGGATCACGCATAAGAATTTTAGTCCTATATTTATCCGAGTTAAGACGGCAGATAGCAGCAATACAGAAGACCAGTATTTTTTACGCACTAACTACCTGACGCCCAACCCTTACGTGGCCATCCCCCCAAAAAAGTTCCTTGATCAATGCCAACCGCTCACGTTGAATTTGTCATACAGCCCGAATGACTTACATCAACATTTAAAGCACGTCAGGATGACTCATACCCAATAGACAACTTACCTGCCGCACATCCGTCTCGCGACGAAGGGCGGTAAACAGTTCCACCGCCTGCGGGTAATTACGCGTTAACATCGCCAACCATTGTTTCAATCGCCCAGGCGCCTGTTTTTCAGTCAGTTGCGCTACCGACTGGGTCCAGAACTCGCGGAGCATGGGCTGCATCTCTGCCCACGTCATTTCGACCACTTCCTCGCCTGCGCGCGCTGCTGCAATCTGCCGCGCCAGGTCAGGGCGCGCCACCAGGCCACGGCCAAGCATGATGTCCTCTACGCCGCTGATCTCCCGACAGCGGCGCCAGTCTTCGACGCTCCAGATATCGCCATTAGCGAACACCGGCACCTTGACCACGTCCTGGACTCGCGGGATCCACTCCCAATGAGCCGGCGGCTTGTAACCATCGGCCTTGGTACGCGCATGCACCACGATATGCGCCGCACCGCCTTCGGCCAGGGCCGTGGCGCACACTAGCGCGCCATCCGGGCTATCGAAGCCCAGGCGCATCTTGGCAGTCACCGGGATATGGGCAGGCACCGCACGCCGCACGTGTTCAACGATCTGGTTGAGCAACTCCGGTTCCTTGAGCAGCACGGCACCGCCTCGGGACTTGTTGACGGTCTTGGCCGGGCAGCCAAAGTTAAGATCGATCACTTGCGAACCCAGCTCACAGGCCAGTGCGGCATTCTCCGCAAGGCACACAGGATCGGAACCGAGCAATTGCACGCGCAAGGGCACGCCCGCAGCGGTGTGGGCACCGTGCAGCAGCTCTGGAGCAAGTTTGTGGAAGTACGCCGGGGTCAGCAGGCGGTCGTTGACGCGGATAAACTCGGTCACGCACCAGTCAATACCGCCCACACGGGTCAACACGTCCCGCAGGATGTTGTCGACCAACCCTTCCATGGGCGCCAAAGCAATTTGCATGGAAAACACTCAACAAAAATCGTGGCGCAGTTTACTGGGTTTCCTACCGCAACCGTTAACCCCCTGTCAGGGCGGGGCCATAGCCATCGAGAAACTCGGCCGGCATGCGCTTGGGCTTGCCCGTGGACAGTTCGATGCAGACGAAGGTGGTTTGCGCGCGCAGAAGGGTCGCTCCGTCACGCGGGCGGACCAGTTGAAAGCGGCGGGTCATCTTCAGACGCTGGTCCCAATCGACGATCCAGGTGGCCAGTTGCAGCTCGTCGCCTTCGTAGCCTGCCGCCAGGTAATCGATCTCATGGCGCACCACCGCCATGGCGCGGTCCAGACGGCGATACTCGGTCAGGTCCAGCCCCAAACGCTGGGAATGACGCCAGGCACAGCGCTCCAGCCAGGACACGTACACCGCATTATTTGCGTGCCCCAGGCCGTCGATATCCTCAGGGGCGACCTGCAGGTCAATGATAAACGGCGTTGCCAAATCCCAGCCCATGCCTTGCTCCCAGTCGATTAATGGCGGCGGGAGGCAGTGTATCAGGCGCTTTGCCGCGCCTGTAGACGGCAACCCGCCAACAGCGCCAGCACGCCATCGATCACCCGCGGATCGGCCAGTACTTTCTGGTGGCCGCCTTGTTCAAGGCGCAGCAGGCGGCTGTCGAACCAGGCTTCGTGAATGGCTTGGGAGGCGTTGACGGGGACAAAGGTATCGTCTTCAGCGTGCACGATCAGCCCGGGAATATTCATTTGATAGTGGGCCACATCCAAATTTTTGAGTGGCATTCCGAATGTTTGCTCCACCTCCTGAATAAACACCGAACGCGCCTTCGCTGGCAAACCGACCATTTGGGTAAAACCACGCAGTACATCCAGGAAACGCGACGGTGCAGCGATACTGACCAACGCCTGGGTACGCAACCCCAACTGCACCGCCAACATTGCACTGGCGCCGCCCATGGAATGGCCGACCACTGCATGCAGGGGCGGCAACTCGGCCGCCGCCTCCAGCATGGCGCGAGCAAACAGCAGCACATGAGCCTCACGCCCCGGTGAGCGGCCATGGGCAGGCCCGTCCAGAGCAATCACGGAGTAACCGTTGTCGACTAAGGCGGTGATCAGACTGGCAAACTGGGTTGGCCGGCCTTCCCAGCCGTGCATCAACAAAACTGCCGGACCCTGCCCCCAGCGCAGGGCCGACAAGCCAAAGCGCAAGGTGATGCGCTCCGATTGCGCCAGCAGCGGTAACTCCCAGTCACGGGGCGGCAGGTCGCGGGGCGTCATGAAGGCTCGACGCATCTTGTTGGCCACCGTGTGCGGCGCCAGGTACCCCAGCGTGCCGTTGAAGCGACGAATCCAGGTTAACGCGCCCATTCTGCGAGCCCTCTTCCTATCGCACAGCCGACTTGGCAGCGCGCAACACTCGGTCCGACAGCTCACCCGGCCCCAGGGCGCGGGCCAAGGCCAGGCCACCGATCATTAATGCCATATCGGCTAAGGCCTTGTCGGTGTCTTCAGGGCTTGCGGCAAGCTGAGCAGCCATCAACTCGACATGTTCGCTCAGCGCGTCGCGAAAGGCGTCCGGCAGGCGAGCCATCTCCCCTACAGTCGCTGGAATCGGGCAGGCCTGCGCGGTGGAGTCGCGATGCTTGCGCGAGAGGTAAAACGCCGCAACCAACCCCCTGCGTTCTTCTCCGGTCAACTGCGCGTCCATATCATCGATGGAGGCGCGACGCCTTGCCAGCAGCTGCGTAAAGGCCTCCAGCATCAACGCATCCTTGCTTTCAAAGTGCGCGTAGAAGCCGCCGACGGTCAGCCCCGCCGCGCCCATGACTTCACCGACACTCGGCTCGGCCGGGCCGCGCTGGATCAACGCGGCGCTGGCGGCCTGCAGAATGCGTTCGCGGGTTTGCGCTTTTTTATCGTTCATCAAAGCCTCCGACTCTCATGGGTTGAATATTATTACCATAATAATATTTAGCAAGCGACAGTCATGACCACTGGTCAGAACAGGAAGAAAGGAGGTGATGAGAGAAGTGGTCAAACGCCAGACAAACAAAAGGGCCATTCAATAATTGAATGACCCTTAAAAATCCCGCAGAGCGGGTAATCGTGGCGTCCCCTAGGGGACTCGAACCCCTGTTACCGCCGTGAAAGGGCGGTGTCCTAGGCCACTAGACGAAGGGGACACAAACCTTCTATACAACTGACCGAGCTGAGATCGGTCGATTCAAGGACGGTGTGGCCGGAACCTTGAACCTGTAAATTGGTGGAGCTAAACGGGATCGAACCGTTGACCTCTTGCATGCCATGCAAGCGCTCTCCCAGCTGAGCTATAGCCCCAGATTTTTCGCCTCGCGGCGCAGCAGACCTTTCGAGCTGCTTGTTGAAAATGGCGTCCCCTAGGGGACTCGAACCCCTGTTACCGCCGTGAAAGGGCGGTGTCCTAGGCCACTAGACGAAGGGGACAAAACCTTCTGTACAACCGATCAGAGCTGAGACCTGATCTATTCAAGGACGGTGTGGCCAGACCTTGAACCTGTAAATTGGTGGAGCTAAACGGGATCGAACCGTTGACCTCTTGCATGCCATGCAAGCGCTCTCCCAGCTGAGCTATAGCCCCTCATCGGTGAGGACGGGGCGAATCTTAATGGCGGCTTGGAAGTGTGTCAAATTTATTTTCAACATTTTCCAAATTTTTTTGCCGGGATAACAATCACTTACCGACGAAACCCCGGAAAACCGGGGTTTCGTCACTGCAACGGCCTGCTTAGGCGATAGCGCCCAGCAGCTTTTCCCACTCTTTGTTTTCTTTCTTCGAGACACCACCAAGCAAATCAAGGGCTTGGCGCAGACGGAAACGGGTGAGGTCCGGACCGAGAATTTCCATCGCATCGAGCACCGACACCGAACTGGCCTGCCCGGTAATCGCAGCAAACATCAGCGGCATGGCATCACGCAACTTCAGTTCCAGGGATTCAACCACCGCCTGAATCGTCGCAGTGATCGCATCCTTCTCCCACTGACGAAGGCTCTCCAGCTTCCACAGGATCAACTGCATCAACTGACGAACCTGGTCGCCAGAGAGCTTCTTGGACTCGAACAGCTTGGCATCCGGGTTAACGCCCCCGGCAAAGAAGAAACTGGCCAACGGTGCAACCTGGCTGAACGTTTCCACCCTGCCCTGCACCAGCGGCGCGATCTTCATCATGTACTCGGGGTTCAATGCCCACTGCTGCACGCGGCTGGCAAACTCTTCCACCGGCAGATCGCGCAACCACTGGCCGTTGAGCCAGGACAGTTTCTCGACATCGAAAATCGGACCGCCCAGGGACACGCGTGACAGGTCGAAGTTGTCGACCATTTCCTGCAACGAGAACTTCTCACGCTCGTCCGGCATCGACCAGCCCATACGGCCCAGGTAGTTGAGCATCGCTTCCGGCATGAAGCCCATGCGCTCGTAGAAGGTCACCGAAGTCGGGTTCTTGCGCTTGGACAGCTTGCTCTTGTCCGGGTTACGCAGCAGCGGCATGTAGCACAGCTGCGGCTGTTCCCAACCGAAGTATTCGTAAAGCAGGATCAGTTTCGGCGCCGACGGCAGCCACTCTTCGCCACGCAGTACGTGGGTGATGCCCATCAGGTGGTCGTCGACCACATTGGCCAGGAAGTACGTCGGCAGGCCGTCGGTCTTCATCAGCACTTGCATGTCCATGCGATCCCATGGGATCTCGACGTCACCGCGCAGCATATCCGGCACCACGCACACGCCTTCGCTCGGCACTTTCATGCGGATAACGTGCGGTTCGCCAGCAGCCAGACGCCGAGCCACTTCTTCCTTGGACAGCAGCAGCGCGCGGCCATCGTAGCGCGGGGTTTCGCCACGGGCCTGTTGCTCGGCGCGCATCTGGTCCAGTTCTTCGGCGGTGCAGAAGCACGGGAACGCATGACCCATGTCGACCAGTTGCTGTGTGTACTGCTTGTAAATGTCGCTGCGCTCGCTTTGGCGATACGGGCCGTGCGGCCCGCCGACGTCCGGGCCTTCAGCCCAGGTAATGCCCAGCCAGCGCAGGGCATCGAAAATCTGCTGTTCAGACTCGCGAGTGGAGCGCAGTTGATCGGTGTCTTCGATCCGCAGGATGAATTCACCGCCGTGCTGCTTGGCAAAACAGTAGTTGAACAAGGCGATGTAGGCGGTGCCGACGTGGGGATCCCCAGTAGGCGATGGCGCAATGCGCGTGCGGACGGTGGTCATGGCGGGTCTCGAATGGGCGATAAAACTTAAAATTGAAACAAGGGGCGAATGGTAACAGCCTGGGTGATTTCTGGAAAACCGAGGCGTAGCCATCGAGGGCAAGTCGAATCGTCGCACCGCCCCTCCCACATTTGACGGTGTTCACAAGTCAAAGCGTGGGAGGAGGCTTGGCCCCGATAAGGCCCGCCCAGCCACCGCAGATCAGACAGCCAGCAAGCGCTCGCGCAACTTGCCAATCTCATCCCGCGTCTGCGCCGCCGCCTCGAACTCCAGATCCCGCGCCAACTGGTACATCTTCTCTTCCAACTGGCGGATCCGCTTGGTGATCTCACTCGGCGAGCGCAGTTCGTTCTCGTACTTGGCGCTTTCCTCTGCGGCCTTGGCCATGCCCTTGCGCTTCTTGCTGCGCGAACCGGGCACGGTGGCGCCTTCCATGATGTCGGCGACGTCCTTGAACACGCCTTTGGGCGTGATGCCATTTTCCAGGTTGAACGCGATTTGCTTGTCGCGACGACGCTGAGTCTCGCCAATCGCCCGCTCCATAGAACCGGTGATGCGGTCCGCGTAGAGAATCGCCCTGCCATTAAGGTTTCGCGCCGCCCGCCCGATGGTCTGGATCAACGAGCGTTCGGAACGCAGAAAGCCCTCCTTGTCCGCATCGAGGATCGCCACCAGCGACACTTCCGGCATGTCCAAGCCTTCGCGCAGCAGGTTGATGCCTACCAACACATCAAAGGTACCCAGGCGCAGATCACGGATGATCTCAACGCGCTCCACGGTGTCGATATCCGAGTGCAGATAGCGCACCCGCACGCCGTGGTCGGCCAGATAGTCGGTCAAGTCTTCGGACATGCGCTTGGTCAGCGTGGTGACCAGCACCCGCTCTTCCAGAGCGACACGCTTATTGATCTCGGACAGCAGGTCATCGACCTGGGTCAGCGCCGGGCGGATTTCAATTTCCGGGTCCACCAGGCCGGTCGGACGCACCAGTTGCTCAATAACGCGGCCGGCATGCTCGGCCTCATAGTTACCCGGTGTGGCCGACACAAAAATAGTCTGCGGGCTAATAGCCTCCCACTCGTCGAAGCGCATCGGCCGGTTATCCAGTGCCGACGGCAGCCGGAAACCGTACTCCACCAACGTCTCTTTACGTGAGCGGTCGCCCTTATACATAGCGCCCACTTGCGGCACGCTGACATGGGATTCGTCGATCACCAGCAGCGCGTCATCGGGCAAGTAGTCATAGAGCGTCGGCGGCGGCGCCCCGGATTCGCGGCCCGAGAGGTAGCGCGAGTAGTTTTCGATGCCGTTGCAGTAGCCCAGCTCCAGGATCATCTCCAAGTCAAACCGGGTGCGCTGCTCAAGACGCTGGGCTTCCACCAGCTTGTTATTGGCCCGCAGGTATTCCAGGCGCTCGGCCAACTCCACCTTGATGCCCTCGATGGCACCCATCAGGGTTTCACGCGGGGTCACGTAGTGACTTTTCGGATAGAAGGTGAAGCGCGGCAGCTTGCGGATAACCTCGCCGGTCAACGGGTCGAAGGCTGAGAGGCTCTCCACTTCATCGTCGAACAGCTCGATGCGGATCGCTTCCAGATCGGATTCGGCCGGGTAAATATCGATCACGTCGCCGCGCACGCGGAAGGTGGCGCGGGCAAAGTCCATGTCGTTGCGGGTGTACTGCAAACTCGTCAGGCGGCGCAACAACTCCCGCTGGTCGAGTTTGTCGCCACGGTCCACGTGCAGCACCATCTTCAAATACGCTTCCGGGCTGCCCAGGCCGTAGATACATGACACCGTGGTGACAATGATCGCGTCCTTGCGCTCCAGCAGCGCCTTGGTCGCCGACAGCCGCATCTGCTCGATATGGTCATTGATCGACGCATCCTTCTCGATAAAGGTGTCGGAAGACGGCACATAAGCTTCAGGCTGGTAGTAGTCGTAGTAGGAAACGAAGTATTCCACTGCGTTATTCGGGAAGAACGCCTTGAACTCGCCGTAGAGCTGCGCGGCCAGGGTCTTGTTTGGCGCCAGCACTAAGGTGGGCCGGTTGATCTGTGCGATCACGTTGGCAATGCTGAAAGTCTTGCCTGAACCGGTCACCCCGAGCAGCGTCTGGTGAGCCAGGCCGGCCTCGATGCCTTCGACCATCTGGCGAATGGCTTCTGGCTGATCGCCAGCGGGTTCAAAGCGGGTGACTAGTTGGAAATCCGACATAACGTACCTCTTGAAGTCACCCCGGACTGTAAACCCGTCGGGGAAGAAATAGACCACCACCCGCGAACTTTCAGAGCGAGCAGTAGGAAAAAACCATGATAGCCATAGAAGTGGTGGCGAATGTGACGGGTTTCAAGGCAATCGTCCTGCCTGCCATCTGGGATCGACGTTGCAATAAGACTAACGGTCAGCAAATAAACCGAAAAACTTGGCCGAAAAGCCGTTTCGGTTGTCGCCCTCAGCCGTGATGGCCTCTATACTAGCTCCCCGTTTGTGCACCGCTCTAGTGCATTCGGCTGGAGCGCGACACGTCCCTCCCTTCCCCCATAGAGCTGCCGCAAAAATGAGCCTGTTCTCCGCTGTCGAAATGGCACCACGCGATCCTATCCTGGGCCTCAACGAAGCATTCAACGCCGACACACGAACCACCAAGGTCAACCTTGGCGTAGGCGTTTACTGCAACGAGGAGGGGAAGATTCCACTCTTGCGTGCCGTTGCCGAAGCGGAAGCCATTCGCGTGGCGCAACACGCCGCCCGTGGCTACTTGCCGATCGACGGTATTGCCGCCTATGACAAGGCCGTTCAAACCCTGCTGTTCGGGAACGACTCGCCACTGCTCGAAGCTGGTCGTGTCGTGACCGTCCAGGCCGTTGGTGGCACTGGCGCCCTGAAGATCGGCGCTGATTTCCTCAAGCAACTGCTGCCAGACGCCGTCGTCGCCATCAGCGACCCGAGCTGGGAAAACCACCGTGCGCTGTTCGAAACCGCTGGTTTCCCGGTGCAGAACTACCGCTACTACGACGCCGCCACCCACGACGTGAACCGCGCCGGCCTGCTCGAAGACCTCAACGCCCTGCCGCCGCAGTCCATCGTGGTGCTGCACGCCTGCTGCCACAACCCGACCGGCGTCGACCTGAGCCCGGCCGACTGGCAAAACGTGCTGGACGTGGTCAAGGCCAAGAACCTGGTGCCGTTCCTCGACATGGCCTACCAGGGCTTTGGCGATGGCATCCACGAAGACGCCGCCGCTGTACGCCTGTTCGCGGAATCGGGCTTGACCTTCTTTGTCTCCAGCTCGTTCTCCAAGTCGTTCTCCCTGTACGGCGAACGTGTGGGCGCGCTGTCCATCGTCGGCGACTCCAAGGAAGAAAGCGCGCGCATCCTGTCCCAGGTCAAGCGTGTGATCCGCACCAACTACTCCAACCCGCCAACCCACGGCGCAGCGATCGTTGCCGCCGTGTTGAACAGCCCTGAACTGCGCGCCCAGTGGGAAGCCGAACTGGCCGAGATGCGCCTGCGCATCCGTGGCATGCGTGAGCAGATGGTTGCCGAACTGGCCAAGGCTGCGCCGGGCCACGACTTCAGCTTCGTCGGTCGCCAGCGTGGGATGTTCTCCTACTCCGGTCTGACCGTTGAGCAAGTCACCCGCCTGCGCAGCGAGTTTGGTATCTACGCGCTGGATACCGGGCGTATCTGTGTGGCGGCGTTGAACCAGTCGAACATTGCTGCGGTCACACAGGCAATCGTTCAGGTGCTGTAAACCTGCTAGCGTTGCACAGAAGGGGAAGCCATGGTTTCCCCTTTTTTGTGTCCAGCCCCTAGACTGAACCCTGACCGCCCCTTTGCTGTGAGAGCTCTATGAGAAACGACGACTTGGACCTGCGCGCCGACCGCGACGAACTGCACGACTACACCCCACGCGCGCCGCAGATGAAGCGGCAGAAGAGTTTGGTGTTGCAGGTGGCCCTCGGTGTATTCCTTGGTGGTTTGGCGTTGTGGCTGGTGCAGTTGGGTGCGACAGCAATCATGGCGAAACTCGCCATGGGCACCTTCCAGTTCGGCGGCTGATAAAAAACAGGTGGGACGGGACTTATCCCCTCCCACAGTGGATTCAGACGGCTACCAGCCCGCGCTCTTCCAGTAACTTCACAAAGCTGTTCAAACTCTGCGAAACAGTCCCCCGCCGCCAGATCAACCAAGTGTTCAGCAAGCGAAAGCTGTCCATCAGCGGCCACACACTCACCGCAGCGAACCCGGGCATGCTTTCCAACATACTGCGCGGCATCAGCGCCAGCCCAGCACCGGCGCTGACGCAGGCGAGCATGCCGTGGTAGGACTCAATCTCGAAGATCTTGCCCGGCACCGCGCCATCCTGTGAGAACCAGCGTTCAAAGTGATGCCGGTACGAGCAGTTCGAGCGGAACGTATAGATGTTCTCGCCATTTACGTCCTGCCCCCGGCTGATCGGCGCATGGTGCAGTGGCGCGATCACCACCATCTCCTCCTCAAACACCGCCACGCCCTCCAGGGTCGAATGCAGCACCGGCCCGTCGACAAACGCGGCGGTCAGGCGCCCCGACAATACCCCCTCGATCATGGTGCCCGACGGCCCGGTGCTCAGGTCCAGTTCGACCTTGGTGTGCTTCTGGTTATACGCCGCCAGCAACGCAGGGATACGCACCGCCGCCGTGCTTTCCAGGGAGCCGAGGGCAAACGCCCCCTGAGGTTCTTCCCCCGCCACCGTCGCGCGGGCCTCTTGCACCAGATCGAGAATGCGCCGCGCGTAACCGAGGAAATTCCAACCTGCCGGCGACAGGCGCAGTCGGCTCTTCTCGCGGATAAACAGCTCCACGCCCAAATCCTGCTCCAGTTGCTTGATCCGCGTGGTCAAGTTTGACGGCACCCGATGAATCAACTGCGCGGCGGCGCTGATGCTGCCTTGTTCGGCGACGGCCTTGAAGATTTCCAGTTGCACGAGATCCAATTCATTCTCCATTCGTGAATGTATTGCTTAATATTATTCAGTTTCCAGAAAAGATCCAGCCCCGTACGCTGACCTCCATTCCCAACGTACACGCAGGACGGTGCCATGAACGCAAACACCCACGCCTTATCGATCAACCCCGCCAACGGCCAAACCGTCGGCAACTATCCCTACGAAACAACAGCGCAGTTGGATGCCGCCCTCGACCGCGCCACCAGCGCCTTCCGCACCTGGCGCCGCCAGCCGGTGAGCCAGCGCGCCGAGCTGCTGTTAGCCCTGGCCGCCGCCTTGCGCGAGCAAGCCGAAGCCATGGCGCAGATGATCACTCTGGAAATGGGCAAACCCATCGCCCAGGCACGTGCCGAAGTCGAAAAATGCGCGCAACTGAGTGAATGGTACGCAGCCCAAGGCCCGGCCATGCTCGCCCCGGAACCGACCCTGGTCGACAACGGCACCGCCCACATCGAATACCGCCCGCTGGGCCCGATTCTCGCCGTAATGCCGTGGAACTTCCCGGTATGGCAGGTACTGCGCGGCGCCGTGCCAACCATGCTCGCCGGCAACACTTACGTGCTCAAACACGCGCCGAATGTGATGGGCAGCGCCTACCTGATCCAACAAGCGTTCCGTAAAGCCGGCTTTGCTGAAGGCTTATTCGAAGTGATCAACGTCACCCCCGAGGGCGTGTCCAAAGCCATCGCGGACCCACGTATTGCCGCCGTGACCCTCACCGGCAGCGTGCGCGCCGGCATCGCTATCGGCTCCCAGGCCGGTGCCGCGTTAAAAAAATGCGTGTTGGAACTGGGCGGCTCCGACCCGTTCATCGTGCTCAACGACGCCGACCTCGACGCCGCCGTGCAAGCCGCGCTCATCGGCCGCTTCCAGAACAGTGGCCAAGTCTGCGCCGCCGCCAAGCGCCTGATCATCGAAGCCGGTGTTGTGGAAGCCTTCACGGCCAAGTTCGTCGAAGCCAGCCGTGCCCTGGTGATGGGCGATCCCACATCAGCTGCCACCTACATTGGCCCAATGGCCCGCTTCGACCTGCGCGACGAGCTGCACGGTCAGGTCCAGGCCACCCTGGAGGAAGGCGCGACCCTGTTGCTCGGCGGCCATAAAGTCACAGGCGACGGCAACTACTACGAGCCGACCGTACTCGCCAACGTCACCGACCAGATGACCTCGTTCAAACAGGAACTGTTCGGCCCCGTGGCCTCGATCATCACCGCCCGCGACGCCGACCACGCGGTGGCCCTGGCCAATGACAGCGAGTTCGGCCTCACCGCGAGCATCTTCACCACTGACGCAGCGAAAGCCCGGGATATCGCCAATCAGCTGGAAACCGGCGGGATCTTCGTCAACGCCTTCAGCGTCTCCGACCCACGGGTGGCGTTTGGCGGCGTGAAGAAAAGTGGATTCGGTCGCGAGCTGTCGCACTTCGGCGTTCGCGAGTTCTGCAATGCGCAGACGGTGTGGCTGGATCGAAAATAACCCCGGCTGCGCAGCGGGCCTTTCATGGCAGGCGGCCGTGTTGTGGTGAGCGATCTGATCGCGCATATAGGCGGGATCAAGCAAAAAACGGATTGCGAAGCTACTGACGAACACACATTGGCCGCCTCCTTTTTGCGAGGCGCGAACGTCCTAGCGACTTTTTAACGATAGGCGCCATGACTTGGCGCGACATCGAAGATCGCGCCACCGGCACGCGAACTGAAGCTCAGCCTCCCTCTGCGAGGCTGAATCAACTACCATAGCGCCGCCGGTTCCCCCATGGGACTAATAGGGAATTCGAAACGCCGCCCGCGGCGTCAATCGAAACTGCCCCCGCAACTGTAGGTGCCGAGCCTGCTCCTTAACGCCACTGGACCTCGTCCGGGAAGGCTGGAGCGTGGCGAAGACGCATCAGTCAGGAGACCTGCCGGCCCAGCACAATCACTAACCGGCGGGGTGTCCGGGAAGGACATCCTTGCCTGCCCGACCGGCAGCGTTCAAGGGCGTATTTCCGAGCCGTACTACCCCTGCTTCACCTACGGTTCACACGGAGATCGCCCCATGCTGCCACGCGTTACTGCCCTGATCACCGGTCTGGGTTTCTGTGCCCTGGCTCAAGCGGCGCCCACTCACTACCCGCTGACGGTCCAAAACTGCGGCAGCGCCGTGACCTTCCCGCAAGCCCCCGCACGCAGCGTGACCATCGGCCAGGCCGCCACCGAAATGCTGTATGCCCTGGGCGTCGGCGACAAAGTGGTCGGCACCTCGCTGTGGTTCAACAGTGTGCTGCCCCAGTACCAGGCGCAGAACGACAAAATCGAACGCCTGGCCAACAACGAGCCAAGCTTTGAAGCCGTGATCGCCAAACGCCCGCAACTGGTGGCTGCCGAGCTGGAGTGGGTGGTCGGCCCGCAAGGCGTGGTGGGCACCCGTGAGCAATTCCACGAATTGAAGATCCCCACCTACCTGCTGCCTTCCGACTGCGAAGGCAAGGACAATCTGGTGGGCGCCGACGGCACGCGGCTGGAGCCGTTCCGCATCGAGACGCTCTACAAGAGCATCAGCCAACTGGCCGAGATTTTCGACGTGCAGGCGCGCGGCCAACAGCTGAACGACGACCTCAAGGCGCGCCTGGCCAAGTCCGTTGCCACCGCGCAGAGTAAAGGCCTCAAGCAAGCCAGCGCGCTGGTGTGGTTCTCCAGTTCCGAGATAGCCAGCGACCCATACGTGGCGGGCCACAAGGGCATCCCCGAATTCATGCTCGAAACCCTCGGCCTGCACAACGTGGTGCAGTCCGATGAAGAGTGGCCCGCTGTTGGCTGGGAAACCATCGCCAAGGCCAACCCGACGTTCCTGGTGATCGCCCGCATGGACCGTCGCCGCTACCCTGCCGACGACCATGAAAAGAAACTCGCCTTCCTGCGCAGCGACCCGGTCACGCGCAACATGGACGCCGTCAAACACAACCGCATCATCATCCTCGACGCCTTGGCGCTGCAGGCCAGCCTCCGCACGTTCGATGGCCTTGAACAGCTGGCCGGCGCCATCGACGGCTACGACCTGCGCAAATGAGTAAAAGCGTGATCCGCACCCTGCTCGCCCTGACCCTGCTTTCAGCCGCCCTACTCGCGGGCGTGGCCATCGGCGAAACGTCCATCGAGCCGCAGGTGGTGCTTCAAGTGCTCGCCAATAAGCTGTGGAACGCCGGCTATCTGCTCGATCCAATCGACGAAGGCGTGGTGTGGAACTACCGCCTGACGCGCGCCCTGGTCGCTGCCGCGTGCGGTGCGGGGCTGGCCACCTGTGGGGTGATCTTGCAGTCGTTGCTGCGCAACCCGCTGGCCGATCCCTATCTGCTGGGTATCAGCGCCGGCGCCTCCACCGGCGCGGTGTTGGTGGCGCTGATGGGCGTGGGCGGCGGGTTGATTTCACTGTCGGCCGGCGCGTTTGTCGGGGCCATGGCGGCGTTTGCCCTGGTGATCTTGCTCGCGCGGGCCAGCGGCTCTATGAGCGGTACCGGCCAGATCATCCTCGCGGGCATTGCCGGTTCGCAGATGTTCAATGCCCTGACCGCGTTTCTCATTACCAAGTCGGCCAGCTCCGAGCAGGCCCGCGGCATCATGTTCTGGCTGCTGGGCAACCTCAGCGGTGTGCGCTGGCCTTCGGTGTGGCTGGCGGTGCCGGTGGCGGTTGCCGGCTTGGCGGTGTGCTTGTGGCATCGGCGTGCGCTGGATGCGTTTACCTTCGGCAGTGACTCGGCGGCGTCCCTCGGCATTCCAGTGCGCCGCGTGCAATTTGTGCTGGTGGGCTGCGCGGCGTTGGTGACGGCGGTGATGGTGTCGATTGTCGGCTCCATCGGCTTTGTCGGCCTGGTGATCCCCCATGCAGTGCGCCTGTTGCTGGGCACCGGGCACTCGCGGTTGCTGCCAGCCAGCGCCTTGGGCGGCGCGCTGTTTTTGATCGCGGCGGATGTGCTGTCGCGCACCTTGATCAAAGGCCAAGTGATTCCTGTGGGCGTGGTCACTGCCCTGGTCGGTGCGCCGGTGTTTGCGTTGATCCTGATCGGGCGGAGGAATGCGCGATGAAGGTGCTCAGTTGTACGGGCCTGGGTTTTAAGGTGCGCGATGCCGAGTTGCTACGGGATATTCATCTTGAGGTGCAGTTGGGGGAAACCTTGGGGATTGTCGGCCCGAACGGCTCCGGTAAATCCACCTTGCTCAAACTGCTGGCGGGGTTGCGAACACCCGCCTCTGGTGAGGTAAGGCTTGGGGGCACCCGTTTGGGCGACCTGTCCCGCCGCGCCATCGCGCAACAGCTGGCAGTGGTGGAGCAACAGGCCGACACCGACGACGCCATCCGCGTATTCGACGCCGTGGCGTTGGGGCGCACGCCATGGTTGTCGGCGCTGAGCCCGTGGTCACGCGAGGACGACGCCATCGTGTGCCAGGCCCTGCACGATGTGGACGCCACCCACCTGAGCCAACGCGCCTGGCGCAGCCTCTCCGGCGGCGAACGCCAACGTGTGCACATCGCCCGCGCCTTGGCGCAACGGCCACAGATTCTGCTGTTGGATGAGCCGACCAATCACCTGGATATCCAACATCAACTGGCAATATTGAAGGGTGTGCAAGGGTTACCGGTGACGACGCTGATCGCGCTTCATGACCTTAATCAGGCCCTGACCTGTGATCGATTGGCGGTGCTCGATCACGGGCAATTGGTGGCGCTGGGCACACCGCTGGACGTGCTGACACCGCAGCGGTTGCAGGAGACGTTCGGTGTGCAGGGGCATTACCTGACGGACCCGTTTGATGGAGCGCAGATACTGCGGTTGCGTTCCAACTGAGGCGCTCGGTGAGCACCGCAGATGGACGTTAAGTGACCGATGAGCCTTTCGTGGTGAGCGGGCTTGCCCCGCGCTGGGCTGCGAAGCGGCCCCAATAAGGCCACCCCAATTTCTCAGAAAAACCGCAGTGCTTGGTTTTGGGGCTGCTGCGCAGCCCAGCGCGGGGCAAGCCCGCTCACTACAGAAAGCACTTTCACCACAGGAAGTACTTTCACTACAGCAAGTACTTTCACCACAGACAGCACTTCCACGCAGATGGGCGTTATGTGACCGATGAGCCTTTTGTGGTGAGCGGGCTTGCCCCGCGCTGGGCTGCGAAGCGGCCCCGATAAGGCCACCGCAATTTCGCAGAAAAACCGCAGTGCCTGGTTTTAGGGCCGCTGCGCAGCCCAGCGCGGGGCAAGCCCGCTCACTACAGAAAGCACTTTCACCACAGGAAGTACTTTCACCACAGACAGCACTTCCACGCAGATGGGCGTTATGTGACCGATGAGCCTTTTGTGGTGAGCGGGCTTGCCCCGCGCTGGGCTGCGAAGCGGCCCCGATAAGGCCACCCCAATTTCTCAGAAAAACCGCAGTGCCTGGTTTGGGGGCTGCTGCGCAACCCAGCGCGGGGCAAGCCCGCTCACCACAGGAAGTACTTTCACTACAGAAAGCACTTTCAGCACAGGACGTACTTTCACCACAGGAAATACTTCCACCACAAGAAGCCCTCTGACCACGACGAGCGCGCTCACCGCAAACCTATAAACTCCGCTGCATATGCGTCGTCTGCCACACCGGGTCGGCCTCGACATCCACAATCTCAAACCCCTGCCGCCCCCAAAAATCAATCGCCCCAGGCAGGAATGGGTGGGTATGCAGATACACCACGTCCACGCCATCCGCCCGCGCCCTGCCCTCCAACGCGCGGTATAACTCCCCCGCCAGACCGAAGCGGCGAAAGGCCGGAAGGACGAACAGGCGCACCACTTCCACAGTCTTGCGGCCTTGGTAATTCAATTGGGGGAAACGATCGTCGTAGGGCAAATAACCGATGGCGGCGATGATCTGGTGGTCCTGGCGAGCGATCAGGAAGAGCCCATCGCCGTGAAGGTAAGTGGCCTCGAATTGCGCCAGGTCAGCGGGCATGCTGGTATCGCTGAGCTTGGGGAACAGCTCGGCACGGGCTGCCAGGACGAAGGCCAGAACCTCTGGAATGTCGGCAACCGTGACCGTCTGGATATTGATCATTCACTCACTCGCTCGTACCGCAAATACCCGTTGGCGGCTGTTCCCACACACACGAACCCAGCCGCCTCATACATTAACCGGGCCGGGTTGTCCGCACGCACGCACAAGCTCAACCGCGCATAACCAGCCTGCCCCGCCGCCGCCCGGTAGGCCTCCAGCAATGCACGCCCAATACCCTTGCGCCGATATGCCTCGCCGACGTTGATCGTGCACAACTCGGCAAGACCGTCCTCGGGCATCCACATCGAATAACCGGCGAACTGTCCGTCGAGCATGGCCACCGTCAATCGCTCAACGTTGTTGACCCAACGTGTGAGGTGCCGTTCCAACTGCTCTTGCCAGGCCACTTCGTGTGCAGGCTCGCAACGCTGGATATATCCCCGCTCGCCCCGGTAAACCGCGGGCAGGTCGGTGATCCTGGCCGGCCGTAGCGTCAGCTCGTTCACTCAAGCAACTCGCAGAATGAAGTGCCCTTCAGGGCTGCAGGCGGACAGGCAGGATGGGGCTGAGCGCTTGAGGCCGGGTTGAAGAATCTCATGTACATCCCTTCGTTTGAGTGGGAGGCGAAAGGTTACCCGGCCAGTCATGCATCCTCCAGCTTGTCGCGCAAAAACTCGATAAACCGCTGGGTCTTCGCGGGCAGCAGCCGCGTTTCGGTCAGGGCATAAACTGAAACCGACGAGCCATGCCAGTCGGGCAGTACTCTGCACAGTGTCCCGCTGACCACATCCTGCTCGGCAATGCCTTCGGGCAGCAGCGCAATCCCCAGGTTCAACGCGGCCAGGCGTCTGAGCATGCCCACGCTGTTGAGCTCAAACCGCCCACTCACGTCGACGCCCACCTTCTCCGACCCCGACTCCAATACCCATCGATGCGCCCTTGACCCGCGCATGCGCAAACATTCGTGATGCGCCAGATCTGCTGGCTGAGCTGGCAGTCCGGCGCGTTCCAGGTACTGGGGCGAGGCGTAAAACGCTCGCCGCATATTCGCGAGTTTGCGCGCGATCAGGTGGGAATTGGCGGGCTCGCCCATGCGAATGACCACGTCCACTGGATCGCTGATCAAGTCGACCTGGCGCGGCGTTAAGTCGAGTTCGAACGTGATGTCCGGATACAACCGGGAAAACTCGGCAATCAACGGCGCCAGGTAGACCATCGCGAAATCCACCGGCAACGAAGCGCGCAGCAGGCCGTTGGGTTGGGCGAGCATTTCGCCGAGTTGTTCATGGGCCAGGCGGGCCTCGTCGACGATGCGCTTGCACCGCTCAAAGTACAACTGACCCGCCTCAGTGGGCTCAATCTTGCGCGTAGTGCGGTGCAACAGTCGCAGGCCGATACCTTTTTCCAATTCGCTGATGCGCCGGGACAGCGTCGAGTTCGGCATGCCCAGGCTTTCGGCCGCGCGACTGAAACTGCGTGCCTTCACCACCTCGACAAACAGCGCCATATCGTTGAGAAATTCCACAGCATTATCCCATCAGTGGATTAGTCATTTCGTATTTCAGGCATTTATCCCGAAATCGGATTGATCAATCATAACCCCATCACTGATGAGGAACACCGCCATGAATGCTCTTTTCTCTCCCCTTTCCCTTGGTCGCTACACCCTCGCCAACCGCCTGATCATGGCGCCGATGACACGCTCGCGCGCCAACGACGCCGGTGTGTCTTCCGACCTTGTGACCACTTACTACGCCCAACGCGCCACCGCCGGTTTGATCATCTCGGAAGGCGTATTTCCCGACGCGTCGGGCAAAGGCTACGTCCGCACTCCAGGTATCGAAACCGCCGAACACGTGGCCGCCTGGAAATCTGTCACCCAAGCCGTGCACGCCCAGGGCGGGCACATCTTCATGCAACTGATGCATTGCGGGCGGGTCTCTCACCCTTCACTGCTGCCTGACGGCGCGCTGCCGCTGGCCCCTTCTGCGATCAAACCGGCGGGCCAGACCTGGACCGCGAACGGCCTGCAGGATTTCGTCACGCCCCATGCCTTGAGCGTCGCGCAGATCGGTGGCGTGGTCGACAGCTACCGTCATGCCGCACGCCGGGCAATCGAGGCAGGCTTTGACGGGGTGGAGTTGCACGCCGCCTCCGGTTACCTGCCCGAGCAATTCCTCTCCAGCAGCAGCAACCAACGCGAAGATCAGTACGGTGGTTCGGTGGAAAACCGTAGCCGCTTCGTACTGGAAGTGCTCGCCGCAATGGTCGATGAAGTAGGCAGTGATCGCGTGGGCATCAAAATTTCCCCGGAGATGAACTTCAACGACATCAGCGATGCCAACCCGCAGGAAACATTCACCTACCTGGTCAAGCAACTGCGCGAGCTGAAACTGGCCTACTTGCATGTGGCACTGTTCGGGGCGAGCTTCGACTATCACGCTGCGTTGCGAGAATTGTTCGAGGGCCGCTACCTGATCGGAGGCGGCCTTACACGGGACAGCGCCGACACCTTGATCGCCGAGGGCAAAGCCGATGCGGCGGTGTTCGGCGGCGCGTTCCTGGCCAATCCGGACCTGCCCGCGCGCTTTCTCAGTGGTGCCGCTTTGAATGTGCCCGACAAAGACACCTTCTACACGCCAGGTGCCGAGGGTTACATCGACTACCCAGCACTCTGAAGCGTAGAACCTTCAGCCACTTGTCTGATACGGGACGGTTGGTGAATGGGGGTCCAGTTGTGGTGAGCAGGGCTGCCGACCAAAACACCTATTCACCACTGATCCTCGTCGAGATCCACCGTCGGCTATACGCCAAGACCGCCTCGCCCATCGCCACCGGAAAATGGATAAATCCATGGGCCGACTCCGGCAGCAGATGGGCCTCTGCCTGTGGCCACCGTTCAGCGATTAACAGTGTGTCGTCTTTGAGCGGGTCCAACTCACCCACAAACATCAACGCCGGTGGCAGGCCGTCGAAGTCGCCATACAGCGGCGACAACGGCGCCTGTCTGCGCTCGTCATCGCTGAGACCTGGCGTCAGCATGCGCAGCGCATCGACCATTCCTGGTCCGTCTAGCAACAAGGTCTCCGGCCCGGCGTTGCGCACACTCGGCGTACCGGTCAAATCGTAAACACCGTAATACAGCACTGCGCCGCTCACACGCTGGAGCAACTCCGGCCATTGCTTGAGCGCCAACAACGTCGCCGCCGCAAGGTGCCCGCCGGCCGATTCGCCGACGACGATGACCGGCAGCTGTTTGAACTCATCCTCACAGAGCAACCAGCGCGCCGCCGCCAGGCAATCCTCCATCAGCCCTTCCACCGGCGTATCCACCGCCAGCCGGTAATCCACCGACACAACCGCCACGTCGCATGCGTTAACCATGCCGAGGTTAAGATCGTCGTCCATCTGCGCACTGCCAATCACCCAGCCGCCGCCGTGGATATCCAGCACCACGCCTTTAGGCTTGCCGACTGGCCGCAGGATGCGTACGGGGACGTTGTCGACGATCTTGCACTGCGCCGCTGGCGCCTTCTTGAGCGTTTGGCTGACGCGCAACAACCCCTGGATCAAACGCGGCGTCACGCGGTTACGGATCTTGAAGCGCGGCATCCAGGCGAGCTTTTGATTGAAGCGGCGCATCTGGGCCAAATCCGCCTCGCTGGCCGGCCAAGGTTGGTGGGCCATCAACGGTTATTCCGCAGGATCGAGAAATTCAACGCCGCCGCTACGCACAGCCACGCCAAATACGGGAACAGGATCAAGCCGGTGATCAAGTCCAGACGCACCGCCATCACCACCATCGTCGCCACCGTTACCCACAGCACCGCAATAATCACCATCCCCGCAAAGATGCGATGGGCGCCGAAGAACACCGGGGTCCACAACGTATTCAATGCGATCTGCGCAGCCCACAGCGCCAATACCATTTCGCTGCCAGGGATCAGTGTGAGGCGATAACCGGCCCAGGCCAGCAACAGGTAGATAATCGTCCACGCGACCGGGAACAGCCAATTGGGCGGGGTGAAGCTGGGTTTGACGAGGGATTCATACCAGGCGCCAGGTTTGAAAAGGATGCCGGTGCTGGCCGCGGCGGCGCAGGCGAGCAGGAAGATGAAGAAGGTCATGGTCGGTCCTTGAGGTCGGTTGAAAGAAAACCACGCATAGCATCAGTGACTCAAACCGCCGCAGATAAATTCAATCAACCACACAAAAATGGACTGCACGGTGCTCAAACCGGCTCCACAATCCTCAGCCACGGCCACCGCACCTGATAACTCCTGGCTTTGCGCGCAAACAATTCCGGCTCCGGGTGCAGTGGGTTAATCCGAAGAATCCCCTGCTCCACATCCGCCAGCCCATAGGGCGCATACACCTCACCGGTGGCGATCTCCAACCCGATGCACGTCCCCGCCACCAGGTAACGGTCCACCCCCTGTTTAGCCGAGTGCAACTGCGGATATGGTCGGCCAAACCGCTGCCCATACCAGAGGTGAACCCGCGCCTGGTTCTTGACCTCAACATTCACGCCCAAATCCTGGAACAACTGCTCGGCCCTGCGAATCACAGCGTCCTCGGCCTCATAGGACAAGTCGGTGTCGAAGTAGAAAACGTCGTAGTCCTTTACGCCCTGCGCGGCAGGGAGATTGGACTGATGATTCCACACCGCCTGGAACAGGCATCCCGCCGTGAGCATGCATTGCTCCACCCCGAGGTCGGGCAGACGCGCGGTGATTTCGGCGTTGATGGGGTTGGCCATGGCCAGGTTGAGCAAGGTGTCGACGGTCAATGTCATGGGATCCCTGAGTTAATCAGCCCTTTGGTGGAAGTCGACTGTACAACATCAGGGAGGGCGTTGAGGTTTACCCCTTCAACTCACTGGCCCGATGACTCGCCGCATCGTCATAAGCCACATACAGCGACTCAGCGATCTGGCTCTTGATGGCCTTGGAAGCCTCCAGACCCAACACAAACCCTTCCGCCTTACCGCCTGCGCGGTTGAGTTCTTCATGGGTGGACGCGCCGGTGATGGCGTCGAGCAGCTTGGTGGCATGCGGGCCGACGCCCTTGGGGAGGCTGATTTGGTCGATGGACATGAGGCGATACCTTGCGAGAGAGAGATCGGTAGCGCGTGGAACCACTGCCGGGGGATGGCATGGTAGACCGATATGCCCTGCAAAGGGGTGTTTGCGAGTCATCCGGTTTAAAACTCAAGATGCCTTCATCATGGCATTTCATTGTCATGCAGCGCTCGGCACCGCATCACCGCGCGCCTGAGCAGGCATCGTGTGAGGACTCAAGGGCGAAGACGCACGGCAAATGCGCGACACGATACGTGTGGTGCGTTACACCCACGCCAACGACACACCGAACCCAGCGTTCACCCTTGAATATGACCGCTACCTGGCATTCCGGGCCGGGCAACGCGTGGCGTTCTCGGCTTAAGGTATTCTCCATGGCGTTAATGCCGACCTCGGCCGCCAACCGCTGACCCTCAAGGCGCATCAGGAGATCTGCATATTGATTGGGCATCGCTTCGAGCGCACCGCGCAGGGTGACTTGCACATCCACTCGCGCAACGGGGTGCAAAGCGCATTGGTACTGCTGACAGGCGCAATGGCGTTCACCCTGCCACTGGCCTTCGTCGTATTTTGGTTCACCGATAGCAGCTCGCAGTGGGCGGACATGGACCCGCTGACCTCGCTGCTGATCGTGCTCGGCCTGCTGCTCATTCCTGCCCTTGGCCTGCTGCTGATGGTGTACACCGGCATCCGCGAGAGCTTGTTGTTGTCGCGGGCTAACGGCGAAGGCAAGCGCCGCACTCGAAACTTTTTCGGTGGCCGCGAGCGTGTGCAGTCAACCTTCAGCATCGATAAAGCCCACCACCTCGAACTGCGCCGCCGTCCACAGGCAGAGCCGGCCAACACCCAGTTGTGGCTGGTGATGCGCGACGGCACCGAGCAGCGCTTGACCACCGACAACGTGCCCGTGATACCGGGGAGCACACGCACCGATATGTGGCTGCGAGAACTGGCTGACTATCTGAACGTGGCCATGCCCACTGAGGTGCACGTTGGGTCGGCGGCCGCGGCGCCCTACAGGCCTGCGCCATCACCGGCAAAGGTCGCCCGGCGGCGCAAATCCGAGGGGCCGGCACCCGTGGCTGAGTCCACCGACAAACTCGGCAGGCCCGCACGCGCCCTGCTGTCCCTGCTGGGTGTTTTCCTGGCGGTGCTGGAGCTGACGCATGTGATCGCGTTGGCGCGCGCGCTGTTTACCGGGCGGCTGCGGGTCAGTGGCATTCGATCGGGTTCGACGAGCTTCTATTGGGCCGAGCAACCTCTGGTGTTTTCATTCAATGTGCTGGTGGGTGTCGCCGAGGTGCTGATTATCGGCGTGATCGCCTGGGGGTGTTTGCGTACGGCGATTCTGGGGCGGCTGAAATCCAACTCGTGAAGGAGGCCAGTTGGGCACCGCGCCCGCGCACTGCTAATCTGCGGCCTTTGTGCCTGTAGCAAAAGGAAGGTTTACAGCGACATGGACATTCAACAAATCAAGCAACGCCTGGCCCGCCCCGCCGTGAAGTTCATGGCCGGTGGCTTTCGCCCTCTCGGCACCGATGAAGAAAGCTGGCTGGGGAATGTCTTCCTGTTCCGCCCGGATGAAGGCGTACCCACCAATCAGGCCGGACAACCCTTGCTGCCCTACGCGCAGTTTTACCTGCCCGCCCTGCCCTTCAACAGCCCGCTGCTGGCGGGGGTTCGTGTGCTGACGGTGTTTATCTCGGACCCGTTTCCTGAAGACTTTGAGCCGATGGGAAATAACTGGGTGATCCGCGAATATGGTGCCGATGACGTATTGGTGCGCAAGGCGCTGCCGGTACCGGGCACATTTCTCAAACCTTTCCCGTTGAAGGCAGAAGCGGTGCCGGAGGACTTCCCACTGTGGGATGGCGGCGGTGTCCCCGCGGACCTTGAGCAAGCCATTCTCACGCTGGAGCGCGCCGGCGAGATACAGAGCTATTACGACTTGATCACCCATACTTACGAACACAAGATCGGCGGTTACCCCTCGTTCTGCCAGTCGGGGGTGGATCCGGGTGAAGGTTTCGAGTTTGTGTTCCAGATTTCGTCGGACCCGAAGATCAACCTCAACGTGATCGACAGTGGCAGCCTGATGTTCTGGAAGCACAACCAAACCGGGGAATGGGCGCTCTATTATGATTTTTACTAAGGTGCTGGGAGGCCCGAATGACTGACTACCGTGGATTGATCTTCGACGACACCCGAGAAAGCGCATCCGACCACGCCCTCGCGCAATTGGAAGCCACCCTCGGCGCCCGCCTGCCGGACGATTACCGGCAGTTTCTCAAGACCTGCAACGGCGCCACCGTGGAATACGACGTGCTGGCGACCATGAGCAATGGCGATAAAGAGCTGCTGAGTTTCTTGCTGTATGGCCTGGACCCCAGCGAGCAGTATGAATCCAACCCCTTTGAACTGGAGCAACTGCGCAAGCAACCTGGCTTCCCCGCGACAGGGTTATTGCCGATCGGCCGCGATGGCGGCGCCAGCGTGTTGCTACTTGACCTGCGCGAGGGGCGCCAGGATGTGGGGGCGATGGTCGCAGGTTTACCTGCCTGGACGGGGCGTCGCCAGCAAGGCGATGAGTACGTGGTGCTGGCGGACTCGTTCAATGCCTACCTGGACTTGCTGCACGTGTCGCAGGAACGGATCGCGGAGCACATCAATCACTTCGTCATCAGCGACGACACCATTGACGCGACGCTGACGTGGCTGGATCAAAGCAGTCCCGGTTGGCGGGAGCGCTATCGGGACCTGTGGAATGCGCGGGTGGTGGACAGGCCTATTTGAAGCCGGTGTCAGGGCGTCGCGCATTGTGCTGGCTGGAGGAAGTCTTTCAGCGCTGCCTGATACAGCGTGAGTGGCTGGTCCCGGGTATCGAGCATGGCAAATGGAATCGCGGTGATATGTGAAAACGTCTGGGCACTGATTGAATAGGTTTTCTGCCTGCACACGCCGTTATTGCCATTGAGCATGAACTGAAACGTGAACAGTTTCGGCCGGGTACACCAGCTGGGAATCAAGCCAAGACTCAAGCCCGTCAGGTACTCCTGCGTACACGCGCCGCCCGATGAAAACTCCGAGATTTTTATGGCTAATACAGGGCGCGACGACGCGAGCGGTGCTGAGCTGATGTCTTGCGCCGCCGGGATTATTTCTTGTGTGGCCTGGTAGGCGCGCTTGCCGAAGCGGCTGTCCTTCCAGGGCGCGTCAACTTCATAAGTGAAGCTTGGGATGCTTTCGGTTTTGGCGGCTTCAACGCGGTCGTTGATGATTGGCTTGGACGCGTAGGTGGTGCATCCGGCGCCGGATATCGCCATGGTGAGAAGCATCAGACTGTTAACGAGTGCGCCACGCATCTTGGGTTTTCCCTGGCTATGAATTGGGCCGACTTCATCCAAGTCGGTCAGGAGGGTGAGCGGGCTCTCCTGTGGTGTGCAGGCTTCTTGTAGTGAGCGGGCTTCTTGTGGTGAGCGGGCTTGCCCCGCGCTGGGCTGCGAAGCGGCCCCAATAAGGCCACCCCAATTTCTCAGAAAAACCGCAGTGCCTGGTTTTAGGGCTGCTTCGCAGCCCCAATAAGGCCACCTCAATTTCTCAGAAAAACCGCAGTGCCTGGTTTTAGGGCTGCTTCGCAGCCCAGCGCGGGGCAAGCCCGCTCACCACAGAAAGCATACTCAACACACAAAGTTCGCTCACCACAAAAAGCCTACTCAACACACAAAGTTCGATCACCACAGAAAGCCCGTTTACCACGAGAGATCAGCGCACCAAAAAAGCCCCTCACCAAAAAAACCCCAAGCGACTCACGCCAGCGCACTGAACCGCTGCGCCGCACGCCGCTCATACATCGCCGCTTCCGTCTCCTGAGTCGCCCGCTCACCCTTATAGGCCAACTGCGTCAAAAACTTCGCATCCCTGAACTCTGCAGGGACCATGCTATGCGTGTCTTTGAACAGCGGCGCCAGATCAATGGAGCTGGCGAAGTTTTCCTGGGTCAGGCTGTAGTAACCCATGATGCTGCCGGACCAGGGCGAGCTGGCGTCTGTCATGTCGATGGCAGCATCTCGGTAGGCGACGGCTGCGGTTTTGAGACCCAGGGATTTGTTGAGCAGATCCGTGAGCCGCTGGGTGTCCGAGCTGTTGAGCTGGCCGGCGGTATTGAGCACTTTCAGACTGCCGTCAGCGTCGACGGTGAAGCCGTATTTTTTGCTGGCAAGGTCGGGGGCTGTAGTCGACAGAGTTGACTGGAAGGCCTGGAAAGAGGCTTTCAACGTGTTGTGCGCACCTTTGAAGATTTCGGCGAACCGAGGGTACTCCGGCGATTCAGAGCGACCCACCCAGACGTCGACGACCTCCAGTGGTTTCGACGTGGTGCTGGTGTCTTCACTGGGATGGTAGATGGCGGCTGGCGCGGCGTTTGCCAGGGCTTCCTTGGCGACATCCGTCAGCGGCTGGGGCGTAAGCGTCTGGTTGGAAGGCGCAAGGGTGACGTTGGCCGGCGAGGGATAGGCGGAACTGACGGAGAGAGCCATTTAATCGGTCCATGATTGGCGGGTTCCTCAAGGTTATCGACGGTGCTGGAGCAACCTTTAGCTCAATGACCCGCCTAGCCTCTCAGCGCACTGATGATGAACGCGTGAAGACCATTGACGGCTTTGGACCCGCGAGAAGCTCGGCTGCGCAAGATCGAAACTTCCATCGGCGCAATGTTCCCCAACTCCTGCTCACTGCCCCAGACCTGCAGCGATGCCGGCACGCTGCACTGAGTGATCGCGGCAATTGCCAGTCCACCTTCGACGGCGGCCACTTGGCCAGCGAGGCTTGAGCTGTTGTAGACCACTTTGAATTGGCGGCCCTGGCGGGTCAGTGAGTCCACCGCATAACGCCGAGCCAGGCTTTCACTTTCGTAAACAGCGATGGGCACCGGCTCTCGACGCCACAGTTCGAACTGCGGTGAGCCCACCCACACCATGGGTTCCTTGAACAGAAACGTGCCGCTTTGCGGCGAGTCCCTGGACACCAGTGCAAGGTCAAGATCGCCGCTTCGAACACGCGGAATCAAGGTGGTCGACTGTTCACAGGTCAGCTCTATGTCCACGCCTGCGTAGCGCGGTGCAAAGCGCTTGAGCAGCGGCGTGAGGTACTTGGCCGCGTAGTCCTCGGCGACGCCCAGGCGGATGCGACCGGTCAATGCTTCCCCATGAAAAGCCGCCTGGGTTTCAGCATGCAGGGCGAGCAGGCGGCGGGCATAGCCCAGCAGCGTCTGGCCATCAGCGGTCAGTTGCAGGTGGCGCGGACCACGGTTCAGCAGTTGCCGTCCAAGCGCGGCTTCAAGCTTTTTCATCTGCATACTGACGGCGGACTGGGATCGGTTCACCTCGTGCGCTGCGCCCGACAGCGAACCAGCATCCACCACCGCCACGAAGCACTTGAGCCAATCAATCTGCAGATCGCTGGCGAGCATGGGGCTACCTCTATGCGTTAATCGAATGACTGCGATGTGAATTATGCGCTTTTCAGGATAACCGCCCAGCCCTAATGATGATTCGCCTGAATCACCACTGCGGGATTTGAACATGCCATTCGAGACCTGGTTGCTCTATGTGTTTACCTGCTGCGGTATCGCAGTCGTGCCGGGGCCCAATGCGTTATTGGTGCTGACCCATGGTGCCATTCACGGGCGCCGCAAAACGCTGTTCACCATCACCGGCGGAGTGCTCGGTTTTGCGGTGGTGCTTTCGTTTTGCGCGCTGGGCCTGGGCGCACTGATTCAGGCGTCGGCCACGTGGTTCAACGCGCTGAAGGTGGCCGGGGGTCTGTACCTGATCTGGCTGGGCTTCGGACTGTGGCGGGCTGCGCCGATGACGCTTGAGACTGCCGATACGGCTGGCTTCAGCGGTTGGTCACTGTTGCGCCAAGGCCTGGTATCGGCCCTTTCAAATCCCAAGGCGTTGCTGCTGTTTACCGCGTTTATCCCACCGTTCCTGGATCCGCACAGGAGCCTGATCGCCCAGACGGCTGCCATCGCACTGACCTACGCCGGGGTGGAGTTTGTGGTTGAGTATCTGGTCGCCAGCGCGGCGCACCGGGTCAGGCCTTGGTTGGCGAGGACCGGGCGCCGGTTCAATAAAGTCTGTGGTGGTTTTTTTGTGCTGTTTGGCTTGGCGCTCCCCATTCGTGCCTGACAGCTTGATGGTTGCCCTTGCAGGATCGTACAAGCCCACTGACCCGCAACGTGAGTAGCCTTGGATCTCTCACCCCACCCGAGGATCCACCATGGCCCAGCACCCGGTAAATCTCACCCAAAAAGCCTCGCTCATCGATCAACTGTGGCGCCCGCGAGTGGTCGCGCAAATGAACGACTACCAGTTCAAGGTCGTGCGTATCGAAGGCGAATTCATCTGGCACTCGCATCCGGAAACCGATGAGGCCTTTCTGGTGCTTGAAGGCACTTTGCGTATCGACCTCCCGGACGGCCCGGTGTATGTGGCTCCGGGCGAGCTGTAGGTGGTGCCGCGTGGTGTCGAACACAGGACGGCGGCCGACGGCGAAGCCAAGCTGATGATGATCGAACCACGCGGCATCCTGAACACCGGGCATGAAGGGGGTGAGCGCACTGCCGAGAATGATCAGTGGATCTGAAACGTCGCAGCCCCCAGCAACCCCAGCAGCTCATTCACCAACTCAACCGCCTCCTGCTGATAGCCTTCACGCCAGCGCGCCGACCAATCATTCGGTCGGCCGTCTTCTTCCCACTCAGATAGCGCCAGGCCGTTGACGATTTCCAGCTCAAACCACTGGCGTTGCCAAGCGTCAGCGTCGGTGACCAGGGTGATGTCCTGCCACAGAAATTCGGTATGGGCGACAAAACGACTCCAGCGGAACAGGTCCTCGGTGGCCTGCTCTGCGAGTAGGATCAGTTGGGTTTTTTGGTCCATTGCGGGTTATTTGTCCTTGATCTCTTCCAGCCGTCCGCCGCAGGCGATGAACTTGTCGGTATAGCCTTCACGACAGGTGTTGCTTTGCACAGACGCCACGCCGCTCGGCTTCAAACCGGAGCACGGATCGGGGTTCGAGGCGCTCGACGAAAATTGATGAGTGCACGTTTGGTAGCTGTTTCTTTGCGCCTCATCCAACACGCGCTGGCCCTCGGCGCTGTCTTTTGCGCGCTGTTCGCAGGCGTTGACGTTGGCATCCAGCTCGGCCACGCACTGCTGGCCCTGTGGGGTTTCAGGGTGGATGTAGCGGTACTGCGTGCAAGCGCCGAGGAGGAGAAAGGCAAGCGCGGCAAAAGCTTTGGTCACGGATTCCATATCCTTCAGACGTGAATGTCGCGAGGTTGGACGTGGAAAAGGGCCCTAGGTTCTGCCATTGTCGCGCCGTTGTTTGTTTTTCCTGCACCCCCGGAGCCCTTATGCCACCGACCAAACGCGACAGCGCCCGCATTGAGCGCCGACTCGTCGCCACCCTGACCGACGCCTGCGAAACCGCCAAAGCCGAAATCCCCGGCTTCGAATGGTTGACCCACACTGTCGATTACACAGCCTTTCCCCAAAGCCTGCGGGTGATCTGGGTGTTCGATACGCGCGCCAACAAGGACCACGCCCTTGCGACCGGTGTCGACCAGCGCATGCGTGAATTGACCGCTGCGGCGCTGGATGACGCCGAGGTAGCGCCCGTACAGGTTGACCGCTGTGTGCGTTTTGACTCTGAAGAAGAATGCCAGCGCCAGCACGGTGGCGATTGGCGTGTGCGCCTGCAACGCTAGTGGCTGCCTCGTAATCTCTGGATAATGCCCTCCTCCCGCCCCGATACGGAAATCCCGCTCAATGAAGTCGCCCGCCCTGCTTCTCGCTTCTGCCCTCTTGCTGCCCGCCATCGCCCACGCCGACGACGCCGCATTGACCGAGACGCTCAAGGCCTTCACGCGCTGCGACGCAACCTTCTTCAGCAGCCTGAACACGCACCGCGCCGCGTGGCAGGCCTATGCGCCGCTCAAGCAGGACAAGGACTTCACCTGGATCGCCGTTAAAAACCGTGCCGACCGCCAAGCCAATCAGGTGCCCGTCAGCGCGCCGCCCATCGCAGGCCTGAAGCTGTTGTCGTACGCCGACGAGGCCGCCGACCTCGATCAGTTGGGACGCTACTATTACTGGGGTTTTGTCGTGCAAGGCGGTGTGGACGAGGTGGCCCAGCACCTGGCACCACTGCTGGACGTGCCCGCGCGGCTGCAAAAAATCGACGGGTCTTATATTCGCAGTGAACTCAAGGTCGGCGACCGCTGGCAGGCGATCAAACCGCAACCGGGCAAGGCACCGGGCACGCGCAACGTTGAGCGCGTGCTGATCGTCGAACCCGATGGCGAGCAAACACGCGTCAGTTGCTCGGTACAGGGCGGCGTCGATGCTGCGCTGCTGGCCTGGCTGCGGCCGGACATTGCGCCGGTTGACTACCCGCGTACCGTGGTAGAAACCAGCATCAACGATGTCGACGTACCTGCCAGCGTGCTCCAACGCCTCGATTCGCCGCTGTTGCAGCCGAAATTCAAGAGGTTGAGCTACTCCTACCTGTCCAAGAAAGGCGACGGCAGCCAGGACAGTCCGACCTCGGTCACCTTCACCGCCGACGGCGGCTTGCTGAAGAAGAATGAGGTGTACGGCAACGCCTTCAACGTCGATCGCCTGGTGCTCGCCGACTTGATCCAGTTGAAGTCGAAGATGAACGGCGTCGGCGATGGGCGAGTGCTGCAAACCCTCGCAGTCGAGTTGAAAGTGCCGAGCAGTTGGGCCCCTGGCCAGATCCTGCGCGCAGACATGCAGATGCTGAACGTCCCCGCCAAGCCCACCGACACCCCCACCGACACCTCATTGATCTGCAAGGTGGGTGAGCGCTTCCCGGCGCGCCAGGTGTTTGCCTCCTTGACCGGCGACGCCATCAAGCTTGAGTGCGACCAGGGCGACTACAAGACCTCGCGTGCGTTTATCGAGGACTTGGGCGTGGCCCTGACGCTGGAGTCGACGTCGAGCCAGTTCCACTACGTGAATCAATACACCGCGCTGGATGTCGTGCGCTGATCAGCCCAACGCCAGGACGCTGGGATCTGGGGCACTCTGCGCCAGCCCAGCGGTCTGTTGATGCACACCCCCTGCCCCGTGGAGTTCCCATGATCATTGTTCACCACCTCAACAACTCACGCTCGCAGCGCATACTGTGGCTGCTGGAAGAGCTTGGCCTGCCCTACGAAATCAAGCGTTACCAGCGCGACCCAAAGACCAACCTCGCACCGCCTGAACTCAAGGCAATCAACGCCCTGGGCAAGTCCCCGGTGATTGAAGACGGTGCCAATGTGGTGATCGAATCCGGCGCCATCGTCGACTACCTGATCCGCCGCCATGGCGACGGCCGCCTGCAACCCGATCCCGCCTCGGCCGACTACGATAAATACGTGCAATGGCTGCATTTCGCCGAAGGTTCGGCCATGTTGCCGCTGATGCTTAACCTCTACGTGGGACGCCTGGGGGATGCCGGTGCACCGTTGCATCCACGCATCGAATCCGAGGTCGCCAACTATTTGGGCTATCTGAACGATGCGCTGGGGCACGCGCCGTATCTGCTGGGTGATGAGCTGAGCGGGGCAGACATCCAGATGAGTTTCATCGGCGAAATCGCCAAGGCCCAGGGCAAGTTGCAGGCGTACCCGCACCTGTCAGCGTGGGTGCAGCGGTTCCAGGCGCGGCCGGCGTATCGCCAGGCGCTGGAACAGGGCGGCGAGTATGCATTTGCCAACTAAGTAAACCCGGGCACGGTGGGTGTGCGACTAGCCCACCATCTGCCACAACGATGCGCCCACCCCGGTAATGCTCTCCCCGGCAATCAACCCCGCCGCTGCGGTAATCGCAAAGCGCTCAGTGATACTTGGCCAACGGCAACTCACCAACCAGGTGAGCACCGCGCCCATCGCCATCATCAACGACACCGAAGCCGGCAGGACAAAAGCCAACCCCAACGCGGCGGCACTCGGCAAGTAGCGGGAACGATGGGCCGGCAACAGGCTGTCGAGCACGCCCAACAACACGCCTGCACCGCCGCCAATGGCAATCGCCCAGCGGATGCTCGTCGACAATGAATCCAGCCCGTGGGTCAGGGTTTGCGCCACGGCTTTCCACGTCGCCACCGCGGGCGCCGGCCACTCTTCGGTAAGCAGCATGGACTGCGGATCCGGAATCAGCGCCAGGTACGCAAACACGCCAACGATGCTGCCGATGAAAATCCCCAGGATCTGCGCGATCACTTGTTTGTGCGGCGTAGCACCAATCGCTTTGCCCACCTTGAAATCGTTCATCAAGTCCGTACATTGCCCCGCCGAGCCGCCAGCGGTGTTGGCGCTCATCAGGTTGATCGGCACCTGGCCGGGAGCAACGATGCCGAAGCTCAGTTGGGACAATTGCCCGATGGCGCCAATCGGCGGAATACCGGTGGCACCCACCACGCGGGCGGCGACGGCCGCGAGGCAGATCGCCAGGGGAATGGTCAGCAATGCCATCCACAGATTGATGCCGAACAGCAGCGCTTGCAGACTGACTACCAAGCCTATCGACAGGATAAAACCAGCGGCCGGCCCGGGCTTGGGCACGCTCCACATCTTGCCGCCGTCAGCTTTAGTGGAGGAGCGCAACGCCCACAAACGAATCGTCAGCGAGGCCAAGGTGGAACACACCATCAGGCTCACACCGGGCCACAGCAACCATTCCACCAATGCAGCGAATTGCGGGCCGCTGCTGTCTGCCGGCAACGTCACCAGGTTTTGTGCCAGCAGCCACGGGCCCAGGCCACCCCACGCAATCAAGGCGCCGAGCAGCAGAGTCAGGCCGACGCGAATACCGATAATGCCGCCGAACCCCAGCAGCAGCAGCGAAGGATCGGCGGTAAAGGTCAGACGCTCCAACGGGGCTGTCGGCGACCAGCGCGGAAAGGCCCACATGAAGGTGTCCACCCACTTCACCAATCCGGACAGCAACGCGGCGCTGAGCAGCACCTTCAAACGTGTCGCGGCTTCGCGTCCGTGGTTGTAGATGTGCAGCAGGGTTTCCAGGGTGGCCATGCCTTCGGGGAACTTCAGCGCCTTGTCATTGAGCAACGAGGGGCGCAGGTACCAGGCGATCCAAATGCCCAGGAAACTCACCGAGAACACCCAGGCGATCATCGGCAACGCGTCTAACTGGTTGCCGGTCAACAAGGTGTAGGCCGGAATCGGCGCCACCAAACCGCCAGAGATGATCGAAGCGGCGGCCGAGGCGACGGTCTGGTTGATATTGCTCTCATGCAAGGTCCACGGCAGTTGCTCGGTGGAACGCTTAGCCAGGCCTTGCCAGATCGCATAACCCACCAGCAGGGCGATGATCGACATGTTGAACGACCAGCCGATCTTCAAGCCGGCGTACACATTGGATGGTGTGAGCAAAATACCGAGCACGGTGCCGGTGACGACGGCACGCAGGCTGAGTTCGCGTTCGACGGGGGCGTACTGGGGAATGGCTGGCGAGGCTGACAGCATGCGGATTCCTTTCGGCAATGAAACAGGGCGACCTAACAAGTGAGCCCTGTGGGCCCTGAAGGTTCCTGAATCGGCAAGAAGGAACAGCAGCGCAAAGCACGTCCGCTCTTGTGATGTGCGGGCTTTTTTTGGTCAGCCTGCGTGTAGGTGGCACATAAGCTTTTTGTGGTCAGCCTGCTGTAGGTAGCAAATAAGCTTTCTGTAGTGAGCGGGCTTGCCCCGCGCTGGGCTGCGAAGCGGCCCCATCAAGAGCACCGCGTTTCGTCAGGTAGATCGCGCTGGCAGGTTTTGGGGCTGCTTCGCAGCCCAGCGCGGGGCAAGCCCGCTCACCACAAAAGCCACTGCTCACCGTAAGAAGCCTGCTCATCAGAGAGGCCTGCCAAACACAGGAGTTCGCCTGTTCTTAGGTGGCAAGTGAGCTTTTTGTGATCAGCCTGCTTGTGGGTGGCAAGAAAGCTTTTTGTGGTGAGCGGGCTTGCCCCGCGCTGGGCTGCGAAGCGGCC
>NZ_FYDK01000004.1:0-527785 GCF_900187495.1 Pseudomonas sp. Irchel 3H9 | reverse complement strand
GGCCTGCCAAACACAGGAGTTCGCCTGTTCTTAGGTGGCAAGTGAGCTTTTTGTGATCAGCCTGCTTGTGGGTGGCAAGAAAGCTTTTTGTGGTGAGCGGGCTTGCCCCGCGCTGGGCTGCGAAGCGGCCCCATCAAGAACACCGCGTTTCGTCAGGTAGATCGCGCTGGCAGGTTTTGGGGCTGCTTCGCAGCCCAGCGCGGGGCAAGCCCGCTCACCACAAAAGCCACTGCTCACCATAAGAAGCCTGCTCACTACAGAAACCTGCACACCAGAGAAACCTGCTCCTTACAAAAACCTGCTCACCAGGGAAGTCTGCCAAACACAGGAGTTCGCCCCTCTTCTTCATAGCCACGCCGCATCCCACAACGAATAATCCCCCACCCGCTCCACCAGACCGGCTCGTAAAGGGTTGGCAATGATGTAACGCGTGGCAGGCAAGCTTTTTTTGTGGTGAGCGGGCTTGCCCCGCGCTGGGCTGCGAAGCGGCCCCATCAAGAACACCGCGTTTCGTCAGATAGATCGCGCCGGCAGGTTTTAGGGCTGCTTCGCAGCCCAGCGCGGGGCAAGCCCGCTCACCACAAAAGCCACTGCTCACTGTAAGAAGCCTGCTCACTACAAAAACCACTCAATAAGAAGCCTGCTCACTACAGAAACCTGCTCACCAGAGAAGCCTGCCCACCACAAAAACCTGCTCACCAGGGAAGTCTGCCAAACACAGGAATTCTCCCCTCTTATTCATAGCCACGCCGCATCCCACAACGAATAATCCCCCACGCGCTCCACCAGGCCAGCTCGTAAAGGGTTGGCAATGATGTAACGCGCCATCTTGCGAAGATCATCGTCCGCACGCACTGCCCTATCGTGATAGCCGGGTTGCCAAACACGCTCTTTACTTTGACGACGCTGGTTAATGACCAGCGTACTGCGCGACTTAATACGTCGCACCACGTCTGCCAACGCCTTTTGCTTCAACTCAAACAACCAGTGAATGTGGTCAGGCATGACGACCCAGGCCAGTGAATCGACCAGTCCCAGTTCATGAGCCTGCCGGAATTCGGCAACCAGCAGGCGACCCAGGTAAAGGTCAGTGAATAAGCGCTGGCGCTGATGAACCACGGCGGTGATGAGGTAGCTGCGACCGTGTTCCGAGTAACGGCCGTGACGCAGACGGTGTGATTGAGGTGTGGTGCGCATCCGCTGCTCTACGTGAAATGCCTGAAGAGCCTTAACGCTAGCGCGCCGCAGGGGACGAGCCACTGTCACTTGTTGACCACATGTAACCCTGTGGGTCAGGCATACCGGCGCGTCGCAAGAGACACAGCCAAGTGAGCCCAAAAACCAACTATTGCGGAGACAGAAATACAGTCATACGATGACTGATCACAAACATAACAATAAGGCTCACTCGTGAATAAACCCCTCCTCATGGCCGCCGCCATTGCCTGCGGACTCAGTGCACACGCCAACGCTGCGACCTTCGCGTACATTTCCAGCCCCGGCGATGGCTTGATTTCCCAATACCGGCTGGACGAGAGCAACGGCGCGTTGAGCCTGGTTGATCAGGTAACAGCCGGTGATCAGGTCAACCCGATGGCCCTGAGCCCCGACGGTAAAACCTTGTATGCCGCGCTGCGGGTCAAGCCGTTTCAAGTGCAGAGCTTCAGTATTGATCCAGCCAGCGGGCGGTTGACGCCACGCTCCAAGGCCCCGCTGGCAGAAAGCATGGCCTACCTGGCCACCGACCGCGCCGGACGTTATCTGCTCGCGGCCTCTTATGGGGCCGACACCCTCAGTGTGCAGCCCGTCGATAAGCCCGAGCCGATCCTCACCTACAAGACCGGCCCTCACGCGCACTCCCTGCGCACCGACCCCAGCAATCGCTTTGCCTACGCCGGCAACTTGGGCAACGACCACGTGCTGCAATATCGCTTCGAGGCAAACACCGGCGCACTCACGCCAATCGGCACCGGCTACGTGAGCGTGCCGGCCAACACCGGGCCTCGGCACTTGGCGTTTTCAGCCAACGGTAAATACCTGTATGTGGTCGGCGAAATGAGCGGCACCGTCACTGCATTTTCCATTGACGACAGCACCGGCGCGCTGACGCAGATCGGCGTAGCCAACGGCATTCCCGCGCGTTTGAAACTGGCCCACGGCGAAGTGCGGGACGCGCGCAACAATGATTTGAAGGACGACCCGACGCCACGCATCTGGGCCGCCGACCTGCGTTTGTCCCCAGATGGCACCCTACTGCTGATGAGCGAGCGCACCAGCAGCTCGGTGTCGGCGTTTGCGGTGGATGCGGCTACGGGTGGCCTGACGTTTCTCGACAACTACCCGGTCGAAGAGAAACAACCGCGCAATATCGCCTTCTCTCCCAATGGCCAATGGTTGCTGGTGACCGGCGAGAAAAGCGACAAGGTCGGTACCTACGCGGTCAGCGGCGCAGGTGCGTTGAAGCGCGTGGGTGAGGCGGCTTCAGGCAAAGGTGCGCTGTGGATTGAAGTCCTGCGCACCGCAGCCAAATAGCACTCAGCTCAAACGAAACCGCGCGGTGTTGTCACTCAACGCCTGGCTGCCCTTGCTCAAGGTGTCCGCCGCCCGGTTGACCGCTCGCGCGCCATCCAGCAAACGTCCTGCCGCCTGATCGACTTGCTGGATGTTGCCGCTCACTTCGTCCGCCGTCGCCGCTTGCTCTTCCACCGCTGTGGCGATCTGCGCCAGGGTGTCGGTGACGTTCTGCACCGCGCCGGCAATCTCGCCCAAGCGCGTGCCCAGGCCGGTGACGGACTCGGCGTCGGTCAATGCTTGCTCGCACGCAGCGCCCATCAGCGTAACGGCCTGGCTCACGGTCGCGCGCAGGCTGTCGACGGTGCCGGCGATCTGCGCCGTGGAGGCCTGGGTGCGTTGGGACAGACTGCGCACTTCATCGGCCACCACCGCAAAGCCCCTGCCCTGCTCGCCGGCGCGGGCCGCTTCGATGGCCGCGTTGAGTGCGAGCAGGTTGGTCTGCTCGGCAATGCCGCGAATGGTGTCGACCACCGACTGAATCTGCTGCCCCTGCTGACTGACTTGCTGCAAAGCATCAGCCGTATCGGTAAGGCGTTGGTTGAGTTGCTGGATGCTGGCCGTGGTGCGTTGGCTGTCGCGGCTGCTGTCTTCGGCGATGCGTCGTGTTTGCTGGGCACTGCCCGACGCTTGTTCACAGCTTCTGGCGACGCCCATGGACGTCGCGGCCAACTGCGTAGCGGCGGCGGCGATCTGGCTGATTTGATGCTGCTGGTCTTCGACTTCGCTGAGGGTACTGCCCGATTGCGAATTGAGGGTGAGGACCGCTGAGCCGAGCTGCTGGGTTTCGTGGTTGACCCCCAACAGGCTGGTGCGCAGTTGCACCACCGCCACGTTCAGCGCGGTGCTGATCAGTGCCAGCTCGTCCCGCCCTTCCACCGCCACTTCGACGCACAGGTTACCGTCGCGCAAGGATTCGGCCAGGGTGGTGATGCCTCTTGCGCTGCGCTGTATGGAGGCTTGCAGGCACATGAACAGGTACAGCGCGGCCAGGGCCAGCACGCCGAAGGTCATCGCCAGAGGAATGAAGCGTTCGTTCGCGTTGCGGTGGTAGTAGCTCAAGCGCTCGTCCAGGGAGGTCAGCGACTGCACGCGCAGTGCGCTGAGCGAACCGAGCATGGCGTCGACACTGCGCTCGAAACCGGCGGTATCGAGCTTGATGGTGCCGCCGAAGACGCCGTCGTCCAGCACTTTAAGCTCGTTATCCAACAGTTGCAGGCTGTTGTCGTACTGCGCAGTCCAGGGCTCCATGCCGTCGAATTGCTTGGCCTTGAGCGCAGCCGCCGCCTTGGCCAACTGGTCGCGCGCGTCGCCAATGCGGCTGCGCAGGTCGCGCATCTGCAAACGGCTTTGCAAGGTGAACTGCCCCGAAGCAATGGACGACTGCCCGACGCCCGCCATACGACCGATACGCTCGATCAAGTCTGGCGTCTGCTGTGTGCCCATCTGCATGAGCATGTAGGTTTCCAGCCAGGGATCGAGGATCAGCCCGGCGTCCAGGGTGATCTGTTCGCGCAGGGTTTGCATAGCGCTCAGCGCCGAGGTGAAACGGTCGTAGCCATCCGGCCACCAACCCACAGTGCGCAGCGAAGCGGAGTCCATGCCTTTGACGGTGGCCTGCAACGCCTCGTAGCGCGCGAGGATGTCGGCGCTGGCGTTCTGCGCTTTGAGCTCATCGCCCAAGGCTTGCAGGCTTTGCTGGATCAGCGGGAAATTCGTATCGACCTTGTCCATCGCCGCCTTCGCCGCCGGCGTCGGCGCGTGCAGGATGTCCGCCGCTTTCCAACGCGCAGCCAGGTTGCGCTGAGCCGTCAATTGACCGTCCAGTGCATCCAGGGCCAACAGTTGGCGCACGCCGGACTGCTCGGTGGAAATAACGCCTAATTTATCGCGATAGTCCTGGCCGATCATCCAGAGGCTCCCAGCCAGGGGCAGCATGAACAGGAAAAACAACACTTGGAATTTGCGCGCAAACCCCATACGTCCGAGCAGGCGGATACCGGGTGATAACAAGCTGTGCATGTCCGACTACTCCCTCAAACAACCCACGTGGTGCACGGTGGGCCAAGCCGTGAAATGACTAACGGCAAAGTGCCATGTCATTGATTAGCTTGGCTCTAGCAAGATACGGGCCGCTGAACAACAGCCCTGAAACAGGGCGGGCGGCACGCTTTTGGAGCCGATGGAGTGCTCGAAAATGGGGCAAAAGCACTCAGTGTTGGCAAGACTGCTGTAACCGCCGGAGACGACTGGCCCAGGTGCAGTCCAGAACACCTTTATTCACAGGCATCCTATCGGCCGCAAACCAGCCAAACTTGAAGGGCGCCGCGCTTTATGTGAGAGGCAGTGAGCAATGACTATTTGGCCTGCATGTAGCGACTGAAGTTCTTGATGTGATCGTCCAGATTGTCCTCAAGCATCAACCGATACTGATCACAAAAATACTTGAGCATCGCCTCGCGCTCCTCGGCCATGTGCTCACCGGACTTGAAGTTGCGTGCGCACGCCCAGGCGTTGAACCGCGTCGTGCCGAACATCATTGAAGCGCTGACTTGGCCGAGGTCTTCGAAGGTTTTCAGTTGTTCGTTCGACAGTTCGATGTGCGCGTCGGCGCGATCGTAGAAGGCGTGGTCGGTAGCGTCTGCCATTGCGGGGTTCCTGATTTATCACGGTTGAATGGGTGTGTATCAAGCCAGCAGTGTGAGCATCCACCGGATCTGCTGGCTAATCTCTTGGAGCTTCGCCTCGGGCACCGCCTGCGCACGCTCAAAGGCAGCCAAGGTCTTCTGCCTCAGGCGTAACGCGCGCTGCCACTTGGCCAAAAACACCGGGCTACGGGCCTGCATCAGTAACGGGCCGAAGAACAGTTGTTCGGCGGTATACACCACAGGGTCTGCGCGCTCAGCGACGATGATTTCGTAGTAAAAGCGGTTTTCATGCAACAGCTCTTCGCTGACGATGCGATAGCCATTGCGCATTAACCAAAGGCGCAGCGGTTGCTCACCGCCATTGGGTTGCAGGATCAGCCGCTCAGCGCCGCTCAGATGAGCTTTGCCGGCCTCAAGGATGTCGCGGATCGTCTCGCCGCCCATGCCGCAGAGGCTGATGGCTGTAATGCCGTCACGCGCTTCGATGGCCGCCAAGCCATCGGCCAGGCGCACAGTAATCTGCTGCTCCAGGCCATTGTCACGCACGGTCCGTTCGGCTGCCTGGAACGGTGTGGTCGCGACCTCTCCCGCCAGCGCCGCGTCGATCACGCCGCGGCGCACTAACGCCACCGGCAGATAGGCATGGTCCGAGCCGATATCGGCCAGACGCGCGCCATTCGGCACATGCGCTGCCACGCGCTCCAGGCGCATGGACAAGGTGTGTTCGTTCAACCTGTGTTCCTTATCATTCCCCGGAAAATCGATCCCGGCTGTTAGTCAGATGCAACACCATGGCGGCGCGTGCGGCGTCCGGATCCTGGCGTTTGATCGCATTGAAAATCGCCTCATGCTCCAGGTTCGCCAATTGCCCGAGTTTGGCAAAGTCCGCCCCGCCACGTTCGTCCACCTTCACCTGAGTGCGCGGAATCATCGCATTACCCAGGTGCAACATGATTTCGGTGAAGAAGGTATTGCCGGTGGCTTCGGCGATCTGTTGGTGGAAGCGTTTGTCCTCTTCCACGCAGCTGTCGTTGTTGGCGAGAGAGGCCTGGTAGTCGTCCAGTGCTTCGCGCATGCGTGCCAGTTGAGCATCGGTGCGACGCAGTGCAGCCAGCGCCACCGCTTGCACCTCCAGGCCCAGGCGCAGTTCCAACATGTTGCGCACGCTGGCGACCGTGTCCACATGCAGGCGCAAGCCTTGTTGGGCGCTCTGCTCCAGCACAAAGGTGCCGATGCCGTGACGCGTCTCTACCAGCCCCGAAGCCTGCAACTTGGAGAGCGCCTCGCGCACCACCGTCCGACTGACGCCATGCTCCAGCACGATGGTGGATTCCGACGGCAGCTTTTCGCCGGGTTTCAACTGGCCGAGCAGGATGCGCTGGGTCAGGGCGTCGACCACGCCCTGGGCCAGGTTGGTGGAGCGTTTACGCACGGGGGTTGGGGTTTCATTGGGCATTACTGCAAGTCCACGGGGTTGGGCTGGAGCGAGCTTAACACCCAGACAAAGGACGCCGCCGAGGTTGATTGAAAAACCATCCAACTTGTATGACAACCAATCTGATGACGGGATCGCGCCACGGTGACCGGCACCTTAGATACGGAGTCATTTCAACCCCTCCAACCGGTAAAAATCCCAATAAACATTGGCTAATAACAAAAAAATCATTCCAGCAACGACCTTATAAACACAAAAACATCAATCACTGGATTGCGAATTCCAGAAATCAACTTGTATGATGTCTATCAACAAAACACGCAAACCCGCATAAAAATAATCAGGGGGAGTTTTGAATTGTGAACAATTCAAGCCATGCATCTGCCGCTCCACACAGTGATCCGGTCCTCGCGCGCGCCGTGCGCAAAGTGAAGAGCCATGTGCTCCCACTGTTCGTGATCATGTTCATCCTCAACTATATCGACCGGGTCAATATCGGCTTTGTGCGCACGCACATGGAGCACGACTTGGGCATCGGCGCAGCGGCCTATGGGTTCGGTGCCGGGCTGTTCTTCATCGGTTATGCCCTGTTCGAAGTGCCCTCCAACATGCTGCTGCAAAAGGTCGGCGCGCGTATCTGGCTGACCCGCATCATGTTCACCTGGGGCATCGTCGCGACGATGATGGCCTTCATCCAAAACGAAACCCACTTCTACATCCTGCGCTTTCTGCTGGGCGTGGCCGAAGCTGGCTTCTTCCCTGGAGTGATCTACTACTTCACACGCTGGTTGCCGGGCGCGGAGCGCGGTAAAGCCATTGCGATTTTCCTCAGCGGCTCGGCGGTGGCCTCGTTGATCTCTGGCCCGCTGTCGGGTGTGCTATTGCAGATCGAAGGCTTTGGCTTCCACGGCTGGCAATGGATGTTCGCCATCGAAGGCCTGGCCTCGGTGGTGATCGGTTTCTTCGTGTGGTTCTGGCTGGACTCCAAGCCCCACGACGCCAAATGGATGACTCGCGAAGAACAGGACGCACTGGTCGGCGCCATCGACGAGGAGCAACGCCAGCGTGAGGCGCTGACCAGCGTCAAACCGACCCTTGGCAAGCTGCTCAAGGACCGCCAGATCCTGCTGTTCTGCGCCCTGTACTTCTGCATCCAACTGACCATTTACGCGGCGACATTCTGGCTGCCGAGCATCATCAAAAAGATGGGCGACTTGAGTGATGTGCAGGTGGGCTTCTTCAACTCGATTCCGTGGCTGATCTCGATCATCGCCATGTATGCCTTCGCATCGCTGTCGGGCAAGTTCAAGTTCCAACAGGCCTGGGTCGCGGCGGCACTGTTGATTGCAGCGGCCGGCATGTTCATGTCCACCACCGGCGGGCCAGTGTTTGCCTTTGTGGCGATCTGCTTTGCGGCCATCGGGTTCAAGTCGGCGTCTTCGCTGTTCTGGCCGATCCCCCAGGGTTATCTGGATGTACGCATTGCCGCTGCCGTGATCGCGCTAATCAACTCCATCGGCAACCTGGGCGGCTTCGTTGCGCCGACCACTTTCGGCTTTCTGGAGCAGACCACCGGCTCGATCCAAGGCGGCCTCTACGGCCTGGCCGGTACCTCAGTGCTGGCGGCGATCCTGGTGTTTTTCGCCAAGACCGCGCCCTCTGCCCCATTGACGTCGCCAGGCGTGGCGCCAACCGGCGCGGCCCTCAGCAAACCTCTTTGAGCCTCTTTAGGAATTTGCCATGAATACTCCAGTCGTCACCCACTTCCAGGTCATCCCCGTCGCCGGCCACGACAGCATGCTGCTCAACCTCAGCGGCGCCCACGGGCCGTTTTTTACCCGCAACATCGTGATTCTCAAGGACAGCTCGGGCAACACCGGCGTTGGTGAAGTGCCCGGTGGCGAACGCATCCGCGAAACCCTGGAAGACGCCCGCAGCCTGGTGATCGGCCAACCCATCGGCCAATACCAACGCATCCTCAACCAAATGCGCAGCACGTTTGCCTCGCGGGATTCGGCTGGCCGTGGCCTGCAGACCTTTGACCTGCGCATCACCATCCATGCCGTCACCGCGATGGAGGCCGCCCTGCTCGACCTGCTGGGGCAGTTCCTCGAAGTGCCGGTGGCCGCATTGCTCGGCGAGGGCCAGCAGCGTGACGCGGTGAAGATGCTCGGCTATCTGTTCTATGTGGGCGACCGCAACGCCACCGACCTGGCCTACCGCAACGAGGCCGACAGTGACGACGAGTGGTTCCGCCTGCGCCATGAAAAAGCCCTGACGGCCGAAGCCGTGGTGCGCCTGGCCGAAGCCGCCAAAGCCAAATACGGCTTTAACGACTTCAAACTCAAGGGCGGCGTTTTAAGCGGCGACGAAGAAATCGAAGCCGTCACCGCCCTCGCCGAACGCTTCCCCGATGCACGCATCACGCTGGACCCGAACGGCGCCTGGTCGCTCAAAGAAGCCATCCGCCTATGCCGCGATCAACACCACGTGCTCGCCTACGCCGAAGACCCCTGCGGCGCCGAAAATGGTTACTCGGGCCGCGAAGTCATGGCTGAATTCCGTCGCGCCACGGGCCTGAAAACCGCCACCAACATGATCGCCACCGACTGGCGCGAAATGGGCCACGCGATCCAGTTGCAATCGGTGGACATCCCCCTGGCCGATCCACACTTCTGGACGATGCAGGGGTCCGTGCGCGTGGCGCAGATGTGTAACGACTGGGGCCTGACTTGGGGATCGCACTCCAACAACCACTTCGACATTTCCCTGGCGATGTTCACCCAAGTGGCCGCCGCCGCACCGGGCGACATCACCGCCATCGACACCCACTGGATCTGGCAGGACGGCCAACGCCTGACCAAGGAGCCGCTGAAAATCGAAGGCGGTTATGTGAAGGTGCCGGCCAAGCCTGGCCTGGGCGTGGACATCGACATGGACGCCGTGGCCAAGGCCCACGAGGTGTACAAAGGCATGGGCCTTGGCGCACGGGATGACAGCGTGGCGATGCAATTTTTGATTCCGGGGTGGAGTTTTAACAACAAGCAGCCTTGCCTGGTGCGCTGAAGAGCTGGGTTCTAAGGGAGGCCCGACCTCCAAAACACAATCAATCCAATGTGGGAGGGGGCTTGCTCCCGATTGCGGTGTGTCAGCCAGAAATGTATCGACTTAAACTCCGCTATCGGGAGCAAGCCCCCTCCCACAGGGGGCCTCGGTGTTTTCAGGGTTGTGGTCGCTCGCTAAACCACGTGGCAGGGTTTACCGGCCGCAGCCCGCTTTGCTCTGGCGGTTTTCGTGCTTGCCACCGCCGCAATCGGCTGCACCGTCAGTTCCACGCCTAACGACAGCATCAGTTTCTGAATCGTCTCATAGCGCGTTTTAGAACCGCCTTTCAGCGTTTTATACAGGCTCTCGCGATTTCCCCCCGCCGCCTACGGGCGCACGAACGCAAGCACCCGCTCCAGCATTCGGTCACAGGCCTCCAGTTGTTCCACGCTGATAAATTCATCCGGCTTATGCCCCTGCTCCATGCTGCCCGGCCCGCACACCACGGTGGGAATGCCAGCTTGATCAAACAACCCGCCCTCGGTGCCAAACGCAACCGTGCCGAAGTCTCGCGAGCCACAAAACTGCGCGATCCATCCGGCGGCCTGGCTGTCCAGAGAAGTCGCCAGCCCCGGGTAGCTGGACAGCTCGCTGATACTGATCGCGCACTGCCCGTTCACCGCCTGCATCGCGGGCAGCAGAGTCTGTTCGGCATAGGCGCGTAACTGCTGCGCCACCTGCCAGGGATCCTGGGCCGGCAGCGCGCGCACTTCAAAATCAAACGTGCAATTCTGCGGGACGATATTCAACGCCTTGCCGCCGTTGACCAGTCCGGTCTGAACCGTGGAAAACGGCGGATCAAAACGTTCATCCAGATGCCGCGGTGCCTTGAGTGACTCGCCGAGCCGCACCAGCTCACCGATCAACCGCGCGGCATATTCGATGGCATTCACCCCGGACGGCGCATACGCCGAATGGCAGGCCGCGCCATGCACGTCACAACGCATCGCCAACTTGCCCTTGTGGCCGAGCACCGGCTTGAGTTCGGTGGGTTCGCCGATCACACACAGCAACGGCTTGACCGCCTGCCCATGAAAACGCTCAAGCAACGAACGCACGCCGAGGCAACCCACCTCTTCGTCATAGGACAGCGCGATATGCACCGGCATACGCAGCGGCGCCTGTACCAACGCCGGCACCAACGCCAACACGCAGGCGATATAGCCCTTCATATCGGCGGTACCACGCCCGTACAACTTGCCGCCTTTCTCCGTCAGCTCGAACGGCGCCACGCTCCAGCGCTGGCCGTCCACCGGCACCACATCGGTATGCCCGGACAACACGATGCCGGGCACATCAGCCGGGCCGATGGTCGCCAGCAGGTTGGCCTTGCTCTTGTGTTCGTTGTAGACCAGCTCGCAGGTCACACCGTGGTCCTGCAAATAGGTGCGAACACAGTCGATCAAGGCCAGGTTGGATTCGCGACTGGTGGTGTCGAAGCGCACCAGTTGCGCCAGCAGGTCGCGACTGCTGGTCATCGGTCATCCCCTGGTACCGCATAGCAGGGAGCAATGTGCGGGTTGAGGGCGCGGTCGATGTAGTCCTGCAATTGCGGGCGATAGGCCTGCCAGAGTTTGTCGAGCGTGCCGATAGGGTCTTTATCCGCCCAATCGACGCGCAGGTTGACGATGGGCCAGAGCACGTCGTCGACCACCAGCAGCGCCGCCGAATGCACTGGCCCCGCCTCGCCGCCTTCAGCCACCGCCGTGTGCATCGCCGCCAGCAGTCGGTCGGCAAGGTGCCCCGAGGCCTGTTCGAAAGCCCGCACCATGGCGTCAATCACGCCTGGATTGGCCAGCATATTCCCCGCCGCCACACACTGTTCACCACTGGCCGCCGCGTGAATCCCCAAGGTCTGCGCACCGCTGAAGTGCGCGGTGCGGCCTTGGCGGTCAATCACCGTCACCTGGCGATAATCACTGTGCTCCTGCCCTGCGAACACTGCCGTCAGCGCCTCACTCGGCGCCATGCCCTGCTCCAATAAATCCAGCACTTGCGGCCCCAGGCTCGGCAAGGTGATGTTCTGCGACGCTACCGCGCCCACACCCGCACGCAGCCAGGGGCAACGCGCCCCCACGGCAATGCTCGACGAGCTGATCGCAATGCCCAACTGGCCGGTCTCGGCGCAGCGGGCGACAACGGAAAAGGTCATGGGGCGTTCCTCAATCGAGTACCGAGGGGTCGACGTCGATCATCATTTGCTTCATTTCTTCAAAATGCCGACGTGAGAAATCCGCGATGCCTTCCCAGCTCCGCGCAGTTTTCTCCGCCACTTCATCGGACAACAACCGCAGCGGCTGCCCGGTGGACCAGGCCGTCACGAGGATCTGGCAAGAGCGTTCCAGGGTCCAGATATCGTCAAAGGCTTCACCGATGGACGCAGCGGTCACCATCACGCCGTGGTTACCCATCAACAGCCGGGTTTTGCCATCAAGCAGGCCGGCCAGGCGCGCGCCTTCCGCCTCCGTATCGGCCATGCCGCCGTAGAGTTCATCCACCGCCACGCGGTTGAAATAGCGTGCGGTGTTCTGGTCGATCGGCGGGATATGCGGCGTGGCCAGGCACGCCACCGCGGTGGTGTACACCGGGTGCAAATGCAGCACGGCGCGGGTGTGCGGCAGCAGCCGATGGATCTGCCCATGGATCGACCAGGCCGTCGAATCCACATTTTGGTTGTCGGCACAGGCGGGATCGTCCGCGTTCAACAACACCAGGTCGCTGGCGCGAATACGCGAGAAGTGCTTCCACTTCGGGTTGAGCAAAAACTGTTTGCCATCGGCCGACACCGCGGCGCTGAAGTGGTTGGCCACCGCTTCATGCATGCCTAGGTGGGCGATGATGCGAAAGGTCGCCGCCAGGTCGATGCGTGTCTGTTCTTCGAGGGATAACGCCATGGATCGGACTCCTCAGAGCGCGACCGCAAGGCTGCGGCCGCGCGGTAGGGTTACTTCGGCATCAGCGCCGCGAGGTCGGCCTCAGTCGGCGCCTCGAAGTTGTACTTCTTCAGCAAGGCCGCGTATTCAGGCGTGGCGCGGTATTTCTCCAGACCGTCGAGCAAGGCTTGCTTCACCGTGTCATTGCCCTTCTTCACACCGAAGCCGTTCAGCACCGGATAGATCAGGGTGTCGGAGGAAATCACCACACGGCTACCGAGCTTGTCGATCACACCGCGGGCCACGGCGGCGTCGGTAATTTGCGCTTCCACCGCGTGGGCCAACAGGGCCTGGGTGGTTTGTGGGTCGGTGCTGTATTCGCTGATCAGGATCGGCTTCAAGCCCTTGGCCACGCAGTACTCGGCCGACAGCTTGTTCATCTGCGCCAGCCACGAGGTAGCGCCCATGGAGCCGATCTTGTGGCCGCAGAACTCTTCCGGAGTCTTGGGCTGGAAGGCGCTGTCCTTGAGGGCCAGGATCGATTCGCCGCTCTTGAGGTAAGGGATCATGTCGATGACCTTGACCCGCTCGGCGGTGATGTACATCGACGAGTTGGTCACATCGAAACGCCCGGCTTGCAGGCCGGTGATCAAGTTGGGGAAGCGCGTGTCGAGGGTCTCGACCTTGCGGCCCATGACCTTGCCCAGGCCGTCCATGAACTCGATATCAAAGCCCGCAGGCTTGTTGTTATCCATGTACTCATAGGGGAAGAAGGTCACGTCGGAACCGGCGATGATCTTGCCTTCCTGCTGGAACGCCGAAGCCGCCAACGAGGTCATTGCAACCGCAGCGCCCAGCAGGCACACGGCAAGGGGGCGAACACTGTTACGAAACGCTGTCATGGTCATTACCCGCAAGGTTTTAGGAGGTTAGGCAGTGGCAGAATCTTGTCCGGCCTGTTGCACGAAGAACGACGCACCACGGGGTTTCTGTGGCAGGCGCATATGGTTGTTGGTGGAACGCACCAAGCCACTTTCTTCACCGGCCACCAGCAGGCCGGCGTGTGTACTGGGCAACGGGTTTTCGCCGAATGGCAGCGCGTCTTCAGCGGCATAGACGCTGATGAACAGGGTGCGCGGCAGTTCGGTCTCATTAGGGCTGGAAGCATGCAAAAGACGCGTGTGCATAAAGCACACGGAACCGGCCGGGCCGTAGCAGGCGACCGGATGCTGGCAGTGTTGCGCGACCACGGCATCGTCCACCGAACCGGTGAAACGCTGATCCTGCCAGTGCGACCACAGCGGGCCTTTGTGGCTACCGGGGATCACATTCAGCGGGCCGTTCTGCGGGGTCACTTCACTGACCATCAGCAACGCGGTGACGATGTCGTCGTTGCTGTGGGGCGTGAACAGGAAGTCCTGGTGCCACTTCACCTGTGTGGCGGTGTGGGGCAGTTTCGAGTTGATCTTGCTATGGTGAAAACGCGCGCCGCTGGCGCCGACCAATTGCGCGGAAATCGCCGCCATGCGCGAGTGCAACGCCACGCGCTGATACGCCGGGGAAATCTCGGTGGGCGAACTCACCCGGCGCAACGACGGGTGATCGGCGCGGTGGTCACCCTCCAGGTCAAAGCGCGCGCGGCCATCCACGGTGGCGCCCCAGCCTTGGTCATGGCTGCGGCTCTCTTCTACCCACTGGTCGAAGTCATGCTGCAGCGCGGCCACTTCGTCCAGCGACAACACGCCTTCTACCACCAGGAAGCCGTCGCGCTGGAATTGTTCGATGTGTGCTTGCTCAATCATGTTGTTTTTTCCTGAACGTTAAAGAGATCACGCCAGCGAGACGTCCTTGAGGAACGCCTCCACGCGTGGGTTCTGGCCGCGGCGCAACACCTCGGGCGTGTCATCGCAGACCACACGCCCCTCCTCCATAAACACGATCCGATCAGAGACCTTGAACGCGAAATTCATCTCGTGCGTGACGATCACCATGGTGATGCCCTCCCCGGCCAGGGCTTCGATCACCTGCAGCACTTCATTGACTTTCTCCGGGTCAAGGGCCGAGGTGGGCTCGTCGAACAGCATGATTTGCGGGCGCATCATCAAGGCGCGGGCGATGGCCACGCGTTGCTGCTGGCCGCCGGACAACTGGTGCGGGTACTTCCAGGCATGGTCGAGCATGCCGACCTTGTGCAGCAGCGCGTATGCCTGTTGCTTGAGCGCGTCGGTGCGACCCAGGCGGTGGTACTTCGGCGCCATCAGCAGGTTGTCGAGCACGCTCAAATGCGGGAACAGGTTGAAGCTCTGGAACACCATGCCGATGTTCAGGCGATGCTCGGCGTGCTCGATGTACTGGGGCTTTTGCGCGCCCACCTTGTTCAGGTGAATGAACGGCAGGCCATTGATATGAACCTCACCATTGTCCAGTTGCTCGAGGCCGTTGAGCAGGCGGATCAGCGTGGTCTTGCCGGAGCCCGACGGGCCGATTACCGACACCACTTCACCCGGCTGAATCAGCAGGTTGACCGAACCCAGCACCTCGATGTCGTTGTAGGCCTTGTGCAACCGCGAGGCTTGCAGCGCCGCAGCGCCGTTACTTTCCGGGCGTTGCAGGGCGGTGCGCTGTTGGGTAGCCAAGGCCAGCACGTTTGCATCCGGCACGCGGGAGACATTGCGCTGGTTGACGTCGAGAAAGCGCTCCAGGCGTTTGAGCAAAAAGTCGAACACCGTGACGATAAACACATAGAAGAACGCCACCGCCGCCATGGTTTCGATCACCAGGAAGTTCTGCGAGTACAGGCGCTGGCCGACCATCAGGATCTCGGTCAGAGAGATCACCGACACCAACGAGGTGAGCTTGACGATGGAAATGTATTCGTTGGCCAGCGACGGCAACGCCACACGCAGCGCCTGGGGGATCACCACGCGCCATTGGGTACCGAAAAACCTCAGCCCCAACGCCCGCGCCGCTTCGCCTTGGCCCTTGGGAATCGAGAGCAAGCCACCGCGATGGATCTCGGCCACATACGCCGTTTCGCAGATCACCAGCGCCAACAAGCCGGACCAGAACGGGTCGGCCAGCACCGCCGAGGTGCCCGGCAATGCCTGGGGCAAGTTGTAGATAAAGATCAGCAGCACCAACAGCGGCAGGCTGCGGAACAACCAGATATACCCCCGCGCCGGCACGCTCAGCAGGCCATGCTTGGACTGCTTGGCCAGCGCCAGCAGAAAGCCCAGGCCGATGCTCAACACCCAGGTCAGGGTACTGAGCTTGATCACCGTCCACGTCGCACGCCAGAACTCGGCATCAGCCAGCAAACCAAACATGTAATTCCAGTCGAATGTCATCGTCGCTGCGCCTTGCAAAAAATGAAGTGGGTCTGCCTCGATGGGATGAGAGTCGTGGCGGCGGGGTCTTGGGGTCAATTCGTAAAAGCCGGGGCACTGGGTAGGCAGAACCTATGCAGTCCTGAGCGAAGCAAAAATCCACTGTGGGAGAGGGCAAGCCCGCTCCCACATTTGCCCTGCTGTGTTCTGGAGAGAGCATGCACTGGCCGAAATGGTGCGCGTCTGAATTCGCCTCCCCGCCCACGCCATCTATTGGTGCAATCTCAGCTCACATCACTCAACACCCGCACCGCATGCGGGTCAAAAAAGCTCGGCGGCGCCATGCCGGGGATGTACTGGTCGGAGACAAACATGCGGCAGCGTTCGGCAAACGCCGACACCACACGGGACAACTGGGTGTTGCTCGCCGTGGCGTAACCCAGCTTCATCGGCCTATGTGTACCGGCCAGGCGCAGGCGGATCACGCGTTTGCCGTCCTGGGACATATTCGATTTGGGCCGCGCGTTCGCAAACGAATAGCCAATGCCATTGCCGACCATGGCGCGCACCGTTTCGAGGTTGGTGGAACGCATGATGATGTTCGGCGTGGTGCCCGCCTGGATGAACAGGCTGAGGAAATAGTCGCGGCTCCAGGGCGTATCCAGCAGCACCACCGGGTAGGCCTCAAGGTCTTGCATGCTGACCGCGGGCAAGCTCGCCAGCGGGTGATACTCGCCCACCATCACATACGGCGGCAGGTGCGCGAGGGGTTGGAAGTCGATATCCGGACTGGTCACCAGGTCGTAGGTCAGGGCGATATCCAGTTCGCCACTGCGCAGTTTTTCCAGCAGTTCCTCATGATTGCCTTCGGCCTGGGTCAAGCGCACACCGGGGAACGCACGGCCGAAACCGAATACCAATTCCGGCGTGATCATCGGCGCCAGCGACTCCAGGCATCCGACCCGCAATGGCCCGCGCACGGTGTTCAGTGACTCCGAAGCGATGGTGTAGAGGTTGCTCATCTGCTCCAGGATCTGCTTAGCCTCCAGCATCACCAGACGCCCCACCGCCGTGAGGGAAATGCCCTGGGCGTGGTGGCGGATAAACAACTGGATGCCCAACTCAGCTTCCATATGGGTGATCGCCGCCGAGATCGACGGCGACGACACATGAATGCGTTCGGCCGCAGCACTGATGCTGCCCGCCTCTCCCGACGCGACGAAATACTCCAGTTGACGCTGAGTAATACGACTGAGCATGACGCCTGCCCCTCAACAATGACTGTACGGCGAGCGTTGCAGGGTTCGTGCCGGGTCATGGGCGAGCCGATGAGTTACAGGGGCTTCGGTTTTTCCTAAGCACTACCCCGCGCAAATGCTGGTTTCGCCCGAGAGGGGGCGATGTGAAGCTGGTTTCATCCCGCTTACGACGAGCCCTTCGATATGCCTTCCCACACCCGCATCCGCATGTTCAACACCAAACAGACTTATCCCAACCAGGCGCTGGACAACGACCTGTGCCAGGCCGTGCGCGCCGGCAACACCATCTATGTGCGCGGCCAGATCGGTACCGATTTCGACGGCAACCTGATCGGCCTCGGCGACCCGCGCGCCCAGGCCGAACAGGCGATGAAGAACGTCAAGCAGCTGCTCGAAGAGGCGGGCTCGGACCTGTCGCACATCGTCAAGACCACCACTTATTTGATCGACCCGCGCTACCGCGAGCCGGTGTACCAGGAGGTCGGTAAATGGCTCAAAGGTGTGTTCCCGATTTCCACCGGCCTGGTGATTTCCGGCCTTGGCCAGCCGGAGTGGCTGATGGAGATCGATGTGATCGCCGTGGTGCCGGACGACTGGACCGTATCCGTATGAAAGCGGTGATTGCCCGTGAGCCCGGTGGCCCTGAAGTGCTGCAGGTGGTGGAACGCCCTGTGCCGGCTTTGCAACCCGGTGAGGTGCTGATTCGCGTCGTGGCGGCCGGGGTCAATCGCCCCGACCTGATGCAACGCAGCGGCTCAGCAATCCCACCCGGCGTTACCGATGTGCTGGGCCTGGAAGCGGCGGGCATTGTGGTCGCGGTGGGCAGCCGCGTGGATGAATGTGCGGTGGGCGATCGCGTGATGGCCTTGCTCAACGGCGGCGGCTACGCCGAGTACTGCGTGGCCCAGGCGGCGCACTGCCTGCCGGTGCCGGCGGGATTATCGCTGCACGCTGCCACTGCGGTTCCGGAAGCGGCGTTCACGGTGTGGCACACCCTGTTTGAGCTCGGGCGCCTGCGCAGCGGCGACAGCGTGCTGATCCACGGCGCCGCCAGTGGCGTCGGCAGCTTTGCCGTGCAGTGTGCGCAGGCTGCGGGGGCGCGGGTGATCGCCACCGCAGGCGGCCCGCAAAAGGTCGCGATGCTGCAAGCGCTGGGTGTATGGCGTGCGATTGATCGCCATTTGGAAGACTTCGTCGCGGTGGTGCACGACTGCACCCAAGGACGCGGCGTCGACGTGGTGCTGGATAACGTCGGCGGCCCCTATGTCGCGCGCAATCTGCCGGCCATGGCCATGGGCGGGCGGCATGTGAGCCTGTCATTCCTGCAAGGCGCGAACATCGAGTTGGACTTGCAGGTGCTGATGCGCAAAAACCTCAGCCTCACCTCCTCCACCCTGCGCCCCAAAAGCCACGCTGAAAAAGCCCGCCTGGCGGCGTGTATCCGCTCGCGCGTGTTGCCCTGGCTGGCGGCCGGTGTGGTGCGCCCACAGATCCACGCGCAGTTGCCCCTGTCTCAAGCGGCCGATGCCCATCGCCTGCTGGAAGCCAACGCCAACGTCGGCAAAGTCGTGCTGACCGTCGCCGAATAACCTGGAGCCCGTCATGCCCCACCGCGTGTACTTCCTCAATGGCCCTAATGCCAACCTCTACGGGCTGGACAAGCACGGCACCTACGGCAACGAAAGCTTCGCCAGCATCGAAGCCCGCTGCCAACGCCACGCCGGCGAGTTGGGCCTGACCCTGGACTTTCGCCAAAGCAACCACGAAGGCGTGCTGGTGGACTGGATTCAAGAGGCGCGTCTGAACAGCGACGCCCTGGTGATCAATGCCGCCGGCCTCAGCTACAGCTCAGTGCCGATCCTTGACGCGCTGCTGGCCTTCGGCGGCCCGATCATCGAAGCGCACATGAGCAATATCTGGAAGCGCGAGCGCTTTCGGCATCACTCCTACGTGTCCAGGGCCGCCACCGGTGTGATCGCCGGGCTGGGGGCGTTGGGATATGAATTGGCGCTGACGGCGGTGGCCGAGTTGCTCAAGCCTTAAATGCGAACTCGAAAACACAGCAGACCCAATGTGGACCCTCGGTGTTGCTAATAAACCTCTTACTTTCCAGGAAACGCCAATGACCGTCGAAACCATCAACACCCTAGTAGTCGGCGCAGGCCAGGCCGGCGTCGCCATGAGCGAACACCTGTCCCTGATGGGCGTGCCCCACATCGTGCTCGAACGCCACCGCATCGCCGAACGCTGGCGCTCCGAACGCTGGGACTCCCTGGTCGCCAACGGCCCCGCCTGGCACGACCGCTTCCCCGGCCTGACCTTCGAAGGCCTCTCCCCCGAAGCCTTCCCGCCCAAAGAACGCATGGCCGACTACTTCGAAGCCTACGTCGACAAACTCCAGGCTCCGGTGCGCACTGGCGTAGAAGTGCAACAAGTAGAGCGCCACCTCGGCCGCCCCGGCTTCAAAGTCACGACCTCGGCCGGCGTGATCGAAGCCACCAACGTCGTCGCCGCCACCGGCCCGTTCCAACGCCCCTCAATCCCCAACATCGTCCCCACCACCGCACCGATTCACCAACTGCACTCGTCCACCTACAAAAACCCCGGCCAACTCCCCGAAGGCGCCGTACTCGTAGTGGGCGCCGGCGCCTCAGGCTCACAAATCGCCGAAGAACTGCAAAAGGCCGGCAAAACCGTGTACCTCTCCGTCGGCGAACACTATCGCCCACCCCGCGCCTACCGCAGCCGCGACTACTGCTGGTGGCTGGGCGCATTGGGTTTGTGGGACGAAGTCAAAATCCAGCCGAAGAAAAAGCACGTGGCGTTTGCAGTGAGTGGCTATGAAGGCGGCAAGACCGTCGACTTCCGCCGACTGGCGCACCAAGGCATTCACCTGGTAGGCGTTACCCAGAATTGGGAGGACGGCGTCATGACCTTCCAACCGGGCCTGGCCGAAAACGTGGCCGAAGGGGATCGTGCGTATTTTGATGTACTGCGTGATGCGGATGCGTATATCGAAGCCAACGGCCTGCCATTCCCGCTGGAACCGCAAGCCTGGGAACTGCTGCCCGACCCGGAGTGCCTGCTTGATCCGATCCTCAGCCTCAACCTGGCTGAAGCCGGTGTAACCACCATTCTCTGGGCAACCGGCTTCAAGTTCGATTTCAGCTGGTTGAAGGTGGATGCGTTTGATGAGAAAGGCGAGCCGTTCCACAAACGCGGAATCTCGGCGCAAAGCGGCGTTTACTTTTTGGGCCTGCCGAATCTGGTGAACCGTGCGTCGTCGTTTATCTATGGGGTGTGGCACGACGCGAAATACGTGGCGGACCATATCGTGCTGCAGAACGAGTACAAGGCCTACAAGAAGCCGGAGTGAAGGGGGAGCCGGTGAGGCGGCAAACGATAGAGATGGGGCCCAAGGAAAACGTCCTACACAGCCGCTTCACTTTGCGTAAAATGCGAGCCGTTCTCGATCAGGAAAACTCAACCCAGGATGGGTAACGCTTGAAACCGCTTGACACCCACGCGCCAAAACACGCCGACACGGCCATCACACGACTTAAGCTCAAAGACCAACTGGCCGTAAACCCTTACAAGGGATTGGCATTGCTGGAAAGCACCCTCCTCTGTTTGGTAACGACGGCCCTTATGCTGTTCGTTGCACAAAGCGTCGGCATAACCGACACATTCAAGGGCAACGTCCTCTATAGCGGCACACTGGGCGCATGTATAGGCGCGACGTACTGGATGTACCACGACGCGGCACTTTCCGAGTGGAGCATTGCCCGGCATATCAGCCCCACTGCACTGCAAAACGCGATGCTCGCCTTGAAGTATTCCGAGACGCAGGAAGGCGTTTACTACACGAAAAAACGCATGTTCACCCCCATTCCATCGGTGCGATTCAGAGCGGATCACGCTCACCACACTGGATGGGGGCACGCGCTTCGCAGGCCCCTATTTCAAGCTGAAAGCGCTGTCGGCCAGGCTGATGGAGCAGGAAGGGATTTGAATCAACCGGACTTGGCCATTCCTACCTAACGAGCGATGGCACTTGGCCAAAGCACTGAAATGGCGACTTTTCTGACGACAAGGACGTAGGCAGTGATGACCACGCCGGCCATCCTGCATGCCCTGTGTGCGTTTTTTTCGCCATTTGAGGCTTGGACATCTTCGTCCTTGGCTGGGCGCAGGCGCTCAGGGAGCTGACCCCGATGACGCCCGCTTGGGCAACTTCCAATTCGGCCGGATGAAATGGCAGGTATACCCGTTCGGTATCCGCTCCAGATAATCCTGATGCTCCGGCTCCGCCTCCCAAAACTCCCTGGCGGGTTCAATTTCCGTGACCACACGCCCCGGCCACAGCTTGGAGGCATCCACATCAGCCGCGGTATCTTCGGCAATATCCCTTTGCTGTTCGCTCAGGTAGTAAATCGCCGAACGATAGCTCGGCCCAAGATCATTGCCCTGCCGATTCGGCGTGCTGGGGTCATGGATCTGGAAAAAGAACTCAAGAATCTGCCGGTAGGAAATCACCGCCGGGTCAAACACGATTTCAATCGCTTCAGCATGGTTGCCATGGTTGCGATAGGTGGCATTCAGCACATCGCCACCGGTGTAGCCGACCCGCGTTTGCAGAACACCGGGGTAGCGGCGCAACAGGTCTTGCATGCCCCAGAAGCAGCCGCCGGCGAGGATGGCGGTTTCGGTTGGGTTGGTCATGGTTTGTCCTTGCGGTTAATGGAGACAGAGGTAGTTATGGGGGGATGTTGGGAAATACCAAGTTGAATCGAGCAAAAACGGGGATGGCCGCTTCACTTTACGTAGAATGCGAGTTGTTCTCGATCAGGAAAACTCAACCCAGGAGGGGTAACGCTTGAAACCGCTTAACACCCACGCGCCAAAACACGCCGACACTGCCATCGCCCGACTTAAGCTCAAAGACCAACTGGCCGCTGACCCTTACAAGGCATTGGCACTACTGGAAAGCATCCTCCTCTGTTTTATAGCGACGGCCATTCTGCTGTTTGCTGCACACATCATGGGCATAACCGACACATTCAAGAGTAACGTCCTTTACGGCGGCACCCTGGGCGCATGCATAGGGCGGACTTACAGCATGTACCGCGAAGCAGCACTTGCCGAGTGGCGCGTTGCCAGTCGTATCAGCCCCGCTGCACTGCAAAAAGCGATGCTCGCCTTAAAATATTCCGAGACGTCGGAAGGCGTTTACTACCCAAAAAAACGCATGTTCACCCCATTCCATCGGTGCGTTTCAGAACGGATCACGCTCACGGTACTGGATGGCGACACACGCTTCACCGGCCCCCATCACAAGCTGAAAGCGCTGTCGGCCATGCAACTCGCTGACGAACCAGAAACGCCAGTATCCGACTCCACACCACCACGGGTGCAAGGCTGAGGAACGGTCCCGACCTGAAACTGAATCAAGCGGCGCATCGTACGATTGATCACTACCTCAACGCGGGGGCAGAACCGCTGGAGACGCCTCCCCCGCACACGACGACGCTGTTCAGCGTTGCTGACGATGTTCGCAGTGAAGTGTTGATTGCTGATAGCTATGAGACTTTTTCTTCGGTTACTGCGTTGTTGCTTGGCCTGTCGGATGAGCTGAAGGGAAACAGCGGGATGTGGCGTTGGCGATTCACCCGTTGAGTGAATTGGGGGTTTTGTTGGTGGGTAAGTTGATGGAACGGGAGGGGGCCGGAGCGGGCAGCTAACCTTCTACCAACTCGATTGATCGCTGAGTCTTTGTGACTCACTTTACGAAGACTCGACGATTTTCTTTAGGAATAAATAGACCTCTCCCCTAACCCGTCTCAACGCGAGTTCGTGATCGGCAGCTTCCGTAGAGAAGCAGTCAGCCGTCGATTAATCTCGCGGACCCTGGCCAGCCGAATTTCCAATGCCCGCGAGAAACATCCTGATCTCTCGATTAGACCGCAGATAAACCACGCGGCAGGTTGATGGTGCAGTTGCCACGAGTTGCTGCATCTTTGCTCGCGCTGTTTTTTTCGTCCGCCACATGAATCTAAAAAACTCCGGCAGGTTCGCCAGCAGTTCGGGGCAGTTCTCGGGCAAGTCAGGTCGAGATTGACCCCGTTGGAGCAGCGTTCTGCGCAGTACGCGCAAGAATCGAAGCGTCGCCGAACGATCAATCCAAATTAAAAGATCTGCACGGGCCATCCGATTTTCCCAAGTGGCCGAATGGCCCCCTTCGAATATCCAGCAATCACGAGCCTCGACCTCGAGACAAAGCTGCGTTTTCTCGTCCCGGCTTCGTTCTATCCAACCTGGCTGCCAGTGAATAGTGTCGATATGAACGACCGGCAAGCCCGTGCGCTGACCAAGCTCGCGCGCCAAAGTGCTTTTGCCAGACCCAGGTTGACCAACAATCATCACCCGTTGCATCGAAGCTCCTTCTCGCTATGCAAGCTGATTTTTTGGGGGTGGCGATTTTACGTCAATGCCTATATCGGTCAACAACAAGGGGTCAGAGCGACAGGCAGCTTTCGCCCAGAAGACCTCAATCAACTGGAGGGCATGGGGTGGTTGGAATGTACCAGTGAGCTGCGGAGTCGAGATGAACGTGTTTCTGCTTTCGAGGGAAGAACGGCGAATCGAGCGTACCCAATGCTATTGAAACCCAACTGGCAAACTCGCCTTGAGACCGTGACCAGAACAAGGCCGAACCACACTGCACGCAGAACTCGCGTGATACCGTCGTTGAAGAAGCATAGGTTTTAATATGGATGGCGCCGCTAAGTATTTGCAGCGCGCTACGCGGAACGCTGCCGTAAGAAGCAAATGCCGCCCCATGACCTTTGCGACACTGGCTGCAATGACAGTGACTCACTGCTTGCGGTGTGGTGGATAGCTCATAACTGACGGCGGCACATAAACAGCTTCCTTGGTACACCTCTGTCATACGCTCTTCCGTGCATGCTAAAACGCCAGCGTAACCGTCCCGGTCTAATCAGTCGACTGACAGATAGTGGCTAGTAACTGGCTATCATGAAGGGCAGCTATCGGCCAGAAGCTGACGATCAATTAAAGGCAGCTTTAGCCGGTAGCGGACGCTAGTAACTAACCACTATCGGCTCATACAAACCCGCTTACTAAATTATTCAAAGGTAGCTACAAATACCCACACTATTTCCGCCCCCCTTTTGAACTAGAACGCCTCGTTTTAGGTGCTGTATCTTCCGCAGCTTGGAAAACAGTGTCACCGAGATTGAGCTTGCTTTTATCAGCAACTTTCATAAACTCGCTAACAAACTTGTAAAGCATTTCGGTTTCGACATTGCTAACAGGTGCTTCTACAACCGCGCCACTATGGTCCGCGTCCCTTATAGTTCCTGCCGACTTGAGCCTAAACTGACATACCACTCCTGGAATAATTTCCACCGACAAAACTTTTGGCAGGAGTTTTGGCAGCTCTTGAAAAGCCCTCTCGTTATCTAACGAATCAAGCCATTGATATTCGGCCCAAGAAATGTCACAAGAAGAGATCTCCTCCCAAGAAAAGCTACTTTTGAGTAATTTTTCAATGTTTTTGACCGCCCGGGCCCAAGCTGGATCCCAAGAAGTAGGCCCGCATAGTGCCGCGATTAGGCCGAACCAAACATAAATTGAAGGATTGCGCTTCACAATGTCTTTCAAAAGAAAAGCATGAGAAGTTCCACGCCCAACTAAAAAAGCCGATAATGCGATTTCCAACTCTGCCTGATCATTGTAATCTCGTGAGCCGCCTAAACGGGCCGCCCAGTCTTTCGAGAACTTTCTAAAAGCAACAACACGATTTTCAGCGGAGTCACTCAACAACCCCATATAATCCGTTATTGAAGGTCCATTGCCGAATAAATCTTTATTATCTGGATGACATGCTTGAAGGAGCTGTTCGGCTCCGGCGTTATCGTTCCAAGAAACACTAACCCTATTCCAAATTGGCTGCAAGGATTCGATATGGATTAAACGATCAACAAATCTGCGATCCGATGACAACGATTCCAAACGATTAATACATTCCTGCGTTACGAAATCGTTTTTATGAGCAATCGACGCTCTAGCCACCGAAAAACTGTATGTAGCAGTAGAACGCGATAGCGGAATCGACGCAACCGAAATATCCCCATCACTTTGTGCCAACATCTCTCCAAGTATCACCGATGGCCATCGGTCTGGGCGGGACCAAAAGAACTCTCCCTGGCCTGCAGTTTTCTTGACCGAATCAAAATCAGCCCTACTGACTACTCGGCCAAACTGACTTAGTGGAAAGGTTTCTGGAGCATAAGTTTTGAGCCACGCAAACAATTCAAAAGTTTTTACTGGCGGCAAAACAATTAGATAGGGAGATGAGTAGCCGTGCCCAGAGCTTTTGTTAGGGTATCCAAGAATTGCTCCCAAACCAATAGGCTCCACCGCTTCAATAGAAAGCTTTGGTGTATACGGGCTATTCAGCATCGAAAATAATGCATCCGGCAAATCATCCCGCGAAGAAAATTCGAAGTTTAGCTCAGTCATCGTTAATCATCCGGGAAAAGATTATCAAGGCCAAATAAAGTAGGCTTGGCAAATGCTGCCTCTACTTTAATAGTGGTTTCTCCGTTTCTATAAACATTCAGTGCTGTCTTAGCGCGCGTGACACCTGTATAAATCAGCTTTGTCCGTCGCAGCGGGAATTTTGTAAGACCTTCAGCGCCAAAAATATGTACACACCTAAACTCAGTTCCTTTTGAGGCATGCAGCGTCATGATGTGAATTAAGGCGCCTCCTGAAAAAGTCGCATCAGAATCCACTCCGTGAGTGCAAAGCTTGCCTTTTAATTGCGTTGCCTCAAGGTAATTCTTTACTTCGAGTCGGTCTTCTTGCCGAGGGCAAAATATACCAATGGCCTCATCAGGAAACGCATCCAGCTGAACCTCGATTAATTCAAGAATTTTATTTAGTTGTTCGACCCTAGGCTGACTCGGGTGCAATATCGCTGAAGACTCCCCCTGAATGGTCGGATCATAGTTGCAGGTGGACTCCAGAGTTACACCTCTTTTTACTGGAGGCATTAGCTTATCTGCGACCTTAGCAATCTCTTGTCCAATTCGAAAGTGACGAGTTAACCGATGTGTATCTAGCCCAAGCGCCCCGGCAGTTCCCATACCGTCCTGATTATAAATGCCTTGTCGCTCATCGCCACATATACAGACTTTGTCTGAAAGTTCTAGTAAAGCTGTGAGTTCACCTTCAGAGAGATCCTGAGCCTCATCAACAAAAATAGCACTGTACATTTTCTCTGAGGGCCTAGCTTCGTTTGCGGCTATCAAATTTTTCAATGCTTCATTTCGAGAATCATCATCAAAATCCCCCTCACTCCACTTTACCTTGCTTCCGAGATTAAGATTTACATACTCAGCGAGCCATGAGTGAAATGTTTTAATTTGACTAGCTTTTACAAAACCTTTTGCGACAGCTCCGCTCCGAATGAAGTCAGCAAGAGAGCGAGTGTAGGTTATGAATAAAATATCTTTTTCACCACTCCCCACCATAACCTCAGCACGGAGAAGGAGTAAATTAGTCTTTCCAGACCCCGGCGGCCCTGATAAAAGATAGCGTCCTTCCATCGGTAGCCCGATAAAATCGATTTGCGCTTGATCCATTTCTTTCTTGCTACGCCACCAATTACCGTTCATCACTCATCCTCTTAAGTTCGATCTGTCTTCCATAAAGTGATTCAATGGAGTCAGCCGCTGAACAATGTGACTCTATTTCACCGAGAGCGTTCTCGACAATTTCAGCTATCGATTCAGCAATAATACTTCCAGCATCATCTATGGCATCAGACATTGAGACCGTACCTAGAAGCTTAAGCATGTCCGGATTAAGTGCAAAATCTGATTCGGGCTGGTATATAAAACCCGATGCAAGAATATCGACCGAGCCAGCGTAAAGCCCCGTCTTCCAGTAAAAACTAATATGAGCCACCACTGCTACATTATCACTGTATGCAAATTGAAAGCTCACAACCTCTCTATTGCTCACTTTTGATTTGGAAAATGATAAAGGCAAATCTGTTCCGCAGACGGAAATTAGCAATAGCTTAATTTTATCGATCAACGATTCCTGGAACCGATCCCGATCAAAATTCAATGCTCTTTCGGAATCGGTTTGCTTGTTTGGCCTGGATTTCAAGCGAACTCGAAGTTTATTAAGCCCAACATTATGCTCTTGCACCTCAAAGTCAAGCCAGTCGACAAGCGTCAGCCTAGCCTGCATGTCCTTATTTAGACATTTAGACGCCAGCGATTTCAAATATGCTAAGCGACTGGGATTTCCATCTTTAAAATTTGGTGGGTTCAGAAGCACTGCTTTTGCGACGAGCCAACGGTTCCCTGCTTCTATTTCAGCTCTGAACAGAGGCTCTTTCATTATCAAATCATGCAAAACCGCACCTACTTGATAAATATTGAGCCCCTGCCACAGCTCACGCGAAGGTTCATCCAAACGAAACAAATATTCAGGAGAGCTATATTGAGCAGTAGCTAAAAATGGCCTTTGAGCACCCTGGTCGGTATCGGCAGCACCGGGGCCGGGATCAAACTCACGAACAACGCCCAAATCTAAAAGCTTCAGTTTCCCCCAGCATTGTGAAACATGAATGTTTTCAGGCTTGATATCTCGGTGTACGATGCCGTGAGCTTCAAGATAAAGAACGGCACTTACCAGTTGCCGTATAAGTACTTCGACGGAGGCATCAGGTACGTGTTTGAGTACCTCTTTTAATCTCGGCCATTCAACATATTCCATTTCAATGACAGCGGTATCATCGAAGTTTTCTATCGAAAATGTTTGAACTAGATGGTCGCACTCATGACCTATGAGTCTACGTTGGAGCCCTAAACGCTCTTGCTCTTTCGACCCCTCCTCATCGCTAATAAATCTCGGGTCGAAAACTTTAAAAGCTCGCTTATCTTCGCAATTAACCCCACGAAATACTGCGGCAGAACCACCGGCAGCGAGGAAATTAATCTCCCATTTCACACCGCTTTTTTCAAGATATCGCTCAAGCGTAACCTGTAACTCATCGATTTTTTCTTGTGACAAATCAGGCATACCTAACTCCTTTAGGCACGGTCGCCTGTTGGCGGCTACCGGCAACCTACGTACAGATTGCCACTATTAATTGCAGTCTGCCAAACCTAAAGCCTAAGTATATGATTCTCCGCTGTGACCCGAGCGCGGCTATTCACGAACGGCAGCTTCTGGCCGAAAACACCCTGTCAGTAATCGGGAACCTCCCCACACCCGCGTCCATCCGTCGCATCCCCCACCCTCCAGTCCCCACCCAACCTGCCGATAACCCTACTAACCGCATGCCTACCCCTGCATCACCACTCGATCGAGTCCACCACATGAACCCACTCTCCCTTCTAAAAAAAGCCCGGGCCGATCGTCAAGGCACCGCCACGCTCACCAGCACTGCCAACGACCTGGACGCCGCCCTCACCGCCCTGCGCATCACCCCTACTCTGATCACCGGTTTTATCTCGCCGCATCTGGATATCGATCAGGTCGCCGCCAAGCTCAAACGCCGTTTCCCACAATCCACCATCAGCCTGTGCACCACTTCCGGCGAACTCTGCAATGCGCCCAATTCGCTGTATTGCGCCACCGGCGAGCGCTGGGATCGGGTGGTGTTGCAGCTGTTCGACGACAGTCTGATCGCCTCGGCCGAGGTGGTGATGGTGCCGCTGGAGTGTGAGGACATTCGTGGCGGCGGTAAGCGGTTGGGGATGCAGGAGCGCATTGCCAAGTTGGTGGGGCATATCAAGCGGGTGCAGGTGCGTACGCCGATCGATCATCGGGATACGTTGGCGTATGTGGTGTTCGACGGGTTGTCGGCGTCGGAGTCGTTTTTTATGGAGGCGCTGTATGAGTCGGGGCGGTTTCCGTGTTTGTTTGTAGGGGGATCGGCCGGCGGTAAGTCGGACTTCCAGAAGACGCTGATTCATGACGGTCAGCGCAGTTATCAGAATCATGCGCAGATTGTGTTTGTGAAGACGGCGGCGCAGGTGCGATTTGGGGTGTTCAAAAGCCAGAATTTCAAACCGGCGGATTTGACCTTCAGTGTGCTGACGGCCTCGGTGGAGGACCGCACGATTGACCAGGTGATCGACAGCGCCGGCAATATCAAGAGCATGGTGCAGGCACTGTGTGATGCGTTTAATTGTGCGCCGCAGGCATTGGAGTCGAAGCTGGCGGATTATTCGTTTGCGATTCGGGTGGGCAGTGAGTTGTTTGTGCGGTCCATCGCGCGTATCGACTTCGAGCAGCAGATCGTGCAGTTGTTTTGCGACGTGGCGCCGGGCGAGGAGTTGGTGATGGTGCGGCGTACGCCGTTGCGTGAGGCGACGCGCCTGGACTATGAACAGTTCCTGCGTGGCAAGGGTGGCCATCCGGTGGCGGGGATTTTGAATGACTGCATCTTGCGTCGGCTGAACAACGGCGCCGAGTTGGGCAGCATGGCGGGGACGTTTGGCAATGTGCCGTTGGCGGGATTCTCGACCTTTGGGGAGATTCTGGGGTTGAACCTGAACCAGACGCTGACCGCGATTTTCTTCTTTCGGGTGGCCAAGGGCGCAAGTTTCAGTGACGAGTATGTGGACAATTTCATCGCTCATTACGGCGAGTTCAAGGCGTTTTTCTTACGGCGTCAGGTGAAGAAACTGGCGGGATTGAACCATGTGGTGGTCAAGCAGATTGCGGCGTTCAAGAACAATGATTTCTCCAACACCCTGAACACCCGTGGGCTGGACAACAATATCCTGCCGGTATTCGAAGGCCTGGCGGACTTGGGCCAGGTGCTGGCCCAGGCTGAGCAACAGCAGGAAGAAATCGCGGCGCAGCTCAAGCATTACTCCGGTGAGTTGCACGCGTCGATGGATGACTTGGTCAGCACCATCGACCAGCAGAACAGCGTATCGGCCCAGGCCGGGGCCACGGTGGAGGGGTTGTCGAGCCAGGCGGATGTGGCGGTGGAAGGTGCGCGCACGCTGGCCGGGTCGAGTTTGCGGATCCAGTCGATTGTGCAGGTAATCCAGCAGATCGCCGGGCAGACCAACTTGCTGGCGCTCAACGCGGCCATTGAAGCGGCGCGCGCGGGCGACTTGGGCCGGGGCTTTGCAGTGGTGGCGGACGAGGTGCGCAAGCTGGCGGAAATCACGCGTAAGAATGCGGCGGAAATTGGCGTGGATATTGACCTGCTGTCGAGTGAGATCCAGCGGGTAGCCCAGCAGATTGAAGACCAGTCCACCGGTGTGGGCGCACTGCGAGAGATGCTGGACGCGTTGGAAGCGTCCAGCCGTGCGACCGAGGGCACGGCGCAGCGGACGAAGACGATTGCGGATACGTTGACGGGGTTGACGCACGCGTAGGCGTTATTGAAATCGTCAGCTTTGGAATCTCATTGAGGCATGAGGACTGTGCGGTGCCTTAGGGCATCGCTTATCAAGTCCTCATAATTATTGGTTTTTCATCAGCATGAAAAAATGGCCGGGCCAGATTCTTCGCATGGCGAATGCCTCACGGTCACCGGCAACAAAGTCCGGGAAGTAGCGTTTGGGCGATTGGCGAACAATGTCGTCCAAGATTGAGCGTTGTGACGTCTGACTGTCGAAAGAGGCGACCGGCTTGCTTATCCGGCCAGTGGTTTTGTCCAGTGTGTAGCCTTCTGCCTTGCCGTGTTCGGTGAGGGTCCAAACGCCGTTGACGTTATCCGTGAGTGCCTTGAAGGGCGGTAGCCTGACGTCCTTGTTGGTGGTTTGGACAATATGGTCCTCGTACCTGACTTTGTGGTAGGTGGCGAACTGGCTGGCGAGTGGGGGCTGATCAGCCCCTTCATTAGAGAATTTTTTTACCATCTTCTCCAGGAACGGTATGCCACCAATGTTTGTAAACGCACCTTGGGCCGGGTCCAGAATGTGTCGCAAGAAACCCTGGTCGATACGGGTGCTGTTGATCGCCGAACCCTCCAGGACGCTTGACGCGATTGCGGCGTCCTCTGGCTTGAAATCGAACGTCACCTGATACCCTTCCCCGTCATAGCGAACGTTACTCCCCCCGAATTGAAGGCCGTCGCTGTAATGACGATAGGTACCGAGTGCTATGGCCACGTGATCTACAAAACGCAGGTCAGCACCCTCCGCTGCGGCGTAAGCGTACATATCCGAGATCAAGGCACGATCCTCAGGGTTGAGGAAATCGGCGTGGTTTTGAGTGCCGTTATAGACGGTGGCAGGTGGCTTGGCGACCGGCGGTTCACCCCCCCCGTACAAACGCGAAATCAGGTGATCACGCCCATTTGCAGGTTGCAGTTTCGGGTTGGCAGCCATTGGGGTTGCGGTTGCTTGCAACTCTTCCCACGCTGAACGTCGCTCATTGAGCGTGAAGGCACCGCCAACGTCGCTAGCAATCAGGCTGAGCTGATTGCGCGCAAGCCCTTTGAAAGGGTTGCTGTCAGTGCCATCGACGAAGCCGTTGGCCTGCCGGGCCCGAGCCAGGAGTTCCGGGTTATCGGTATTGGGAAGCGCTGCACCGTGTTGTTTTTTGTTGGCAATGTAGTTATCGCCGGTAATCGAGTGGAACGGGTTTTCGCTCTCCGAGCCCGCGCGTTTTTCAGCACGCGCTGCCGCTTCGCTCAACTGGTGAGCCAGGATTGAGACGGTGCTGTTGGTAACTTCACCGTTCGAAGTTGACGCGGCAATGGGCTCTTCTTTATCTGACGAAACCACAAATACGGGCTCGGCGTTGGAAGTACTACTTGTTGCCATACGATTAGTGGCTGACGACGAATGAAGATTAATAGATATCATGGATCACTCTTCCTAAATAGGAGGACAGCGCCGCTGCCACATCATTAATATTATTGTTTTCCATGTAAAAGAGCCAAAAAACCAAACGGACAAAATACTTTTCAGTTGATTAATAGCTATATTTTAATACGACTGAATCGACGCCAGCTGGACGCGTATAGCGAGGTGTGCCCCCGTATACATCATGATAGATTCTAACTCGCGAGCCATTACCAAACGACTGAGTGTTAAAATCCTGCACTGTGCCAGACGAACGCGGAGTGATTCTCCTGCAACCCTCTTGAGAGCTGAAGGGCCTTGAATAGCAAAGCCTCACATCCTCCCTGATGCTGTCAGGGTAAAACGTTGTACTCCATTGAATCTCCACTAACTGTTTGGGATCAATGAGCGTTCCTGGGGGAAAGTCCGAGCTAACAACACTGAAACTCGCAAACCCTACACCCGGATGAGTATCGGAATTGGATAACACCAACACGGGACTGGGGTCCCCATACTTTGAAATAGACCTTTCCTCCGCCCCGACCACCCCACTAGCCAATACCAGCAGAGCAGTAACAAGGGCACGCACAGGCTTGTTTGCATTTACGGAGCAACGAATCACTATCGAGCCACTCATAATCACCACCATCGCTTGAGGAGTTAATACGTAAGAGCCCAATGGATCCAGCGGTAAGAATCACACTTCTACCATTGCACGATTCATTAACCGTAGAAACCCACGCACTTCCTAAAACATTGAAGGACAGCTCTGTAATACTAATAAGTAGGAATACGCAGGTATTTTCCTAATCCCGCATGCCCGCTATTTAATTTGGGCTTTGTAAGGCTACTCAGGCGAGTCAAGCAGGCTGAACAGATTGTTCATCCAGATCGCTCGCTTGGGGGGCGGATCGTCGCTGTCGGCAAGGGCATCCATAAGGGAGCGACTCTGCGCGGAACCAACAGAGGTTTCCAGGATGAAGCCCTGCTGAGCTTCATCCTCTGGAGGCATTGTTGGTCGGTGCAGCTTGCCGGTAGCGGTGTCCAGCGTGTAGCCAGCGGACTTACCCAGTTCGGTCAAACTCCACACGCCATTAACGTTAGTGGCAACTACCTTTGAGGGCGGCAGTTTGGTGTCCGTGTTCGTCGTGACCAGGACGTTGTCCTTGTTTTCGATCCGGTTGAAGGTGGCGAATTCGCTGCCGAGCGCGGCTTGTGAAGCACCTTCAGCAGAGAACTTGAGCACCATCTGTTCAAGGAAGGGTATTCCGCCGATGTTGGAGAGAGATCCGTAGTCCGGGTTCAGAATATGCCTTAAGAAGCCTGGGTCGATACGGGTGCTGTTGATGGCCGAACCATTAAGAATGCGCGAGGCAATAGCCGCGTCCTGCTCCTTGAAGTGGAAGGTGATGCGATAACCCTCCGAGGTATAGCCATTGTTGTGGCTCAACTGCTGACCGCCGTCGCTGAGATGTCGATAATGGCCGAGCTGCCAGGCCAAGTCATCGACGAAGGCCAGATCAGCACCTTCAGCCTGCGCGTAAGCGTACATCTGCGAGATCACGGCACGATCATCGCGGTTGAGGAAATGATAAGAGCTCTGAGTTAGGTTGTAGGACGTCAATGGTGGTTGGGCCACCGGCGGCTCGTAGTTGCCGAACACGCGAGCGACCATCAGAGCATGGCCGTCAATCGATGCCTGACTCGCGCTGCTCGCCTGGGCGGGTGCCGTAGATTCCATCTCTTGCCATGCGGCACGGCGTTCGTTGGTGGTGAATGCGCCGCTGTCGTCATGGGCGATCAGGATCAACTGATCACGTCCCAAGCCCTTGAAGGGGTTGCTGTCGGAACCGTTGATGAAGGCGGTTGCCTGTCGGGCGCGGGCCAGGAGCTCTGGAAGATCGGTGTCTGGCACCTCGGCGTCATGCTGCGCTTTATCCGTAAGGTAGCTGTCGCCGATGATCGAGTCCGGCGGATCGGCGAGTGGCTCTGCGGTGCGGGTGTCGGCGCGCACTGAGGCTTCGCTCAACTGACGAGCCAAAACCGATACGGTGTGGGGCGCACTATCAGTGTGTGTAGCGGTAGATGCACCAGCCGTGTCTGCCGTTGTCTGCATTGCTGGCGAGGTTGCGGCATTAACCGGACTGCTAGCCAAGCGATTGTTAGGCACTGAGGAATAAGCGTGGATAGTTGCCATGAGAATTCACCCTGTAGAGGCGGCTAAAATTTTACCAACTGCACGTTTTTTATTTATCAGAGCAGAGGTCACCGTAATAAGTGACCCTTGCACGGTATTACGAGTTAGTACCTATATCGAAAAGTCACTGTATCAACGCCAGCAGGACGGCTGTAGGGTGGTGTGCCCCCTAAGACATAATGCTTGATGACAACACGTGATCCGTGATTGAAACTCTGTGCATTAAATTCATAGATAACGCCAGATGAGTTAGGAGCGATATCCACGCAATTAGGTTGAGAACTATAGGGGCGAAAGTAACAGAGTTCGACCTTTGAATTGGCACTTCCAGGGTAGTACGTTGTACGCCACGCGATCTCTAGTAACTCTTTCGGATCAGGCAAAGTACCACTGGAAAAGTCCAACGAATTCGCATAGAAATTGGCTAATCCAACACCCTCACTGGACAAAACCAGCACAGGACTTGGCGTATCAGCTTTAGTGAAAGATCGCTCTTCAGCCAACGCCAAACTAGCAGACACAAACAGCAAGAGCGCAAACAAAACGAGTATGAACTTACGAACATTCAAACCAAGCATTAAAGTCAACATCTCGATTGGAATTTTCATAACCCTCAACTTATTAATCAACGGTAGGAAGTACGGCACTACCGTCGCACGCTTTTTTAACCGAAGTAAGATAGCAACGTCCTAAATTCACGAAAGAGCAATCTGTAATACTAATAAGTAGGAATACGTCGGTAACGTCCTAGTCCCGCCTCCCCTCTACCAAAACCGCTTGTTTCAGGTCATGCTTCGCCGCTCATTTCAAGGACGATAACAACAATGAAAACCGCTCTACGCGCCCTGTTCCTGATTTGCCTCACCGCTCCCGCCTTCGCCGCCGAAAACCCCGTCGGTTTCAAGACCACCACCCTGCCCGATGCGCAAAACAACCGACCACTCGAACTGGTCGTCTGGTACCCCGCTACCACCACCACCCAACCCAAGCTGATCGCCGACAACGCAGTCTTCATCGGCGCCCTCGCCGTACCCGATGCACCACCCGCCAGCGGCGAACATCCACTGGTCGTGCTCTCCCACGGCTACGGCGGTAATTGGGGTAAACAGACGTGGCTGGCCAGTGCGTTGGCCCATCAGGGCTATATCGTCGCGGCGGTCAACCATCCCGGCACCACCACCAAGGACCGCAGCCCGCAAGCCGCCGCGCAGTTATGGCAGCGCCCGGCGGACTTGAGCCGTGCTATCGATGCAGTGTTGGATCAGCCCACGCAATTCGGCGCGGTGGCGAACAAACAGATCGCCGCTGTAGGCCATTCCCTCGGCGGCTGGACCGTGCTGGAAATCGCCGGTGCACGCTTCGATCCTGACCTGTTCGTCAAGGAGTGCAGCACCTATCCCAAGCTGGGCGGTTGCATTGGCTACCACGAGATGAATCCCGCTGCCACGCCAGAGGGCAAGGCCAAGCTGGCCGCTGACTTGAGCGACAAACGCGTCACCGCCATTGTGTCGTTGGACCTGGGCCTGTCGCGCGGCTTTACCGACGCCAGCCTCGCCGCATTGCCGGTGCCGGCGCTGGTGATTGCGGGGGGTGTGCCAACGGAAGATATGGCGCCTGAATTGGAGTCCGCCGATATGGTCCGGCGGATGGCAAAAGCTTCGACGCAGTATGTGGAGATCGCCGACGCTACCCACTTCAGCTTTATGTCGATCTGCAAGCCGGGGGCGATTGCGTTGATTGAAGAGAGCTCGCCGGGAGATGGCATGATTTGCCGGGATGGCGAAGGCGCTCGGGCGCGGAGAGTGATTCAGCAGCAGGTTGTGGGGCTGATTACGGTTTTTTTGAGTCGAATAGCCCACAACTAAAAAGAAAGGACTACCCAAGTCAAATTGCATCAAATACGATGCACAAATTAAAAATCCATACAAATGCACCGTATAGGATGCAAAAAATGAATGACTTGGGTGCCCTTATCAAAGATCTGCGCAAGGCAGCCGGTCTTTCACAAAGCCAGCTCGCAGAACGGCACGGAATGAGCCGCGCAACTATTTCAGGCATCGAGAACAATACGATCCCTGAAGTAGGGATTCGCAAGGTTGCAGCGATCCTTGAGGGTTTAGGGTATGAATTGACCGCTACGCCCAAGCGCCGGCGTAAGACGCTTGATGAACTAAAATCAGGAAACATCCATGACTAGGCAAAGTGATCGGCTGTATATCGGTGCAGGAGGAGTGGATGCGGGAACGCTGGGGCGAAGCGAAGAAAACAAGCGCGACTCGGTATTTTCGTATCACGAAGCGGTAGCCGATAAAGATGCAGTCTCCCTGACCATGCCAGTCCGCCTGGAAAGCTATAACTGGGAGTACGGGATTCATCCACTGTTCGAAATGCACATCCCGGAAGGGCATCTCAAAGATGAGCTCGTACGGCGTTTCAGCAAATCGGTCCGCGGTTTTGATGACTTTGCCTTACTAGGGATCACCGGTCCGCACCAACTTGGCCGCATCAGCGTATCCCACGATAACGGCGATAGATCGCTGCCTGAAATCAAACTTTCTGAGCTGTTGGTCTATGACGGGGCGAAAGATCTATTCTCCGACCTGATGAAAACTTATGCAGCCTACTCAGGTGTTTCCGGCGTTCAACCGAAGGTATTGGTACGCGACGCTGACGAGAAGGATCCTGATATTGCTCGCCTCACCCACCGAGGCGCTACGCATCTGGTGAAAGCGTTCAACAACACAGACTTTCCTCAACTGGCCGCCAATGAGTTTTTCTGCATGCGGGCGGCCTTTCATTGCGGTCTTGAGGTTCCCGAATTCCAGCTTGGCCAACAAGGACAGTTGCTGGTCGTTAAACGGTTCGACATCGGTGAGAGCGCTTACCTCGGCTTCGAGGACATGTGCGTTTTGTCAGGTTGGGGAACGGCAAAAAAATACGACGGTAGCTACCAAGGATGCGCAAAGCTGATCAAGGCTTATGTCTCTCCATGGCGCATCACGAAGGCGCTGGAGGACTTCTTCATCATGGTCGCGCTTTCTGCTGGCATCCAAAATGGTGACGCACACCTGAAAAACTTCGGACTGCTGTATGAGGACTGTGCTGAGAATGCTGATGTTCGGCTTGCGCCAGCTTACGATCTCGTCACGACCACCGTATACCAGGGGCAGGACATCATGGGCCTGCTGCTCGGTGGCTCAAAGGCTTGGCCAAAACGTAAGACGCTAGTCCAGTTCGGACGCGCCTCATGCAATTTGACGGAGTCTCGCTGCACTGAATTACTCGCAAGAGTACACGGCGGAATGAGCCGAGCGATGGTCGAACTTTCGGATTATCGAATCGCTCACCGGGAGTTTGATGCCGTGGGGGAAAAAATGACCGCCGCATGGGCAAAGGGACTCGCGCGAAGTATTGAGCCGGAGTGATCGTGCCCTTCCCGTAAAGGACGCAGCCCAACCCCGTCACATCGATAGCACTGATGATTACTATCGAACCGCTCGCCTATGGGGTGGCCAAGCCCGATTCCTATAATCGCCTCCCAATTCTTCCCCCTCGCCTGGCTTCAGGCGACATCCCCCCTTGGAACCCAGCATCATGCCAAGCGCCCTCCAGGCCCCCAGCGGCCTTCCCGAACATAATCAACAAAGTGTCAAACAGCAGTGGCTGGCGATTCTCTCGGTCGCGGTAGGTGCCTTTGCACTGGTGACCAGTGAATTCCTGCCGGTGGGCGTGCTCAACGATGTCGCCACCGACCTCGGTATCAGTGCCGGCCACGCGGGTTTGATGGTGACGCTGCCCGGCATCATGGCCGCCCTCGCTGCACCGTTTCTGTCGGTGAGCATTGGCGCGATGGACCGTCGTTATCTGCTGATCGGCCTGACGCTGATCATGATCATCGCCAACTCGGTCGTGGCCTTTGCCAGCGACTTCAACCTGCTGCTGTTCGGCCGTGTATTGCTGGGCATCAGCATCGGCGGTTTCTGGGCCACGGCCATTGCCCTGAGCGGTCGCCTGGCGCCCAAGGGTGTGGGCGTAGCGAAGGCGACTTCGATCATCATGATGGGCGTGACCCTGGCCACCGTACTCGGCGTCCCCGTCGGCACCTGGCTCAGTGGCCTGATGGGCTGGCGCATGACGTTCCTGGTGACCGCGCTGGTGGGCATTCCAGTGCTGTTGGCGCAGATGTTCCTGCTGCCAAGACTCACGCCGGAGAAGGCCATTCGCATCAGTGATCTGCCTGCTTTATTTATCAACCCACAAGCGCGGGTCGGCTTGATCGCGGTGCTGCTGATCGGGCTGGCGCACTTTGCGGCCTACACCTATGTCGCGCCCTTCTTCAAACACAGCTCTGGCTTCGACGGGCCGACCATTGGTTCGCTGTTGCTGCTGTATGGCGTCGCAGGCGTGATGGGCAATATTTTTGCCGGGTTCGCGGCTAACCGCAGCGTGCGCAATACCTTGCTGCTGGTGGCGTTGATGATCGGCACCAGCACCGCGCTGTTCCCGTATTTCGCCACCGGCATGACCGGCGCGGCGATGCTGATCGCGCTGTGGGGCTTTGCCTTTGGCGCCTTCCCGGCGTGCGCGAGTATTTGGATGTTTGTGGTGGCGCCCAAGGATGTCGAGCGCGGCATGCCGCTGTTCGTGGCGTTGTTCCAAGTGATCATTGCCCTGGGCTCGTTCTTTGGCGGGCAGATCGTCGACCAGATGGGCAGCGCGGTGCTGTTGAGCCTGGCCACGGCGCTGGTAGGTTGCGGCTTTGTGACGGTGCTGGTGTTGGGACGCAGGGTCAGCAATAGCTTGGCGGCGCAGCCTTGCTAGCCATTGGCTGCGATTTTTAAGCTGGTATCATCCGGGCACGTTTAACCCAGGTAGACACCCATGAATCGCCAGAAAAAACTGCAGCAGCTGTTCAAGGCCAAGGCCAAAAAGGCCAGCGCCAAATTGGCGCCCAAATCCAAGGACAGGTACATCAGCAAAGCAGAGCGGGAAAAGCTGGCGGCTGAAGCGGATCAGGCGCCAAGCGTTTCCCCGCAAGACTGACTCAGCAGCCGCTCAGCGCCACCTGACGGCGCTCGCCCACAAAGAAAAACGGCCGCAGGCGCACGCCTACGCTGTTACCGATAAACGCCGCCACCAGCCACACCCAGCCATGCAGGCTGCCCGAGGCGATGCCGCTGAAGTACGCGCCGATGTTGCAGCCGTACGCCAGGCGCGAACCGTAACCGAGCAGCAGGCCGCCGATCACCGCAGCGATCAGCGAGCGGGCCGGGATCTTCAGGCTGGGGGCGAAACGCCCAGCCAGGCCGGCGGCCAACAGCGCACCAAGGACGATGCCGATGTCCATGACGCTGGTGATGTCCTCCCACACCGGCGCCGCCAGGGCCTTGGCATTGCCCGGCATCTGCCAGAACGCCCAAGCGCTTACGTCCACACCCAAACCACTCGCCACCTTGGCGCCCCACAGGGCGAACGCCGAAGTGATGCCCCACGGCCGCCCGGCCAGTGCGAGGGTGGCGTAGTTGAGCAACGCCAAACCAATCGCGCCCCACACCAATGGCCATGGCCCACGCAGGAAGCGGCGCAAGCCCTGATGTTCGCTGGTCACGCCTTCTTCAAGCTGGCCGTGGCGGCGCTTCTCCAGACGCACGGTGACGGCCGCGATGAGCGCAAACATCGCCAGGCTGGCGAGCAACGCGGGCACTACGCCGAAGCTCTTGACGATGGACACCGCCGGGAACGCCGGCAACGCAAACCACCAGTCCACATGGTGTGTGGCGATCAGCGAGCCGCAGATAAAGAACAACAACGTCACCAGCATCCGCGCATTACCGCCGCCCACGGTGAATAGCGTGCCCGAGGCACACCCGCCACCCAACTGCATGCCGATGCCGAAAATAAACGCACCAAACACCACCGACACCCCGGCCGGCGCCACCAGCCCGACCACTGGCTGCCCGAACAACGTGCCCGCCCCCAGCGCCGGGAAAAACAGCAGCACTGCCAGCGCGAGCATCACCATCTGCGCCCGCAAGCCAGCGCCACGGCGCTCATTGATGAACACGCGCCAAGCGGAGGTGAAGCCGAAGGCAGCGTGGTAAAGGGTCAAGCCCAGTGCGGCGCCGACCACCAGCAACAGCACCTGGCGCGAACCGACGCTGTTTTGTAGGAACAAGGCGCCCAGCACCAGGATGACAAAGGCCACCAACGGCGCGACTGGCTTGCGCGCGGGGGTGATAGGGAGAGAGGTGCTCATGGGGTATCTCGGTTTGTTTGAAGGGGGGATTGCGAACGGGCGAGTATAGCCTGTGGGAGTTGTCGGACTTCAGTGAGGCTGCGATAGCGGTGTGTCAGGCAACATGGAGGTTGGCAATGCCGCCGCCATCGCAGCCTCGCCAGGGCTCGACAACTCCCACATTGACCGTCACTGTGGCTGAGTACTGCGCCGGCAGCGCCTGTTCAAATCACCTCGTCCTGTTTGAGGAGTCACGAATACCGCTATGAGTTTCCTCGGCACCTTCCGCTCCCTGCGCAGCCCCAACTACCGCATCTGGGCCGCCGGGGCGTTGGTCTCTAATGTCGGCACCTGGATGCAGCGCACCGCGCAGGACTGGCTGGTGCTGACCCAGTTGACCCCGCACAACGCTGCGGCGGTTGGCATCGTGATGTCGTTGCAGTTCGGGCCGCAGTTGCTGTTGCTGCCATGGACCGGCTTTGCCGCCGACCACTACGACCAGCGCAAATTACTGATGGTCACTCAGGCGCTCATGGGTCTGCTGGCACTGACGCTGGGGGTGTTCACCGTCACTGGGTTTGTCGAACTGTGGCACGTGTATGTGTTCGCGTTTTTGTCCGGCTGCGCGTCGGCGTTCGATGCGCCGGTGCGGCAGGTTTTCGTCGCGGAACTGGTGGCCGAGAAGGATTTGTCCAACGCCATCGCACTCAATTCCACGTCGTTCAATATGGCGCGCATGATCGGACCCGCCGTGGCGGGCCTGACCATCGCCTCGGTGGGCACCGGCTGGGCATTCCTGCTCAATGGCAGCAGTTTCTTTGCGGTGCTGGTTTCGCTTTTTTTCCTACGGGTGTCGGGACAGCACGCCAAAGTGCGGGCACTGCGCACCAAGGGCAGCCTGACCGAGGGCCTGCGCTATGTGTGGGCACGGCCGGACTTGAAGGCGATCCTGCTGATGTTGTTTCTGATTGGCACCTTCGGCATGAACTTCCCGATTTTTATCTCGACCATGGCGGTAACTGCGTTCCATACCGATGCGCGCGCCTTTGGCCTGCTTTCCTCGACGCTGGCCATCGGCACCATTGCCGGCGCCCTGCTGGCCGCCGGACGCGAGCGGCCACAGTTCAAGTCGTTGCTCAACGGTGCGGCGATCTTCGGCATTGGCTGCACGCTGGCGGCCCTGGCGCCGAACTATTGGTTGTTCGCCGTGGCGCTGGTGATCATCGGCGTCGGTGCCATGACCTTCAGCAACACCACTAACAGCCTGATGCAACTCACCACCGAACCCGCCATGCGCGGCCGAGTGATTGCCCTGCGCGTCGGCGTGGCCTTGGGCGGCACACCGATCGGTGCGCCTATCGTCGGCTGGGTCGCGGACCACCTGGGCCCGCGCTGGGCACTGGGGGTCGGCGCGTTGTCGGGCATCCTGGCAGTGGGTGTGGCGGTCTACACCCTGCGGCATCGGTTGGATCGGCCCAAGTAACCCTCGCTTCGGCGTCCTTGTATAGGGGGGTGGGGTATGACACCATCCGCCCCACTATAGGTAGGGGGGGTATATCGTGAGCCATATCACAGCCAACAAAGACAACCTGATAAAACGGGTTAAACGCATCGCCGGGCAGATTCAGGCGGTGGAGAAAGCCCTGGAGTCAGACGCTGACTGCGCCAAGACCCTGCACTTGGTGGCCGCTACGCGCGGCGCCATCAACGGCTTGATGGAAGAGATCATCGAAGAGCACGCCAGGGCGCACGTGGCGGATCCTTCCCTCAGCGAGGAAGAACGCAACAAAGGTGTCGAAGAACTGCTCGAAGCCATCCGGCGTTACGCCAAATGACGCTCATGACAAACCACGCCCACGAGCATGTGTTCCTCGGCGCTGCCCACGAAGAGAACGCCAGGCGCACCCTGTGGGTGGTGATGCTGACAGTGGTAATGATGGTGGCGGAAATTGCCGCCGGCTACGTCACCGGCTCCATGGCCTTGCTGGCTGATGGTTTTCATATGGCGACCCATGCCGGTGCCTTGGGCATTGCCGCCGCAGCCTATGCCTATGCCAAACGCCACGCGCGCAGCCCGCGCTACAGCTTCGGCACCGGCAAAGTGGGCGACCTGGGTGGCTTCGCCTCGGCGCTGATCCTGGCGCTGGTGGCCCTGGGCATTGGCGTCGAGTCGGTGATCCGCTTGCTTGAACCCACCGCGGTGCAGTTCGGTACCGCGACCCTGATTGCCATCGTGGGACTGGTGGTGAACATCGTCAGTGCGCTGTTGCTGGGGCACGGCCACAACCACGGGCATGACCACAACCACGAGCATGACCACGAGCACCATCACCACAGCAACGACAACAACCTGAAATCCGCCTATGTGCATGTGCTCGCCGATGCGCTGACCTCCGTCCTCGCCATTGCGGCGCTATTGGCCGGGCGCTACCTGGGCTGGGTGTGGCTGGACCCGGTGATGGGTATCGTCGGCGCCATCGTGATTGCGCGTTGGGCCTGGAGCCTGATGGGCGTAACCGCCGGCGTGCTGCTGGATCAAACCGATGAGCACGTCGCCGCCGAAATCCGCGAGCTGGTCGAGCAACCCGGCGACGCCAGGATTACCGACCTGCACGTGTGGCGCGTCGGCCCCGACGCCCACGCGGCGATTGTGAGCGTGGTCGGCCAGGCGAGCACGGATGCCGACAGCATTCGCGAGCGCCTCAAGCCGGTGCATGAAGTGAGCCACCTCACCGTTGAGTTTCGTTTGGCGTGAGTGCGCCCCCTTTACCCCATCTCCAGGTGACCTCTTGGCTAAAGACATCGAAAACCCCTGCGTCTCCACCTGTCAGCTCAGCGGCGACCTGTGCGTCAGCTGTGGGCGCAGCAAGGACGACATCCGCAAATGGAAACGCATGAAACGCCCCGAGAAAATGGCCGCGGTGCAACGTGCAACCCAACGCTTGAAGGCGTTGAAAAAGGCTAAGTAAGCCGCGTATTCAGGAGCGCCCAATCGACCCTGACACAGGAAGATTACCCAGCAGTTTGAGCCCGGTGCTTTTCACGAAGGTGTCGTAGTCCATCGGCTTCTGGATGCGCGTTTCAGCGTTGGGCAGCACGTAGGCCCAGGCGCGCTGGCTGGAGGCGTCGTACACCAGCTTGAACAGGCGCGTCGGCACCCAGACCTTGTTGTCGCCGATGGTGCTGTAACCCTGGTCAAACAGCGGCCCGGTAAACACATACACATCACCGCCGGCGCGCTTGGCAAACTTGCGCACGTCCGCCTCGACCTTGCTCCAGATCTTGCGGTTGTTGGTGGGGTCTTGGGGCACCATGTTCGACAGCGCAAACGACTGCGCCATGGCGCGGGCGTTGGGAGCATCGGCGGCCGGAGCCTGGTGGCCGCGGTCAACGGCCGGGTGCTGGCTGCGGTAGTCGCTCAGCTCCGCGCGGCCGCCTTTTGGAATGCGCGGGTCGGCATAGAACTGGTTGGTGCGCTCCTCGCCTTTGGCATCTTTCAACTGCGCAGCGTTCAGGCGTTCGACCACCACCAACGGGGTCTTGCTGGTCTGTGAGTAGAGCACCGCAAACGTCTCGGAACACAGCGCCAGGGGTTTCATCGACGCCGGAACGGTGGCTGTCTTAATTGGGGCGGCGGCAGGGAAGAGATCGGCACAGCCATCGAATGAGGCGCGTTGTTCGGTGGGGGTGTAGGGGTTTACCAGACTGCGGGCATCTACAGCGGTAGAAAACAAAACAAGGGCCGACAGCCCGACAGCGATAGTGCGTAGGTACATGCTTTAAATCTTATGGTGAGGGTAACGGAGAAGCGCGAATGTTCGTGCGGGGCTTATGGACCCTGATTCGTCTGTTTGGTGCCGCGAGACTCACGGATAAGGTTGAACCTCTCCTACACGCAGGGGCTCAGAAGCCTACATCCTCGGGAGAATTTTATGACCCAGACAGCACTCGTCGTAGGCGCCAGCGGCATCGTTGGCAGCGCTATCACCCAGCTACTGCTTGAACAACAATGGCAGGTCGCCGCGCTGTCCCGCCAGCCATCACAGGTGCCGGGCGTGATTCCAGTCGCCGCCGACTTGCAGGACCCGGCATCGCTGCAACAGGCCCTGGCCGATCTGAAACCCACCCACGTATTCATCACCACTTGGTCGCGCCAGGCCACCGAAGCCGAGAACATCCGCGTCAACGCCGCCATGGTGCGCAACGTGCTGGATGCCGTGCGCCCCGCCGGCAGCGTGCAGCATGTGGCCTTGGTCACCGGCTTGAAGCACTACCTCGGGCCGTTCGAAAACTATGGCAAGGGCAGCCTGCCGCAAACCCCCTTCCGCGAAGAGCAAGGCCGCCTGGATGTGGAGAACTTCTATTACGCCCAGGAAGACGAAGTGTTCGCCGCCGCCAAAAAGGACGGCTTCACCTGGAACGTGCATCGCCCGCACACAGTCACCGGCGTGGCCGTGGGCAATGCGATGAACATGGCGACCACCCTCGCCGTCTACGCCAGTGTCTGCAAACACACTGGGCGCCCATTTGTATTCCCAGGTTCCCGCGTGCAATGGGACAGCCTCACCGACATGACCGATGCGCGGCAATTGGCACAACAACAGCTGTGGGCCGCCACCACGCCGGCGGCGGCCAACCAGGCGTTCAACATCACTAACGGCGACGTGTTCCGATGGAAATGGATGTGGGGGCAGATTGCCGATTATTTTGGCCTTGTACCCGCAGACTTCCCGGCCAAACCCTCGCCGCTTGAGAGTCAGATGGCCGACGATCAGGCCGCCTGGAGCCAGCTCGCTGCGGAGCATGGGCTGAAGGAAACGGACATCAGCCGCCTCGCCTCGCCCTGGCACACCGATGCCGACTTGGGGCGCCCGATCGAGGTGGTCACGGACATGTCCAAGAGCCGGAAGATGGGGTTCACCGCCTACCAGGCGAGCGACCAGGCATTTTTCGAGGTGTTCGATAAGTTGCGCGAAGCACGGTTGATCCCTTAACGCACCAGGGGCAGCGTCACCACAAATTCGCTGCCCTTGCCATGCCCATCACTCATCCCCGTCACCTTACCGCCGTGGGCTTCGACCAATTCACGCACTACCGTCAAGCCAATGCCCAGGCCCGTCACGTTGAAGCCGATGGCGTGTGTGTCTTGCACGTACGGGTCAAAAATGAACGGCAGTGCCTTGGCGGTAACACCGATGCCATTGTCGGCAATTCTGATCCGCAACACTTTGGCGGTTACGGTGGCCGTCATGCTGATGGTGCCGCCTACGGGCGTGTACTTGGCCGCGTTGGCCAGCAGGTTGTGCAAAATCTGCGCGAGTCGGCCCGGGTCGCCGTTGACGATCAGAGCAGCGTCAGGCAGCTCGACATCAAACTGTTGCTTTCGTGCAATCATCACCGGGCTACAGGCATCAACGGCGGCATTCAGAATACGCAGCATGTCCACTTCACTGCAGTTGATACGCAGCTTGCCGGTGCTGGCGCGCGAGACATCCAGTAAGTCGTCGACCAGTTGGGAAATATGCTGGACTTGGCCCTCGATCAACTCGCGCATGCGCGGCAGTTGATCACTGGGCAGCCGTACCATTCGCTCGGCAATCAGCTTGATGGGGGTCAGCGGATTACGCAGTTCATGGGCGACCATCGCAAGGATGCCTTTCTGCTGGTCCAACGCTCGCTCCGCTGTCGCCTGCAGGTCCTGGGCGCCGAGCGCTGCGATGACCAGTTGCGCGTTGGCCTCACGCAGTTCCTGAAACAGTTGCTCTTCCATGCCCGGCATGGCGACCGGTACGGATTGGGCCAGGAGTATGGCGAGCACCAACTGCTGGTTGGCCTCGATCAACTGCTCGACGTGCTGGGAATCCTCCAGGCGACTGTTGGCGTCACTCAGTTGCTGCTGCAATGCGGCCAGTACCGCTCGGGCTTCAACGGTTTTCTGGCCGAGCAGGAAGAGTTCGTGGGCAGCATTGGCTGCTTCACGCTCGTCCTCTCCAGCGCGTTTACTCATGGGTCAACTCAGACATTATCGTTCCTTAATTGGCTGGCTAGTCGGACGACCACCGAGCAGCCCTTCCTGGTCAGCGAGCATCTCGCCGATCTGCAGGCCATCGTCATTGATGTGATATTGGCGCAGCTCATCGCTGTGGGCACTGGCACGCACCTTGACCACGGCCATGATGCGCAACAGGCGGCTGCGCACTTCGATGTAGCGCTGCACGATGATCGCATCGGTCAGGAACGCCGTGCCGTAGGGGCTGAAGCGCAGATCGGTGTAGCGGTCTTCCAGCTCCGAGGTCATCAATACACTGACCCCGGCGCGGGTCAACGCGGTAACCATGCGTGACAGCGACTCACGGAAGTCCGCACGAAAGGTCGGCGCCAGGGCCAGCTCAAAGCCCGACAGCGAATCGATGACCACCCGCGTGGCGTTCAAGCGGCTGATCTCGCTCAGCAACAGTTGGACGATTTCGTCGATGGACAAATCCGGCGCCCGGCTGTCCACCAGGCTGACCCTTCCGCTTTGGATCAGGTCTGCCAGGGTAGCGTTTTGCGAGCGGTTGGGCCGTTGCTCGAACACCGCGATAACGCCGGTTTCGCCATTGCGCGCACCCTCGGCCAGAAAGGTCGCCGCTAGGATGCTCTTACCCGACCCAGAAGGCCCCGCCACCAGCAGCGAATAGCCGCGAGGCAAACCGCCGCCAAGCATTTCGTCGAGGCGTGGCACGCCCATTTTCAAGCGCTGCATCGGCAGCGTCATCGGTATCTCGACCGGGTTGAGCGGCGCAGGTGCGAACACATTGATGCCGGAACTGGCGATGCGGAAGGTATGCAAACCCGGCAAAGTCGGTTGGCCGCGCATCTTCATGACTTCCATCTTGCGCACCATGGAATTGCGCTCAACACTCTGGCGCAGCCAGATCAACCCGTCAGCTACGGTGAATATCGGGTTGGTGTCGGTTTCGGTGAAGTACTCACCAATCAGGAAGGTGGTCGCCTGCCAAGTGGTCATCAACATGCCCAGTTGTTGAACGAACTGCGGCAGGTTGTTGTTGGGGTTGTGCTGAGTCTGGCTGGCCAGCACCACCGAACGAAAGGAATCGACAAACACCAGCGACGGTGAATGCGCCTCCACTTCGCTGACGATGCGTCGCAGCACTTCATCCAGGTCACCTGCCAGCGTGTCGTCAGCCAGGTTGATGTAGCGAATCGAATGGTTGATCGCATCGTTGTCGAAAAAGTCGAACTGCTGCTGATAACGCAACATCTTCAACGGCGGCTCACCCAAGACAGTGAAAAACAGCGCGGGCCGCTCAGGTGTCGCTAGGGCAAACATCATCTGATGCGCCAGCGTGGTCTTGCCGCAGCCGGGAGGGCCGGCGATCAGGTTGAACGAAAACTCCGGCAATCCTCCGCCCAGCACCTCGTCCAGCCCTGGCACGCCGGTAGCCAGGCGGTTGATAGTTACTTTGGTGCTCATGGCGAATTTTCCTGCGAAGGGGTGTCGCTCAAAGAAGGTTCCCACACGTCGCGCAGCAAACGGGCGGTCAGCGAAGGCCCGATCAGCGTGGTCAGCAGCGTGTAAAAGGTGATCAGCAGCCCTTCACCGAAAAGCAGTGCATCCGCTTCACTTTGCTCAACCAGCACGGATTTGAGGCCGAGCAGATCCGGCGCCGCCTGCGCACGTTCAAACGTGCTGGCCAGGTGGGGATGAATGGAGGCGCTCAGGTGGATGCTGCGGCGTGTCAACGCAACAACGCCCTGCTGGCCGATGATCGGCGTCAGTGCGGCATCCATGCCTTGCAGTATCGACACGATCACTTCGGCGATACGCGCGGTATCAGCGCTGGGACCAACACGGTGCGCCAGAGAAGCTACGATCCGGCGGCTCTCTTCGCTTAGCGTGGACATGACGGGCTTATATCCGATGAATTGAGACCCAGCGTACACCCTATGGCGCTCGACCGAAGGTTTATTGAGTCGCTGTCTCAACACCAGCCCTTCGCCCCGGCCTGAAACCATGGGCACGCGCCGCCCAGACAATTGCCAGCGCCACGCCGATCAACACGAGCATCGCCCACGCAAACGAGGCCACGCCCCAGGTATCCAGCAGCACACCGCCCACCACACCACTGCCGGCGATTGCGCTGTTCCACGCCACCACGTTCAGCGATAACGCCACATCCGCCCCCTCGCCCGCCGCGATCAGCCAACTTCTGATGACCTGGGATATAGCCGCCTCGACGGTGCCGCGCCGTAGCAATCCGTCGAAATAACCGGCTTGCTTGGGCTGGATTCCCCATCGGTTAGCCAGCCCAGGCGATATAAATTCAGCAGGCCATGCTGGCCACGCTTGCTTTCGCTGATGGCACACCGCTAATCTTGCGAATAATTCTTATCCGCAGACGTATGCTCCCATGTCGGCACGCCACCTTCCCTTGAACCACGCCGTCCATGCGCTCTACACCGAGCACCATGGCTGGTTGTTCGGCTGGCTGCGCAAAAAGCTGGGCTGCCCCCATAACGCCGCGGATCTTTCCCACGATACGTTTGTGCGAATCCTCACCTCCCGCGACGCCCTCGGTGGCATGCGCGAGCCCCGGGCGTTTCTCACCACAACGGCGCGCCACCTGATCATCGACCGCGCACGCCGGCGTCATCTGGAAGACACCTACCTGCGGGAATTGGCGCTGACCGTCGAGATGATGGAGCAGTGCCAGCAGTCGCCGGAACAGATCCTCGTCACCTTGGAGGCACTGGAACAGATTGCCTTCGTGCTCGACGGCCTGGCCCTGAATGCGCGGCAGGCGTTCCTGCTGTACTTCCTCGAAGGTCTGCGCCAAAGCGAGATCGCCAGCCGTCTGGGAATTTCCGAGCGCATGGTGCGCAAGCACTTGATGAACGCGCTGATGCACTGCAACCACTCGCTGGACGTATGAGCGCCGACCTCGACCAGCAGGCCGCCAACTGGGTGATCCGTCTGAATGAAGGCAACCTCAGCGAGCACGAGCAACAGCAATTCGAACGCTGGAAGGCCGCCGACCCACAGCACGTGGCCGCGTTTGAACGCTTGCAGGGTTTTGTCGGGCGTTTGCAGGCGTTGCGCCCGCAACAGGCGCCGGTGCAGGCCGCGCTGGAGGCCGCCCGGGTACGTCGGCGCAACCCGGCCGGCCGCGTGCTGCTAGGCGTGCTGCTGGCGTTGCCGGTGGCCCTGGCGCTGCGAACTTACCCGCCCAGTTACTGGCTGGCCGACCAGCGCACCGCCCGGGCGCAATGGCAGCAGGTCAATCTGGAAGACGGCTCGCAATTGACCCTCGGCGGCAACAGCGCCGTCGACCTGACCTTCAACGGCCAGCAGCGCCAGGTGCGCTTACTGCGCGGCGAAATCCTCGTGCAAGTGGCCCACGATGCGACGCGGCCGTTTACGGTGGTGACCGACGACGGCCAGATGCGCGCCCTCGGCACGCGCTTCACGGTCAAGCGCGAAGCACCGGGTACGCTGCTGAGCATGCTCGAATCGACCGTCGCCGCCACCGACGCCAGCCAGCATGACGCTGTGCAGGTGAGCGCCGGCGAACAGGCACGCATCACCCCGGACGCGGTCACGCTGCTGGGCAGGATCGACCCGCGCGCCACGGAGGACGCCTGGAAACACCATCAATTGGTGGTGCAGGACCGGCCGTTGCCGGAGGTGCTCGATGAACTCGCGCGCCAGTACGGCGGCCATGTGCAGTTCGATCGCCAGCAGTTGGCCGACCTGCGCGTGTCCGCTGTGTTGCCGCTGGATAACCCGCGGCGCGCCTTGCAATTGATTGCCGACGGCCTGCCGGTGCGTATCCGCGCGTTCAGCCCGTTGTGGTTGCAGGTCGATCGCCTGGAAAAATAGTTTCGCCTGCCGGGTTCCGCTTTTCACACCTGCCCCGTCAAGGAAGAAAGCACCTTAATAACAGGAATTTCTTCCATGCCACGCCACCTTAAGCGTTCTCCCTTACCCCTCGCCCTGGCGATCAACCTGGTCAGCCTGGCTGCGCTGAGCTTAGGCGTGTGCAGCCCGGTGGCGGCGCAGGAGGCGGCGCGTTATGCCATCGCCGCCGGGCCGCTGGGACCTGCGCTGAACCTGTTCGCCCAGCAGGCCCATGTGGCGCTGCTGTTCGACAGCACAACCGTCGCAGGCCTGAACACCAGCGGCCTGCAGGGCGACTTCCCGGTGGCCCAGGGTTTTGCCCAGTTGCTGCGCGGCAGCGGCTTGCAGGCGATGCAAGGCGCCAATGGCTACGTGCTGGTGCCGATCAACACTACAGGTTCCTTGGAACTGGGGCCCACGTCGATCACCGGGCGGATCGAAGAAAGCAGCACCGATCACGTCCAGGGCTATGTGGCTACGCGCAACCTCAGCGCCACCAAGACCGACACGCCGATCATCGAAACCCCGCAATCGCTGTCGGTGGTCACCAGCGACGAGATCCGCGACCGCCAATCGGAAACTCTGTCGCAGACCCTCGACCTGACCCCGGGCTTCACCAGCCAGCCCACCAGTTTCAACCGCACCTCGGACCGCTTCCGCATTCGCGGCTTCGATGTGGAATCGGCCACCGGCGGCTCCCTGCGCGACGGCCTGCGCTTGCAGAACAACTCCTACGACGGCGTGCAGGAACCCTATGGCCTGGAACGGGCGGAAGTGATTCGCGGCGCGGCGTCGGTGCTGTATGGCCAACTGTCGCCGGGCGGCCTGATCAATACCGTGAGCAAGCGCGCCAGCCAGACGCCCTACCACGAGATCAACCTACAAGCCGGGCAGAACGACCGCAAGCAACTGTCCGCCGACTTCACAGGCCCGTTGGGCGACAGCGACACCTTGAGCTACCGCCTGACCCTGCTCGATCGCAAAAGCGACACCGCCGCCGACCACATCAACAACGACAAGATCTATGTGGCCCCGGCCCTGACCTGGCAACCAGACGACGACACCTCGCTGACCCTGCTGTCGTTCTACCAGAAGACCGAAACGGGCTTCTCCGCGCCGCTGCCCTATCAGTTAACCAAAGGCGTCGGCGAAGGCCGGTTCCAGATCGGCCGCCACGACTTTATCGGCGAGCCGGACTACGACGAAATGAACGGCGAGATGTCGGCGCTCGGCTATGAGTTCGAACACCGCTTCGATGAACACACGCGTATCAGCAACAAGCTGCGTTACTACCAGTCGGATGTGACGTGGCGTTACCTGCAAGTCAACATCGGCACCGCGCAAACCACCGGCCTGCTGCGGCGCCAATACAGCGACCGCCAGGAACGCTCGCGGGGCCTGGCCAGCGACACCAATATCGAGAGCAAATGGCAGTTCGGCGACTGGCAGCACACCTTCCTGCTGGGCTTCGATGGTTACGACACCAGCTACGACTCGCACAACTTCCGTGGTACCGCACAGCCGTTGAACCTGGCGACCTACCAATATGGCCAGCCGGTGGTAGTGAATCGCAACCCGGCCGCGGACCGTGGCTCGCAGATCGACACCCTGCAAAAAGGCATCTACTTCCAGGACCAGATCAAATTCGACGAACGTTGGATTCTGCTGTTGGGCGGCCGCCATGACTGGGCCAACCAGGACACCGAACTGTTCCGCAATTCGGCCAAGAGCAGCAAGCGCGATGAAGCTACCACCTGGCGCGCGGGGCTGGTGTACAAGGCCGACAACGGCCTGGCGCCTTACATCAGCTACAGCGAATCGTTCTTCCCGGTGGCCGGCACCGACAAGGCGGGACAAAGCTTTGTGCCCACCGAAGGCAAGCAGTATGAAATCGGTATCCGCTATCAACCCGAAGGCAGCGCCACGCTGCTGAGTGCAGCGGTGTACCAGTTGGAACAGCGAAACGTGCTGAGCCAGGACCGCACCGACCTCAATTTCTCGGTACAGGTCGGCGAAGTGCGTTCCCGTGGTTTCGAGCTTGAAGCCAAGACCGAAGTCACCCCCAACCTCAGCCTGATCTCGTCCTACGCCTACATCGACGCACGCATCACCAAAAGCGATATCGCCAGTGAAATCGGCCAACGCAGCGAAGATACGCCCTACCACCAGGCCGCCCTCTGGGCCGATTACCGCCTGGCGGCGCTCGGCATCCCGCAACTGCGCATCGGCGGCGGCGCCCGCTACAAAGGCACCACCCAGGCTTCCGGCGTGCCGTCATCGATGCCTGCCTATACCCTGTACGACGCCCGCGCCAGCTACGAGATCGACCCGCATTGGGAAGTCGCGCTGAACGCCAATAACGTCACCAACAAGCGCTACACCTATTGCGAATTCGCGATTTGCCGGTATGGCGATGAGCGACAGTTGGTCAGTTCGTTGACGTATCGCTGGTAATGCTCACCGGCACCGGCTCGGCAATGGTCAGCAGCACCAGCAAGCTGGCGAACGAGCCGATGACCATGAACAGGTCCGTGGTTAACCTGCGCCCGCAGCCAGGCTGAGTGCGTGGATCTTGTCGACAATCTGCCGTGAAGCCTTACGGATCGCCGTCGTCGTGTTGCCTGCGATATGCGGTGTCAGTTGGGCATTGCTGATGCCTGCCAGTGGCGAATAAAAACGGTCTTTTTCGTGGACAAAGGTATCGATGGCAACCGCTTTGATATGCCTGGGAAACGCGGTCATGAAGCTTGCCAACTGGGCTTCGTCGACGATGCCGCCGCGAGCGGTATTGATCAGTATCGAACCTTGGCGCATCAGCCTGAACTGGGCAAGGCCGAACAGGCCTTGGGTGAGCGGTGTCAGCGGTACGTGGATAGAAACCACGTCGGCCTCGCCCAGCAATTGTTCGAGGGTTTGCCGTCGCTCAAGCCCAAGGCTACGCGCGACCTGCTGCGTAAAACGCTCTGAACCGCTGGCGATGACATTGATACCGAGCGATCCCGCTTTGCGTGCGACGGCTTGGGCAATGCTGCCGGTGCCCACCACCCCCAGCGTGAGTTCGCCGAATTCGAGGCCGGGCGCCAAGGTGCCCTTGGACCAGCGGCCGTTGTGCGTTTCGGCGTTGTAGTGGTCCAGGTCCCTGGATAAAAACAACGCCTGGGCGACGACGTATTCGGCGACCGCCGACGCGTTGGAGCCCGGCGTGTTGAGTACGGTCACGCCACACCGCTCAGCCTCTTGCCGGTCGATATGGTTAACGCCTGTACCCGCTTGGGCGATGGCGCGCAGCGGCGTTGGCAGGGCCGATGATGCCGCGGCGCGGATCAGTTCGCTCTCAATGGGAATATTCAGGCGCGTCTTCAACACGCTATACCCCCCGGCCTGAGTCACGGCGTCGATAAAAGCTTGCCGGTCGTGGCCATTGATCTCGGTGTACCGGATGCGCTCGCCATAGTGCTCACGGATACTGTGTTTATCCGTGAAATAGTAGAGATTCAGGGTGACGATCAGGCCCAACTCAAGGAATCGGCCGACTTCCTCGAACAGCAACGGCGGGCCGGGAGCATCCAGTATCAGGGTGGTGAATGCCATACCTGTGAGCCTCTTTAAAGGGTGTTCAACCGCACCGATACACTAGCACCGCGCCACACTGGTTCTAAAACAGTAACCGCGAAAAATCACAGCAGGCCTGCGCCAGCCGCGCCACGTCCTGGTTCAAGCCGAATTGACGGTCCACCCGGTGCAATGCCACGTACTGGATACTCGGCAACTCCGGCTGCGTGACCAGCGCGCGTAATGCGCCGTGCTCGATCAGGTGCGACAAACACGCCTTGGGCAAATAACTCACGCCGATCCCCGACAGCGCCAACCCCACCTGCACCAGCAGGTTATGGCTGGTGAGCGTGCGCGGCATCTGCACGTTGTGCGCGGCCAGCCAACGCTCGTAGATCAAGCCGGTGCCCGACTGCGAACCCTGGGTCAGGACGGTGTAATCGGCCAGCACTTCCAGGCTTACGGGGTCTGGATGGGGGATCAGGCCCGGCGCGCAGATCCAGGCGTTTTCGAGGCTTTGCAGCGCGGTGCTATGGAAGCGCGGGTCGCTGTAAACGTCCGGCACAATCACCAGGTCGAGTTGGTCGCTTTCCAGCTTGCGAAACAGTTCGCTGCTCAGTTCCACCGACGGTTCGATCTGCACTTTGGGGTAGGCCTGGCGCAGCGCTTCCACCAACGCCGGCAGCCAGGTCAATGCGGTGAGTTCGGTGACGCCGAGACGAAAACGGCGCACCAGCACTTCGCGGGCGCTGACCCGTTCGAGCAGTTGGTCGCGACTGTTGAGCAGGTCGCGGGCGTAGTCGAGCAGCTCACCACCCTTCTCCGTCAGCCGGGCGTTGCGCTTGCTGCGGTCGAAAATCTCGACGTCGAAGGTGTCTTCCAACTCCTGGATGCGCTTGGAGATGGCCGACTGAGACATGTTCAGCTTGTTCGCCGCCGCTTCAAAGCTGCCGAGTTCGGCAATCCAATACAGCGCATCGATTTGCTTGAAGGTGATCATGGCGACCAATTCATGAGAAAAAGCGATGCTATCACATCATAAAATATCGCTAAAACTCTTCGGTCATCACTCCTAAGATCCGGCCATAGCCCATCGCTATCTAACAATTCTGGAGATTTGCCATGTCCTTGCCCGGTTCACGCATCCTTCCCAACGCGCCCATGGCCCCGGCCGAACTGGTCGAGGCGTTTGCCCAGGTGGTCACGCCGCATATCAGCGACAACCTCGGCCGGCATATCGGCGCCCGTGGACTCACGCGCTACAACCGCAGCGGCAAGCTGGTGGGCACGGCGATCACGGTCAAGACCCGTCCCGGCGACAACCTGCTGATCTACAAGGCCATGAGCATGCTGCAACCCGGCCATGTGCTGGTGGTGGACGGCCAAGGCGACACCAACAACGCGGTGATCGGTGAGCTGGTCAAGCTCTACGCCCAACAGCGTGGTTGCGTGGGGTTTGTGATCGACGGCGCGATTCGCGATGTCGCCAGCTTTGAGGACACCCCTTGCTACGCCCGCGCCGTGGTGCACACCGGCCCTTACAAAACCGGCCCCGGCGAAGTGAACGTGCCGGTGTCCATCGGCGGCATGGTGATCAATCCCGGCGACCTGTTGGTGGGTGATGAAGACGGCTTGGTCGCGTTCTCCCAGGCCGACGCCGCCGAAGTGCTGCGCCGCGCCGCGCAACATGCCGAGCACGAAGAAGCGGTCAAGGCCGAAATTGCCAGCGGTGCGGTGCGCCAGAGCTGGATCGACAAGGCCCTCAACAATGCCGGCCTGGTGTGAAGGAGTCCGAGATGAGCACTGCATTTTTGTCGGACCGTGTCCTGGGTATCGCGCCCTCCCCCAGCATTGCTGCCAACGCCCTGGTCACCGAGTTGCGCGCCCAAGGCCGCGACATCGTTAACTTCACCGTGGGCGAGCCGGACTTCGACACCCCAGCGCATATTCTTGAGGCCGCCAGCCTGGCGATGCACAACGGTGATACCCATTACACGGCCACCCCAGGCACCCTCGCGCTGCGCCAGGCCATCTGCCTGAAACTGCAGCGCGATAATGAAGTGGTGTATGGGCTGGACGAAGTCGTCGCCGGTTGCGGTGGCAAGCACATCATTTATCACGCGTTGGCCGCCACGTTGAATCGCGGCGATGAAGTCATCGTGCACACGCCGTATTGGGTCTCGTACCCGGACATCGCACGGCTCAACGATGCCACGCCGGTGATCATTCCTGGCGATGAACGCCTGGGTTTCAAGCTGTCGCCCGCCGCGCTCGAAGAGGCGATCACCCCACGCACCAAATGGGTGATCCTCAACAGCCCGAACAACCCCAGCGGCGCGGTGTACAGCGAAGCCGAGCTGCTGGCCCTGGCGCAGGTGTTGCGCCGCCATCCCCATGTGCTGGTCATGGCCGATGAGATCTACGAACACTTCGTCTACGGAGACGCCCGGCATGTGCCGTTGACACGCCTGGCGCCCGACCTCAAGCCACGCACGCTGATCGTCAACGGCGCGTCCAAGGGCTATGCGATGACCGGTTGGCGCCTGGGCTTTGGCGCGGGGCCGGCGTGGTTGATCGCGGCCATCGCCAAGTTGCTGTCACAGACCACCACCTGCCCCAGCTCATTGAGCCAGGCGGCAGCTGTGGCCGCGTTTGCGGGTGATCAAGCACCTATCGCCGGCATGCGCGGGGAATACCAGCAACGCCGCGCGCGGATTCTGGCGCTGCTTGAGGGCATCCCCGAATTGGGCGTTACACCACCGGATGGCGCGTTTTATGTATTCGCCAACGTCAGCGGCCTGATGGGAAAGCTCACCCCCCAAGGTGATCGCCTCGACAGCGACACCCAACTGGTGGACTACCTGCTGCGCGACTACGGCCTGGCCACGGTCAGCGGCGCGGCCTACGGCATGTCGCCGTATGTGCGCCTGTCGTTCGCAAGCTCCCTGGACGTGATCGAAGAAGGGTGCCGTCGCCTCAAAGACGCATGCCACGACCTGCGCTGACGGCCACCCGTAACACCCGGCGACCAGCGGACGGACGCCTTTTGACTGCCTAGAACAACAATTTAAAAATCATTGATCTCAAATGAGGCATTCCCATGCACACGCCCCGTATCGCGCTGGTCTGGCAAATCATGATCGGCTTGCTCGCCGGTATCGCCATTGGTGCCCTGCTGCACCGCTTTCCCGAATCCCGACCATGGCTGGTGGACAATGTCCTGCAACCGGCGGGCGACATCTTTATCAAGCTGATGAAAATGATCGTGGTGCCCATCGTGTTTTCCTGCATGGTGGTGGGCATTGCCGGGCACGGTGACGGCAAATCCCTGGGCCGTATCGGGGTCAAATCCCTGAGCTATTTTTTCTGCATCACCACCCTGGCGATTATCATCGGCCTGGTCATGGGCAACCTGCTCAAGCCCGGCGCCGGCACTGAACTGTCCAGCCTGCACGCGGCGAATATCACCCTGCCCACCAGCAACGGCGCCGGTCATAGCCTGGGGCAGATCATCGTCGGCATCATCCCCGACAACGTGGTCAACGCCATGGCCCAGGGCAGCCTGCTGTCGGTGCTGTTTTTTGCGGTGATGTTCGGCCTGGGCGTGGCGCGCCTGCCCGCCGAGCGCAAAGACCCGGTCATCGCACTGTTGCGCGGCGTCAGCGATGCGATGTTCAAGGTCACTTCGATGATCATGGCCTACTCGCCCATCGGCGTGTTCGGCATGATTGCCGTGACCGTGGCCAACTTCGGCTTCAGCTCGTTGCTGCCACTGGCCAAGCTGATCATGGTCAGCTATGCGGCCATCGCCTTCTTTGTGCTGGTGGTGCTCAACCTGGTGGCGCGCCTGTGCGGGATCAACCTGTTCGCGCTGATGCGTCATATCAAGGATGAACTGGTACTGGCCTTCTCCACCGCCAGCTCTGCGGCGGTGATGCCGCAACTGATGAAGAAACTCGAGACCTACGGCGTACCACCTTCACTGGTGAGCTTTGTGGTGCCGGTGGGTTACTCGTTCAACCTCGACGGCGCCTCACTGTTCCTCGGCATCGGTACCCTGTTCGTCGCGCAGTTGTACGGCATTGATTTGAGCCTGGGCGATCAGGCCTTGCTGGTGGTGACCATGGTGCTCACCTCCAAGGGCGCGGCTGGGGTGCCGGGGTTCATGTTCGTGATTCTTTCGGCCACCCTGGCCAGCGCCGGTTTGCCGTTGGAAGGCATCGCGTTTATCGCCGGGGTGTACCGCTTGATGGAGATGCCGACCACAGCGCTGAATGTGCTGGGCAATGCGTTGGCGCCGTTGGTGATTGCCAAGTGGGAGGGGCGGGCTGGGCAGCAGCAGAACGCGCAAAATGTGCAGATGCAATGAAGCGGCGGCTGTGCTTTTGTGACGAGCCCGCTCACCACAAAAGCGGCTAATTTTGACCTCGCCACATCGAATAAAGGCGCTCCGAAGAGCGCCTTTATTCATTCCAGCCTTACTGCTCGCTGATGGATTTCACGTCAGCCTTGGCCGCACCGCCAATCGCAATGCGCTTAGGCTTCGCTTCCTCCGGGACCACCCTGAGCAGATCAATGCTCAGCAACCCATTGGCGAGTTGCGCGCCCTGCACTTCAATGTGGTCGACCAGGCGGAACGACAGACGGAACGCGCGCTGGGCAATGCCTTGGTGCAGGTAAGTGATGCCCTCATCGTGTTCACGCTTGCCACCGGCGACGGTCAACACGCCTTTTTCCACCTGGATCTCCAGGTCATCCTCCACAAGTCCTGCGGCCGCGATGACGATCCGGTAATGATCATCACCGTGCTTTTCGACGTTGTGAGGTGGATAGGTGGTACCGGCCTCGCTGCGAAGCGCCGATTCAAAAAGGTCGTTGAACCGGTCAAAACCAACGGAATGACGGAACAGTGGGGCCAACGAGAGAGTAGTAGCCATTGCAAAATCTCCTGAGTTTTCTCCAAGTGATTTGATACGCGACCCGCATTCGGCATCGCGTAAAACCTAAGTAGGATCAGGGGAAAAAATTTCAAGCGGCGCCCACAAAAAAATTTTACTCGCACCGAGGATTGCATGAAGACCGGCTGACGCACCGACGCGTCAGGGCCATCGCGGGAGCCACCAGCAATACAGGGCTGATCAAGGTCGATTGAACAATCCTTAAAAGGTACATAGCGAAACGACAATTGCTGACTAGACTCATGAGCGCACTGCACTGGCCATGGGAATCGTTGGATGAGTCAAACAAACACGCAGGCCGGCATGTTTTCCAGCCCTTGGCGACACAGAGAACTGTTGGTATCCATGGTCCAGCGGGATGTAATTGGTCGGTATCGTGGCTCCATCATGGGGCTGTTGTGGTCGTTCCTGAACCCGCTCTTCATGTTGCTGGTGTACACCTTCGTGTTCAGCATGATGTTCAAGATGCGCTGGCCCCAAGGCAGCGGCTCCAGAACGGAGTTTGCGTTGCTGGTGTTTGCCGGCCTGCTGGTGTTCAACGTGTTTTCCGAATGCGTGAGCCGTGCGCCGGGCTTGATCATCTCCAACGCCAACTACGTCAAGAAAGTCATGTTCCCCCTGGAGATCCTGCCGTGGGTAGTGCTGGGCGCGGTGTTGTTCCATACCCTGGCCAGCCTGACGATCTGGCTGGTCTTCCACCTGGTGTTTTTCGGCCTGCCACCGTTGACCAGCCTGCTCTTGCCCTTGGTGCTGCTGCCACTGGTGCTGTTTACCCTGGGCATCTCGTGGCTGCTGGCCTCGCTGGGCGTTTACCTGCGCGATGTCGGCCAGATGGTCGGCGTGCTGACGACGGCCTTGATGTTTGTGTCGGCGATTTTTTACCCTACCAGCGCATTCCCCCAGGCCTACCAAGGCCTTCTGCACCTCAACCCGCTCACTCGGGTGGTCGAGCAGACCCGAGACGTATTGTTTTGGGGCATCGTGCCCGATCCCTTCACATGGGCCTGCGGCCTGGTGGTTGCCAGTGGCGTCGCCTGGCTGGGGTTTATCTGGTTCCAGAAGACCCGCAAAGGATTTGCCGATGTGCTCTGAAATCGCCGTGCAAACGGCCAACCTGAGTAAGAGCTACCACATCTATGACACGCCCAGGGATCGCCTGTGGCAGATGCTATCCCGAGGCAAAAAACATTTTTATCGAGAGTTCTGGGCACTCCAGGATGTGTCGCTGGAGCTGCGCAAAGGCGAGACGGTGGGCATCATCGGTCGCAACGGCAGTGGCAAATCGACGCTTCTGCAACTGATCTGCGGCACGCTGAGTGCCACGTCCGGCAGCCTTCAGAGCCATGGCCGCGTCGCCGCGTTGCTGGAGCTGGGCTCGGGCTTCAATCACGAGTTCACCGGCCGCGAAAACGTCTACATGAACGGTGCCGTGCTGGGGCTGAGCCACGCCGAAATCGAGGCGCGATTCGCCGAAATCACAGACTTTGCCAATATTGGCGACTTTATCGACCAGCCGACCAAGACCTACTCCAGCGGCATGCTGGTGCGGCTGGCCTTCGCGGTGGCGGTGTGCGTGCAACCGGACATCCTGATCGTCGACGAAGCCCTGGCAGTGGGGGATGCATCCTTTCAATTCAAATGCCTCAATCGTCTGGAAGCACTGACTCAACAAGGGACGACACTGCTGTTCGTGTCCCATGACATGGGCATGGTCAAACGTTTTTGCAATCGGGTGATTTACCTGCGTGAAGGCAAGGTGCGCGCCAGCGGTTCTCCCGAAGAAATGGCCGAACTCTACCTGCTCGAAATGCGTGACGAGCAGCGCCGCTGGGCCAGCGGCGGCACGGTGCCCGTTGCCCCCAAGCCGTTTCTCGCCAAGCAGGGTGGTATCGCCTTTGGCACGGATGAAGGCCATATTGTTGCGGCCTGCTTTACTAACACTGACAGCCTGTATTCGAGCTTTGTGTATGGCGAAACCATCGAGCTGCGCATCGAAACCCGGGTGCGTGAAACCATCGAGCTGCCGACCATCAGCGTGACAATCCAGGAAGCCCGACTGTTGGTGATCGGCGGGGCCAATCTGCCGCTGCACATGGAGGTCGCGCAAGACGGCTGGCGCAGGGCGACGATTACCGTCCGCTTCCCCGCCAGCCTCGCGGCGGGCAAGTACCACATCACACTGAAACTGATGAACGGCCACACCGAAGAAACTGCACAGTTGATCGAAAAGCAGGTTGCGCTATTGGCCTTCGACACCTTGCCTGGCACCAAGGACTTCCTGGGCTTCGTCGACCTGGGAATAGAAGCCAGCCCCGGCGCTCAAACAGTCCAATCCGGGGAGTTGCAATGAGTCGAAAATGGCAGGTCGGGATCTTCGGCACCTTCGATGTCGCCAATTACGGCGACTTATTGTTCCCCATCCTCGCCGAGGCGGAGTTGACCAGGCGTCTGGGCCCGATAACGCTGCACCGATTTTCCTATCACGGCAAAGCCGAGCCTGAATGGCCTTACGCGGTCACCTCAGTGACCCAACTGCCCGACATCGCCGCCCAGCTTGACGGGGTATTGATCGGTGGCGGCTTCATCATTCGCTTCGACAAAGTGGTGGCCACCGACTATTACCCGCCGGACGCGTCCATCCACCACCCCACCGGTTACTGGCTGACGCCGGCACTGATCGCGTTGCAACACGGCGTCCCGCTGATCTGGAATGCGCCGGGCATGCATTGCAACGACATACCGCCGTGGGCCGCGCCGCTGGTGAAGCTGACCCTGGATCACAGCCCCCACATCAGGGTTAGGGATGCGCTGTCGCAGGCGGTCTTGGCCCGCGTGTCGGAAACAGCCTCGGTGCAGGTGCTGCCCGACACCGCCTTTGGTCTTCCTCGGCTGCTCGATCCCCAATCACCGTCAGCCGAATTCCTGGCATTACGCGCCAGTGCCGACCTGACCAAACCCTATGTGGTGGTGCACGCCATGTGGGGGCTGGACAGTTTCCTGGCGATGTGGCGAACACATGCCGCCTTGTTCGAGGACCTGCAACTATTGCTGCTGCCCATCGGGCCGGTGCTGGGCGATCACCCTTCAGTCCTGGGCGATGATCTGGAGCGCTCGCGGTGCCTGCCGTATTGGCCCACTCCCCTGCTGCTGGCCGAGGTGATCGCCCATGCCGAAGGTGTGATCGGGCACAGCTACCACTTGGCGATCAGTTCGCTGGTGTTTGGTGTACCGATCTTCTGCTCGGCAGACCTGGGCACCGGCAAATACACCGCACTGCCCAGCCATGGGCGAATCTTCCAATTGCGCCGGGACCAGGCGATTGACCCGCAGTGGTTTCGCGCTCAGTTGGGCAAGCAGCCGATATCTGCCGTCACCGCCTCGGCGATGGAACAGGTCGACGCGCACTGGGACCGTGTGGCAGAGCTGGTTCGCGAAGGTCGCAGGCCCACCCCCCCGGCCCTCAACCGCTACTGGCAAGGCTTGCCCGGTGTTTTGGAAGATCTATACATAGAGAGCCAGCGTCAGGCCGTCGAGCGGGGTGTTTTCGAAGATCTATACGTAGAGAGCCAGCGTCAGGTCGCCGAGCGGGGCGTTTTCGAAGCTCTATACATAGAGAGCCAGCGCCAGGCCGCCGAGCGGCAAGCCGAACACGAACACCATCAACAGGCGCTTGAAAAGTTGTATCGCTCCAACTCTTTCAAGCTGACGGCGCCGCTGCGCCACGCTCGCCGTACTTTGCAGAAATGGCTGGGAGCCCTTCGACATGATTGACCTGAGCAAACTAAGTGCCCATCGCTTGCACACCGCCCCGTATGCCTGGGCCGAGATCGGTGAGTTATATACGCCGGAAGATGCGAGGGCGCTGGCCGAAACCTACCCGCACGATCACTTCAAGACGGTCTCCGGCTACGGCGGGGCGAAGGACTACGAATACGAGGCACGGCAGTTGATCGCAATGGGCAGCCACGAGGTGGTCAACCCACAGACGTTAAGCCGCCAATGGCTGGCATTGACCCACAGCTTGCGTTCGCCGAAGTACCGCCAGGCGATGTCCGCGTTGACCGGCGTGGACCTGACGCACGTGCCGATGGAGGTCAACGTGTTCCATTACGGGCCTGGGGCCAACCTGGGACCTCACCCGGACCTGGGCGACAAGCTGGTCACGCACATCCTGTATTTCAACCAGACGTGGAACCCGGCCGAGGGCGGTTGCCTGCAAATCCTCGGCTCTGCAGCCCCCACCGATATCATCGCGCAAGTGGTCCCGGTGATCGGCAACTCAGCCATTCTGGTTCGCTCAGACCATTCCTGGCATGCCGTTTCACGGGTGGTGGACGGTTGCCGCTCCTCTCGGCGCAGCGTCACCGTCACGTTCTATCGACCTGGCTCCAGCAGTTCGATGTGGCCCGCCGATGACCAGACACCGCTGCACGCTTATGGCGAGCAGAACAACCCAACACGCTCGTGAAGGCCAACGACATGGATAAGGACAGCCAAGCTACCCTTGAGCAAGACCGCATGCGCATGGAGCGTGATGCAGCCAGCCGGCAGCGAGACGCAGCAATTGCCTATATCGCAACGTTAAAAAACACGCGCTCCTGGCGGATCACCAAGCCGTTGCGAGCACTGCTTCATTGGTTGCGATACCGATCACTGCACACCGGCCCCGACACTCCCGACTTCCTGCACCAGGACAGTTTTCCTCTTAGCAGCCCGTCGATAAGCAACGGGTCGCCAGCGCCTGACGAAGCCTCGTCAGAGAACCGCTTCGACATCCTCTGCTTCGCCAATATCGACTGGGCCGCGCGTTTCCAGCGCCCCCAGCAGTTGATGAGCCAGTTCGCCAGGCATGGCTACCGCGTCTTCTACATCGTGCCCTCACGCAGTGCCGAGCCCGGCCATGCCTATAGCTGCCTTGAAGTGGCGCCCGGCGTCTTCGAGATTGCGTTACAGCGCCAGGAGTTCGTGGACTGCTACAACGACCGCATCGGGGAAAAAAATCTACTGGCCTATTCGACGGCGATTGAGCAACTGGCCGAGGACTTGCGCATAAAGACGGCGGTGTCCGTCGTCCACCTGGCCTTCTGGGCACCACTCGCCGCTCAGTTGCGCCGAGACCATGGCTGGAAAATCCAATACGACTGCATGGATGACTGGGTGGGCTTTCCGGGCATCGGCAAGGTGTTGCTGGAGGAAGAAGAAACCCTGGTTCGAGACGCCGACTTGGTGACCGTCACCGCCGCCCTGCTGCACGAAAAATGGGCAACGACGAGCAGTAACTGCCTGCTGTTGCGCAATGGTGTGGATTTCGGATTCTTCGAACGCAACTGCGTGCCCAACAGCCTGCTGTCGGACATCCCACGGCCCTTGATCGGTTTTTACGGGGGCCTGGCCGAGTGGGTGGACTTGCAGTTGATCGCCACCATCGCCCGGCAGCGTACAGACTGGAGTTTCGTGTTGATCGGCGACATTTTCGTCAAGGACCTGGCCGGCCTTGACCGTTTGCCCAATGTGCACCTGCTCGGCAGAAAGCCCTATGCCCAGATGCCGTTGTACCTGTACCACTTCAATGTCTGCCTGATCCCATTTCGGCTGTACAACGTGACCCACGCGGTCGATCCGGTGAAATTCTACGAGTTCATCAGCGCGGGTAAACCGGTGGTGTCGGTACCGCTGGAAGAAATGAAGATCTACGACGACTACGTGTATTTCGCCGATGGGCCGCAAGCGTTCATCGAGCAGATTAACCGTGCCTTAAGCGAAACCGATCTCGCGACGCCCACCGAGCGAGTGGCACTCGCCAGCGCCAATGACTGGCGCAATCGCTTCGACGCCAACCTCAGCGCACTGAAGGCGTTGCATCCGAAAGTGTCGATCGTGGTCGTCACCTACAACAATGTCGAGCTGACCCAAGCCTGCGTCGAAAGCCTGCTGCGCAACACCACCTACCCTAATTACGAGCTGATCATCGTCGACAACGCCTCCTCGGACGATACGGGCAACTACCTGCGTTACCTGGGCCGCACCCACGCCAACCTCACCCTGGTGCTCAACGACCTTAACCTGGGCTTCGCCGCCGCCAATAACCAGGGGCTCAAATTGGCAACCGGGGATTACCTGGTGCTGCTCAACAACGACACTGTGGTGCCCAAGGGCTGGATAGACCCGTTGCTCCGCCACCTGCAAGACCCACAGATCGGCCTGATCGGCCCGATGACCAACTCGGTGGGTAACGAAGCCAAGATCAGCGTCGACTACGCTGACATTGCACACATGGAAGCCTTCGCCGACCGCCACGTCGCGCAGCACCGAGGCCGTACGTTCGATATCAGCATGCTCGCCATGTTCTGCGTGGCCATGCGTCGCGACGTGTTCGAGCGCATCGGCTGGCTGGATGAGGCCTTCGGCATCGGCATGTTCGAGGACGACGATTACAGCCGGCGTATCCAGGCGGCGGGCTTGCGGACCGTGTGCGCAGAGGACGCCTTCATCCATCACGTAGGCCAAGCTTCCTTCAAGAAGCTGATTGTCAGCGGTGAATACCAAGCGCTGTGGGACAAAAACCAAGCGTATTTCGAAAGCAAATGGGGGGCTTGGACACGTCCGCAGCCACAGCGACAACCGGATACGCACTGACCCACCCAAGGAGGACTCCGTGTTCAAGCGAATCATGAGCAAGCTCAGCGGTAAGCTGGAAGAGATAAGCGCCGACAAGCAAGTGACGGCCGATCACTGGTCGGAAAACATGGCCGGCTCCGATGCTTTTTCTGCGGATGTCTACTGGCTCGCCGTTCCGGCGGTACAGCGGCGCCATCAGCGCAAGGCAACGGCTGGCAGCGGCCACCCCGGCTGGGTGCAGTACTGCCTCAAAGAGTTCCTGGGCGACCCGGTGCAAGGCGCTCGGATGCTCAGTATCGGCTGTGGCACCGGCACCCTGGAGCGCGAGCTCTACAGGCTCCACGCATTCGAACACTGCGACGCCGTGGACATCGCACCGGGCGCACTCGACGCCGCCAGGGCAGAAGCGCTGGCGATGGGTGCGTCAACAATCAATTACTCGTTGTGCGATATCGAAAAGACTGACCTGCCCGCCAATCAATACGATGCGGTCTGGTTCAATGGTTCGCTGCACCATATCCGTGAGCTGGAGGTGGTCTGCCAGCGCGTTGCCCATAGCCTGAAACCCGGCGGCTGGCTGTTCTTCAATGAATACGTCGGGGCCAACCACTTCGCCTTTGATGCGCAGCAACGTGCAGCCATCAGCCACGCGTTCGGCTTGATTCCCGAGCAGTTTCGCCGTTCATTCGTGCAGGGTTCATACGGCCAGGTGCAACACGCCGTGCCATTACCCGACCCGGCCGACGTGGTCAAAGTCGACCCTTCGGAAGCCGTGCGTTCGGCGGATATTCTGCGGGTGGTGGGAGAGCACTTTGATATCCGGGCACTGAATCTTTGCGGCGGCTCGCTGCTGCAGTTCCTGATGCACGGTATCGCCGGCAATTTCAAGGAGGACAATCCACAGTCGTTACGGGTGCTGCAAATGTTGTTCGACATCGAAGACGGCTTGATCGAATCCGGCACGCTGAAAAGCGACTTCGTCATCGTCGCCGCCTCACCGCGAAAGTCCTGATAAGGCAGCCCGCCCCTATGCTGACCGATCGGCGTCCCTCACGCTGGAACCGCTGGCGTGTGGCCTACCACCGGCTGCCGCTTCCGGCCAGTATGAAAAAACTGCTCGCGGCCTTTTACCGAAGGGCAGTGCTCAGAGCAGTTCGCGCGCTACGCAGCGCCCTGAACTCCGGGCAGGGTTTCGTCAGCCCTTCGCCAGCCCCGCAGCCACCGCAGGCCGGGCTGGCGGACTACATTATCTGGGGCGCTATCGACTGGGACTTCCGGCACCAACGCCCTCAACAACTGGCCCTCGCGCTGGTCGCCACGGGACGGCGGGTTATTTACGTTTCGACGTCACTGATAGATGCCAGCCACGCCGGCTTTGAGCTTGAGGCGCTGGACCAAGAGCACCGGTTGTTCCAGGTCCACTTGTTCACGCGTGGCGCGCCGCTGATCTACGCCGCGGCCCCGAGCACCGCGCAGGTTCAACAGCTGTGCAGCAGCATCGGCGAGGTGCTGCTTTGGGCCGGCTGCGCACGGGTGATTTCATTGGTGCAACACCCGTTCTGGTGCGACGTCGCCGCTGAGTTACCCGATAGCCGATTGATCTACGACTGCATGGACCATCATCAAGGCTTCGGCGACAACGCAGCGGACATCCTGCTCCTTGAGCAGCGACTGGTCCGGGACGCCGACATCCGACTGTTCACCTCCGACTGGCTGGCCCAGCAATGGCCGGTCCAAGCCAACAGGCCCAGCGCCGTCCTGCGCAATGCCGCAGATTTCAGCCAGTTCTCCAGCGTGCCGGCGTCGATCTACCGTGATCGCTTGCAACGCTCGGTGATTGGTTATTACGGCGCCATCGCCGACTGGTTCGACCACGCGTTGGTGGTCCAGATCGCCAAGGCCTTTCCCCAGCATGTCGTGCTACTGATCGGCGCCGATACAGTAGGGGTTCGTGCCCGATTGCGCGGCTGCCCGAACGTCGAATTTATCGGTGAAGTGCCCTATACCGAACTGCCCTATTACCTGCACGGTTTCGACCTGTGCATCGTGCCGTTCAAGGTGACGCCGCTGACACTCGCCACCAACCCGGTCAAAGTCTATGAGTACCTGAGCGCCGGCAAACCAGTGGTTACGGTGGATCTGCCAGAAATGCAGCAATTCGGCGAACAAGTGCAGGTCGCGCGGGATACGCCAGGGTTTATTGCGGCCATTGCCCAAGCGCTGGTGCCGTCAACCATTGAACAGATTGCCCAACGGCAGGCGTTCGCCGCCCAACAAACCTGGGCACACCGTGCCGATACGCTCATAACCCTGGCCGAACACAGCGAACACGCCCCACGGACCAGCGTCATCGTGGTGACCTACAACAACCTAGCGCTGACCCGCGCCTGCCTGGACAGCCTGGAGCGCAACCGCGAATCCGCCGCGCTGGAGATCATCGTGGTGGATAACGCCTCCAATGATGGCAGCGCCGAATTTCTCACCGAGTGGGCTGCCGGGAGCGGGCAGACACTCATACTCAACACCGACAACCGTGGCTTCGCTGCCGCAAACAATCAGGGTTTAGCGGTTGCCAACGGCGATTACCTCGCGCTGCTCAACAACGACACGCAGGTGACGTCGGGGTGGGCAAGTACATTGCAGCGGCATTTGCAACGCCACCCCGAACTCGGCCTGATCGGCCCGGTGACCAATAACATCGGCAATCAGGCCAAGGTCGACATTGGCTACGCCAGCCTCGCGGACATGCCGCAGGCGGCTCGGCGCTATACCTGCCGGCACCTGGGCGAAGTTGTCCGGCTGCCGACCCTGGCGTTTTTCTGCGTGATGATGCCGCGCAGTACCTACACACGCATCGGCCCGCTGGATGAGGCGTATGGACGGGGATTCTTCGAGGATGACGACTACTGCCGACGGGTCGAGCAAGCCGGATTGGTGAGCGCCTGCGCGCGTGATGTGTTCATCCATCATCACCTGTCGGCGTCGTTCAAACTCATGCACCAAGGCGAGCGTCTGGCGCTGTTTGAACGCAACAAGGCGCTTTACGAAGCGAAGTGGGGCCCGTGGGTGCCCCATGAGCATGAGTGACTAACGCAGTTCCTGTTCCGACAGCAAAAACGTCCTGGGCACAAAGCCAAGGTCCCGCGCTGCATCCCCATGATCGAAGACCAAATCCTGGTTCATGCGCTGCGCCATCGCCGCCGACCACTTACGATAGCGCGGAAGGCAGCGCAGCAGCGGCACGGCAATCCTGAATACCCAAAGCGGCACCGTGAGCAAACGCGGGCGCCGGTTCAGGGCGCTGAACACTCGGCTCACCATGTCCCGGTACGCCAGTGTTTCCCCGCCTGAAAGGTTATAAGCGTGACGGCACACGTGGGGCGCCTGCACTGCATGCACACAAGCCATCGCCACATCCTCGGCGTGCACGGGTTGGCGCAGCCCCATCGCACGGCCAAACACCGGAAAAAAACCGAACCGGCGGATAAACCGGGCAATCTCCGCGATGTTTTTGTCGCGCCCGTCGCCGTAGATCAACGTAGGCCGCAGGATGCCCCAGTGGACCTGGTGATGCAGCGCCCAATCTTCAACGCGGACCTCGGCGTCGCGCAACTGGCTGGCCAGGTGCTGCTCGTGCAGGTCATCGGAGTGGCTTTTGGTAAAGCAACTGGTGGAAGAGAGAGCGATGACTTTGCGGGCACCGCAGGCCTGCAGTAGCGCAAAATACTGCGGTAGCACCCAGATCGGCGCCACACAGATCCACAACGAAATGGTCTGCACAGGCTCAGGTTTCGCCAGTTCGGCTAAACGCTGCCAATGAATCGTGCCACTCTCCGTACCGTGCTGTTCCTGCCGGGAAAACGCGACGACCTTGCAGTGTTCGCGCGCAAGCAACGCCAGTACATAACGCCCCACCAAGCTGCTGGCCCCCAGCACCCCCACCGTGACCTCAGGCACGCCCAACGCCCAGTCGAGCCAGCATCAACTTGACGCCATAGTAGGTTGAGACCATACCGAAGCGCAGCCACACCCCCATCACCACCCACCACCAGAGCACCTTGGGATACTGCGCCCTGAAATACGTCTCGTAGAAACGCACCATGCCACGGTGTTTGTGCCATTCGACAAAGAATGGCCGGCTCCGGCTGCACGCACCCCGCCAGTGCATGACGCGCGCCTGGGGCACAAACACCACGCGCCACTGTTTCAATCGGAAACGCATGCACCAATCCAGGTCTTCGCAGTGCAGAAAATAGCCTTCGTCCCACAGGCCTACATCGACGAGGGCCTCACGTTTGACCAGCATGCAGGCGCCAGAAATAGCTTCCACGGCGACCGGTTCGTCGGGCAGTGGCTCGCGATGCAACAAGAAGTCCGAGCATAAAGAAGGAAACAGCCAGTCCAGGCGGGACAACCCAAACGCCCGTACGAATGCACGCCTTGGCGTGGGGAACACCCGTCGTCCGCCCGGCTGTTCGGACCCGTCGGGGTTGCACAGGAACCCACCCACCATGCCCGTGGCAGGATCGCTGTGCAGCACGTCCATCATGTGCCCCAGCGCCCCCGGCATCAGCACGCAATCGGGGTTCAGAAATAACAACGTACCCGCATCGCAAACGCCCGCGCCGGTATTGCAGGCCGCGGCAAAACCACTGTTGTGGTTGTTCCTGATGATGCTTACGCGGGCATCGGCCTCATACGCCTTCAAGTGCGCCAGGCTCCCATCGCTCGAACCGTTGTCCACCACGATCACACGCAAGGCGCCTTCCTTCAGCGCCGACGCGACGCAGTCGCCGATCAGCTTGCCAGCGTTGTAGTTAACTACGATCACATCACAGTTATGAATAAAGCTTGGCGGCATCAAAACGCGCCTCCCATGAGTGTTGCCGTGCAAAGGCACAGGCTTCATCGGTATCGCGTTCACACTGCAAAGCGGCCTCAGCCAACGCAGCAAGATCAGTCAGCGAGTGGCTGATAAAAACCCCCGGCAGGTCACCACGCTCATGCATCTCGCCGAAATCAGTCGAGATCACCGGCAACGCCAAAGCTCGGTACTCGTAGTATTTGATAGGGTCGACGGCTGCAGTCAGCGCGTTCTGCTTGAACGGAATCAACCCCACATCAAACTCGGCCATAGCACTCAGCGCGGCCCCATGGTCACAGGCGGGCAACACCACCACGTTGGGCGGCAGTCGAGCGCCCAACGTCCCGAAGACCGGCCCGATCAAACGAATTTCATCGTTCGGCCGGGCCTTGGCCAACGCGGCGACCCAGTCCCAGTCAAACCAGGCCGCCATCGTGCCGACGTAACCGAACACTTTGCGTGCCGACGCGACCGGGGCGGGTTGCACGGCGGAAATCGCCGACAGGTCGAGCCCGTTGAATACCCGTTGTACCTCACGTCGATAACGCCTCCACTGCGCATCGAGGCCGGAACTGGACGCCCAAATAACGTCCACGCGTTGAGCGATCAACCGCTCACAGCGCGCCAACGCAGACTGGGACAGGCCGGTATAAAACGCCGGGAAGTCATCCATGGCGTCGTACAAAGACGCGCAATGAGGAAGCCGGCGCAACAGCAAGTGCGCAAGCGCTGAGGGCTTGCCGATGACAAGCAATGCAGGGACGTCGTGGATGAATGCATCGATCTGCTTCAGCGTGTTTCGCCACAAAAACTGATTCACCCAACCGACGCCTGGCAGCGGCTCGATGGGCAAACCGCCGGGGTTGATCACGCTAAGCCACGACGGCATGCCGGCAGGCTGGTGCGTAGTTGGGGCTACCGATGAGCGCCTGAGATCGCTCCACCGGGGAAGTCGCGTGGGATAAGGGTCTACCCACAGCACCTGCGCGCCCGTGCGGCGGTGAACCCATTCGACAAACTTGTGCGGCCGCTGGGCGAAACTGTCCCAGGGTAACGGCGAGAGGAAGACCAGACGCTTCACGAAAAGTGCTCGCGCAGAACGCTGACAATGCGCCCGGCCGCCTGCCCATCGCCATAGGGCGAGAAACCACGCGCCATGGCGCGATAGGCGGACTCATCGTCCAGTAGGCGCTGCGCCTCTTCAACGATGCGCTCACAGTTCGCGCCCACCAGTTTTACCCCGCCCTGCTCCACTGCTTCCGGCCGCTCGGTTTCATCACGCATGACCAGCACCGGCTTACCCAACGCAGGCGCTTCCTCCTGGACGCCTCCCGAATCGGTCAGGATGAAATACGCCGCTTTCATGGCAGCCACGAACGCCGCGTAATCCAATGGCGCGCACAATCTGAAGTTCGCAATACCCGCCAAGGACGCCTGGGCGACTTCCTGGATATTCGGATTCGGATGCACGGGATACAGAAACTGAACCTGCGGGTTGTTCTCTGCCAGGGTTCGCAACGCTCGGCAGATGCTGCGAAAAGGTTCGCCAAAATGCTCTCTACGGTGAGCCGTCACCAGCACCAGGCGCTTGCTCGGGTCAAGCTCAAGGCCCAGTTGCGGAGCCAGGGTGGCCGTCGCGAGCAGCGCATCAATCACGGTATTGCCTGTGACAAAAATGTCCGCGCTGCAGACGCCCTCTTTCAGCAGGTTTTGCCGGGCACCTTGAGTCGGTGCGAAGTGCCAACGCGCCAACTCACCGGTAATGACCCGGTTGGCTTCTTCGGGAAAGGGCGATTGCTTGTCCCAGGTGCGCAGGCCGGCTTCAACATGGCCCAGCGGTATACGCTGATAAAAGCATGCCAAGGCGCAGGCCATCACCGTCGTGGTATCGCCTTGCACCAGCACGACATCGGGCTGCTGTTCCAGCAGGACCGTATCCATGTCGAGCAATAACTGGGCGGTCAGAGTGGCGAGGGTTTGACTTGGCCGCATGATGTTCAAGTCAATATCGGGCTCGATCCCGAAAAAACGCAGGAGCTGATCGAGCAAATGACGATGCTGCGCTGTGGCAACGACCCGCACATCGGCCCAACGCTCTTTTTTCAAGGCCAGAATGACCGGGGCCATTTTGATGGCCTCGGGACGCGTCCCGATAACACAAAGGATTTTTTTTGCCGACACAGACCTGTTTCCCTATTCGAAGGAAGCTCAATCACTGCGCTATTCACCAGCCGTTTTGCCCACACGTTCCGTTGTGCCTTTCGATGTAGCTGCCTTCAGGGCCCCATACGCACACTGCAGAGAAGATCTTTGGAATATTTTGATACTAACGAAGCCAGCATAGGCACAGATTGCGCGACCTGCACGGTGCAACGGCGCAACAATCGACGAGATCCTGCTTTACGGGGCAGTTAAAAACACAGAAGGCCCGCGCGATTGCTCGCAGCGGGCCTTTCTTTGTCGGCGGGCACACAGGGCCTTACCAAATTCAACGCAAAAAAAAGCCTGCATCTCTGCAGGCTTTCTCTATCTGGCTCCACGACCTGGACTCGAACCAGGGACCCAATGATTAACAGTCATTTGCTCTACCAACTGAGCTATCGCGGAATGCGCCGTATGTTACTGATTGAAAAGGAGAAGTCAAGCTTTCCATGACATTTTGGGCGATTAATCCGGATGGCCGGTTGAAAGCTGTGACTCCTTGGCCAATTCCAACCAGGCCCGAGCGGCGGGTGGCAAGTGGGCGCTGGCGCGCCAAGCCAGGGCGATGTGCCAGTCAGTATGAGGTTCGTCCAGGGGGATCAGGGCGATGCCGGGGTGTTGGTGCTTGTGCGCGAGCATGCGCGGCAGGAAGGCCGCGCCGAGGCCGGCGGATACCAGGTCGACGATAAAGTCGATCTGGCCGCTGCGCGCTGCCACACGCGGTTGCACGCCTTTGCGCTCGCACGCGGCGAGGATTTTGGCGTTGAGGGCGAAGCCGGCTTCGAACAGGATAAATGGCGAATCTGCCAGGTCGGTGAAGTCGATTCGTTTGCGCTGGGCCAGGGGGTGGCTGATCGGCAGGACGGCCATCAGCGGTTCGTTACGCACGGGTTGGTAGTCGAAACCTTCGTCTATGGGCAGCAAGAGGGCCGCCAGGTCGACCTCACCTGCTTCCAGGCATTCACGCAGTCGTTTACTGCCGTACTCGGTCAGTTCGATGTCGATGTCGGGGTAGCGTGTGCGATAGGTGGCAAACATCGTCGCAAACAACACGCCACAGCCCACCGGCGGCAGGCCGATGCGCAATACACCGCGTTTGAGACCACGCAAGTCATTGATCTCAGCGACCAGATCGTTGTGTTCGGCCAGCAAAACCAGGGCGCGGCTGTAGGCGATTTCGCCAGCGGCGGTGAGTTCATTGCGATGGCCAAGGCGGTTGAGCAGTGGCATGCCCAGTTCGTCCTCCAGGGTTTTGATCGCCTTGCTCACACTCGACTGGGTCAGGGACACCACTTCAGCGGCTTGAGAGAAACCGCCTTGGCGAACCACTTCGACAAAGGCACGCAGTGTTCTCAGGTTCATCAGTATTCCTTTTTCGACTGACTACTAGCGATAAAAGTTGTTTTTATCATGACAGAAGTTTGCCTATCTTGGAGGCACCTTGCCTTGCCGAGATTCCGTGCATGATCATTTCGTCCGCCTCTGACTACCGCGCTGCCGCCAAGCGCAAGCTCCCGCGCTTCCTGTTCGACTACATCGACGGCGGCGCCTACGCCGAGCACACGATGCGCGCGAACAGTTCGGACCTGGCCGAGATCAGCCTGCGCCAGCGCATCCTGCGCAATGTCGACAACCTGAGCCTCAAGACCACGCTATTTGGCCAGGAACTGGACATGCCGGTGATCCTCAGCCCCGTGGGCCTGACCGGCATGTACGCGCGGCGCGGCGAAGTGCAGGCGGCGAAGGCGGCGGCCAACAAGGGTATTCCGTTCTGTTTGTCGACGGTGTCGGTGTGCCCGATCGAAGAAGTGGCGTCCCAGAGCCCGCAGTCGATCTGGTTCCAGCTCTACGTGCTCAAGGACCGCGGATTTATGCGTAATGCGCTGGAGCGCGCCCAGGCGGCCGGCGTCACCACGCTGGTGTTCACCGTCGACATGCCCACGCCGGGCGCACGCTACCGTGATGCCCACTCGGGCATGTCCGGGCCGTTTGCGGCGCAACGGCGCATGCTGCAGGCGGTCACAAAGCCGCAATGGGCCTTCGACGTGGGTTTGATGGGCCGTCCACACGACCTGGGCAATATCTCCAAATACCTCGGCAAGCCTACCCACCTGGAAGACTACATCGGCTGGCTGGCGAACAATTTCGACCCGTCCATCAGTTGGAAAGACCTGGAGTGGATCCGCGAGTTCTGGAAAGGCCCGATGATCATCAAGGGCATCCTCGACCCCCAGGACGCCAAGGACGCCGTGAGTTTTGGCGCCGATGCCATCGTGGTCTCCAACCATGGCGGCCGCCAGTTGGACGGCGTGTTGTCCACTGCCAAAGCGTTGCCACCGATTGCCGAAGCCGTGGGCGATGAGCTGACGGTGCTGGTGGACTCCGGCATCCGCTCCGGGCTCGACGTGGTGCGCATGCTGGCCCTGGGTGCCAAGGCCTGTCTGCTGGGGCGTGCCACCGCCTACGCGTTGGCCGCCGACGGGCAGCATGGCGTGGAGAACCTGCTGGACATCTTTGCCAAGGAAATGCGCGTGGCGATGACACTCACTGGCGTCACGTCAATTGACCAGATTGACCACACCACTTTGGTTCAATCAGCCAAATAACTGACGTCATGCGCCGATGGCCTTTTGCTGCGTGGAAAAAGACCGTTGATTCATAAGGAATATTTTTAAAGTAAACGAAATGGCATGAATCTCGCTCTAACCACGTTCAAGCAGGCTAAGCGATGACATGACGTGCGGGGGCACCCAAGGGTTATAACGCTTTGCAAAGCGGTCTAAACTGTTCCCAATGTTTTACGGAACTGAAGGAACAGTTAGACGCTTGGCACTCGCCACTCTCATCGAGCCTGTAAGACAGCTAAGAGCTTAGAGGCCGATCGCTTATGAAAACACCTACCCAGACCAACGCAATTGACTTCGACAGTGCCAAATTGCAACGCCTGGGATTTGGCCAGCCATCGCTCCTGCCTCGCCGCCCGACGACCGTCGCGCAACTTCGCCAGCAACTGGGAATGCAATTGCAGACCAGCCTGGAGCCGGATCGCATCCTCGGGTTGTTCTTCCGTGAGATCCAACGCTTGGTGCCCCTTGATGCCCTGCACTATCGCCATCAGGCCAGTGATCTGCGGCTGGAGTTCGGCCAGCGCGGCCACCACTCGGTGAATTACAGCCTCAGCCATGAAGGCGAACACTTGGGTGAGCTGATCTTCCGTCGTAACCAACGCCTGGCCGAAGACGAACTCGGTCAGCTTGAGTCACTGCTGGCCACCCTGCTCTACCCGATGCGCAATGCCCTGCTCTACCGCACCGCGACCCGTAGCGCGCTGCGTGACCCGCTGACCGAGACGGGCAATCGCATTGCCATGGACCAGACTCTGCAACGGGAAATAGACATGGCGCGCCGGCACCTGCACCCATTGTCCTTGCTGATGCTGGACATCGACCACTTCAAGGTAATCAACGACACCCACGGTCACGCGGCCGGCGATACCGTACTGCGCACCGTCGCAGCAGCCATCAAGGCCCAGTTGCGTAACGTGGACATGGTGTTTCGGTTTGGCGGCGAGGAGTTTCTGATCCTGCTCTCCAACACCGGCCGGGATGCGGCGGCGATGGTGGGCGAGCGGCTGCGGCAGGCAGCACAGGCTCAGGATTACTGGGCGGATGGAAAGCGGATCGAATTGACGGTAAGCCTCGGTTGTTCGACCTTGCTGGCCGCCGAGTCGGTCGAAAGCCTGTTGCGCCGGGCCGACAACGCGTTGTACGTGGCCAAGCGCGAAGGCCGTAACCGCTTGGCAATGGCGGGGTAGAACCCCGCCATCGAGTTACATCAAGCTTCGCTGGCGACGCGCAGCGGGCGTTCACGCACGGCGGTGGCTGGCTTGTCTTTTTCCAAGCGCATGCAGCTTTCCAGGAACAGGTACATGTAGTCATAGCTCTTGCACACGGCCTGGCGCAGCTCTGCCTGCAACGCCTTGGTCGGGTTCATGCCGGCCAGGGTGCAGATGATTTCCAGGGCTTCCCAAGGGTGAGCGTCGTCGTACTGGGCGTGCATCTTCAGCCACTTCATCGCACGCTTGCGGTCTTCCTCGGGGAAAGCCGCCGCGTACACGCCGGTGGAACAGACCACGGCCGACCACTCCCCAGTCGCCCCCTCGATGGCATAGTTAGTCGCAGCCACGGCCACGATCAACGAATCGGATGAGCTGGTGTGCCAGCACCAATGACTCAGCGCATGCAGCTCCGGCGGTACATTCTGGGCCTGCAGCTCTTCGAGGCTGACTCCGTGGGCGCGGGCCCAATGCACCCAATAGTCGGCGTGGTTCAGCTCCACGCGGATATTGCGCATCAGCCAACGTCGCGCCATGTCCTCTCCTGGATGGCGCGCGAATTTGGTCTTGGTGAGGTTCTGTGCCATGTACAAGGCAAACTGTTCCACCACAGGCCAGCCACCAATGAGGTAGTGACGCATGGTCTTGGCGCTGAGCGTGTTGTCACGCATGCGTTGGTACAGTTCGTGCTCGACAACTCGGCGCTTGCTCTCACTACAGTCCTGGATCAATTGCTGAGCCCAGACGGGGTAGCTTGAGGCTTCCATAAGCGGGCCGGTTCTGTTGAAGGTGTCGATCACTGTTAAGGCTCCTTTTTAAGTGTGATTTACAGACCAGCAAATGTTTCAGCGGAATGTGCCGGGCGCCTTCAATAACAGAGGCTGCGGCCGCACAGGTCGACACTGCAAACTATCAAAGGTAAACAATTGCGGTCGTTCAATCAGGTAGCCCTGAGCGTAATCCACACCAATATCGAGTAACGCCTGTTCGATGTGCGGTGTTTCAACAAACTCGGCAATTGTGCGCTTACCCATGACGTGGCCGATGTGATTGATCACTTCGACCATTGCGCGGTTAATCGGGTCGTCCAGCATATCCTTTACGAAACTTCCATCGATCTTCAGGAAGTCTACAGGTAAATGTTTCAGATACGCGAACGAGGACATCCCGGCGCAAAAGTCATCCAGGGAGAAATGGCAACCTAAGGCCTTGAGTTCATTAATAAAGCGAATGGCACTGCCTAAATTTGCTATTGCGCTGGTTTCAGTTATTTCAAAACAAATCATTTCTGGCGGGATGCCGTAAGTGCCGAATTTCTCATGTAAAAACCCGAGAAAATCATCATCGCCAATGGTGATTCCTGACAGATTTATCGCACACATGGCCATAGGCCGGCCCGGACGCTCGTGCATGCAACGGGCGATGATCTTGAACACGTTCTCGACCACCCAACGGTCGAGGGACGTCATCAAACCGTAACGCTCGGCGGCAGGGATAAAGCTGTCGGGGAGGATGGTCCGACCCGCCTCATCATGCAGGCGAAGCAGGATTTCGATATGCCCGTTGCCAGCATCGGTATTTCCCAGCGGTGAGATTTCCTGGGCGTACAGGCAAAACCGGTTCTCCTCCAGTGCCATGTGCAGGCGCTGCACCCAGGCCATCTCGCCAAAACGCAGGGACAGCTCCGAGTCGTCAGCGTGGTAAACCTGCACGCGGTTGCGGCCTTTTTCCTTAGCCATGTAGCAGGCCATATCGGCGGCGCGCAGCGAAGTCTCCAAGGTGGTCGGGGTTTGCGAGATATGCACCAGGCCAATGCTCACGGAGGTCATGAACGGCCGGCCCTTCCACACAAAATGCAGGCTCTGCACCGTGTGGCGCAGGCTCTCGGCGATTTTTTCCGCCGCAGCCGCCGGGCAATTCTCCAGCAGGATGCCGAATTCGTCGCCGCCCAGGCGCGCCAGGGTGTCGCCCTCACGCAGGTCCGATTGCAGCAGCGCGCAGATATGCCGCAGCAACTCATCTCCCGCCGCATGGCCGCAGGTGTCGTTGACCAGCTTGAACTGGTCGAGGTCGAGGAACATCAACGCATGCCGCCCGCCCTCAGGTTGCTGCGCCATATGCAGGACCTGTTCCAGCCGGTATTCAAATTCGCGGCGGTTGGCCAGGCCGGTCAAGGCGTCATGCGTGGCCTGCCACGACAGGTTGGCAATGTATTGGCGCTCCTGGGTCATATCGTGCAGCACCAGCACCGCACCGCTGATTTTGCCGGCGCTTCTGATCGGTGCGCCCACCAGGGTGACGGATACCGTACTGCCGTCCAGGCGCTGGATGGTTTTTGAATGCTCGCTGCCCCCCTTAAACTGCCCCTTGACGATGTGCTCGATCAGCGTAAATCCATCGGGTTGGGCGTCGTCATCCAGCAGGTTGAACAGCGCCGCCAGGGGCAGGCCCTGAGCCTGGCCAGAGTTCCAGTGGGTCATGGCCTCGGCGGCGGGGTTCATATAGGTGATTGCACCGTCTACATCGGTGGTAATCACCCCGTCGCCAATTGACTCCAGGGTGATCTGCGCCCGCTCCTTCTCGGCCTGCAAGGCATCGGCGAAGGCATGACGCTGCGTCAGCAGCTTATGGGTACGCAACAGCGCCAGCACGATCAGGCCCAGGGCGGTTGCCAGGTTGGTGATCAGCAGCAACCGCAGAATCATGCGCGAGCCTTCGCCCAGAGCATCGCTGAAGGCCTTGGCAGCCGGCGTCACGCCTTCGTTGATGGCCGTGATATGGGCCTTCCACTGCCGCACATCGTTAGGGTTGACTTGATCGGCCCTGATTGCACTGTGCATCTCGCGGGCCAGCTCATCCAGTTGAACCAGGTAGCCATCCCCTACTGTCCACAGTTCGATGGCTTTTTCCAGGTAGCTGAAATGTCGGAAGTTGAGGTACAGCCAGATCAGGCTGTTGACGTCATCCGGATGGTTGCCGCCCTTGAGAATGCCCAGACGTGCGGCCTCCAAGTCTGGCGTGGGGCGGTCCAGGGCAATGCGCAGTTCGTGCCCGCCCTGAGGCACGGCGATGGCTTGCTGGTATTTGAGGTAGGTGGCTTGGTCGCGGTTGTCGGCATAGAGCGTCAGATAATAGATGGCGTCCTTCTGGCCCTTGGACCATAAGCTCTCGCCGCCCACATAGCCTCGTACCGCTGAGAGCATGTAGAGACTGACGCAGCCCAATAATGCCTGGAACAGCACGACGGCGATAAAGGGCCAGACAATGCCCAACAGCCTAGGCGTTCCTAGAGTCCGCTTTTGCTTCATGAATTCCCTTGCATATGCACTGCTGGATACGCACGCAAAACACCCATTCGGATAGCACAGCCTAGGCTAAATCAACGTACTTGTTGCAAATGCCCATACAGTTTTGCGTACAAACCACCATCGGCAATCAACTGCTGATGGTCGCCATCCTCAGCGATATGACCACCGTCAAACACTAAGACTCGATCGGCTTGTTTTACCGCCGACAGACGGTGCGCGATGATCAGTGTAGTACGCCCGCTGAGGAACCGCGCCAGCGCCTGATGCAGGTTGTATTCAGTGGCGGCATCCAGGGCGGAGGTCGCTTCGTCGAGTATCACCACTTTGGGTTCGGCCAACACCATGCGCGCAATCGCCAGGCGCTGACGCTGACCACCGGAAAAACGCACCCCGGAACGCCCCACTACGCTGTCCAGGCCCTGAGGCAACGCTTTAACCGTAGCCTCCAGCTGGGCAATTTCAAGGGCCTGCCAGCAGGCCTGGTCACTGCGCTCGCGGCCCATGGTCAGGTTGGCACGCACGGTATCGTTGAACAGCGCCGGGTGCTGCAGCACCACCGCGACGTGCTCGCGGATAGTCTCGAGGCCGATCTCCTGCTGGGTTGCACCGCCAAATCGGATAGTGCCCGCCTGCGGCGTGTACAGGCCGAGCAGCAGTTGCACCAGGGTGCTTTTACCGCCACCGCTGGCGCCGACAATCGCGACTTTTTCGCCGGGAGCAATTTGCAGGTTCAGTTGATCGAGCACCAGATCATCGCCATAACCGAAGTCCAGGCCGCGCACTTCGATGCCGACGGTTTCACGCCCGGTAAACGGGTCTTCACCCCCGGCGTATTGCGGCTCGTCGGCACGCGCCAGCAGTTCATTGATGCGCGTCAGCGCCCCGCCCGCCGCGTAATAGGCGTATTGCAGGTTCAATAATTGTTCGACCGGGCCGATCATGAACCACAGGTAGCTGAACACCGCGAGCATCTGGCCGATGGACAGGTCGGAAAACAGCACGGTGAGCATTGCCGCTGCGCGGAAGATGTCGATGCCGAACTGGAACAGCAACCCGCTGGCGCGGCTGGACGCGTCGGTTTTCCACTGGGAATGGATCGCGTAGTCACGCACTTCCTGGGCGCGCTGGCCCAGGCGCCCGAGGAAAAAGCCCTGGCGGTTGCCGGCGCGGACTTCCTGGATGGCGTCAAGGGTTTCAGTCAGGGCTTGGGTGAAGCGTGAGGTGCTGTCGTTTTCCAACTTCTTGAGGTGTTTGACGCGCTTGCCCAACTGTACCGTGGCGTAGATCACCAACGGGTTGAACAGCAGGATCAGCAATGCCAGTTGCCAGTGCATCCACACCAGGATCGCCGAAGTGCCGATCAGCGTCAGCATCGCCACCAGAAAGCGGCTGAGGGTTTCGCCGACGAATTTATCCAGGGTATCCAGGTCGGTGACCAGGTGAGTGGTGACCGTGCCGCTGCCCAGGCTTTCGTATTCGCCCAGGGAGATGCGCTTGAGCCGCTCGATCAGACGCACGCGAATGCGGTACACAATGTCCTTGGCCAACCGCGCAAACAGCCGCGCCTGTACCACGTTGAACACCAGTGCGCCGCAACGCAGGGCCAGGGTGACCATTAGCATCAGGCCGATATAACCGGCGGCCTTCTGCCAACCCAGGGGCAATGCGTGATTCATCACCTTGAGCGCGGCATCACCATGGCCCAGCAGCACTTCGTCCACCAGCAACGGCAACAGCAAGGGGATGGGCACACTGCACAAGGTCGCCAGCACGGCAACGCCATTGGCGATCCACAGGGATTTCTTGTGACGCAAGGCCAGGCGGCGAATTTCCGCCCAGGTCAGACGGTCAATGCGTTTAGGCTCATCCTGCACAGGTTGCTCGCTCCAGCCATCGGGCGAGCAATGGCGACAGTTCCGTCAGCGGCTGATAGCCGTTGGTGAGCAATGCCAGTTGACCATTGCGCTCGGCCAACAACGTCGGGAAACCGGCGATACCCAGGTCCTGCACCCACGTAAAGTCCGCCGCCGTGGCCGCGTGCTGCTCGGCGCGGTCAAACGCACCGGCAAACTCGATACGCGGGATGCCCGCCTGCTCGGCCAGCTCAACCAGCACGCTGGCAAGGGTCACGTCGCGCCCCTCCACATAAAACGCACGTTGGATCAGGCCCAGCAGTTTCCAGGCACAATCCGGCGCCAGGCTACGGGCGGTGACGATGGCGCGGCAGGCCGGCTCGGTGTCATACACAAAACCGTCGGGCAGCGCGCCTTCGCGCTTGAACGGCTGGCCCGTGGCGTCAGTGACGGCCTGCCAGTGTTCGAGGATGTAGCGTCGGGTCGTCGGCTCCAGCGCCGCGCCACTGCCGGTGCGCAAGCCGCCCACCACCAGGTGCACGTCCACACCGGCCGCTTGGGCCTGCTCAACCAGCGCCTGCGCCACCGGGGCAAAGCCCCAGCACCAGGAACACATCGGATCCATTACATAGAGCAGGCGCGCGGACATAGGTCAGGCCTCGGAAGGGGTTTGCTTGTAGTTGAAGCCAATCGGGTGCGGCATATTACGGGCCTTGGCCAGTTCAATCTGCTTTTGCCGGTCGATCGCGCTGCGGCGGGTTTTCTCCGGCAGCTTATCCCAGCAATGAGGGCAGCTGATGCCGGCCACGTAGTGCTCGGAGGCGCGGTCTTCGACGCTCACAGGTGTGCGGCAGGCATGACATTGATCGTAGTCGCCTTCGCTCAAGTCGTGGCGCACGGTCACGCGATTATCGAAAACAAAGCAGTCGCCCTGCCACTTGGTTTCTGCCTGAGGCACCTCTTCGAGGTACTTCAGGATGCCGCCCTTGAGGTGGTAAACCTCGCCATAACCTTCGCTGAGCATGTAGCTCGACGCTTTCTCGCACCGAATGCCGCCGGTGCAGAACATGGCGATTTTCTTGTGCTTGGCCGGGTCGAAGTTGGCTTTGATATAGTCGGGAAATTCGCGAAAGCTGGTGGTTTTCGGGTCGATTGCGCCTTCAAAGGTGCCAATGGACACTTCGTAGTCGTTACGGGTGTCGATCAGCAGCACTTCCGGGTCGCTGATCAGGGCGTTCCAGTCTTTCGGGTCGACGTAGGTGCCGACCTTCTTGTTCGGGTCGACGCCTTCTACGCCCAGGGTCACGATCTCTTTCTTGAGCTTGACCTTGGTGCGGTAGAACGGTTGGTCCTCGCAGTACGACTCTTTGTGATCGATGTCGTCCATGCGTGGGTCGTTCTTCAGCCAGGCCATCAGGCCATCAATGCCTTCGCGGCTACCGGAAACGGTGCCGTTGATGCCTTCTTCGGCGATCAGCAAGGTGCCTTTGATGCCGTTGTCGACCATCGCCTGCAGCAAGGGCTCGCGCAGAGCGACGTAATCTTCGAGGGTGACGAACTTATACAGTGCCGCCACGACAATCGGTTGAGTCATGGGTGTTCTCTCCAGGTGGCTACCCTCGTAAAGGGTGAACCGGATGCAAAAAAAACGCGCCGACTAAGCGGCGCGTTGCGGATTCTATCAGGGATAACCCGTCAATGTCCGCCGGCGCAGGTCGGCGAGGCCGGGGCTGCGTCGATTGTCGCCCATTCTTCAGGCGTGTAGGTATGCAGCGCCAGCGCATGAAACTCGCTCATCAGGTCACCCAGGGTGGCGTAGACCTTCTGGTGGCGCTTGACGCGATTGAGCCCTTCGAACTGCTGACTGACCAGCACGGCCTTGAAGTGGGTCTGCAACCCACGGCTGTGCATATGGCTTTCATCCAGCACGCTCAAGTGTTGCGGGTCCAGGGCGGCGAGCGCCGTTTCGATACGCTGTTGCATGATCATTCCTGCTTACTTCTTCTTGGCCGGAGCGGCTTTAGGCGTCAGCTCATTGGTCATGTCTTCCAACAGCTTGTTGACCACCGGAACGGCGCTTTCCAGCTTGGCCTGAGTCATCTGGGCCGATTGCTGGGTCAGTTGCGGCATTTTTTCCAGGACTTTCTTGCCCAGTGGCGACTGGTAGAACGCTACCAGGTCCTTGAGCTCGGATTCGCTGAAATTGGTGGTGTAGAGCTTGACCATGTCCGGCTTCAGCTTCGGCCAGCCGATAGCTTGGTCCAGGGCGGCGTTGGCCTTGGCCTGGTAGCTGTCCAATACGGACTGCTTGGCGGCAGGCGCCTTAGTCTGCTCGAAACGCTGGGCGAACATTTGCTGCACTTGCATGTACACCGGGGTACCCAGCTTGTCGGCATGGGCCAGGGTAAGGAAGGCTTCGGCACTGGCGTTGTGGCTGGCGGTATCGGCAAAAACCTGGCCGCTGGCGCAAACCAGAGCAACCGCGGTACAGATGGCACGAAGACGAGTCATCGAGTTTCCTTTCTAGCTGGCGAGGTAAGACCCCAAGGGCGCCCATTCTGCGCCTAAAAAACCTCGCGGCTCAACCCCAGGCCTTGCCGGGCGCGGATTGCCCGATGAAAAGTCTTTTAGGGAACCCACCAGGTCAATCACGGCCTAAACTGCGCAAACGAACCTAAGGAGTGTGCCCGATGAGCCGTATCGAAACCGACAGCCTGGGAGAAGTGCATGTCCCGGATGACGCTTACTGGGGCGCCCAGACCCAACGCTCGCTGGTGAATTTCGCCATCGGCGACCAGCGCATGCCCTTGCCGGTATTGCACGCCCTGACCCTGATCAAAAAGGCTGCCGCGCGGGTCAACGACCGCAACGGCGACCTGCCCGCCGACATCGCCCGCCTGATCGAACAGGCCGCCGATGAAGTCCTCGCCGGCAACCATGACGACCAATTCCCATTAGTGGTGTGGCAGACCGGCAGCGGCACCCAGAGCAACATGAACGCCAATGAAGTGATCGCCGGCCGTGCCAACGAACTGGCAGGCAATCAACGCGGCGGCAAGAGCCCGGTGCACCCGAACGACCATGTGAACCGTTCCCAGAGCTCCAATGATTGCTTCCCGACGGCCATGAGCATTGCGGCGGTGCAGGCCGTCCATCAACGTTTGTTACCGGCGATCGCTACGCTTTCCGGCGGTCTGGCCGAGCAGGCCGCGCGGCATATGAAGCTGGTCAAGACCGGCCGCACGCACATGATGGACGCCACGCCGATCACGTTCGGCCAGGAACTCTCGGCGTTTATCGCCCAACTCGACTACGCCGAACGCGCCATCCGCAGCGCCCTGCCCCAAGTGTGTGAACTGGCCCAGGGCGGCACGGCCGTGGGCACCGGGCTCAATTCGCCCCATGGTTTTGGCGAGGCCATTGCAGCCGAGTTGGCAGCGCTCTCGGGGCTGCCATTCGTCACCGCACCGAACAAATTCGCCGCCCTCTCCGGCCATGAGCCGCTAGTGACGTTGCACGGCGCCCTGAAAACCCTGGCCGTGGCCCTGATGAAAATCGCCAACGACCTGCGCCTGCTCGGTTCCGGACCGCGCGCGGGGCTTGCGGAAGTGAAGCTGCCGGCCAACGAGCCGGGCAGTTCGATCATGCCGGGCAAGGTCAACCCGACGCAGTGCGAAGCGCTGTCGATGCTCGCCTGCCAAGTACTGGGCAACGACGTGACCATCGGCATGGCCGCGAGCCAGGGACACTTGCAGTTGAACGTGTACAAGCCGGTGATCATCCACAACCTGCTGGAGTCGATCCGCCTGCTCGCCGATGGCTGCAATAACTTTCAGGAGCATTGCATTGCCGGCCTGGAGCCCGACGCCGAGAAAATGGCCGAACACCTGGAGCGCGGACTGATGCTGGTGACGGCGCTCAACCCGCATATCGGCTACGACAAATCAGCAGAGATCGCCAAGAAAGCCTACGCCGAGGGGCTGACGCTACGGGAAGCCGCGCTGGAGTTGGGCTACCTCACTGACGAAGAGTTCGACCAGTGGGTACGCCCGGAAAATATGCTCGAAGCCGGGCATTAAGACGCCAAACGCAGCCGCCGGGCCTTGAGCCCGGCGAGCAACGACGGCGCCAGCGCGACAGTCGCCGACCCCAGCACCACCACCAGCGCCCCGGCATAGCCCAGGGCGTTGATCTCTTCTGCCTGCACGTAGTCCGGCCATAGCCAGGCCGCCAAGGCGACCGCCACAAAGGTCACCAGCGGCGTGAGCGCCAGGGTCGCACTCACCCGCGAGGCTTCCCAATGGGCCAGGGCTTCGGCAAACGCGCCGTAGGCCACCAGCGTATTCATGCAGCACGCCAACAGCAGCCAGCCTTGCAGCGGGCTCAGTTGCAGCGCTTCCAACGGATGGGCCCAGGGCGTGAGCAACAAGGCGCAGGTGAGGTAGATCACCATCATGACTTGCAGCGAATTCCACACGGTCAACAATTGCTTCTGACCCAGGGCATAGAACACCCAGATCGAGGTGGCGAGCAGGATCGTCAGCACCCCGGCGGTGTAAGTGCCGAGGGACGTCAGTAATTCCTCCAGGCGCTGGTTGAAGAACAGGCCGAAGCCTGCGATCAAGACGACCAATCCCACCACTTGCCCGCGGCTGAAACGCTCCTTGAACACAAACACGCTGGCGATCATCAAAAAGATCGGCCCCATCTGCACGACCAACTGTGCGGTGCCGGGGCTGAGCGATTTCAGGCCCACCAGGTACAACACGTAGTTGCCCACCAGGCCGCATACCGCCATCGCCACCAGCCAACCGCCCTTGGGGCCGAGCACTTTGCGGCTGGGCAAACGCTTGGTGGCCGCAAGGTAGACGAACAGACAACCGCCGGCCACGGTCAGGCGAAACCAGGTGACGGTGATCGGGTCCATCACCTGCAGCACTTGCTTGAGTTTGATCGGCAGAATGCCCCAGAGGAACGCGGTCAGCAGGGTCAAGCCAAAGCCATAGACCCAGCGGCCGGAAGAGATGTGCATGAGTGCCCCAAAAAACCAGAGGTGGAGGAGCTGGCATTCTAGGGCGATGCGGTGTGTTTTGGGTATCGATCATTCATCTGCCGCAGACCGAGTCATGGCACCCCCATCACCAGTACACCGCTGCCGCTGATAGCCCCCGGAGTCGGCAGTGAGCCGGTTCGCCGCACCAGCGAAAACGTCACATCGTCTCCGCCCACACTGTTGGTGATTCGGGTGAGGAATGAACCGTTAACGGCTACCGCAGCCCCGCCGCGCACGAGCGCCGTGCCCACGTCGGCATTGCTCATGAGCAGCAACCGCGAGTCGAACGAGGAGCGCGTGCCTTTATAAGTAATGGTGATCGGTGTGTTGATTCCGCCGTCCGGGCACGAGTAAGTGAGTCTGCGGTTACTGACCACGGACGTTGACAGCGGATCGGTGCCGATTGCCCGTTGGTGGACGTCGCCGAAGTTGATTTCGATCGGGTTGTTATTGTTGATCGTGCAGGTTGAGGGCGAGATGGTGAAATTGTTGGCGGCGTAATAAGTGACCGTCAGACTCGCCGAGGATGTGTCGTAATTGTTTGTCTGCTCCAGACGCAGCACACCGAGGGCGTCCCCTACGCGAATGTCGATGGGGTTGCTGGGATTGTTACGCAGCATGATGTAAGGGGTCACATTGATGGGATAACCGATGAGGTTATTGGGCATCGTGGCGATATAAATGCCGTTGGGAACGGGATTGTTGTAAAACGCTCCATTTATACGAAGGCCGGTGATTTGGGCGGCAAACTTTGGGCCTGGAGTCCAGGCCGAACCGACCCTGGTCGAGGTTCGCCAGTAGTCCTCTCTCGAGGGAGGAAAGCCCGGGAAGGGTTTAAACCTGCACTCAAGATTCGCGCCCTCAAGCATGATACGTGTCTTATCAGCATCCGCCTGAACCCTGACGGGAACCTGCAGGTTAGGGTTTCCGCCTATCCACGCACCACCGTCTACCCGGCACTCAGCAGCGCGCAAGTTTGTAGTCACGCCAATCAAGACGAGAAGCACCGTGGTTCCAAATAATCGTTTCATTTCTAATCTCTCTTTGCCTGTCTCCCCGCGTGACCCAACGCGCTTTCACCGTGTGCGTCAAAGCCGCCCGAGAGAGCGTTGAGGTTCGCCTGAGGCTTTTTATGTGCACTGCCACCACCTTCAATGTCGGCAGTGACGAAAAGGTGATGTCCACTGACGTAATGAGGGGCACTGGCAAGCTGTCGTGAAAAATCCGAATACTCATCGCACGTCACACCGTGCCTTGCAGCCCCCCCGGAGGCGCTGGAGGTTAGCCAAGGCCACTTTCAGCTGTGAACGATTACGGATAGTCCAATGTAAAAGTGGAGGTCACCGTGTACGCGCCGTGCCCGATGGTTTGATCCCTGATCGCATTCGGCTCGCCCTGTACGTAGGCCTTGAGCTCAATGACATTGCTGCCATCGCTCAGCAGTTGCCTGTCGCTGACGGCATTCAAGGGCAAGGGCTTGTCACTCAGCGTTTCCATGCCCACCCCGATCCCCGAGGCACCACTGCCGCCATCGAGCGCGAGCAAACCGGGCAGCGCGGTGTTTTCCGTGCCGCCGAACGTGATGGTCACCGAGTCGCCGATCGTGGTGTCACAATCCTCCAGGTGCAGCCTGAAACGCTTGCCCACGGATCGCGTGTTGAGATAGAGGTATTTGCTGGTCAGGTCCCACAATTCCAGAGTTACGGCCTCGTCACCGGGGCGCAGTGTGCAGGCCTCTTCAACCAGGTTGCCCTTGAAGCTCAGGTTGTCCGCCGCATACCCCAAGGGGGTCAGGCCGAGGACGAGCAGCACTGCCAACGCACCCTTATGCACAATTTCATATCGCATCGACTCAGCTCCTACTGGTATTCGGCCAACAACGTGGCCACCGCCGTAAACCGGGCCGGCGTCAGGACTGCCCCGGGCTGTTGCACCGGAACGACCTCCAATGTCGGCGGTGACGACAGGGTGATGTCCATTGGCGTATTGAGGGGCAATGGCAGGCTGTTCTGAAAAACCCGAATACCCAGCGCCGGCACGCTGGTCTGCACGGCAGAGCCATCAAACGCGGTGGGGGTGCCGTTGACACTCAACTTCAACGCCCACGGCAACGTGTCGGTGCCGCAATTAATCGCGTAACCGATACCTTTTCGGTATTTCACACCATCAATGCGCTTGACCCCGACGTCGCCAAAGTCGACTTCAATGGTCTTGCCACCTTCAATCGTGCAGGGTGGCGGCTCGTTCAACGTACCGCTGAACGTCAGGTTGGCCGATGCAACATTGCACAGGCCGATGGAGCACAGCGCGAGCAATGCTCGCTGTGGCCAAACCTTCATTGGTCGTTCCTCATATAGGTCGCCGTCATTGGTAATCGACCACAAGGGTCGCAGCGGCATCGAACGCCCCGCCGCTCAGTTGGCTGCCCGCGCGTTTGACGGGCACCGCCTGCACCACCGGGAAATTGGGATAGGTAAAGTTCACCCGGGTGTTGAGCGGCCAGTCAGCGCCGTTCACGAAAAGCTTGACCCCAAGGTCCGCCTTGCGCGTAGAGAGCACGCGGCTGTCAAACGAGGCGCCTGTGCCGTTGAGCGCCAGGGTCAACGCATTGCTGTGGGGAGCGCTGCAGGTGACGGTGTACGGCACATCGCGACGATAATTCACCCCGTCCACCCGTGACGTCTGCAAGTCATTGCCAAACGGCACGTCCAGCGTATTGCCACTGTTAATGACACACGGCGGAGGGGCAATGATGACCGCGCGAATCGTCAAATTGGTCTGTGCCTGCACACTCTGGCTGACGGCCCCTATCAGGCAAACAGCGATCAGAATGGCCCGTGGGCTGATTGGTCTATCCATCGCTCTGCCCTTACTCATAGTTGAGCCTGAAATCCACCACGGCCCTGAATGCTCCACTGGTCAGTGGCGCAGCGGTGCGTGTGGGCCGTACGTGCCAGGTCTGAATGTTGCGTCCCACGGGCAGAAACAAAGCTTCGCCCCTTGAACCCAACTGGACGTCCCGGCCCAGGGCGTCGGTCAATTGCAGGCCCATCCCGGTGATGCCTTGCACTTTGACCAGCCGTGGATCATCGGGATCGGCAGGCGCAGAAAACGCCACCGACAGCACGGGTTGGTAGGCACTCCATACCAGGTTGCCGGTGCGTTCACTGCGCACGCGGCCGGCGGTGCGCTGGCAATCGGTAAAGCGCAGTTGAAAAGCCTTTGCAGTCGCCTGGTCACCGGGCCGCTGCAGCTGGCTGCTCGACACGGCGTCCAGATCAACCGTTTGATGCAGTGACGCCATCTCCAGGCTGCAAGGCGATTCATGCATGGACCCGAGCACATTCAGCATCCCGCTCATACCTTCAATATCCTCGTCATCCTCGGCGTGTACGCCCATCGCCAGGAGCCACAACAAGCTGCCCAAGACCTTCACATTGTTCGATTTCATGACGTTCTCCAGCCGCATTACTCTTTCGGCAATGCGGCCTGCGTGTTCACCTGGCACGTGTTGCCATTGCAGGTGAAGGCCAGAAGCGGACGGCCGCCGTAATCATTCACATAGGCCAGGTAAGGGGCCGTACCCAGTGCGCTGGCCGTGGGGCCCAAGGTCAATGCGTCTTTGGGCGGGATCATCAGCGGCGCGAAGCCCGGCGCGGTTTTGCCGTCCTTGCTGCTGCGCGCATCCACCAGGGTCACGTAATAAGGCGTCGGGTTGTTAACCCGGTATTGATCGCCTTCGCGGGTCAGGGTCAGTTTCTGCTGCCAGGGGTTGGACAGGTCTTGCTGGCTTGGCGTAATAGCTTGTGGTCGATAGAACAACTTGATGCGGGTCTGCAATGCAATTTGCAGGGTGTTGGATTTATCGCTGCGCGGCGGGATTTCCCTCAAGTTGAAGTAGTAGACCGTCTCCCGATCCTGCGGTAACGACTTGGCTGCCGGTAAAGCCTGAACTTTCACCTGGCTTTGTTTACCAGGCTCCAAGCGTTGAACCGGCGGGAGCACGATCAAGGGCGAGGTGATTTTTTTACCCGCCTCATCCTCAATCCAGCCTTGGGCCAGATACGGCAGCTGGGTATTGTTGTTGGTAATGCTCACGCTGGTGGCATCTTTGCCGCCATCAAAAATCACGCGGGTACGGTCCAGGCCGACGGCGGCGCCGGCGCTCTGGCTCAAAACCAGAGCCAGGAGCGCGAAAGCCGGAGGGGTGAGGCGCATATCAAGCATCATGAGGCTGTGTTCTCCGTATCAATAAGTTCCCCGGTCAGCGTGGCTGGCCCGGGCAAAGATGGGGTTGCGGCGATCCTGTGGCAGCCCAGTTGCAAGGTGTCCGTCAAACCATCAACGGGCAGGATGGCGGGAAGCGTAAGGACGCATTGTTCGTCGCCGCCCCAACTGACGACCATCTGCTCGCCAGCCCGCAAGCCACTCAGGTAGACACTGCCGCTGTCATTCACAATCCCGGTGTCCTGTTGCTTCATGTTCTTCACCGTCGCGCCGAAGGGCGGTGAACTGCCATCCGGCAGGCGCAGAATGGCCATGGCTTTTTCGCCGGCAATCACATCCAGCGCGCGGTAACCAATCGCTCCTTCGGTGAGCGTTAACTGCGTGACCGACTCAGTCGCTTCGACATTGCTCGGCAAGCGCTCCAGATCAACGCTGGCCACCGTACGCTGGTAGCTGCTGATGTCGGAGATGACAGCCTTGCCAAAGACGTTACTGCGAGTCGGTGAGCCGTAACCGCGTACAGGTACATCGGGCACCCCACCGGTATCGATCATCAGGCGCGTGCCGCCGGTGCTGGTGGTACGGTGCAGAGCCGCACCGTGGGCCGTGAGCGTGCCACCACCACGGGCAGACACACCCAGGCTGCTGTAGCCACCCTCTTGCGTACTGGCGCTGATATCGATGTCGGCCTGATCCCCCATATGACTCAGATACCCACTGCCGTAGGCATTGCTGGCACTGAGCTGGTAGCTGTTGCGCTCATCGATCCGATCGCTGTAGCGGGTTGCAAAGGTGTTCTTGCCGGCGGCCCTATTGGCATCCGCCGACAGGGTGCCGGTGCGTCCAAACGGCAGGCTGACCGTCAGCGCCATGCCGTTGTCGTTGTAGTTGTATTCCTGGGTGCGATACATATTCAGGGACAGGTTCATATTCTTGACCGTGCCCACATTGAAGTAACGCGACAACGACAGGTTCCAACGCTGAGTGTCCGGCCGGTCCCAATAGGTTTGCTTGTGGTAACTGGCGTAGACGGTAGCGCCCAGGTCACGAAACTGTTTGTTGACCGTCACCGTATAAAGCGCCTTGCTGCCGCCAATAGGCTTCCAGCCCTCGCTTGAATCGCGATAATCGCCGCGCCCGCCGAGTTCGCCGTTCAAACCGTAATGCCGGGCGTCCAAGTACTCACTCATACTCAAGAAATTCTTCTCGGAAAACCGGTAACCGGCGAAGGTTACTTGGCTGTCATACTCTTCAAAGTTCTTGGAGTATTGAAGGCGGTAGGATTTACCCGAGAGCGTCTCGTTCCACACATGGGCGCGCGACTGCGTCACGTCCAGCGAAACGGCGCCGAACGCCAGCAAGTCGCGCCCTGCGCCCACGGACACGGCTCGGTAGTTGTTGTCGGTCATGCCGCCGCCGAACAACGACCAGCCATTGCTGATCCCCCAGGAAAACTCCCCGGTACCGAAAAAGTCGCCATCCGCACCGTATTGCAGATTGGACGGTCGACCCGCGGCCAGCTTGTAACGCACTTGGCCCGGACGCGTCAGGTAGGGAACACCCGCCGTGTCGATCTGGAAGCTGTTTACCACGCCATCCTGTTCTTCGATCCGCACGTCCAACTTGCCCGTCACCGCGTCCTGCAAGTCCTGAATGCGAAAGGGGCCTGCCGCCACCAGGGTTTCGTAGAGCACGCGCCCCTGCTGGCTGATGATGACTTTCGCATTGGTTTTGGCCACCCCGACAACTTCCGGCGCGTAACCACGCAGGTTGGGTGGTAACTGGCTTTCATCAGAGTTCAGCGCGGCACCGGTAAAGCGGAAGCTGTCAAACAGATCCGAATACAGGTAGTTCTCCCCCACTAACAGGCGCGCTCTCAACGCCGGAATAGCGCGATACGCGTAGTAGCGGCTCCACTCCAGCTTTTGAGGCCCTGCGGCTTCTTGTCGGCCGCTCTCGACGCGCCCTTGCCAGTCCGCCCTGAGGCGCCAGGCACCGGCGTTAGCCCCCACGGTGCCATTGCCACTGAGGTTTTTGCGGTTACCGTCGTTTCGTTGATAGTTGGACTGCGCCGTCAGGCTGTAATCGATCAACAGCCCCGGCACGCCTTCATCCCAGCGTGAAGGCGGATCCCAGTTGATGGCGCTGTACTCAAGGTATGCCTGGGGCAAGTTGATGCTCAGCGTGGAGCTGGCCAGATCACCCTGGACGTCCATGCCAGGCAAACTTTGAATGTCCAGGCACTCGCCGCCTTTCCACCATGCCAGTTTGTCGGCTTCGGACACTTTAAGGCCCAACTGTTCCACAAGACTGTGGGACAAACAGGCCTGGCTACCCTTGGGATCATTATCGGGCGGATAGAACGCCACCGGTTGTTCAGCAATAGGCTGACCGTTTATCTGCACAACCATCGAATAAGTGCCGGGTAAAATAAACCCGCTGCGCGCAAACTGAGACAAGTCAATATTAGTGCGATCAGTCAGGTCAAGAACGTCCGTATTAAACTCGATATCTGCGGCGCCCAATGCACTTCCCGCCAGTGATATAAGCCCACCAAACAGGCCCGGGCGCAGCGTATTTTTGATCTTCGCCGTATTCAACATGCATGCCTGCCCATCAATGTTCAAAAATATTCCAACTTGAACCGCACTGCGGCGCTGTGGGGTCCCGCCACCAGCGGCAGTCCATTGCCGACCAGATAGAATCTGTAGTTGAGTGTCATGTCGCCCTCCGCCAACGGTGTCGGTGCCATCCGCTGACCCGGAATACTCTCTTCGCCGGCGGCGTCCACAATGTGCAGGGCGACCCCCTGCGAGTCGCCAAACACCGCAAAGGAGAGCCCTAGCCTGTCGGTGGGCCCGTCAAACGTCACTCGCATATGCTCCCAATCAGGCAGAGTTACCCCCGGGCGCAACGGGTCCGGCCGAGTCAACGAGCAATTGATCAGGCGCAACTGGAAGGGATGGTCTTCTCCGCGCGTGTTACGTAAAAGCCGGCCAACCGGCTCTGGTGGCATCTCGATGGTCTGGTCGATACTGGCCAGCTCCAACCCGCAGGCTGAGTCGACGACTTGTCCCCCAAGCAGGACAACGCCCTCGCCCTGTGAGGCCTCTTGCGCAAAAACGTAAGGGCAGACCAACGTCGTTAGTGAAGAAGCGATAGCGAAACGCATGAATGTTTTCACCTGGATCTCCCGACAGCGTCCCCCGCCACCCGCGGTGGCGGGGGAAACACTTACTGATAAGCCAAGGTGAAATTGGTGACTGCGCTGAAATCGCCAGGAGTGATGGCGCCCGTGGCGGCACCTTGGACGTAAGCCCCGAACTCCAGCGTGTTATTGCCGGCAGCAATGATCTGCGGAGTTGTAGGAACGCCAAGCTCAACCACGTCACCGCCGTGGGTCATCATGATGCCCACGCCGCCTGCGCCACCCACCGTGCCGATCGCCCCTGGAACAACGCTGGAAGGTGCTCCCGTGAAGGTCGTGGTGACGGTATTGTCGGTGAGGTTGGACAAGTCGCAGCCTTCAAGCTCGATCAGCAAACGACGGGCCTCGGACTTGCCGCCTGATTCCAACTGGTGTTTGGCGATCGCACCCAGTCGGATGGTCTGATCGACGGAGTCAGGTTTGATGGAGCAGGCGCCCGAATGTACCGAGCCCAGAAACGTGACCGTTCCATCCGCGGCCTGAGCAACGGACGCAGTCCCCGCCAAAACGCCGACAGCCAAGAGCACAGTTTTCAGTTTAGTTTTCATTCACAATTTCCCACTTATCAAATGTCATAAGGCGTCCTGCAACACGTCAGCGCAGGACTGATTAAACGAACGGTGTGACCCGTGCCATTAAGTCGGTGACCGCCAAGTTGTTTTTCCAACTTATTGCATTGCAATTCGCGACACCGCTAAACACAGGGAAAGTTTGTACATGACGCACAAACAAGTAAGCCGTCCATTTCCCTTAACGAAGTAGCCGTGAGCCACTAACACTCGCAGGAAAAACATGGCAATCTGCCAAAACTTTAAAAAGTGCTGAAGGAATTAGACTACACGCAGATTAATGAGAATATTTTAACCAAGATTATATCTGTAAGAATGAGATTACAGGCACTAAAAAATCACCGCTCCCGTTGGAAAACCCCAACTAAGCAAGCAACTAAAAGTGCGGTTTTGAGATAACTGAACAGCAGATGCGCAAAGGGAGGACAAGCCCCCCTCTGCATTGATCGAGTACGAACGACCCGAAGCGCGAAACTCAAGTGACTAGCGTGCGACCTCAAACAAACCGGTGGCGCCCATGCCCCCACCCACGCACATGGTGACGACGCCATAACGCAGGTTACGCCGTTGCAACTCACGCACCAGATGCCCCACTTGCCGCGAACCGGTCATGCCGAACGGGTGGCCGATGGAAATCGATCCGCCGTTGACGTTGTATTTGGCGTTGTCGATTTCCAGACGATTGCGCGCGTACAGGCACTGCGAGGCAAACGCTTCGTTGAGTTCCCACAGGTCGATATCCGCCACTTGCAAGCCACGCGCCTTGAGCAGCTTGGGCACTGAGAACACCGGACCGATGCCCATTTCGTCCGGCTCGCAGCCAGCCACGGTGAAGCCACGGAAAAACGCCTTGGGCTTGAGCCCCAGTTCCAGGGCTTTTTCCAGGCTCATCACCAGGGTCATCGAGGCGCCGTCGGACAGTTGCGACGAGTTACCCGCTGTCACCGAGCCGTCCTCGGCGAACACTGGTTTCAAGCCTTGCAGGCTCGCCAGGGTGGTGTCGGGGCGGTTGCAGTCGTCGCGATCGACCACGCCGTCGAGAATCTGCACCGCGCCGGTGTTTTTGTCCTCGACCTTGTACTTGACCGCCATCGGCACGATTTCGTCATTGAACAAACCATCGGCCTGGGCTTGGGCGGTACGTTGCTGGCTTTGCAGGGCGTAGAGATCCTGTTCTTCGCGGCTGACGTTGTAGCGGCGCGCGACGATTTCGGCGGTCTGGCCCATGGGGAAGTAAATGCCCGGTACTTGCTCTTTGAGCAGCGGGTTGATCAGGTTATCGGTGTTGACGCTTTTCATGGTCAGGCTGATGGACTCGACGCCACCGGCGACGATGATGTCGCTGCAGCCCGAGGCGATCTGGTTGGCAGCGATGGCAATCGCCTGCAAGCCCGATGAGCAGAAACGGTTGAGGGTCATGCCCGCCGTGCCAGTGCCCAGTTGCGACAGTACCGCCACGTTACGCCCGATGTTGTAGCCCTGGGCCCCCTCATTGGAGCCCGCGCCGACGATGCAATCTTCAACCGTCGCCGGGTCGATGCCGTTGCGGGTGAGCAGCGCGTTGACGCAATGAGCCGCCATGTCATCCGGACGGGTCTGGTTGAACTTGCCGCGAAAGGACTTGGCCAGGCCGGTTCGTACGCTGTCGACGATGACTACTTCACGCATGGGCTACCTCGATCTTATGGTTGTTGGGCGATGGATCGAGGATAGATCCAGGCCCAGGCAACCGCGATGATCATTCACCCGGCATATACAAAACCATGGCTGACTGAAGCAGTGGGACTTTGGGGTGGGACCGCTTCGCGCCCCGGCGCGGGGCAGGCCTGCTCATTGCAAAAAGCAAAGTCACCACACACCACACACAGACGGCTCCCCCCAAAAAGCACAGCCACCACAAACACGCCTGCTCTCCTCAACCAGCACGAGTGGGGTCGTTTGTTGAGGTGAACAGACTCTTTGCGGTGAGCCTATACCTGATGGCGAACACAACCTTTGTGGTGAGCAGGCTTGCCCTGCGCTGGGCTGCGAAGCGGCTCTAAAACCGGCCATTGGGTTCTGCCTGGAGAAACGCGGCGACTGGATTGGGGCCGCTTCGCGCCCCAGCGCAGGGCAAGCCTGCTCACTACAAAAAGCAAACTCACCACACACTGCTGGCGCACCACAAAAAGCAAAGTCACCACACACCACACACAGGCGGTTCACCACAAAAAGCACAGCCACCACAAACACGCCTGCTCTCCTCAACCAGCACGGGTGGGGTCGATTGTTGAGGTGAATAGGCTCTTTGCGGTGAGCCTATACCTGATGGCGAACACAACCTTTGTGGTGAGCAGGCTTGCCCTGCGCTGGGCTGCGAAGCGGCCCTAAAACCGGCCATTGGGTTCTGCCTGGAGAAACGCGGCGACTGGATTGGGGCCGCTTCGCGCCCCAGCGCAGGGCAAGCCTGCTCACTACAAAAAGCGAACCCACCATACAAAGCCTTCTCACCACAAAAAGAAAACTCACCACACACAGACGGCTCACCAAAAAAAGCACAATCACCGCAAAAAAGCCTGCTCTCCTCAACTAGCCCGGGTGAAGTCGTTTGTTGAGGTGAACAGACTCTTTGCGGTGAGCCTATACCTGATGGCGAACACAACTTTTTTGTGGTGAGCAGGCTTGTCCTGCGCTGGGCTGCGAAGCGGCCCTAAAACCGGCCATTGGGTTCTGCCTGGAGAAACGCGGCGACTAGATTGGGGCCGCTTCGCGCCCCAGCGCAGGGCAAGCCTGCTCACTACAAAAAGCGAACCCACCATACAAAGCCTGCTCACCACAAAAAGCAAACGCACCACACAACGCCAGCTCACCAAAAAAAGTCTGCGCTCCCCAACCAGCACGGCGCGCAAACCGCGTAGTTATTTCTTCTTCTTTTTATCGTGCTTGTCGGACTTGGCGAACGCTTCTTCTAAAGCAAGGTTAATCGTGCGCAGCACCTTGACCCGCGCCCAGCGCTTGTCATTGGCCTCCACCAGGGTCCAGGGCGAGATTTCGGTGCTGGTCCGGTCAACCATATCGCCCACCGCCGCGCGGTAGTCGTCCCACTTGTCGCGGTTGCGCCAGTCGTCTTCAGTGATTTTGAAGCGTTTGAAAGGGATTTCCTCACGGGCCTGAAAGCGTTCCAGCTGCGTGTCCTTGTCAATCGCCAGCCAGAACTTGACCACGATCACGCCCGCATCACGCAGTTGTTCTTCAAAATCATTGATCTCGCCATAGGCGCGCATCCAGTCCGCCGCAGAGCAGAAACCTTCGACTCGCTCCACCAGCACGCGGCCGTACCACGAGCGGTCGAACACGGTGAACATGCCGCGCGCCGGGATCTTCTGCCAGAACCGCCATAGGTACGGTTGGGCGCGTTCGTCCTCACTGGGCGCGGCAATCGGCACGATATGGTATTGGCGTGGGTCCAGCGCCGCTGCAACCCGGCGAATCGCGCCGCCCTTGCCCGCCGCATCATTGCCTTCGAACACCGTGATCAATGCGTGCTTGCGCATGCGTTTGTCACGCATCAGGCCAGAGAATCGCGCTTGCTCGGTGATCAGTTGTTCTTCGTAATCGTCCTTGTCCAGATGCTGGCTCAAGTCGAGGCTGTCGAGCAGCCCCTTCTTGTCCACCGACGGTATCAGCGGCGCGGGGTTCATGCCGCTGGCCTTGCCTTTGGGCAGTTTCAACGCGGTTTGCATGCCTTCGAGCAATAGCTTGCCCACGGTGAGGCTGCGGTAATTGCTGTCGACACCTTCGATCACATGCCACGGCGCGTAGTCGCGGCTGGTGCGACGCAGCACCCGCTCGCCAAAGTGCACGAACTTGTCGTAGGTCTGTGATTGCTGCCAGTCCAGCGGGCTGATGCGCCAACTGTGCAGTGGGTCGTCGGCCAAGGCCTTTAGCCGCGCCTTCATCTGTTTCTTGGAAAGGTGAAACCAGAATTTGAAGATCAGCGCACCTTCATCACAGAGCATTTTTTCCAGGCGCTCGGCACCGGCGATGGCCTGATCGAGACGCGCGTCCTTGATCTGCCCATGTACGCGGCCTTGCAGCATCTGGCTGTACCAGTTGCCGAAAAAGACACCCATGCGGCCCTTGGCGGGCAACTGCCGCCAGTACCGCCAGGCCGGCGGGCGGGCCAGTTCCTCATCGGTTTGCTGATCGAAGGTACGGACTTCGATCAGGCGCGGGTCCATCCACTCATTGAGCAGCTTGACGGTCTCGCCTTTGCCAGCACCTTCTACGCCATTAATCAGGATGATCACCGGGAAGCGCTTTTGCTGTTGCAGCTCGTACTGCACTTCCAACAACGCTTCACGCAGGGCCGGCACTTCGGCGTCGTAGGTGTCTTTGTCGACGGCGTGACCAATTTCTGCGGATTCGAACATGGGCAACTCCCTTCCAAGATCAATCAAGACTAGCGGATTGGGCTGCACCACGGGCAAGCAATTGAATAGCGCTTGCCATGGATCAATCAGCAACCCTGCCGGCTAGTCTTCAGGTAGATGGCAGATATCCAGGTCCTGATACTTCATCATCTGCTGGGTCAGCCGCTCCATCACCTCGTTGATCGCCTGCCTGCGCGGCGCGCGCAGGCCTTCCATTTGTGCAAGGTATTCGCCATCGGTGAGGTTCTGACTGTTCTCGAAGAGCGCCTGCTGTTGACTGTCAAACGGCTCGGCAGCGCGCCTGAACGTCTCGGGAAACTGCTGTTTGAGATGGGCCTTCCAGAACGAGAGCTGGGCAATAAACCGCAAAAATACCGGCGACAGCTCGGCAATGAGGACTTGCTCATGCGCCCGCTCCAGGTTCTCGCTGGTCAAGTCAGCCAATGACCCGTAGCGCATGTGCTTGGGTTGCCCCGGCAACTGCAGGATCTTCGCCAAACCGACCCGATACGCCAGGCTGACCTCCAGCGGGTCTTCGCTGGCATGTTCGGCGGCGTAAGTGGCCGCAATCTTTTCCAGCTCACTGAGGCGAAACAAGCCGCGCCCCAGGGTCAGCAGCACCCCGGAGTTGCCTTGCCCACGGCCGGCCTGGCGCGTGGCGTTCGCCACGGCCTTGAGCACTTCGACCTGGCTGAAAATCTCTGTCGCGCCATCGACACAGTTCGCCGGATGGGCCACCAGTTGAAACACCTGCTCGCGCAACTCGACGCTGTCATGGGTCGCCTGCAGGACCTCCCAGACACGCCGGGTCATGTCCTCACGCACGTAACGGCTGTCGGCGGCGCCGGAGAGTTGCGCCAACAACGTCATCAGCGGCACCGATTCCGGATCGTCGCGCAAGTTGGCCCAGATCGCCCGCTTGCCGGCATCGGCGGCCGCTACCTCGTCCGGCAGCCAGGTCCGCCTGGCCTTCAACTCGGTGAAACGTGACTGATCGTCCTCCACATAGCCCATGCCAATGCCCACTGCATCGCGGTAGCGAATCAGCGCCGTCATTGTCGTCGAGGACAATGGGTTGCCACCCAGATTGATCGCCTGGCTGTACCTGCGTGTCGACGCAAACAACCAGTCGGGCAATACCGTGATCCAGTTGCTGCGCAGGTCGACCTGTTCCAGATGGGCCAGGCGTGCGATCCCGACGGGCAGGTCCACCAGCCTGGCGTCCTGCAGTAACAGGGTTTGCAAATCGCGCATGTTACTCACGTCCAGATGCGCCTCGATGGGGTTGTGGCTCAGGTCCAACAGACGCAGCGTGTGCATATCAGCCAGTTTTCGCTGGGTATACGTCGTCAGCGCCAGTTGATTGTGGGGCAAGGACAAACTGTTCAGTTCGGGCATCCGCGAGAGGTATTCCGGGAGCCGGCTCAGGCGGTTGCGGTCCAGGTTGAGGCGCCGCAGCCCCTTGAAGCACTTGAGGAAATACGCCACATCATCGCCCAGACGCATGTTTTTCAGGGACAGTTGCCGAACATGGTCAAAGCGGATTTCGGGGGGCAGGTTCGGCAATGCGCCCACGCGCATGCCATCCAATATCAGCCCCGGCACGGGCACTTGTTGATCGTCGAGGACAAAGCTCTGGCGGCGCCAGCAGGCTTCAATCCGCTCGGCCACTTGCTGGCGGCTCTCGCGGACATCCCCCATGCCCGGCTGCGCCGCCAGGTCGCCGACGTTGCTCTTCCAGTGTTTGAGGACCGTGCGCAGGCGTTCCAGGTCAGCCTGCAGACGGGCAACGGCCTTGGCTTGGGCCAGGGCATCGGTCCCCAGGCTGCGCAGCAACTCTGCTGCCTGTACGTCACTGAACAGCGGATAGATTTTGCGCACCTTGCGCACCAGAGGTGAAGCGAGCGGCAGCGGGCTGGTCGGAGAGTCCGCCATGCGGCAGGAGACCTCCTGTTCCAGTGGCTCGCCAGCCTTGTCGGAAAACGCTTCGCCCGCCACCACACGCTCGCTCTGCGCGCGGGCCGCCACCCTGCGGCGCAGCCTCCATCCACCTTCGCTCGGGTTCAGCGGGAGTTCCAGGGCGCTGCGCTGGGTGTCCGAGAGCGTTTGTATAATCGCCTCGAACAGCCCGTCGGAACCGGCCTGGGTCGGCCCCATACTGACGCCGTTGGCGTCGAACGGCGCAAAGCCCGCCGCAGAACTGACCACCACTCGACGTACGCTCGCGCCCTCCCTCGCACCCAGGGCCAACAGTGACCCGGTGGGCGAATCCTGGCGCAATTCGAGTTGCAACGCGCTATCCCAACCTTCGACGCGCGGCAGCATGCGCACCGCCACACACTGGGTGTCGAGACCAGCCAACTCCGGCTGCTCGAAACCGGCCAAAGCACGATCCAGGCGCTGTGTCTCCGCGCTCAAGCGCACCGCTTCTGCCAGGGCCATTGGCACCCGCTGATTGTCGCGCAGGGCTTGACGCTCAACGGAGGACGCCTGGGCCATCAGCTCGCGCATCACGCGGGTGGGCAGTTGCGGGCAGGCCTGACGCAGCGGCGCCCACTCCTCGGGCACTGGCCCGTCGTAGGCCTGATACAACTGTTCAAACAACGGTCTTCGATCAGCCTTGAGCTGTGCGAGCAATTGACGCGCCAACGCTGCGTGCTCCTCATGGGCAGACACGCCTTCACCCAACAGTCCGACCTTTTGTTGCGTATCCAGGCCTGAAAGCAACACGTCAAACACCCGCCCTTCACCCACGGCCTGCTCGCTGAGGCGCAATGCCTGAGCGGCCTCAAACGGGCCGGCGGCGGGATAACGCGCCGTGACGCCACCTTGAGCATCCAGCACCTCGAAATAACGACCTTGGGGCCAACCCGGCAGCAGCGGCAACGCGTGCATTTGCGCGGTCGCACTTTGCCCATTGCGGTACCCCCCGCGCTCCAACAGCCACACCAGGTCGCGAATCGACTGCTCCAACCGAAAACGCTCGTACAGATCACGAAAACGCGCCCCAAAGGGCAGGCATTCCTGCGCCAGGTGATACCCCCAGCGGTGGGGCTTGTCGATGATGTCGTTAACCAGCCGCAGCTTGCGCGAGTCCAATGCGGGGTGACGACTGCTCGGCTCCAGGCGAGAAAACAAATAGTCCTGATCTTCCCACTCCTCGGGATCTTCGAATGAAAAACGCCAGGCCCCCTCACCGTTGTGCAGCATCACCGGACGATAGGCCGTCTGCCGCGTACGGTGGCTGGCCCGCCACAGTCCCTGCTGCGGCTCATAGGTCACCTGATGCAGGTTGTCGCCGACTTTGACGTATGAGCGAGCGCCCACCTGGTAGAGGCCTTGCGCGTCGGCAGCCACGTCGTCGATCAGGTGATGATCGTGGGAATACTGTCCGATGTCAGGCCGCCACAACCGTGGCTGCCCATCCCTCGAACGCACCGCTTCCAACGTTTTGAAGTAACCGGCATAGCTTTGTCGGGTGCGCTTGAAAACCTTGCCCACCACCTTGGCCCCCGCGGCGAACAACACCATTGACGTGATGTCCTGCGCCACGGCCACCAACTGTCCGAGCGCCTCCTCCTTGTCGCCACGGCGCCAGTCCTCGATACCGTCGTACACCTCGCCGAGCATCTGTCCCACCGCCACGCTGGTCATCAACAGGCCCAATGCCGGGACTATAAAACCAGCAAGGTTGAGCAACGTCAGCCCGGCGTCCAGATACTCTTGCAGACGCTGTTTGCGCACCTGCTCGTCGACATCCACCACCGGGACCGCCAGGGTGCGGGCGTCGATTTGCAGCTTGCCCGCATAGGTCGCAAAAAAGTGCTGCGCCAGGCTAGTGGTGATGGCCCTGGCCTCCAACACGCCCAAGGTACGGTGCTGGTCAAAACGGCTGAAAAAACCGACTCGGTCTATTTCGCCCAGGTAACGCGCAAAGAACGTGCGGTAGGTGCTGACTTCCAGCTTCAAATCCAGGTAGACCTTGAAATCGTTGAGCGATGGGTACTCAAAAAACGGTCGCCCCGGTTCATTGGGCATGTACACCACACAGGGCTCCTGCGGGTAATCGGCAATTGGCCAGCCGGAAAACACCAGCACGCTCCACAGGCAGCAATCCAGCGCATTCAAGCCTTGCCAGATGACCTGGCGCCCTTGAAACAACAGACCCCTGGCCTGCTCAGGATCCATCTTCCGATCCAGCAGTGTGCGTAACAGGTCATAGGTCTCGCGGGTGATATCGCCACGCATGCAGGCAATGTGCGCGTCGATTTTCACATCCAGGGTTTTCATCCAACCGATGTCGAGCGCTACACCATTGAGGTAGGCGTCATCGCCCGGCGCGCCAGCGTCAAGGTTGAACACGTCACTGATGTGCTGCTGATACAAGCCGCCTACATCAAGGTCGCGACAGCCCTTGGCAAATGCCTGCACGGAGACGGGGATCACCCCACCTGAGGCTGAGCCGAATTGCAGCCGCGACTGCTGTGGAAAATGCGCCTCTTGCGTCTCGTCCTCGGTAAAGTTCTGCAGGGCCATGTGCAGCAGGGTCTGCTGTTCCAGCTTGATGGTCCTGACATAATCCAGCGGCAGGACTTCTTTCTGGTATTCATAGAAGGCCCGCACGAACAGGTCCTTCTGCGGTTCAATCGTGACCTGCCAGTGCTTCTGGCAGTAAGCCTTCAATTGCGCACTGCAAAACTCATCCAGGGAGCGTAATGGGAGCAAGCGTCCGGCGACTGCGGCCCTGGCCTCATCAATCTGCGCCGCGTCCCGTTCCAGTGCCTCCAGTACACCTTTGGGCGCGTTTATCATCCAGCCCGGCAGGCGCTTTTGCAGGACCTCGGCCTTGGGCAGGTCGCTGGTGATTTCCAGCAGCGCGGCTTGCAACTGGCGCTGCGTCAATTGGGTGCATGTCTTGGTCAAATCATCCTGGTCCGGCATCTGCAATATCCCTTATTGCCCATTAATCAGTCATTCACCATACCCCGACGCAAGCCTTTGAATTTACGCAGATAGTTGATCGTTACCCGGACCAATTCGGGCATTTTTTGCATGCAAGTATCAGCGGGCTACCACCCCCGCCCAGCGCGGATCGGTCGCCACCGCCACGATCGGCTAGAATGGCCGCCTTGCCTTTGCCGAGTTGCCCATGAACCCCGTATCGCCACATGCCCAACTTGACTGGGACGACCAGGGACGCCCGCGTTCGCGGGTCTTCGACGACGTGTACTTCTCCGATCAGTCGGGCCTGGACGAAACCCGTTATGTGTTCCTTGAACAGAACCACCTGCAACAGCGCTTTGCCGCGCTTCCCGTGGGCGGACGATTGGTGATTGGCGAGACCGGCTTTGGTACCGGGTTGAATTTCCTGTGTGCCTGGCAGTTGTTTGATCAGCACGCCGTGCCCGGCGCCCGCCTGCACTTTGTCAGCGTGGAGAAGTACCCCCTGAGCCACGCCGACCTGCAACGTGCTCTGGCCCTGTGGCCAGAACTCAAGCCCTGGGCCGAGCAGTTACTGGCGCAGTATGTCGCCATCCACCAGGGCTTCCAGCGTCTGGTGCTGGACAATGGCCGCGTCACCCTGACCCTGTTGATCGGTGATGCTCTGGAGCAGCTACCGCAACTGGATGCGCAGATCGACGCGTGGTTTCTCGACGGTTTCGCCCCGGCGAAAAACCCCGACATGTGGACCGCCGAGCTGTTTGCCGAGTTGGCACGCCTGGCCGCGCCGGGCTCGACCATCAGCACCTTCACCAGCACCGGCTGGGTGCGGCGCCTGATCAACGCTGCCGGGTTCAAGATGAAGCGCACGCCGGGGATTGGCCACAAGTGGGAAATCCTGCGCGGCGAGTTCCTTGGCTGGCCGGCGGAGACACCCGCGCCGGCTGCCATCAAACCCTGGTTCGCGCGACCACCTGCATTTAACGGCGAGCGCCGCGCCCTGGTGATCGGCGGCGGCCTCGCCGGTTGCGCCAGCGCGGCCAGCCTAGCGGCGCGCGGCTGGCAGGTCAGCCTGTTGGAACGCCACGCCGGCTTGGCCGAAGAGGCATCGGGCAACCCGCAAGGCGTGCTGTACCTCAAGCTATCGGCCCACGGCACAGCGTTGTCGCAGATGATCGTCAGTGGCTTCGGCCACACCCGGCGCTTGTTGGAGCAGCTGCAACGCGGGGTGGATTGGGACGGCTGCGGCGTGCTGCAACTGGCCTTCAATGCCAAGGAAACCGAACGCCAGGCGCAATTGGCGCAGGCGTTTGCACCAGACCTGCTGCATCTGCTGGACAAGGATCAGGCCCAGGTCCGGGCCGGCATCGCGCTGCAAACCGGCGGGCTGTTTTTCCCTGAAGGTGGCTGGGTGCATCCGCCCGCACTGTGCCAGTGGCAAGCCACACAACCGGGTGTTGAGTTGCTGACCCATCGTGACGTACTGCAACTGCGCAAAGTCGACGACCACTGGCAGGCCTGGGACGGTGAAACCCTGCTGGCCAGCGCGCCGGTGGTGGTGCTGGCGGGCGCCGCCGATGTCACGCGGTTTGCCGCCTGTGCGGAGCTGCCACTCAAACGCATCCGCGGGCAGATCACGCGCCTGCCGCAAACCGCCGCCAGCGCAGCGCTGAGCAGTGTGGTGTGCGCCGAAGGCTACGTGGCACCGGCTCGCCTGGGCGAACATACCCTGGGCGCCAGCTTTGATTTCAAAAGCCTGGACCTCACGCCCACCGCCGCCGAGCACGCGGGCAACCTGGCGCTGCTGCACGAGATCTCCCCAGACCTGGTACAGCGCCTGCACGCCGACGCCCTCCCGGCCGAGGACCTTGAGGGTCGCGCCGCCTTCCGCTGCACCAGCCCCGACTACCTGCCGATTGTCGGCCCGCTGGCAGACAGCGCACCGTTCGCCCACACCTACGCCGCGCTGCGCAAGGACGCCCGCCACGTGCCGCAGGCGCCGTGCCCGTGGCTCGACGGCCTGTACGTCAACAGCGGCCACGGTTCGCGCGGGTTGATTACCGCACCGCTATGCGGCGAGCTGCTCGCCGCCTGGCTGCACGACGAGCCGCTGCCACTGCCGCGCAGCGTGGCCGAGGCGTGTCACCCCAATCGCTTCGCGGTGCGCGCGCTGGTGCGCAGCAACGTGAACACGCCCGCGCGCTGATCGCCGCGCGCAAGCGCGTGTCATCGACGGCCGCCTGCAGCACGCGCCGGACCCTGTGCGTCATGTCTTCACGGGCATTCATGGAGTCCGCCGTGCCACCCAGCTCCGAGAGCAGCTTGAACAGGCCATCCGAACCCGGTTCATCCCTAAGTCCCTACCAGGTGGAGGTGCTGCGCGAATCGCGCGGCAAGCGCTCGTCCAGCCACAATTAGCGGGCTTTCTGCTCGTTGAGGCGGGTGATGTCGTCTTCCAGGAAGCCCATGCCCACGCCCACGCTAAACCGGCGATGTCGGACAAAAGCGGTATAAAAACCCCGCTTGCTGCGCTGCGGTTTTGCGTAGGCGCCTGGCTGATGCGCGACCTACGGCCTTTTGCCTTATAACAGATTGATCTAAAACTCCGCCGATGCACCCCGGTCAGTTTCTGGGTACCCGCCATTTGTGCGCGGTGACCTTTTCTCTCCCCAACGGAAAAACCGGTAAGGAATTTATGTGCGGATTAGCTGGCGAGTTACGTTTCGATCACCAACCTGCCGACCTGGCAGCGGTGGAGCGAATCACCCATCACTTGGCGCCACGCGGCCCTGACGCGTGGGGCTTCCATGCCCAAGGGCCGATTGCCCTGGGCCATCGACGCCTGAAAATCATGGACCTGTCGGACGGCTCCGCCCAACCGATGGTCGACGCCCAATTGGGCCTGTCCCTGGCGTTCAACGGCGCGATTTATAACTTTCCGGAATTGCGTGAAGAGCTGGAAGCCCTTGGCTACGCCTTCTATTCCGGTGGTGACACCGAAGTGCTGCTCAAGGGTTACCACGCCTGGGGCGAAGCGCTGCTGCCCAAGCTCAATGGCATGTTCGCCTTCGCCATCTGGGAACGCGACGCCCAGCGCCTGTTCATCGCCCGTGACCGTCTCGGCGTAAAACCCCTGTACCTGTCGCGCACCGGTCAACGCCTGCGCTTTGCCTCAGCATTGCCGGCGCTGCTCAAGGGCGGCGATATCAACCCGATCCTCGATCCGGTAGCGCTCAATCACTACCTGAACTTCCACGCCGTGGTGCCGGCGCCGCGCACCTTGCTGGCAGGCATCGAAAAACTGCCGCCAGCGAGCTGGATGCGCATCGACGCCAATGGCAACACCGAACAGAAAACCTGGTGGACGCTGCCATACGGTCCCCATGAGGACGAGAAAAACCTCACGCTGGAAGACTGGACCGACCGCGTACTCGACAGCACCCGCGAAGCCGTGGCGATCCGTCAACGTGCTGCCGTGGATGTCGGCGTATTGCTCTCCGGCGGTGTGGATTCAAGCATGCTCGTTGGCCTGCTGCGCGAAGTCGGCGTGCAGGATCTGTCCACCTTCTCCATCGGTTTTGAAGACGCCGGTGGCGAGGCCGGCAACGAGTTCCAATACTCCGACCTGATCGCCAAGCACTACGGCACCCGTCATCACCAATTGCGCATCGCCGAAAGCGAGATCATCGATCAACTCCCGGCCGCCTTCCGCGCCATGAGTGAACCGATGGTCAGCCACGACTGTATCGCCTTCTACCTGCTGTCGCGGGAAGTGGCCAAGCATTGCAAAGTGGTGCAGAGCGGCCAGGGCGCCGACGAACTGTTCGCCGGTTACCACTGGTACCCGCATGTCGACGGCGCCAGCGACCCGTATGCCGCCTACCGCGAGGCGTTCTTCGACCGCAGCTACGACGACTATGCCGCCACCGTCGCGCCCAAATGGCTGACCGCCAACGACGCCGCCGGCGACTTCGTACGCGAACATTTCGCCATGCCCGGCGCCGATGCGGCGGTGGACAAGGCTTTGCGCCTGGACAGCACGGTGATGCTGGTGGACGACCCGGTCAAACGCGTCGACAACATGACCATGGCCTGGGGCCTCGAAGCGCGCACGCCGTTCCTGGATTACCGACTGGTGGAACTGTCGGCACGCGTCCCGGGCAAGTTCAAGTTGCCCGACGGCGGCAAGCAAGTGCTCAAAGAGGCGGCACGCCGAGTGATTCCGAGCGAAGTCATCGACCGCAAGAAAGGTTACTTCCCGGTGCCCGGCCTCAAGCATCTGCAAGGCGACACTCTCAACTGGGTGCGTGAATTGCTGCTGGACCCGAGCCAGGATCGCGGCCTGTTCAACCCGGCCATGCTTGACCGCTTGCTGACCGACCCCCAAGGCCAATTGACCCCGTTGCGCGGCTCCAAGCTGTGGCAATTGGCAGCGCTGAACCTGTGGCTCAGCGAACAAGGAATCTGATTGATGAAACCCCACGCAGCGGCTTACAGCCAACGCTTGCTGAAGGGCCAGGCGCCAACCTACGAGCGCCTACAAGCCCGACTCGCCGAAGATGGCAGCCCGCTGGCCGCCGAGCCCATTGCCGTGCATTGCGGCTGGGGCCGGCTATTGATCGGCCACACGTTTCCGGACCCGGCGAGCCTGGCGGGGGAACTGCTCAACGAACAACCCGGCGAACGCGACATCGCGCTGTATGTGGCCGCGCCGCAGCAGATCCTCGGGATTGATCCGCAGCAGTTGTTCCTCGATCCCTCGGACACTTTGCGCCTGTGGTTCACTGACTACCGCCCCGCCACCCGGGTGTTTCGCGGCTTTCGTATTCGCCGCGTGCAGACCGAGGCCGACTGGTTGGCGGTCAACCAGTTGTACCAGTGCCGTGGCATGTTGCCGGTTGACGCCGAGCGCCTGACGCCGCGCCATCAAGGCGGCCCGGTGTACTGGCTGGCCGAGGACGAAGACAGCGGCGCAGTGATCGGCAGCGTGATGGGCCTCAACCATCAAAAGGCTTTTCACGACCCGGAAAACGGCTGCAGCCTGTGGTGCCTGGCGGTCGACCCGCAGTGCACGCGCCCCGGTGTGGGCGAGGTGTTGGTACGCCACTTGGTGGAACACTTTATGAGCCGGGGCCTGAGTTACCTCGACCTGTCGGTGCTGCACAACAACCGCCAGGCCAAGAGCCTCTATGCCAAGCTCGGGTTCCGCGCGCTGACCACCTTTGCGATCAAACGCAAGAACGGCATCAACCAGCCGCTGTTCCTCGGCCCTGGCCCGCAGGCGGGGTTCAATCCCTATGCGCGGATCATTGTCGAAGAAGCACACCGGCGCGGTATTGATGTGCAGGTGGATGACGCCGACGCCGGTTTGTTCACCCTCAGCCATGGCGGGCGGCGCGTGCGTTGTCGTGAGTCTTTGAGCGACCTGACCAGCGCGATCAGCATGACGTTGTGCCAGGACAAGAGCCTGACCCACAAGGCGCTTAAAGCCGCCGGTTTGAAGCTGCCGTCGCAACAATTAGCGGGCAGTGCTGATGACAATCTGGAATTCCTCGATGAACACCAGCGCATCGTCGTCAAGCCCCTGGATGGCGAGCAAGGCCAGGGCGTGGCGGTGGATCTGCACAGTATCGAAGAAGTGCAGCAGGCCATTGAGGCTGCGCGCCAATTTGACAGCCGCGTGCTGCTGGAAAGTTTTCATGAAGGGTTGGATTTGCGCATCCTGGTGATCGGTTTCGAGGTGGTCGCCGCCGCTATCCGCCGCCCTGCTGAAGTCACCGGTGACGGCCAGCACTCCATCGGCGCGCTGATTGAAGCGCAGAGCCGACGACGTCAAGCGGCGACCGACGGCGAGAGCAAAATCCCGCTGGACGCGGAAACCGAACGCACCCTGCACGCCGCCGGTTATGACTACAGCAGTGTCCTGCCCCGTGGCCAGACACTCGCCGTGCGCCGCACCGCCAACCTGCACACCGGCGGTTGCCTGGAAGACGTCACCGCGATCCTGCACCCGACCCTGGTCGACGCCGCCGTGCGCGCCGCCCGTGCCCTCGACATTCCCATGGTCGGTCTGGACCTGATGGTGCCCGCTGCCGATCAACCTGAGTACGTGTTTATCGAAGCCAACGAGCGGGCCGGATTGGCCAACCATGAACCGCAACCAACGGCAGAGAAGTTTGTGGACCTGTTATTTCCCCATAGCCAGCCGACGGCTCAATAACCCTGTGGTGAGCGGGCTTGCCGCGCGGGGCTGCGAACCAGCCCCAAAACCTGCCAATGAGTGTTGACTCGAAGCGCGCGTTGCCTGGACTAGGGGCTGCTTCGCAGCCCAGCGCAGGTCAAGCCCGCTCACCACAAAAAGCCCGCTCGCCACTACAGCCCCACGGGTTGCCCTTATTTCATCAGGAGTCTTTATGAGCCGAACCATCCCCGAACCGGATCTCAACTACCTGCAAAAAGTGCTGTTGGAAATGCTCGCCATTCCCAGCCCTACCGGCTTTACCGACACCATCGTGCGCTACGTCGCCGAGCGCCTCGAAGAGCTGGGTATCCCGTTTGAAATGACCCGCCGCGGCACCATCCGCGCAACCCTCAAGGGCCAGAAAAACAGCCCCGACCGTGCTGTGTCGGCGCACTTGGACACCATTGGCGCCGCCGTGCGTGCGATCAAGGACAACGGCCGCCTGACCCTGGCGCCAGTAGGCTGCTGGTCCAGCCGTTTTGCCGAAGGCAGCCGCGTCAGCCTGTTCACCGACAACGGTGTGATTCGCGGCAGCGTGTTGCCGCTGATGGCCTCCGGGCATGCGTTCAACACCGCCGTGGATGAAATGCCGGTGAGCTGGGACCACGTAGAGCTGCGCCTGGACGCTTACTGCGCAACCCGCGCCGACTGCGACTCCCTCGGGATCAGCGTCGGTGACTACGTTGCCTTTGACCCGCTGCCCGAGTTCACCGAGAGCGGGCATATCAGCGCACGCCACCTGGACGATAAAGCGGGCGTCGCCGCCCTACTCGCCGCGCTCAAGGCCATCGTCGACAGCGGCGAGCCGTTGCTGATCGACTGCCATCCGCTGTTCACCATCACCGAAGAAACCGGCAGCGGTGCGGCGGCAGCCCTGCCGTGGGATGTGAGTGAGTTTGTCGGCATCGACATCGCCCCGGTCGCCCCCGGCCAGCACTCCAGCGAACATGCGGTGAGTGTAGCGATGCAGGATTCCGGCGGGCCGTACGACTACCACCTGTCCCGTCACCTGCTGCGCCTTGCATCGGAAAATGACCTGCCAGTGCGCCGCGATCTGTTCCGTTATTACTTCAGCGATGCACACTCGGCGGTGACGGCCGGGCACGATATCCGTACAGCGCTGCTGGCGTTTGGTTGCGACGCGACCCACGGCTACGAGCGCACCCATATCGACAGCCTGGCGGCGCTGAGCCGCTTGCTCGGCGCGTACATCCTCAGCCCGCCGGTCTTTGCCAGCGACGCGCAGCCGGCCCAGGGTTCACTGGACCGCTTCAGTCATCAAATCGAGCATGAAACACAGATGGAAAGCGACACGCGCGTGCCGTCGGTGGACAGTCTGGTGGGCAACAAGTCCTCAGGCGAGTAACAGCCACTGCTGGCAACCCGGGTCCCGGCACAGTAGCATCGCCGGGATTCTCTATCTGAGGCTTGTATGCTGATTCCCTACGACGCTCTTGAAGTCGACACCCTGACCCGCCTGATCGAAGACTTCGTGACCCGCGACGGCACCGACAATGGCGACGACACGCCCCTGGAAACCCGCGTGCTGCGCGTGCGCCAAGCGCTCACCAAGGGCCAGGCCCTGATCGTGTTCGACCCGGAAAGCGAGCAATGCCAGTTGATGCTCAAGCACGATGTGCCCAAGCATCTGTTCGACTGAGGGTGTTCTAGGGGTTGGTGGCGGGTTGGGGTTGAGTGGCTTGGCGTTCGAGCATTTTCTGATGCACCTCGGCGCGGTGCACATTGATCCCCGCTGGTGCGGCGATGCCGAATTTCACTTGGTCGCCGTTCAGTTCCAGGATGCGCACGGTGATCTCATCACCGATGGAGATGATTTCGCCTACAGCGCGGCTTAAGACCAGCATGGCGTTTGTCCTTTTGGAGTGACAGGACCTCGACCATGCGCGCAGAAGTTTGATGCAGCAATGGCACGCAGCTAAATCAGGCAACACCTACACCAGTAGGTAATTTGCCTGACAGACCAACACCTGATTAGCCTTTAACAGCCTGTGCCTTGGCGCGCATCTTGTCGGCCATGGTAGTCATTTCGTCGTAGAGCAATTGCGGATTCTTCTGCTTCAACGCCCAGGCCATCCGGCCCTGCTCGTGGGGCAAGATCATGAATTCCCCTTCGGCGACACGCTGATAGATGTAATCGGCAATATCCGCCGCCGAGATCGGCGAACTCTCCAACAACTTGCCCACCTGGGCCTTCATCGCCGGCGTCGGCCCACGGAACGAGTCCAGCAGGTTGGTCTGGAAGAACGACGGGCATACCACATGCACGCCGACTTCCTGCTGCTTGAGCTCCACCAGCAGGCTTTCCGACAGCGCCACCACACCGGCCTTGGCTACGTTGTAGTTGCTCATGGCCGGCCCTTGCATCAGCGCCGCCATAGAGGCGATGTTGATGATGCGGCCCTTGCTCTTTTCCAGCAGCGGCAGGAACGCCTTGCAGCCTTTGACCACGCCCATCAGATTGATCGCAATCTGCCAGTCCCAATCCTCCAGGGACAGTTCGGCAAAGAAACCACCCGAGGCGACGCCAGCATTATTGACGATCACATCGATGCCCCCCAGCTTCACTTCGCACGCCTGGGCAAACGCGGTGAGCTGGCTGTAGTCGCGCACGTCGCAACGTTGGGTAAAGCCATCGCCCCCGGCCTCGCGCACGAGCTTGAGGGTTTCCTGCAAGCCTGGCTCGCTGACATCCGACAAGGCCAACTGCCAGCCCTCGCGGGCCCAGCGCAGAGCGATTTCACGACCCAGGCCGGACCCGGCGCCAGTGATCATCATGCGATTTTGCATAGGAAGCTGCCTTGTGGTTCACAGAAGAAGTGATCGGCAGTGTAGCGAAGGTTTTTCCTGCACCCACGCACCATCAGATTGATGAATGCCCCAGGCAAACCTTGGGCCGGGTCGGATGCCTGCGCACAGCCTAAGTTCAATCTTTTTCAACTAGTACGACGCAGCTGCGAGCGCATTAAAAGAAATAAGCGTGTTTGCAAAATGCTTTAAAAAAACACGGAATTTTATGCGAAGCGCAGGAGTCGGAGTTGTTAAGGCGTTCGTAATTAAACCTGCGGTCGTAACGTTAAATCATCAGTCCTTGCACAAGGCCTATAAGGAAATAAAACCATGAGCCTCATTCTAATCATCATCCTGATCCTGCTGCTGGTCGGTGGTCTGCCAGTCTTCCCGCACTCCCGCAACTGGGGCTATGGCCCGTCGGGTATCCTGGGTGTTGTTCTGGTTGTCCTGCTGGTGTTGTTGTTGCTCGGCCGGATATAAAAACCGCATAAAAAAAGAGGCCTGAAAAGGCCTCTTTTTTATTGCCGGTTAATTAGTCCGGCTTGCCGTCAACTACGCCGGCGGTGTTATCCAACAGGCTCTTGGTGGCCGTCTGCAGGAAAGACTCAAGTTTCTGCTTCAACGCAGCCTCGTCCGGCGATTCAGGAATCACCTTACCGGTCGGGTTAGCGCCCAGTTCGTATTCCCACAACTTCGGCGGCATCTCCTTAGGCAGAACAAGGATGCGGTCTGCGGTGACCAAGGCCACGGTCTGGTCGCTGCCCGAAGGCTTGATCACGCCAAAGCCTTTGTCGCCTTCCGGCAGGTTCAGCAGATCACGACCCCAGCACTGGTGCAGGGTGTCGCCACCGAGGCGGCCCATAATGGTCGGCACGATGTCGATCTGGGTGCCCACGGTGTGGTCACGCTCGCCGAACTTCTCCTGCATGCCCGGTGCAATCATCAGCATCGGCACGTTGAAGCGGCCCAAGTCCATCTCGGTGATCTGCTGTTCGTTGCCGAAGCCGTGGTCGCCCACGATTACAAACAGGGTTTCCTTAAAGTACGGCTCCTTGCGGGCCTTTTCAAAGAACTGGCCCAGGGCCCAGTCGGAGTAACGCATGGCCGTCAAATGCTCGTTGAGGCTGCCACGGTCAGTGACTTTCTCGACCGGCAATGGCGTCGGCAACGCGTACGGCGTGTGGTTGGACAGGGTTTGCAGCAGTGCGTAGAACGGCTTGCCGCCTTCGCGGGCTTTCAACTCTTGCAGGCCACGGTTGAACATGTCCTGGTCGGACACGCCCCACGTCGGATCAGAGAACACAGGGTCGACGAAGTCGTTGCGGCCAATGAAGTTGGTCATACCCTGGTTGCTAAAGAAGCCCGACTGGTTGTCCCAGGCGAAGTCGCCGTTGTAGACATACACGTCGTCAAACTGACGCGCGCTGAGCAACTGCGGCAGGCCCGACAGCTTGTGGCTGCCTTCCGGTGTCTGCATCAGGTATTCAAAGCCTGGCAGGTTCGGGAAGCAGGCCATGGTGGCGAACATACCCTGGTGGGTGTGAGTGCCGTTGGAGAAGAAGCGGTCGAACAGCAGGCCTTCCTTGGACAGTTTGTCGAAGGATGGCGTGATGTTGCCCGGACGACCCAATGCGCCTACCGAGTGACCGGCGAAGCTTTCCATCAGGATGACCACGACGTTCTTGATCGGCAGGGTCTTCTCGGCCGGCGGCATGTAGTCACGGCGCACGGCGGCGGTGTCGGTATCGACCAGTTTCTCTTGGGGCAATACCAGCATGTCGCGCACGGTCTGGGTCGCCAACGGCTGATCCAGAGTGGCCTTCCAGATATTGGCGCGGTCTTCACCGAACCGAGCCTTGGCCGCCGCGATCAGCGACAAGGTGCCATTGAGGCCCAACTGGTTGGCGAAGTTCGAATCGGTGGTGTACACGTCGCCCCAGCGCAGCGGCGGGCCCTGACGCAGAGTGCCACGGGCGGCAACCACAGCGATCAGCAGGCAGACCACGAACACCGCGATGCGGCTGTACCACGGCGCGACCTGGCGGGTGCCGATACTGCCACCGCTGAATGGGCCGCGTGGGCGCGTCGCGCGATCAGCGCCTTTGAAGGCGATGCTCAGGATCAGCGTGCCTACGGCCCAGGCCAGCAGGTAGCGCACCACCGGAAAACCGTACCAGAGCATGCTCATCACGGTTTTCGGGTCTTCCTTCACGTACTGGAAAACCAGGCCGTTGAGGCGCTGGTGGAACTCGCGGTAGAAGTCCATCTCCATCAAGCCCAGGAACAGGGCGATGCTGGACGCAATGGTCAGCCAGAAACGGAAGAACCCACGCGCGGCCATGGCCCGTACGCTGAACAGTGCCAGCAGCAGCGGGATCAGCAGATACACCACCAGGCGTATGTCAAAACGCAGGCCGTTGGCGAACGCTTCCAAGAAGGTCGAGGCCGGGGTGTCGAGGATCATCTCGCGGTTGTACACCAGCAGCGCCAGGCGCAGCAGGGAGAACATCACCATCATGACCAGTGCGCAGAGCAGCGTGTATGCCAGATGGGATTTGACGGTCGGTTGCAGCAGGCGATTAGAAGCTCGCTGCTGACTCAGGGCGTCCGGGTTTGCCATGTCGTTTCAGGACCCATTGGAAGTTTAAGTGACGAAATATCGCGGTGGCGCGAATGGTGCCCGATCAATCACAGCAAGGCTATTAATTACTGAACGTGCACCGCTGCACCGCCTTTAATAGCAGGCAGAAAAAGCCGGAGAATTGTCTTGGATGGGTTGTGAAAATTCTGTACAGCGAATATTTCGATACAAAAATCACACAGGCATCCTGAAACGAAATGTGGGAGGGGACTGACTCCCGATCGCGATGTGTCAGTGCCAGATGAGTGGCTGATACACCGCTATCGGGAGAAGCTCCCTCCCACATTTACTGTGCCCACTCCAGACGGAGTGAAGCGATCAAATCCGCACGTTACCCCGTGGCCCGGCAATCGCCCAGATGATCAGGCCCAGGACCGGCAGCAGCAGGATCAACAGGATCCACAACACCTTGGCGCCAGTGCTCGCGCCGCTTTTAAACACATTGATGATCGCCCAGATATCCAGCGCGAGGATGATCAGCCCAATCAAGCCATTAAATGTGGAACCCATGGTGTCGCTCCTAAGTGAGGGCATGCACTTGTAGGATGGTCAGCCCTGGCAGGGGTTCCGTTTTATTTCAGACGTGGACCGCCACCTTCAGCGCTTCCAGGGACGGCTCCGCCTTGATACCGACTTCGGCGCACAGCTCCAGCACCCGAGGCAGGTCGTTGCCAAACACCAATACGGTCTGGATTTCGTCATCCAAGGGCAGGCTGAAATCAAGCAGCACATAGCCGCCATCCTCCGGGCTCAGGGCGCTCATCTGGATCTGAATGCGGTTCAGCGCGGTGAGGCCGTCAGCCTTGGCCAGTTGCTTGGGCTTGAGGTTGAACGCGACACCCGGACCGAACGAGGCGACGATCTGCGCAAACAGATCGCCATAGGTGTCGGCCTGGAACAGCACGGTCTCTGGCAGGCTGCCGACCACCACCCACTCCCCCAAAGGAATCGGGAAGGTGTCGTCGTAGTTGATGTCTGGGTTGGCTGCCAGAAATGCAGCAGGATCGGCGTAGGCCTGGGCAGCCTCATCGGCGATGCGCGCGACCTCGTCCTCGCCCATGACCCCGGCGCTGATTTTGCTGATAAGTTCGACGAGGGCGGTTTTCATGGGGCGATCCTGTAACGGGCTGGTTTTTGAGGGCGCAAAGCCTACACCAGTTTCTGCAACTGCGCCGCCGTATCCACCGCGCCCATGGTCTGGGCCGCTGCCAGCGCCGTCGCGCCCTGGGCATCTGTGGCCTTGGGGTTGGCGCCCTGACCAAGCAGGTAATCGACCATGTCGACGCGGTTGAACATCGCCGCCATCATCAGCGCGGTGCGACCGTCTGAGGACGCGGCTTCTACCGGCGTCCCACCCTCGATCAGCGCCTTGACCACCGGCAGGTTGCCCTTGAAGGCTGCACCGGCAATCGGCAGTTGGTTCTTGTCGTTCGCGATCAGTGGATCGGCCTTGAACTCCAGGAGCACTTTCACCGCCTCGGCGTGGCCGTGGTAGGCCGAGAGCATCAGCAGGGTGTCGCCATTGTGGTTGCGGAAATTGGCCGGCAAGCCTTTGGCCAACAGCGCGGCAAGCATGGCCGCGTCGCCGCGGCGGGCCACGTCGAAGACTTGCTCGGCAAATTCGGCGGCTTCGTCTTCGGTCATTTGTTTAGGCTGGTCGGACATGTGGGGCTCCTTATCTGGTACTGAATAGGCGCCAGTGTCGCGAGGGAGTTCCCACCTGTCATGGCTTTTTTGTCAAAAGCCCCCATAGCCACAATCAATAGCGGAACTGACCGCCCTGGATCTGCGCGAGTAATTGCCCGGTGACCGGCACGTAGCAGTCCGAACCCGGCAGCCAGGCATACACCGGGTCATTGCCGGCCTTGTCCGGATCGAAAGCCTCCTCCTTGAGCTTGACCTTCTGGTACTTGAAGGTACCGGTGGTTTCCATCTTGACCTTGATCCGCAGGAACAATGGCACCGCATAGGCTGGCAACTGGCCGTGGGCGAATTGCAGCAGCTCGCGCATGTCCAGCGCGGCCAGGGACTCGCTTGGGGTGATGGCGACCATGCCCGCGCGCCCGTTGGTGTTCTCGATCTCAACGCCATACGCCACCACTTCGGCGATCTGGGGGTGTTGCAGCAGGACATTCTCAACCTCGGTGGTGGAGACGTTTTCACCCTTCCAGCGGTAAGTGTCCCCTAGGCGATCGACAAATTGCGCATGGCCGAAGCCGATGCTGCGCAACAAATCGCCGGTATTGAAGTAGCGATCGCCCTTTTCAAACACGTCATTGAGCACCACCCGGCGATTTTTTTCCGGATCGGTGTAGCCGTCGAAGGGCGATTTTTCATCGATCCTCGCCAGCAACAGCCCCTGCCCGCCCGAGGGCACCTTACGCATAAAGCCATCGCTGCCGCGCAGCGGCTCGCCGCCTTCGTGGTCATAGTCCACCAGAGCCCAATGCTGCAGGCAAAAGCCGATGGTGTTGTCGAAATTCAATACGTTGGTAAAGCCGATATTGCCGTCGCTGGCCGCGTACAGCTCGCAGATATGCTCAACGCCGTAGCGCGCCTTGAACTGCGCCCACACGCCAGGGCGCAGGCCGTTGCCGACCATCTTGGTGACGCGGTTATCACGGTCGTTTTCACTGGGCGGCTGGTCGAGCAGGTAACGGCACAACTCGCCGACATAACCGAGGGTGGTTGCCTTGAATCTGCGCGCATCGTCCCAGAACTGGCTGGCGCTGAACTTGCGGCGGATGGCAAAGCCTGACGCGCCGACAATTGCAGAGCCCCAGCACACGCACAATCCGGTGGCGTGGTAGAGCGGCAAGGTGCAATAGAGGACGTCATCCGGCCCCATGTCCAGGGCGATACTGCCGAAGCTGACGGCCGTTTTGGTCCAGCGGCCATGCTTCATGATCCCGGCCTTGGGCAGGCCGGTGGTGCCGGAGGTGTAGATATAGAAGCACGGGTCATTGAAGAAGACCTGCGCGGTGCTGGCCGGATTCTCCAGCGGGCACTCGGCGCTGACCGCCATCAGGTCGATATAACCGTCGGGCACCTCGGTGGATTGCTGATCGGCGACGAACCAGGTTCGATCAGCCTTGATCGCGACCTGATCACGCACGGTTTCATAGGAGGCCACCAGTTCCGCACCGACAATAATGGCCACTGGGCTCACCAGGTTCAGGCTGTGCACCAGCGCCGCCTGGGTTTGCGCAGTGTTGAGCATCGCGCAGATGCCACCCAGCTTGGCCACGGCAAGCACGTTCAAAAGTAATTCGGGGCGATTTTCAACGAACAGAGCCACCACGTCACCCTTGCCGATGCCCTGGGCGTGCAGGTGATGGGCGATACGGTTGGCACGCTGGTTGGCTTCGGTATAGCTGAGCACCTGATCGCCATACAACAAAGCGTTGCCATCCGGATTGCGCAGGGTGGCTTGCTCAAAGTGCCAGCCCAATCCGCAAGGCTGCGCGGGATCGGTGACATTGGCGGCACGCATGCCACGCACGACGCGTGGCAGGGCACGAACAATGGAGGGCACCTTACGCAACAGCTTGCCCCAGGTGATCATGTCGTTCTGCGGGTGGCTCATGGTGGAACATCCTTTTTCTTATTGTTCGTATGATCCAAAAGCACCCATATCTCCGTAAGAAGGAGGCCGAGTGCATTGAAGGAAAATACGTCAGCCCTTCTTCGACTGTACACGCGGGATTTGAAAAGTTTTGTATCCCAACAGACGACGACTGAAAAAGGGAATTTAGCCCCGCAAAGGGAGTCTTTATGGATAGCGGCACGCCCATCCGGCCGCGCCAAGTAACGCAAAATGCAGGATGCATGATGGCCCTTCATGCAATTTGCACGAATCTGAAAATCTCAATTTTTTATAAGCAATTGATTTACAAGGATATTTTAATAAATCAGGAGCTGGCACAATCACTGCACCTATCACTCCATGCTTGCCAAATTGAGCCAACGGAGCTGATAGACATGAGCCTGATCCAAGATAAATTCGCTTCAGTATTCTCCAACTACGACGTCACCACCCAGCCACGTCCAGACGGCGGCATCCTGCTGACACTGCGCAATGGTGAGGGCAAACAGGTCAAGCGTTCGATCTCCTACCAGCAGTTGCACACTGCCGACCAACTTACCTGGGTGATCAGCGCCATTCGCCGCGACCTGGCCGAACAAGCCAGTGACCTGCCGCAAATTTCGATGCTGCAAAGCCAGAACCGCTTTGCCCTGCCGACTTACCATTCGGCTTAAGTACTGCACATAAAAAAGGGCCGCGACGCCGTTGAGCGTCGCGGCCCTTTTTTGTTGAGGTCAGCACAGGCCTTGGCGCGCGGCCTCGTTCATCGCCTGTACACGGTTGGTGACTTCCAATTTGCCGTAGATATTGCGCAGGTGAAATTTGACGGTAGCCTCGGACGTCGCACGGATCTGACTGATTTCCCAGACGGTCTTGCCCTCGGAAGCCCAGCGTAAGATCTCCAATTCCGCTGGAGTCAGCGGCTTGCCGGACAAGCTCAGGCGTCTCCTGAGCGCGTTGGGCACGAAATACGGTGGCAGACACGGCTCCTCTGGCCCATTCATTACATTTCTCCTTCTTTTTGGCTGATCTCCTATCACCCTTCGGATTCCTCCTATTGACAGGTGATACAACTGGTGCCGCAAAGAGTTACATAACGAATGGTTTCAGTGCGCATTGGCCGCGATAAACAGCCAAGCCCTACAAGCAACTAAGCCTCTTCCCACAACAATTTCCAACTTGGCGGGGTTGAACATTCCAGCTGCCTGGTTTCAATCATCCAAACCTGGGAAACGGCTGGCAATATCATCGCCGGTGAATGCCGGGACCGCCCCTTGCACCGTTTTAGCTAAGTGCAGTGTGAACAAGTGGGGGTTCTCGCCCATATCAAACCAGTGCGCCATGCCGGCCGGGATCGCCAGCAGGTCGTTTTTCTCACAGCGCACGGCATATACGTAGTCGCCTATGTGCAGGCTGAAAAGGCCCTGGCCAGCGATGAAAAAACGCACTTCATCTTCGCTGTAACGGCGCTCAGAGAGGAACCGAGCCCGCAGCTCGTCCTTCTGCGGGTGGTCGCTTGTGACACTGAATACTGCCACCGAGACGTCGCCCAGCGCGTCGATCTGCGGCTGATAGGCGGCAATCATTTCAGCCTCGCTGGCGCCCTTCTCGATCGGGCTGGGCTGCCAGCGCTCGAACCGCACACCGTGCTCGGCCAGGGTCGCAGCGATGTCTTCGGCATGGGTCAAGACCTTGTTCGGCGTATCCGGTGAAGCGACGTGGTAGACAGCGACATAACTCATTGAAGGGTTCCTTGGTTCTGTTCGTGCAATCGAAGACCCATGATAACGGCCGCGGCCAGGGCGGCGACGCTGGCAATACTAAAGGTGAAGGTCGGCCCCAACAGGTTCCAGCTATAACCGGAATACAGCGCGCCCAGCGCACCGCCGGTGCCGGCCAAAGCGGCGTACAGCGCCTGGCCCTGGCCTTGTTGTTTATCGCCGAAGCTGCGTTGCACAAAGGCAATCGCCGCTGCATGAAAGCTGCCGAAGGTAGCCGCGTGCATGACCTGCGCCAATAGCAGCACCCAAAGAAATTCGGCAAACGAGCCCAGCAGTAACCAGCGCAGCGCCGCCAACAGGAAACTGGCCATCAACACCCGACGTACCGAGAAGCGCGTGAGGATACGGCTCATGGCCAGGAACATCAGCACTTCGGCCACTACTCCCAAGGCCCACAGCATGCCGATCACGCCACGGCTGTAGCCCAAGTGCTCAAGGTGGAGCGTGAGAAAGGTGTAATACGGCCCATGGCTCATCTGCATCAGCGCAACACACGCGTAAAACGCCAACACGCCAGGGCTACGCAGCTGCTTGAGGAAACCCTCACCGGCAAGGCGATTACCCTGGCTGGCAGGCTGCGCATTCGGCACCCACAGGCTCGCGCCAATAATCCCGGCCATGATCACCACGACCACCACCGGGTAGATATCCAGGCTCAGCCAGTCGAACAGCCGGCCCATGATCACCACGGTGAGGATAAAGCCGATGGAGCCCCACAACCGTACCTGACTGTAGCGCGACGTCTGTTTTTGCAGGTGCGCGAGGGTGATCACTTCAAACTGCGGCAGCACCGCGTGCCAGAAGAACGCATGCAGGGCCATCACCAAAGCCAGCCAGGCATAGGTCTTACTGACAAAAATCAGCGAAAAACTGACCAGGGTGCACACTGCGCCAAAACGCACGATGGCCAGGCGGCGGCCGGTGTAGTCGCCCAGCCAGCCCCACAGGTTGGGCGCCACGCAGCGCATCAGCATGGGGATGGCCACCAGCTCGCCGATACGCGCGCTGGAAAAGCCCAAGTGATCGAAGTACAGCGCCAGGAACGGCGCCGTCGCCCCCAGCAGGGCGAAGTAGAACAGGTAGAAGCTGGAGAGGCGCCAATAAGGGAGCGCTGTCACAACCAGCCCGTCACAGCTGGCCCAGTACCGGAGTGCTCACCTGCACCTCAGCATTTTGCCCACGGTTGCGCAGCAGGTGGTCCATTAACACGATGGCCATCATTGCCTCGGCAATGGGCGTAGCCCGGATGCCAACGCACGGGTCGTGGCGGCCCTTGGTGATCACATCCACCGGGTTACCGTTGACGTCAATCGAGCGGCCTGGGGTGGTGATGCTCGACGTGGCCTTGAGCGCCAGGTGCGCAACGATTGGCTGACCGGAAGAAATGCCCCCAAGGATGCCACCGGCATTGTTGCTGAGGAAACCTTGTGGGGTCATCTCATCGCGGTGCTCGGTGCCGCGCTGGGACACACACGCGAAGCCTGCGCCGATTTCCACGCCTTTTACGGCGTTGATGCTCATCAGTGCGTGGGCCAGTTCTGCATCCAGACGGTCGAAGATCGGCTCGCCCAGGCCTGGCTTGACGCCCTCTGCGACCACGGTGATCTTGGCGCCGACGGAGTCCTGGTCGCGGCGCAACTGGTCCATATAGGCTTCCAGTTCCGGCACTTTATCCGGGTCAGGACAGAAGAAAGCGTTGTCATCCACGCTGTCCCAGGTCTTGAACGGGATTTCAATCGGGCCCAACTGGCTCATGTAGCCACGGATCACGATGCCCTGGGTGGCCAGGTATTTCTTGGCGATGGCGCCAGCGGCCACGCGCATGGCGGTTTCGCGCGCGGAACTGCGGCCACCGCCACGGTAGTCGCGTTCGCCGTATTTGTGGTGATAGGTGTAGTCGGCGTGGGCCGGTCGGAACAGGTCCTTGATCGCCGAGTAGTCTTTGGACTTCTGGTCGGTGTTACGGATCAGCAGGCCGATGGCGCAACCGGTGGTACGACCTTCGAAGACGCCGGAGAGGATCTCGACTTCGTCGGGCTCCTGGCGCTGGGTGGTGTGGCGACTGGTGCCGGGTTTGCGGCGGTCGAGGTCGCGCTGCAGGTCCTCCAGGGACAGTTCCAGGCCGGGCGGGCAGCCGTCGACAATGGCGACCAACGCCGGGCCGTGGCTTTCGCCTGCGGTGGTGACAGTGAACAGCTTGCCGAAGGTATTGCCGGACATGCAGGGCGCTCCGTGAAATCAGTTGTAATCACTCGGGGGTGATAACCAAGCGCGCCAGTATACGCGGGCCAACCGACTAGTTCATCCTCGAAACCTTACCGGTCGGCACAGGTCCAACCGACACTTCACCAATGATGGCGCGATGATGCTGCGAGTTTTGCTGTTTACCCTCACCCTGTTTACCGCCGTGGCCCACGCCGCGTCCCCCGTCGTACTGCAACGGCCCATCAGCCTGGACACCGGCAGCGGCGAGCTGTTTGGTTCGCTGCTGCTGCCCCAATCCGACCATCCGGTGCCCGTGGTGCTGATTATCGCGGGCTCCGGTCCCACCGACCGCAACGGCAACAGTGCCGACGGCGCGCGCAACGACAGTCTCAAGCGCCTGGCGTGGGTGCTGGCACGACACAACATCGCCAGCGTGCGCTACGACAAGCGCGGTGTGGCCGCAAGCCTCGCCGCCACACCTGACGAGCGTAACCTGACCCTCGACGCCTACGTGGCCGACGCAGTGGCCTGGGGCAAAATGCTCAAGGCCGACAAACGCATGGGCCCGCTGATTGTGCTGGGCCACAGCGAAGGCGCGCTGGTCGCCGCCCTCGCCGCCCCGCAACTCGACCCGGCCGGTGTGATCTCCCTGTCAGGTAGCGCTCGTCCGGTGGACCAGGTCATCCGCCAGCAACTGGCCGATCACTTGCCCCCTGCCCTGCTGCTGCGCAGTAATGAAATCCTCGATCACCTCAAGGCCGGTCAGGTGGATGCCGATGTACCTGGCCCGCTGGAGGCTATTTTCCGACCCAGTGTGCAGCCTTACCTGATCAGCCTGTTCCGCGCCGATCCGTCCGCAGCCTTTGCCAAACTGCGCATGCCGGCACTGATCGTCCAGGGCACCAACGATATACAGGTCGGTGTCGGTGACGCCCAGCAACTGAAAAGGGCCAAGCCTGATGCCGAGCTGACGGTGATCGAAGGCATGAACCACGTCATGCGCATCGTGCCCAATGACGTGAAGCAGCAATTGGCCTCCTACAATGACCCGCAATTACCCCTCGCCGCAGAGCTAGGTAACCGCGTGGTGCGCTTTATCGCCGGACTTCAACCCCGTTAAGCGACAATTTGCCTCCAGTCCTCGCAAAAACGGCCGATAAGCCAAGAGTCGACAGCAAAAAGACTGTCGGCTTGCTGGGCTTGGACAGGATCGCGCCGCATGACAACCACTGAATCAACACCAGAACCGACCGCCGACACCCCGGCTGAAAAAACCGAGGCCGTCGACGCGGCGCCTCTGCCGTGGGCGGATGTCCAGGCCGAACATTTCAAGATGCTGCGCCTGGCCCCCCTGGCCACCGACCGCGCCACTGGCCTGCGGCCGTTGAGGTTCGTGCAGTTCGGCTATGCCGAGCGCAATGACAAGCAACACAGCCTGTTGCGCATGGTCATTCAGTTGCCCGGCCAGCGTGTGCGTCGCGAACAAAACCACTTGGATATCTGGGTCGACCACGACACCCATCGCGTGCATTTCGGTCCGGGCAACAGCCTGGAAATCGAGCCGGCCAACCGGGGCATCGGCCGTTTCCTCGTGGCTCAAGGCGCTGCCTGGGCTAAGAAGAAGTGGTCGCACTACCGCGTCGACGGCGTCGACCTGGCCAACAAGGACGCACTCAACGAAGCCACGCGCCTGCGCCGCGACCACTTCTTGCGCATTCAGGGTTTTGATGTGGCGTATGCCGATGTGCAGCACCTCAAAGGCAACGTACAGCCAGGCAAGGTCGGTGATGTGCTGGACAGTTGGAACACTGAGAAGGTGCAGTTCGTCGAGATCCTCGAAGCCGCGCAGATGCTGCAACAGGCCGAACAGAACCTGTTGGAACAGGAAGTGAAGCTGCGCAAGGAAGAGGAAAAAGTCACCAAGTTCAAGCGCGAGGACAGCGGGCTACGTTTCACCATCACCTGTCTGGTGGCGTTTACGGTGTTCCAGGCAGGGCTGTTGATCTGGATTGCGACACACCGCTAATAGGTTGCACTGCAATAAAAATGTGGGAGGGGGCTTGCCCCCAACAGCGGTGTATTCAGTCATGAATGTGTTGACTGAGACACTACCATCGGGGGCAAGCCCCCTCCCACACTGACCGCGTGACCCACTCAGATCCTGGCGGCAAAGACGGCCTGATGCGCCCGGCATTGCTCGGCCGTGAGCATGAACACCCCGTGCCCGCCCCGCTGGAACTCCAGCCACGCAAAGTCCACCTCTGGGTACAACGCCTCAACGTGCACCTGGCTGTTGCCCACTTCTACGATCAGCAAACCCTTCTCGGTCAGATGGTCCGCCGCTTCGGCGAGCATCCGGCGCACCAGGTTCAAACCGTCATCGCCACAGGCCAGTCCCAGCTCCGGCTCATGCTGGTATTCGTCCGGCATGTCGGCGAAGTCTTCAGCGTCCACATAAGGCGGGTTTGACACGATCAGGTCGAAACGCTGGCCTGGCAGGCCGTCGAAACCATCGCCCTGCACGGTGTATACGCGCTCGTCTACGCCGTGACGCTCGATGTTCTGGTTGGCCACTTCCAATGCTTCGAAGGACAAGTCACCCAACACGACCTCGGCGTCCTGGAACTCGTAGGCGCAGGCGATGCCGATGCAACCTGAGCCGGTGCACAGATCGAGGATGCGCGCCGGCGGTTGGGCCAGCCACGGTTCGAAGCGGTTTTCGATCAGTTCGCCGATGGGGGAACGCGGGATCAACACACGCTTGTCGACGATAAACGACATGCCGCAGAACCAGGCCTCACCCAGCAGGTAGGCGGTCGGCACGCGCTCATGGATACGGCGGTGAAGCAGGCGTTGCACATGGGAGACTTCCTCTTCTTCCAGGTTGCAGTCCAGGTAACTGTCGGCAATTTCCCACGGCAGGTTCAAGGCGCCGAGCACCAATTGCCGAGCTTCATCCCAGGCATTGTCGGTGCCATGGCCGAAAAACAGGTCTTCCCCATGGAAACGGCTGACAGCCCAACGGATATGGTCGCGCAAGGTGCGCAGGCGGGAAGTGATCACGGGGGCAGACTCCTGGAAAAAACGACTGGCGATTCTAACAGCCTTCGCCTGTACCGACGATGTACGAAAAATTGGCGCCACCCATCGGATTTCATCCAATTTGCCAGCATTGTGTTAAACAAGCCCGCCTCTTGACATGGCTGCACGCCAGCAACGGCGTACCTTACGATGGTAGCGATTCACAGAACTGCTCAGCCAGTGGACAATGTCGCAAAAGCCCCCCTCACAGGAGCCCCAGAATGTCCGTTCCAAAGACGATGTTTCAACTCAGCGGTCGCGGTTACGCAGCAGCCAACCTGAACCATGCGACCCTCGTGATCATCGACGCCCAGAAGGAATACCTCAGCGGTCCACTCGCTCTCTCGGGCATGGACGCGGCGGTCGACCATATCAAGCAACTTGTGACCTCAGCGCGCAACGCTGGCCGTCCGATCGTGCATGTGCGCCACCTGGGTACCGTCGGTGGCCTGTTCGACCCTCAGGGCGAACGCGGTGAGTTCATTCCCGGCCTTGAGCCTCAAGGCGACGAAACCATCATCGGCAAGCTGCTGCCCAGCGCCTTTCATGGCACCGGCCTGGAAAAGCACCTGCAAGACCTCGGTTCCCTGGACCTGATCGTCTGCGGTTTCATGAGCCATTCCAGCGTCAGCACCACCGTGCGCGCGGCCAAGAACCTGGGCTTTCGCTGCACCCTGGTGGAAGACGCCTGCGCCACCCGCGACCTGCCTTACAAAGGCGGCATCCTGACTGCCGAGCACGTACAGCAAACCGAAATGGCCATCATGGCCGACAACTTCGCCACCCTTGCGCTGACCAAAGATCTGATCTGATCGCCCTTCTGATGAGCGGCGCGGCAATGTTTATTGCCCCGCTCATCCGCTAAGCCTTTTGATTTGGCGCATTTGCCTCGGGTACAGGAACAAGCTGCGTATCTTCCGGTCGAAGGGCCGATACCCTGGAGGAAAGGTCGGAATGAAGATATCCGATGGTTTTGACGCTCGTCGCTTGCGCCCAAAGGGCCCGAGTAACTGGCGTCTGCGTCTGGTGGCCGGCATTGCCGCGTTGCTGGCGATTATAGGTTTGTTGCTTGCGGGCGCTGGTGGCGCCGGCTTGTTTGGTCATTCACCGGCCCTTGGCGAACTGAATGCCAGCCCAGGTGGCTCTGCCCTCCTGCTGGGCATCGGCGTGCTGGTGCTGTGGCTGGGCGTGTGGTTGTGGCGTCGTAGCCGTCGGAAAATGCGCCAGCCGTTATCACTGAATATCGCTGCACACCTGATGAAAAAACACGACTGATAGCGCTTGGATAGCGTTTCCTGCGCCCGGCCGCCGCGAATTAGGTAAACTGCCCGCCCTTCGCGGAGGCCGACATGCAAGACGACGATTTTTCCCTGTTCAAAAACGAGCTGCGCGGCGTCAAGCCGATCAAGCACGACCGCGCCGATACCGGCAAACCCAAGGCTGATCGGGCGCAAATCGCCAAACTGCGCCAGGCCGCGACCGTGCGCACCGACGCCACCGTGGATGGCCTGTCGGACCAATTCGTGATCGACGTCGGCCCCGAAGACGAGCTGATGTGGGCCCGCGATGGCGTGCAGGAAAGCCAGATGCGCAAGCTCAAGGTCGGCCAGATCCCCTTCGAAGGTAGCCTCGACCTGCACGGGATGACCGTGGAGAAAGCCCGGGAAACCCTGTGGGCCTTTCTCGCTGAAGCCACCAAATTCGAAATCCGCTGTGTACGCGTCACCCACGGCAAAGCCGTGCGGCTGGACGGTAAGCGACCGATGATCAAAAGCCACGTCAACACCTGGCTGCGCCAACACGCTCAGGTGCTGGGCTTCACCTCCTGCCAGGCCCGCCACGGCGGCGCGGGGGCGGTGTATGTAATGCTCAAGCGTACGATGATGGAAGGCCGTGACGAGTAACAAGTGACATCGTCAGGCTTGCAGCGATGTGTCCGCCACCGTAACCTTGCGCTTTGCGAAAATCCCACAGGTAGTTTCATGTCCCTGGAACAGAATTACACCGCGATCCTCGGCCAACTCGGCGAGGACGTCTCCCGCGAGGGCCTGCTCGACACGCCAAAACGTGCCGCCAAGGCGATGCAGTACCTCTGCCGCGGTTATGAGCAGACGCTGGAAGAAGTCACCAACGGTGCCTTGTTCAGCTCCGACAACAGCGAAATGGTGCTGGTCAAGGACATCGAGTTGTACTCGCTGTGCGAGCACCACCTGCTGCCGTTTATCGGCAAGGCCCACGTCGCGTACATCCCGAGTGGCAAAGTGCTGGGCCTGTCCAAGGTCGCGCGGATTGTCGACATGTATGCGCGCCGCCTGCAGATCCAGGAAAACCTCAGCCGCCAGATCGCTGATGCCGTGATGCAAGTGACCGGCGCCCTGGGCGTGGCGGTGGTGATCGAAGCTAAGCACATGTGCATGATGATGCGCGGTGTGGAGAAACAGAATTCGTCGATGATCACGTCTGTGATGCTGGGTGAGTTCCGCGAAAACGCGGCCACTCGCAGCGAGTTCCTCAGCCTGATCAAGTAATAGGCTGCGCAGAAAAAGACCGGCGTTCATCGCCGGTTTTTTTTCGCCTGCAGAATTAAGGTAAGCTGCGGCCCCTTCTTCATGGGCAAGAGGTTTCAGCCATGTTCGTCAAAGCACTTCGAGTGGGCCTCGGCCACGTCATCATCGCCGGCGACTTACTTACCCGTCCGCGCAAAAAGCAGCGCCCTGCCGAACAACAGGCGCAGGTGAACGCAGCGGCCAAGGACCTGACCCTGTATCAATTCCACGCCTGCCCGTTCTGCGTGAAGACCCGCCGCACCCTGCACCGCCTGAATGTGCCGGTGGCGCTGAAGGATGCGAAGAACAACGAGCAGGACCGCCAGACCCTGCTGGAGCAAGGCGGCAAGATCAAGGTGCCGTGCCTGCGCATCGAAGAAAACGGCCAGACCACTTGGATGTATGACTCCAAGGTGATCATCGATTACCTCGATAAGCGGTTTGCCGCGATCTGACAAACATCGCAAAACTAATGTGGGAGGGAGCTTGCCCCCGATGAGGGAGTGTCAGTCACTGGATTAGCCGGCTGACACTCCGCTCTCGGGGGGCAAGCCCCCTCCCACATTCAGTCCAGTGTTATCAATTCCAGATCCAGCAGCGCCGAGCCCAGGCACTTGCCGTGCGCATCCAGCGCCAGCGAGCGAGTCACCCCGCCACGCAGAATCCCCGGCAGCACAAAGTTCAACGCCTGCACGTTCGGCAATTCATAGCGTCGAACCGGTGCCGCACCCGGCTCCAACAGCCCGGCGAAGTACGCAGCCACACGCTCGGCCGTGAGCTGCTCACGCAGCAACGGATAATCCTCGGCGCGATAGGCAATGATTGAGACGTTTGAGGTGTCGCCCTTATCCCCGGTGCGGGAATGGGCCAGCGTGTGCAGTTTCATGCTTCGATCCTCGGGTTGACCGCGTCTCGGGGCAGCAGCAACGAGGCCACCGCCACCACTTGCCGTACGCTTTTACTGGCACCGCCGCCGCCGGACGGGCCGTTGGTGTAAAGGGTTTCCACTTCATTACCGACGCGCACCGCGTCCCCTCGGTCTTCACAACGCGCCGCCACGCGCAGACGCACTTCCCAGGGCTCTACGCTGCTGCGTGGACCGTGGAGCGAGTCCATGCCAATCAGTTCGGCGCGTAGGTCTTGCATCTTCACACCCATCAGTTTCAAACGCTTGAGTACGACATCCCGCGCCAGTTGCGCCCGTGCGACTGCACCCGGGCCGCCGTAGGACATCTGCCCCTCACCGATCCAGCCGTCGAGATAACCGACGCTGACCTTCAGTTGCTCGGGTCGCGCACGGCCATTGGCCCCTTGGGCACGCACGCGATCAACCCCCTCTTCGACGAACCCCACCTGGGAAAAATCCGCCGTCACGTCCGGCGTCAGGTACGCCGCCGGATCATGCACTTCGTAGATCAGTTGTTCGGTACACGTCGCGCGGCTGACCCGCCCACCGGAGCCCGCAACCTTGGTGATCACGGCCTCACCGTCGGCATCGATCTCGGCCAACGGGAAACCCAGGCGCGCCAAATCGTCCACATCCTTGAAACCAGGATCGGCAAAATAACCACCGCTGACCTGCCCTGCACACTCCAGCAAATGCCCGACCAATGTGCCACGGCCCAGGCGCAGCCAATCGTCCGCCGTCCAACCGAACTCAAACATCTGCGGGGCCAGGAACAACGACGGATCTGCCACGCGCCCGGTAATCACCACGTCCGCCTCGGCGTGCAACGCATCAATAATGCCGTCGACACCCAGGTAGGCATTCGCGGAAATCAACCGCTCACCCAGTGAGCCAACGGTCTGTCCGTTATCGAGCACGTGATCGGGCTGCAACACTGACAGCACGTCGTCACCCACCACAGCTACAACGTTGAGGCTCAACCCCAATTCACTGGCAATCCGCCGCACTTCAAGCGCCGCCGACACCGGGTTGGCCGCGCCCATATTGGTGATCACGCGCAAGCGACGACGCGCGGTCTGCCTTCCAACAAACGGCAACACGCGGCGCATGCGCTCACTCAGCAACGGATCGTAGCCACCCTGTGGATCGCTGATACGGGCCTGTTGTGCCAAGGCGATGGTGCGTTCGGCCAGGCATTCGAACACGAGGTAATCCAGGTTACCGTGTTCGGCCAGCTCCACGGCAGGTTCGATACGGTCGCCGGAGTAGCCGGCGCCGGAACCGATACGCAAGGTTTTCATCTCAGATCACTCCCAGGAGCAACGCAGTCAGGGTCATCAACACTGACGCGGCAAACAGAAAAGGGATGGTAAAGCACTGGTGATCGGCCAGTTCGATCTTGCACAGGCCCACCAACAGGAAGGTCGCAGGGGTCAGCGGGCTGACCGGGAAACCGGTGGTGTGCACGCCCAGCAACGAGGCTTGGGCCACTTGCAGCGGGTCGACGCCCAAGGCCTTGCCGACTTCGGCGATCACCGGCATCACGCCGAAATAGTAGGAATCGGGGTCAAACAACATGCTCAGCGGCATCGACAGAAAGCCCACGACTGCCGGGATCAGCTTTCCGTGGCCGGCCGGAATCTGCGCCACCGCCACTTCGGCAATCGCCTTGAGCATGCCGGTGCCTTGCATGATGCCGGTGAACACCCCGGCGGCGAGCAGGATGCTGGCCATGGTCAGGGCGGTTTTCGCATGGGCGTCGATGCGAGCGCGCTGGGCGTCGACATTCGGGTAGTTGATGCACAGCGCCACCACGGTGCCGAGCATGAACATCACCACCGGGTCGACCCAACCGGCAATCATCACCACCATCACCAGCACAGTGAGGATCAGGTTGACCCAGAACAGGCGCGGCCGACGCAGCTTGATGTCGTCGTCGCTAAGCACCCGTTGCGGCATCGCATCCACGCTGGAGCCAGCGCCCAGGCCCAGGCGTTTTTCTTCACGCTGGCCGAGCCACCAGGCACAGGCGAAAACAAAGATCAGGCCGACGATCTGCACCGGGATCAGCGGTTGGAACAGGTCCGCCACGGGCACATGCAACGCTGCCGAAGAGCGCAGCACCGGTCCGGTCCAGGGCAAAAAGTTGACGCCGGCGGCCATAGCGCACACACAGGCGAGGATGCGTTTGTCGATCCCCAGCCGCGTGTACAGCGGCAGCATCGCGGGCACCGTGACCAAAAACGTTACCGCGCCGGAACCGTCCAAATGCACCAGCAGGGCCAGGGTCGCGGTACCGACGACGATGCGTGTTGGACGCGTCCCGACCGTACGCAGGATGCGATCAATGATGGGGTCGAGCATGCCGGCATCGGTCATGATCCCGAAAAATAGAATCGCAAACACAAACATGCCCACCACCGGGGCGACGTTCTTGATCCCCGTAATGATGAAGGCACTGGTTTGCAGGCCGAACCCGCCGAGCAGCGCGGCGATGATCGGCAAGGCGATCAGGGCCACCAGTGGTGAGAGGCGTTTGCTCATGACGGCAGCGAGCAGGCACAGGATGGTAATGACACCCAGGGTTGCGAGCATGGGTTACTCCAGAGCGGCCTTTTTGGCCGGTTATTGTTTTCCCTGGAGTATTGGAAGCGCGTTACTCTTTGTAAATTGGAATATTCACCACCGTATGTTCGGAAAAACAAAATGAAGCCGCGCCTATGAAAAATAGCATCCAGCATATTCAAGCCTTCCTCGCAGTCGCCCGTACCGGCAGCTTTACCAAGGCGGCCAATGAGCTGCATCTGTCGCCTTCGGCACTCACGGTTCAGGTTCAGCAATTGGAAGATTGGCTGGGTGTCACCCTGCTCGACCGCAGCCCGCGCCATGTCAGCATCACCGCTGCCGGCCAGGAGGCGCGTGGCCCCATGGAAAAATTGCTGCTGGACCTGGACAACATTGTCACCGGCTCGCGCGACCTCGCCGCCCTGCGCCGAGGGGTGGTCACCATCGCCGCCCTGCCCTCAGTGTGCGCTGGCACTTTACCGCCGGCCTTGCGCCTGTTTCGCGAACGCTTCGCCGGCATCGAAGTACGGTTGCATGACCTGGTCGCCCACCGCATTCATGCCCAGGTGCGCGCAGGGGAAGTGGATTTTGGCATCGGCGTACGTGCACGACTCAGCCATGGACTGGATTTTCTGCCGGTGCTGAATGATCGGTTGTGTGCGTTTGTACCGCTGGATCATCCCCTCGCCCACCATCGCCAGTTGACCCTGCAGCAATTGGCAGACCAGCCGATCATCCTCACCGGGCGCGACAGCAGTGTGCGTGAGCACGTGGATGCGCTGTTTGATGAAACACGGCTGACGCTGAACGCCGGCATGGAGGCCAACTACATGTCGACGGTGCTGGCGTTGGTGCGCCAGGGGCTGGGAATCAGTGTGCTGCCGGAGTCGGCGGCGGACAGTCTGGAAGGGTTGAAACGCATCAACATCGATCATCCCGGAGTGAAAAGGGAGATCGGGTTGATCAGTCGAAGCGGGATGGGGCTGAGCCCGGCGGCCCAGCGGTGTTTTGAGCTCCTGAGCCAGACACTGCCCGGCTGATGCACTATCACGGCTATGCCGTGTATTTTCCCTGCCGGCACTGGCGCGTTTCAGCAAACTGAATCGGACCCCACCGGCGCACAACACGAGATTTAAGACATGGAAGAAACACTGATACTGGTGGACGGGAACGATCGTCAAATCGGTACTGGTTTAAAGCTGCAGGTGCACCGTGAAGGGCTGCTGCACCGAGCGTTTTCCATTTTCATATTCGACCACAAAGGTCGGCTGCTCCTGCAACGGCGCGCTGCTGGCAAATATCACTCCGCGAACCTATGGACGAATACGTGCTGCGGGCATCCGCGCCCCGGCGAAGAGACTGAACACGCAGCCCATCGACGGCTCGGTGAAGAGATGGGTTTGGCCTGCCCTTTGCGTGAGGTCATGACGCTGACCTACCAGGCCCGCGTCCCAGGGAATTTGATCGAGCATGAGTTCGATCATATTTATATCGGCACGTTTGATGGCGAACCGCAGGCCAACCCAACCGAGGCCTCTGAATGGCGCTGGATAGAAATCCCGGGCTTGCAGCAGTGGATCGACACCGAGCCCGAAGCGTTGACCGCCTGGTTCAACGTCATCCTCGCTCACCCGGCCTGTCGGCTGGAAGACTGGCGACTGCAGGCCATGATGGAAAATCCCCGCGCGCCTTTCGCGTACCAGGATGAAATCCTTCCCCAGGTATCGCGCACGTTTGCCTTGACCATTCCTCAATTGCCAGCCGAACTTCGCCCGGCAGTAGCTAATTCCTATCTGCTGTGCCGAATGGCAGACACGATAGAAGACGAACCCGGTCTCACGTCCGCTCAAAAACGCTATTACCAACGTCGGTATTTTGAGGTGATCAGTGGCCAGGGGGACGCAAAATGCTTGAGCGATGAATTGACTCAGCACCTGACGGAGCAAACCCTTGCAGCCGAGCGCGAGCTGATCAGACATATGCCTTTGATATTGGCCGTTAACGACACGCTCAATCCGGCCAAGCGAAGGGCGATCCTTGATTGCCTGAACATAATGACCACAGGGATGGCCGAGTTTCAGGACAAGGCCGGTCTACAGGGATTGGCTACACGCACGGAGTTGGACCGCTACTGCTATTACGTAGCGGGCGTTGTCGGGGAAACACTAACCGAGTTTTTCATCGACTTTGAGCCGCAACTGTCAACGCAACGCGAAACCCTGAAACACCTGGCACGTTCATTCGGCACCGGGTTGCAGTTGACCAATATTCTCAAGGATCAGTGGGAGGATCGTTCCCGGGGAGTTTGTTGGCTGCCGCAGGATCTACTGGCCGAATATCATCTGCAGCCTTGCGTTTTGCAGGCCGGAGTCCGTGATCCCAAGCATGTCCAAGTTGTAGGGCAAATGGTTGGCACCGCCAACGCTCACTTACAGCGAGCGCTGCAGTTTGCGTTGCTGATCCCAGCCAGGCATCCAGGTATTCGTCGGTTCATGGTCTGGACCATCGGCCTGGCGTTGCTGACATTACGCAACGTCCAGGCACACCCGGAGGCCCCCTCGAAGGTATCCCGCGCAGAAGTGGCCTGGATCATGGGCCTGACGCGATTATCCCAGCGCTCTGACACAGGCCTGCGATGGCTTTACACACTCGCTGCGCGCCAATTGCCTTTCACCGCGCTTGCGCCCGAGCAGCCATCGCCCCCAAATCCATAGCCTGTCAGTCCAGCATTGCCACGTGCTTGGGATGGCTGGCCACGCGCTTCAACCAGGCCTGCACAGCCGGGTACGGCGCTAAATCAAAACCACCTTCATGGGCCACATGGGTGTAGGCATACAGCGCGATATCGGCAATCGAATACTGCTCGCCCACCAGATAGGGCGTGGTTTGCAGTTGCCGCTCCATCACCCGCAATGCCTTGTAGCCGCCTTTATGGGTGGTTTTGTATTCCTCAAGGCGATCCTCTGGCATGTTCAGGTAAAGCTGAATAAACCGCGCTACCGCAATGTAGGGCTCGTGGCTGTACTGCTCGAAGAACTGCCATTGCAACACTTGCGTGCGCAAACGCGGTTCGATCGGCAAGAACTCGCTGCCGTCGGCGAGGAAGTTGAGGATCGCGTTGGATTCCCACAAGCAAGTACCGTCTTCCAGTTCCAGCACGGGGATTTTGCCGTTGGGGTTCTTGGCCAGGAATTCGGGGGTTTCGGTGTCACCCTTGAGGATGTCCACATCCACCCATTGGTACGGGACGCCCAAGAGGTTAAGCATCAGTTTGATCTTGTAGCAGTTGCCCGACTTGTAATCGCCATAAACCTTATACATGGGGCTCCCCTTATGCCGCTTGCGCGTGCTGTGCTTGACGGACCACCGCGGCCAGGCGCTTGAGACCTTCTTCCAGGCGGGCCGGGTCGATATGGCTGAAGTTGAGTCGCAACGAGCCGAGGTGTTGGTCCGGCTCGGAAAAGAACGGTTCACCGGGCATGAACGCAATGTTCTGGCCCAGCGCTTGGGCCAATAAGGTGCGGGTATCCAGCGGCTGTTTCAAGGTCAGCCAGAAGAATAATCCGCCCTGCGGCACTTGCCAGTCGGCAAGATCGCCAAAATGGCGCTCCAGCGCGGCCTGGAATGCATCGCGGCGCTGGCGGTAAAAACTGCGCAGCTCCACCAGGTGTTGTTGGTATTTTTCGCTGCCGATCCATTGCATCGCCTGCCATTGGCCGACGCGGTTGGTGTGCAGGTCCGCCGATTGCTTGAGCTTGAGCAGGTGCGGGAACAAGTCCGGGCTGGCGATCAGGTAGCCGACCCGCAGGCCAGGCAACAATGTTTTGGACACGGTGCCGGTGTAGATCCAACTGGCCTTTTGCAGGCGACTGACGATGGGGCGCGCACTGCCGCCGTCGAAGGTCAGTTCGCGGTAAGGCTCGTCTTCGATCAGGGTCACACCGAACTCATCGAGCAACGCGGCGACCGCCTCGCGCTTGGCCTCGCTGTAGCGCACGGCCGACGGGTTCTGGAACGTGGGGATCAGGTAGATAAACGCCGGGCGATGGCGTTCGAGGCTGGCGCGCAATGCGCTGAGGTTCGGCCCGTCGGCTTCCAACTGGACAGTGAGGCATTCGGCGCCGAACAGTTGGAAGATCTGCAACGCCGCGAGGTACGTCGGGCCTTCCAGCAGAACCTGCGTGCCTTTGTCGATATACAGCTTGGCCGCCAGATCCAGGGTTTGCTGGGAGCCACTGACCACCATGACCTGGCTGGCCTCGCACGGCACGCCCAGTGCCCGCGCCTCGGCGGCCAGTAATTCACGTAATTGTGGTTCGCCTTCGCTCATGCCGTATTGGCCGATATTGAGCGGCATGTCATCCCAGTTCAGCGCAGGCAGCATGGCTTCGGCCGGCAGGCCACCGGCGAACGACATCACTTCCGGACGCTGGGCTGCGGCGAGGATTTCACGGATCAAGGAGCTTTTAAGGCGCGTAACACGTTCGGAGAAGGCCATGGAGGTCACCGCTAGCGAAGGCTGTGGGAAATACGTCAAACTGGTTGACCGAAATTACGACAGCTTGAGCGGATACGTCAACATGCTTGACCTTAAAAACCAAAACAGCCAGCAACAGGCCATGGAAGCGTTCTTCTTCGGCTACCAGGCATTTACCGCCAAGGCCGACGAAATGCTCGAACGTCGAGGCCTGAGTCGAGTGCACCAGCGCATCGTGTTTTTTATCTCGCGCTACCCGGCCTTGAGCGTGAAAGAGCTGCTGGAGTTGCTCGGTGTGAGCAAACAGGCGCTGAACATTCCGCTGCGCCAATTGCAGGAAATGCACTTGGTCGACAGCGTCGCGTCCGAGACCGACAAGCGCAAACGCTTGCTGGAATTGACCGAGGAAGGGCTGCGTTTTGAGCAGTCATTGCGCCGTGAACAGGTGAAGCTATTGCAACGAGCGTTCAATGAAGCCGGGGAAGAGGCTGTGAATGGATGGTTGGCGGTGAACCAGGCACTGTCTGGTCAGCCGTAACCCCTGTGGCGAACGGGCCGGTTGTGGCGAGCCCGCATGCCTCACGAGTTGCCTTTCATCTCTTTCGCACACAAAATAGAAAACATTATTTGCTTTCTTTGTATACAAAAGCATAATTCGCTTCGTGCGAGTTCTTGACCTATTGGTCAACAAAGCCCGCCAGTACCTCAAAGCGCTGTTGCCCACTCATGTGACCGGCGCTGGAAATAACAATAAAACTCTTGAGGAGTACTCGCTGTGGATAGCCGCAAATCCGAAGCCCCGACGCTGGACCTTGCCCCCTCATCGATCGGCTGGCTGGAACGCCTGTTCAAGCTGCGCCTGCATGGCACCACAGTGAAGACCGAGCTGATCGCCGGCCTCACCACATTCATCACCATGGCCTACATCATCTTCGTCAACCCCAACATCATGGCCGACGCCGGCATTGATCACGGCGCGGCGTTCGTTGCTACCTGCATCGCCGCCGCACTCGGTTGTCTGCTGATGGGCCTGTACGCCAACTGGCCGGTTGGGCTGGCGCCCGGCATGGGTTTGAATGCATTTTTCACCTACACCGTGGTCGGCACTATGGGCTACACCTGGGAAACCGCGCTGGGTGCGGTGTTTATTTCCGGGGTGCTGTTTATGGGCCTGACCCTCTCCCGCGTGCGGGAATGGCTGCTCAACAGCATCCCGGTCAGCCTGCGCCATGCCATGGGCGCCGGTGTCGGCCTGTTTCTCGGTGTGATCGGCCTGAAAACCGCAGGCATCATCGTCGAAAGCCCGGCCACGCTGATCAAGCTCGGCTCGCTGCATGAGCCGGCACCGCTGTTGGCGGCCGTGTGCTTCCTGCTCATCGCGATCCTCAGCTACCACCGTGTGTTCGGCGCGATTCTCATCAGCATCATCGCCGTAACCCTGGCCGGCTGGGGACTGGGCCTGGTGCACTACAACGGCATCCTCTCCACCCCGCCGAGCCTGGCGCCGACCTGGATGGCGATGGACATCAAGGGTGTGTTCAATGTGAGCATGATCAGCGTGGTGTTCGCCTTCCTGTTTGTGCACATGTTCGACACGGCCGGCACGCTGATGGGCGTTGCGCAACGGGCCGGGCTGGTGAAGGCTGACGGCAAGATCGACAATCTGTCCCGCGCCCTCAAGGCCGACAGCGCCTCCAGCGTGTTCGGCGCCATGGTCGGTGTGCCACCGGTGACCAGCTACGTGGAAAGCGCCGCCGGGGTGGCCGCAGGTGGTCGCACCGGGCTGACTGCCGTGACCGTGGGCGTCCTCTTCGTGGCGGCGATGTTCTTCGCGCCGCTGGCCGGTATGATCCCGGCCTACGCCACCGCCGGTGCGCTGATCTACGTGGCGATGCTGATGATGGCGAGCATGGCGCACATCAATTGGGATGAGGCCACCGACAGCATTCCGGCGATCGTCACCGCGATCATGATGCCGCTGACATTTTCGGTGGCCGACGGCATCGCCTTGGGCTTTATCACCTACGTGGCGCTCAAGGCCGGCACCGGAAAATACCGCGAGATTTCCGCCAGCCTTTGGGTGCTGTGCGTGATTTTTATCGCCAAGTTCGTCTTTCTATAACAAGGAGCAAACAATGAGTCTGGAAACCTGGCTGCTGTTCAGCGGCGCTGCGCTGGTAGTGATCCTGATCCCGGGGCCGCTGTCGTTGCTGATGATCAGCAACAGCCTCAACTACGGCCTGCGCCGCTCGTACCCGGCGTTTCTGGGCGGGGTGTTTGCCTCGATCTGTCTGCTGAGCGCTTCGGCGCTGGGCCTGGGCGCATTGCTGCTTGCGTCGGAAAAGGTGTTCAACGCGCTGAAGATCGTCGGCGCGCTGTACCTGTTCTACCTGGCGTGGCAGAGCTGGCAGCAATCGCGCCAGCCTTCCCAGGGCGCGACAGTGCCCCAGGCTGCACCAGTGCCGCGCTTTCGCGCGCTGTTTGGCCGGGCCTTTGTGCTGGGGGCCAGCAACCCCAAGGACATCCTGTTTTTCGCCGCCTTCCTGCCGCAATTTCTCAGCAGCCAGCACGCCTTCCTCCCGCAACTGCTGATCATGATCGCCACGTGGACTCTGCTCGACCTGGCCTGCAAGCTCGCCTACGGCCTCGGCGCCCATGGCGCCGCGCGGTACCTGCGCAGCGGCGCGGGCCAGAGCTGGTTCAACCGCATCAGCGCGAGCCTGTTCGGTGGTGCCGGCGTTATTTCACTGGTCAACGCTCGCGCGGGCTCACTTTGACGAAATACACCGTGGGCGGGCGATTGCCATGCCTCGGCCATTGAATGCCGGCCATCATCCGCACGAGGCGCTGTTCGCTCAGCGCCTCCCGGACCGACGCGGCCATGGCGGAAGTCCGATGTTGTTTGATGGCTTGATTGAACCATGCGTGGGTGAGCTTTGACCTGAGCAAGATGCTGCCGCGATCCAACCACTGGAAGGTGATGTAGTACAGCGCGTTTGACTGGGGGTGGGTCACCAGCCACTCGGGACTGCGGACCGTGCCGCGCTTTACACTCCACTCCTGCACCCTGAAGCCCTGCTGCTCCAGCGTCGCGCGGGTGGCTGCGCCCTGGGCAATCTGCCTCTGAGCCGAATGCTGCGCGCCGCCGGCCTTGAGCACCTCGTCAAGCGCGATGGTGGGCGTGAAGTCAACGCGTGTGAAGCCCGGCGCCCGGCCTTCGAATCCGATATAGGTATAGCCGCCGTACCGTTCGGTGGGTCGCAGCATGCGCAGCAGGTCATCGGTCTGGCCAAGTTGCACGGGGCTTGGGGTTAACCAGCTGTCCAGCGTTGCGCGCACGTTAAGCAGATGGCTGGCGGTGACTGAACGGGATGAGTCCGCCAACTCGATCAGCCTTGCCACCGCAAAGGTTCGGCTGCTGCTCGTCAGCGTCGGGAACGCCCTTTCGACCGACGGCTCCAATGGCCCATCGAACAGCGGCGCATGCAGCTGCCATTCGCCCGTTGTTGTACGCGACACAGGAATCGGCTGTTCATCAAGGCCGCTGCTGGTCCAGTGTTCGATATCAACGCGAGCCCTGGACACCAGCGGCTCGTTCCTGGAAATAAAGGCCATGTCGCTCAAGGGCACGTGCTCACCCTGATGCAACAACCGGTAGTAGCCAATAGCCGATTGCGTCGGCGTGTCATAGCGGCTCCCGACATAGATGGCATCGTAAGGGAATCCCGGAGGATCCATGTGCACATGAAACACGCCGTTCACCGAGGACCCGACGCCCACATCATCGGCGCCATGCAGGCGCCAATCGAACCAATGACGGGACGCCACGCTTGAGCGGTGAATCCGTTCCCGGGTCGCAGTGGGTACCACCGGTGGTTGCCAATCCGACTGCGTGGCAGCCGCGCGCCACGGGTTGAGTACTGCCGAGCTCGGGCCGGCGACCGGCGCGTCCGCCCCCAGCAGCCACTCGCCGGGTTCGTGCAGCGTCAGGATTAATTCATCCTGCCCCGCCGCGTCCTTGCTCTTCAGGCGGAAAAAACCTTCACCCTCGCGGCGGTAGACCGGGTAGTGATGCGTTCCGTCCACCACGAAATGCTCGCCGCGCTTCACGTAGACACCTTTTTCACCCGCCCCCTTCAAGGCGATCGCGCCTTGGGGCAGGCCCTGGACGCGAAAGCGTTCCAGGGGTTTGAGCGCCGTACCCGCGCCGGGCAACTTGGGCACGTGCGCGACCTGGCCAAACTCCGAGAACGCTGCGCGATGCAGGCGGTGCAGACCCGTGCCTATCGAGCGCAGCCCCGGACGGGCCAGGTTCCCCGGTTTGAGTTTGGGCCCAGGGACAAAGGTCAGCAGCAGATCAACTGCCAGGAACACCGCACCAAATGCCACCGCCACCGCGTCCCGAGGGTCGCCCTCGCGGTGATAACGCCGCGACGTCAGCAGCAATTCATACAGCTGGTTACCCAGGCCGAAGAACGGCACGGCAAGCGACAACAAGGCACGCCGACGGCTATCGCTGCGCTCCTCCAATCGCTGCTCTCGGTGTTTCTCCAAGGTCTTGCCGGAGTTGCTGATGGCCTGCGCCCGGCGCTGCTGCTCAAGCACCCGCGCCTGATACAACTGGGCGCGAGCGTCCCAGTGTGCGGTCGGCACCAGTACCAGCCAGTTCGTCTGATCACTGTCGATCTGCTCACGGATTTGTTGCTCAATCTGCTCGACAAGCGCCGTGGGTTCCAGGTGCCTGACCTTGAATGAACGCACGAACTCGGCGACGTGCCACAGCCCTTGCAACATGACGAAAGTCGGCACGAAATCCAACGGGCCGGGTAACCGTGACCCCTTGCTCGGTTTGCGGCCGTGGTGGTCGATCGCTTCGAACGCCCAACCGGGCGCGACGTGCCGGGCCAACGCCGTGACATTCGCGGGCAACGAACTCATGCCATTGAGATGCTCGCGCGCCAATTGCAGGCTGGCATATTCGCTAAGGCTGCCTGCCTGCGGCGCGGTGGGCCAATACACCACACAGGCCTGGGAAATCTGGTCATGGATGACCACGATCCCGGCGATGTAGCGATCATGCAGGAGGGTGTGGCCGGCCAGATGCACCACATAGAGCTGCACGTGATGGCCGTTTCTGCGCAGATCTTCGGGGGCGCGGGCGCCGATCGCCGTATTGAACAGACTCAGCCCCTGCTCGCTTACCCCCTGCCTGAGCGCCGAATAGCGGTCGGCGTCGATACCCGCCCCCAACGCGCGCCTCAACAGTGACGGGACGCGCCCGTGCTCACGCGGGTCAGGCGAGTGGAACGTGCGCTGGATCAACGCCTCGTACTGGCCGCCGATGTCCAGCGAGGACACCATATTGACCAAGTAGCTGACGCTCAGGCGTTGCTTCCATGCCGGTTGCAGATAGGTGGCGTGCCGGAAGCGCCAATAGGTGGGCCGCATCTTCGGGTCCAGGTTGTGCAGCGCCAGTTGCAGCAGACTGAACTGCGTGCGCGTCGCGCTGGGAGTAAGGGCTTCGTTGCGATCGCCCACCGTGCAGGTGCTTTCCCAGCCACAAAACCTGCCATCGACCTGATCGGGCATTTCGATAAATGGCGTGTCGATGTTCAACTCCGGGTACAGGCCGTCTTCCCGCAAACGCGCGATCAGCAGGTCGCGGGCAAAAGCGTGCGCATCGGGCAAGCGCTGCTGGAGGCGCTCTTCATAGGCAAATACGCTGCTCAGGTAACGACCTTGCACACGCTTGAAGCGGTTGACCTGCGCCGCCGTCGCGTCAGTCAGCCACGATGGCAGCTTTTTTTTCGCTTCTGCGGCTTTGCGGACCAGATCAACATGGTCGCGTGCTTGGATCAACGCCTGGTTGGCCGGGGCAAGCAGGTGCTCATGCAGCTCGACCGCGAGCAATTGGCGGCTGAGTTGAGGGTCTTCAATTCCATTGAAAATATTCGCGCTGTGCTGCAGCAGAACATAGCTCTTGAGCAGCCTTTTGAGTGCCAGCAGCAGGGGGTTGCCGTCGATGGCGTGATAGCTCACTTTCAGCGTGCGCGCGGCAACTCGTGCGCGTACGGCTTGACGCTGCTGCCGCTCGACGTAACCCCATAACAGCGACGTATCGCGACTGCCGAGGCTGGCCTCGACGCTGCGGGACAACTCCCCCAGACTGGAAAACCCAGCCACACCGCCCTCGCGCCCGAGTGCACACAGCACCACCGGTTCTCGCCGCTCGGGAGCATCCAGCGCAGCCTGGCGCGTAACCGCAAACACGCTGTGCAGCGGCCAGTCATCGCCCACCCGCACCGACAGCACACGGGTAAGACTGCCCTCGCGCTTGCTGGCCAGCGGTGCCTCCAATACTTCGAGCAGCAGGTCCCGATGGGGCGCGCGCAGACGCTTGAGCCGGTGCTGCAGTTGAACTTCAACGCGCAACAGGTCCTTCAGGCCGAGGATATAAGCGCTCGCGCGCTTGAGTTGGCCGCTGGGGCGTTCCCCCCAGTACGCCGCCTCGAACAGCCGCAGTTGCGCGTCCTGCACCTGTGCGGCCAGGGTGTCCTCGTGGGCCTTGAGTTGTGCTTCAAGCGCCACATATTCCAGCCAGGCCGGCGTGTCCACCACCGGGTCGCTGTGATCGAGCAGCGCCATCAGGCCCTTTTCGTAACGCTTGACCTGGCGCAGTGCCGTGTTGATCGCCAGGCCCGACGCGGTGCTGGCGAAGATGATTTCCTGGCGTCGTCGATGCTGGTCCCAGTCCAGCAGCTCACGGCGCAACCGCTCCAGCCGTGGTTTACCGACCCAGTGCCGGCGTGCCCGTTCAATGTAGGCGAGAAAGCGTGTGGCGTTCGTCACCGCAGGCTGGGGCGTGGCGGAAAACACCTGTTTGAGGTTGATCGACACAGCGCAGGCCAGTTCGTTTTCCCATTGCGCGTCCAGTACCGCCTGCGCGCTGTAGGCCAATGCATCGCCCGACAACCGTACGCCACGACCCGCGGCAGCGGTCGAGGCCGGCTCACACACCTCGTGCCGACGTCGCAGGGGCAGGCATTGCCACAGGTCGTCGAACAGCGCGCCGTTGATCAGCGCCACCAGGGCGCACTGCAATTGGTCGAACGAGGGGTACTCATAAAAGTTGCGCTGCACGCCCGGCAGATACATCACATGGGGCATGCCCATCGGGTCGCCCTCACGATAAATATGCAGGGCGCCAGGGATCGGCATTAACCGCGGCCCGGCGCCAGGCCACATCAACTCGCACGCCTGCACACTGGCCCAACGCTCGCCCGCACGCTGGCGCGCCTCCACCGTCGGCGCATCCACCAACGCCTGGACCATGACCCGCCCGGCGCTCGACAGCTCGTCCAATTGACGTGCGATGAAGGCCTGGTGGGCGAACAGTTGCTGATGCACCTGCACCCATCGCTCCTGACGCGTCAGCCAGGTGCCGGCAGCCAACCCCTGCCAATAACCGTTGTGCGCCTGGGCGAGCCGGTCAAACAGGTTGAGGGCGATCACCCGGCGCAGCGCCTCCAGGGGCGTGAACGTGAAGCGGCGGTTCGGGTCGTCCTTGTCGCTCAGGGCGGTGAACTGATTGAGGTTGATCGACACCGACGGCAACACCATCAGGCGCAAGGCGCGGTCGGTCAGGCTGTCGGTTTTCTGCGCGACGGCGGGCGGCTTGGGTTCGGTAAAGAGCAGGCGATCCGGGTCCAGTTCGAATGCTTTGCGCAGCTCGGCACGAACCACCCGAAGCACCCGGGGCGCAGCGCTGATAAGACGGCTGAGGGTACTCGCCGCTTCGGCGCAGCCCAAGTCCGCCAGCGCGAGTCGATTGACCAGGCGACTGGGATGGAGGCTGCTGTTGATACGCAGCGTGAGCTGGGTACGCAGGGCCTGTAGCGCGTCGTCATCAGGGTCGGTAAGTGAGGTCACGGCAGTGTCTTCGTCGAGGAAAACACCTAGCCTATTGAGCAATCACGCCAATAAGGCGCTAGATAATTGAACGTTTCTGCGCACAAAAAAAAGCCCGCAGTGTGCGCGGGCGAAACCAACGAAGAGCTTTGGGGGTGTGAAGCGAGGTGACGACTCAGCTACCGCGATAGGTAGAGTAGCTGTAAGGCGAAATCAGCAGAGGCACGTGGTAGTGATCCTGTTCGGCACTGATACCAAAACGCAGTACGACGACATCGAGGAAGGCCGGCTCCGGCAATTGCACGCCACGGGCGCGGTAGTAATCGCCGGCGCTGAATTGCAGCTGGTAAACACCCGTGCGGTAGTCATCGCCTTGCAGCAGCGGTGCATCGCAACGACCGTCGCTGTTGGTCAGGGCGCTGGCGACCAGCTCCAACTGCGTGCCTTCGACGCGGTACAGTTCAACCTGGATGGCGCTGCCGGGGCAGCCGTGGGCGGCATCGAGTACGTGTGTGGTCAGTCGTCCCATGGAACGGAGCTCCCTTGAGTAGAGTGAAAATAGGCCGCACCTTTACAGGGCATGCAAAATCCGGCGATGCGCTGATTAAGACACTTTTAATAAAAATTGTACACAATAAAAATTACAAAGTTTTACTCACCACTTCGCGCAGCTATCCTCACTGCAAATTCACAGCAAGCCTTGCTTTTAAACGCCCTTTCATCCATTTACTGACCAACCAGGCAAGTTTCTTGCAAAGCTAATCGGCGGCGACCGCCTGGAAAAAATGCAGAAATACAGGCTTACAAAGTGATCATCAAGTTGTATACAATCAGCTCATCGCTGTGACGCCACCAGGTTTTTCTGCCGGTCGCCACGCACTTGCTACCACGAACAAGAAGGAAGACTGCAGTGAGCGCTGACTACCCACGCGACCTGATCGGTTACGGCAGTAACCCTCCTCACCCCCACTGGCCGGGCAAGGCACGCATCGCGTTGTCTTTCGTACTCAATTACGAAGAAGGCGGCGAGCGCAATATTTTGCACGGCGACAAAGAGTCCGAAGCCTTCCTATCGGAAATGGTCTCGGCCCAACCGCTGCAAGGCGCACGCAACATGAGCATGGAGTCGCTGTACGAATACGGCAGCCGTGCCGGCGTGTGGCGCATCCTCAAGCTGTTCAAAGAATTCGATATCCCGCTGACCATCTTCGCCGTGGCCATGGCCGCCCAACGCCACCCGGACGTGATTCGCGCCATGGTCGAGGCCGGCCATGAGATCTGCAGCCACGGCTACCGCTGGATCGACTACCAGTACATGGACGAGGCCCAGGAACGCGAGCATATGCTCGAAGCCATCCGCATCCTTACCGAACTGACCGGCGAACGCCCGCTGGGCTGGTACACCGGCCGCACCGGCCCGAACACCCGTCGCCTGGTGATGGAAGAAGGCGGTTTCCTGTACGACTGCGACACCTACGACGACGACCTGCCCTACTGGGAACCGAACAACCCCACCGGCAAGCCGCACCTGGTGATCCCCTACACCTTGGACACCAACGACATGCGCTTCACCCAGGTGCAAGGTTTCAACAAGGGCGATGACTTTTTCGAATACCTGAAGGATGCGTTCGACGTGCTGTACGCCGAAGGCGCCGAGGCACCGAAGATGTTGTCCATCGGCCTGCATTGCCGTTTGATTGGCCGCCCGGCGCGCTTGGCTGCGCTGAAGCGTTTTATCGAATACGCCAAGGGCCATGAACACGTGTGGTTCACCCGCCGCGTCGATATCGCCCGTCACTGGCATGAAACCCACCCGTACACGGGAGCGGCCAAATGACTGCATTCAAGACCCTGAAGCCATCGACCTTGAGCCGCGATGAGTTTGTCGCCGCCTTTGCCGATATCTACGAACACTCGCCATGGGTGGCCGAAAAGGCCTTCGACCTGGGCCAGGACCCTTCGATCGACCAGATCGAAACCCTGCACCAGCGCATGAGCGACATCCTGTTGAGCGCTGATCACACCAGTCAACTGGCCCTGATCAACGCCCACCCGGACCTGGCCGGCAAAGCTGCCGTCCAGGGCCAGCTCACCCAAGCCAGCACTGATGAGCAAGCTGGCGCGGGGATTCACCAATGCACGGCCGAAGAGTTCTCGCGCTTCACCGAGCTGAACGATGCCTACAAAGCCACGTTCAAGTTTCCCTTCATCATGGCGGTAAAAGGCAGCAACCGGCATCAGATCCTGGCCGCATTCGAGACGCGCATTCACAACTCGGCAGACGCCGAATTCAAATGCGCCCTGGCCGAGATCAACAAGATCGCGTTGTTCCGTTTACTGACCCTCTAAACGACCATCCCCAGCCACTCTATATAAGGCAGACAAGAAGAATGAAAGCTTACGCCGTACCTTTCGAGAAGTTCGTCAACCTGGCCGACGCCCGTCTGGGCACCAAGATCCTTTCGGTGACCGATGACTGGTTCGCTGACGCCAACCGCCTGTTCCAGCCGACCCCGGCCGTGTGGAAGGAGGGCGTTTTCGATGACAACGGCAAGTGGATGGACGGCTGGGAGTCACGCCGCAAGCGCTTCGAAGGCTACGACAGCGCAGTGATCCGCCTGGGCGTACCGGGTTCGATCAAGGGCGTGGACATCGACACTTCATTCTTCACCGGCAACTTCCCGCCGTCGGCGTCCCTGGAAGCCTGCTTCCTGGCCTCGGGCGACCCGGATGACAACACCCAGTGGACCGAAGTGCTGTCGGCCGTCGAGTTGCAAGGCAACAGCCACCACTACCACGAGATCAGCAACGATCAGGCGTTCAGCCACCTGCGTTTCAACATCTACCCGGACGGCGGCGTAGCCCGTCTGCGTGTGTACGGTATTCCGTTCCGCGACTGGTCGTCGGTGGGCGACAACGAACAGGTCGACCTGGCGTCTGCCCTGAACGGCGGCCGCGCACTGGCGTGCTCCGATGAACACTTCGGCCGCATGAGCAACATTCTCAACCCAGGTCGTGGCATCAACATGGGCGATGGCTGGGAAACCGCTCGTCGTCGTACACCGGGCAATGACTGGGTGATCGTCGCATTGGGCCACCCGGGCGAGATCGAGAAGATCATCGTCGACACCCTGCACTTCAAGGGCAACTACCCGGACACCTGCTCGATCCAAGGCGCCTTCGTGAAAGGCGGCACAGACAGCCAGATCGAAACCCAATCGCTATTCTGGCGCGAACTGCTACCGGCGCAGAAGTTGGAAATGCACGCCGAACACACCTTCGCCGAGCAGATCAAGGCACTGGGCCCGATCACTCACATCCGCCTGAACGTGTTCCCGGATGGGGGCGTGAGCCGCCTGCGTGTACTGGGTAAAGTCGCCAAGTAAACGCTGAATCCTGTGGCAAAGGAGCTTGTTGTGGTGAGCGGGCTTGCCCCGCGTTGGGGCGCGAAGCGACCCTGGATGCAGACACCGCGTTTTCACAGAAGAAACGCAGTGATCTTGTTGGGGCCGCTTCGCAGCCCAGCGCGGGGTAAGCCCGCTCACCACACACGTTCATCACACCCACAAGCAACCGCATAACCAACACAGAATCCGGATAAGAAGACAGCCATGCGCACACTGATGATCGAACCCCTGACCAAAGAAGCCTTCGCACCTTTCGGAGACGTTATCGAAACCGATGGCAGCGATCACTTCATGATCAATAACGGGTCGACCATGCGCTTTCACAAGCTGGCAACGGTAGAAACCGCGCAGCCTGAAGACAACGCCATCATCAGCATCTTCCGCGCCGACGCGCTGGATATGCCGCTGACCGTGTGCATGCTGGAAAGACACCCGCTGGGCAGCCAGGCTTTCATACCGCTGCTCGGCAACCCCTTTCTGATCGTGGTCGCGCCACTTGGCGATGAACCTGTATCGGGCTTGGTCCGCGCCTTCGTCACCAACGGCAGGCAGGGCATTAATTACCATCGCGGCGTCTGGCACCACCCGGTGCTGACGATCGAAAAGCGGGATGACTTCCTGGTGGTTGATCGCAGTGGCACAGGCAATAACTGCGATGAGCATTTTTTCAAAGAGGATGAGCGGTTGATCCTCGCCCCCCACCAATAAGAGAAGGCCGGATCACCCGACAACAAGGGTGACAGGCGAGAGGTAAAGACTGTGGAAGCACATCTGTTGGAATGGCTGAACCTTAGCGTGCGCTGGGTTCACATGATCACTGGCGTCGCCTGGATCGGCGCTTCGTTCTACTTTGTCTGGCTGGAAAACAACCTCAACCGCGTCAACCCCAAGAGCGGCCTCGCCGGTGACTTGTGGGCGATCCACGGTGGCGGTATCTACCACCTGGAAAAATACAAACTGGCCCCGCCGACCATGCCGGACAACCTGCACTGGTTCAAATGGGAAGCCTATTTCACCTGGATGTCGGGCGTCGCGCTGCTGTGCGTGGTGTTCTACCTCAACCCGACGCTGTACCTGCTCGCACCTGGCAGTAGCCTCAGCGGCACCGAAGGCGTATTGCTGGGCATTGGCTCACTGTTCGCCGGCTGGTTCATCTACTCCTTCCTCTGCGACTCGGCCCTGGGCAAACGCCCTGCCCTGCTCGGTTTCATCCTGTTTGTGCTGTTGATTGCGGCGGCCTATGGCTTCAGCAAAGTGTTCAGCGGCCGTGGCGCCTACCTGCACGTCGGTGCGGTGATCGGCACCATCATGGTGGGCAACGTATTCCGCATCATCATGCCGGCGCAGCGCGCGCTGGTGGCGGCCATCGCCGAGAACCGCACGCCTGATCCGGCCCTGCCGGCCAAGGGATTGCTGCGTTCGCGCCATAACAACTACTTCACCTTGCCGGTGCTGTTCATCATGATCAGCAACCACTTCCCGAGCACCTACGGCAGCCAATACAACTGGCTGATCCTGGCGGGTATCGCGGTGGCGGCGGTGTTGGTACGGCACTACTTCAACACCCGTCACAACAGCCAGAAGTATGCATGGACCTTACCGGTCGGCGCGTTGGCGATGATCAGCCTGGCATACGTCACGGGGCCAAAACCGGCAGAGCCGATTGCCAAGGCACCTGCGGCCATCGAATACCAGCCACTGCCTGAAACGGCGTTGGGTGGTGGTTTGAAACCCGCGGCTCCAGCAGCTCCCGCCGCCGAGCCGGCACCCGCCCAGGCGACGATTGATTTCGACAAGGTGCATGGGGTGATCCAGGAGCGTTGCGCCGTGTGCCATTCGGCCAAGCCCACCAGCCCGCTGTTCAGCACCGCTCCGGCTGGGGTGATGTTCGATACCCCGGCGCAGATCCAGCAACAGGCAGCACGCATTCAGGCGCAGGCCGTGGCGAGCCAGATCATGCCGCTGGGCAACATCACCCAGATGACCCAGCAGGAGCGGGATTTGATTGGCACCTGGATCAACCAGGGGGCGCGTACCAACTGACAGATTCACACAGTTCCAATGTGGGAGGGGCTTGCCCCCGATAGCCGTGTGTCATTCAAAACATCAGTGACTGAACCACCGCAATCGGGGGCAAGCCCCCATCCCACAGGGGACTTGTAGTGATTTAGAGATTGCGTTCCACACAACACAAAAATAAAAAAGATCCGAGGTGTTGCATGACCGAGTTAGTCGAACCGCAGATTCCTGCCGCCCCTGCCATGGAGCGGCTGCCCCTCTTGCAACTGATTCTGGTAGGCCTGCAACACGTCTTGCTGATGTACGGCGGCGCCGTCGCCGTACCCCTCATCATTGGCCAGGCCGCGGGCTTGAGCCGTGAAGAAATCGCTTTCCTGATTAACGCCGACCTGCTGGTGGCCGGTATCGCCACCATGATCCAGTCATTCGGCATCGGCCCGGTGGGCATTCGTATGCCGGTGATGATGGGCGCCAGTTTTGCCGCCGTCGGCAGCATGGTCGCCATGGCCGGCATGCCGGGTATCGGCTTGCAGGGTATCTTCGGCGCAACCATCGCGGCCGGGTTCTTCGGAATGATCATTGCGCCCTTCATGTCCAAGGTGGTGCGCTTTTTCCCTCCGTTGGTGACTGGCACCGTGATCACCGCCATCGGCCTTTCGCTATTCCCCGTGGCCGTGAACTGGGCCGGCGGCGGCAGCGCGGCAGCCACATTTGGCTCGCCGATCTACCTGGCGATTGCCGCGCTGGTACTGGCTACCATCCTGCTGATCAACCGCTTCATGCGCGGTTTCTGGGTGAACATTTCGGTGCTGATCGGCATGGGGCTTGGCTACGGCTTGTGCGGCATCATTGGCATGGTCGACCTCAGCGGCCTGGCCCAGGCGCCGTGGGTGCAGGTGGTGACACCGCTGCACTTCGGCATGCCGAAGTTCGAGTTGGCGCCGATCCTGTCGATGTGCCTGGTCGTGGTGATTATCTTTGTCGAATCCACCGGGATGTTCCTCGCCCTGGGCAAGATCACCGGTCAGGAAGTGTCCCCCAAAATGCTGCGTCGGGGCTTGCTGTGTGATGCCGGCGCGTCGTTCTTCGCCGGGTTCTTCAACACCTTTACCCACTCCTCATTCGCCCAGAACATCGGCCTGGTGCAGATGACCGGCGTGCGTTGCCGCTCGGTGACGATCATGGCCGGCGCGTTCCTGATTGTGCTCAGCCTGTTGCCCAAAGCGGCGTACCTGGTGGCTTCGATTCCACCGGCAGTGCTCGGCGGTGCGGCGATTGCCATGTTCGGCATGGTCGCAGCCACCGGCATCAAGATCCTTCAGGAAGCTGACATCGCCGACCGCCGTAACCAGTTGCTGGTAGCGGTGAGCATCGGCATGGGCCTGATTCCCGTAGTGCGCCCGGAGTTCTTCGCCCAACTGCCGTTGTGGATGAGCCCGATTACCCACAGTGGCATCGCCATGGCCACCCTCAGCGCGTTGTCGCTGAATATCCTGTTCAACATCCTCGGCGGTTCAGAACGCCCTGCCGTCGCTCATACGCATTGATTCCTTCGTTACGACAACAAAAACAATAACGAACAAGGAACCCCACCATGCACACCCTCCACCTGGGGGCGGCCATCAGCCGTGCCCCATTTATGCCCGACACGCTCTGTAAGAGCGCACTTGAGCCAAGGCTTGGGAGCCAGTATTCTCCGCGCCCGCTCGAATCGACTCAAAAAAAAACAGCGAATGTAAAAGCTGACTGAAAGGCCAACTTATCCCGGCCTAATGTCTGCTGCCACGGTGCACAAAACGCCTCTGTATTCGACTGCATTTGTTGCAGCCGACGGGGATTTTTTGGCGTTTCAAACACCTTGGCGCAGCTCTTGCTAAAAGCACTAAAGCTGACCAAACAGACGATTTTTGCAGCGAACCAAAAGGCGCCACACCAGAGCGCCTGCGTAGAAGAAAAACCACAAAACCTTAACTCGGGAGCAACCGAATGAAACCTATGTTCAAAGGCCTGATGCTGGCAGGATCCCTGCTTGCGGGTGGTCAGGCCGTGGCCGGTGACTTGTTGCAGTGGCAGAACAACAGCCTGACGTACCTGTGGGGCAAGAGCTTTACCGTCAACCCGCAGATCCAGCAAACCGTCACCTTCGAACACGCCGACGCGTGGAAGTACGGCGACAACTTTGTGTTCGTCGACCGCATCTTCTACAACGGCAAGGAAGACGGCAACGTCGGCCCAAGCACCTACTACGGCGAGATCAGCCCACGGTTGTCATTCGGTAAAATCCTCGACAAAGACCTGTCCTTCGGCCCGATCAAGGATGTGCTGCTGGCCTTCACTTACGAGTTCGGCGAAGGCGATAACGAGTCGTACCTGCTCGGCCCGGCGTTCGACTTGAACATACCTGGTTTCGACTACTTCCAACTGAACTTCTATCAGCGCCAGACCGAAGGCAATCGCGCGGGTGATGGCGTTTGGCAAATCACTCCGGTGTGGGCCTACACCATTCCCGTCGGCAGCTCCGACATCCTGATCGACGGCTTCATGGATTGGGTGGTGGATAACGACAAAAACGCCCGTGGCACTTACCACGCCAACCTGCACTTCAACCCGCAGGTTAAATACGACCTGGGTAAAGCGCTGCATTGGGGCGATAAGCAGTTGTATGTGGGTTTTGAGTACGACTACTGGAAGAACAAGTACGGGATCGAAGATTCGGGTGCATTCAAGACCACCCAGGACACGGCGAGCTTCCTGGTCAAGTATCACTTCTAAAAGCCAATGCAATACAAATGTGGGAGGGGGCTTGCTCCCGATAGCGAAGTGTCAGTCACTCTATTTGTTGACTGACACACTGCTATCGGGAGCAAGCCCCCTCCCACATTCAGATAGGCGGCAGGCCCAGGAACCGCATGATCTCCTCACGCTTGGCCAGCGCATCTTTTCTGCCCAACTCAATCAACTCGCTGCAATACCCCGCCTCGAACAGCAAGTAACTCAGCACCCCCGCCCCGCTCGTCTTGGTCGCCCCCGGCCCACGCAAGAACAACCGCAACGCCGCCGGCAATTCCTGCCGATGCCTTGCCGCGATTTCATCGATCGGCTGGCTTGGCGCAATCACCAGCACTTCCACCGGTGCCAGGCCTCGGGCCGCGCTGTCGGCTGGCTGGTGATGGCTGAACTGGTTCAGACGCTCCAGCAATTCGATATCACTTTCCAGGCTGTCGATGAACGTGCTGTTGAGCATGTGCCCACCGATCTGGGCCAGGGTCGGTTCCTGACCGGTGTAGGTGCGCTGCACCGACGGCTCATTGCCCCGCGGGTTGCCGCTGACGCCCACCACCAGCACGCGGGTCGCCCCCAGGTGCAGCGCCGGGCTGATCGGGGCTGATTGGCGCACCGCACCGTCACCGAAATATTCCTGGTCGAGTTTCACCGGGGCAAACAGCAAAGGGATCGCTGAACTGGCCAGCAGGTGCTCAACCGTCAGTTGCGTCGGGACGCCGATACGCCGATGGCGCAACCACGCATCAATGGTGCCGCCACCTTGATAGAAGGTCACCGCCTGCCCGGATTCATAGCCGAACGCGGTGACCGCCACCGCGTGCAAATGCTTGTTTCGGATGGCTTCGTCGATGCCGCCCAGGTTCAGGCGCTCTTGCAACAAGTCCCGCAGCGGAGAGCTATTAAGCAACGCTACCGGCACTTGCGCGCCCAGGCCCAACAGGCTGTGGATGAGGAAACGACTCGCCTGGCGAATAACCCCCGGCCAATCACTGCGCAACACCAGATGGCTGCGAAAGCCCTGCCAGAAGGCAGTAAGACGCTGGATCGCTGCCGTGAAATCCATCGCGCCACTGGCCAGTGTCACCGCATTGATCGCCCCGGCCGAGGTGCCGACGATCACCGGAAACGGGTTGGGCGCCCCTGGTGGCAACAGCTCGGCAATCGCCGCCAAAACACCCACCTGATACGCCGCTCGCGCCCCGCCGCCGGAAAGAATCAAGCCTGTTACCGGTTCAGCTGGGCGCATCGCATCACTCCGTGTGGGGAAAATCCTGCCTTATCGGCGGCTTTTTTCGTACAGCTTGGGTTCGCCCGGTGGCCGGCTCTTGAAGCGGCGGTGGGTCCACAGGTATTGCTCGGGGCATTCGCGTACAGAGGTTTCGACCCACTGGTTGATGCGCAGGCAGTCCACCTCATCGCTTTCGCCGGGAAAGTCGGTCAACGGCGGATGGATCACCAGGCGGTAACCACTGCCGTCGGCCAGGCGCTCCTGGGTGAACGGCACCACCAGCGCCTTGCCCAAGCGGGCGAACTTGCTGGTGGCGGTGACGGTGGCGGCCTGGATGCCGAACAGCGGTACGAAAATACTTTGCTTGGCGCCATAGTCCTGGTCAGGTGCGTACCAGATGGCGCGGCCGGCGCGCAGCAGCTTAAGCATGCCGCGCACGTCTTCGCGCTCGATGGCCAGGGAATCAAGATTGTGGCGCTCGCGGCCACGGCGCTGGATAAAGTCGAACAACGGATTGCCGTGCTCGCGGTACATCCCATCAATGGTGTGCTTTTGGCCCAACAGCGCCGCGCCGATTTCCAGGGTGGTGAAATGCAGGGCCATGAGGATCACGCCCTTGCCATCGAGTTGGGCCTGCTTGAGATGCTCCAGGCCTTCGACATGGGCCAGACGCGACAGGCGCTGGCGCGACCACCACCAACTCATGGCCATTTCAAAGAAGGCGATGCCTGTGGAGGCAAAGTTTTCCTTGAGCAACTGCTTACGCTCTTTAGCGGTTTTTTCCGGGAAGCACAGTTCCAGGTTACGCGCGGCGATGCGGCGACGCTCGCTGGCCACACGGTACATACCCGCGCCCAGTAACCGACCAATGGCCAGCAGCGCGCGGTATGGCAATTGGGTGACCAGCCACAGCAGGCCGAGCCCAAGCCATAGCAGCCAGAAACGCGGGTGAAAAAATGCAGCTCGAAAACGCGGGCGATCCATTACAGATTCCGGTAAAGACAGGGCCGCGCATTCTACAACGGTTCGACCCGGCTTGCGGCCAGTGGATGTTCTCGTTATAAGTCTCGACACTTTTCGTGACAAGCCGCTTTATGCCGACCATGAGCCAAACCGAACCGCTAGACCAAGATCCCGTGTTCCAGCTGAAAGGCAGCATGCTCGCCATCACCGTGCTGGAACTCGCCCGTAACGACCTCGACGCCCTGGACCGCCAGCTCGCCGCCAAGGTCGCCCTGGCGCCAAACTTCTTCAACAACGCCCCGCTGGTGCTGGCCCTGGACAAACTACCGGCCGGCCAGGGCGCTGTCGATCTGCCTGGCCTGATGCGCGTGTGCCGCTCCCATGGCCTGCGCACTCTGGCCATTCGTGCCAGCCGTATCGAAGACATTGCCGCGGCCATCGCCATTGAACTGCCAGTACTGCCACCGTCCGGCGCACGCGAGCGTCCGCTCGAACCATTGGTCGGTGAAGAGAAGAAAAAACCGGAAAAACCACCGGAGCCGACGATAAAGCCTACAAAGATCATCACCTCTCCCGTACGCGGTGGGCAGCAAATTTACGCCCAAGGCGGCGACCTGGTTGTCATCTCCTCGGTCAGTCCCGGCGCGGAACTTCTCGCCGATGGCAACATCCATGTATACGGCCCGATGCGCGGACGTGCCCTCGCCGGCATCAAGGGTGATACCAAGGCCCGTATTTTTTGCCAGCAGTTGACCGCTGAGCTAGTGTCCATCGCAGGCCAGTACAAGGTTTCCGAAGATTTGCGCCGTGATCCGCTGTGGGGGGCCGGGGTGCAGGTCAGCCTGTCGGGCGATGTGTTGAACATCATCCGTCTTTAACGGATACTGCCGCATTTTCCAAGCATCTCTAGACTCTGATAGCACAGCGAAACCGGCAATACTTGTGTAGGAACATCTGAAGGTTGGCGTTTTTCCTACGCCAACCCGTCTTTTTCCTACAAAGACCGTCCGCCTGCAGCGAGTTCCAAGAGATGTTTTTCAGGGACTGAAAAGTCCTTTTTCCTTAGGGGTGAAACACCTTGGCCAAGATTCTCGTGGTTACATCCGGCAAGGGTGGTGTGGGTAAGACCACCACCAGCGCCGCTATCGGTACCGGCCTCGCTCTGCGCGGCCACAAGACAGTCATCGTCGACTTCGACGTCGGTTTGCGTAACCTCGACCTGATCATGGGCTGCGAACGCCGTGTGGTGTACGACTTCGTCAACGTGGTGAACGGCGAAGCCAACCTGCAACAGGCCCTGATCAAGGACAAGCGCCTTGAGAACCTGTACGTACTGGCCGCCAGCCAGACCCGTGACAAAGATGCGTTGACCAAAGAAGGCGTAGGCAAAGTCCTCGCTGAACTGAAGGAAACCTTCGAATACGTCGTCTGCGACTCCCCGGCCGGCATCGAAACCGGTGCTCATTTGGCTATGTACTTCGCCGATGAAGCCATCGTGGTAACCAACCCGGAAGTGTCCTCCGTACGTGACTCGGACCGCATGCTCGGCCTGCTGGCCAGCAAGTCCCAGCGCGCAGAGAAAGGTGAAGACCCGATCAAGGAGCACCTGCTGCTCACCCGCTATAACCCTGAGCGCGTCAGCAACGGCGAAATGCTCGGTGTCGAGGACGTCAAGGACATCCTCGCGGTGACCCTGCTGGGCGTGATCCCGGAATCCCAGGCCGTCCTGAAGGCTTCCAACCAGGGTGTCCCGGTTATTCTTGATGACCAGAGCGACGCCGGCCAGGCGTACAGCGATGCGGTTGATCGCTTGCTGGGCAAGACCGTGGAACATCGCTTCCTCGATGTTAAGAAGAAGGGATTCTTCGAGCGTATCTTTGGAGGCAACTAAACAATGAAATTTCTCGACTTCTTTCGCGCCAACAAAAAGCCAAGCACCGCGTCGGTCGCGAAAGAGCGTCTACAGATCATCGTGGCGCACGAACGCGGCCAACGCAGCACCCCGGACTACCTGCCAGCCTTGCAGAAGGAACTGGTCGAGGTGATCCGCAAGTACGTCAACATCGGCAACGATGACGTGCATGTCGCTCTGGAAAATGACGGCAGCTGCTCGATTCTGGAACTCAATATCACCCTGCCTGATCGTTGATCGAACAGGCGGCCGCCACGGCGGCTCGCACACCTTGATCCCATAGCGGGAACCGGGTGGGCGAGCCGCCGTTGGCGTTTGTTACGAGGCTGTTTAATGCCGCTGTCCAATATCCATATCCTGCATCAGGACGACGCTGTCCTGGTGGTGAACAAGCCGACCCTGCTGCTCTCGGTGCCTGGCCGCGCCGACGACAACAAGGACTGCCTGATCACCCGCCTGCAGGAAAACGGCTACCCCGAAGCCCGCATCGTCCATCGTCTGGACTGGGAAACCTCGGGGATCATCCTGCTCGCCCGGGATGCCGATACCCATCGCGAACTGTCCCGCCAGTTTCACGACCGTGAAACCGAGAAGGCCTACACCGCATTGGCCTGGGGCCAGCCGGAACTCGACAGCGGCAGCATTGATCTGCCCTTGCGCTACGACCCGCCGACCAAACCACGGCATGTGGTGGATCACGAGTTCGGCAAACACGCGATGACCTTCTGGAAGGTGCTGGAACGTTGCGGCGACTGGTGCCGTGTGGAGCTGACGCCGATCACCGGGCGCTCACACCAGTTGCGCGTGCACATGCTGTCGATCGGTCATCCGTTGCTCGGCGACGGCCTGTATGCCCATGAGCAAGCCCTGGCTGCGTGGCCGCGCCTGTGCTTGCACGCAAGCATGCTGAGCTTTACTCATCCGCAGAGTGGCGAGCGTTTGCGCTTCGAGTGCCCAGCGCCCTTCTAAAGCTGTGAACACAGAACAAATGTGGGAGGGGGCTTGCCCCCGATGGCGGAGAATCAGTCACTGTATTGTTGACTGACCCACTGCAGTCGGGGGCAAGCCCCCTCCCACATTTGTACTGTGCACTTCCCGTCACCGAACGGTAAACTCCGCGCATTGCTGTCTGGAGCTATTTATGCGCGAAGCGTTGAATCAAGGCCTGATCGACTTCCTCAAGGCCTCCCCTACTCCTTTTCATGCCACTGCCGCCCTGGCCCAGCGCCTGGAAGCGGCCGGTTACCAGCGTCTCGACGAGCGCGAAACCTGGGCCACCGAAGCCAACGGTCGCTACTACGTGACCCGCAACGACTCCTCGATCATCGCCTTCAAGCTCGGCCGTCACTCGCCGCTGCAGGGCGGGATTCGCCTGGTGGGCGCCCATACCGACAGCCCGTGCCTGCGGGTCAAGCCCCAGCCCGAGCTGCAACGCCAGGGCTTCTGGCAGTTGGGCGTGGAAGTCTACGGCGGCGCCTTGCTGGCGCCGTGGTTTGACCGCGACTTGTCCCTGGCAGGCCGCGTGACGTTCCGCCGCGACGGCAAAGTCGAAAGCCAACTGATCGACTTCAAGCTGCCCATCGCGATCATCCCGAACCTGGCCATTCACCTGAACCGCGAAGCCAACCAGGGCTGGGCAATCAACGCCCAGACCGAACTGCCGCCGATCCTCGCGCAGTTTGCCGGTGACGAGCGCGTGGACTTCCGAGCCGTGCTCACCGAGCAACTGGCGCGCGAGCACGGGTTGAACGCTGATGTGGTGCTCGATTACGAGCTGAGCTTCTACGACACCCAGAGTGCAGCTGTAATTGGCCTCAATGGCGACTTCATCGCCGGCGCGCGCCTCGACAACCTATTGTCGTGCTACGCCGGCCTGCAAGCCCTGCTCACCAGCGAGACCGACGAAACCTGCGTACTGGTGTGCAACGACCACGAAGAAGTCGGTTCCTGCTCGGCCTGCGGTGCCGATGGCCCAATGCTGGAACAGACCCTGCGACGCCTGTTACCGGAAGGTGATGAATTCGTACGTACCATTCAGAAATCCCTGTTGGTATCGGCGGACAATGCCCACGGTGTGCACCCGAACTACGCCGACAAGCACGACGCCAACCACGGCCCCAAGCTCAATGCCGGCCCGGTAATCAAGGTCAACAGCAACCAGCGCTACGCGACCAACAGCGAAACCGCCGGGTTCTTCCGCCACCTGTGCATGGCCGAAGAAGTGCCGGTACAGAGCTTTGTGGTGCGCAGCGACATGGGCTGCGGCTCGACCATCGGCCCGATCACCGCCAGCCACCTGGGCGTGCGTACCGTGGACATCGGCCTGCCGACGTTTGCCATGCACTCCATTCGTGAACTGTGCGGCAGCCATGACCTGGCGCATCTGGTGAAGGTACTGGGTGCGTTCTACGCCAGTCGCGACCTGCCTTGATCCAAAGGCTGAATACAGCCAGAAATGTGGGAGGGGGCTTGCCCCCGATGCGGTGGGTCAGCTAAAAACAAGCTGACTGACAGACCGCTATCGAGGGCAAGCCCCTCCCACATTTGGTTTACGTACCTGATCTATATCATCTGCACTTCCCGCAATCCGACCTAGACTTGTCAGTATTCCCACTCCGACAAGGCCGTCGCACCATGATCTCCATGTCCTCCTTCCACGCCATGCTTATCCCTATTCTGATCGGCATGATCATGCTCGCGGTCGGCTTCAACTTTCGCGACAAGCCCCTCGGCGTGTTCGGCATGTGGATCGGTATGCTGCTGATCCTGGGCACCGTGGTGTACAAGATCCTCGCCAAACTGGCCGAATGACGCGTGCACTCGTACACTCGCTCAACCCGTCGTTTCCAAGGTTGACCGCCTCGTGCTTTCCCGTCTGTTTGCCCTGCCCTGCTACCTACTGATCGCCCTGTTCACCTTGCTGCCGCTTACTTCTGCCCAAGCAGTCGGTTTGCCCGGCCTGCTCGGCAGCACTAACAAGTCCCAGCCCCAGGCAGAAGTGCCCCTCGGCCAATCGCTGGACGAGGTGATCAAGACCCTGGAAAACGACCAGCAGCGCACCCAACTGCTGAGCGATCTGAAAAAACTCCGCGCCGCCACACAAAAAGCCCAGCCGGCCGCCGAACAGGGCGTGCTTGGGCTGATCGGCAGCACGCTGTCGACCCTGGAGCAACAGTTCTCCGGCAATGACAGCCCGCTGGGGCGTTGGTCCGATGAGATCGACCAGGCCAAGGACGAACTCGACGCCTTGATGCTGCCGGCCAACGAATGGCTGCCAATCATTTTTGGCTTTGCGCTTATTCTCGCGGTGTGGAGCCTGCTGGCCTACGTGCTGATATGGCTCAGCCACCGCGTCCGCGAACGGTTCGGCCTGCCTGAAGAACTGCCGCAACACCCGCGCACCTGGGACATGGTGCGCTTTGCCCTGCGCAAACTGGGGCCGTGGCTGATCGCGCTGGTGATCACCGTGTACATGAGCTACGCACTGCCCTCTTCCCTGGGTAAATCCCTGGCGATGGTGTTGGCTTACGCGCTGGTGGTCGGTACCTGTTTCTCAGCCATCTGCGTGATCGCGTTCTCTTTGCTCGACGGCCCGCACCGCCATCGTGCGCTGTATATCCTGCGGCACCAGGCCTTTCGTCCGCTGTGGTGGATCGGCAGCTTTGCCGCTTTTGGTGAAGCCCTGAGCGACCCACGCCTGGTAACCGCGCTCGGCCAACACCTGTCTCACACCGCCGCAACCGTCGCCAATGTGATGGCGGCGTTGTCCACCGGCGTGTTTATCCTGCGGTTTCGCCGCCCGATCGCCCACCTGATACGCAACCAACCGCTGTCGCGCCGCCTCACCCGTCGCGCCCTCAGCGACACCCTCTCGATCATCGGTTCGTTCTGGTACCTCCCGGCCTTGCTGTTGGTGGGCATTTCGCTGTTTGCCACGTTCGTCTCTGCCGGCGACACCAGCACCGCCCTGCGCCAATCGCTGCTGTGCACGGTGTTGTTGGTGTTGTGCATGGTCATCAACGGTCTGGTACGCCGCCATGCTCTCAAGCCGCAACGCGGGCACAAGCGCCATGCGCTGTACTCCGAGCGCCTGAAAAGCTTCATCTACACCCTGGCCCACCTGGCGGTATGGCTGGTGTTTATCGAGCTGGGCCTGCGAGTCTGGGGCCTGTCGCTGATTGGCTTTGCCGAAGGCGAGGGGCATGAAATCGCGGTCAAACTGTTCGGCCTGGCCGGTACGCTGCTGTTCGCCTGGCTGATCTGGATCCTCAGCGACACGGCGATCCACCACGCCCTCACCCGCTCGCGCAAAGGCCTGGCCAATGCGCGGGCGCAGACCATGATGCCGTTGATCCGCAACGTGCTGTTCGTGACGATCTTCATCATTGCCGCCATCGTCGCCCTGGCGAATATGGGCATGAACGTCACGCCGCTGCTGGCGGGTGCCGGTGTGATCGGCCTGGCCATCGGTTTTGGTGCGCAGTCGCTGGTGGCGGACTTGATCACCGGCCTGTTCATCATCATCGAAGATTCCCTGGCGATTGATGACTACGTGGATGTAGGCGGCCACCTCGGCACCGTCGAGGGCCTGACCATCCGCACCGTGCGCCTGCGCGACATCGACGGGATTGTGCACACCATTCCGTTCAGCGAGATCAAGAGCATCAAGAACTACTCGCGAGAGTTCGGCTACGCGATCTTCCGAGTGGCAATTCCGTACAACATGGACATTGATAACGCGATCAAGCTGATCCGTGATGTCGGCCAGAAAATGCGCAATGACCCGCTGCAGCGCCGCAATATCTGGTCCCCGCTGGAGATCCAGGGGGTGGAAAGCTTTGAGTCAGGCAGCGCGATCCTGCGCGCCCGGTTCAAGACGGCGCCGATCAAGCAATGGGAAGTGTCACGGGCGTTCAACCTGTCGCTGAAACGACATCTGGACGAGGCCGGGTTGGATCTGGCAACACCTCGATTGAGTGTGCAGGTGGTGACGGGAGCTTCGGGTGGGTTGGAGAAAGAGAAGGACGCTTGAAGTCGTCGCGCCCACCTTTGCCGAGCGGCTTGTTGTGGTGAGCGGGCTTGCCGCGCGCTGGAGCGCGAAGCGGTCCTGAACGGGTGGAATGCGGTGTATCTGATACAACTCAGTGGCTGGAGTGGGGCTGCTTTGCAGCCCAGCGCGGGGCAAGCCCGCTCACCGCACCAGGCCCGCTTGCCACAATACGCGCGCTCACCCCATAGAGCCTGATTACCAGACACAAACCGCCATGTTTAAACGAGCGCTGCTCCATCCATCTTCTGGCGCAAGCTCAACGGGCGCATATCAGTCCAGGTTTCTTCGATGTAGGCCAGGCACTCTTTCTTCATGCCGCTCTTGCCCACGGTGCGCCAGCCTTCCGGCACGACCTTGTAGTCGGGCCAGATGGAATACTGTTCTTCATGGTTGACCACTACCTGAAACAGGATGTCGTCGCGGTCAAATACTGAGGTCATTGCTGTTCTCCATCGCAAAAAGCTGGCTGCGCACCACGCGCAGCACTGATATCTGTAGAAACGTACCAAGCCATCGAAAAATTAGAGGCTGTCCACGGCGGCGGCCAGGGCACGCCCGAAGATCTCGGCCACACGGTCGACTTCAGCGGCGGTGATCACCAGCGGCGGCAGGAAGCGCACCACGCTGCCATGGCGACCACCCAGTTCCAGGATCAGCCCGCGCTTGAGGCACTCGCGCTGTACCAGCGGCGCCAATTGGCGGTGCACCGGAGGGTGGCCCTGGGTATCGAGGGTGCCGTCCGGGTCGACCAGTTCCACACCGAGCATCAGCCCGCGACCTCGAATATCCCCCAACTGCGGGAAGTCGCGTTGCAGGATGCGCAAGTGTTCGCCGAGGCGCTCGCCCATAACTGTCGCGTGACCGGGCAGGTCGTGTTCCTTGAGGTAGCGCATCACCGCCGAACCCGCCGCCATAGCCATTTGATTGCCACGGAACGTGCCGGCATGGGCGCCCGGCAGCCAGGTGTCGAGCCAGTCGCGGTACACCACCACCGCCAACGGCAAGCTGCCGCCGATGGCCTTGGACATCACCACCACATCCGGAATGATGCCCGCGTGTTCGAAGGCGAACATCTTGCCGGTGCGGCCAAAACCGCTCTGGATTTCGTCGACAATCAACGCCACACCCGCCTGTTCGGTGATGCGTCGCAGACCGCGCAGCCAGTCGAGGTCGGCCGGGATTACGCCGCCTTCACCCTGCACCACTTCAACAATCACCGCTGCCGGCAGCAACACGCCAGCTTCCGGGTCGTTAAGCAGGTTTTCCAGGTAGTGCAGGTTGACCCGCACACCTTCCGCACCGCCCAGACCAAACGGGCAGCGGTAATCGTAGGGATACGGCAGGAACTGCACGCCATTGCCAAGCAACGCCCCCAAGGGCTTCTTCGGCCCCAGGCTGCCCATCAGGCTCAAAGCGCCTTGGCTCATGCCGTGATAACCGCCCTGGAACGACAGCACGGTGCTGCGCCCGGTGGCGGTACGGACCAGTTTCAGCGCGGCTTCCACCGCATCGGTGCCAGTGGGCCCGCAAAACTGGATCTTGGCTTCCCGCGCCAACTCAGCCGGCAACAGGCCGAACAAGTCCTGCACGAATTGATCCTTGACCGGCGTAGTCAGGTCGAGGGTGTGCAACGGCAGCTCATCACGCAGCACTTGCTGGATAGCGTCGATCACCACCGGGTGGTTATGCCCCAGCGCCAGGGTGCCGGCCCCGGCCAGGCAGTCGATGAACTGGCGGCCTTCCACGTCTTCCACGTAGATGCCCTTGGCGCGTTTGAGCGCCAAAGGGATACGCCGCGGATAACTGCGCGCATTGGATTCCTGCTGGCGCTGACGGGCCAGCAGCGGTGTTTCGTCGAACTGGTAGAGCGTTTCCACAGGCGCCGGGCTGACATGCACTGGGGCGCTTTCGATACGGCTGGTAGCGACAGACATCTCTCTATCCCTCAATACGCTGATGATGGTGACCAAACTGCCAATCCGTTGGCGTCTGGCCCAAGGGCATGCGCACGGATTTCCTGTTCTGGAAACGCATCAGCGGCTGAGGGATTTAGGGCTGGTGATCGTTAACTGATGCCGTTGAACGGTGCTTTGCGTCAAAGTCCTCGGTATTTCTCATTCAAGGCATACAGGATCGCGCACGTCTCGGCATCCAATACGCCACGATAATCCCTCGGCCGAAAGTGCATCTGAAACGCCCGCGTGCGCAGCTCAAACGCCTGTCGATTCTGCGCCGGTCTATACCCATACCGCTGAAACGCACGCTCCACTTCCACTTCCGGCGGCAGCCCTACACAAAATCGGCGTTGATACATCGCCCGCGCCGCCTCATCGAACCAGGCACCTACACCGGCGTCGTACAAGCACCGCCAAGGCAGTCGAGGCCCTGGATCACTCTTGCGCCAATAGGCCACGTCCGAATGCCCGAGAATGTCGGTCGGGCCGATCTGCGGGTAGCGTCCGAGGATGTCGCGCACCAATGCACTCAATACTTCAATCTGTTCGTGGGCGTACTCAGGAAAAGTAAACACACCCGCATCGTCCCGTGCCAGGTTGACGATCTCGATGCCAATGGAGCGGCTATTGAGGTTGTCCCGCCCTGCCCATTGGCTCGCACCGGCATGCCACGCAGACTTGGTTTCATCCACCAGGCGAAACGCGCGCAGTTCGTCATACCCGGCAGCGCGGTAACCAGGCTCATCCGGGTCTGGCAAAAGATAGTGAGCGCTGACCCCCTCCTGCGTCAGCGTCTGCAAGGAGGATGTGAAGGGAGCTGCGGTGTAATGCAGGATCAACTGCCGCACGGTTTCACCGTTGCGTTCATTGAAGCCTTTGGCAGGAAAAGTGGTATCGATGACTAACATAAGAACTGTCCTTTTCAGTACAGGCCGAGTCCTTCGGCCCGTTCAAGTGCAAAAAAATTACCGCCATCCTGAAGCGCTGAACTTCAAGAGGGCGGTAACTATTTGGCAGATGAAAAAAGATCAGCGCCGCAACGGCATACCCAGCTCGACGCGCAGGCCATCCGCCTGGCTGTCGAACGTCAACGAGCAGGAACAGCGCTGCACAATCGCTTGCACGATTGCCAAGCCCAGGCCGCAGCCTTCGCTGTTGCCATTACGCCAGAAGCGTTGGGTCAAGTACTGCAGGTCTTCGCTGGAAATCTGCTTGCCGTGGTCACGCACGCTAAACACCACGTTGCCTGCCTGGGTGAACAGACTGAGTTCCACGCGAGTGTCCGCCGGGGTGTGGCGCAAGGCGTTGTCCAGCAGGTTGCGCAGGGCCGCAACCGCCAGGCCAACGGGCATTTCCACTGGAGCGTTGGAAAGGTTGTCCGGCAGGATCAGGTCGATGCGTGAGTTATCGCCAGCATTGGCATCCTGGATCGCCAGCCGTGCGACGTCTTCGGCACTGGACTGCACGCCATCGTCAAACGACAGGCTGCCTTCCACTCGCGCCAGCAACAGCAATTGTTCCAGGGTGCGATGCAGGCGATCGGCGCCCTCCTCGGCGTGGGCCAGGGACTGGTCGCGGGCCGCGCCTTCGGTCATGCGCGCCACTTGCAGGTGGGTCTTGATCGCCGTCAGCGGGCTGCGCAGTTCGTGGGCCGCGTCGCCAGTGAGGCGACGTTCGCGCTCAATGGTCTTGGCGATACGCTGCAACAGTTGGTTCTGGGTGTCGAGCAGCGGTTTGAGTTCGCTGGGCAGCGGGTGGATCTGAAGGGGTTCGAGAGAGTCCGCACTGCGCCGCATCAGCGCATCGCGCATACGGTTGAGCGGCAGCAGGCTCTGGCCAATGCCCAACCACAGCAGGCACAGGCAACCGAGCATGGCCACGCCCACTGGCACCGATGCAGCCAACAGGATGGACATATTCAACGCCTCGCGCTCCACCTGGCGGTCGGCGGTGGTGATCAGCAGATCGCCACGGGACAGGGTAAAGCTGCGCCAGCCCACGCCGTCGATCTCTTGGTCGCGAAAACCGCTGCGTTGGGACTCCAGGCCCTGATCCGGCGTGGTGTGGCTGCGCGCGAGGATTTCCCCGCGCAAGGAGCTGACCTGGCAGGCCATGCCGCCCGGCACATGCAGTTGCTCGGCACTGAAATGCGCGCCGCCGCTGACACTGGCCAGGCCCGGCATCTGCTCGGTCAGCCCCGCCACCATGCGCGCCGACGCTACCAGGCGCTGGTCGAGAGAGAACATCATCTGGTTGCGCAGGTCGTTGAGCATCCAGGCCGCTGCCAGGGCCCAGATCAACACGAATGCGGCGCCGAGCTTGAACGTCAGGCGCAGGCGCAGGCTCTTCACGAAACGTTCTCTCCATCATCCGCCGGGCCCAGGCGATAGCCCAGACCACGCACGGTCTCGACAATGCCATTGCCCAATTTGCGCCGCAGGTGGTGGATATGCACGTTGAGTGCGTTGCTTTCCAGCTCATCGTTAAAGCCATAGACGCTGTCCTTGAGCTGCTCGCTGGACAGCACACGGCCCTTGTTGTGCAGCAGGGCCTGCAACAGCGCCTGCTCACGCCGGGACAAATCCACCGGCTGGCCACCCAACAGGGTTTCGCGGCTGCTGGGGTCATAGGTCAACCGGCCGTGTTCGATCAAGTTGACGCTGCGCCCTGCCATCCGGCGCAGCAGGGTTTGCAGGCGGGCGGCTAATTCGCGCAAGTCGAAGGGTTTGAGCAGGTAGTCATCGGCGCCGGCTTGCAGGCCGTCGACGCGGTTGGTCACCGAGTCCCGCGCGGTGAGGATCAGCACCGGAATCTCCAGGCCCTGGCTGCGCAGTTGCTGCAACAGCTTGAGGCCGTCTTCGTCGGGCAGGCCGAGGTCGAGCACCATGATGTCGAAAGTCGCCGCTTTGAGCATCGCCCGAGCAGCCGCAGCCGTAGCCACGCGCTCGACGGTAAAACCCTGGGCGGTGAGGCCGGCCACGATGCCGCTGGCGATCAGTTCGTCGTCTTCACAGACCAGTACGTGCATGGTGAACCCTTCATAAAAGATGGGGTGATTAAAGGTGCAGCGGATTAAGCGCAGATTATGCCGTGAAAAGAGGCAAGCTCAGATAATCCCTACACTTTAGAATAGCGCCGGTTAATCATCGGTTAATCAACGCCACACATTGTGTGCCTCACTTGTATCGGACTAAGGCTTGACCATGCGGCATCTTTTTACCTTTCTGCTGGTGTTGTTCGCCGGGTTGGCCCAAGCCGCGCCGGGCAACCCGTTTGAGACAAAACCCGATTTCCTCCCGGTGGGCAAAGCTTTCACCTTTACCTCCGAACGTCTTGAAAGTGGCGAGACCCAGCTGTATTGGCAGATTGCCGACGGTTATTACCTGTACAAGCAGCGCATGAAGTTCGAGGGCCTGACCGCACAGCCGGCACTGCCGCAAGGTGAAGCCCATAGCGATGAGTTCTTCGGCGAGCAGGAAGTGTACCGCCAGGGCCTGGAAGTGAAGCTCCCTGCTGGCGCCACCGGCCAGATCAAGCTGGGCTGGCAGGGCTGCGCCGATGCTGGCCTGTGCTACCCACCGCAGTCGATCACCGTGGACCTGGGTGGCAATCCTGCCGTAGCGGCCACCGCTCAAGCCCAGGACCAGAGCCTGGCCAGCGGCCTGCAACAGCGCAGCCTGGGTTGGAGCCTGCTGGTGTTCTTCGGCCTGGGCCTGTTGTTGGCGTTTGCACCGTGTTCGTTGCCGATGCTGCCGATCCTCGCCGGCCTGGTGGTGGGCAGCGGCGCCAGCCCTCGCCGTGGTTTTGCCTTGGCCAGCAGCTACGTAGTGTGCATGGCGCTGGTGTATGCCGCGCTGGGCGTACTGGCTGCGTTGCTCGGCGCCAACCTCGCCGCCCTGCTGCAAACGCCGTGGATATTGGGCAGTTTCGCCGCTCTGTTTGTGCTGCTCGCCCTGCCGATGTTCGGCTTCTTTGAACTGCAACTGCCCGCCTTCCTGCGCGACCGACTGGACAACGTCAGCCGCCAGCAAAGCGGTGGCAGCCTGATCGGTGCCGGTGTGCTTGGCGCGCTGTCCGGCCTGCTGGTCGGCCCGTGCATGACCGCGCCCCTGGCTGGCGCCCTGCTGTATATCGCCCAAAGCGGCAACGCCCTGCACGGTGGCTTGATCCTGTTCGCCATGGGCATCGGCATCGGCATTCCGTTGTTGCTGCTGGTGACTGTCGGCAACCGCTTCCTGCCCAAGCCGGGCACTTGGATGAACGTGCTCAAGGGCATCTTCGGTTTCCTGTTCCTGGGCACCGCCGTACTAATGATTCGCCCGGTAGTTGGCGAAAGCCTGTGGGTAGGCCTGTGGGGTGCATTGGCCCTAGTGATGGCCTACTGCGGTTGGACCCTCGCCCGCGAGTACGGCCTGGCGGCCAAGGTATTCGGCGCCGGCTCCCTGGTGCTGGGCCTGTGGGGCGCGGTGCTGGTGGTGGGTGCGGCCGGTGGCAGCGACGACCTGTGGCAACCGCTGAAGGTGTACAGCGGCGCGAAGGTCGCCGGGGCGCCCTCCGCCCATGACGCCTTCATGACCATCAATGACCCCGCCGTGCTGCAAAACCAACTCGACAGCGCCAAGGCCCAGGGCCAATGGGTGCTGGTGGATTACTACGCCGACTGGTGCGTGTCGTGCAAGATCATGGAAAAACAGGTGTTCGGCAAACCCGCAGTTCTCGACGCACTGAAAGACGTGCGCCTGCTGCGCCTGGACGTCACCGCCGACAATGCCGCCAGCCGCGAACTGCTGGGCCGCTACAAGGTGCCGGGGCCACCGAGCTTTGTCTGGATCGGCCCCGACGGTGAAGAGCGCCGCGCACAACGCATCACCGGCGAAGTGAATGCCGATGCCTTCCTGCAACGCTGGACGCAAACCCGGGACGCCCTCTGATGCTGACCCTGACCATCGGCACCTTCGCCATCGCGCTGAATCACATCCTGCTGATCAGCGCGTTGATTCTCGCCACCCTGGTGGGCTGGCGCGTGGCCAAGCGTGGTGGTGAAAACCCGGAGTCAGTGCTGTTCAGCCTGTTTCTGCTGGGCATGCTCGCGGCCCGCGTCAGCTTTGTGCTGATGTACTGGAGTTACTACAGCAGCGACTGGCTGCAGATGGTCGACCTGCGCGACGGCGGCTTTCTCGCCTGGCCCGGCATCATCGCCCTGCTCATCGGCGCAGTGCTCTACGGCTGGCGGCGACCGGCGCTGCGTAAGCCGTTGAGCGCCGGGGTCATCACCGGCCTGCTGTTCTGGGGCATGACCAGCCTGTCCTTGAGCGTGTATGAAAAAGGCACACGCCTGCCAGACATCACCTTGCGCAACGCCAATGGCGAAGTGGTGCAACTGGCGGACTACCAGGGCGGACCGCTGGTCATCAACCTGTGGGCCACCTGGTGCCCGCCATGCCGCCGCGAAATGCCGGTGCTGGAAAGCGCCCAGCGCATGCGCCCTGACGTGACCTTCCTGTTCGTCAACCAGGCCGAAAGCATGCAAAGCGTCAGCACCTACCTGGCCACCCAAGGCCTGAACCTGGACAACGTGCTGTTTGACGCCAGCGGTCGCCTCGGCCAGGCCGTGGGCTCCATGGCCCTGCCGACCACCTTGTTCTACCAAGCTGATGGACGCCTCATCAACAGCCACTTGGGCGAGTTGTCCCAGGCCAGCCTGGCCCGTGCCATGGAACCCTTCGACACCGCCCCTGCTGCCACAAGGAAACCGACATGCGAAGCCTCCGCCACCTGTTGAGCCTCTTACCACTGACGCTGGCAGCCACCCTGGCCCACGCCGATGACTGGCCGGCACCGATCAAACAGATCGAAGCCAAGGGCGCCAAGATCATCGGCAAGTTCGACGCCCCCAGCGGCCTCACCGGCTATGCCGCGCAATACCAGAATCGCGGCATGGCGCTGTACCTGACCGCCGACGGCAAACACGTGATCGCCGGCAACCTGTACGACGCCCAGGGCGATGACCTGAGCACCGCGCCGCTGGAAAAACTGGTGTACGCGCCGATGGCCAAGGAAGTCTGGGCCAAGATGGAAAAAAGCAGCTGGATCCAGGACGGCGACAAAAACGCACCGCGTATCGTCTACCTCTTCAGCGACCCCAACTGCCCGTACTGCAACATGTTCTGGGAACAGGCCCGGCCGTGGGTCAAAGCCGGCAAGGTGCAGTTGCGCCACATCATGGTCGGCATCATCCGCGAAGACAGCGCCGCCAAATCGGCCGCCCTGTTCGCCGCCAAAGACCCGCAAAAAGCCCTGGAAGAACACGAAGCCGCCGGCAAGAGCAGCAAATTGCAGGCACTGCCGAAAATCCCGGCCGATATCGAAGCCAAGCTCGATGCCAATATGAAGTTGATGGATGAACTGGAACTGTCTGCCACCCCGGCGATTTTCTACCTGGATGACAAGGGTGGGCTGCAGCAACAGCAGGGTGCGCCGTCGCCGGATAAGTTGGTGAAGATCATGGGGCCTAAATGATCACTGCTAGATAACAACTTTTTGGAGAACAAGGTTAAACAGCTGGCCAATGTAGATGGACATTGGCCAGCGGTAACCTTATAGCTGTTAGAGCGGTTCTTGGGTTCGACCCTCTTCGTGCCAGATCGTTAACGAGTCAACGCTTCCGTGATAGCTGGTGATGAGGCTGATTTTCGTAATGTAATCACCTTCCTCCGCCTCGAAGTCGACCCAGCCTGGTGGCAATACAATCGCATCCCCCAGACGCTTATCGTTCTCATCGAAAAAATTCACTACCAGAGAACTATTATTAACTGACGAGTACGCAAAGCGGACACGTTTACATTTCCACTTAAGGTGCATAAACACGTGCTGGCGTTGAGAGTCGCCCGAGTAACCACAACGCAGCGCCAGCGATTGTCCATCGACCATGCCGGGAACCACCTCTCCAGCGCCTCTGACCCCATGAAGACCGATCCCGTGGTATGAGTTTAGGGGCAACTCAAGCCTTAAAAGTCGGGTGTGGATACTGCTCCCGGTTTTCATGAACTCCTGCGTCAGGTAGCTGTTGAAATCATCAGTCTCAATGATCGGCTCTATGGACGGATCTACCCTCAGTCTTACGGTAGTACGCGGGGAAACTTCCAGGGCATTTCCTGGAAGATGAGACCCATATATAGGGTCAGGCACAGGTTTTGGAGGCTGCGGGTCGGTGCCATCGAAAATGATCCCGAAATGCACGGTCAGTGCAGAATAATCTTCTCGCCTCGCCAACCAGCCGCGGGGAAGACGGAATCTGAATACATGCCCAGCATGTGCTTCTTCAGCACTGACGATGTAATCCTGAGCCACCCAACTGTATTGAAACTCGGGTTTGTGCTGATCCCCGGCAACGTTGAGGAACAGCCGGTGCCCCTCCTGAATCAAGGGCCAGGCTTTAACTTCGATCCACGCATCGCCGGAGAACGAATACATGTCCAACGTCCTGTCATTCGGGTCGCCGGTGGCATCGGTAAACACTGGCAAGGACTCTGCGAAATATTCTTCCCTGATCTGTTGTACCTCCAACTCAAGCACCAGCGAGCACTTGAGTTGGCCCCCAACAACGGCCGTGTAAAAGATCTGTACGGTATGCCCGGCCGAAGTACTAACCCAATGCCAGGGCAGCGGCACAACAACACTGCCGCTGGCGCTGCCCAACCACTCAAGCGGCTCGAATGTCGGCGCCTCCTGCCCCTTCAAGGCCCAATACACCTTTAATAGAGAGCGCTCCATCCCATCGAAAGCGATCTTTGCAGTCGCTCCATCGGCCGCGTTGATGGGATTCAACACGCTGTTGCTATCTGCCTCCTGAATGATCAGATAGGGTAGCTCGCCCTTCGTCTCTATCGGCTGCGTTGGTTCAGCAGATGTTCTATTAGCCATAGCTGTAACTCCTTCCGAGATTTCAGTGATCACTACCGACCTGGAGGGTCGTGAACGCTTGATCATTAGCTCTCAGGAATAAAGCACCGCCTACTGTCAGAATTGACAGTTCAGACTGAAAACATCCACTTTGCGACCGATGGTTGCACGCCTGCGGCGGCGCAGGCGCGTAGTCCATTTGTTAAAGCCCCTCCAACTCCGCCATCAAATCACTCAACCGATCCACCTTCTCCGCGCTGATCTCATTGGCCGCTAATCCCTCGATGTACTCGGCCAATTGCGACACCGTGCTGCACTCGAACATCGCCCGCAGTGGCACATCGCGCTGCAAGGTCTTCTGCACCCGTGAGGCAATCTGCGTGGCCAGCAACGAGTGCCCGCCCAGTTCGAAGAAGTTGTCTTCTACGCCCACGCGCTCGACCTTGAGCACCTCGGCCCAGATCGCGGCCAAGGTGGTTTCCAGTTCGTTGCGCGGTGCCAGGTAATCCTGGCTGTGCAACTGGCCGATTTCCAGTTCCGGCAGGGCCTTGCGGTCGAGTTTGCCGTTGGCGTTGAGCGGCAGGCGGTCGAGCCATAGCCAGTGCAGCGGGACCATGTATTCCGGCAGCTCGGCGCGCAGGCGTTGCTTGATGCGGTCCAGGCGCTCGCTTGGGTTGAGGGTTTCATCAGCGGCCACCAGATAACCCACCAGATGCTTGCCGTTGACGCCTTCCTGCACGCCCACCGCTGCATCGCGCACTTGCGGTTGCTCGTGCAGGCGCGCTTCGATTTCACCCAGTTCGATTCGGTAGCCGCGAATCTTCACCTGATGGTCGATACGTCCGACGTACTCCAAGACACCATCGCTGCGCCGACGCGCCAGGTCGCCGGTGCGATACAGGCGCTCACCCGGTGCGCCGAACGGGTTCGGCACAAACACTTGAGCGGTGCGCAACGGATCGCTGACATAACCACGCCCCACCCCCGTGCCGGCTACACATAACTCGCCGACAGCCCCTTGGGGCACCAACTCCAGCGCGCCATCCAGCAGGTACAGGCGGTTGTTGTCAGTCGGCGTGCCAATCGGCAGATAGGTGCCACGGGTCGAGGCCAAATCAACGCGGAAGAACGCCACGTCATCCGAGCATTCCGCAGGGCCATAAGCGTTCACCAAACCGATCTGCGGGTAACGCAGCAACCATTGGTGCGCCAGTTCCGGCGGCATCGCCTCACCGGTGGGCAGCATCCAGCGCAGGCCGTCGAGGCTGATGCGGTCCTGGGCCAGCATGCCCTGGATCAGCGACGGTACGCTCTCCAGCACGGTAATGCCTTGTGCCTCAACGTGGGCCAGCAAACCTTGGGGATCGTGGGCGATGGTGTTCGGCACGATGTCCACCCGCGCGCCGAACAGCGGCGCGGCGAGGAATTGCCATACGGAAATGTCGAAACTTTGCGACGCGGTTTGCGCGATCACGTCCGCCGCGCTCAGGTCCAAGTACGGCAGTTTGCTCAGTTGGTTATTGAGCATGCCGCGCTGCTCGACCATCACGCCTTTGGGCAAGCCCGTGGAGCCCGAGGTGTAGATCACATAGGCGAGGTTGTCCGGGCCACTGTAGATGCCTGGGTTCTCACCACGAGCCTGCACTTCTTCCCACACCAGCAACTGGCAGTCAAAACCGTCGAGCAACTCAATGGCCTGCTCGCGGCACGCCTCGGTGCACACCAGCAACGGCGTACGGCTCATGTCGATGATGCGGCTCAAGCGCTGGCTTGGCAGGCCCGGGTCCAGCGGCAGGTAACCCGCACCGGCCTTGAAGCTGCCGATGATCATGCCCAGCAGGTCGAGGTTACGCTCGGCCAGCAAGGCCACCGGTTGATCCAGGCCGACACCCGCCGCGATCAATGCATGGCCCAAGCCGTTGCTACGGCGGTTGAGTTCGTCATAGGTCCACTGCTGTTCCAGGTAACTGGCGGCGATCCGCTGCGGATGCTCGCTCACTTGCGCTTCGAACAGCTCGATATAGCTACGGTCCAGCGGATAGGCGTGTGCGCTCTGGTTGCAGCCTTCAACCAGGAATTCACGCTCCTGTTCGCCAATCAACGGCAGGTCGGCCATGTCGCCATGGAACCCCTGCACCAGCGCCAACAGCAGGCGCTTGAACTCGCCGAGCATGTTTTGCACGGTGGTTTCGTCGAAGTAACGCTGGTCGTAAGACAGGTGCAAGCCCAGGTCATCGCCGGGGTAACACACGGCGGTCAGCGGGAAGTTAGTGTGGGTGCGGCCGGAATCCGAGGTGGCATTCAAGCTTTGTGCACGGTCCAGCACCGAGGTTTCCACCGGGGCGTTTTCGAACACGAACAGGCTGTCGAACAGCGGTTGGCCTTTAGGTAATTCGCTGTGTTCCTGGATGGTCACCAATGGCAGGTATTCGTACTCGCGCAATTGCATGTTGCTGTCGAGCAAGCCGCTCAACCACTGGCGCACGCTGCAACGTTGACCGTCTTCCGGCAGCTTTACCCGCAGCGCGATGCTGTTGATAAACAGCCCGACGGTGCGTTGCATCTCCGGCATTTCCACCGGACGCCCGGCCACGGTGACGCCGAACAACACGTCGCGATCGCCGCTCAAGCGGCGCAGCACCAGGGCCCATGCCGCCTGGGCAAAGGTGTTGACGGTGAGTTGGTGGGCCTGTGCCAGTTCACGCAGTTGCGCGCCATCGCGGGCATCAAGACGGGTGTAGCAGTCGCCCACCACCATGCCGCCGCTGTGGCCCGCATGTTCGCGCATGAACGGGCGGTCACTCGGGATCGGCGTGGTGCGCTCAAAGCCTTGCAGGTTCTGTTGCCACCACCGGCGCGCTTCATTCAGGTTCTGACGTTGCAGCCAGGCGATGTAGTCGCGATAACGCGGCGCCGTGGCCAACTGCGCGTCGTGGCCTTCGCCCAGGGCCATGTAGATCTCGAAAAAGTCATTCATCAGCAGCGAACGGCACCACGCATCGATAAGGATGTGGTGGTTGCTCATCATGAACCAGTAGCGTGCTTCGCCGACGCGGATCAGGCGCAGGTGGAACGGCGCCTGGTTGAGCAGATCGAAGCCGGCTTCACGCTCGGCCTTGAGCAGCGCTTGCAGACGCGGCTCTTGCTCAGCCTCGGGATCGTTGCTCCAGTCCAGGTATTCAATCGGCGTGCTGCCGGGTTTGTGGATCACTTGCAGCATGTCTTCGCCAACGTTCCAGCAGAACGAGGCACGCAAGGCTTCATGACGGGCGATCACCGCTTGCCAGGCCTGGGCGAAACGCTCAGGGTCCAGGGCACTGTTGATGCGGTAGCGGTCCTGCATGTAGTACAGACCGGTGCCCGGCTCCAGCAAAGTGTGAAGCAACAGGCCCTCTTGCATCGGAGTCAGAGGGTACACGTCTTCGATGGCACTGGCCGGGACCGGCAAGCTGTCGAGTTGCGGCTGGGTCAATTTCGCCAGGGGGAAGTCGGACGGTGTGAGGCCACCGGCATCATCCTTGAGGCAATGGGCGATCAAGCTGTACAGCTCGGCGACGTAGGCCTCGGCCAACTCGCGGATGGTGTTTGCATCGTGGCGCTCACGGCTGAAGGTCCAGCGCAGCACCAACTCACCGCCATACACCTGGCTGTCGACGCTCAGGGCGTTGGGCAGCGGCGCATCCGGGTCATGGGCCAGGCCCGCCGACTCATCCAGCGGGTGGAACAGCGCCTCGCTGCCGAAGCTCTGGTCGAACTGGCCGAGGTAGTTGAAGGTGATGTCGGCGGTTGGCAGCGCGGCCATGGCCTGCTTGCACAGGTCGTCCGCCAGGTAGCGCAGCACGCCATAGCCCAACCCTTTGTGGGGTACCGCCCGCAGTTGCTCTTTGATCGCCTTGATCGAGGCGCCCTGCCCGGCCGCTTCTTCGATTTGCACGGGCGTCAGGCGCAGTGGATAGGCACTGGTGAACCAGCCGACACTGCGGGTCAGGTCGATCTCATCGAACAGGGTTTCGCGGCCATGGCCTTCCAGTTGGATCAGCGCCGAGTCATGCCCGCTCCAGCGGCACAGCACGCGGGCCAAGGCGGTCAGCAACAGGTCATTGACCTGGGTGCGGTATGCGCTTGGGGCTTGTTGCAGCAACTGACGGGTGTGTTCGGCATCCAGGCGCACGCTGACCGTGTCGGCATCGCGATTGCGCGACGTGCCCTGTGCTCGGTCCACCGGCAACGCCACCGTCGGGCCCGCCAAGTGGTCCTGCCACACGCTCAATTCTTCACGCAGGGATTCGCTGCTGGCATAAGCCTGCAAGCGCGCGGCCCAGTCACGCAAGGCGCTGGTCTTGGCCGGCAGGCTGACGGACTCGCCCTCGCTCAGTTGGCGATACACGTTCTGCAGGTCTTCGAGCAACACACGCCACGACACGCCGTCCACCACCAGGTGATGAATCGCGATCAGCAGGCGTTGCTGGCCTTCGGGGCCATCCACCAGCAAGGCGCGCAGCAGCGGGCCGTGTTCAAGGTCGAGGCTGCGTTGGGTGTCGGTGAACAACGCGGTGCACTGGGCCATATCGCGCACTTGCGCCTGCATCAGCACGCCGCCCTGGGGCACGGTCAAATGTTCGGCATGCCATTGCGCGTTGCGCCGCGTGAAGCTAAGGCGCAGGGCGTCGTGGTGTTCCAGCACCGCCAGCAGCGCTTGCTCCAGGCGATGGGGTTCGAGCAATTGCAGCGGCTTGAGGACCAACGCCTGGTTCCAGTGCTGACGCGCCGGGATGTCGGTGTCAAAGAACCAGTGCTGGATCGGCGTGAGGCCCGAGCTGCCGGTGAGTACGCCCTGCTCCGCCGTGACCTGCTCGGAGCGCGTGGCCACCGCGGCCAGGGTTTGCACCGTTTGGTGCTGGAACAGGTCGCGGGGGCTGAAATGAATTCCTGCCTGCCGCGCACGGCTGACCACCTGGATCGACAGGATAGAGTCGCCGCCCAGTTCAAAGAAATTATCGTCCAGGCCGACTTGTTGCACGTTCAACACCGCACACCAGATCGCGGCCAAGGTGCTTTCCAGTTCGTTGCGCGGGGCTACGTACTGTTGGCGATTGGCCTCGGGGTCCGGTTGCGGCAAGGCACGGCGGTCGAGCTTGCCGTTGGCGGTCAACGGCATGCTGTCGAGCACGATCAGGTGCGCGGGCACCATGTAGTCCGGCAGTTGCGCCTTGAGATGCGCCTTCAGCGCCTCGCGCAATGGGCCGTGCTCTGCGTCGCTGACCAGGTACGCCACGAGCTGTTTGCCGCTTGGCGAATCCAGCGCCAGCACCACCGCTTCGCGCACAGCTTCGTGCTCCAGCAGACGGGTTTCGATCTCGCCCAGCTCGATGCGGAAACCACGGATTTTCACTTGATGGTCGATACGCCCCAGGTACTCCACCAGACCATCGGCGCGTTGGCGCACCAGGTCGCCGGTGCGATACAGGCGGCCACCATTGGCGGCAAAGGGATCGGCGACAAAACGCTCCGCCGTCATGCCCGGGCGCTCGTGGTAACCCTGGGCCAGGCCCGCGCCGCCGACATACAACTCGCCGGTCGCGCCTTGGGGCACCAAGGCCAGGTCGGCGTCGAGAATGTAGGCCACACGGTCGCCGATAATGCTGCCGATCGGCACGCTGCCGGCGCCCTCCTCCAAGTGCTCCGGCGCCAGGCTGGCCAACGGCATCACCACGGTTTCAGTCGGGCCATAGGCGTTGAAGAACACCTCTGGCTGGAAGGCTGCGCGAATGCGCTGCAGGTGTTCGCCGGTCAGGGCTTCACCGCCGGTGATGCACATGCGCACGGGCAGGGTCTGGTGTTGAGTCGCCAGCCACTGCGCCAACTGGCTGCCATAGCTTGGGGTGAAGCCGAGGATATTGATGCGATGGGTGCGGATCAGCCCACAGATTTCCTCCGCATCCCATTGGCCTTGGGCCCGCAAAACCACCTGCGCGCCACTGAGCAACGGCACCAGCAAACGCTCGGTGGCGGCGTCGAAGTTGATCGAATAGAAATGCAGCTCGCAGTCGTCCGGGCGCATGCCGAAACGCTCGATCACAGCCAGGCAATGCATGGCGATTTCGCCGTGGGACACCACCACGCCTTTCGGTTTGCCGGTGGAGCCGGAGGTGTAGATCAGGTACGCCTGGTGTTGTGGCAGGCTGATAAATGGCAGCTCATCGGCCGGGTAATTCACCAGCACTGGCGAGTCGTCTTCCAGGCACCAGCACGCCACCGAGGCCGGCAGTTCACCCAGGGCTTCGAACATCGCCGCGTCGCTGAGCAACAGGCCGATGCCGCTGTCTTCGATCATGTAGTGCAGGCGGTCCAGCGGGTATTCCGGGTCCAGCGGTACATAGGCGCCGCCGGCCTTAAGGATCGCCAGCAGGCCAATGACCATTTCCAGGGAGCGTGGCAGCGCCAAGCCGACTCGCACCTGCGGGCCGACGCCGCGTTCGCGCAGCATCCAGGCCAGGCGATTGGCGCGTGCATTGAGTTCCGCGTAAGTGAGGGTTACGCCGGCAAAGGTCAGCGCCGGAGCCTGCGCACGCATTTGCGCCTGCTGGCTGAACAGCTGATGAATGCACTGGTCGAGACGATGCAAACCGGCCTCGACGCCCAGGCTATCCTGCAATGCGCGTTGTTCGGTGGCGGTCAGCAGCGGCAGTTCGCTGAGGCGTTGATCGGGGTCTGCAATCAACGCTTCCAGCAGGTTGCGCCAATGTTCAGCCATGCGCGCAATGCGCGGTTCGTCGAACAGATCAGTGCTGTAAGTCAGGCAGCAACCCAGGCGATGGTCGAGGTCGGTCACTTCCAGGTTGAGGTCGAACTTGGTCGCGCGAGCATCGTTGGCCAGGTATTCGACGGTCATGCCGGCCAGTTGACGGCTCTGCTGGAATTCCCAGCGCTGCACGTTGCACATCACCTGGAACAACGGGTTGTACGCGGCGCTGCGCGGAGGTTGCAGGGCTTCAACCAGATGGTCGAACGGCAGGTCCTGGTGGGATTGGCCCTCGATCACGGTGTGGCGTACTTGCTCGAACAACTCGCCGACATTCATCTGACCATTGAGCTGGCAACGCAGCACCTGGGTATTGAGGAATGCGCCGATAAGCCCTTCGCTTTCCGGGCGAATACGGTTGGCCACGGGGGCGCCGATGCGCAGGTCGGTCTGGCCGCTGTAGCGGTAGAGCAACACGGCCAGGGTCGCTGTCATGGTCATGAACAGCGTGAGGCCGCGTTCAGCATTGAAGGCGCGCACGCGGGCGGCCAACGCGTCGCTCAGATCGAAGCGGTACAGCTCGCCCTGGTGGCTTTGTACCGGTGGTCGTGGGCGGTCGCCGGGCAGTTCCAGCAAGGGGTGTTCGGTGCCCAGTTGCGCGGTCCAGTAATCCAACTGGCGTTGACGCTCGCCGGACTCCAGCCACTGACGCTGCCACACGCTGTAGTCGAGGTATTGCACCGGCAACGGCGACAGTGGCGACAGACGCTCGTCGATAAAGGCTTCGTACAGCGCGCTGAGTTCACGGGCAAAGATGTCCATGGCCCAGCCTTCAGTGACGATGTGGTGCAGGGTCAGCACCAAGTAGTGTTCCTGCTCGCCGGCCTTGACCAGGCACGCGCGCAGCAACGGGCCGGTTTCCAGGTTGAACGGCGTATGGGCCTCGTGATCAGCCAACTGCTGCAAGCGCTGCTCGCGCTCGGTTTCATTCAGCGCCGAAATATCCTGCCAGTCCATGCGCACGCCGGTCTGCGGCGAGACCTTTTGATAGGCCACGCCGTCGACACTGGGGAACGTGGTGCGCAGGGTTTCGTGGCGCATGATCAAGGCCTGCAACGCCGCCTCGAAACGCCCCACATCCAGCACGCCCCGCAGGCGCGCCATGCCACCGACGTTGTAGGCCGGGCTGTCCGGCTCCATCTGCCAGAGGAACCACATGCGCTGCTGGGAATAGGACAGCGGCACCGGTTGGCTGCGGTCGACTTTGGCAATCGCGGTTTGCTGGTTGCGCTGGCCCGAGGCCTGGATCAGGCCGACTTGCTCGGCAAACGCGCCCAGTTCACTGGCTTCAAACAAGGTACGCAGCGGCAGCTCAACGTCACAGGCCTGGCGGGTGCGGGAGATGATTTGCGTGGCCAGCAATGAGTGGCCGCCGAGGGCGAAGAAGTCATCGCGCAGGCCGATTTGCGGCAGGCCGAGCACTTCGCGCCAGATTGCGGCGATCTGCTGTTGCAACGGGGTTTCGGGTTCAATGTGTTCGCGGGTTTGCCACACCGGCTCCGGCAATGCGCGGCGGTCCAGCTTACCGCTGGGGCTCAGGGGCATGGCGTCCAGGCGCATCAGTTGCGCGGGCACCATGTACTCGGGCAGCTCGGCGGCCAGGGCGGCTTTCACGTCCTGTTCGTCCAGCGCTCTGCTTGCGGTGTAGTAGCCGATCAGCGTGGCATTGCGCACCAGCACCACGGCTTGGGCGATACCGTCCAGCGCCAGCAGGCGCGCTTCGATTTCTTCAGGCTCCACGCGGAAGCCGCGCAGTTTGACCTGCTGATCGAGACGCCCCAGGTATTCGAGCACGCCGTCAGCATTCCAGCGTACACGGTCGCCAGTGCGATACAGGCGCGCGCCCGCCTCGCCCAGCGGGTCGGCGATAAACCGTTCGGCGGTCAAACCGGCACGCCCCAGATACCCCCGCGCCAGGCCGATGCCACCGATGCACAGTTCGCCCGGCACACCGGCTGGCAACAGGTTGAGGTGATCGTCCAATACGCGGCAGATCACATTGCCCAGCGGTCGGCCAATCGGCGAGCGCTCGCCATCTTCAGCGGTGCAGTGCCAGTGGGTGACGTTGATCGCGGTCTCGGTCGGGCCATAGCGGTTGTGCAACTGCACCGCCGGCAACTGAGCCAATACGCGGTTGCGCAGTTCGGCTGGTAACGCCTCACCGCCGGAGAACAGGCGACGCAGGCTGGTGCATTCGGGTACCAGCGGCTCGTCGATGAACAGCTGCAACAGCGGCGGCACAAAGTGCAGGGTGGTCACGCCATGTTCCTGCACCAACTGCGCGATGCGGTGCGGGTCGCGATGTTCGCCAGGCCCGGCCAGCACCAGGCGGCAGCCGGTGATCAACGGCCAGAAGCATTCCCACACCGACACATCAAAACTGATCGGTGCCTTTTGCATCAGCACGTCGGTGTCGTTCAGTTGGTAAGTGGCCTGCATCCACTGCAAGCGCTCGGCCAGGGCCCCATGGGTATTGCCCACGCCTTTGGGCTGGCCGGTGGAACCGGAGGTGTAGATCACGTAGGCGAGGTTATCGCCGTGCAGGTGCAGGCCCGGCGCCTGGGTCGGCCAGCTTTCCAGATGCAGGCTGTCCATGGCGATGACACACACGCCGTCAGCGCTCGGCAGTTTTTCCAACACTGCGGTCTGGGTCAGCAGCAGTTGCACGCCACTGTCCTTGAGCATGTAGGCCAGGCGCTCGGCGGGGTAATCCGGGTCCAGCGGCACGTAGGCGCCACCGGCCTTGATGATCGCCAGCAGGCCGATCAGCAGTTGCGGCGAACGCTCGGCGGCGATAGCCACGCACACGTCCGGGCCCACGCCTTTGTCGCGCAGGTAATGGGCCAGGCGGTTGGCTTGGGCATGCAGTTGGGCGAAGGTCAGGCTGCCGTCCTGCCAGACCAACGCGGTGTTGTCCGAAGTCTGCTGATTGAGCAGCTCGGGCAACCATTGCTGGGCGGGCGCACACGGCGCTTGGCTCCACGGTTGCTGTTCGTCCGCGTGCAGCAAACGCAGGTCGCCGAGGGCTTGCTGGGGTTGCTCGCGGATGGCGTGCAGCAGGTTGATGAAGTGCTCGGCGAGGCGCTGGATGGTTGCGCCTTCAAACACTTCATCGGCGTAGTCGAACGCCAGGCTCAGGCGGCCGTTGCGGTCTTCTTCGGTATGCAGTTGCAGGTCGAACTTGGCTTCGCGGCTGTGCCACGGCAGCTCATCGGCGAGCATGCCCGGCAGGCGGCGCAAGGCGCTGAGATCGCGTTGCTGGTGGTTGAACATGACCTGGAACAAGCCCTGCTCGCGGGCCTGAGGAAAGGCTTCCAGCAGTTGTTCGAAGGGCAGGTCCTGATGGGCTTGGGCACCCAGTGCGGTCTCGCGGGTGGCGGCCAATAGCTGGTTGAACGGCAGGCGCCCGTCCAGTTCGGCGCGCAGCACCAGGGTGTTGATGAAAAAGCCGATCAGGCCCTGGGTTTCCTGGCGCGGGCGGTTGGCATTGGGCACGCCGATGCGGATATCGCGCTGGCCGCTGTAGCGATAGAGCAAGGTCTGGAACGCCGCCAGCAACAGCATGAATGGCGTGGACTCATTGGCCTGGGCGGTCTGGCGAATCGCTTCGCTGAGACCGACGCTCAGGCGCACGCTATGGCGCGAAGCACTGCGGATGTGCTGCACGGAGCGCGGATGGTCGGTGGCCAGGCTCAGGGTCGGGTGCTCGTCCCCCAGTTGGTTTTTCCAGTACGCCAGTTGGCGCTGACCTTCACCTTCGGCCAGCCATTGACGTTGCCAACTGCCGTAGTCGGCGTATTGCAGGGCCAGGGCCGGCAGTTCCAGGGATTGTCTCTGGGAGGCCGCGGCATAGAGGCGCGAGAACTCGTCGATAAGGATGTTGAGCGACCAACCATCGGCAATGATGTGATGCAGCGTCACCAGCAGTTGATGGTCTTCGTCGTCCAGGCGCACCAGTGTCACCCACAGCAGCGGGCCTTTTTCCAGATCAAATTGAGTGCGTGCTTCGTCTTCGCGGATCTGCTGCGCGCGGGTTTCGCGCTCGGCAGCGGGCAGGTCGCTGAGGTCGATGACTTGCAGGTCGAACGCCACGTTGGCTTCAACACGCTGGAAGGCCTGGCCGTTGCGCTCGTAGAAGCGAGTGCGCAGGGCTTCGTGGCGCTGGATCAGGTGCTGGAAACTCAGGCGCACTGCGTCTTCGTCCAGCTCGCCACGCAGGCGCAAGCCGCCGGGAATGGTGTAGGCGCTGCTCTGAGGGTCCAATTGCCAAGTGATCCACAGCCGATTCTGAGCCAGGGACTGAGGCAGTTCGTCCTGGCGTGACAAGGCATGAATTGCACCTTGGGCCACGCCGCCGTCCTGCTGCAATTGCGCAACATTGGCGGCAAACGTCGACAGGGTCGGCGCCTCGAACAGCATGCGCAGGTTCAGCTCCAGGCCGAGGGTTTCACGCAGGCGTGCGACCACTTGGGTAGCGGTGATGGAGTTACCGCCGAGCAGGAAGAAGTGATCGTCGGCAGCAACGGTCGCGACCTGCAACTGTTCGCACCAGATCGCCGCGATCTGCTGTTGCAGTTCGGATTCCAGCGCAGCATCGCCCGCCAACCCTTGCAGATCGGGGAATTGCGCATAGCTGTCGAGGCTGCCGTCGGCGTGACGCAGCGCGCAGGCCGCACGCTGCACCTTGCCGCTGGAGGTCTTGGGCAATGCGCCGGGGTTGAGCAACACCACCACACTCGGCGCTTCTTGGTAGGCTTCGGCCACGGCTTGGCGGATGGCTTTGATCAACGCCTCGGGCGGCAGGATTTTCTGCACGCTGCGGCTGATTTCAGCGGCGATGCCGATGCCTTCCAGACCCTGGTCATTCACCGCAAACGCCGCAACCCGGCCTTTGCGCACCACTTCCACTTCGCGCTCGATAGTCTGCTCGATGTCTTGCGGGTAGAGGTTATGACCGCGCACGATCAACAGGTCTTTCAGGCGGCCGGTGATGTACACCTCACCAAAGCGAATAAAGCCCAGGTCGCCGGTGCGCAGCCAGGTCCGCCCGGCATGCTGGACGAAGGTCTTGGCTGTGGCTTCGGGGTTGCGCCAGTAGCCGTGGGCGATGCTCGGACCGGTGGCCCAGAGTTCGCCGACGCGGTTGTCGGGCAGCTCATTCAAGGTGTGGGGATCGACGATCAGCACCGCGTGTTCCGGCTGGCTGGTGCCGCAACTCATGATCGCACTGCCCTGCCCCGGTTCGGCGCGGTTGGCGGCCAGCGCCGTCTCGTCGACGCGCAGCGCCGGGATGCCCTGACCCCGGGTGCCGCCAGCGACAAACAGCGTGGCCTCGGCCAGGCCGTAGGACGCAAAGAAATTGTCTGAGCTAAAACCACAGGCGGCGAATTTCTCGGCGAAGCGGTCCAGGGTGTCGAGCCGGATCGGCTCGGAGCCGGAATAGGCCACGCGCCACGTGCTCAGGTCCAGGCGTTCCAGGGCTGACTCACTGACCCGTTCACTGCACAGCCGGTAGGCGAAATCCGGGCCGCCGCTGATGGTGCCGCCGTATTGGCTGATCGCTTCCAGCCAGCGCAATGGCCGGCCAAGGAAGTACGCAGGCGACATCAGCACGCACGGCACGCCACTGAAGATCGGTTGCAACAGGCCGCCGATCAGACCCATGTCGTGGTACAGCGGTAGCCAGCTGACAATCACGTCGTCGGGGTTGAGGTCGATGCCAAAGCCACGGCGGATCAGCACTTCGTTGGCCACCAGATTGCCGTGGCTGACTTGCACGCCTTTGGGCAGCGCTGTGGAGCCGGAGGTGTATTGCAGGAACGCGATGTCGTCGGGCTGTAGGTCGGGGGCGATCCAGGCATCAGCCACTGGCGCATCGAGGGTATCGACACTCAACACCGGCGGCGCATTTTCGATCTGTGCCAGGCCATCGGCAAGACTGGCAATGGTCAGCAGCAGGCGCGGTTCGGCGTCGCTGATGATCGACAGCAAACGCTCTTGGTGATGACGGCGGGTGGACTCCGGCGGGTAGGCCGGCACTGCGATCACCCCGGCGTACAGGCAGCCAAAAAACGCCGCGACGTAATCCGGACCGCTGGGGAACAACAGCACTGCGCGGTCGCCCAGCGCGGCATTGGCCTGCAGGGCGCTGGCAATGGTGCGGGCGCGTTGGTCGAGGTCGCGATAACTGAGCACAACGCTGTGCTCGGCGGACTCGGCGAGGAAGCGCAGAGCCACCTGGTCCGGGGTCTGCGCGGCGCGACGTTGAAGGGACTGGACCAGGGTGCGGGGAAGTTCGAAGGCGTCCATCATGGGGTTCCTGCCTGAAATCGGCTTACGGGAAATTCGGAAATTGAGTAGCTATCAGCCGGCGACCAACTGCCGCGCCGCGCCATTGCGCCAGCGGGCCAGGTGTTCGTCGGCGTAGCGCCGCAGGCAGCGCAATACGGTGCTTTCGTGCTGCATGAGGAAGAAGTGGTGGCCGTCGAACATATCGAGGGAAAAGCCGCTGGCGGCATCGAGTTGCCAGTCGAGCAATTGGTCGGCGCGTACGCTGTCTTGCTTGCCACCGAATACATGGATCGGCATGCCCAGCGGATCACGCTCGCCGTAGGTGAAGCTGCCGCACAGCAGGAAGTCAGCGCGCAGGATCGGCAGCATCAGTTGCATCAATTCGGGGTTGGCCAGGGCCGCTTCGGCGGTGCCCTGCAGTTCGCGCAGACGGGCGATCAGTTGCTCATCAGTCTTTTCGATGGCGTATTCGCTGACATCGCGACGCGCCGGGCCGGCAGTGCCGGAAGCGAACAGCGCCAGCGGCGCAGGGACGTTGCGTGCGTTTAACGCATGGGCCAATTCAAAGGCGAGCAGGCCGCCGAGGCTGTGGCCGAACAACGCGTAGGGGCCGCTCAAGTCGTGGCAGATTTCGTCCGCCAGTTGCGCAGCCAAGGCCTTGATATCGCGCTGCAAGGGCTCGTCCATGCGCATGCCACGACCGGGTAATTCCAGCGGGCATACCTGCAGCCACTCGGGCAACACCCGGCGCCAACGTGCATAGACCATGGCGCTGGCGCCTGAATAGGGCAGGCAGAACAGGCGCAGTCGGGTCGGCGCGCTCATCGCTCGAAGACCCCAAACTGAAACACGCTGTATGCACGATAAAAACCCATCTCGTCCTCCTGCGGGTGCTGATCCTTGGCCGCCTGACTAACGGACCTTTCACCCAGAAGAACGGACGGCACCGGCAAATAATTAGTCGCCGGGCATGAGCGAGACGTGGTTCACGCCGAACAAGAAAGCATAAGATTAGTTCGTCTTCTCATTTGACAATCATTATCATTCATCCTAATTTGTTGCCCGATGTGTAGGAGGCCTCAGCAAGGACGCCCTCCCCCAACCTATTTTTCAAGGTGATTTCCATGACGGAACAAGTATCCACAGGCAGGTGCGACTCACCACTTCTCCAGGCATTCGTCGACAACCGACTGATTCTGGTGAAGATCGCAGCACGAATTACCGGCTGCCGCTCCCGCGCCGAAGACGTCGTGCAGGATGCCTACTTCCGCCTGCAATCGGCGCCGACGATCACATCCTCGTTCAAGGCCCAATTGAGTTACCTGTTCCAGATCGTCCGTAACCTGGCCATCGATCACTACCGTAAGCAGGCCCTGGAGCTCAAATACTCCGGGACGGAAGAGGAAGGCTTGAATGTGGTGATTCACGGCGCTTCACCGGAAACCTCCCACATCAATTTCAACACCCTGGAAAACATCGCCGACGCCCTGACTGAGCTGCCCCAGCGCACCCGTTACGCGTTCGAGATGTACCGTCTGCACGGCGTGCCGCAAAAGGACATCGCCAAGGAGTTGGGGGTTTCGCCAACGTTGGTGAACTTCATGATTCGCGATGCGCTGGTGCACTGCCGCAAGGTGTCGGGCAGCCATAGCGATACGTTTGCACGACGCGTCTGATCCACACGGTTCCGCCCATAATGGGGGCGAGCACGCCCGCCCCCACCGCTCACACCAGCCCGCACCGCTCAAAAAACCGCTCCCGCCCCAGAATCATCAGCGCCGCGCGCTTGTGCGGGAAATCGAACTCCTTTTCACAGTGGAAACACTGGTTGTGCATATGGCCGATCATCTTCGCGTTATCGGCGCGCGGTTCTGCCACCACACGTTGGGTGCGAGGGTCATCCAGGAACAGGTAGTGCACCAGCGCCGATAGCCAACTGGCGACCTTGTGCGGACCGCGATGATGTTCCTCCCCCACCAGCATGTGGATGCCACGGTCGTAGTCAGCGGCATCGTAGAACGGTGCGATACGGTCTTCCTTGGCCCAGTAGGCTTCGAAATAGGCAAAGGGTTCGTCATCAAAACAGCCGATCAGCGTGAGGGTGTGCGGATCGGCGGCGAGCTTATCCAGGTATTCCCGGTGCTGCTCCAGGCTGCCGGTTTCCTGCCAGAAACTCGCCACGCGCGTGCTGTTTTGCCAGCGATTGAAGCGCGCCAAATCCACATCGACCTCAACGGTGCGCAGGGAAATCCAGGCCCCGAGGCGTGCGTCATAACGCCGGTAAACCTCACCCCGAGGCTTCGGCGCACGGACGGGGTGGCGCTTGCCGGCACTGATGATCATCTGTTGCGGGTAGCTGCCACTGGGCGAGAGTCCCAACCACGGCTGGGGCAATTGCCAGAACAGGGTGCGCTCACATCGGTATTGCCCGGCGATCTCGCTAGCCACCAGCAAACCACTGCGCAAGGCGTCTTCGGGCGCATGCTCAAGGTGCCAGGTCAGACGTTGCCGAGTCGGCTCCTTGGTAAACAACCAGTAGCAGGCAGCCCACAAGGCGCGGGGGGAAGGCACCTCGGCGGGGGTCTGCAAATGCACCTGCAGGTCATCGCCACGCTCCAGGCGCAAACGCGCCAGCGGCTGGCCTTCCAGGGTCAGGCTCAGGTGGCTTTCGGTTTCATCAGCATTCAAGGCAGGCCCGGCCGGTAACGGCAGGACCGACAGGTCATTCAGATTGGACATGGGAGGGGCTCACGGTAACCGTCGACAGATAAAGAAGTGACGTGAGCCGGGAGAGGAAATTTAGCCGATCAAGGTACCGGCATCACGTCGATGCGGTACGGCTCGAAAATCTTCAGCATCTCGCCGTCATCGCGCAGACGCTTGAGCAACGCGGAAAAAGCCTGGCCCGTGATCGGCGCCTTCGGCCGCAGCAAGGCGTAATGGTGATAAATCTGATCGATACGCTCAGACACCAGGAACTGCGCGGCCATATCCGCATTGCGCACCATGAAGTCACTCAGGTACGAACGGGTCACCAAGGCAATGTCCGCACGCCCGCGCGCAACCATCAGCAGGTTGCTGTCGTGGGAATAGGTCAAGGTGGCGTTGAAGTGCTCGGCCATGTTCTTGGGGTCGGGGTTGAAGCTGGCGAAGGCGTAGTGATAACCGCTGAACACCGCCAGGCGTTTGCCCGCAAGGTCGGCGAAATAGTCCTGGGCGCGACCCGGTTCACGCTGAGCGACGAAGATTTCCGCGTCCTCCAGCCCCATGTCGACGCTGGTGTGGGGAATTTTCTGCCAGCCCCACGCGGGGTTTTCGAAGATGGCCATGTCGATCCGGCCCTGCTCGAAATCGCGGAAACGTCGAGGAATGGAAGTCGGCACCAGCACAAATTGGTAGTCGGTTTGCGAGGCGTTCAGGGCCTCCACCAGTTGCGGCAGCAATCCCGTGTCGGCGCCCTGCTCCGGGCGCACCGTATAAGGAGGGAAATGCGCCGCGCCGATGCGCACCAATTGCGCAGCCGACGCCGGCATCCACCACGCAGTGCCCAGTGCCCAAAAGGTAAGTCCTGCAGCCAGCCGCCATGGCGAAAACATCAAGGCACACACCGTTCAAAACTCTGATGGCGATAAGCTAGGCGTTTTTGTCTGGCGAGACAACTTTCCGCCAGCAAATTAATAGCTTGCGCCTCAGTCGGCTTTCAGAACCATCAACAAAGCTTCTTGGGCCAACTGCTCCAGCGTCATGCTGCCCTCGGCGCGAAACCAGGTGGTCGTCCAGGACAATGCGCCTGTGAGGAAGCGGCGCGCGATAAACACATCGCCCTTGATGTAGCCAGCAGCCTTGGCCTCGCCCAGCACTTGCAGCCAGAGGTCTTCGTACACGTCGCGAAGCGCCAGGACCTGGGCCTGGCCGTCCGCCGACAGTGAGCGCCATTCATACACCAGCACCGCCATGGCTTCGCCGCTGCCGCCCATGATCGACTGCAACTCGCAGCGAATCAGCGCCAGCACACGTTCGCGCACGTTTGTCGCCTCCTCCAGCGAAGCCCGCATCAGCGCCGTGTTGTAGTGGATGGTTTCCTCCATCACCGCCCGCAGGATGTCGTCCTTGCTCTTGAAGTGATGAAAGATGCTGCCGGACTGAATGCCCACCGCACTGGCCAAGTCACGCACGGTGGTGCGCTCGAAACCCTTGTTGCGAAACAGGTGGGCCGCGGTTTGCAGCAACTTGCCCCGGGCGCTATCGGGATCGGTCAATTGGCCGCCATCGACCATGGTGCGCATCACCCGCAGGGCTTTGTGCTCATCCATGCTGCTCTCCTCTACTTCTACTGACGTCTTGGCCGGCAATTTAGGCCGTGGCCGCCAACCAAGCAAGCGCTTGGCTAAAACTTGTGACTGGAGTTTACAAACCAAGCGCTTGCTTGGTAGTCTCGCCAACAGCCATTCGAGGAAGGATTTCTCATGAGCAAGACGGTTCGTATCGGCTGTGCCAGCGCCTTCTGGGGCGACACGTGCACTGCCGCCGCCCAGTTGGTGCACGGCGGTAAGCTGGATTACCTGGTGTTCGACTACCTGGCGGAAGTCACGATGTCGATCCTGGCCGGCGCACGGATGAAAGACCCCCAGGCCGGTTACGCCACGGATTTTGTCGAGGTGCTGACGCCGCTGCTGGCCGATATCCAGGGCCAGGGCATCCGCGTAATCAGCAACGCTGGCGGCATTAATCCCCAGGCCTGCGCCGCAGCCCTGCAAGCGGCCTGCGATAAAGCCCAGGTACCGCTGAAAATAGCCGTTCTGCTGGGCGATGACCTGCAACCCCAATTGAAAAACCTCACGGGCACGACCGATATGTTCAGCGGCACACCGCTGCCGCCGGTGTGCGTGTCCGCCAACGCTTACCTTGGCGCACCGGGCATCACCCAAGCCTTGGCGCTGGGCGCCGATGTCGTTATCACCGGCCGCGTGGTCGACAGCGCCGTGGTCAGCGCAGCGCTGGTGCATGAATTCGACTGGTCCTGGCACGACTACGACCGCCTCGCCCAAGCGGCCCTGGCCGGGCATATCATCGAATGCGGAGCCCAGTGCACCGGCGGTAACTTCACCGATTGGCGCGATGTGCCGGACTACGAACACATCGGTTTCCCCATCGTCGAGGTCAGCGCCGACGGCCAGTTCACCGTAACCAAGGTCGACGGCACCGGCGGGTTGATCAGCGAACTCAGCGTGGCCGAACAGTTGCTGTATGAAATCGGCGACCCATGCGCCTATCTGTTGCCCGACGTGATCTGCGATTTCAGCCAGGTCAAACTGCAGCAGCAGGGAAAAAACCGCGTGCACCTGCACGGCGCCAAGGGTTCGCCACCCACCGACCAGTACAAGGTCAGCGCCACGTATCCCGATGGCTCGCGTTGCACCGCCAGTTGCCTGATTGCCGGGATCGACGCGGTGGCCAAGGCCGAGCGGGTCAGCCAGGCGATCATCAACAAGACCTCGCAACTGTTCAGCCAACGCGGCTGGGCGCCGTACACCGAGGTGAATATCGAGCTGCTGGGCAGCGAAGCAACCTATGGCGCACATGCGATGCGTCATGACTGTCGTGAAGTGGTGGTCAAGTTGGCGGTGCGACACCCGAGCAAGCAGGCGCTGGTGCTGTTCACGCGCGAGATCGCCCAGGCCGCTACCGGGATGGCGCCGGGGTTGACCGGAATCGTAGGGGGTCGCCCGACGGTGTATCCGTTGATTCGGTTGTTTTCGTTTCTGATCGACAAGTCCTCATGTGAGTTACTGATCGACTTCCAAGGTGAACGCCACGCTTGCGCGCTACCCATCACCGACGCCCCAACCCTGCCCGCCGCGCCGATGGATCCACCCAAGCCCCAAGGTCGCGCCGACGCCAGCGTGCCCCTCGTGAAACTCGCCGTGGCACGCTCCGGTGACAAGGGCAATCACAGCAATATCGGCGTGATCGCCCGTGATCCCGAGTACCTGCCATGGATCGCCGAAGCGCTGACGCCCGCGGTGATCGTCGACTGGATGAGCCACGTGCTCGACCCGCTGCACGGCCGCGTCGAGCGCTGGTATCTGCCCGGCAGCCACAGCCTGAATTTCCTGCTGGAAAACGCGTTGGGCGGCGGCGGCATAGCCAGCCTGCGCATCGACCCCCAAGGCAAGGCTTTCGCCCAGCAACTGCTGGAAATTCCCATTGCGGTGCCGCAACACATTGCCGATCAATGCCAATAACAGGAGCGTTGCCGTGGCCTTCGACTCGATCTTCAAAGCCGACCTATTCCAGGGTCACACCGTGATTGTCACCGGTGGCGGCAGTGGCATTGGCCGCTGCACCGCCCATGAGCTGGCAGCGCTCGGCGCCCAGGTGATCCTGGTCGGACGCAAGCCGGACAAGCTCGCAGCGGTCGCGGCGGAAATTGCCGAAGACGGCGGCATCGCCCATTGCAGCGCCTGCGATATTCGCGATGAAGAGGCGGTGAAAACGCTGGTCAGCCAAATCCTGAATGACCACGGCCAGGTCCACGGTTTGGTGAATAACGCTGGCGGTCAGTACCCATCACCGCTCGCGTCGATCAATCAGAAAGGCTTTGAAACCGTGCTGCGCACCAACCTGGTGGGCGGTTTCCTGATGGCCCGCGAAGTGTTCAACCAATCCATGAGCAAACACGGTGGCGCCATCGTCAATATGCTCGCCGACATGTGGGGCGGCATGCCCGGCATGGGCCACTCCGGCGCCGCCCGTGCCGGCATGGACAACTTCACCAAAACCGCCGCCTTCGAATGGGGCTGCGCCGGGGTTCGGGTCAACGCCGTGGCGCCGGGCTGGATCGCCTCCAGCGGCATGGACACCTACGAGGGCGCGTTCAAGGCGGTGATCCCCACCCTGCGTGAACACGTGCCGCTCAAGCGTATCGGCACCGAATCGGAAGTCAGCGCCGCCATTGTGTTCCTGCTCAGCCCCGCCGCTGCATTTATCAGCGGCAGCACCCTGCGCATCGACGGCGCCGCCAGCCTCGGCAGCCGTGCCTGGCCGCTGCACAAGGCCCAGCCGCCGAGCGAACCGTTCAATGGTTTTCACCGCGCTTACCTGCCGGACGTGCTCAAGGAAGGGAAATAAATCATGCCGGTGATTGAAAGCCTGATCGACGCCCACAGCGCAGCGTTCGCACGCAACCGTGAGGCCATGCTGGACAGCATTCAGCACCTGCGCCAACTGGAGCAAAACCTGCTGAGCAAGGCCCAGGAAGCCAAGCCCAAGTTCGACAAACGGGGCCAATTGTTGCCCCGCGAACGCCTCAACTTGCTGCTGGACCCCGGCGCGCCGTTCCTGGAACTGGCCAGCCTGGCCGGCTACAAACTCCACGACGACAAGGACGGCAGCGCCGCCGGGGGTGGGTTGATCGCAGGAATCGGCTACGTCAGCGGCGTGCGCATGTTGGTGGTGGCCAATAACAGCGCGATCAAGGGCGGCACCATTTCTCCTACCGGGCTGAAAAAATCCCTGCGCCTGCAGCAGATCGCGCTGGAGAACAAATTGCCGGTGGTGACCCTGGCCGAAAGCGGCGGCGCCAACCTCAACTATGCCGCCGAGATTTTTGTCGAAGGCGCACGCAGCTTCGCCAACCAGGCGCGCATGTCAGCCATGGGCCTGCCGCAGATCACCGTGGTGCACGGCTCGGCCACGGCGGGTGGCGCGTACCAACCGGGGTTGTCGGATTACGTGGTGGTGGTGCGCGGCAAGGCCAAGCTGTTCCTGGCCGGGCCGCCACTGCTCAAGGCGGCGACGGGCGAAGTGGCCACCGATGAAGAACTGGGCGGCGCCGAGATGCACGCGCAAACGGCCGGCACCGCCGAATACCTGGCGGAAAACGACGCCGATGGCGTGCGTATCGTGCGTGAGATCGTCAGCCTGCTGCCCTGGGATGACCGCCTGCCGTCTGCGCCAAAACGCACCTACAAAGAACCGCTGTACTGCGCCGAGGAACTGTTGGGGCTGATCCCCGATGACCCGAAAAAACCCTACGACGTGCGCGAGATCCTGGCGCGGCTGGCTGACGGTTCCCAATTCCTTGAATTCAAGGGCGAGTTCGATGCCCACACCGTCTGCGGCCACCTGCATATCCAGGGCCGCGCCATTGGTGTGATCGGCAACAACGGCCCCATCACGCCCAAAGGCGCGAGCAAGGCTGCGCAGTTTATCCAGCTGTGCGACCAGAGCCGCACGCCGCTGCTGTTTTTGCACAACACCACTGGCTTTATGGTCGGCACCGAGTCAGAGCAACAAGGCGTAATCAAGCACGGCGCGAAGATGATCCAGGCGGTGGCCAATGCGCGGGTGCCTAAACTCACCGTGGTGGTCGGCGGCTCCTACGGTGCGGGCAACTATGCGATGTGTGGCCGGGGTCTGGACCCACGCTTTATCTTCGCCTGGCCCAACAGCCGCACGGCGGTGATGGGCGGCGCGCAGGCGGGCAAGGTGCTGCGCATCGTCACCGAGGCCAAGCAGCTCAAAGACGGCTTGGTGCCCGACCCCAAAGTGCTGGACATGCTGGAACAGGTCACCGCGCAGAAGCTCGACAGCCAATCCACCGCGCTGTACGGCAGCGCAAACCTGTGGGATGACGGGCTGATTGATCCCCGGGATACCCGCACGTTGCTCGGCTTTTTGCTGGATATTTGCCATGACGCCGAGGTGCGGCAATTGCAGCCCAACAGCTTCGGTGTGGCGCGTTTCTAACAGGAGAACAAGAACAATGATCTTCACCCAGGAACATCAGGAACTGCGCCGCACCGTCCGCGCCTTCGTCGACCGCGAGATCAACCCCTACGTGGACGAATGGGAAAAAGCCGGGCGCTTTCCCATCCACGCGATCTTACGCAAGGCCGGCGACCTCGGGCTGCTGGGCATTTCCAAACCCGAACAATTCGGCGGCATGGGCCTGGACTACAGCTACTCGATCGTCGCCGCCGAAGAATTCGGCACCATTCGCTGCGGCGGCATTCCCATGTCCATCGGCGTGCAGACCGACATGTGCACCCCCGCCCTCGCCCGCTTCGGCTGCGATGCACTACGCGACGAATTCCTGCGCCCGGCCATCAGCGGCGAGCAAGTCGGTTGCATCGGCGTCTCGGAAACCGGCGCCGGCTCCGACGTGGCCGGGCTCAAGACCTACGCGCGCAAGGACGGCGATGACTACGTGATCAACGGCAGCAAAATGTGGATCACCAACTCGCCCAGCGCGGACTTCATGTGCCTGCTGGCCAACACCTCGGACGACAAGCCGCACATCAACAAATCGCTGATCATGCTGCCGATGAACACCCCCGGCATCAGCGTCAGCCCGCCCCTGGAAAAACTCGGCATGCACAGCTCCGAGACCGCCCAGGTGTTCTTCGACAACGTACGCATCCCGCAGCGCAACCGTATCGGCCACGAAGGCGCGGGCTTCATGATGCAGATGCTGCAATTCCAGGAAGAACGCCTGTTCGGCGCAGCCAATATGATCAAGGGCCTGGAGTACTGCATCGACAGCACCATCGAGTACTGCAAGGAACGCCAGACCTTCGGCAAAGCGCTGATCGATAACCAGGTGATCCACTTTCGCCTGGCCGAACTGGCCACCGAAATCGAATGCCTGCGGGCGCTGGTTTACCAGGCCACCGAGCAATACATCAAAGGCCAGGACGTGACCCGCCTGGCCTCCATGGCCAAACTCAAGGCCGGACGCCTTGGCCGTGAGGTCAGCGACAGTTGCCTGCAATACTGGGGCGGCATGGGCTTTATGTGGGACAACCCCGTAGCCCGTGCTTATCGCGATGTGCGTCTGGTATCGATTGGCGGCGGTGCCGACGAAATCATGCTGGGCATCATCTGCAAACTGATGGGCACGCTACCGGGGAAAAAACCATGAGCACCTTGCTGCTGGAGCCCCATAACGGCGTGCTGCACATCACCCTCAATCGGCCCGAATGCCGCAACGCCATGAGCCTGGAGATGGTCAACGAACTGCGATCGGTAGTGGCCCAACTCGACGACCAAGTCCGCGCGGTGGTTCTGAGCGGCGCCGGCGGGCATTTCTGCGCGGGAGCCGACGTGAAGGACCTGGTCAGCGCAGGCGATCAATTGCAGGCGCTGAACCGGGCCTTTGGCACGTTGCTACAAGAGGTGGAAGCCGTGTCGCAAGTGGTCATCGTGGTGCTGCAAGGCGCGGTGCTCGGCGGCGGGTTTGGCTTGGCCTGTGTGAGCGACATCGCGATTGCCGATCACCAGGCGCAGTTCGGTTTGCCGGAGACCAGCCTGGGGTTGCTGCCGGCGCAGATTGCGCCGTTTGTGGTCAAGCGGATCGGTCTGACCCAGGCGCGGAGACTGGCACTGACCGCCGCGCGATTTGATGGGCAGGAAGCTGAGCGGCTGGGGCTTGTGCACTTCACCGAGCGCGATCCGCAGGCGTTGGCGGAGCGTTTGGATGAAGTCCTGGGGCAGGTGCTGCGCTGCGCACCAGGCGCCAACGCGCGCACCAAGGCGTTGTTGTTGGCCAGCGTGGATGAGCCGATTGGGGTTGTGTTGGATCGCGGGGCGCAGTGGTTTGCCGAGGCGGTCAGCGGGGCGGAGGGGGTTGAGGGGACTCGGGCTTTTTTGCAGAGGCGTCGGCCTGAGTGGGCTCGTTGATTGGGGGTATATCCGTTATTTGGGTAACGGCTGCCTATGGTTTCGCCCTTACGGCGACTCACTTTTGGAAGAGCCGGAATGCCAGCCCAGCCAAACACAAGCAAAAGGCTCTTGTCCCAACACTCGGCACCTCGCCCAGGCTCGGTGTGCGGCCAGCGTGTTTAACGGGGCGCCTGAGATCAAGATCAAAAGACCGCTGACTTCGTCAGCAAAAAGGATGTAAGGGTCAGATCAAAAGCAGGGTAAGACCTATCTGATAGGTGGAGATCCAAATGTGGGAGGGGGCTTGCTCCCGATGGCGGTGTATCAGCCAACAGATGTCTAACTGAACCACTGCTATCGGGAGCAAGCCCCCTCCCACATTCGAACTGCGATCGCCCTGTCAAACAAGCTGGCACACCGAGCCTCGGCCGGGTACCGAGTGTTGGGGCGAAGGCCACCCTTTGTAAGCGCGGAACCATAGATTGCCGTTACTGAAGAAACGGATATGTACTCAGTCCCAGGGAAAACACCTATGCCGCAGTTCAACAAGATCCTGATCGCCAACCGCGGTGAAATCGCCTGCCGCATCCAGCGCACGGCCCAGGCATTGGGCTACCGCACCGTCGCCGTCTACAGCGACGCCGACGCGCAGGCCCTTCACGTGCAGATGGCCGACGAAGCCGTGCGCATCGGCCCCGCCCCGGTACAACAGTCCTACCTCAACATCCCGGCCATCCTTGAGGCCGCCGAAAAAACCGGCGCCGACGCCATACACCCCGGCTACGGCTTCCTCTCGGAAAACCCCGGTTTCGCCCGCGCGTGCCAAGACGCCGGCCTGATCTTCATCGGCCCCAGCGTCGAGGCCATCGAACTGATGGGCAGCAAGCGCCGGTCCAAACTCGCCATGCTGGAAGCCGAAGTGCCTTGCATCGCCGGCTACCAGGGCAGCGCCCAGGACGACACCACCCTGCAACACCAGGCCGACCGCATCGGCTACCCGTTGATGATCAAGGCCAGCGCCGGCGGCGGTGGCCGAGGCATGCGCCTGGTGCACAAACCCGAGCACTTGCTGGAGCAACTGCGCACCGCCCGCTCCGAAGCCCAGAACGCCTTCGGCAGTGACGAACTGATCCTCGAACAGGCACTGATCGACCCGCGTCACGTCGAAATCCAACTGTTCGGCGACAGCCACGGCAATCTGATCTACCTCGGCGAACGCGACTGCTCGATCCAGCGTCGCCACCAAAAAATCATCGAAGAAGCGCCCTGCCCTGTCATGACCCCGGAACTGCGCCAGGCCATGGGCGAGGCGGCGCTAAAGGCCGGGCGCGCGGTGAATTACGTCGGCGCCGGCACCGTGGAATTTCTGCTCGACCGCAACGGTCAGTTCTACTTCCTGGAAATGAACACGCGCCTGCAAGTGGAGCACCCGGTCACCGAGCTGATTACCGGCCTGGACTTGGTGGCCTGGCAACTGCTGGTCGCCGCCGGCCACCCACTGCCATTGAGCCAAAAAGAGGTGACCCTGAGCGGCCATGCCATGGAAGTGCGCCTGTACGCCGAAGACCCGGCCCAAGGTTTCCTCCCGCAAACCGGTGAGGTGCTGCGCTGGGAGCCGGCCGCAGGCGTACGTATTGACCATGGCGTCAGCGAAGGCCAAACAATCAGCCCGTTCTATGACGCCATGCAAGCCAAGATCATCGCCCACGGCGCCACCCGCGAAGAGGCGCGCCGCAAGCTGCTGCGCGCTGTGGAGGACACCGTGCTGCTGGGCGTCAATACCAACCAGCAACTGCTGGCCGATCTGCTCAAGCAACCGGACTTTATCGACGGCCATTTCAGCACCGGGTTTATCGCCGAGCACTTTCGCGAAATTCCGCCGCCCGCCGCGTCGAAAGAACAGCTTGCCCTGGCCGCCGCGCTGTTTTATCACCACAGCGCCGACCAGCACGCCCTGGGTCTGGCGGGATGGCGCAATAACGCAAGCATCCCCTGGACATACCGCCTGGAGGTCAACGGCGACCTTCAAACGGTCACCGTTGACGACCTGCAACTCAGCACCGACGGCCGCTACGCCACGCGCGTGCTCAACGGGATCCGGCGCCGTATCGCTTACCACCTCGACGGCGACCAATTACGGCTACCTGGCCTGACCGTGACCAACCGCACCCAACAGGTCGCCCGCCGCCAGGCCGACGCCAGCAGCGGCACGGTCAAGGCGCCGATGGATGGCGCCATTGTCGATGTGCGGGTCCGTGCAGGCGAGCGTGTCGGCAAAGGCCAACTGCTGCTGGTGCTTGAAGCCATGAAAATGGAGCACCCGCTCACGGCGGGCATCGACGGTGTGATCAAGGCCGTGCAGGTAATGGCAGGCGATCAGGTGCGTAATCGGCAGGTATTGCTGGAGATCGAATAGTCCCTAGGCGGAACTACAGGGCCGGGCTACGCTCTATCCCCATCAGGAAGGGACGAGTACGGGAACCTGCACAATGCCTCATTGGCTGATTATTGACCTTGAAGCCACAACGGATGAAGGCGGCTGGCCCGTGACGGAGATGGAAGTCATCGAGATCGGCGCGAGCCTGGTTAACCGCCAGGGCCGCGAACTGGACCACTTCCAGCGCTTTGTGCGGCCATTGCGGCGCCCATTGCTGACGCCCTTTTGCCGCCAGCTGACCCATATCACCCAGGCCAATATCGACACCGCCGCGCCCATCACCGAGGTGTGGCCGCTGTTCGAACGCTGGCTGGGCCAGCATCAACCGCGCCTGGAAGGCTGGGCAAGTTGGGGTGACTATGACCGCGCGCAGCTTGAGCTCGAATGGCAGCGCAACAGCCTGGTGAGTGCTCTCGCCAAGACACCTCATGTGAACCTCAAGCAGCGCTTCGCCAAGGCCCGGCGCCTGGACAAGCCCTTGGGCCTCAATGGCGCCCTTCAATTGGCGGGAATGCAGTTCCATGGCCAGCAACATCGGGCGCTGGAAGATGCACGCAATACCGCGCGCCTGTTGCCGCTGATTTTACCGGTCTAGGCAGCTCCCCTGCCCTTGGGCATACTGGCCGACCTTTCCAGACCCTTTTTCCGAGGATTCGCCCATGTTCAAAGTCAACGAGTACTTCGACGGCACCGTCAAGTCGATCGCTTTCGGCACCGCAGAAGGTCCGGCGACCATCGGCGTGATGGCCCCGGGTGAATACGAATTCGGCACCGCCCAGCGTGAAATCATGCACGTAGTCTCCGGCGCCCTGACCGTTAAACTGCCTGACGCCAGCGAGTGGGAAACCTTCGCCGCCGGCAGCCAGTTCCACGTACCGGCCAACAGCAAGTTCCAACTGAAGGTCGCCGTGGATACTGCTTACCTGTGCGAGTACCGCGGCTAAGCATTCGCCCGGTCAAAAAAATGCCCGTCTCGTGGGAGACGGGCATTTTTTATGGGCGCCGAAGGCTATTCGAGAATGGTCACTGGCATGCCCACTTCCAGGCGTCCATTACCATCGTTGACCAGGTTCTGGCCAAACATCGCGCCGTCTTCCGTCTTGCGATAAGCCTCCAACGTGACAAACGGTTCACGGTCGGCGCTGCGTTCACCGGTTTGCGGGTCGATGGTGGTGAGAATGCAACGTGAGCAGGGTTTCACGGCGCGAAACTCCACATCACCAATGCGCAGACGCTTCCAGCCATCTTCCGCGAAAGCTTCGCCGCCCTCGATCACGAGGTTCGGGCGAAAGCGGAGCATCTCCATGGGGCGGCCGATTTTTTGCGAGAGGTCGTCGAGCGACGCTTGCCCGATCAGCAGCAACGGATAACCATCGGCAAACGCCACCTGATCATCATCACGCCCGAAACCGGCCTGGGTGGTGCGGGCGCGGTCCAAGGGCATCTGCACCAGCCGTGTCGGCTTGCCGATAAAGTCGCTGACCCAGGCGGCAGCTTCATCACCGGCGTCCGGTACGCGCAAGGTGTCGCGCCAGATGGTCACGCCGCGCAACTCGGCGTCGCTGCCGGGCAGCGCCACGTCCAGCGGCGCATAGCCAGGCGAACTCAAGGTCAGGCCGCCCGTGCGGTTCCACAGCGCAGAGAGTTGGCTCATCTTCGCCACCGCCCGCTGCGTGAGGAAACGCCCGCTGGCCTCGTCCACCAGCATCCAGCGTCGATCCCCATTCAACCCGAGTTTATCCAGGCCGATGTGCTGCAAGGTTTCGGCCTTGCCGGACTTCAAGGGGTAACGGTACAGCGCGCTGAGACGAAGCATGGGCCTGCATTCCTAAGGGGCAAAGATGCAACCCTAAGGTCAAGCGGTGGCTTCGTCCAGCATCAGTCGCTGGCGCACCACATCCACCAGTTTGTCGGGCTGGAATTTGGACAGGAAGTTGTCGCACCCAACCTTCTTCACCATCGAGTCGTTGAAGCTGCCAGACAGCGAGGTGTGCAGCACCACGTAGAGCTTGCGCAGGCGTGGATCGTTGCGAATTTCGGTGGTGAGGCGGTAGCCGTCCATCTCGGGCATTTCGGCGTCGGTGAAGATCATCAGGAGCTTGTCGGTCATTACGTGGCCGGCGTCGGCCCAGGCCTTGAGCATGTTCAGCGCCTTGAGGCCGTCGCTGGCGATGTGCATCTTCACACCCAGTTGACCCAAGGTGTCGCGCAGTTGCGACAGGGCGACGTTGGAGTCGTCCACCAGCAGCACTTCGCGGCCACGGGCACGTTCCAACACCGGGTCTTCAAGTTTTTCACGGGAAACTTTGGCGTTATAGGGCACGATCTCGGCGAGGACTTTTTCCACGTCGATGATCTCCACCAATTGGTCATCGACCTTGCTGATGGCGGTCAGGTAGTGCTGACGCCCAGCGCTGGTCGGCGGCGGCAGGATGGATTCCCAGTTCATGTTGACGATGCGGTCCACACCACCCACCAGGAACGCCTGTACCGAGCGGTTGTACTCGGTGACGATGATGGTGCTGTTCGGGCCCGGTACCAGTGGGCGCATGCCGATGGCCTGGGACAGGTCGATCACCGGCAAGGTCTGGCCACGCAGGTTGACCACGCCGCACACGAACGGGTGACGCTGAGGCATCAGGGTCAGCTTGGGCAGTTGCAGGACTTCCTGCACCTTGAAAACGTTGATTGCGAACAGTTGCCGCCCGGCCAGGCGAAACATGAGGATCTCCAGGCGATTCTCACCCACCAGTTGCGTGCGTTGGTCTACTGTGTCGAGAATGCCGGCCATCAAAAGCTCCTGGTGTGCGCAGCTAGATGCGCGAAGGGATTGTGCAATTCATTACTGCTGTTATCGGCGGCGAAAGCCAGACCTTGACCCCCTGCTAAAATGCCACGTAAATTCATTGATGTCACACTGACATCATGCTCTACTGCATGAACCTCTCCAGACAGCGGTACATCGGCGTTGCCGGACATTCAAAGCGATGTAAAGTTCCGCCATGTAAGGGATTCCCCTATAAGCAATCAGGCCCAACCTGATATTCGCTTTATCTAATAGTCATTAATGTGACGCCATTCTCATTGCATGAATGGAGTCAGGCTTTGTTTGCCATCCCAAGCCCTCGTTCCACGGGTCTACCAGACACTCACGTCGCGGCAACTGAAGGTGTGCAATTGAGCCCGCTCACGAGGGCCGCGCGCAGCCGTCGCCATCATTCAAATAAACGTCCTACTGAACGCTCAGAAGCAACCTACAGACTCCAGTTATCTTTCAGCGGTAGTTTTACGCCACTCACCCAATGCGACCTCTCATCACCCCACCTTATGTTGTGGAGACTTGCATGATGAACGACGGTAACGAGTGGCAACTTGCACTTCCCGAATTCCTGCACGAGGCTGAAAACCTGCTGGCCAAGTCGGAAGAGTGCCTGAGTCACCTGCATCTGATTCGCAACGACAGCGACGCCATCGACTGCATGAAAGCCAGCCTGATCAAGCTCGCCGAAAAAGCCGATTGCCTCGCCCTGCAGGCGATCAGCGAATTTTCGCGGCATATCCAATACGTGATCGCCAACGCCGAAAACCCGTTGCAGCTGCATGATCAGGCCCTGAGCGCCCTGGAAGACTGCCTGAGACTGCTGGCCTGGCAACTGGAGCTTATCGATGCAAAGACAGGCCTATTGGCACTGGACGAATCGGAACAAACCTCATTGATTGCTACGGTCACACTGCAAATCCCACAAAAGGATTTCAGATATAAACCGCAGCAGCGTTTACACCCCTCGTCCTGAGCGGTTATGAGGTCGTAAATAACGCGCAGTTTTCTAAAAACGACAGGTTTAACCAACCCATTGAAACTGAATGGCGCACGCGTAGATATCAATTAGCCATAACCTCTACATTCCTGTTGAAGTAATACATCCCCCCTTCATTAACTTTGGGACTATCGTCCCTGAATATTTGCGCGCTTAGATAATCCCGCCAGACAGGCGCCTGGCGACCGACGGTAAGAGTAGTGGTACTATCACCCCCTCAAAGTGACTGAATTTATTAACTTTGAAAACGATTCAATAACGTATCTCAAACAGCGCCCGGTCAGTGTCGACCGGTCTTCCCGCAGCGAACCTTTATTGGCTCCATCCGCTATGCATGCCAGCCTCAAGACATTCATCGCAAGGTCCGCGTCCCGCAGCAATGCACGCCGTTTGATCCTCACGCTATGCCTTGGCTCGCTGCTGCTGAGCCTGTGGGCCTACGCCCACTCCGCACCGCTGCCGCTGATGGTACTGCTGCTCAACCTGGCCATTTTATTAGTGGTAGGCCTGCAACAGTGGTACTCGCGCAAATCCATCAAGTTCCAGCCCCAGGAATTGGCCGATCGCCTGCTGCAAGTGCAGGAAAACGAACGCCACCGCCTCAGCCGCGAACTGCATGACGACATCGGGCAACTGCTGACCGCCGCCAAGCTGCAAAGCGAATGGCTCAAGCGCCGTATGCCGGATGAGCTGCAAACCCAGTGCAACGTCTTGTGCAATACCTTGAACGAGACCCTGGCCAAGGTGCGCGACGTCTCTGCCATCCTCAACCCCCGACAGCTCGCCAGCCTGGGCCTGGAAGCCAGCCTGCGCGCGCACCTGCTCAAGACCCTGGAAAACACCCCGGTGCACTGGAGCCTGGAATGCCAGCAACGGCTGACCGGCATCCCGGAAGAAATGGCCGTGGCGGCCTTTCGCATCACCCAGGAGGCCGTCACCAACATGCTGCGCCACGCCCAGGCACACAACCTGCTGGTGCGCCTGCAACGTCTACCCGAAGGCCTGTCGCTGAGCATTTGTGATGACGGCCAGGGGTTTTTGCCCGCCATCAATCCCAGCCTGGAAGGCCAGCGGGGCATGGCGGGCATGTCCGAGCGGGTTGATCAGCTTGGCGGCACATTGTCCGTGAGCAGTCATCCAGGTAACGGGACGCGCATCGAAGCGCTCTTCCCCTGGGCGCCCCGCGCCCTCGAACGGGCCAGCGCCCCTAAGGTTATCGAGTGACCTGCACATTACTTCTGGTGGACGATCATGCCCTGATCAGGGCCGGCGTGCGTGCGCTGATCCAGGATATTCCCGGCTACACGGTGACGGGCGAAGCCAGCGATGGCGCCCAATTGCTGGAGCAGTTCAATCGCTTGCTGCCGGACATTGTGCTGCTGGACCTGTCGATGAAGCACACCGGCGGCCTCGACGCTTTAAAGCAACTCAAGAGTGCGCACCCCAAGAGCAAGGTGCTGATCCTGTCGATGCACACCGACCCGGAGTTGATCATGCGCGCGCTGCAAGCCGGTGCCCATGGCTACCTGCTCAAGGACACTACCGCCAATGAGCTGGAACACGCGCTGCAAGCCTTGCGCAACAACGAGCGCTACCTGAGCCCGGCGATCGCCCACACCGTGATCAACCAGGCGCTGGTGCGCAGCCAGGGGCCGATCACGCCCGCCGGTCAAAGCCATAACCTCACGGCACGCCAACTGGAGATCCTGCGCCTGATCGTGCGCGGCAAATCCACCCGTGAGATCGCCCACGGCCTGGGCCTGAGCATCAAGACCGTAGAAGCCCACCGTTCGCAAATCATGAAGCGTCTGCAGATATTTGATGTGGCAGGCCTGGTGTTATTCGCTGTGCGCGAGCAGATCATCAGCCTGGACGACTAGGGGCGAATCCACCGGCAAATGCACGCGAAGCGCCTTGGGCAACGCCTCGAAGTGCAGGTCGTCACCTTCCAGCGGCTCGCCATCGAGGTTGATGTACAAGCCCTGCGCCACCTTGATATCGACCCACGGCAGGCGCGCCCGTACGAACATGTTGTCGATCCCACCGTCGCTCACCAGATTGAGCAGCGTGCCGACCACTTCCTGAGGCGCCGGCAGAATGCTGACGTCGAGCAAACCATCATCGGCCAATGCGCCGGGGCACAGTATGTGCCCACCGCCCGCCTGGCGGCCGTTGCCGATACCCAGCGCCAGCAACTCGCCCTTCCAGTGAAAGTCCGGTCCTTCCAGCTCACCGTAGGCGGCCTTCAACTCGCTGAAGCGCGTCAGGCCGGTAAACAGATAAGCAGCGCCGCCGAGGACTTTCTTCAAATCTTCGGAGGTATTGGCCGTGACCTGGCTACCAAAGCCGCCAGTGGCCATGTTCAGGAAAATCTGCCCGCCGACCTGGCCGAGGTCGATTGCCCTAGGGGGCACATCCAGCAATGCCAGGGCCTGGGCAGGCTCCAACGGCACGCCGGCAGCCTTGGCAAAATCATTGGCGGTGCCCAGGGGCATCAGCACCAGGCTGGCGTCGCTCTTGGCCTGGGCCATGGCTTCGGCCACGTCGCGCAAGGTGCCGTCGCCGCCGCCGGCAATGATGTGGGTGTAACCGCCGTCCACAGCCTCCTTGACCAGCCGTTGAGCGTCACCGCCCTCCCACGTCACCCGCACCGCCAGCTCCAAACCCAACTCGCGCCGGGCCAGCACGGCCGCGCGTACGTCCTCGTTGAGGGCTTGCTTGCCGTGAAGGATCAACAGTGCCTTGGGGGTGGTCATGGGGGGCGTACTCCTGGAGTCAATGATGCTTGAAGGATGTTGACCTTTGAGGAGTAGAAAAAAGTCATTAAGGTCGAAAAATAATTGGCTCGCTAGAAATTATCCATCGCGTTGCACATCGACACCTTGCCCTTGGGCGCAGGCTCCACCTCGACCCATTGCTTACCGCCCGGCGGCAGCTCGTGCAGCTGGAACGAACAGCTCGCATAGATGGACGCCTGCACCATGTAGTCCATCCCCGGCCGAGGCACAAAGGTCATGGTGCTGGAGCATTGCCGGGAATACTGCAGTTTCCCCAAGTAATGAAACGCGATCGGGGTGTTCGCCGGCACCACCAACTCCGACGATACGGCAGCCGCCCACGAGTAAATCGGCCCAGGCATGCCCAGGCTCTCGCCGTTGTGATCGGGGAAGCCCGCTTTCGTCGACGCCATAACCCCAGCGCCCGGTACATTCCAGTCCAGGCAATCACGCCCCGGCACCGCGCGCACCAGACCATCGGTGATCAACCGCACACGGGCAGTCTCGCCAGACGTTGGTGCGACGTAGCCGGTAGACAAGGAACGGATATTCGCCACTTGGCCGCAGCCTGTCAGCAGCACCAGCAACGCCACGGGAACCCCACGTAAAACGCTCATCAGCGGTCAACTCGCAAAGGAATAAAGGGCCGTTTACGGCTGACGGCAATTCTGGCTGACCGACAACTGCGGCGCAGGCTCGTACTTCACCTGCTGCAAGCCATCGGCGCCCTGAAAGATGAAGTACTTGATGCGGCAGTCCTTGAACATCGACGAGTAACCCTCCGCCCGGAAGCCTTCGCCATCGACCTGCTTGGTCACGGCGTTGTTGCGGCTGACCACCGCGAGCACCTGTGCATAGCTCTGGCCCATCCTCACCCCTGGCTCGCCGGTGACCGTCATCGACGAGGCACAACCGCCCAACCCTGTCGCCGCCAATGCCAGCGCGACGCCGTACAGTCCATTGCGTAAATCGTTCATTCCTTGCTTCCTTTTAGGGATGGGTTACCGACGGCCTTCGCACACCGGTGATTCGCCGATACGGCCAAGCTTGCACATGTCCAAGTTATCTTTGCGTGTGAAGCCCGCATCTTTCATGCAGTAGAAGCTCCTAAGCCGCTCATCGATTGAGCCGCCGCCCGTGCCCGCCACATTCTCGTACCCGCACGCGAGCATACTGCTCTTGACGCCCTCTACAGAGACCCCACTCTTTTGCCAATAGACAAAATCAGGCGGCGGCGGTTGGAAGCCCCTGCCCGTGCAGCCGACCAGCAGTACAGCGCAAACACTCAACAGCAGCCCGCTCCTGGACATAGGGGTGTTCCTTAAGGTTTGCGTAAATCGTTCATTCCCTGCGACCTTTCAGTGATCGATTAACGGCGGCCTTCGCACACCGGTGATTCACCAATGCGGCCTTCTTTGCACAGGTCAATGTTATCTGTGCGCTTGAAACCCGAGTCTTTCATGCAATAAAACTGTGTGAGTACCTGGTCAATAGGCGTTGTGTCCCCCGTGCCTGTCAGGTTGATATACCCGCAAGCTCTCATCGCACTCTTGACGCCTTCTTGGGAGACCCCACTTTTTTTCCAATTGGTGAATTCCGGCGGCGGCGGTTGAAAGCCCCTCCCCGTGCAGCCGGTCAGTAACACAGCGCCAATAGTCAACAGCAACGTACTTCTCAACATAACGTTCTTCCTTATTCTCCGGCGCGCTTAAAGTGTGGAACGCCATCGGTTGAATCTTTCCAGAAGGGCTTGCAGGCGGGCCCTCCATTGCCGTAGCAGTTGTGCACTGTCTTATCGCCGCCAAGCACTTTCAGCCATTCCCATACACGCACGCTGCCGTCCGGGACCGTACCGCCCGTAGCGGGGTTGAACCCTACGAGCGGCAAGCGCGCAACCGGATCGAGATTGTGATTCTGGTAGCGCAGCTCCATCGCCTCGCGCTGTGATTCGGAGCTCACCCCTGAACGACTCTGTAAGACCCCTAACAACGAGTCGGCCTTCTGCACGCTGTAGGCAGCACCGAAGAAGTTCATCGACGTTTTGCCGAGAATGCCCACGTTGGCCGGATCACGGGCCAGCGACTCCATGGCGCTGCCAGTGGTCAACGTGCCCCGGCTGTGACCATCGATGTGCAACCCGCTCTGGCCGAACTGCGTCATGTAGTCTTTGGTTTGCACCGTTGCATTGGACAACCCCCAGAAATCATTCTCCAGATTCTTCTGATAAGCAGCGATCATCAGCTCGGAAGTGAAGTTGTTGGCTTGCTCGAAGTGGATCAAGTATTGCGGCCCGCTATCAGCCGAACTGTGCTGCTCGGCGTATTTGGCCGCAGCGTCGGCATCATTGAAAATGCCGTTGTTGGCGATATGCACTTTGCCGTCCGGCCCTTTCTTGAGGTTCATTTTCTCTTCGTCGCTCAGTTCGCGACGTTGAACTTTGCCCTCCTTGTCCTTCGAGACCTCATACACCCGCGCCTTCTCGATAAAGATCTTGCGATACGCCTCATCCGCCAGCAGCGAGACCTGATGATAGAACTCACGCTTGATCTCCTGCTCAGCCGCGACCTTGCGCCCCATTTCCGCCACATCCAACCGTCCCACGGCGACATGGGCGGCCTCGGTGTTGCGGTTCAGGTTGGCAATTGTCTGGTCAACCGTCATGCCGCCAACCACACGCTGGCGCTCGGCATTGGTGATCACCAAGGTGCCGGCGCTGATCGCGCTGCGGGTGTCGCTGTCGGCGGAGTCAGAGTCCGAGCCGTTGTTGATGCTGTTGGCGAGCAGCGCCTTGGCCGTGCCCAGTTTGCCGTCGAGCATGTCCGAACTCAGGTCGACGCCTGAAGTTTTGGCGCTGGCTTCGGACACGTTGTGGATGTCGGACACCGTCAGCGTGCCGGTGGTCAGGCTGTTTTTGCCGTCGGCAATGGCCTTGTCGGAACTGGCGATCACGCCACCCTTGAGGTCGGTATTGCCGCGCACGTTGATGTCGAAACCACCGTCGCCGGCACGTATGCCCGATTGTTCGATCACGCTGGCAAAGTTGGACTTCTGCTTGGCGTTGGTGGAGCTGAAGCTAGCGGTCGCCGCACCGGCACAGACCGGCGGGATACAGATGCTGATCCCAGCGCTCATGCTCTTCTGCTCGGACGCGAAGGTGCTGGTGTCCTGCAGGCTCTCGACATTCAGGTCGCCGCCGATATCGGCCTTGACCGTCTCACCCGACACCACCGCACCACGCAGGGTGGTGTCCTTACCGGAAATCAGACTGACCTCTTTGCCGGCAGTCACGTGGGTATTGCTCCACACCAAGTCATTGCCATCGGCATTGCCACGGCTCTGAGAGGCGGACGCGTTGAAGCTCAGACCGTTTTTCTCGCTACCAAACGAGATGCCGATGCCAAGGCTGCCGTTGACGCTTTTGTTGGTGCTGTGTTGCTCGATGGTGTTCTGCGCACCCGCCAGCAGGATGTTGCCGTCAGCTTTCAACAACGCATTGTTGCCCGCCGTGATCTCACTGCCCTGCACGGTCAGGTTGTTGTTGCGCGTGCCGCCCGAGGACACGATCGTCACATCCCCTCCCGCCGCGACCGTCGAAGCGGCTGCGGTGTTGCTGGTCTGCTCGCTTTTGCTCTCGCTCTTGTTCATGCCCAGGGCAATGCTCAAGTTGATACCGCCCGCCGCCGCCGGGTCAGCCATGACCTGAGTGTGCGCATCGCTGGCGGCCCACACAGTACTCAGCGCCGCCAAAGTTTTCATACGTTTGTCATCGGTACGTTCAGCGGCTTTGTTCATGCGCTGGCCGGTCTGTACCGCACTCACGATCGGGTTGGTCAGGGTCAGGCTCACGCCGGTCTGCTTGAAGCGCTGCTCCTGCTGCTGCGCACTGAGGTTGCGCGCTTCGAGGATATTGACCTCGGACGCGTCGATCGACACATCGCCATTGGGCGCGTTCACATTGCTGCCCACCTGACGGTATTCGCCGCCGGCGCTGATCAGCACGTTGCCGTCGGTTGCGCCAATGTTGCTCGCGGCCGCCGTAGTCTGCTGACTGCTGTCTTTATTGGTCTGTTGCTTGGAACCAACGGTGACGGCAATGGCGCCCCCGCTGAACATCCCGCTGGTCTTCACGTCCTTCATGTGTTTTTCGTCAAGTTGCTCGGTGGCTGCCAATACCTTGATGTCGTTGCCCGCCGCCAGCACCGTGCCCGATGTGGAAACCACGTTGCTACCCGTAATCGTGATGTTGTTGCCGGCCTGCATCACCGCCTGCTCGCCACTGAAGGTCGAGGCCTGTGCGGTGGTCTGGCTGACCGTGTCGCGGGTGGTGGTGGTCTTGCTCGAAAACATCCCGTTGCTGCCCTTGACCTTGTGCGCTTCGTCGGCGCTGTTGAAGCGCTCGCCGGCCTCGACATTGATGTCGCGCACCGCACTCACAGCAACAGCCCCCGCGTCGCTGTTGACCATCGCACCGCGCACCTGCACGTCACGCCCGGCGCCCACGCGAACATCGCCGTTGGCCTGCACCGAACTGCCGACTTCATTGCGTCCGGCTTCCTTGCGCCAGTTGTCGCCATCCCACTGGTTGGACTGGGTGTAGGACTCTTTCACTGTAGTCAGGGTGATGTCGTTGCCCGCCACCAGCGACGTCTTGCCGCCGACGCCGGTGTTGCTCACTTGCGCGGCTTGCAGGTTGATATCGTTGCCGGCGGTGGCAATCAGGTTCGCCGCCGGTGCCGACACGTACAACCCCGCCACCCGCGACAAGCCGGTGCGGGTGCCCTGATCGCTCTCGCTGTCGGTGGTGACCGAGCGCACATTGATGTCGTTGCCGGCGCTCAGGGCCAGACGGCTGTTGGCGCTGATCAGGCCGCCGATGTTGTTGATGTCCTGGCTGGCGGTCAGGGCCACGTCGTTGCCCTGGATACGGCCGCCGAGGTTGTCGAGGTTCTGCACGCTGATGTTCACGCCATCGCGCCCGGACAGGCTGCCGGAGTTCACCAGATCACCGCGCACATCAAGGTTCAACGTGCGCCCGGCCATCAGTGCGCCGGAGCCATCCAGATCACCTTCGCGAACCCGCACATAGACTTGCGGCACGAGCACCTGACGGACTTCACCGCTCGCCAGCGTGACGTCCTTGGACACCAGCCAGACGATGTCGCTGGTCAACTGCGCCATTTGTTCGGCGGTCAGGGCGACACCAGGAATCAGTTTCCACTGATCCGCCAGGGTCACGGCGCTGTCGATCATGCCCCGATACTGTTCCTCATCACTGGCGTAGCCGTCGAGAAAGCGCCGGCCGGTGAGTTGCGCGATTTGCTCACGGATCAGCTTCTGTTCGTAGAAGCCGTCGCCGAGACGCTGCTGCGTGGCCGCCGGGTCGAGGTTCAGGCGCCCGAGCATGTAGTCCGAAGACAACCACTTGCGGTAGTTAGCGAAGCGCGGGTCGGTCTCCACCAGATAACCGGCGGTGCTGTTCGGGTTGGTCTGGAACAGGCTGCTGTTGGGCAGGTCGGGGTTGAAACCACCCGTGCGGATCTGCTCCACCGCGCCTGCCGCGTCCAGTTGGGTCAGTGCCTTCACTTCACTGATCGGGCTCACGGCGTGGGTGCGGCCAGCGCCCGCCAGCTCACCGGTACCCGCAGTGCTGTCGGTAACGTTGGCCAGAACCAGCGCGCCAACCTGGGTGCCGCTGCCGTTGATGGCCGCGTACTCGGTGTACACCGTGGGTTTAAGGGAGATCTGCTCGATCAGCGGCGCCGGCGTATAACCGGTCAGGCCGACGCCCTGGCGGTCACGGCCCTTGCGCTGGATGCGATAGTAATTGGCCACGCTGCCGTTGTCGGCCGTGACCCGTTCGCCGGTCACTTCGGTGTTGATCACTTGGCCGATGCTGCCGTTGAGCGCCTGCCCGGCAATGATCCGGCTCTTGTCGTTGAGCACCTGGTCGGCGATCAACGTGAGGTTGCCACCGGCAAGCATCTGCGCAGGGTCGGAGCTGACAATTTGCGTCTCGGTGACGCTGCGCGTGTAGTCATAGCGGTTCCAGCGCGTGCCGTAGCCTTCCGGCGTGACCAGGTGCAGCACCTCGTCGTTGTACAGCGAGATCTGGTCCGGCGTGTAACGGTTGGTCGAGCCCGACAGCAGGTACTCCTGCAGCACTTGGTTGGACACCAGCACGCGGTCGGTGGCGAAGTGTTCGTTGGTGTTATTGATCTGCTTGGCGTTGACGCTCAGATGGCCCAGCGCTTCGACGGTGGCGCTCGCATTGTTGAGCACCTGTGCCTGGCCGCTGGCCTGGTCATTGGCGTCAAGCAAGCCGCCGATCACCGTATCGCCGGCGCTGAAGATCAGTCCGTGCTCACGGTTGTTGATGACCTGAGCGCCGATATCCAGGCGGTTGCGTGCCGCGATGGTCGCCGCCGTTGCGCCTTCGAGGATGTTGTTGAGCGTACCGGCGGTGATCGACAAATGATCACCGTAGAGGCGCCCGGTACCGAGGTTGTTCAGGGTCGCAGCACTGAGGCGGGTCGTCTCGCCGTCGACCACGCCACGGTTGTCGAATTGGTTGACCGCGTTGGCCTGCACACGCCGCCCACTGATCACGCCGTTGGCACCGTTGTCGATAGCGCCGGCATCCACGCGCACCAGCGCGCCGGACTGCACCGCCCCCTGGTTGGTCATCGTGCCGCCAGTCTGCAGCGACAGGTCGCCGTTGCTCTGCACCAGGCCGCTGTTGATGAAGTTTTGAGTCAACCGGAAGGTCAGGTCGCCGAGGCTTTGGACCTTGCCGGCGCCGCTGTAATTGGCACTGTCGAGCAACACGGACTGGCCCCCAATCAGGGTGCCCGCGCCGTTGTTGATGGCCAGGCTTTTCTGCGCCGGGTTGCGATCGGCCAGGGTCAGCACGCTGCCCGCCGAGAGGATGCCCGCATCGTTGTCCACGCTGCCGCTGCCCTTCACGTTCAGCGTGGTGTCGGACACGATTGAGCCAGCGCGGTTGGTCAGCGTATCGGTGTCGAGATCGACGCTCTGGCCCTTGATGCCCTGGTTCGCGCCCTGGGTCGCGCTGTTGTCCACGCTCGCGGCGGTCAGCAACAGATGCCCGTCGGCGCGCAACAGGCCCGCCTGGTTGCTCAGTTGCTGGGCGTTGATGTCCAGGGTGCGCGCGCTGCCGATAAAGCCTTGGTCGTTGAACACTTGACCGGCGCGCACGGTGACGTCGCGCTGGCCGAGGATGCCGCCGGTGCTGCCGGAATTGCGGTTGCTCAGCTGTTGGCCGTGGGTATCCACGCGCAGGTCCGACTTGGCCTGCATGATGCCGCCGTCGTTGATCAACGCGCCGCTGTCGACGCTCAGCGTGTCGCTGGCGTTAACGGTGCCTGCACTGTTGTCGAGTTGCTGGCCCTGGGTATTGAGCAGCAGTTGCGCGCCGGTGATCACCCCACCTTGGTTGTTCAGGCCGAGTGCATTGAGGGTCAGCGCCTTGGCTGCCTCCAGACGCCCGCCACGGTTGTCGAGCACGCTGGTGTCGCTGTTGAGGATCAGGTCGGCGGCCACCGAACCGAGGGTACCGCCCTGGTTCTGCAGGCTGTCGGTCTTGACCGTCAAGGTTTGCGTGGCCGCGACGGTGCCATTGGCGTTGTTCAACTGCGCGGCCTTGATCCCCAGCGCGCCGCCGGCAGTGATCTGCCCGCTGCTGTTGTCCAGGGTGCCGCCGTTGAGGGTCAATTGCGCGGCGGTGACCAGCTTGCCCTTCTGATTGTTCAGGTGCTGGCGCGCGGTGACGGACAAGTCGCCAAGGCCACCCGACTGCACCAGACCATCCGCGTTGTTCAGGGTGTCAGCGCTGACGACGAGGGTGCCACCGCTGGACAGCGTACCGCCACTGTTATCGAGGCTGCGCGCGACGGTCATCTGCATACCGTTGCTGCCGGTCTGCACCCACTTGCCGCCGACGTTGGACAGGTCCAGCGCGGTCACGCTGATCTGTGCAGCGCCTACCTGTGCAGCATCGCTGAGCACGCTCTGGTTAGCGTCGGCCGTGAGGGCGCGGCCGGCGGTGACGCGGCTGCGACGCAAGTCGAGATTGCCGGCGGTGCTGGTCAACTCAACGGTCTGGGCGGACGTCTGGCTGTCACTCAGGTCGACCTGGGCGGCGCTGGCCTTGAGGGTCTGCGCGGCGAGGTTCTGGCCTTTGGCGGTCAAGGTGCCAGCCGAGGTCAGCGTCAGCGAACCGCTGCTGCCGAGCTTGCCGGTACTGTCCACGCCCGCGGCCAATGCGGAACCTGCGTGGCTGCGAATCGCCGAATTGGCGCCGGTGGCGGTCAGCGCGGCATTGCCCTGGGCGGACACGATGCCACGGTTGTCGATATCACCAGCGGTGTGCACGGCCAGGTTGCCTTGGGCGTACAGCGTGCCGTCGTTGTCGATGCCCTTGTCGGCGCGGGCGGTCAAATCGGTGGCGCTGCTGATCTGGCCGTGGTTTTCGATCCGGCCGTCGGTGCCGATCACCACTTCACCGGCGCTGGAGCCGATCTGCCCGGCATTGCGCACGCCCACGCCTGCGCCATTGCCGACCAAGGTGATCTTGCCCGCGTACATGCCGCCCAACTGCGCCACGTCGATGGCGACGGTTGGCGTGTCGGTCGGTGCCGCGCCGGTGGTGCCGGCCTTGATGGTCAAGTCTTTGGACCAGATGCCCGCGTTCACCTCGACGGTGCGCGCGATGATTTCGGTGTAGTCGGCGCGGCTGGTGTCCATGCCTTCGCCGCCGATGCTGATCTTGCCGCCCGAGACTTCATAGCCACTGATCAGGCCGTTCTCGAACTGCGCGCGCCCGGTGGTCAGGGTCGCGCGGTCGGCGTTGATAAACCCGCAGCCTTCACAGGTGATGCCCGACGGGTTGGCAATTACCACCTGCGCCTTGGAGCCCCCCACTTCGACAAAGCCGCGCAACTGGCTAGGGTTGCTCGAATTGACCTCGTTGAGAATCACCCGTGCGCTGCCATTGGCCAGGTTGCGGTTGCCTTCGATCCACCCGCCCAGTTGAGTCTGGCTGTTGGTCACGCCGTTGTTGAGGATCACCCCGCGCTTGTCCACGTCGAACTGGGTGTAGGTGTTGCGCGACACGCCCGCGCCGCTTGGCCGGGTGATGTCCACCACCGTGGTGCCGTTGCCGGCGGCGCCGATGGTCGGGCGCTGGCCCGCCGGTGCGGAGCCATCGACCACCACCTGCGCTTGTACCGGCGCCGCCAGCGCGACCCAGCCCATGCCCAGCATCAGCGCAAACCGCAGCGGCGTCAGCGTGGCAACCGCCGTACCCGGGCGCGCTATGGCGCCGGTCGTGCCGGGAGCCTTGCACGCGCTCTTGACGTTTTCGGCCACCACCATCAGCAGGCCGCGAGCCTGGTTGAAAACAATTCGATACAGATGCTTATTCATGCAAGTCCTTTGCGCGGTGGCTGATCAGAGCGCGTCGCTGGGTAACGGGTGAGTGGCAAACCAGGCTTGCGCCTCCAGGTCCAGGACGGCGATACCCTGGAAATTCATGACGCGCAGTCCGCGCTCATCGCCTCGGTGGTACAGCGAACGGAAGATCCGCCCGGGCCACAGCCGCCGTCGCAACAGGCCGCTGACTCGTCGGGTATGCCCGAACGGCGCGACCCAGTCGTTGATCCACAGGCGGTCGCCGCTGTCCCAGTCCGCGGCAGGCAGGCAGACGGCTGGTTCGCGCAGGTAGCGCGCCTCGGCCTCGGCACTGAGGTTGAGCCACGACAGGAAAAACACCGGGCGCCCCGCTTCGCTGATCAGGATGAACTGACGACGCTTGATCGCCGGCAGCAACAGGGTCGACAGGCTGTGCAATGGCGCATCGCGATGCGCCGCCGAGTGCATCCACAACCACACCGCCGAACCCAACACCTGGGCTTCGTCGATGGGACTGTCGGGCCCCGTGGGCGCGAGCACTTCGAGGGTGTCATCCGACATGCTGGCCTCCTTCAAAATGACCAGTTGGCGCTGAAGCCACTGGTCACGTCGGCGGTCTGGAAACCCTTGGGTTTTTCCAGAGGTTTGCCGGTGTAGATGTCATAGGAAAACTGCTTGTAGCCGCCGCGCAGGCCTACCACCGCACCGGCCAGCCGGCGACCCAGCAAGTACTCGGTGGAATGCCCGCCAACCTGGCCGTAATCCACGCCCAGATAGAGCTCCTGACCGGTGTTGCCCAGGCTCAGGCCGAGGTCGTTGCTGAAGGTCCAGCCGCGTTCCGCCGACAGAATCTGCTCGCCATCAAAGCCGCGCACGGTGTAGCGCCCACCGATTGAAAAGCGGTCCTGGGGAATCAGCGGCGTGCGGTTCCATTGCCCGCGCCAGCCGCCGATGTAACGCAGCTTCTGCTGGCCGACGCTGAACGGCACTTGCAATTGCGCGTTGGCGGTAATGATCTGCGAGCGCGACGTGCCTTCGCCGTTTTCTTCCTCGGGCGCGCGCAAGGCATCGCGCGCACCGGTGCCACGGCGATAGCCGACGCCAAGGTCGAGGGTATTCGCACCGATAAATTCACGGTGATTGATCCCGGCCTGCCAACCGGCCATGCGCCGGCGCTGAAATTCGATTTCGGTGTCTTCGATGTAGTTGCTGGAGGTACGGCTCCAGCCACCGAGGGACACGGTGGTCTTGCGCACTGCGTCGCGATAGATCACGCGCGACAGCTGCACCTCATTGGTCCGGCTGCGGCCGCTGTAGGAATACGCCTGGTTCACCCCGGCGATCGTCTGGTGGTAGTCGTATTCGCTGGAGGTCAGGCTCAACTGCCAATAGTCGTAGGGCACCGAGTAGTGAATGGTGTGGCCCTTGGACCCACGGTCGCCGCTTTCGCCGCCGCCGAGGTCGTGGTTGAAGCTGATGTAGAACAGGTCGTTGAGGGTCGCCAGGTTATCCAGCGACAGCGCGACGTTGCCCTGGTACTTGCCGGTCTGCTTGCTGCCGGAGTCGTCCACCGACAGGCTGACCCGCACGGGCACGGCCTGCTTCCAGGCGATCACCACATCGCTTTCACCTGGCTGCGCATCGGCGCCTTCGGCGGGGGTGATCTGTACGTCGGCTTCGGCGGTGGGCACGCGCTTGAAGTTTTCCAGCGCCTGTTCGATGTCGCGCAGGTTCAGCACATCGCCATCGGACGCGGGCATCGCATTCCAATAGTTGGCGCGGGCCGAGGTGCCGGCGGCAAAACGGATGTGTTTGATCCGGCCGGGCACCACCACCAGCGACAGGGTGCCCTGATTCAAGTCCTGGGCCTGGGCCAGCACGCGGGTGGTAATAAAACCTTTGGCGATGATCGCATTCTGGATGCGCTTCATGGTCAGGTTGATCCCGCGCGCGCCAACACAACGCCCTTGCACTGGATCATCGGACGGGTTGGCGGCACGCAGGGCCCACTGGAAATCCTCGGCCTGGTCGCCACTGAGCACCACACGGTCGATCTTGAAGCACGGCGTTTCATCACGCGGCAGGCGCAGGCTGGCTTCGGTGTCTTGGGGCGCTTGCAGGCGAACGTCGGGCGACGGTTCCAGCTGCTCGCGTTGTGCACGCTCGCGCTGTTGCTGCTGGATCAATTGCTGGGCTGGCGCTTGCGGCTCGGCCGCAAACGCAGCCGCGCTGGCTAGCAAACCAACTGCAGTACAGGTGGAAACGCACGACTGCAGCAAAACTGATGGTTTTGTTCTAGATACAGCGACGAGAGACATTTCGCATCCTTGTGAGTGAAACTTCCTACATGCGCAGGCTTTGTCACCACAACGACACAAAAGTGCCCCAGCAAAACATGGCACTGTGACTTGATTCGCAAAAGCGGCCACTGCAGGCCGCCATGACTGTCACATTGCAACGCTCTAACTCAAGGGTTATAGCGGTTTTTCAGGTGTAAAAATTAATCCTCAGTTTTTGTGCAATTTGCTCATCAATTGCGCCTCAGCCTGAGTCAAACCGCAGGATTGGGTCAGTTCATCCACCGTCGCACCCATGCCCACCAGCTTCGCTGCCTGGGCAAACGACAGGCTCGCAGGGTCGCGCTGCTCAATCTGCGCCAGCTTGTCCGGCAACGGCGCGAGGATGGCGCGCAGTTCATGCACCTCATCCCCGACCCTCACCGCACTTTGCTGGAAGTGATCAACCCGCTTGACCAGCTCCAGAATGCGCCGGTCGCGCAGCGCATCGCGCTCGGCCTGTTGCATGGCCAATTCTCGCTGCTGGCGCACATAGCGCAGCATAAACGCCAGCGTCCCGGCCCACAGCAGGGCCAGGACAATCACTGCTGCTTCAAGGAACAATCAGATGTTCTCCAGATCCGACCACTCTTCTTCGCTCATCATCTTGTCCAGCTCAACCAGAATCAGCAGTTCGTTGTTCTTGTTGCACACGCCCTGAATGAACTTGGCTGATTCCTCGTTACCCACGTTCGGCGCGGTTTCCACTTCCGATTGGCGCAGGTAAACCACTTCGGCCACGCTGTCGACCATGATCCCGACCACTTGCTTGTCGGCTTCGATGATGACGATACGGGTGTTGTCGCTGACTTCGACGGTATCCAGGCCAAAACGCTGGCGGGTGTCGATCACCGTCACCACGTTGCCGCGCAGGTTGATGATGCCCAGCACGTAGCTCGGCGCACCTGGAACCGGGGCGATCTCGGTGTAGCGCAGCACTTCCTGCACGCGCATCACGTTAATGCCGTAGGTTTCGTTGTCCAGTTTGAAGGTAACCCATTGCAGGATCGGATCATCCAAACCTTGTGCAGATGCTGACTTATTCATACCCATGACCCCTTCAAATGCCGTTACGAACGGCGTGTGTGCTTCGTCGACCGCACTCGCGTGCGGCCCTTATTGTTCAATCAACTGCGTATGTTCACGGGCATCGACTTGACGGCACCGCTGGCGATCAACTCGGCCAGTTCGGCGACGTCGAGCAACGCGCACATGTGTTCGATTACGGTGCCCGCCAGCCAAGGCCGCTGGCCCCGGTGGCTGCGCCATTTGATTTCGTTAGGGTCCAGGCGCAACGAGCGGCTGACTTGATGCACCGCCAGCCCCCACTCGTAACCCTGCACCGAGATCACGTATTGCAGGCCTTGGCGGAAGTCGTCGCGGTAGCGATCGGGCATCACCCAGCGCGCGGTGTCCAGCACCTTGAGATTACCGGCCTGGCTCGGCAGGATTCCGAGGAACCACTCCGGTTGCCCGAACAGCGGCGTCAGTTCCTGGCCGGCCAGGGAGTAGATCGAGCCCAGGCACACCAGCGGCACCGCAAGGGTCAAGCCGGCGACGTCGAACAGCAGGCATTCGAAAGGCTCCGCCGCCCAGGCCGGACGACCATCGCCGCTCACGGGCGGCGGCGTAATATTCGGTGGCAGGTGCACTTCCACCACGGGCTCGACCACCGCCGGCGCGACGGGCATGACCACCGGGACGGCGACCGGCACGATCACCGGCGCGACGTAGGCATCACGCGCCTGCTCTTCCAATACGGCCAACTGGAACTCATCCTGGGTACTGGACGACGGTTCTTCTACAGCAGGTTCCAGGACCAGGATCGGTTCCGGCAATTCTTCTGCAGTGGCTTCCTGCAACAAGGCATCCAGGTAGGATTCCAGTGCCAGTTGCGGCCGGGTCTTGAGTTCGACAGGACGATTCATCACGCCACCTGCGCAACAAGCTGCTGGGACAGCAGGTGCTTGAGCAATGCGCGGTAGGCCAACACACCACGGCTTTTACCGTCGAACTGCGAAGGCGTCAGCCCGGCGCGGCTGGCATCGCGCAGGCGCGTGTCCACCGGGATGTAGCCGTTCCAGATGGTCTGCGGATAGGCGTCACGCAATACGCGCAACGTGCCCAGGGACGCCTGAGTACGGCGATCGAACAAGGTCGGCACAATGCTGTACGGCAGCGCCTGTTTACGCGAGCGGTTGATCATCGCCAGGGTGCTGACCATGCGTTCCAGGCCTTTGACCGCCAGGTGCTCGGTCTGCACCGGGATCACCAACTGCTGGCTGGCCGCCAAGGCATTGACCATGAGCACGCCGAGCAACGGCGGGCTGTCGATGATCGCGTAATCGAAGTCCTGCCACAGTTGCGCCAGGGTCTTGGCGATCACCAGGCCCAGGCCGCTCTGCCCCGGCGACTGGCGCTCAAGGGTGGCCAGCGCGGTGCTGGACGGCAGCAGGGAAATGCTCTCGTTACTGGTCGGCAACAGCAGTTGGCCGGGCAAGTCGCTCGGCACGCTGCCCTTGTGCAGGAACAGGTCATAGTTGCTGTGCTCCAGCGCGTCCGGGTCGTAACCGAAATAGCTGGTCATCGAGCCGTGGGGGTCGAGGTCGACCACGACCACACGCTTGCCCGCCTCGGCCAGCAAGCCGGCTAAAGCGATGGAGGTGGTGGTCTTGCCGACTCCACCTTTTTGATTGGCAACTGCCCAGACTCTCATTCGGATGGTTCCTCCCGGTGGGCACGTGCGCGACCGAGACATTGCATAGGTTATTGAGCCGGTGACGGAGAATTGACGGCACTCTGCCGAACCGGCGGCTTTGCAGGGGCCGGTGCAGTTTGTGTGCCAGCGCGCCTCAAGGCCGCATCCGGTGTTGCATTGGCGGTGCCGGTGCCGGTCAGGCTACGGCGCACATCCAGGTTGCGTGAGACGACCAACACCACCCGACGGTTGCGCGCGCGGCCTTCCAGGGTGGCGTTATTGGCCACCGGCTGGAACTCGCCATACCCCACCGACGCCAGGCGCCCGGGGTTCACACCCTGCATCGCGAGCATGCGCACGATGCTGGCGGCACGGGCCGAGGACAGCTCCCAGTTGGTCGGGTACTGCGCGGTGCTGATCGGCACATTGTCGGTAAAACCTTCGACGTGGACCGGGTTTTCAAACGGTTTGAGGATCGCCGCCACCTTGTCGATGATGGTGAACGCCTGGTCGCTGGGCAACGCATCGGCACTGGCGAACAGCAGGCTGGAATTGAGCTCGATCTCCACCCACAACTCATTGCCGCGCACGGTCATCTGGTTGGAGCTGATCAGGTCGCCAAACGCGGCACTGATGTCATCGGCGATGCTTTTCAGCGGGTCGCTGGTGCCGCCCACGCCGGCCGCGGTTTCGTCACTGTCGTTGACCAACGGCTTGGCCGGGGTCACGCTCTTGGGCCGCTCTTCGCCAATGGGGATCGGCTTGAGCGAACGGTCGGCGTCGTTGAACACGCCGATCAGCGCCTGGGAAATGACTTTGTACTTGCCTTCGTTGATCGACGAGATGGAGTACATCACCACGAAAAATGCGAACAGCAAGGTGATGAAGTCCGCATAGGACACCAGCCACCGCTCGTGGTTGACGTGTTCCTCAGGCTCGCGACGGCGACGGCTCATTGGCATTACTCCCCATCAATCCATGAAGCCCTGAAGCTTCAATTCGATGGAGCGCGGGTTCTCGCCCTCGGCAATCGAGAGAATGCCTTCGAGCAGCATCTCGCGGTAACGGGACTGGCGCATGGCAATCGATTTGAGCTTGCTCGCTACCGGCAACAGCACCAGGTTGGCACTGGCCACACCATAGATAGTCGCGACGAACGCCACGGCGATGCCGCTGCCCAATTGCGAAGGGTCGGCCAGGTTGCCCATCACGTGGATCAGGCCCATGACTGCACCGATGATGCCGATGGTCGGCGCGTAGCCGCCCATGCTTTCAAACACTTTGGCGGCGTTGATGTCGCGGCTTTCCTGGGTGTAGAAATCCACTTCCAGGATGCTGCGGATCGCTTCCGGCTCGGCACCGTCGACCAACAACTGCAGGCCTTTACGCGAGTAGCTGTCGGGCTCGGCATCGGCTACGCCTTCCAGGCCCAGCAGGCCTTCCTTGCGTGCGGTGAGGCTCCAGTTGACCACCCGGTCGATGCCACCGGCCAAGTCGACACGTGGCGGGAAGATGATCCAGATCACGATCTGCATCGCACGCTTGAACGAGCTCATCGGTGACTGCAACAACGCAGCGCCCACGGTGCCGCCAATCACGATCAGCGCCGCCGGGCCGTTGGCCAGGGCGCCGAGGTGGCCGCCTTCGAGGTAGTTGCCGCCGATAATGGCGACAAACGCCATGATGATGCCGATCAGGCTCAATACATCCATCAGAGGCAGGCCTCCACCAGATGCTTGCCGATGTCGTCCAGGCTGTAAACGGCGTCGGCCAGGTCAGCCTTGACGATGGCCATGGGCATGCCATAGATCACGCAACTGGCTTCGTCCTGGGCCCAGATCGCACTGCCGCCCTGCTTGAGCAGGCGCGCGCCTTCACGACCGTCGGCGCCCATGCCGGTGAGCACCACCGCCAGAACTTTGTCACCGTAGGACTTGGCCGCCGAACCGAAGGTAATGTCCACGCACGGCTTGTAGTTGAGGCGCTCGTCACCCGGAAGGATTTTGATCGCGCCACGGCCATCGACCATCATCTGCTTGCCGCCTGGGGCCAGCAACGCCAGGCCAGGGCGCAGGATGTCGCCATCCTCGGCTTCCTTGACGCTGATGCGGCATAACTTGTCCAGACGCTCGGCAAACGCTTTGGTGAACGCCGCTGGCATGTGCTGGATCAACACGATCGGCGCCGGGAAGTTGGCCGGCAATTGGGTCAATACGCGCTGCAAGGCCACCGGGCCACCGGTGGAAGTCCCAATGGCAACCAGCTTGTAAGCCTTGCGCTTGGGCGCTGGCGAATGGGCATGCGCGGCAGCCGGTGCTGACGTGCGTACCGGCGGCGGCGCAGGCCGGGTAACCGGGGCAGGCGCCGGGCGACTGAACGAGGAACTGGTGGGCGCAGACGGCGCAGCTACCGGCGCCGGGGCGGGTGCTGGGGCGCTGAACAGGCTGCGACGGTTACTGCGGGAAATACTGTGGACTTTCTCGCACAGCAGTTGCTTGACCTTATCGGGGTTGCGCGAGATGTCTTCGAAATTCTTCGGCAGGAAGTCCACCGCACCGGCATCCAGCGCGTCGAGGGTCACTCGGGCACCTTCATGGGTCAGCGAGGAGAACATCAATACCGGGGTCGGGCAGCGTTGCATGATGTGCCGAACTGCCGTGATGCCATCCATCATCGGCATCTCGTAGTCCATGGTGATCACGTCCGGCTTTAGCGCAATGGCTTGATCAATCGCCTCTTTACCGTTGGTGGCCGTACCGACCACCTGGATGCTTGGATCGGCGGAAAGAATTTCCGAGACGCGGCGGCGGAAGAAACCCGAATCGTCCACCACCAGGACCTTGACTGCCATAAACACTCCGTTAGGCGGGGCGGGCATTACCGCCCTGCCCCGCCAGAATCAAATACGCCGTGCGGCGTAACGCTTGAGCATGCTCGGAACATCGAGAATCAGCGCGATCCGACCGTCACCGGTAATGGTCGCACCCGACATGCCCGGGGTTCCCTGCAGCATTTTGCCCAAAGGCTTGATGACCACTTCTTCCTGGCCAACCAGTTGATCGACGACAAAGCCGATCCGCTGAGTGCCCACCGAGAGAATCACCACATGGCCTTCGCGCTGCTCCTCATGGGCAGCCGATGCAACCAGCCAGCGCTTGAGGTAGAACAACGGCAGCGCTTTATCACGCACGATCACCACTTCCTGACCGTCCACCACGTTGGTGCGCGACAGGTCGAGGTGGAAGATCTCGTTGACGTTGACCAACGGGAAGGCGAACGCCTGGTTACCCAGCATCACCATCAGGGTCGGCATGATCGCCAAGGTCAACGGCACCTTGATGACGATCTTGGAGCCCTGGCCCTTGGTCGAGTAGATGTTGATCGAGCCATTGAGCTGGCTGATCTTGGTCTTCACCACGTCCATGCCCACGCCACGGCCCGACACGTCGGAAATCTCGGTCTTGGTCGAGAAGCCAGGGGCGAAGATCAGGTTGTAGCACTCGGTGTCGGTCAGGCGGTCGGCGGCGTCCTTGTCCATCACGCCACGCTTGACGGCGATATTGCGCAAGATCGCCGGGTCCATGCCCTTGCCGTCATCGGTGATCGACAGCAGGATGTGGTCGCCCTCTTGCTCCGCCGCCAGAATCACCTTGCCGCCACGGGACTTGCCCGAGGCTTCGCGTTCTTCAGGGGTTTCGACGCCGTGATCGACAGCGTTGCGCACCAAGTGGACCAGCGGGTCGGCCAGGGCCTCGACAAGGTTTTTGTCGAGGTCGGTTTCTTCACCCACCAGTTCCAGGTTGATCTCTTTCTTCAGCTGGCGCGCCAGGTCACGAACCAGGCGCGGGAAGCGGCCGAAGACTTTCTTGATCGGCTGCATCCGGGTTTTCATCACCGCGGTTTGCAGGTCAGCCGTCACCACGTCGAGGTTCGATACGGCCTTCTGCATGGCTTCATCGCCACTGCTCAAGCCCAGGCGCACCAGGCGGTTACGCACCAGTACCAGCTCGCCGACCATGTTCATGATGTCGTCCAGACGCGCGGTATCAACCCGCACGGTGGTTTCGGCTTCACTGGCGGGTTTTTCCGCCGGTGGTGGCGCAGCCGCACGCGCAGGAGCTGGAGCCGGGGCTGCGGGCTTGGCCGCTGCCACAGGCGCAGCCGCTTTAGCAGCAGCCGGTGCTGCCGTGGCGACTGCAGCCGCTGGGGCGACTTCGCTGAACTTGCCCTTGCCGTGCAAATCATCCAGCAGCGCTTCGAATTCGTGATCAGAGATCAACCCATCGTCCGCAGGCTTGGCACTGGCAGCCGCCGCCGCAGCAGCAGCAGGCGCTGCCGCCACTTCCGGCAGGGCGTCGACCGCAAACGTGCCTTTGCCGTGCAACTGGTCAAGCAAGGCTTCGAATTCGTCATCGGTGATGTCGGTGCTGGCCGGGGCCGCAGGCGCTTCGGCAGCCGCGACAGGCGCCACCGCATCGGCGGCGAACTGGCCTTTACCGTGCAACTGGTCGAGCAGGGATTCGAACTCGGCGTCGGTGATGTCTTCACTGGTCGGTGCCGCTGCCGGGGCAACGGCGGCCGGTGCTTCAGCTTCGGCCTTGACGGCACTGAGGGAGTTGAGCAGTTGTTCGAACTCGTTGTCCGTCACATCCGCTTCAGGCTCCGCCACCGGCTCAGGCGCGGCCTCAACCACCGGCGCTGCCGTGGTGTCGGCTGGCTCTGCATAGCGCGCCAGGGCGGCCAGCAGTTCCGGGGTGGCCGCCGTGATCGGGGCGCGTTCGCGAACTTCGCTGAACATGCCGTTGACCGCATCCAGTGCTTCGAGAATCACGTCCATCAATTCCGAATCAACGTGACGCTCACCCTTGCGCAGGATGTCGAACACGTTCTCGGCGATGTGGCAGCACTCCACCAGCTCATGGAGCTGGAGGAAGCCGGCGCCCCCTTTTACAGTATGAAAACCGCGAAAAATTGCATTGAGCAGGTTCGCATCATCCGGTCGGCTTTCCAGCTCGACCAGTTGTTCGGACAGTTGCTCTAAAATTTCGCCGGCCTCTACAAGGAAATCCTGAAGGATCTCTTCATCGGCGCCGAAGCTCATGTGGGTGCTCCTTAGAAGCCTAAACTGGATAACAGGTCATCTACGTCATCCTGACCTGACACAACGTCTTCACGTTTATCGGCATGAATCTGCGGACCTTCACCCTTGGCGAGATGTTTTTGTGGATCTTTTTCAGAGAGGATCGCTTCGCGGTCATGTTCGATGCCGGCAAAACGGTCTACCTGGCCAGCCATGAGCACCAATTTGAGCAAATTGCTTTCCACTTCGGTAACCAACTGGGTTACACGTTTGATCACCTGACCGGTGAGGTCCTGGTAATCCTGGGCCAGCAGAATGTCATTGAGGTTGCTGGAAACCGTGCGGTTTTCCTGTTCGCTGCGCGACAGGAAACCGTCGACCCGACGGGCCAATTCACGAAACTCTTCAGCCCCGACTTCGCGACGCATGAAGCGGCCCCAGTCAACGCTGAGGGCCTGGGCTTCATTGGCCATGCCGTTGACCAGAGGCGTGGCATTTTCCACCAGGTCCATGGTGCGGTTAGCCGCGGCCTCGGTCAGCCTGACCACATAGGACAGGCGTTCGGTGGCATCAGTGATCTGCGAGATTTCTTCGGCCTGGGGCATGTGCGGGTCAATCTGAAAATTGACGATCGCACTGTGCAGCTCGCGTGTGAGCTTGCCCACTTCCTGGTACAGGCCGCGGTCACGGGTCTGGTTGAGCTCATGGATCAACTGCACCGCGTCGCCGAAGTGGCCTTTTTCAAGGCTGTCGACCAACTGGTGAGCATGCTTTTTCAGGGTCGACTCAAAGTCTCCCTGTGACGTTTCTTTATGCTCCATAGCTCCCCCGCGATGGCATTAGCCGTGGATGCGTTCAAAGATCTTTTCGATCTTCTCTTTCAAGGCCTGTGCAGTGAATGGCTTGACTACGTAACCGTTGACCCCGGCCTGGGCGGCTTCGATGATCTGTTCACGCTTGGCTTCGGCGGTCACCATCAACACGGGAAGGCTGCGCAGTTTTTCGTCGGCACGCACGTGGCGCAACAAGTCGATACCGGTCATGCCCGGCATGTTCCAGTCTGTTACCAGAAAGTCGATGCTCCCGCTGTTGAGGATCGGAATCGCCGTAAGGCCGTCATCCGCCTCGACCGTGTTTGTGAACCCAAGGTCACGCAACAGGTTTTTTATGATCCGCCGCATCGTTGAGAAGTCATCAACGATGAGGATTTTCATGTTCTTGTCCAATTCGACCTCCAAGCAGTCTTAAACGCGCCCAGCACCTGGACGCGCCATTTCAATCAACAGGCATTACACAAAAAGGACTGCCGGGGGCACCACGGATCGAACCCACGAAGGCCTATCACCTTCGCGGTATCGCTTTGCAATGCTCCCCACACTGCCTGTCAGCGCGCTCGCCACTCTCCCAAACGCCCCCGCAAGCGGGCTGCGCATTGGCTGTGCAACTGGCTGACACGCGATTCGCTGACCCCCAGGACCTCACCGATTTCCTTGAGGTTCAGCTCTTCGTCGTAATACAGCGCCAACACTAACCGCTCGCGCTCGGGCAAGTTGGCAATGGCGTCCGCCAATGCACCCTGGAAGCGTTCATCTTCCAGGTCGCGTGACGGTTCCATATGCGCGCTCGCGCCGTCCTCGTGCAGCCCTTCGTGTTCGCCGTCCTGCAACAGGTCGTCGAAACTGAACAGGCGGCTGCCCAAGGTATCGTTCAAAATCCCGTAATAATCGTCGAGACTCAATTGGAGTTCGGCCGCAACTTCATGATCTTTAGCGTCGCGACCGGTTTTTGCTTCAATTGCACGAATTGCGTCGCTGACCATGCGCGTATTTCGGTGCACCGAACGCGGCGCCCAATCACCTTTACGCACCTCATCAAGCATCGCGCCACGGATACGGATACCCGCATACGTCTCGAAACTCGCGCCTTTGCTGGCATCGTATTTGGTCGACACTTCGAGCAAGCCGATCATGCCGGCCTGGATCAGGTCCTCGACCTGCACGCTGGCGGGCAGGCGAGCCAGCAAGTGATAGGCGATACGCTTGACCAGCGGCGCATAGCGCTCAATCAACTCACCCTGACTGTCACGGGCAGATTTCTTGTAGGCGTTGTAGCCATTCGCTGTCATAGCACCGGTCCTGCGCTCGTCTGATGTACCAATCGCTCGACGAAAAACTCCAGATGCCCACGAGGGTTGGCGGGCAACGGCCAGGTATCGACCTTCTGGGCAATAGCCTTGAACGCCAATGCGCATTTGGAACGAGGGAACGCTTCGTAGACTGCACGCTGCTTTTGCACAGCCTTGCGCACGCACTCGTCGTAGGGAACTGCGCCGACGTATTGTAAGGCGACATCGAGGAAGCGATCCGTGACCTTGGTCAACTTGGCGAACAGATTGCGCCCTTCCTGCGGACTCTGGGCCATGTTGGCCAGGACGCGGAAGCGGTTCATGCCGTAGTCACGGTTAAGCAGTTTGATCAGGGCGTAGGCGTCGGTGATCGAGGTGGGTTCATCGCAGACCACCAGCAGGACTTCCTGCGCGGCGCGCACGAAGCTGACCACGGACTCGCCGATCCCGGCGGCGGTGTCGATCACCAGCACGTCGAGGTTGTCGCCGATATCACTGAATGCCTGGATCAGGCCGGCATGCTGCGCCGGGCTCAGGTGCACCATGCTCTGGGTACCGGAGGCAGCCGGCACGATGCGGATCCCGCCAGGGCCCTGGAGCAGCACGTCGCGCAGCTCACAGCGCCCCTCGATCACATCGGCAAGGGTGTGTTTGGGCGTCAGTCCCAGCAGAACGTCGACGTTCGCCAGCCCCAGGTCAGCATCCAGCAGCATGACGCGACGGCCAAGCTCTGCCAGGGCCAGGGACAAATTCACTGACACGTTAGTCTTTCCGACGCCACCTTTGCCGCCGGTCACCGCGATCACCTGTACGGGATGCATGCTGCCCATTTTATTTCTTTACCTTGTCTTGCTTAGACGCAGGCTACATGGCTTGGCCGCGTGAATCGCTTGCAGACCATCAATGTAGGTACATTTCACGGTGTTCATCCTGACTTCAACCGACCCGTTTTGCCGGGTTGTGGTAGAGGTCGGCGAACATATCGGCCATCGCTTCCTCGCTAGGCTCTTCTTGCATTTGCACGCTGACGGCACGGCTGACCAACTGATGACGGCGCGGCAGATGAAGATCATCCGGGATCCGCGGCCCGTCGGTCAGGTAGGCAACCGGTAATTCATGACTGATAGCCAGGCTCAACACCTCACCCAGGCTGGCGGTTTCATCCAGTTTCGTGAGAATGCAACCGGCCAGGCCACAGCGTTTGTAGCTATGGTACGCAGCGGTAAGAACCTGTTTTTGGCTGGTGGTTGCAAGCACCAGGTAATTTTTCGACTTGATGCCACGCCCGGCCAGGGTTTCCAGTTGCATGCGCAACGCCGGGTCGCTGGCTTGCAAGCCGGCGGTGTCGATCAGCACCACGCGCTTGCGCAGCAGCGGATCGAGGGCGTTGGCCAGGGACTGGCCCGGGTCGACGTGGGTCACCGGTACATTGAGGATGCGGCCCAACGTCTTGAGCTGCTCCTGGGCGCCGATCCGGTAGCTGTCCATGCTCACCAGCGCGATATTATTCGCGCCGTACTTGAGCACATAACGCGCTGCCAGCTTGGCGAGGGTGGTGGTCTTGCCCATGCCGGCAGGTCCGACCATGGCGATCACACCGCCCTCTTCCAGGGGTTCGATTTCCGGGGTAGCGATCATCCGCGCCAGGTGGGCCAGCAACATGCGCCAGGCCTGGCGTGGTTCTTCGATTTCGGTGGTCAGGGCCAGCAGGTCGCGGGACAACGGGCCGGACAAGCCAATGCGTTGCAGGCGACGCCACAGGTTGGCCTGTTGCGGTTTGCTGCCTTGCAGCTGCGTCCAGGCCAGCGAGCCGAGCTGCACTTCCAGCAGTTCGCGCAGGCCGTTGAGCTCAAAGCGCATCGAGTCGAACACACGCTGGTCAACTGCGGCGGCCGGGGCTGGCGCGGCAGGACGCGGCGGCTCGACGAAGGTCGGCTCAACCAGTGGTTCGGCAGCGGTCAGCGGCAGCCCGGCGAACAACTGGCGATTGGTGGTGGTATCGCTGTCGCCACGCATGCTCAGCTCAGCCTGAGCCGAGACGATGCGCGAAGCGGTCTTGCGCAGCTCGTCTTCGAGCTCCATGTTCGGTACACGCGGCGCCAGCGCCGAGGGGGTGTAATCCAGGGCAGCCGTCAGCTCGACACCGCCGGCAATACGACGGTTACCGATAATCGCGGCGTCGGCGCCCAGCTCATCACGGACCAGTTTCATGGCCTGACGCATATCGGCGGCGAAAAAACGCTTAACTTGCATAACCCACTACCCTCAGCCGTTGGGCCCTACTGTCGCGACGATAGTCACTTGCTTGTTGTCAGGAATTTCCTGATAAGCCAAAACGTGCAAATTCGGTACTGCCAAGCGTCCAAACCGCGACAACATCGCGCGGACCGGACCTGCCACCAGCAGAATCACCGGTTGGCCCTGCATTTCCTGACGCTGTGCGGCGTCGATCAACGAACGCTGCAGCTTTTCAGCCATGCTTGGCTCCAGCAGAACGCCCTCTTCCTGGCCTTGTCCTGCCTTCTGAATACTATTGAGCAATATTTGTTCCAACCTTGGTTCCAAGGTGATGACAGGCAGCTCAGAGTCAAGCCCTACAATGCTTTGCACGATTGCACGGGACAATCCGACACGCACCGCAGCCACCAGCGCGGCGGTATCTTGACTCTTGGCGGCGTTGTTGGCGATGGCCTCGGCAATGCTGCGAATGTCGCGTACCGGTACCTGTTCGGCCAGCAGCGCCTGCAGCACCTTGAGCAATTGCGACAGCGACAGCACGCCGGGCACCAGCTCTTCCGCCAGTTTTGGCGAAGCTTTGCCCAGCAAGCCCATCAATTGCTGGACTTCTTCGTGGCCGATGAGCTCGTGAGAGTGCTTGTACAGAATCTGGTTGAGGTGGGTCGCGACCACCGTGCTGGCGTCCACCACGGTATAGCCCAGTGACTGCGCCTGGCTGCGCTGGCTGATTTCGATCCACACCGCCTCCAGGCCGAAAGCCGGATCTTTGGCGGTAATGCCGTTGAGGCTGCCGAACACCTGGCCTGGGTTGATCGCCAACTCGCGATCCGGATAGATCTCGGCTTCAGCCAGGATCACCCCCATCAGGGTCAGGCGGTAGGCGCTCGGAGCCAGGTCGAGGTTGTCGCGGATGTGCACGGTGGGCATCAGGAAGCCCAGGTCCTGCGAGAGCTTCTTACGCACGCCCTTGATCCGCGCGAGCAATTGGCCGCCTTGGTTGCGGTCCACCAGCGGGATCAGGCGATAGCCAACTTCCAGGCCGATCATGTCGATGGGGGTCACGTCGTCCCAGCCCAACTCCTTGGTTTCCTGGGCGCGGGCTGGCGATGGCAGCAGTTCTTGTTGACGCGCAACTTCTTGCAGGGCCTGGACCTTGACCGCGTTTTGCTTCTTCCAGAACAGGTAGGCACCACCGCCCGCCATGGCCGCCATGCTCAGGAACGACACATGGGGCATGCCCGGGACGATACCCATGATCGCCATGATGCCCGCCGCCACGGCCAACGCCTTGGGCGATGCAAACATCTGCCGGCTGATCTGCTTGCCCATGTCTTCGGAGCCCGACGCACGGGTCACCATGATGGCTGCAGCTGTAGATAACAACAGTGATGGCAATTGCGCCACTAAACCGTCACCGATGGTCAGCAAGGCGTACACCTTGCCCGCATCGCCGAAGGTCATGCCGTGCTGAAAGATACCGACGGCCATGCCGCCGATCAGGTTGATGAACAGAATCAACAGGCCAGCGATGGCGTCACCGCGCACGAATTTGCTGGCACCGTCCATGGAGCCGTAGAACTCGGCTTCCTGGGCCACTTCCAGGCGGCGGGTCTTGGCTTGATTCTGGTCGATCAGACCGGCGTTGAGGTCGGCGTCGATGGCCATTTGTTTGCCGGGCATGGCGTCGAGGGTAAAGCGTGCGCTCACCTCGGAAATCCGCCCGGCGCCCTTGGTAACCACCACGAAGTTAATGATCATCAGGATCGCGAACACCACGATACCGACCACGTAGTTACCGCCGATCACCACCTCACCGAAGGCCTGGATCACCTTACCGGCGGCCGCGTGGCCGTCCTGGCCGTGGAGCATGACCACGCGGGTGGACGCCACGTTGAGCGCCAGCCGCAGCAGGGTCGCCACCAGCAGGATCGTCGGGAATACCGCAAAGTCCAGCGGCCGCAGGGCGTAAACGCACACCAACAGGACCACGACCGACAACGCAATGTTGAAGGTGAAGAACACGTCCAGCAGGAACGGCGGCATCGGCAACATCATCATTGCCAGCATCACCAGCAACAACAACGGCACACCCAGATTGCCCCGCGAGAGGTCAGTCAGGGTCGTACGGGCCGTGCCGAGCATTTGAGAGCGATCCACCACCGGTATTCCTCGTTTCCTTGAAGCAAACTTTTGACGCCGGAAGGCGTCCTGGAGGCGGTATTGCAAGAAGCCTTCCAACTTTTGCTTTAAAAAACGCGGATTGCTCCCAAGCACGCTGGAGCACTATCAAGCCGGGCAATTCAACTGACGATTTGCACTTCGGTAGCCTGATCACCCTTTTGACCTTTTTCTACTCTGAACTCCACTTTCTGCCCCTCCTCAAGGGTTTTATAGCCCTCGCCCTTGATCGCCGAATAGTGGACGAAGAGATCTCCCCCACCATCCTGACTGATAAAGCCATAGCCTTTTTCCCCGTTAAACCACTTCACAGTACCTGTCGACATTGCCGCTCTCCTGACCTCGCTCAGCACACCACACGAGACTCACTGGATAATCTTGATATGGGACGCGAATACGCCCTCAGGGCGGTGGATCCTCGTAAATTGCACCCTTAGGCCCTCTCTGAGCCAAATCCCTGCAGAACTCGTGAGATCCACCAACACGTGTTCGTCGCCGCCATCCATTGCAATCACTCCCTCCCCTGTTTTGCGGTCGTATTCCTCGACCGTCCCTTTAACCACTTCCATTGCAACACCCTCTGCCTCACGCACAGCAATGTGCGTGGAAAACCCAGTGTTATGGAACCGCGATAAAGGGACGGCAGCTACTGTCAAAGTTGACAGGTAGACGACCGACAACGACGAGTGCTAGGGGGAAGGATGGAGCCGGGAGGGAGATTTCGGGGCAGGTGACAATCAGGAATCGCGGCGCAATTCCGGCGGGATCGGCAGATCCTTGAGCGGGTCCGGACGCTTGCCCTTGCCCGCGCGGTATTGGCGGATCTGATAGACATACGCCAACACCTGAGCCACGGCCAGGTAAAGCCCGGCGGGGATTTCCTGATCGAGATCGGTGGAGTAGAAGATCGACCGCGCCAGTTCCGGCGATTCGAGCAACAGGATGTCGTGGGCCACGGCGATTTCGCGGATTTTCAGCGCAGTAAAGTCGCTGCCCTTGGCCAGCAGCATCGGTGCGCCGCCCTTCTCCGGGTCGTACTTGAGGGCCACGGCGTAGTGGGTCGGGTTGGTGATGACCACGTCGGCGTCGGGCACCGACGCCATCATCTTGCGCTGGGACATTTCCCGCTGCAGCTGGCGGATGCGTTGCTTGACCTCGGGCCGCCCTTCCTGATCCTTGTGTTCGTCGCGCACTTCCTGCTTGGTCATCAGCAGTTTCTTGTGGCTTTCCCACAGCTGGATCGGCGCATCCACTGCCGCAATGATGATCAGCCCGGCGGCCATCCATAGCGCGCTCCAGCCGACCACCTGCACGCTGTGGATGATCGCCGACTCCAGCGGCTCGTGGGCGATACGCAGCAGGTCGTCGATGTCGGACGACAACACCATCAGCGCCACAAACAGAATCAGGATGAACTTGGCCAGGGCCTTGAGCAGCTCCACCAAGGCCTTGGCGGAGAACATGCGCTTGAGCCCGGCTCCGGGGTTCATGCGGCTGAACTTGGGCGCCATGCTGCTCGCGGCGAACAGCCAGCCGCCGAGGGCTACCGGACCGATCAGCGCGGCCAGCAACAAGGTAATCAGGATGGGCTGCACCGCCAGGATCGCGATCTTGCCCGAGTGCAACAGGTATTGCCCCATCGCATCCGGGTTGAGCAACACCTCACGAGGCAAGGTGAAGTTGTGCTTCATCAGCTCCAACAAGTCGAGCGCCAAACCACCGCCGTAGATCAGCAAGGCGCCGGCACCGGCCATCATGGTCGCAACGGTATTGAGCTCTTTGGAGCGCGCAATCTCGCCCTTTTCCCTGGAGTCCTTTTTACGTTTCTCCGTGGGGTCTTCTGTTTTGTCCTGACCACTCTCGCTCTCGGCCATGGCTCAGCGCGCCCGTGCCAGATCACGTAAGAACTGCAAGGCGTCGGTCGCCAGCGGTTGATACTGATTGAGAATGTCGGCCAGGCCGATCCAGAAAATCCCCATGCCCAACACCAGGGTCAACGGGAAACCAATCGAAAAGATGTTCAACTGCGGTGCCGCACGGGTCATCACGCCAAACGCGATGTTGACCACCAACAATGCGGTAATCGCCGGCAGTACCAGCAACAGAGAAGCCCCCAGCACCCAACCGAGGCGCCCGACCGTTTCCCAGAAGTGATTGACCACCAACCCCGACCCCACCGGCAAGGTGGTGAAGCTTTCGGTCAGCACCTCGAACGCCACCAGATGCCCGTTCATCGCCAGGAACAGCAAGGTCACCAGCATCGTCAGGAATTGCCCGATCACCGCCGCGGACACACCGTTAGTGGGGTCGACCATGGAGGCGAAGCCCATGCCCATCTGGATCGAGATGATTTGCCCGGCAATCACAAACGCCTGGAAGAACAGTTGCAGGGAAAACCCCAACATGGCACCGATCAGGACTTGTTCGGCGATCAGCATAAGGGCACTCAGGTCCAGGGCATTCACCGACGGCATGGGCGGCAAGCCCGGCACCAGCACCACCGTGATCGCCACCGCCAAATACAGGCGCACCCGGCGTGGCACCAGGGTCGTGCCGAACACCGGCATGGCCATCAACATGGCCGTCACGCGGAACAACGGCAGGATGAACGACGCCACCCACGTGCTGATCTGGGTGTCGGTCAATGCCAGCAGGGAACTCACCCGATCAGCCGATCAACTGCGGAATACTGCCGTACAGCTGCAGGATGTATTCCATAAAGGTTTGCACCAGCCACGGGCCGGCGACGATCAGGGTGATCAGCATCACCAGCAGGCGCGGCAGGAAGCTCAAGGTCTGTTCGTTGATCTGGGTGGCAGCCTGGAACATCGCCACCAGCAGGCCCACCAACAGGCTCGGCACCACCAGCACGGCAACCATCATGGTGGTCAGCCACAGCGCTTCTCGGAACAGGTCGACGGCTACTTCTGGCGTCATTGCGCTATACCCCGCCGAAACTGCCGGCCAGGGTGCCGATAATCAGCGCCCAACCGTCTACCAGCACAAACAGCATGATCTTGAACGGCAACGAGATGATCAGTGGTGACAGCATCATCATACCCATGGCCATCAGCACGCTCGCCACCACCAGGTCGATGATCAGGAACGGGATAAAGATCATGAAGCCGATCTGGAACGCGGTCTTCAACTCGGAAGTCACAAAGGCCGGTACGAGAATGGTCAACGGCGCCTGGTCCGGGGTCGCGATGTCGGTACGCTTGGACAGGCGCATGAACAGCTCAAGGTCACTGGAGCGGGTCTGCGACAGCATGAAATCCTTGATGGGGACCTGTGCCCGGTCAATCGCCACCTGGGCGGTGATGGTTTCCGCCAGATAGGGCTGCAGGGCTTGCTGGTTCACCTTATCGAACACCGGCGCCATGATGAACATGGTCAGAAACAACGCCATGCCGGTGAGGATCTGGTTCGACGGCGTCTGTTGAAGGCCCAGGGCCTGACGCAGGATCGAGAACACTATGATGATCCGCGTGAAGCTGGTCATCAGCATCACAAACGCCGGGATAAAGCTCAGCGCGGTCATGATCAGCAGGATCTGCAGGCTGACCGAATACTCCTGGGCCCCGGCCGCGTTGGTACCCAGCGTAATCGCCGGGATCGACAACGGGTCGGCGGCAAACGCCAACGGCGCCGCCAGCCACAGCATGAGCGTCAATAACACGCGCATTACTTCTTATCCTTCTGATCCTTGCCCAGCAGTTCCATCAGGCGCTGAGCGAATTCGGGCGTGGCGGGCTTGGACTGATCCACGTTCACCGGGGTCTTGAGCACATGCAACGGGGTGATGCGGCCAGGAGTGAGGCCCAGCAGGATCTGCTCTTCACCCACTTGCACCAGCACCAGCCGATCACGCGGGCCGAGGGCGCGGGAGCCGATCATCTCGATCACCTGCGCGTTACCCGGACCCACCTGCTGTACGCGGCGCAACAGCCAGGCCAACACGAAGATCAGGCCAACCACCAGCAACAGCCCCAGCACCAGTTGGGTCAACTGGCCACCGAGGCCGCTGCCGACCGGCGCCGCCGCGGCGGCCGCCTGGGCCACGGGCTCTGCGGCCCAAGCGCCCAATGGCAGCGCGACCAACAGTCCCACCATCAGCCGCTTCATATCAGCGCAACTTCTTGATGCGTTCGCTTGGGCTGATCACGTCCGTCAGGCGGATGCCGAACTTTTCGTTGACCACCACCACTTCACCGTGGGCAATCAGGGTGCCGTTGACCAGCACGTCCAAGGGCTCACCCGCCAGGCGATCCAGCTCGATCACCGAGCCCTGGTTGAGTTGCAGCAGGTTGCGGATGTTGATGTCGGTGCTGCCCACTTCCATGGAAATCGACACCGGGATGTCGAGGATCACGTCCAGGTTCGGCCCATCGAGGGTCACCGGGTCGTTGTTCTTCGGCACGCTGCCAAACTCTTCCATCTGTAGGCGGTTACCTGCGGGGGCAGTGGCGGCATCGGCGGCCAGCAGGGCGTCGATATCGTCCTGGCCAACATCGCCGGTTTCTTCCAGGGCCGCAGCCCATTCGTCAGCCAGAGCCTGGTCTTCGGCGGAAGTGTTTTCGTGTTCGGTAGCCATTACATGTCCTCGGCGGAGCAAACATTCATAAATAGGGGATGCATCAGCGACGGTTGATCGGCTCAACCACTTGCAGCGCCAGGTTGCCCTTATGGGAACCCAGCTTGACCTTGAACGACGGCACGCCGTTGGCGCGCATGATCATTTCTTCCGGCAATTCGACCGGGATGATGTCTCCCGGCTGCATGTGCAAAATATCCCGCAGGCGCAATTGGCGACGGGCTACGGTGGCGCTCAGCGGCACGTCGACGTCCAGCAAGTCTTCGCGCAAGGCCTTGACCCAACGCTCGTCCTGGTCGTCCAGGTCGGACTGGAAACCGGCATCAAGCATCTCGCGCACCGGCTCGATCATCGAGTACGGCATAGTCACGTGCAGGTCGCCGCCGCCGCCATCGAGTTCGATGTGGAAAGTGGACACCACAATCGCTTCGCTCGGGCCGACGATGTTGGCCATGGCCGGGTTCACTTCCGAGTTGATGTACTCGAAATTGACTTCCATGATCGCCTGCCAGGCTTCCTTCAAATCGATGAAGGCCTGCTCCAGCACCATGCGCACGACGCGCAATTCGGTGGGGGTGAATTCACGGCCTTCGATCTTGGCGTGACGACCGTCACCGCCGAAGAAGTTGTCCACCAGCTTGAACACCAGTTTGGCGTCGAGGATGAACAGCGCGGTGCCGCGCAACGGCTTGATCTTGACGAGGTTAAGGCTGGTGGGAACGTACAGCGAATGCACGTACTCACCGAACTTCATCACCTGCACGCCGCCCACCGCCACGTCCGCCGAGCGGCGCAGCATGTTGAACATGCTGATCCGGGTGTAGCGAGCGAAGCGTTCGTTGATCATCTCCAGCGTCGGCATGCGTCCACGGACGATGCGATCCTGGCTGGTCAGGTCATAACTTTTGACGCTGCCGGGCTCGGCAGCCATTTCGGTCTGTACCAGACCGTCGTCGACGCCATGCAACAGCGCGTCGATTTCATCCTGGGACAGCAGGTCTTGCACGGCCATGTCGTGATCCTACTGCAATACGAAGTTAGTGAAGAGCGCCTGCTCGACCACGACTTTGCCGAGCTCCTTCTGGGCCACTTCCTGCACGCTGGCAGTGACCTTCTGGCGCAGCATTTCCTGGCCCACCGGGGTGGCCAAGGTGTCGAAGCTCTGCCCGGAGAACAGCATCACCAGGTTGTTGCGGATCACCGGCATATGCACTTTGAGGGCATCCAGGTCCGCCGCATTCCGTGCCAGCAAGGTGATGCTCACTTGCAGGTAGCGTTGGCGGCCGTTCTGATTGAAGTTGGCAACAAAGGCCGGAAGCATCGGCTCGAAGATTGCCGGTGGCTTGACGTTACTGGCGGTTTCGGCGGCTGGTGCCGGTTTGCTTGCACTGCTATGCATGATGTACCAAGTGCCGCCCACCGAGGCCCCGATGGCCAGGAGCAGGCCCACGACTATCATCAGGATAAGCTTGAGCTTGCCTTTGCCTGCCGGTGCGGGTGCTTTTGCTGCGTCGTCGCTCTTCGCCATGCCAATAATCCGTCACTATTCGGGAATTCATAGATCTACGGATAGGCAAGAGCAAGTGTTATGCCAGAGTTGTCTGGCAGGCAGAGACGAACGAACACCACAAAACAAATGTGGGAGGAGGCTTGCCTCGATGAGGGTGTGTCAGTTCATACATCGGTTGACTGATACACCCTCACCGGAGGGCAAGTCCCCTCCCACAATTTGGATCTGTACGCGGCTCAAGTCAGGCGTAGTAATCGACGGCGCTGGAGCCGATCACTGTAGAGCTCACTGGCACCACGGCTTCAGCCACATCAATATGGTTGCCACTGTCGCCGCTGTCAGCCCCTCGCCCGCTGCGACTCACGCCACTGGTCTGGGCCTGCTGCTGTTGCTGCTCCTGACCACGGGATTGGTCGGACACGTTGACGTCCACCTGCCCCATACCCTGTTGCGCAAACATTTCCCGCAGGCGACCCGACTGGCTTTCCAGCGCTTCACGCACCACCGGGTGGGCGCTCATGAAGTTGACCTGGGCTTGCTGGTCGGCGGTCATGTTGACCTTGATATCCAGACGGCCGAGTTCAGCCGGTTGCAACTGGATCTCCGCCGACTTGAGGTTGGCGCTGGACAGGTACATCACTCGATTGACGATCTCGTCGGTCCAACCGCTCTGGTGCATGGCCAGTGGCGCATTCGTCACCGGCGGCAACGCGTTGGCCGTTTTCGGCGTGGCCGCCTGGGTCAATGCCGCCAAACGATTGGCGAAATCATCGACACGGGTGTCGCTGGTGGCGTTTTTAAGGTCTTTGAGGCCGTCTTCGATCAAGCCGCTGAAGGCCTTGTCACCGCCTTGGTCAGTGCTGTCTTTGGTGGCTTGCTGGTCGACCATTGTGGCCAGGCCAGCGGCAAAGTTCTGCGCGGCGGTTGGCTGGTCCTGGGTAGTCGTCGGTGCGGTTTTGGCCGGCGCCTGACTGCTGGCCGACACATGCCCGCCCTGCTCCATCGCCAGGCGCACGGCCGGCATGGCATCCAGGGGATCAGCCTCAGGATCGAAGGCCGGCTTGACCTCCTCGGTCGCCGCGATGGGCACAGCGACCAACGGCTGGGCCTTGTCGTCCTGGGCGGCAGCGGCGGGTTCCGGGGTTTCCACCGGCACGACCACCGGCAAGACCACAGGCGTGACAGCGGCAATCATGGCCGGGTCGACGACGGGATCAGTCGGGGGCTGCTGCGCGAGTGCTGGATCGGCGGGTGCGTCGTCATCCTTATTGGCGCTGTCGTCGGACGGCTTGGCAGGCAAGGTCTTGCCGCTATCGGCAACCGCCGGTGTACTGGCGGCAGGCTTGTCGGTACCGGCAGCCGGCTTGGCGCTGGCGTCGACAGGCTTGTCGCGTGTGGGTTTGGCCGCGTTGTCGTCGGTTTTGACCGACGGTTTCGAGCCTTGGCTGGCGAACACTTGAGCGAAGCCAGGGCCCTTGTCCCGTGGGTCCGCAGCCGCTACCTGGGGGTTGGCAGCGGGCGCTTGAGGCTTGGCCGCGGGGGCAGCCTGAAGAAGCGAATTGGGGGCGACTGGCATAGGTAAAGGTCTCCACTGCATGGGGGTCGGGGATGCAGTACCTGGAGGTAGAGCAAGAGTTGGGCCAGGTTTGTTGGATTGCGGTTTTTTGGGTGGGCCTATCCGTTATTCGGTAACGGACAGGTCACCCATCAAAGTTGAAACCGTTGCCTTTCGTGCTCATACAACGGCCGCACCAACGCAAACTCCCGATCAATCTGATCCACCAACTCCCCCAAGTCCGAAGCCGGCTCAGAAGACCTGGCCTCAAGCGACTGACACAACTGCGCCAACCGCAGCGCCCCAAGGTTCCCACTGCTCCCCTTGAAACTATGCGCAATCCGTCCCAACGCCTTGGCATCATCCCGCGCCTGGTGCAGGGCCTCGATGCGTTTCTGGGAGTCATCAAGAAAGGTATCAAGCAGCTTGGGATACTCGCCCTCCATAACCTCCTGCAAACCCGACAACACCTGCGGGTCCATATGAATCTCTGCCACTTGCTCGCTCCTTGATCAAGAATCGGCGGATTATGCCAGAGCCCCCCAGCAAAACTCCACGCAGACACTGCGCCCACCGTCAGACCAGCGTACGTCGCTGCTCAACTGGCGCACCAGGCTAAGGCCCCGACCCGACAGACGATCGACGTCCAGCGGCCGTGCCAGCATCTGTTCCACGTCGAAACCCGGCCCGCTGTCTTCCAGGCGCAACGTCATTTTGCCGCCCATGTGGGTGGGCACCACCTGCACATGCACCCGCACGTAACCGCTGTTCAACTTCGCCAGGCGGTCATTGCGCTGGCGGTAATATTCGGCAAACCCCTGGGCATTGCGCTTGAGCCGCGAGTCCAGCCCCAGCACACCATGTTCCAGGGCGTTGGAATACAGCTCAGCCATCACGCTGTAGAGCGCACCGCTCTGCTCGCGCAGGCCGTGGATCTCAAGCAGCAGTTGCAGCAGATAGGGCAAAGGGTTGTAGCGCTTGAGGGTCTCGGCGCGAAACTCAAAGCTCACCGACCAATCCAGCGGGCAGGATTGGCCGCTGTCGGCATACAACGGCCCGGTGGCGCGCAGGGATTGGCCGTGCTGCAGGGTGATTTCCACCATGCTCACGTCGTCACGCGCTTCACCGCGAAACGCCGCCAGGGCCTGTTCGATGTCTTCAAACAGACGATTGGGCTCGCGATTGGCCGCAAAGACCTGCTGTAAACGCTCGGCGCCGAACAGTTGATCGTTGGCATCTGCGGTATCCAACACGCCGTCGGACAGCAGGAACACACGGTCGCCCAACGCCATGGGCCAGACCTCGGTGCGGTCATCAAAGGCTTGCGCCGACAACACCCCCAACGGCAAATGCCGCGACTGCATCGGGGTGCGCTTGCCGCTGGCGATGTCATGCACATAACCGTCGGGCATGCCCCCGTTCCACACCTCCACCACGCGCCGCTCGGTGCTCAGGCACAACAGGGTGGCGCAGCAGAACATGTCTACCGGCAGAATGCGCTTGAGCTTGGCATTCATCTCCCGAAGGATCTGCGCCAGGCCATAGCCCTTGGCGGTCATCCCATAGAACACTTCCGCCAGGGGCATAGCGCCCACCGCCGCCGGCAAGCCATGGCCGGTGAAATCGCCGAGCAGCACGTGCATGTCGCCTGACGGCGTGTAGGCCGCCAGCAGCAGGTCGCCATTGAACAGCGCATAGGGCGATTGCAGGTAGCGGATGTTCGGTGCGGCATTGATGCAGCCGGAGTGGGCGACCTTATCGAACACTGCCTTGGCCACGCGCTGCTCATGCAGCAGGTAGTCGTGGTGCTTGGCAATCATGTCGCGTTGCTGCAACACCGTGGCTTGCAGGCGGCGCAGGCGGTCCATGGCGTTGATCTTGGCCGCCAGGATCAGTTGGTTATAGGGTTTGGGCAGGAAGTCATCACCGCCGGCATCCAGGCACTCGGCCAGGGCAGCGCTTTCGCGCAGGGAGGTGAGGAAAATGATGGGGACCAATTCTTCCCCCGCCAGTTGCTTGATCCACCGCGCAGCGCCGTAGCCATCCATCACTGGCATCAAGGCATCCATCAGCACCAGCTGCGGCCGTTCGCGGGCGAAGACTTCGACGGCTTCCTCGCCGTTGGTAGCGGTGAGCACCTGATGCCCCTGGCGCCGCACAATGGTCGACAGCAACAGAAGATCGGCAGCGTTATCATCGGCGATCAGGATCGTCAGCGGCTCAACCGCGGGGGCCTGGGCGCTCACTTGATGTCGAACAGCTTGTCGAAGTTGGAGATGGCGAGGATCTTGCGCACATCGGAGTTGGTGTTGACCACCTCAACCTGCGCCTCTTCGCCGCCAGCATGGTCCCTCAACAGCAGGAGCATGCCCAAGGCCGAGCTGTCCATGTACGTGGTTTCTTTCAGATCGACCACATACAGCTCAGGCACTTTGTAGTAACGCTCGTAGGCGTCACGAAACGTCTGATGACTGCCGAAATCAAACCGTCCCTTGATAGCGATCGTCAACTTCTTCCCGTCCAGGGATACTTCTGACTCGATTGACATGCGACTGCTTCCTTGTCATGGGCATAGACACAAGGTGTAGCAGGCGAATGAGATCCGGGCAACACCGCAGGTCAAATGCGGAAGAGGGCCTGGTCCCGATAGCCGTAGGTCAGCCAACAAATTCAGTGACCGATCTATCGCTACCGCGGGCAAGCCCCCTCGCACATTCAGAATTGTGATTGGCGGGGAAGACGTTGTGATAGCTCATCGAGCAACTTCTGCTCACGCTTGTCTTCCAGCGCCCGCGCTTCATCGATATAGCGCTGCACCAGCTTGCGCAAACCTTCGACCCGGGCAAACGCCTCTTGCCAACTTTCGCGGGCCTTATCGAGGTTGTTCTGGTGCCAGGCCAGGCTCTGGCGCTGTTGGCCCACGGCGGTTTCCAACTGGTTGAGAAAGCCCTGGTAGCCCATCAGCCACTGACCCGAAACACCCTTGGTGCCGCGCTCGATCCATTGCTGTTGGTACTCGCCGCGAAAGCGTTCCAGGTCACCCAACTTGCTTTCCGCCAAGCGCACTTGGCCCTGGAAATAACCCAGGCGCTGTACGGCGGTTTTTTCGGCCTTTTCGGCCATGTCCACCACGGGGGCCAGGCGCGCGGCGCGGCTGTTGGCCATGGCTTAGCCGCCTGGCGCAGGGGCGAAGATGGAATGCAGATGCGCTTCGCTTTCACCCATGCTGATCTTGTCGTTGAGGCCTTGGCGCAGGTAAGTCACCAACTGCGGTTGCAGGGCGATCGCCAGGTCGGTGTCGCGATCGCCACCGGCCACGTAGGCGCCAACGCTGATCAGGTCGCGGCTCTGTTGATAGCGCGACCACAACTGCTTGAACTGTTGCGCGCGGACCATATGCTCCGGCGTGACCACCGCCGGCATGACCCGGCTGATGGACGCTTCGATATCGATAGCCGGGTAGTGCCCTTCTTCGGCCAAACGGCGCGACAACACAATGTGGCCGTCGAGCACGCCCCGCGCCGAGTCGGCGATAGGGTCCTGCTGGTCATCGCCTTCGGACAACACCGTATAGAACGCAGTGATCGAGCCGCCACCGGCCTCGGCATTGCCGGCGCGCTCCACCAGTTTCGGCAGCTTGGCGAACACCGACGGTGGGTAGCCCTTGGTCGCCGGGGGTTCGCCGATGGCCAGGGCGATTTCCCGCTGGGCCTGGGCAAAACGGGTGAGCGAGTCCATCAGCAAGAGGACGTTCTTGCCCTTGTCGCGAAAATATTCGGCGATGCGCGTGCAGTACATGGCCGCGCGCAAACGCATCAACGGCGCATCATCCGCTGGGGAGGCGACGACGACGGAGCGCTTGAGGCCTTCTTCACCGAGGCTGTGCTCGATGAATTCCTTAACTTCCCTGCCCCGCTCGCCGATCAGCCCCACCACGATGATGTCGGCCTCGGTAAAGCGCGTCATCATGCCGAGCAACACCGACTTACCCACACCGGTACCGGCGAACAGGCCCAGACGCTGGCCGCGGCCGACCGTCAATAAACCGTTGATGCTGCGGATGCCCACATCCAGCGGTACGCTGATGGGGTTGCGGTTGAGCGGGTTGATGGTGGGGCCGTCCATCGGCACCCAGTCTTCGGCTTTCATGCCGCCCTTGCCGTCCAACGCACGACCGGCGCCGTCCAGCACCCGGCCGAGCATGCTCATGCCCATGGGCAGGCGGCCGGTATCGGCCAGCGGCACCACACGGGCGCCAGGGGCGATGCCCGCCAGGCTGCCGACGGGCATCAGGAAGATCTTGTTGCCGGAAAAGCCCATCACTTCCGCTTCGACCTGCACCGGGTGGTAGCTGTCGTCGTTGATCACCATGCAGCGGCTGCCCATGGCGGCGCGCAGGCCCTCGGCTTCGAGGGTCAGGCCGACCATACGCAACAGGCGCCCTTCAAGGATCGGCTGGCCGGGCAATTCAGTGGCCTCGACGTAGCCGCTCAGGCGCTTGACGAAGCTGGTGCGATCAAGGCGCATCGGCGGCGTCCAGGTCGACGCTGAGGTCAGGTTCGGCAGGGTTCAACACCTGCTCGTGGACTTGATCCAGCAGCTTGGCCATGATCTGGCTGATGCGGGTTTCCACCGTCGCATCAATGCGGCTGTGTTCGGTCTCGACCCGGCAACCACCGGGCTGAAGCGCTGCGTCTTCGACGATGCGCCAGGTTTCTTCATGGCGCTCGCGCAGGGCTTTGACCTGTTCGAAATCCTGCGGGTTGATGTACAGCCGCACATTGCCGACACCCAGGGGCAGCAGCTTGAGTGCTTCGCGCATCACGCTTTCGATATGACTGGAGTCGAGCACCAGTTCTCGCTGGATCACCTGGCGTGCAATATGCTCCACCAGGCCGACCATGGATTTTTCAATCTGCGCATCCTGCTCGGCGATAGGGTCGAACAACACACCCATCAAACGTTCCAGGCTGGCCAGCTTGACGCTCAGCGCCGCTTCGGCCTCTTGGCGCACCTTGAGAGTGGTGCTGCGAAAACCGTCTTTTTCACCCGCAGCGAAGCCTTCGTTGTAAGCCTCCTGGCGGATGCTTTCCAACTCTTCCAGGGTCAGTGGCTGGACTTCTTCCAGCGGCACTTCTTCCATTTCCACCGGCGTTTCTTCAACGGGTTCCGGCTCAGGCTCGGGCACATGCGGGTCGAAGCTGGGCAACGACCAGATGTCGAACCCACCGACATCCCGTGCGCGAATCAGATCGCTGGGCGCCTCATCTTTGTTCGACATCAGGGGCGCCTTAGATCATTTCTTCGCCGCCCTTCCCACCGAGAACGATTTCTCCGGCTTCGGCCATACGGCGGGCAATGGTGAGGATTTCTTTCTGCGCGGTTTCCACGTCGCTGACGCGCACCGGGCCTTTGGCTTCCAGGTCGTCGCGCAACAGTTCGGAAGCACGCTTGGACATGTTCTTGAAGATCTTCTCTTTGACGCCTTCGTCCGAGCCTTTGAGGGCAAGCACCAGCACGTCGGAGGACACTTCGCGCAGCAACGCCTGGATGCCACGATCGTCGACATCGGAGAGGTTGTTGAACACGAACATGAGGTCTTCGATCTGGCCGGACAGGGTGTCGTCGATCTCGCGGATCGAGTCCATCAACTGGCCTTCGACCGAGCTGTCGAGGAAGTTCATGATGTCTGCCGCACGCTTGATACCACCCAAGGTGGTCCGCGAGGCATTCGAGTTGCCGGAGAACTGTTTCTCCAGGATGGTGTTCAATTCTTTCAGGGCCGCCGGCTGCACGGTGTTCAGCGACGAGACGCGCAGGATGATGTCCAAGCGCACTTTATGGTCGAAATGGCCGAGCACTTCACCGGCCTGGTCCGGGTCGAGGTACGCCACCACGATGGCCTGGATCTGCGGGTGTTCAAAGCGGATCACGTCGGCGACGGCGCGCGGTTCCATCCACTTGAGGCTGTCCAGACCACTGGTGTTGCCACCCAACAGAATGCGGTCGATCAGGCCGTTGGCCTTGTCTTCGCCCAGGGCCGAGGTGAGCATCTTGCGGATGTAGCTGTCGGAGCCGACGCCCAGGCTGGTCTGGTCGCCGACGATCTCGACGAACTCGCTCATCACCTGCTCGACTTGCTCACGGTGCACATTGCGCATCTGCGCCATGGCCACGCCCACACGCTGGACCTCTTTGGGCCCCATGTGGCGCAGCACTTGGGCGGCATCGGTTTCACCGAGCGACAGCAGCAGAACTGCGGCTTTGTCGACCTTGGTGAGCTTGGCAACAGCGGCTCGATCACTCATCTGCGTTAATCCACTCTTTCACGACCTGGGCCACACGGCCCGGGTCTTCTGCTACCAGACTTTTGATTGCGTTCAACTGAGCGTCGTAACCTTCGCTCGGGCTTGGCAACAGGATGCTTTGCGGGCCGCCGAGGCTGACGCGGTCGTTGGCCAGTTCGCCGTCCAGGCCGCCCATGCCACCCAACTCGACGTCACTGCCGCCAAACGCCGCCAGTTGTTTGTTCTTGCCGTTGCCGGTGATGTTGTTGAGCACCGGGCGCAGCACGCCGAACACCAATACCAGGATGAACAACACACCCAGCACTTGCTTGACGATGTCCCAGAACCACGGCTGGGTGTAGAACGCCGCTTCGGAGATGACTTCACCGCGCTCGGCGGAGAACGGCATGTTGATCACGCTGACGCTGTCACCACGGCTGGCGTCGAAGCCGACGGCGTCCTGCACGAGGCGAGTGAAGCGCGCCAATTCGTCGGCGCTCCACGGCGCACGGGTAACGGCGCCATCCGCCGCATTGACCTTGACCTGGTCATCGACCACCACCGACACCGACAGGCGATTGACGCGACCCTGCTGCTGCTTGGTGTGGCTGATGGAGCGATCGAGTTCGAAGTTCTTGGTGGACTGGTTACGCTTGTCCGCCGGGTACGGGGCGAGCATCGGTTGGCCGGTGGCCGGGTCCATGATCTGCTGGCCGTTGGCGTCCAACAATGGCTGGCCGGGCTGGATCGCGCCAGCGGTGGCAGCAGCGCCACCGGTGGTTTGCGGGGCCGAAGCCGGGGCTGGCGGCTGGTTGCTCAGGGCACCCGGCACACCTTGCGGACCATTGCTGGCGGTGCGTTGTTCGCTGGTGGACTGTTCGCTGCGCAGCGCTGGCTGGTCCGGGTTGAACTGCTCGGAGGTCGACTCGACGGCACTGAAGTCCACGTCGGCGGACACCTCAGCCTTGTAGCGGTCGTTGCCCAACACCGGTTGCAGGATGTTGTGCACACGCTGGGTGAGCATGCTTTCCATACGGCGGCTGTAGTCGAATTGCTTGCCGGCCTGGGTCAGGGCGGAGTTTTCCGCCATGTCGGACAGCAAGTTGCCCTTCTGGTCGACAACGGTGATTTGCGACTTGCTCAATTCGGGAACGCTGGTGGCCACCAGGTTGATGATCGCCAGGACCTGACCAGGCTCCAGCGAACGGCCGGAAAACAGTTCCACCAGTACCGAGGCACTTGGCTTGCGCTCGTCGCGCACAAATACCGAGCTTTTCGGAATGGCCAAGTGCACACGGGCGCCCTTGACGTTGTTCAAGCTGGAGATGGTGCGGGCCAGCTCGCCTTCCAGGCCACGACGGTAGCGCGTGGCTTCCATGAACTGGCTGGTCCCGAGGCCCTGGTCCTTGTCGAGGATTTCAAAACCGATATTGCTGTCGGACGGCGTTACGCCGGCAGCGGCAAGCTTCATGCGCGCACGGGCCACGTCATCGGCCTTAACCAGCAGCGCGCCAGAGTTGGGCTCTACGGTGTAGGCGATGTCGGCGGCGGCGAGGGTTTCCATGATCTGCTTGGAATCCATGCCCGCCAGGCTGCCGTAAAGCGGACGGTAATCGGGTTGTTGCGACCACAACACCACGGCGAAACCAATCGCCACGCTGGCAGCCAGGCCGACCATCAGGCCCACCTGACGCAACATGGTCATTTCCGAGAGGTTTTCCAGGAACGACAGGCCAAACAGCGGCGGCTTGCCGTCTGCCTTGGCGGGTACGTTGTCGGAGACTGCTTCTGCCATGACTTAAATCTCGCCCTTAAACCGGCATCTGCATGATGTCTTGATAGGCCTGAACCAACTTGTTACGCACTTGGGTCAGAGCCTGAAAGGAGACGCTGGCCTTTTGCGAGGCGACCATCACATCGGTGAGGTCCACGCCGCTTTTGCCGATCTCGAACGCGGTGGCCAACTGGCTGGAAGCTTGCTGGGTGTCACTGACTTTGTTGATGGCCTGGCCGAGCATGTCGGCGAAGCTGCTTTGGCCCAATTCCGGCGCTGGCGCGACGGATTTCGGTTGAGCCATGGCATCCATTTGCATGGAGCGCATATCCAACATCAACCGATTGAACTCAATACCCTGGCTCATGAACTTCTCTCTCCAACCCGCAAATTTTTGACACTACGCAGCGATTACTAGGGGAGGTAGCAACAAGGGTGCCAGCTCTGTATCAACTCGTAAGAAAAGGCGACAAACCTTATCGCCGTTGTTACCGGTTATGTGGCGAACAGATACGCCTCGACGTCCATCCCGGCGTCGCGCATCTGCGCCAGCTTGTAGCGCAGGGTGCGCGGGCTGATGCCCAGACGCTCGGCGGCCTCTTTGCGACGGCCGCGCTCGGCGCGCAGGGTGTCGATGATCATCTGGAATTCGCGGCGACGCAGGTCGTCACCCAGGGCACCGGCAGACTCAGCCTCTGCAACCACCGGCGTGGGCGCCAAGGTAGGCAATGGGGCCGCACCACTGCCCATGGCCAGGCAGAAATCCTGGGGCTGGATCAAGCCACCCTGTTGCAGAATCAGCGCGCGCTGGATGGCGTTATCCAACTCGCGCACGTTGCCCGGCCAGGGATAGCTGATGAGACACGCTTGCGCCTCGGCCGAGAGCCGCGCCTGGGCGTGCTTCATTTTTTTGACGTGGTTGTTCAGCAAGCGCTCGGCCAGCGGAATGATGTCCGCCGGACGCTCACGCAGCGGGCGCCAGGCCAGGGGGAATACTGATAGCCGGTAGAACAGGTCTTCGCGGAAGCGCCCCGCCGCCACTTCGCCAGCGAGGTCGCGGTTGGTGGTGGCGACCACACGGATATCCAACTGGATCGGTTTACGCGCACCGACGCGCTCCACTTCGCGCTCTTGCAGCACCCGCAGCAGCTTGGCTTGCAGACCCAGAGGCATTTCCGAGATTTCATCCAGCAGAATGGTGCCGCCATCGGCCTGTTCGAACTTGCCGGCCTGGGCAGCGATGGCGCCAGTGAACGAGCCTTTTTCATGACCGAACAAGGTGGCTTCAAGCATGTTGTCGGGGATCGCCGCGCAATTGATGGCGATGAACGGTTGTTTGGCGCGAGTGGATTGCTGGTGGATGTAACGCGCCAGCACCTCTTTACCGGTACCGGACTCGCCGGAGATCAGCACCGTGGAGTCACTGCGCGCCACACGGGCCGCCAGCTCAAGCAATTGCGCACTGGCCGGCTCGAAGGCAATCGGGCCTTCGCCTTCGCTGGCAGGGATCACGCCCAAGGCGTGCCGCGCCACCAGTTCGATCAGCGCCTTGGGTTCGAACGGCTTGACCAGGTAATCCGCCGCGCCTTGGCGCATGGCGTCCACCGCACGCTCCACCGCGCCGTGAGCGGTCATCAGCAACACCGGCAGTTGCGGCTGGCGCGCGCGCAGCAAGGCCAGTAACTGGTGGCCGTCCATGCCGGGCATGTTCACGTCACTGACCACCAGGCTGAAGGTTTCCTGCTCCACCGCGTCCAAGGCGTCCTCGGCAGAACCGACCGCCCGGTAGTCATGACCCGCCAACAGCAGCGTGTCCGCCAATGCTTCACGCAGGGCGCGATCGTCTTCCACCAACAGAACCTTGATAGCCATTACTTTTTACTCCGCGCTTGCCGCGCATGAAAACAGCGGCAAGCTCATCAATGCACACGTGCCACGCCCCAGTCGGGAATGCAACTGCAATTCTCCCTGATGGGCACGCGCCACAGCCTTGACCACGGTCAGGCCGAGGCCGGTTCCATTGGTCTTGGTGGTGAAAAAGGGTTCGCCAAGGCGCTTAAGCACCACAGGATCAATGCCGGCACCGCTGTCGCTGATGCACAGGCGCAGGGTTTGCTCGCGGTTGTACAGGTGCACCTTGAGCCGTGCGCCCGGGCCGCTGGCCTGGATAGCGTTTTCGATCAGGTTGAGCAACGCGCCCACCAGGGTGTCGCGATTGCACAGCAACTCGCCAAGGTGGCTGTCGCACTGCCAACGCACCTGAGTGTCTTGAATATGGGTGGCCGCCGCCGCTTGCAGGGCCTGCATCAATTGGGCAGGTGTCACGCGGTCAGTCAGCGGCAATTCGCCGCGGGCAAACACCAACATGTCGCGCACCTGATGCTCCAGTTCGTGCAGGCGCTCTTTGAGACGGCCAGCAAAACGCTGCTGCGTGGCAGCGGGCAATTGTTCATCAGTCAAATGACTGGCGTAAATCAAGGCCGCCGACAACGGCGTACGGATTTGATGCGCCAAAGAAGCGACCATTCGGCCCAACGAGGACAAACGCTCGTGGCGCGCCAATTGGTCTTGCAGGTGACGGGTTTCGGTCAGGTCGTTGAGCAGCACCAATTGCCCTGGCTCAGCGTCCAGGGAACGGGTAGCGATGGACAGGCGGCGCCCGTCTTTAAGGGAGATTTCGTGACCATCATCCTCGCGCGGCGCAAAGCAGCGGGTAATGACGTGGCGCCACAGCTCGCCTTCCAGCGGCAGGCCGAGCATGTCGCAGGCTGCCGGATTGGCTTCGCGCACGCGGCCCTCTTCGTCAATGACGATAACGCCACCGGGCAGCAGCGACAGCAGGTTCTGCAGACGGTTGGCCAAGCGCTCTTTCTCGGCCAGCTCTTGCATGCGCTGGGCGCTAACCACCGCCAGTTCGCCTTTCAGCTCGCAGACCCGGGCCTCCAGCAGGCTGTAGGAATCAGTCAGTTGGCTCGACATCTGGTTGAACTGCGAGAACGCTTGTTCAAGACCCTGGCGGGTCTGCGGTTCTACAGGCGCAATCAGTCCCTGGATGGCAGGGGCCGAAGATAGTTGGGCGGCGTGGGGCATCATGCTCTCTCGCTTGGCTGACCGTCAGTTAAACGGAACGTTGCGAGGGCTGTAGCAATACTTGTGCCGAAAAAAAACCGCTGATTAATCAGCGGCTTGAAAAACAGGCGTCAATCATCTGCCTGTTCATCACCTTCTCGGCGGCTCATACCGTACTTGCGCATCTTCTCCACCAGGGTGGTTCGACGGATACGCAGGCGCTCGGCGGCCCGGGCGACGATGCCGTTGGCGTCGTCCAGGGCCTGTTGGATCAAGCCTTGCTCCAGGTTGCCGAGGTAGTCTTTGAGGTCGAGACCTTCCGGCGGCAGCATGGCGGTAGAACCGAAGTCCGGGGTATGGCCGTTGATGGCGACCCGCTCTTCCATGTCACTGCGCAGACTGTCGACCATCTGCTCGTCTTCGTCGTCGACGTAACGGAATTTCTTCGGCAGCTCGACCACACCGATCACACCGTAGGGGTGCATGATCGCCATGCGCTCCACCAGGTTGGCCAGCTCACGGACGTTGCCCGGCCAGCCATGGCGGCACAGGGACATGATCGCAGCGGAGTTGAAGCGAATCGAGCCGCGCTTTTCGTGTTCCATGCGCGAGATCAGTTCATTCATCAGCAGCGGGATGTCTTCCACGCGCTCACGCAGCGGGGCCATCTCGATTGGGAAAACGTTTAGGCGGTAGTACAAGTCTTCACGGAAGCTGCCCACCTCGATCATGCTTTCGAGGTTCTTGTGGGTAGCGGCGATGATGCGTACGTCGACGCTCTGGGTCTTGTTGCTGCCCACGCGCTCGAAGGTGCGCTCCTGCAATACGCGCAACAGCTTGACCTGCATCGGCAGCGGCATGTCGCCGATTTCGTCAAGGAACAGGGTGCCGCCGTTGGCCAGCTCGAAACGCCCGGCACGGCTGGTGATCGCCCCGGTAAAGGCGCCCTTCTCATGGCCGAACAGTTCGCTTTCGAGCAGCTCTGCAGGGATCGCCCCGCAGTTGACCGGCACAAATGGCCCGTCGCGGCGCTTGGAATGGTAGTGCAGGTTACGCGCGACCACTTCTTTGCCAGTGCCCGACTCGCCGAGGATCAGCACACTGGCGTCGGTATCGGCCACTTGCTGCATCATCTGGCGCACGTGCTGGATGGCGCGGCTGGTGCCGACAAGGCTGCGGAATAGATTAGGTTCGCGGTGGCGACCGCGCTCGCGGGCCTGGTCGTACATCTCGCGATAGACCTGGGCACGGTGCAGGGAATCAAGCAATTTGCTGTAGCTGGGAGGCATTTCCAGGCTGGAAAGCACGCGGCGGCGCTGGTCTTCCGGCAGCTCGACAGAAGAAATATCACCAATCAGCAGGACCGGAAGGAACTCATCCCACGTAGACAGTGTCTTTAACAAGCCCAAAACAGCGCCTGGAGCATTTACTGTCCCGATCAGCACGCAAATGACATCACGGCTCGATGACAATGAGCTGGCCGCCTGCTGCCAGTCATGGCTACCGCAGGGCAGATTTTCTTCGCCAAGAAAATTCAAAATCACCGCCAAGTCGCGGCGGCGGACGCTATCGTCATCGATTAGCAGAATTTTGGTTTCACGCCACATGCAATAGCAACTTCCCTAGTAAAACTTCCTGCCCCGAGATTGAGGGCAATCGAGGCGCCTGTAAGACTTCTTACCTTATAGACGTCTGAAATCTGAAAACAGCACTAGTTAAGTCAAAAATGCTGGCACGGTCAAATTTATGACGCGCCGGTAGGATTAACTTCGACTGTTCAGCCGAACAGATGGTAAACCTTTGACGCATTTTTCGCTTGGTTGATCTGCGACATCTCTTCGAAAATCGCCTGGCGTTCGCCGGTCGTCACCTCAAGCAATTGCTGGTATACCGCCAACAGACTCTCAAGCTTTTCACGCAACGCATCCTCATCCACCGGTGCTTCGCTGAGCACCTGCTCGATCACGTCGCGACAGCCCATATCCAGCTCGCCAATGGCGTCCCAGTTACGGTCTGCCAGCGCGCCCATCAGCGCCTCACGGGTTTCATCAATGCGTTGCAGTGCTTGGCTCATGACGTGTTCCTCAAGGCACCCAGGCCTTATTCTGCTGCAGCCTGTGGCGCGCCAATCGCATCCCAGCCTTCTTTAACGGTAATCATCAAACGAGCAACTTCGTCGATCATGTCAGCGTCGTTATGCAGGTTGGCTTCCATCAGACGGTTGGTCATGTACGCATACAGACTTTCCAACTGCTGAACGTAAGCCGGGTTATCACTCTTTTCAGCGTTCAGGCCGTCACGCAGGCCGATCACGATATCGATGGCCTTGCCGAGCATCAGCCCCTTCTGGGCGATGTCGCCACGCGCCAGCGCGCCCTTGGCCTGGGCCATGCGGTCGAGCCCGCCTTCCATCAGCATCTGCACCAGGCGATGAGGGCTGGCTTCGGAGATCTGAGCATGGGAATTGACCTTCTGGTATTGGCGAAGGGCTCTCATGGGATTCATGTTTCTACCTCGTGACGGGCGACAGCGAAAAGGATTCTAGTAACCAATATGTCGACGGGTTCGCAAAAAGCTTTAGGGCCAGTTGTCCCGCGATAAAAAAAGGCCAGGCAGATTGCCTGGCCTTTTTCATGCGCAGGCATCAGCTATTGGTCTTGACGTTGTTCAAGGCGTTGAGCGTGGTCATGACGCTGGTGCTTTGCTGGCGCAATTGGGCGACCAGGGTGTCCATGGCGTTGTATTTGGCCGACAGGCTGTTGGTGAGCAGGGTCATGCGCTCGTCGAGCGTGGCCTGGTCTTTGGTCAGGTCCTTCAGCGTGTCCGACAAGGACGTCGAACGCGTCGCCAAGATACCGGTGCTCGCCTTGGCAAAGTCATCCGTGGCGCTTTTCATCCGCGCCAGCATGCCGTCTTTACCGCTGAACATACTGTTGATGTCGGCGCCGTTGGTTTTAACCGCCGCGTCCCACTTTTTGTCATCAATCGCCAGCAGACCAGTGGTCGAACTGGTGGTCACGCCGAACTGAGCCAGGGACTTGAAGGCCCCGTTGCCCGACAGCGCGTTGAACTCATTGCGGATCGTGCTCTGCAACGAACGCATGGTCGAGTCACCCGTCAACGCTGCCGCAGTGGTGCTGCCGTCCAGGTTCGTGGTGACCTTGGTTTCGGCGTTCATCGCTGTGATCAGGGCGTTGTAGGTGTCAATGAACCCCTTGACCCCGGACTTGAGCGCGGTGTTGTTGGTGCTGACGGTGATGAGCGTGGCGTTCTTGTCACCCGTAGTGCCCGTTTTGTAAGTCGACGTAGCTACCAGCTTGATATCCACGCCACTAAGAGCACCAGTGATGGTGTTGGACTTGGACACAGACGAAACACCATCGATGCTGTATTGCGCATCCTTGGGATAATCAACGACCGTGGCGCCCACATCCAGCCCCGAGGTGCCAGACAGCGTGAGGTCCGAGCCCGTCCCCATATTGGTAGAGGTCAGGATCAATCGAGAACCGTTGGAATCGGTCTGGATGTTGGCACTCAGCCCCGACGTGCCAAACTGCGTATTGATCGAGTCACGTACCTGCTGCAGGGTCGCGCCCGCTGGAACGCTGAGGTCGTAAGCCTTGCCGGACTGACTGATGGTCAACGTGGTCGGCTTATCCGTCGCGTTGACAACCGTCGAAGTGCCACCGCTGAAGTTCTTGCTCGACAGCTTGGACGCCTGGGCCAACTGGTCGACGATCAACCGGAAGCTGCCGTTCGAGGCCGTATTGCTGGCCGTCATGGTCGCGGTCTTTTCATCCGACGACGAACCGCTCAAACCGGTGAAGCTGCTGTCCTTGGACATGGTGTCCAGGGCGCTACGAAACGCATCCAGCGCTGCCTGAACCTTGCCGATCGAAGACAGCGTGGTGGTCGCTTTCGCGGACGCGGTATTGATCTGCGTTTGCTTGGGCACCTTTTCGGCGTTAACCAAGGATGTCACGATCGCTTGCGTATCGATGTTCGAACCGATACCACTTACCGTTGAACCCGCCATCATCTATCTCCTGTTCGGTGGCTGCCGTTATCTTGACTTATTACGCCTCAAGACAGGACAGCAACAAGTTTCATGCCAGCTCAGGCCTTGTCGTCAAACAACAGGTTGCTTGCGCTGCTGAGGTTCTGTGCCAGCTTCAATGCTGTTTCCGACGGAATCTGGCGAATCACTTCACCATTGTCGGTATTGATGACCTTGACCACCACACGGTGGGTGGAATCATCAATGGAAAAATCGAGGCTACGCTGGGTAGCTTGAACGAAATCGCGAATATCGGTGACTGCTTTTTCCAGGTCGGCGCGTGCGGGCTCTTGGCTAATCGCGGGCGTTGCCTGGACATTCAGAACGTTGTTGTCAGCCACTACCTTGGCAGGTGCGCTTTGAGGTGCAACCGGCGGATAAGACTGGTTCAGCTTTACACTCATGTCCATGTCCAATCTCCTCTAAACCGAAAAAACGGAAGGGCACGTAGACGCGCCCTTCCGTTAGTTACCAAGCGCTGGGATTACTGAAGCAGCTTCAGTACAGCGGATGGCAGCTGGTTAGCCTGCGACAGGATCGCGGTGGAAGCCGACTGCAGGGTTTGTTGCTTGGTCAGTTCGGCGGTTTCGGAAGCGAAGTCGACGTCCTGAACGGTGGAACGTGCAGCGGTGGAGTTCTTCTGAATGTTCTGCAGGTTGTCTGCAGTGGTAGTCAGACGGTTCTGGGTAGCACCCAGGCCCGAACGAACGCCGTCGATGGTGCCGATGGCCTTGTCGATAACAGCCAGCGCGTTTTGAGCGTTGGTAGCGTCGGTCACGTCGGTGTTAGAGATGGTGGTCTTGGTCGACGAAACGGTAGCAGCCGAGAACAAGTCCGATACACCAGTACCAGCGTCGCTCAGGGAGTAGCCTTTAGCCGAATCCAGGGAAACCTGACCGGTCACAACGATTGCAGCAGCACCCAGAGCAGCCGGGGTGGCGAATGCGCCAGCGCCGTCTTTAGCGCCAACCAGGATGTTGGCCTGGGCGTTGGCATCAGCACCCGAGAACGACAGGTTTTCGCCGGAATCCGACTTAACCGACAGGGTTTTGTTGGATTCGTCGTAGTTAACGCTGATGCCCAGTTTGGCAGCGTTCGATTTCAGCTGGTCAGCCAGGCCGGCCAGGTCCTTCACGCCGACGAAATCAACAGCGGCACCGCTACCTACAGCCAGTTTGAAGTTCGACGGAGTGGCAGCGCCTACTTCCAGTTTGACTTCAGTGCTGGCGGTAGCGGTCAGGCCACCGATCGAACCGTTCAGGCCCGCAGCGATGTCTTTAGCCGAAGCGCCTGCAGCGTAAGTTACGGTTTTAGTCTGACCGTTGCCGGTAACAGTGATGTCGCCGCCAGCCAGGCCAGTTGCGCTAGGCACGATGGCCTTGGTTTTGACCTGCTGCGAACCAATGTTGTTGGCTGCAACGTTTTCCAGGCTCAGGTTGATGGTTTCGTTAGCGTTGGCGCCAACCTGGATAGCTTTGGTACCGTACGAACCGTCCAGCAGCTTCTGGCCACCGAAAGTAGTGGTTTGCGAGATACGGGTCAGTTCCGAAGTCAGAGCCTGGTATTCGTCGTTGTTCGACTTACGGTCGTCAGCGCTGAGGGAGCCAGTAGCGGAAGACAGAGCCAGGGTACGCATTTTTTGCAGGATGTCGGTCGAAGCCTGCATCGCGCCTTCAGCGGTCTGAGCGATGGAGATACCGTCGTTCACGTTTTTTACTGCTTGACCCAGGCCGTTGATTTGGCTGGTCAGGCGGTTAGCGATCTGCAGGCCAGCTGCGTCGTCTTTAGCGCTGTTGATACGCAGGCCGGAAGACAGGCGCTGCATGGAAGTGGCCAGGGCGCCGCCAGCTTTGTTCAGGTTGCCCTGAGTAGTGATCGAAGCAATGTTGGTGTTTACTGTTAAAGCCATGACGAAATCCTCGTTGGATGGATACTGCGGCTTCCGGCCCTGGCAACCGCCGGGTGTGGCCTGAGAACCTACGTAATAGTTATCGTCGTGGTAGGCAGTTGCTTGAGGATTTTTTTGATTTTTTTTACTGGCGCCGTGCCACCCTTTGCAATTCAACGGCTTACATCAGCTCAAAACCCCGGATTCATTGGCTTTTCTGGCGCCAAATAAAAAACGCCGATGATTTCTAAATCATCGGCGTTTTTTTATGCAGCCTATTAAAGCGTCACGGGCGATACAGAATCGCCGAACCCCACGACAGACCCACACCAAAACCGCTGATTGCCACGCGCTTCCACTTGGCGTCCATCACGTGCTTTTCCAGCAGCAGCGGAATGCTCGACGACACGGTGTTGCCGGTCTCGACCATGTCCTTGATGAACTTGTCCACCGGGGCATCTTCAAAACGGCGTGCCACGGCATCAACGATGGCCGCACTGCCCTGGTGAATGCAGAACGCGTCGATCTCATCAGCCTTGAGGTCCGACTCGTTGAGCAGCTCGTGCAAATGCGCCGGCACCTTGAGCAAGGCGAAGTTGAAGACCTGGCGACCGTTCATGAAGAACACGCCATCACTGACCTTCAAGTGCGGTGCGCCGGAACCGTCGGTGCCGAATTTGGACTTGCCCAGCAACCACGGCGCGTCTTCACCCATCCAGGTGGCGGTAGCGGCGTCGCCGAACAGCATGGTGGTGTTACGGTCTTCCGGGTCGACGATCTTCGAATACGGGTCGGCGGTGATCAGCAGGCCGTTTTTCAGGCCAGTGGCTTCCATGAAGCCCTTCATCGCGTAGATACCGTAGACGTAGCCGGAGCAGCCCAGGGAAATATCAAAGGCCGCCACATGCGTCGGCAGGCCCAGTTTGTCCTGGACGATCGCGGCGGTGTGGGGCAAACCCTCTTCATCACCGTTCTGGGTGACGACGATCAGCGCGTCAATCGATTCGCGCTTCAGATCCGGGTTGTTGGCAAACAAAGCGTTGACCGCCTCGACACACAGATCGGAGGTTTCCTGCGCGGCTTCCTTGCGCGGCAGGAACGCAGAACCGATCTTGCCAATGATGAATTCTTCATCCTTGGCGAATTTGGCACCCTGGGCGTAGTTATCGATCCCGTCTGCCGGCACGTAACTGGCGATGCTTTTTATGCCAATCATTGTGGCTTCCCAATACTAAATAGCTGGAGAACACCCCGAGGACTGCGCCCGGAGTGCTGACAATAAAGGGGATAACCCCATAAAAATCTCGCTGAAAGCCGCCCCGCAAGGACCCTGTGACGACTTATCCTTTTCACACGATACAGTGAAGATGCGCTTTATGACTCACAGGTCACTCAATTTTGTGCGCTTTATGCAAAACGTTTCAACAATTTAACCCCAGAAACGACAACGGCCCGCCCTGTTTCCAGAGCGGGCCGCTTGACTTGGCGCCACTTACATCTTGTTGAACAGGCTCAACTGCGAGACTTTCACGAACGCCAGCTGCGAGGCTTCGAGCATGGTTTGCTGAAGCGTCAGGTTGATCGCCGCCTCACCCATGTCGACGTTGGCCAGTGCACTCATGGTCGTGGTGTTGGCCAAGCTGATGCTAGTGTTTGCGCTGGCCTGCACCGTCAACGCATTCTCACGCGCACCGATGGAGCCACGTACGTTGTCCACTTGGTCGGCCGAGCTGGTCAGGTTACTGACGGCGGCATTCAAGGCGTCCTGAAGTTTGACCCGCGCGCCCGGAATGCCGTCTGCCGGTTGCTCCAGAGCCATACGCAGTTGGCCCAGGGTATCGAGGGCGTTCTGGGTTTTTTGGGTGGTGTTGCCCACCGAAAACTGGTCGCCAACGTTCGGCGTGCCGCTCAGTTCGAAGGTAACGCCTGCCGCCGTGATGGTGCTCGGGCCTGGCGGGGTGCCGGTGCCGGGAGTGATGACGCCATTGTCCACGATCGGTTTGCTGCCGGCTGTATACGGCTGGGCATAGACCTTGTAAGCCGTCGGGTCGGTGTCGTCGAACTTGATCAATACGCCGCTGTTAGGAAACGTGCTCGAATAGTTGGCCGCACTGCTGACGCTGGCATTGGTCAATTGCGCGCTGGAAGTGTTGCTCGGGGTTCGAGCGATGTTGAACCCGTCAGGCTTGGCGCTGAGGCTGAACTCACGCCCCTTGACCAGCGCATCGGCATCAGGCCCCGTGGCAAGGTCGGTCAGGTCTACCGTGATATCGAACTTGACGCCACGCAGGTTGACGCTGGCGCTGCCTTCCTTGGTGGAGTCGAACGTCCCGTTACCGGCAACCTGCGAAGTAATGTCGTTGTTGTCTTTGTCGGTAATGACGTACTGGGTGCTGCTGGTGAACGTCAGTTTGTACGGCTGGCCGTCGGCAAACTGCCGGGTGTAGTCGGAACCCGAAGTCACAAGGCCGCTCGATAAGGCGACCTTGTGGTCGTCGACCAGCGGCGGCGAAATCGCAGGCGCCACCGGCGCAGTGGCAGGCGCGAGGTAACTGGACTGGGTGCGACTGGTGTTGACCGCCCCTTCCAGGATGGTCTTGCCGGTGTCGCCGGTGCGAACCGTCAAGGTCTCGGATACCTGCAGGCTCAGCTCGTTCTCGTCGCCCTGATAGCTATAAGTACCATCGTTGTTACGCGAGTACGGCGGCGTGTCGGTCTTGGAGCCTGAGAACAGATAGTTGCCGGCCGAGTCCTTGCTGTTGAGCAAGCCCAACAGTTGATCCTCAAGCGCGCCCACCTCAACCGAAATGGACTTGCGGTCAGCATCACTGGTCACGCCACCGGCACGCAGCGCCAGTTGGCTGCCGGCCTGGATCGTGGTGTTGATCGCATCCAGGATGCTTTCTTCGTTAGTCAGCTTGTTCTGAATACTGGTGATATTGCCGCTGTACTGCGACAGCATATCTTTCTGCTGTTGCAGCATCAGCAAGCGCTGGGCAGCCACCGGATCATCGGCGGCGGTCTGCACACGCACGCCGGAGCTGGCCTGCTGCTGGGCCTGCACCACACCTGAATAATTGTTCTGATATTTGCTGGCACTGGTGTCGAAATACTGCTGTGTAGAAATGCGCATCGTCCCAGACTCCCTTAAAGACTATTGATCAGCGTGCTGAAGGTTTCTTGCGCAGCCTTGATGATCTGCGACGACGCTGTGTAGTACTGCTGGAACTTGATCATGTCGCCCGCTTCTTCATCCAGGTTGACCTGGGATACGGAGTTGCGTGCGTTCTTGTTGGCCGTCAACAGCGCGTTGGTCGCCGTGGTGTCTGTGGTGGCCGCTGCGGCCTTGGCGCCGACGGTCGAGACCAACTTGCTGTTGGCCCCCACCAGGCTGGTGCCCCCACTGCCATCGGCCGCGAGGCCTACGGTTGACTTGGTCTGCAGGTTGAGCAGGGCCTGGGCGTTACGGTTGTCGGACTTGCCGGAGGCATTGAACGAGAAGGAGGTGCTGTCGCCGTTCGCTGGCGAACCGCCCACCGTGGTGTCGAAGCTGAAGCTCTTGGCTGGCGACAACAAGACACCGCCGGCATCGCGCATAGGCACGCTGATGCTGATCTTGTTGGCCTGGCCTGGAATGATAGTGCCGGAGCCGATCGGATCACCCTGGGCGTTGCTGAGGGTGTAAGCCTGAGTGCCATCGGCCGCGGGCTTACCAAAGACCATCGTCACCGGCATCGAGTGCTCAATGCCCGTACGCAATTGCGCGGTGTCGGCGCCACCCTGGATATCCAGAGGCACTGTGAGGGTCGGCGGCGTAAAGGTGCCGGTGCCCTGGTTGGTTTTACCCGCCTCGCCCTGCAACGGCGCGGCAAAGGCAATCTTGCTCGGATCGCTGAGCACGGTGCCGATTTCCTTGGCGCCGTTGGCGGTCGGGCTGACCTTGAAGCTGTCACCCGCCTGCACTGCGCCGCTCTGGACCGCCAGGGTGAAACCGTCGATAACCGGCGGCGGCGTGGCACTCAAGTCATAAGTGCCCATAGCCTTGCCGTCGGATCGCAGGACCGTCACCTTGTTGAGATTGGTCCCATCGTTGAAGCTGACCTTGTAATCGAAGTTGGTCAACTGGCTGCTGTCTTTGATCGTCACGCCCAGGGCGCCGTCGCCCAGGTTGCCTTGGGCCGCCTGGCTGCGCAGGGCAACGGAGGCTGCGTTATTGATGTCGGTGAACATCGAGGCGCCGAACTCGCCATTGAGGTCCAGGCCTTGGCCCAACTGGCTGTTGAGCGCATCGGCAGTGACAATCGCGATACGGCCCAAGTCATTGATTGCCGGCATCAGCGCATCGCTGCGATAACGCAGCAGGCCACCAATGCTGCCGCCACTGATCACGTTGCCCAAGTCCAGGGCGGTACCGCCCGGCGCATTGAGCTGGATCGTGTACTGGCTAGTGTCGCTCTTGCTCGGCACCGCGGAAATGCTGCTGGACTGATCGCCCAGCACCAGGGACTGGCCACTGCCGGTGCTGAGGCTGAACACGCCGTTCTTTTCCGTGGCGGTCACGCCGATCAACTCATTGAGCGAGCGTACAGCCTCGGCACGGGAGTCCAGCAGGTTGGCCGGGGAAGTGTTCGACGAACCCTGTACCTGGGCGATCTGCTTGTTGAGGGACGCAATCGACGACGTCAGTTGGTTGACCTGATCGCTCATCGAGGTCAACTGGCTGTTGATGGTCTCTTTCTGCTGGCTCAACTGGCTGGAGATGGTGTTGAACCGGTTGGTCAGGGTCTGGGCGTTCGTAAGCAGGATCTGACGGGCCGAAGTATCGTTCGGACTGGCCGAGGCGGTCTGCACCGCCGCGAAGAACGAGCTGAGCACGGCGGACATGCCGGTGGTCTTGTCCGACAGGGTCTTGTCGACCGCACTGATCTGGTCCAGGTAAGCCTTGGCATCGCTGTTGAGCGAGGTGCTGTTCTGGTAAGCGGTGTCCAGGTATTCGTTGTAGACCCGGCGCACGTCGGCCAGGGTGGTGCCGCTGCCGATGAACACGCCGCCGTACTGATTCGACGCGTTCGCGCTCTGGGTGGTCTGCTGACGCGAATAGCCCGCGGTATTGGCGTTGGCGATGTTGTTACTCAAGACCGACAACGATCCTTGAGCGGCGTTAAGCCCCGACATCCCGATATTGAGCAAACTCATGGTTCAGACCTTATAAATGAGTGGTCGCGCCCGCGGCAGCGTAATTCTGATAACTGTTCATCGTTTTTGCGATCTGCGAAATCTTACTGGCGTAGGCCGGATCGGTGGCGTAACCGGCTTTTTGCAACTCGCGCACAAACTGTTCCGGGTTGTCGGCCGACTTCACAACTTCTTTATAGCGATCATTGCTTTGCAGCAATGTCACCAGGTCGTGGAAGCTGTCCTGGTAGGAGTCGTAGGAACGGAACTGCGCCGTTTCCTTGACCATCGCGCCATCGCGAAACTCGCTGGTGATCGCACGCGCCTGACCGCCCTGCCAACTCTGGCCGGCCTTGATGCCGAACAGGTTGTGACTGCTGCTGCCATCTTCGGCGCGCATCACCGATTTGCCCCAACCGGTTTCCAGGGCGGCCTGGGCCACCAGGTACTTCGGATCAATACCAATGCGCGCCGCAGCCGCCTTGGCCATCGGCAGCATGGTCGCGACAAATTCGTCCTGCGAACTGAACGCTTTCTTCGCCGGTGCCAGCGGCGGCTGGGCCACGGCGCGGCTGTAGATCTGCATACGGTCGCTGGGCACCGCAAAACTGCGAGCGGTGCTGTTGACGACGTTGTCATCGGAGGCACTGTTACGCAGCGGCGCGGCCTTGGCCTCGGTCGCCACTTGAGTGCTCGGAACGATGCCGGCGAGCAGGCGATCGGTCAGTTTGCTTGGCAAGGCGATCCGGCGCTGGTTCATCAGCTCCATATCGTTGCTATGGGCAGCAGCGGCACCGGCCTGGGGCTCTGCCACGCGGTAGGCCCACAACGGACGCTGGCCATTGGATCGACCCAGCGGACCTTGGGCCTGGGTGCCGGCGGCAATTTCCGTCGGCACGTCGACTTTCTTAACCGGTTCAGCGGCTGCCGGGCCCTGCAAAGTGGCCGCAGCGGCGTCCACCGGTTTGTTCTTCTGCATCTGGCGCATCAGCACGTCGGCGAGGCCGATACCACCGCCCTCACGGGACAACGACACCGCCAGTTGCTGGTCGTACATCTCCTGATATTGCTTGGCCGCAGGCGTGTTCATCGGGTTGTCTTTGCCCAGGGCCTCGGTGGCCGAGCGCATCGACTTGAGCATCTCGCTCAAGAACAGCGACTCGAACTCCTGCGCCACCTTGCGCATATTGCCTTCGCTGTTCTTGTCGTCGCCGACCTTGAGCTGGTTAAGCCGGTTCAAGTCGGAGTAAGACCCCGAGTCCGCCGTGCTGCTGATCCCGCTCTTGCGCATATCCATGGCCACGGCCTCAGATCACGATCAGGTCGGCTTGCAAGGCGCCGGCCTGTTTCAGGGCTTCAAGAATTGCCATCAAGTCGCCTGGCGCAGCGCCCACCTGGTTCACCGCGCGGACAATCTCATCCAACGTGGTGCCGGGGCCGAACTTGAACATCGGCTTGGCTTCCTGCTGAGCATTGACCCGCGAGCGCGGCACTACTGCCGTCTGGCCATTGGACAACGGCCCAGGCTGGCTGACGATCGGGTCTTCGGTGATGGTCACGGTCAGGCTGCCGTGGGTCACCGCTGCCGGCGACACCTTGACGTTCTGGCCGATCACGATGGTGCCGGTGCGCGAGTTGATGATGACTTTGGCCACCGCCTGGCCTGGGTCGACTTCAAGGTTTTCCAGGATCGACAGGTAATCCACACGCTGGCTTGGGTCCAGCGGCGCAGTTACACGGATCGAGCCGCCGTCGATGGCCTGGGCCACGCCAGGGCCGAGCATGTCGTTGATCTTGTCGACCACGCGCTTGGCGGTGGTGAAGTCGGAACGGTTGAGGTTCAGGGTCAGGCTGTTGCCTTGGTTGAAACCACTGGGCACGGTACGTTCCACCGTGGCACCGCCAGGAATGCGACCGGCCGATGGCACGTTGACGGTAATCTTCGAACCGTCACGACCTTCGGCGTCAAACCCGCCCACCACCAGGTTGCCCTGGGCGATGGCATAGACGTTACCGTCAATACCTTTAAGCGGCGTCATCAGCAGCGTGCCGCCGCGCAGGCTTTTCGAGTTACCGATGGAGGCCACGGTGATGTCCACCACCTGACCCGGCTTGGAGAACGCCGGCAAGTCGGCACTGATAGACACGGCCGCGACGTTCTTGAGCTGCACGTTGCCCGAGCCCGCCGGCACCTTGATGCCGAACTGCGAGAGCATATTGTTGAAGGTCTGCAGAGTGAACGGGGTCTGGGTGGTCTGGTCACCCGTGCCGTTGAGCCCCACTACCAGGCCGTAACCGATCAACTGGTTGGAACGCACGCCGGAGATGCTCGCAATGTCTTTCAGGCGCTCGGCCTGGGCGACAGCGCTTAACGAAAGCAGGAGTGCGGCAGCCATCAGCTGTTTGAGTTTCAAAGTGGCCACCTAGAAAGGGAACAGCGGGCTAAGGAAGAAACGGTCGAACCAACCCGGCTGACTCGCATCAGCAAACGAACCCGTACCCGAGTAGGTAATGCGTGCATCGGCAATCCGTGTCGACGGCACGGTGTTGTCGGTGGCGATGTCATCGGCACGGACCATGCCGGCGATGCGCACCAGTTCATCACCTGTATTGAGGGTCATCCACTTTTCACCGCGTACAGCGATGATGCCGTTAGGCAACACGTCGGCCACGGTCACGGTGATCGAACCGGTCAGTGTGTTGCCTTGCGCCGCCGCACTCTTGCCGTTGGTAGCACGGTCGCCGCTGTAGCCGGCATCGAGGCTCAAGTCACCGCTGCCCAATGGGTTATTGGTGTTCGGCACACCGCCGAACAGCGATGACAGGCCAATGCTGGCCTTGCTGGTCTTGCCGATCTGCGAGTTGGCGTTCTTGCTGGCCTGGGTCCGCTCGTTCAGGGTGATGGTGATGATGTCACCGACCCGGAACGCCTTGCGGTCGCTGTACAGGTTCTGTTCGAAACCCGCCTGGTAGATCGAGCCATTGTTGGCCGCCGCCGGCAACGGCGTGCGCGGCAACACCGGCGCGTAGTAAGGGTCATTGGGTTTGGGCGTCGGGGCGACACAGCCCGCGAGCACGGCAATCCCACTCAATGCCAAAACGGAAACATAGCGATTCATGACCCATACCTCACGGTGTTGCAGGCGCCTTCAAGAGCGCCCCATAGACTTGATTACAGATTCTGCGTTACGAACGAGAGCATCTGGTCGGCGGTGGAAATCACCTTGGAGTTCATCTCGTAGGCGCGCTGAGTGGTGATCATGTTGACCATCTCTTCAACGGTGCTCACGTTGGAGGTTTCCAGGGTGCTTTGCAGCGTGGTGCCGAAACCGTTCAGGCCAGGGGTGCCGATTTGCGGCGCGCCGCTGGAGGCGGTTTCCAGGAACAGGTTGTTACCCATGGCCTGCAGGCCAGCCGGGTTGATGAAGTCGGCGGTTTGCAGGTTGCCGATCACTTGCGATGCCGGGTTACCGGCCACGGTGATGGACACGGTGCCGTCGTTGCCGACGGTGAAGGTCTGGGCGTTGTTCGGCACGACGATGGCCGGTTCCAGGGCGAAACCGTTGGCCGTCACGATCTGGCCATTGGCGTCCAGGTGAAACGTGCCGTCACGGGTGTACGAAGTGGTCCCATCCGGTTGCAGGATCTGGAAGAAGCCCTTGCCGTTGATAGCCATGTCGAGCGGCTGGCCGGTTTGCTGCAGGTTACCGGCGTTGAAGTTCTTCTGGGTGCCGACGATTTGCACACCGGTACCCAATTGCAGGCCCGACGGCAATTCGCTGTCCTGGGTCGACTGGGCACCTGGCTGGCGCTTGATCTGATAGAGCAAGTCCTGGAACTCAGCGCGGTCACGTTTGAAGCCCGTGGTCGACACGTTGGCCAAGTTGTTGGAAATGGTGGTCAGGTTGGTGTCCTGGGCGGACAGACCTGTTTTGGCAACCCATAGAGCCGGAAGCATGTTGTTCTCCTTCGTGCGCCTGTTTGTTGGCGCCGTTTAGCAAATTAGTGAGTGAGCGCTGATCAGCTCATCTGCATGACGCGAGTCATGGCCTGGTCGTCTTCTTTGGCGCTGTTCATCATCTTGATGTGCAGCTCGAACTGCTTGGAAAGCGCCAGCACTGCCGTCATTTCTTCCACGGCATTGACGTTGCTTGCCTGCAGGAAACCCGAGGTCAGCTTGACACTCGCATCGGCCACGGCCGGCTGGCCATCTTTGGTGTGAATGGTGCCATCGAGGCCTTTATTCATATTCTTCAGGTCAGGCTGGACCAGCTTGATCCGGTCCACTTCAGCCATCACCCGTGGGCCTTCGCCCATGGCGCGGATGCTGATGGTGCCGTCGGAACCAACTTCGATCTTCTGCTGGGGTGGCACGGCAATCGGGCCACCGTTGCCCATGATCGGCATGCCGTTACCGGCGCGCAGCACGCCCAACGCATCGACGTTCATGCTGGCGCTGCGCACATAGGCTTCGCTGCCATCCGGGGTTTGCACCGCCATCCAACCGTCGCCGTTTACGGCCACGTCCAGATCACGACCGGTTTCGATCATCGCGCCGGGGGTGAAGTCGGTGGCTGGACGTTCGGTCAGGGCAAACGCCCGCGCCGGAAAGCTGTCACCGAACACCGGCATCGAACGCGCCTGTTCCAGGTCACGTTGAAAGCCGTTGGTGGAAATGTTCGCCAAGTTGTTGGCATGGGCCTTCTGCGCCAGAGCATTCTGGCTGGCGCCGGTCATTGCCACATAAAGGTACTTGTCCACATTCTTTCCTCTTTCTGACGCAGGCTTGCCGCCCACCGCTGTACTGATGAGGCTTAAGCAATTTGCGAACCAACTTTTAAAAAAAGGGGAAAACCCAGGCAGTACGGGGGTTTGCGTTGAGTCAGCAGGATTTGAAGGACTGGGGATAGTCGAAAAAACGGCGGACTACTGCCGCTTACGGCAACGACGCAGATCAAATGTGAGAGCGGGCTTGCTGTGGTGAGCGAGCTTGCCCCGCGCAGGGCTGCGAAGCAGCCCCCCAACCACACAGGTTATTTATCAGCCTTCAGAATTTCGTAATCGCGCAACTTATTGGCGATGGTGGTGTGCGATACCCCCAGCCGCTTGCCCAACTGCCGGCTGCTCGGGTGCTCGGCATACAGGCTCTCCAGCACCGCCTTCTCGAACCGTCCGACGATCGCCTCCAACCCACCCTCCAGGGAAAAATCGCCAAGCGGCTGACGCACGCCATAATCCGGCAAGCGAATATGCTCGGCCTTGACCGTCCCGCCCTCGCACAACGACACGGCCTGGAACAGCACGTTTTCCAACTGCCGCACATTGCCCGGCCAGTGGTAGTGACTGAGTCGCTCCATCGCCGCCGGCGCCAGCTTGGGCAGTGGGCAGCCGATCTGACGGCTGGCCTGGTCAAGAAAGTGTTCAACCAACGGCCCCAGCCCATCAAGGCATTCGCGCAGTGGTGGGATGTGCAACGACAGCACGTTGAGGCGGTGATAAAGGTCCTGGCGGAATTCGCCACGGGCGCAGAGTTCGGACAAATCCACCTGGGTTGCGCAGATCACCCGCACATCCAAGTACACCTCCTCATCACTGCCCACCCGACGGAAGCAACCATCCTGCAGGAAGCGCAGCAATTTCACCTGCAAGCGCGCACTCATTTCCCCCACGCCATCGAGAAACAACGTACCGCCCGCCGTTAGCTCCAGCAGCCCGAGCTTGCCTTCGGCCCGCGCGCCTTCGAACGCGCCGGGGCCATAGCCAAACAATTCGGTCTCAGCCATCGACTCCGGCAGACCAGCACAATTGAGCGCCATCAACGGCGATTGCCCACGGGGGCTGGCCAGGTGGCAGGCACGGGCCAGCAGTTCTTTGCCAGTGCCGGTTTCGCCTTCTATTAATAGCGGTGCGTCCAACGGCGCCATGCGCCGGGCTTCACGTACCACCGCCGCCATGACTTTGGAGCTTTGGAAGATGCTGTCAAAGCCGCGCAGTTCCTGCTTGCGCACGTTGTAGATGCGCTCGCCCACGCGGTCGGCCCGGTGCAGGGTCAGCACCGCGCCAGCCATGGCCTCGCTGTCGTCGTGCTCGGAGGATTGCAGTGGCGCTATGTCCGCCAGGAACACGTCACCCTTGACCTTGACCCGCAGACCATTGATCCGCGACTTGCTCGCGCGCACCAGTTCCGGCAAGTCGAAGTCCTCGGCGTAGCGCGACAGCGGAATGCCCGGCACTTCGTCCACGCGCACCCCGAGCAACTGCGCCGCCGCGCGGTTGGCGGCGACAATGGAGCCGCCCATGTCGATGGACAGCACTGGAAACTCCAACGCGCCGAGCAAGGCATTGAGCTCCATGTGCCGGCGCTCGCTGGGCATCAGCCCTACCCTTTTCACGCCAAACACCCCGGCAATGGCTTCGAACTGCGGACGTAATGCCTGGAACTGCATGTTCACCAGGTTCGGACAAAACAGGTAAATGGCATTGCCATGCTCACCGCCGACCTCGCCCTTGGCGACGTTGACGCCGTACTCCACCAACAGATTGAGAATGTCCCGCAATATGCCGATGCGGTTTTGGCAGTGCACTTTGATACGCATGAAAGGGCCCGAAAAAGTGGGTAGGCGCCGCGTCTTTTTGTCGCTGGGCGCAGATAGTCGTCAAGATTATGTGACAGCTTATGTGCTTTTCACAGCCCAACGGCGCGATGAACCACACAAGCGTAACGATTACTTTACGAAAATCGGTATTTTTTCCTACAAGATCCGGTCACAGACAGATGGAATCCTGCTCCGCGCGGGTTATCAATAGGTTCATCGCAGGACATAACAAGAACGAATGCCTAGCAGGAGAGCCGTATGAAGCAGACGCACTACGTGGCCCGCGAGCCCGATGCGCAAGGTTTTATCCACTACCCGCCGGAAGAACACGCGGTGTGGAACACTCTGATCACGCGCCAGTTGAAAGTGATCGAAGGCCGCGCTTGCCAGGAATACTTGGACGGTATCGACAAACTTGGCCTGCCCCTGGACCGCATTCCACAGTTGGGCGAAATCAATAAAGTGCTGGCCGAGACCACCGGCTGGCAAGTGGCCCGGGTCCCCGCGCTGATCCCCTTTCAGACCTTTTTCGAATTGCTCGCTAACAAGCAATTTCCGGTGGCGACCTTTATTCGTACCCGTGAAGAACTGGACTATCTGCAAGAGCCGGATATTTTCCACGAGATCTTTGGCCACTGCCCACTGCTGACCAACCCCTGGTTCGCCGAATTCACTCACACGTACGGCAAGCTCGGCCTGGCAGCCACCAAGGAGCAACGGGTGTACCTGGCGCGCCTGTACTGGATGACCATCGAGTTCGGCCTGGTGGATACGCCCGAGGGTCGGCGCATCTACGGTGGCGGGATTTTGTCGTCGCCCAAGGAAAGTGTGTACTGCCTGTCGGACGAGCCCGAGCACCAGGCCTTCGACCCGCTGGAAGCGATGCGCACGCCGTATCGCATCGACATCCTCCAACCGCTGTATTTCGTACTGCCCAACCTCAAGCGCCTGTTCGAAGTCGCGCAGGAAGACATCATGGGCATGGTCGAGCGCGGTATGCAGCTTGGGTTGCATGCGCCGAAATTCCCGCCAAAACCCAAGGCCGCGTGAACCGTGGCTTTTAAGGCCAGGTGAGTCTGTTCCCTGGCCCCGCGTTGCTTTAGGGTGACGCCACTGACGACCGTTTTTAAACACTCGAATTCAGGACACCACCACATGACCACCTTGAACCAAGCCCACTGCGAAGCCTGCCGCGCCGATGCCCCACAAGTCAGCGATGAAGAATTGCCGGTGCTGCTCAAGCAGATCCCAGACTGGAACATCGAAGTCCGCGACGGCGTGATGCAGTTGGAAAAGGTTTTCCTGTTCAAGAACTTCAAATTCGCCCTGGCCTTTACCAACGCCATGGGTGAAATCTCCGAAGCCGAAGGCCATCACCCAGGCCTGCTCACCGAATGGGGCAAAGTCACCGTGACGTGGTGGAGCCACTCCATCAAAGGCCTGCACCGCAACGACTTCATCATGGCCGCCCGCACCGACGAAGTGGCCAAGGACGCCGAGGGCCGCAAGTAATGCATTTCGATGCCATTGGCCGCGTGCCCGGCGACCCGATCCTCGGGCTGATGGACCTGTATGCCCAGGACACCAACCCGAACAAGTTCGACCTCGGCGTGGGTGTCTATAAAGATGATCAGGGCCTGACGCCGATTCCCCATTCAGTGAAGCTCGCCGAACAGCGCCTTGTTGACACCCAAACCACCAAGACGTACATCGGCGGCCACGGTAATGCAGCGTTCGGCACATTGATCAGCGAGCTGGTCCTCGGTGCCGATTCTGCACTTATCCGTGAACGCCGGGCCGGCGCCACGCAAACCCCGGGTGGTACCGGTGCCCTGCGCCTCAGTGCCGACTTCATCGCTCAAAGCCTGCCCGGCCGCGGCGTGTGGCTGAGCAACCCGACCTGGCCAATCCACGAAAGCATCTTTGCCAAGGCCGGGCTCAAGGTCAGCCACTATCCGTATGTAGGCGCCGACAACCGCCTGGATGTGGAGGCGATGCTAGCGACCCTTTCCACCGTGCCAAAAGGTGATGTGGTGCTGCTGCACGCGTGCTGCCACAACCCCACCGGGTTCGACCTGTCCCAGGATGACTGGCGCCACGTGCTGCAGATCGTGCGCGAGCGCCAACTGCTGCCACTGATCGACTTCGCCTACCAGGGCTTCGGCGATGGCCTGGAGCAGGACGCCTGGGCGGTGCGTTTGTTTGCCAGAGAGTTGCCGGAAGTATTGGTCACCAGCTCGTGCTCGAAAAACTTCGGCCTGTACAGCGACCGTGTTGGCGCGCTGATCGTGTGCGCTGCAGACGCCGAGAAGCTGACGGATGTACGCAGCCAACTGGCGAATATCGCGCGTAATCTGTGGTCTACGCCGCCGGACCATGGTGCGGCAGTGGTTGCGACTATCCTCGGTGATGCCGAGCTGAAAAAGCAGTGGAGCGAGGAAGTCGAAGCCATGCGTGCGCGGATCGCGCAGTTGCGTTCCGGACTGGTGGAAGCGTTGGCGCCCCATGGTTTGGCTGAGCGCTTTGCGCACATCGGCGCACAACGCGGGATGTTTTCCTATACCGGTTTGAGTGCCGAGCAGGTCAAGCAACTGCGGGAAAAGCACAGCGTGTATATGGTCAGTTCGGGGCGAGCCAACGTGGCGGGTATTGATGCGACACGCCTGACACTCCTGGCCGAAGCCATCGCCGACGTATCCAACTGACGAAACCGGGACTGAAAATGTGGGAGGGGGCTTGCTCCCGATGGCAGTGGGTCAGTGACAGGTGTACTGGCTGACACTCCCTCATCGGGAGCAACCCCCCTCCCACATTTTGACTGAGTACACCCTTCAGCTGGCGACCATCTCGGCTTTCAGCAGCGCCTCTTTCGCCTGCGCGTCCGCCAACCGATACAACTCGATACTCCCATCCCAGTGCTCGATCAATGCCGTGCACGACTCCACCCAATCCCCGCAGTTGAGGTAATCCACCTCGCCCACTTTGCGAATCTCCGCATGGTGGATATGCCCGCACACCACGCCGTGCAACTCGCGTTTGGTCACCTCATGGGCGATGGCTTCTTCGAAATCGCTGATAAAGCTCACGGCCGTTTTGACCTTGTGCTTCAGATACGCCGACAACGACCAATAGCCGTAGCCATACCGCGCACGCCAATGGTTCAACCAGCGATTCAACGTGAGGGTGAATTCGTAGGCAGAGTCGCCGAGGAATGCGAGCCAGCGGTGATAACGGGTGATCACATCAAACTGGTCACCGTGGATCACCAACAAATGCCGGCCATCGGCGGTGACGTGCACTGCTTCATCGACCAACTGGATATTGCCCAGAATCAGCTTGGAATAGCGCCGCAGGAACTCATCATGGTTGCCGGTGACGTAGATCACCTCGGTGCCGCGCTTGGCCATGGTCAGCAGGCGACGGATTACGTTGGTATGGGCCTGGGGCCAATACATGCCGCCGCGCATTTTCCAGCCGTCAATGATATCGCCCACCAGGTACACCTTGTCGGCGTGGTAACCCTTGAGGAATTGCGACAAATGTTCGGCCTGACAATCCCGGGTGCCCAGGTGCACGTCGGAAATCCACAGGGTACGTACCCGTTGCTTGCGGCTGGGCTTGGTGAACTCGGCACTGGTCATGGGCATCACTCGACGCTGTTTTCGCGAGCTTGCGCCATAGCGATTAATAGCCCATGACAACTGTGCGTCAGTCTGATGACAACGCCCGTGTTCGCGAAGCGTTGTAGACTGGCGACCTGCATAGGAGACCGCGATGAGACCTACCCTCACCCTGCGCCACTACCTCGAAGCGCCCATCGCCCATAGCCATGAACATGCGCAGTTGGTGTTCGGCCTGTCCGGTCATCTGGACCTGGAAGTCGATGGCCGTGGCAGCCAGGTGCGTGAAAGCAGCGTGATGGTCCTGCCCTTCTCTGCCCACCATGCCTGCGGCAGTCGCGATGGCAGCCGCTGCCTGGTGCTGGATGTGCCCACGGAGCATTGGGTGCTGCAATCGTTGGGTGAACACGCCGATGCAAGCCGCCGCTTGCTGGATCAACCGGCGCGCCTGGCGTTGGATTCGCGACAACACCAACTGGTGCAATGGCTGGCCCATAGCCCGGTGGATGACCCACTGATCGTGCAACAGGGCGCGGTGCTGTTGCTGGCCAGCCTCAATCATTCACTGGCCCAACCGGTACCTGGCCGGCGCCTGCCGTATGCGGCGTTCAATACGCATATAGAGCGCCACGTCGCCCATCCGCTGCAGGTCGCCGACCTTGCGCGGATTGCCGGCCTGTCGGTGGCGCGCCTGCATGCGCGCTTTGTGACCGAGTGCGGCCAAACACCCATGGATTACATCCGCAGCCGTCGCCTGCAACTGGCCCTGAACCTGCTGCGCGAAACGCCATTGCCCATCGGTGAAATCGCCGAGCGTGTCGGCTACACCTCTCAAAGTGCCTTTGCAGCCGCTATGTTGCGCGAGTTTGGCGCCTCTCCCGGCGCGTTGCGGCGCTCGACATAGGGCGAGGCTGGCGCTAAAAATCGCGAGCTGCGCGACAGACGTGCGTAGTAGCACCCTCTAGACTGCGGTCCTGTCACTCCCGTTGGTTCAAGGATCGCAATGACTCCCCGTTCTGCCCTCGGCGCCCTGCATATCGGCGCACTGATGTTTGGCCTTACCGGCGTATTCGGCAAGCTGGCGGCCGCCTCACCGGCCATTATCGTATTCGGTCGCGCCGCATTTGCCGTGATTGCCCTGGCAGTGTTTGCGCGCTTCGTCAGCAACGCACCCTGGAAAACGCTGGAACTGCGCGACTGGAAACGCCTGCTGGTCAGCGGCGTGTTGCTGGCCGCGCATTGGGTGACGTTCTTTATGGCGGTCAAAGTCGCTGGCGTGGCCGTCGCCACGCTCGGGTTCACGGCGTTTCCGGCGTTTACCGTGATCCTTGAAGGACTGATCTTCCGCGAGCGTATCCGCGCCAATGAAGTCGTGTTGGTGGCGCTGGTCACCGTTGGCCTGGTGCTGGTGACGCCGGACTTCAACCTGGCCAGCGAAGCCACCGGCGGCCTGCTGTGGGGCATCGCGTCGGGGCTGCTGTTCTCTTTACTGTCGCTGAACAACCGTGCCAGCTCCGGGCGCATTCCTGCCGTACAGGCAGCCCTGTGCCAGAACGTGGTCGTTGCGGTGTGCCTATTGCCCGTGGCCGCGCCGGGGTTGGCGGATGTGCGTGCGCTGGACTGGTTGTGGATCGGCCTGCTCGGCGTCTTCTGCACAGGCTTGGCCCACAGCCTGTTTGTCGCCAGCCTCGCAGTAATCAAGGCGCGTACCGCCTCCGTGGTATTTGCCATGGAGCCGGTCTACGGCATTACCGCGGCCTGGCTGCTGTTCGCCGAAACCCCAACGCTGCGCATGCTGCTGGGGGGCGCGCTGATCATCGTCGCCATCGTGCTCTCAGGGCTGATGGGCAGCGCCAGCCAGGCCAAACAGCCGACTGCAACGACCTGATCTATACTTTAAACATCCGCAACAGTCTGGAGTCGTTCAACGGATAACTGACCGCTCGACGACAGCCTTGGTGTGCCCTGCAGTTGCTGCAAGCGAGTAGTCACTCCTTAAACGCGATGCAGAGGCTACATCATGGAAATGTTTATCAGCTTACTGGTTCAAATCATCAGCGGTGCCGTCGGCGGCAATTTGGCCGGCATGACCAAACAAAGCCTGGGGACCGGGCTCAATACCATGCTGGGCGGTGTCGGCGGGCTTGTACTGGGCCAGATAGTGACGGCGCTGACGGGCGCTTCGGGCGGTGAGGCGCTGGATGTGGCGGCGGTCGGCAGCAATATTGTCGGCGGCGGCGTCGGAGGCCTGGTGCTGACGTGGGTCGTGGGCTTCATCAAAAGCAAAATGGCCGCCAAGTAGCGGCCTCCATCAGTCACCGTCAGCCGATGGCGGTGACCTTCACTGTGTACGGTCGTTGTGCCCCAGGTCACGCTGCGGGTCGATCTGATCGCGCACGCGCTGCTTGAGCACCTTGGCCTCAGGGAAACCACCGTCAGCCTTGCGCTCCCAAAGCTGCACGCCATCGCAGGTGATACGAAACGCGCCGCCAGTCGCTGGCTCCAGCGACACTTTGCCCAGGTCATCGGCAAAGGTGCTTAACAGTTCCTGAGCCAACCACGCGGCGCGCAGCAGCCACTGGCACTGGGTGCAATAGGTGATAACGATCTCGGGTTTGCTGACGGACATCATTTGACAAGTTCCTGGCATGACGAGGGATGAGGATCGAGTGGCTATAATACCGGCCTTTATCGCCCAGCCCTGAGATTCCTGATGCGCCGCCTGCTGTCCTGCCTGTTTCTGTGCCTCGTCCCCCTGCTTGCCGACGCCGTTGAACCACCCCGACCAAAAATCGGCCTGGTGCTGTCCGGCGGTGCCGCCCGCGGCCTGGCGCACATTGGCGTGCTCAAGGCCCTGGAAGAACAGGGCATCCATATCGACGCCATCGCTGGCACCAGCATGGGCGCGGTGATTGGTGGGTTATACGCCTCGGGCTACAAGATCGACGAGCTGGAAAAGCTCGCCCTGAGCATCGACTGGCAGCAGGCGTTATCCGACGCACCGCCGCGTGAAGACGTGCCGTTTCGGCGCAAGCAGGATGACCGGGATTTCCTGGTCAAGCAGAAGCTCAGCTTCCGCGATGACGGCAGCCTCGGCCTGCCCCTGGGCGTGATCCAGGGCCAGAATCTGGCGCTGCTGCTGGAAAGCATGTTCGCCCACAGCAGCGACACGCGTAATTTCGACAAGCTGCCGATCCCCTTTCGCGCCGTGGCCACCGACATCACCACCGGCGAAAAAGTAGTGTTCCGCAAGGGCCACCTGCCCCAGGTAATCCGCGCCAGTATGTCGATCCCGGCGGTGTTCGCCCCTGTAGAGCTGGATGGCCGGCTGCTGGTGGATGGCGGCATGACCGATAACATCCCATTGGATGTGGCGCGTGAGATGGGCGTGGACATCGCCATCGTGGTCGACATCGGCACCCCGCTGCGCTCACGCAAGCAACTCGCGACCGTGGTAGATGTACTCAACCAGTCCATCACCCTGATGACCCGGCGCAACTCAGAAGAACAGCTCAAGGCCCTCAATCCCAAGGACGTACTGATCCAGCCGCCACTGTCCGCTTTTGGCGTGACCGATTTCGGCCGCGCCAAAGACATGATCGACGCTGGCTACCGCGCCACCCGCGCCCTCGACCTGCGCCTGGCCCATTTGCGCCCTGCCGAACCGGTTGACCCCGAATTGGTGGCCGCGCGGACTCCAGGCGAGCGAACCCCGGTGATCACCGCGATCAAGCTGGAGAACGACTCGAAAGTCAGCGACGACGTGATCCGCTACTACATCCGCCAACCGTTGGGCGAACCGTTGGAGCTTGGCCGTCTGCAAACCGACATGGGCACGTTGTACGGCCTGGATTACTTCGAGCAGGTGCAATACCGCGTGGTGAAAAAAGGCCACGACAACACCTTGGTGATCAGCGCGCGGGGCAAGCGCAGCGGCACCGACTACCTGCGCCTGGGCTTGAACCTGTCGGACGATATGCGCGGCGACAGCGCCTTCAACCTCGGCGCGAGCTACCGCATGAACGGCATCAATCGCCTCGGTGCCGAGTGGCTGACCCGCGTGCAGATCGGTGATCGGCAGGAGTTGTACAGCGAGTTCTATCAACCGATGGACGCTGGCTCGCGCTACTTCATCGCGCCCTATCTCAGCGCCCAGGCGCAGAACGTCGAGCTGATTCTGGACAACGACCCCATCTCCGAATACCGCCTGGAACGCTATGGTTTCGGCCTGAACGTGGGGCGGCAGATCGGCAACAGCGGCGAGATCCGCTTCGGTGTCGGCGAGGCCTGGGGCAAGGCGGATGTGCGCATTGGCGACCGCGACCTGCCGAGTGTGAGCTTCAGCGAAGGTTTCTATGAACTGAAGTACTCCTTCGACACCCTGGATAACGTGTACTTCCCGCACACCGGTGAGGACATCGGCCTGGCCTACCGCGAGTTCGAACCGGGACTGGGTTCGGACCAGCGCTATCGACAATGGGAATTCAAGCTGGACAAGGCCATGAGCCATGGCCCGGACACACTGGTGCTGGGCGGCCGGTATGGGCGCACCCTGGATGATTCCGATGTGGTGATTTCCAGCTTCCTGCTGGGCGGTGCACGACAGTTGTCGGGCTTCCGCCAGGATGCGATTTCCGGGCAGAACATCAGCCTGATGCGCGCGGTGTACTACCGCCGACTGACGCCGCGCTCGTACTTACCGTTGGATTTCCCGTTGTACCTGGGCGCGTCCCTGGAGCGGGGCCGGGCATGGAACAACGACAATGAGTTCGACAGCGGTTATATCAACGCTGCGAGTATTTTTCTGGGGTTTGATACACCGTTGGGGCCGCTGAATTTCAGCTACGGGTTCAACGATGATAATCAGAAGGCGGTGTACCTGAACCTGGGGCAGACGTTCTGAGACAACGCTGAATCAGTGTTGGAGCGGCTAATTGTGGTGAACGGGCTTGCCCCGCTCACCACAATTAGCCCCACACACGTTGATCTTCACTGCACTTGGGTTCAGGACTTTTCCAGATTCGCCAGGATGTGCCCGTGCACGCGCATGCACACACTCAAATCCGCTTCATCCACGCCCACGAACAGCTCGTGACGCAACTCAGTGGCGATGGTTTCAATCTGTTCGATCAGCGGCCGCGCGGTGTCACACAGCAGAATGCGCTTGGCGCGGCGGTCTTCAACCACTGCCTGGCGTTGCACCAGGCCCTGGCCTTCGAGACTGTCGAGCAAGCGAGCCAGGGTCGGCCCTTCTACGCCAACGCTTTGCGCCAGCTCACGCTGAGTGGGAGCTTCTTCAAAACGGGCCAAGTGCAGCAGCACCAGCCAGCGCGCCTGGGACAAGCCCAGCCCCGCCAAACGGCGGTCTAGCTCGGCGCGCCAACCTCGGGACATTTGCGCCAGCTGCATGCCAAATCGGTGTTGATCGGTTAACGGCATAAAAAACTCATGGGTTAGACTGAAAATAAAGTGTGGCTAATTATTAGCCAGCTAAGCATGAGCCATGCCACTAGGCAAGAGTTGCTATGAACTGAATCGTTACATTGTCGTAATTGGCACACTAAATTTCGAATTCAGACTGCAAAGCGGCCCGCACGCAGTACAAAACACCCTCTGGAACACGTCCTGTGAACAGTGGCGCAATCTCGGCTACTGGTGGTAGTTCGCCTTCTCCGTCGAGAAATGCATCCTGGATCTCACCGAGCAAATCTTCCGGCAAATCAAGGGCCTGCTCCAGGGACAACTGCTGCTTGCCGATGGATTCAGCAAGCAGGGTGTAGACGTTTTTCTCCGAGCATTGCAGTTGGCCCGCGATCTGGATCGGCGTCATGCCAGCGCGCGCCAGGCTGATCAGCTCGTGCCGAATGTCGGCGATTTCCTTCGGTGCTTCGGCCTGGCCGCCGAGCACTTCGAGGAACGCCTGGCCATAGCGCTCCAGTTTGCGTGCACCGACGCCGCTGACCCGCGCCATCTCGGCCATGGTGGTGGGCTGCTCGCGCAGCATCTCCAGCAAGGTGGAGTCGGGAAAAATAACGTAAGGCGGCACACTGTGTTCCTGTGCCAATTTGCGCCGCAGGGTGCGCAAGGCTTCCCACTGCTCGCGCTCCTCGCCTCGCACGAGCTGGCTGGCCTGGCTGGTGCTGGTCTTGGCGGTGGTTTGCGGTTTGAGGTCGCGACGCAGTTCCAGGCTGACCTCGCCCTTGAGCAGCGGGCGGCAACTGTCATTCAGACGCAGGCCGCCGTAGCCTTCAATGTCGATATCCACCAGGCCGCGCGCGACCATCTGGCGGAACAGCGAACGCCACTCGCCCTCAGCGCGGGCTTTACCGACGCCGTAGACCGAGAGTTTTTCGTGACCGAAGCTGCGGACTTTTTCGTTGTCCTTACCCAGCAACACATCCACCAGATGGCCCACACCGTAACGCTGACCGGTGCGGTAGATGGTCGACAACGCCTGGCGTGCGGGCTCGGTAGCGTCCCAGGTCTGCACGCCATCGATGCAGTTATCACAATGGCCGCAAGGCTCCGGCATGTCTTCGTCGAAATACGCCAGCAAGGTCTGACGGCGGCAGCGAGTCTCTTCACACAACGAGAGCATGGCGTCGAGTTTGTGCTGCTCCAAGCGCTTGTGCCGTTCATCGCCTTCGGAGTTCTGCAACATCTGCTTGAGCATCACCACGTCCTGCAGGCCGTAGACCATCCACGCATCCGCCGGCAAACCATCACGGCCAGCACGCCCGGTCTCCTGGTAGTAAGCCTCAAGGGATTTTGGCAGGTCCATATGGGCGACAAAACGCACGTTGGATTTGTCGATGCCCATGCCGAACGCGATGGTCGCCACCATGATCAGGCCTTCCTCGTTGAGGAAGCGCTTCTGGTGAGCGGAACGCGTTTCATTAGGTAGACCGGCGTGGTACGGCAGCGCCGGGTAGCCTTGCTCGCAGAGGAACGCGGCCACCTCATCGACCTTCTTGCGCGACAGGCAATAGACGATGCCAGCGTCGCTGCGCCGTTCAGAGAGGAACGCGAGCAACTGCTTGCGCGGCTGCTCCTTGGGCACGATGCGGTAGAAAATATTCGGTCGGTCGAAACTCGACAGGAAACGCTCGGCGTTCTGCAGGTGCAGGCGCTCGACGATTTCTTCGCGGGTGCGCTTGTCGGCAGTGGCGGTCAGGGCGATGCGCGGAACGTCCGGGAACAGCTCCGCCAGTTGACCCAACTGCAAATATTCGCGGCGGAAATCGTGCCCCCATTGGGATACACAGTGAGCTTCGTCGATGGCGAACAGGGCAATTTCCAGGCTCTGCAAAAACGCCAGCATGCGCGGCTGCACCAGGCGTTCGGGGGCCAGGTAGAGCATTTTCACTTCACCGCGCTTGATGCGTGCGGCCAGGTCACGCTGCTGCTCGGCACTGAGGGTGGAATTCAAGGCGGCGGCGGCGACACCAAGTTCTTCCAGGGTCGCCACTTGGTCGTCCATCAATGCAATCAACGGCGACACCACCACGGCCAGCCCGTTGCGCAACAATGCAGGCACCTGGAAACACAACGACTTGCCGCCGCCGGTAGGCATCAGTACCAGGGCGTCACCGCCTTTGGCCACGCGCTCAATGATCGCACCCTGGCGGCCACGAAAGCTGTCGTAGCCGAAGATGTCCTTGAGGACGCGTTGAGCCTGATCGAGCATGTATAACTCCAACAAAATAGTGCCGAAATCCCTCTGTACAGGCTGGTCGAAAAAATCCGACCTCACGGAAAATAATCCGTAAGTGGAGTTTTCTCGACCTGGCGCTTGGCCTGTTGGGGCATCACAAAACGCGGCAGTATACCCGAGCACCATCCGGCAAAGGGCGCCGCTGACGAATTGCAGCCCGTCTCTAAAACCGGGCAAATCTGCATGCCGACTGGCTTGGGCGCGCAAGAACGCCTAGAATTCAGCATCGTTTATTCCCAAGGTAGTCCTTCAATGTCCTTCGCTGAGCAACTAACCCGCCTGCAAGCCTTCCTCGACGCCGATGAGCTGCATGACGAGGCGCTGGACTATGTGGCCGCCCACGGCTACCTGACCGCCCTTTCGATCTGCTCCGACGTCGTTCCCGACCGTGAATGGATTGACGCGCTATTCGCTGAAGAGCCTCATTACGCAGACGACGCCCAGCGCGAAGAAATCGAATCCACCCTGCTGGCCCTCAAGGCCCACATCGCTCGCCAACTGGCCTCCGATGAGGAATTCGAACTGCCATGCGAGCTGGACCTGGGCGAAGATCCGGACGACTCCGATCTGCGCGGCTGGTGCATCGGTTTCATGGAAGGCGTGTTCCTGCGTGAAGCTGCCTGGTTCGAAACCGCCGAGGAAGAAGTCAGCGAAATGCTGCTGCCGATCATGGTCGGTTCGGGGCTGTTTGAAGAAGAAGCTGAGTTTTCCGACATCGCCGCCGACGCCAACCTGATGGACGACATGATCGTACAGATCCCGGAAGCCCTGACCGCCCTGTACCTGCTGTGCAACGCCCCTGACGAAAAACCGGCGATCCTCAAGCCTCGTCACCACTGAGTCCCTTGCCCGTGACACCCATGGGCAATCGCTCACTCCTCCTGCGTTACGTGCTGCTTGCCATCGGCTGGTTAAGCGTAGCGCTGGGGGTAATCGGCATTTTCCTACCGGTATTGCCGACCACGCCCTTCCTCCTGCTCGCCGCCGCCTGCTTCGCTCGAAGCTCCCCGCGTTTCTACCAGTGGCTGGTGGAACATCCGCGCCTGGGCCCCTGGATTCGCGATTATCTGGACGGCAATGGCATCCCACTCAAGGGTAAGGTCTACGCCATTGGCTTGATGTGGCTGAGCATCGGCCTCTCGTGCTACTTGGTGCCGCTGCCGTGGGCACGCGGGTTCATGCTGACCAGTGCGGTACTGGTCACGATCTACATCCTGCGCCAGAAAACCCTGCCACCGCGCTAAGTGCCGCCCTGCGACATTAGATCCCACACGACCTTGGTCGACACTGACTAACCTCAGCCATCATGCGAGACTGTCCAACCGGGGCAGGAATACCCGGGTGTTTCTATGCTCGGAGTTACCATGACGCTGTCCAGCGGGCTGATTGCAGCCGTTGCCCTGGCCTATATGGCCATTATGTTTGCCATTGCCTTCTACGGTGACCGCCGTCGCGCGCCATTGCCGCCGCGCGTGCGCGCCTGGGTGTACAGCCTGTCTCTGGCGGTGTATTGCACCAGTTGGACGTTCTTCGGCGCCGTAGGCCAAGCCGCCGAACAGTTGTGGGCGTTTTTACCGATCTACCTGGGACCGGTGCTGTTGCTTGTGTTGGCACCCTGGGTGCTGCAGAAGATGATTCTGATCAGCAAGCAGGAAAACATCACCTCCATCGCAGACTTCATTGCCGCACGCTATGGCAAATCCCAGTCCCTGGCAGTGGTGGTCGCGCTGATCTGCCTGGTGGGCGTGCTGCCCTATATCGCCCTGCAACTCAAAGGCATCGTGCTGGGGGTGAACCTGCTGATCGGCGCGGGCGCCGATACCACCGGCACGCGGGCCCAGGACACGGCACTGATCGTGTCCTTGGTGCTGGCGCTGTTCACCATTGTGTTTGGTACGCGCAACCTCGACGCCACGGAACACCACCGTGGCATGGTGCTGGCGATTGCGTTTGAATCCCTGGTCAAGCTGTTCGCTTTTCTCGCAGTGGGCGCGTTTGTGACCTACGGCCTTTACGACGGTTTCGGCGACCTGTTCAGCCAGGCAATGCTCGCGCCACGCTTGGAGGAATACTGGAAGGAGACCGTCAACTGGCCGTCAATGGTGGTGCAGACTGGCGTAGCGATGATGGCGATCATCTGCTTGCCCCGACAGTTTCATGTGACGGTGGTAGAGAACATCGACCCGCAGGACCTGCGCGTAGCCAAGTGGGTATTCCCCGCCTACCTGATCCTCGCCGCTCTGTTCGTCATCCCCATCGCCCTAGGCGGCAAAATGCTGCTGCCCGGCTCGGTGTTGCCGGACTCCTACGTAATCAGCCTGCCCATGGCCGAAGCCCATCCGGCGTTGGCGGTGCTGGCATTTATCGGCGGCGCCTCAGCGGCCACCGGCATGGTGATTGTGGCGAGCATCGCCCTGTCGACCATGGTCTCCAACGACATGTTGCTGCCGTGGCTGTTGCGCCGTTCCAGCGCAGAGCGCCCGTTCGAGGTGTTCCGCCATTGGATGCTCTCGGTGCGCCGGGTCAGCATTGTGATCATTTTGCTGTTGGCTTACGTGAGTTACCGCTTACTGGGTTCTACGGCAAGCCTGGCAACTATCGGACAGATCGCTTTTGCCGCCGTGACCCAGCTCGCCCCGGCCATGCTTGGCGCGCTGTATTGGAAGCAGGCGAACCGCCGCGGTGTGTTTGCCGGCTTGGCGGCGGGCACATTCCTGTGGTTCTACACATTGGTCCTACCCGTAACGGCGAAAAGCCTGGGCTGGTCCCTCAGCCTTTTCCCTGGGCTGACGTGGATGCATTCCCACCCGTTGGGTTTATCCGTCACGTCGCTGACCCTGGGCACGGTGTTCTCCCTGGCGGGTAACTTCACGCTGTTTGTGTGGGTGTCGATGCTGTCGCGCACGCGGGTGTCGGAGCACTGGCAAGCCGGGCGTTTTATCGGCCAGGAAATCAGCCAGCGCGCCAACGCCCGCTCAATGCTGTCGGTACAGATCAGCGACCTCCTCAGCCTGGCGGCACGTTTTGTTGGTGAAGAACGTGCCCAGCAGAGCTTTATTCGCTTTGCCTACCGCCAGGGCAAAGGCTTCAACCCCAATCAGAATGCCGATAACGACTGGATCGCCCACACCGAACGCCTGTTGGCCGGTGTGCTCGGCGCCTCTTCGACGCGTGCGGTGGTAAAAGCTGCGATTGAAGGGCGGGAAATGCAGCTGGAGGACGTAGTACGCATCGCCGATGAAGCGTCGGAGGTGCTGCAGTTCAACCGCGCGCTGCTGCAAGGTGCCATCGAAAACATTACCCAAGGCATCAGCGTCGTCGACCAGTCGCTCAAGCTCGTGGCCTGGAATCGACGCTACCTGGAACTGTTCAACTACCCCGACGGGCTGATCAGCGTCGGCCGGCCAATCGCCGACATCATCCGCTACAACGCCGAGCGCGGCCTTTGTGGCCCGGGCGAAGCCGAAGTGCATGTGGCGCGACGCCTGCACTGGATGCGCCAGGGCCGCGCGCACACCTCCGAGCGTTTGTTCCCGAATGGACGGGTGATTGAGCTGATTGGCAACCCGATGCCCGGTGGTGGATTTGTCATGAGCTTCACTGACATCACCGCGTTCCGCGAAGCCGAGCAGGCGCTCACCGAAGCGAACGAAGGCCTTGAGCAGCGGGTGACCGAACGTACCCATGAACTGTCGCAGCTCAATGTGGCGCTCACCGACGCCAAAGGCGTGGCCGAATCCGCCAGCCAGTCGAAGACACGCTTTCTCGCAGCCGTCAGTCATGACCTGATGCAACCATTGAACGCCGCCCGCCTGTTCTCAGCCGCCCTCTCCCACCAGAACGACGGCCTGTCCAGCGAAGCCCGGCAACTGGTGCAGCACTTGGACAGTTCGCTGCGCTCCGCCGAAGACCTGATCAGCGACCTGCTGGATATCTCGCGCCTGGAAAACGGCAAAATCAATCCGCAACGCCAGCCCTTTGTGCTCAACGAGCTGTTCGACACTCTGGGCGCGGAATTCAAGGCACTGGCCCAGGAGCAAGGTTTGCGCTTCCGCCTGCGCGGTAGTCGCCTGCGGGTCGACAGCGACATCAAGCTGCTGCGACGAATCCTGCAGAATTTCCTGACCAACGCTTTCCGTTATGCCGACGGCCCGGTGCTGCTTGGCGTACGCCGGCGCAAGGGCGAGTTGTGTCTGGAGGTGTGGGACAGAGGCCCCGGTATTCCGCAGGATAAACAGAAGGTGATCTTCGAAGAGTTCAAGCGCCTGGACAGCCATCAGACCCGCGCCGAGAAAGGCCTGGGCTTGGGCCTCGCGATTGCCGACGGCCTGTGCCGGGTGCTGGGCCATCGTCTGAGCGTGCGCTCGTGGCCGGGCAAAGGCAGCGTGTTCAGCGTGCGCGTGCCACTGGCGCGCAACCAGGCCAGCCCGCAGCCCAAGCCGACAGCGGATAACGGCCAGCCATTGAGCGGCGCGCAAGTGCTGTGCGTGGATAACGAAGAAAGCATCCTGATCGGCATGCGCAGCCTGCTGACGCGCTGGGGGTGCGAAGTGTGGACCGCCACCGACCAGGCGCAGTGCGCGGCGTTGTTAGCCGAAGGGGTGCGGCCGCAACTGGCGCTGGTGGATTACCACTTGGATCATGGAGAAACCGGCACTGAATTGATGGGTTGGCTGCGCGCGCAGTTGGCGGAGCCTATTCCCGGTGTGGTCATCAGTGCCGACGGCCGTCCGGAGATGGTTGCCGAGGTGCATGCGGCTGGCTTGGACTATCTGGCCAAGCCGGTGAAGCCGGCGGCGTTGCGGGCGTTGCTGAGTCGACACTTACCTCTATAAATCGGATGCGCCCCCCACCCTTAGCGCTGCGTTTATTCGGGAAGGTGTGCGACGCCATCTGAATCGGTCATCGCCCGCTCCAGCAAATCCGCCGGCAGGCTTTTGCTCGCGCGAGCACCCAGCAGCCTTAATTGCTCGGTGCGGCTGACCAGATTTCCGCGTCCATCTGTCAGCTTGTTTCGCGCGGCGCTGTAGGCCTTATCCAACTGCTGAAGACGGTTGCCCACTTCGTCCAAGTCTTGGATAAACAGCACAAACTTGTCATACAGCCAACCAGCGCGCTCGGCGATTTCCCGGGCGTTCTGGCTTTGGCGTTCCTGCTTCCAAAGGCTGTCGATCACCCGCAGTGTCGCAAGCAAGGTCGTAGGGCTGACGATCACGATATGGCGGTCGAAGGCCTCTTGAAACAGATTCGGCTCGGCCTGCAACGCAGCGGAAAACGCCGCTTCGATCGGCACGAACAGCAAGACGAAATCCAGGCTGTGCAGGCCTTCCAGGCGCTTATAGTCCTTGCCGGCCAAGCCTTTGACGTGATTGCGCAGCGACAGCACGTGCTGTTTCAGCGCCGCTTGGCCAATCACTTCATCATCAGCCGCAACGTACTGTTGATACGCCGTCAGGCTGACCTTGGAATCCACCACCACCTGCTTGTCGCCAGGCAACATGATCAGCACATCCGGCTGAAAGCGTTCGCCGTCCGGCCCTTTGAGGCTGACCTGGGTCTGGTACTCGCGCCCCTTCTCCAGTCCCGCATGTTCCAGCACGCGCTCAAGGATCAGTTCGCCCCAGTTGCCCTGGGTTTTCTGGCCCTTGAGGGCGCGGGTCAGGTTGGTGGCTTCGTCTGACAGACGCAGGTTCAGTTGCTGTAAGCGCTCAAGCTCCTTGGCCAGGGAAAAACGCTCACGCGCCTCGTTCTGATAGCTCTCTTCCACACGCTTTTCGAAGGACTGTATGCGTTCCTTCAACGGATCGAGCAACTGTCCGAGGCGTTCCTGGCTGGTTTCAGCAAAGCGCTGTTCACGCTCGTCGAAGATCTTGCCGGCCAATTCGGCGAACTGCGCGCGCAGCTCATCTCGCGAGCCTTGCAGGTCAGTCAGACGCTGTTGATGGCTGTCCTGTTGCTCACGCAGTTCGGCGCGCAAGCCGGCCGCCAGGGCGTCGAGGCGCCGTAATTCGGTGTCTTTTGCGCTGCGGTCGAGGTTCCAGGCGTGGGCGGCGTCGCGGGCGTTGTCACGGTCAATCTGCAGCAGTTCGACTTCACGGCGCACAGCGGCGAGGTCGGCCTGCTTGGCGGCGTTGGCCTGGCTCAGGTCGCTGATTTCATCGCGGCTGGCATCCAGTTGGGCGGCGAGGCCTTCCTGGGCCAGTTGCGCAGTGGCCAGGCGCTCTTCAAGCAATTCCCAGCCAGTGGTGCGCGCGGTCAACCGCCGCTGGAGCTGCCAGCACACGGCCAACAACGGCACTGCAGCGCCTGCAAGGCCCAGGGCAATACTGGTCCAGTCAAAAGCCATAGCCATTTCTGCCATCACCGAAAAGGAGCAAGGTTAACCAAGCATAGGGCGGGAAGACAGCTCAGTCTTCGACCTGGCCCAGTTCGCGTTGGGCGCGCAGGTCACCGGCACGGGCGGCCATGCGCAGCAGGTCGTGACCGATACGGCGGTCGCGGGCATTGCCGCATTCACGGCACATCAATTGGCCCAGGCGGCTTTGTGCGGCGACGACGCCTTCACGAGCCGGCTGCTTGAGCAAGCGTCCGGCGAAATGTTTGACGTTGCTGCTGTGTCCCAGGCGCGGGCTGTCGAGCAACCACAGGGCCACTTTCAATGAGAAGCGCTTGGGTGCGGTAACAGTCTGTAGGGTGTCGGTAACAGAAGGTGATACTGAGCGAAACTTCATAAAGCACTGTGGGACAGAACGGAAGGCGCGCCACTCTACTCTTTTTTTCGTACAGGTAAAGCTCAAAAAACCGTGCACGCCCGTGCTAGAGCAAGCGCTTGGGACAATCCACAGAAGCTGTGGATAACTCAGTGGACAACCTACCTTAAACTCGCGCAAAGGCCCATGGAGCGGGGCTCGCAGTCAAACTGACGATTTTTTCACCAATAAAAAAAAGCCAGATTTTTCATTGACTTAAATTTCCATTACAGGCAAATGGCGAGGCTGCGATGCGATGGACAGCCTGGTTACACCTGCCGCAACCAATGTGCACAAGTACCGATCCGATGGTTATATCCCCGGCTTTTTTTGGAGCGACTGCCTTCAAAAACGTTACCGCGAAGCCAATTGGGGACTTTTCAAATCTTTACCGGCTCTCCACACTGCCCGACGGGCAACGCAATGCGGACTAGGTCGATGAAAGGAATTCTGTTATTCGCTGTGCTGTTACTGGCCATCTGCGCCATCTCATTGTGGATTAATGCCGCGCTGCCATCGCCAGATGGCGCGCTGTTCGCCATCGCTATCTTGCTGTCGGCCGCTTTCACGGCCATAAGCCTGTGCATCGAGCTCGGCGAAGGCCGCATCAACGATATGCGCGATGTGATGAAGGTCGTTGAGACCGGCCAATCACTGCGCCTGACCTTAGCCGCCTATGGGCTGGGCTGTTCGATGGCCGCAGCTATCACCGTACTGGTCTACCGCAGCCTGCTGGCTGGCTGATTGAAGTTTTTTGGTAACACACTTCCATTACCTGTTTCATTCCGTTACTATCCGCGGCGTTAGTACCAAGCTGAAAGTCAATTCTGGTCGAACAACTCCCCTGAACAACACGGGATCGACCACCTCGAAGGTTTCCAGGTATCACTTGCGACGACATTGCCTTTGAACAAGCAAAGGGTGTCGCGAAGTTTCCATACTCTGACCGAACCAACCTGCAAATTGATCAGGATCTTCACCCTGGGCCCAGAACCTTTGCCCCTGTTGTGCTGCCTGCCCTCCTAAGTACCTACCTGCCAGCCCAAGCGCGCCTAACTTATTAGCGCTTCAAACTGGCTGCTTTGTTCCAGTCAGGTTCTTCGTTTGATCAATGGTGATCAACGTTACTGGAACGTTTTAACGTTGCACGGCTCTTAATCCGTGTCATTTGTAGGAACACCAATAATATGAACGCTCAAATCCATACTCAGGATGCCATTCGCACCCTCACTAATGCTTTTGCCCCAATGAACTGCCTGATCATGGCCGCTCGCAAAGGCTGCTTCAGCTTCACACTGGTCAACGAACACGGCATCGCTCGTCACAGCGAACGCCTGTACCCCGATCAATACTCCAGCGCAGAACCGCTGCAGGCCGTGATCGAGCGTACCCGTCAGGCACTGGTTGCCTGATCGACCCGAGTCGCTGAAACACAAAAAACCCTGTTTAAAACACAGGGTTTTTTATTGCCTGCGATTCCTGAATTGCGAAGTTTTACTAAGTTCAAATCGATATAAACATTATAACTGGTTGAATAAGATGTTTTAAAAACAGGCCTTTACATCGCGAATATGACACTACACTTCAACTCAAGCGGCGTGATCCGCTTCCGGCGAGCCTGAGATCCGATCCACTGCTGCCAAGCCCCCTCCTTCTCAGGTCTCGTCGACCACTTTCACGGATTGAGGCTTGTATGGGTATCGCTGCCAGTGAATTGTGTCGTTATGTAATCCGGCCGACGCTGATGTACCTCGACCGACAGAGCCCAACGGCAGAGTCTCTGCTCCTGGGTATCGCGGCCAGCCAGTCGGAATTGGGTTCCGCCTTGCACGATCGACGCGGTCACGGCCTGTACAGCATCACCGAACCCCGTCATCGCGCCCTGTGGGACACCTACCTGGCACTCGACCCCGAGCGTGCCAGTCTGGTGCGCGGGCTGGCCAGCCAACACGCCTTTCTCAGCGCCCCACAATTGGAGCTCACCGTAAACCTGCGTTACGCCACCGCCATCGCATGGCTTCTGGTGGAACAACACAGCCCTGCCCTGCCTCCATCCGGTGACGTTTTAGCGATGGCACGTATCTGGAAAGAAATATTTCATCCGCAAGGAAGGCTGCGAGATTTCACCCAAACCTGGCAAACCTGTGTTTCACCCATGAATCACGTGGCCTGCTGACCGGGCAATTTGCAAGATTCGCCAAAAACGCTGAATTTTGGTCGGATTGTCCTACAAAAACGCTCTATCTCCGACATTACAGCCTATAGCGCGATGTTAATTTTATTGGTACTTTCCGCAGCGGTGATCACCACGGAGTTCTAATAATGAAAAAAGTAATGCTCAAGACCACACTTAGCCTCGCCGTTGCCATGGCATCCTCCCAACTGTTCGCAAGCGGCTTTGCACTGAACGAACAAAGCGTGAGCGGGATGGGTACGGGTTTCGCAGGTCGCTCCTCTTCTGCCGATGATGCAAGCACTGTTTACGGTAACCCTGCCGGTATGGCTCGCCTGAATGGCCAGCAGATCACGGGCGGTGTTGCTGCCATTGATGCTTCGTCTAACATCAAGGACACGGGCGGCGCCTCCAGCGGCTCGAACAAAGGTGACATGGTACCGTTCACCGCCGTGCCATTCGGTTTCTACACCAACAAACTTGACGATCAGTGGGCCATCGGCTTCGGTGTGTATGCACCGTTCGGCCTGGTGACCGACTATGAAAACGGCTTCCAGGGCCGTGGTTTCGGCAGCAAGAGTGAAGTGAAGGTCATGACCTTCCAGCCAACTGTCAGCTACGCGTTCAACGATCGTGTGTCGATCGGCTTTGGTCCAACGATCAACCGGATTTCCGGCGTGCTGGAATCGGACAAGACCTTGTCCCCTGCATTCTCCGATACCAATGTCAAAATCAAGGGCGACGATACCGCGCTGGGCTTCAATGTCGGCGTACTGGTACAAGCCACCGATACCACCCGAGTCGGCCTGACCTACCACTCCAAAGTGAAGTACAAGCTTGAGGGTCACACGACCGTCAGCGGCCCGGCAGCGACCCAAGGGTTCCTGCGTAACAACCGCTACGACGCATCGTTGAAAATTGAAACGCCAGAATCCTACGATCTGTCGGTCACTCAAGACCTGACCGATGCCTGGAAACTGTACGGCGGTGCAACCTGGACCCGCTGGAGCCGCCTGAAAGAAATCACTGTTAACAACGAAGGCGTGACCGGTACAAACGGCGGCATCCTGGCCCCGAGCCGAATCAGCAACATTACTGAAGAACAAAACTGGCATGACACCTGGGCGTACGCCGTAGGTACTTCGTACCAGTTGACCAAACAGGTCGTGCTGCGTACCGGCCTGACCTTCGACCAGTCGCCAACCAACAACACCGACCGTTCGCCACGTATTCCTACTGGCGACCGTACGATCTTCAGTGTTGGCTTGGGCTACAAAGTGATGGATAACATGACGGTAGACCTGGCTTATTCCTACCTCAAGGAAGAAGACGTCAAGGTCAATAACACTGCGGCGCCGTCGAGCTATCGCGCCAAGTACGAAAACAGTGCCAACGGTTTCGGCCTGGGCATGACCTACACCTTCTGATTCAGGCAGGTGTAAAAAAGCCCCGCTCTCCTGCAAAGGAGGCGGGGCTTTTCATTGGGCGCGGATCAGGGTTTAGACGCTATCGCCTGCTCCACCGCCTTGATCAGCTCCGGGCTGTCCGGCTTGGTCAGGCTGGAAAAATCGGCAATCACCTTACCCTGGCGATCCACCACGTACTTGTTGAAATTCCACTTCGGCGCGTTGCTCTGCTGTGCCAACACCTTGAACAGATTCACTGCATCAGGGCCCTTGACCTTCTGCGGCTCGGTCATGGTGAAGGTCACGCCGTAGTTCACGTAGCAGACCTTGGCGGTCTCCTCGCCGGTCTTGGCTTCCTGCTTGAAGTCATCGGACGGCACGCCGATCACTTCCAGCCCTTGATCCTTGTAGCGTTGATACAAGGCTTCGAGGCCTTTGAACTGCGGGGCGAATCCGCAAAAGCTCGCGGTGTTGACGATAACCAAAGGCTTGCCGGCAAAGCGCTGGCACAGGTCGATGGATTCCTTCGCGCGCAGTTTGGGCAATTGGCCTTCAAGCAAAGGTGGGCAATCAGCAGCCAACGCCACACCGCCAAAAGCCGCCATCAGCACAGGTACAGCCAGCCAGCGCATCTGCATGTCGAAACGTCCTTTCAAGAGTTCAGGGATCGAACTTAACAGATCGACATACCCAGTTGCATCAATGCCAGCCCGCCGCGCTGCCAGCCCCACCATGCCAGCACCAGCAGGATGAGCCCCGCAATAATCAATAAACCCTGTGCTTTCAGGCTCATGCCGCCTCCATTTGCGCCTGTAGACGCGCCACCGGCCGCTCGCGTACCGGCCAATTGAGGGCGGCTGCGAGCAGGCTCAACACAATGGCACCTTGCCAGATCAAATCGTAGTTGCCGGTTCGATCATAGACCACCCCGCCCAACCAACCGCCGAGGAACGAACCAATCTGATGGAACAAGAACACAATCCCACCGAGCATCGAAAGATTTCGCACGCCAAACAAGGTGGCTACTGTGCCGTTGGTCAGCGGCACCGTAGACAACCACAGCAAGCCCATCGCCATGCCGAACAGGTAGGCGCTGAGTTGGGTCACCGGCGCCCACAGGAACAGCACAATCACCACCGCTCGCAACAGGTACAACCCGGTCAGCAGACGCGGCTTGGACATACGCCCACCCAGCCAACCGGCGGTGTAGGTACCGACGATATTGAACAGGCCAATCAATGCCAGCACGGTGGTGCCTGTGGTGGCCGGCAAGTGCTGATCCACCAGATAGGCCGGCAGGTGCACACCGATAAACACCACCTGGAAACCACAGACGAAAAAGCCAAAGGCCAGCAGCCAGAATCCGGAGTGTCCGCAGGCTTCGTGCAATGCCTCGCGCAAGGTCTGCTGCCCGGCCAGTACCGGCAGCGGCCGATCCTTGAGCATGCTGACCAGCGGCAAGATCAACGCTACCATCAGGCCCAACGCAAGCAGTGCTGCGGACCAGCCCAGCCAACTGATCAAGCCTAAGGTGCCGGGCACCATAGCGAACTGGCCGAATGAACCTGCGGCGCTGGCAATACCCATGGCCATGCTGCGTTTTTCCGGCGCCACGGCACGGCCGACGACCCCAAGAATCACCGAAAACGAGGTTCCAGAGAGGCCGATACCAATCAGCAGACCGGCACTCAGCGAAAGCGACCACGCGGAATCGGACAGGCCCATCAACACGAGGCCCACGGCGTACAGCACTCCACCTACAAATACCACTTTGGTCGCGCCGAATCGGTCGGCCACCGCCCCCGCAAATGGCTGCGCCAGGCCCCAGATCAGATTCTGCAGCGCAATCGCCAAGGCGAACGTGCCTCGACCCCAGCCGAATTCACTGCTCATTGGCGCAAGGAACAGGCCGAAACCGTGCCGCACCCCCAATGACAACGCCAGGATCAGCGCACTCCCCACTAGGATCCAACCACTGGTGCGCCACATCGAGGTCATTTCTTATTCTCCGCTCGCGGGTATATACCCGCTTATGTTCGAACAAGCTCGCCTTCAGGCGAGCTCATCCAGCAAGGCCAACAAGGTTTCGCGTTTATCCGCGCCGAGTTGATCGATCAATTTCTGTTGCGCTGCTTCCCAGGCTGGCAAGGCCGCAGCCAGCCGTTCTGCACCGGCCTCGGTCAGCAGCACCAGGCGATTTCGCAGGTCATTGCCCTCGACCAACTGGACCAATCCTTCGCACTCCAACACCCGGAGATTGCGCCCCAAGGTGCTGCGGTCCAGCCCCATGGCGTCCGCTAGGCTGGAAATGCTCGGCTGATCAAGGCGCTGCAGGTTACACAGCAAAGAATACTGGGCAACGTTGATCCCGAAGCCGTCGAGGGCGCCATCATAGTGCCTGCTGACGCCACGGGCGGCGCGTCGCAGGTTGGTGCATAAACATTGGGAGGCAAGCATGGAACGTGTATATACCCGCGATTATTGAAATGCAAGAAAGTGTTACAGCGCCAGACCGACCAATACAGCGACTTCCAGCAGCTCCAACAAGGCCCCAGCGGTGTCGCCGGTGGTGCCGCCGAGGCGATTGACCATCAACTGGCGCAGCCCAATGAAGCAGATCGCCGCGAGCAGCACCGCGACCCCACCACTGAATCCCCCGATAAGAATGCAGGCCAGACCACTGAGGATTAGCACCTGTTGGCCGACCAGCCGAGGTAAATGATCCGACAATGCCTGACCCAATCCGCCTGCACGCACATAACGAGTGGTCAGAAACAACGCCAGCATCGAGGCCCGCCCGATCAGCGGTGCCAAAATGAGCGCAGCGCCGTTGTGTTGCTCAATCAAGGCCACCAGTGCAGTGAACTTGAGCAGCAACACCAAGCCCAGGGTGACTACCGCAATCGGTCCACTGCGGGGGTCTTTCATGATGGTCAGGGTGCGCTCACGGTCGCCAAAACCACCGAGCCAGGCGTCCGCGCTATCCGCCAGGCCATCCAAGTGCAACCCGCCACTGAGCAGCACCCAGGCCGTCAGCAGCAGCGCGGCATGCAGCAACAATGGCGCCCCCATCAGCGCCGTATTCAAACCCCACAACAGCAACCCGAACAGCAGCCCGACTACCGGATAAAACAGCAACGAGCGCCCCAACTCCTGCGGCTGCGGCATGCCCGGCAAGCGAATCGGCAGGCTGCTGAGAAATTGCAGGGCGATCCAGAACGGCAGCATCGTCAGATTCCTTCCTTCAACACGCCATCGGCAGCGACCTGCAAGCTGAACAGCCCACCATGGCCGACTTCGACATTCAGCAACTGCTCGCGGGGCAAGCCTCGGGCCTGGGCCAATAGCAAACGCATCACCCCGCCATGACTGACTAACAGCACGCGCTCACCAGCATAGGCCTGATGCAAGCGTGAGACGGCGCTCAAAACACGTTCGGAAAATTCCCTGACCGGCTCACCCTCAGGTGGCGTGAAGCTATAGGGATCGGCCCAGAACAGGCCCAAGCCTTCGGCGTCGGTTTCCATCAACGCCGCCGCGCTCTGTCCTTCCCAAGCGCCGAAGTGCAGCTCTTGCAGGTCCTTTTCCAAGCTCACCGGCACCTTCAGCCGCGCCGCCAACTCATCAGCGAAGCGCGCGCAGCGTTGCAGCGGCGAGCTGATGAGCCGGTCCCAAGGCCCCTGCGCTATGACGGCGGCGCGCATCTGCTCCCAGCCTTTGGCGGTCAAGGCGTCATCCAGGCTGCCACGGAGGCCGCCGCCCAGCTCGGTTTCGCCGTGGCGCAGCAGGTCCAGGTGCAAAATCATGCCGGACGGTCTGCCACGGCCGCTTCAGCAAAGGTCGCCATCTGCCCGTGCAGCGCACACGCCAGGCGCAACAACGGTACCGCCAACGCGGCACCGCTGCCTTCGCCCAGCCGCAAACCGAGTTCGAGCAAGGGTTGTGCATCAAGGCTTTGCAGCACATGACGATGACCCGGCTCAGCGCCCCGATGGCCGAACAACAGCCAATCGCGGCAGTCCGGATTCAGACGCGTGGCCACCAGTGCGGCGACCGTGCAGATAAACCCATCCACCAGCACCACCACGCCTTCTTGGGCGCACGCCAGATAAGCTCCCACCAACGCAGCAATCTCAAAGCCGCCCAGGTTGAACAGCGTGTGCAGTGCGTCACCACGCTGCCCGGCATGCAAAGCCAATGCGCGTTCGATCACGGCAACCTTGTGGCTCACCCCTTCAGCGTTCAACCCTGTACCCGGGCCCGTCAGATCGCTGACGCGGCAATCGAGCAACGCGCACGCCAACGCACTGGCAGCGGTGGTGTTGCCGATGCCCATTTCGCCGCCGATAAACAACTGCGCACCGCTTTCACGGGCACGCAGCACGCTATCGCGACCCGCTTGCAATGCCAATTGCCCCTGAGCCACGGTCATTGCCGGGCCCTTGACGAAGTTGGCGGTGCCCGCACCGATATTCAGGTGACGCACGCCCGGCAGGCTCAGCGACGGGTTCACCGTACCGAGGTCGACCACCTCCAACTGCCCATCCAATTGCCGCGCCAATACACTGATGGCCGCACCACCGGTGACAAAGTTATGCAGCATCTGCCCGGTCACTTCCTGGGGATACGCCGACACACCTTCGGCAACCACGCCGTGATCCCCGGCAAAAATCGCAATCCACACGTGATCAACCGACGGTTTGACCTGGCCCTGCAAGCCAGCCAATTGCACGGCCAGCGCTTCCAACTGACCGAGGGAACCGGCCGGCTTGGTCAATTGCTGCTGGCGCGCCAAGGCCTGTTCGTACGCCGAGGCGTCAATCGCCTTACAAGGGTTGAGCCACCAGGTGTCAGTCATAACGCAATACCTTTCAAAGTCAGGGGCAGGCCGGCAACCGTCAGGACAACACGCTGACACCGCTCGGCCAAAGCTTGATGCAGCCAACCGGCTTCATCCACATAGCGGCGAGTCAATTCGCCCAGCGGCACGACACCCATTCCGGTCTCGTTGCTGACAAAAATGATTTCCCCCGGCAGCGTGGCCAGAGTTTCCAGCAATTGATCGCGCTCAAACACCAAGCGCTCTGCGTCTTCGAGCATCAGCAGATTGGTCAGCCACAGGGTCAGGCAATCCACCAGCAAGCAGCGACCGGGTGCGGCGTTTTCGCGTAGCACACGCGCCAGCTCGACAGGCTCTTCGATCAAACCCCAATGATCAGGGCGACGCTCGCGATGCGAGGCAACGCGGGCATTCATCTCGCCGTCAAGCGGCTGACTGGTGGCGATATAGATGACGGGCAAAGCGCTGTCGCTGGCGAGCTTTTCGGCCAGGCGGCTTTTACCGGAACGAGCGCCGCCTAAAATCAGTTGAAGCATGAGACACCCCCTACCCATTCACCCATCCACGATGCGAAGCGAGTCGTTTTTGATCCTGCTTTTGATCTGATGTCGCCCTGTAAACCACGCTGGCCGAACGCAAGAATGGATATGTACACCGAAAGCCCCCTCCCACCTTTGAACCGTGTGTACACCATTAAATCCCACACAGTTTGCGCAACAAATCGGTGTCCAAATGGTTCTCCACCAGATCGGCCAGGCGTTCGATATCGCGCTCGCGCAGGGCGTGGTAGTCCACCTCCTGCACATCCTGCAACCCTGCCCAACGCAGCAACGCACTGCAGGCCGCCGGGGTCTCGAACAAGCCATGCAGATACGTGCCGAGAATCTGCCCGTCAGCACTTTGCGCGCCGTCACTGCGACCGTCCTCCAGCAGCACGGCGGCGTTCGACAGAGCAGCGCCACACGTCACACCCGCATGAATCTCGTACCCGCTGACCTCAGCATCCTCCAGCAACAACCGCCCCCGCACATTGCGCAGTTGCTTCTCTTCTTCCAAAGTCGTGCTGAACGCCAACAACCCCAACCCGTCACTGGAACCCGCCGCTCCTTCCAGCCCTAATGGGTCATGCACCTGCTCGCCCAGCATCTGCAACCCGCCGCAAATCCCCAGCACCTTGCCGCCATACCGCAAATGCCGCGCTACGGCGGTATCCCAGCCATTGGCACGCAGATACGCCAAATCACTGCGCACGCTTTTCGAGCCCGGCAGGATGATCAGGTCGGCGGCAGGAATCGACTGGCCCGGACCGACAAACTGCAAATCCACCTGAGGATGCAGGCGCAGTGGGTCAAAATCCGTGTGATTGCTGATGCGCGGCAATACCGGCACCACCACCTTGAGCACCTGCGCCGCCTTGTCGATCTGACGCTGGTCGATGCCGTCTTCAGCCTCCAAGTGCAAATCCATCACGTAGGGCAAAACCCCCACCACCGGTTTGCCAGTGCGTGCTTGCAGCCAATCCAAACCGGGTTGCAACAGCGCGATATCGCCGCGAAAACGGTTGATGACGAAGCCCTTGACCCGCTCTTGTTCGGTGGGCGAAAGCAATTCCAAGGTGCCGACCAGATGGGCAAACACACCGCCGCGATTGATGTCGGCGATCAGCAGCACTGGGCAGTCAACGGCTTCGGCGAAGCCCATGTTGGCAATGTCATTGGCGCGCAGGTTGATCTCCGCCGGGGAGCCTGCGCCTTCCACCATTACTACCGGATAGGCTTCGCTCAACCGTGCGTGGGAGGCCAGCACTGCCTGCATGGCGATGGCTTTGTAGTCGTGATAGGCCACGGCGTTCATGGTGGTCACGGCGCGGCCGTGGATGATCACTTGGGAACCGGTGTCGCTGTTGGGTTTGAGCAGCACCGGGTTCATGTCAGTGTGGGGCGCCAGATTAGCTGCCTGGGCCTGCACCGCCTGGGCGCGGCCGATCTCGCCGCCTTCGGCCGTCACGGCACTGTTGAGCGCCATGTTCTGCGGCTTGAACGGCACCACTGCGACGCCTTGGCGTACCAGCCAGCGGCACAGCGCGGTCACCAGCGTACTTTTGCCGGCGTCGGACGTGGTGCCTTGCACCATCAGCGTACTCATGAAGCATCCTTATAGGCGGCCAGTGCGGCGTCGAGTCGCAACCAATCGGCCTCGGTGTCGGGCAGGCCGAAGCGCAGGCTGCTGTCGTGGACGAACAGGCGCAAGAGGATGCCGCGCTGGGCCATGAATTCGTGCATGCGTTCGGCGTGCGGGGTGATCAGCCATTGGAACAACGCGCAGCCGCCCTGAGGCTGAAATCCGTGGCGCTCAAGCAGCGTGAACAATCGCTCGCCTGCCTCGACGCAACGCGCCCGCTGACGGGTATGCCCGGCAGTGTCGCGCAGGCACACTTGCCCCAACACGCGTGTCGGTCCGCTGACGGCCCAAGGCCCGACCTGTTCAGCGAGCAACTTGAGCAACTTGCGTTCGGCCAGCACAAACCCCAGACGCACGCCGGCCAGGCCGAAGAACTTGCCGAACGAGCGCAACACAATCAGACCGACCTGATGAGCCTGGCCTGCCAAACTCAACTCCGGCGTCACGTCCATAAACGCTTCGTCCACCACCAGCCAGCCGCCGCGCTGGGCCAGCCGTGTGTGCCAGTCCAGCAGGCGTTGGGGAGTCAGGCTCTGGCCTGTAGGATTGTTGGGATTGACCACCACCAAAACGTCGAGGCTATCGAGGAAGAAGTCGACTTCCTGTTCCTGCACCTCGCGCACTACATACCCGGCGCGGCGCCAGGCTTCGGCATGCTCGGCATAGCAAGGCGACAGCACGCCGACTTTGCCGGATCGGCGCAGGCGCGGCAGCAACTGGATCGCCGCCTGGGAACCGGGCACCGGCAATAAATGCGCGGCCCCGTAGTACTCGCTGGCAGCCTGTTCCAAGCCGTCGTCGGTCTCTGGCAATCGTGCCCAGGCACGCTGCGGGATCGGCGGGATCGGCCAGGGCCAAGGCGCGAGACCGCTGGACAGGTCAAGCCAGTCGGCCTCGGCAATCCCGTATTGAATGGATGCTTTACGCAGTCGGCCACCGTGTTCAAGCATAGAATTGCGCCCCCACACATAGGATCAGCAGCCACAACCATACGCCGCGCTGCACCAGTTGCCAGCCTCGGTCGATGGAGTCGGCATCCGCCGCCGGGCCTTCGCCCAATGGCGGACGCTGGTGCACTTCGCCGTGATAAATCGCAGCACCACCCAATTCAACACCCAAGGCGCCTGCGCCGGCAGCCATCACCGGCCCGGCGTTGGGGCTGTCCCAGGTCGGGCCCTGGGTGCGCCAGCATTTGAGGGCCAGGCGGGTTTTGCCGAGCACGGCGTAGGTCAAGGCCACCAGGCGGGCCGGAATGTAGTTGAGCACGTCGTCGATTTTCGCTGCGGCCCAGCCGAAGCGCTCGAAGCGTTCGTTGCGATAGCCCCACATGGCATCAAGGGTGTTGCTCAATCGGTAGAGCACCACGCCCGGTACGCCAGCGACCACGAACCAGAACAGCGCGGCGAATATCGCATCGCTGCCGTTTTCCAATACTGATTCGGTGGCGGCGCGGGCGACTTCGGTGCGATCCAGCTCGCTGGTCTGGCGGCTCACCAGGTAACTCACCCGCGTGCGGGCTTCATCCAGGTCATCGCTGCGCAACGCCTGGGCCACCGGCATCACATGCTCGCCGAGGCTGCGCATACCGAGGGCGCAGTACAACGCCAAAATCTCCAACACCCAGCCGATATACGGCGCCCACGACAACGCGGTGGCCAGCAGCGTCAGCGGCACCACGGCGATAAACCACGCCGTCACGCCGTGACTGCGCCAGCCACGGCCGCCACTGTTGAAACGTTGCTCGATGCGCCCGGCAAAATTGCCGAACGCCACCAGCGGATGCCAGCGCCTGGGCTCGCCCAGTAGCGCATCCAACGCCACTGCAGCGACACACAGCAAGGCCACACTCATTGACTTACTCCCCACGTATTCTCATACAACATGTCACTCAGCGGACGCGGTTCGGTCCAGCCTTCGAGCTGCAACATCGGTGCCGGATAGAACTCGGCGACCGGCCCCAGGCACAACACAGCCAGAGGTTTCGCGCCGGGCGGCAGGCCCAGCAAATCGGCCAGGGCCTGGGGCTCGAACAACGAGACCCAGCCCATGCCCAGGCCTTCCACGCGAGCGGCCAGCCACAGATTCTGGATCGCGCAGGACAGCGAGGCCATGTCCATCTCCGGCAAGGTGCGCCGACCGAAAATATGGCGCTCGCGATCATCCATCAATGCCGCCACCAGCACTTCGGCACAGTCGTTGATGCCTTCGACCTTGAGCCTCATGAACTCATCGGTGCGCTCGCCAAGGGCCTCGGCTGTGCGCACGCGCTCTTCTTCCACCAGTTGCTGGATCTGCCCGCGCAGGTGGCGGTCGCTGATGCGGATAAAACGCCAGGGCTGCATGAGGCCGACACTCGGCGCCTGATGCGCGGCCTGAAGCAGGCGGTGGAGCAATTCAGGGGCGACAGTGCCACCGCTGAAGTGGCGCATGTCGCGGCGTTCGGCAATGGCGCGGTAGACGGCATCGCGGTCGGCCTGGGGGAAGGCGTTGTCAGTCATGGCGCTATCGTGGGTAAAAACAATGCGGCCACAGCAGCCGGATTCGACGGAAAGTAGAAGTGCACGTAAGAGGCCGTCATCCGCCCCTGTCGGTAGACCGCTTCGGCCCCGCGCCCACCATTGGGGCTCAGACCACGGGCAATCGGTTGCCATTCGGTGCTGGTCAGGGAGTGGTGATAGGTATGGCCGCGCAGCACGCCTTCCGGCAATTCGACGCTTTGCAGCGCCAGGGCCGCCAGTTTCTTTTGCATCACTGCATCACCCTGCAACAGGCCGAGCAGTTCGGCGCGGTTGCCGTTGACGTCGGTGAGGGAGTTCAGCAGGTAGAGCATGCCGCCACACTCAGCGAGCAACGGCTTACCCGCCGCATGGTGAGCACGGATGGCGTCGAGCATCGGAGTATTTTCCGACAACGCCTGGTGGTGCAGTTCCGGGTAGCCGCCAGGCAGATACAGACTGTCGGCGTCAGGTAATTCGCGATCGTGGATCGGGGAGAAAAATGTCAGCTCAGCGCCCATCGCCCGCAACAGGTCAAGACTGGCGCCGTAGGTGAAGGCGAAGGCTTCGTCGCGGGCCACGGCAATGCGGACACCGGCCAACAACGGCTCAGCTTCGATCACTTCAGGCGCGGCGAAGGTCACGGGCGGCGGTAAAGCGACTTCGCAACTGCTGCCCAAGGCTTGGGCGGCGGCGTCCAGGCGTGCATCGAGGTCATTCAGTTCGCTGGCTTGAACCAGGCCCAGATGACGGCTCGGCAGCTCGATTCCCGTCTCGCGGGACAGCGCGCCGTACCAGCGCAGGCCTTCAGTGAGGCTACCTTCGAGCAATTGCGCATGACGCAACGTGCCGACGCGGTTGGCCAACACGCCCGCGAACGGTAGATCCGGCTGGTAGCGCGCAAGGCCCAGCGCCAGAGCACCAAAGGTTTGGGCCATGGCGGTGCCATCAATCACGCCCAGCACCGGCACGCCGAAATGCCGCGCCAGGTCGGCACTGGAGGGCGTGCCGTCGAACAGACCCATCACGCCTTCGATCAGGATCAGGTCAGCCTCCCCCGCCGCTTCCCACAGCAGGCGGCGACTTTCCTGCTCGCCCACCATCCACATATCCAATTGATACACCGGCGCACCGCTGGCGCGTTCGTGGATCATCGGGTCCAGAAAGTCCGGACCGCATTTGAACACGCGCACCCTACGTCCCAGATTGCGGTGCAAACGGGCCAGGGCGGCGGTGACGGTAGTTTTGCCTTGGCCGGACGCCGGTGCGGCGATCAATACGGCCGGGCAATGACGGGGCTGATTCAAAGTTCGACGCCCTTCTGTGCCTTGATACCGGCCTGGAATGCGTGTTTGAGCATGCCCATTTCGGTGACGGTGTCGCCCATCTCGATCAGCTCCGGCTTAGCGCCACGGCCAGTGACCACCACGTGCTGCATCGGCGGGCGGGCTTGCAGGTCGCTGAGCACTTGGTCCAGGTCGAGGTAACCGTGCTTGAGGGCTATGTTCAGCTCGTCCAGCACCACCAGGCCGATGGTTGGGTCTTGCAGCAGTTCGCGGGATACCGCCCAGGCTGCCTCGGCGGCGGCGATATCGCGCTGGCGGTCCTGGGTTTCCCAGGTAAAGCCTTCGCCCATGACGTGGAAACGCACTTGTTCGGGGAAGCGGCGGAAGAACAACTCTTCGCCAGTGCTGTTACGCCCCTTGATGAACTGCACCACACCGCATTGCATCCCATGGCCCATAGCGCGAGCGAGCATCCCAAACGCCGAGCTGCTCTTGCCTTTGCCGTTGCCGGTGAGTACCAGCAGCAAGCCGCATTCGTTAGGGGAGTTGGCGATGCGCTCGTCGATCACGGCTTTTTTGCGCAGCATGCGCGCCAGGTGGCGTTCGTCGCGGTCGGGGGTATCGGTCATGGCAGCTCTCCGTTGGGGCTGGACAAAAACGGCGGGCAGGAAAAAGAAAAAACAGACAGCCAAGCATCGCCCACCGTGATGCTGTTGGATGATCCAGGCCGGTCTCCGGGCTCATGAGTGGCGCGGCTCTTGTAGAGAGCAAGCAGGCCAACGCTGCGCCTTCCCATATCGCACGCGATACAGTGGCAAAAGCAGCGTCTTGACTCATTTACCGTTGCGGGGGCAGCGCCGGAATTGCGGCGGCGCTGTGTACAAGCGCGCTCACTCACCGGCTTCCCTGTTTCACTCTGTCGACCCACGGGTCACAGAGCACCTGGAACAAGCGGCGAAGGTTAGTGGGTTGGGGGTGGAGCGTCAATGAAAGCTGGTCGAGTACTTGAACCATCGCACCACCGCCCTCCTCTACCCTTACAGGTATCAAGGAGAACACCATGCATAAAACCAGACTCGCCCTGTTAATCATGCTTGCCGGCACCCTCGCGGCGTGCGGAGAAAGCTCAACCCTGAAGGTTTCCGACGGGACCGGCCCCTCGCCCCGACTGTCGGAGCCGAACAAAACGCTGATCCCTACCGTCAACATCGCTCCGGCTATCGGCTGGCCAGATGGCGCGAAGCCAACGGCAGCCCCCGGCACGCAAGTGGCCGCGTTCGCCGAGGGCCTCGACCACCCGCGCTGGCTGTATGTGTTGCCTAATGGCGATGTGCTTGTGGCGGAAACCAACGCACCGCCCAAACCGGATGACGCCAAGGGCATACGCGGCTGGGTCATGGAGAAGGTCATGGGACGTGCCGGCGCCGGGGTGCCGAGCCCGAACCGTATCACTCTATTGCGCGATGCCGACCACGACGGCGTCGCCGAAACACGTACGGTGTTCCTGGAAAACCTCAATTCGCCGTTCGGTATGACCCTGGTCGGAAACGACCTGTATGTGGCCGACTCGGACAAGCTGCTGCGTTTCCCCTATCAGCCAGGCGAAACTGCCATCAAGGCCCAAGGCTCCAAGGTGGTCGACTTGCCAGGCGGCCCGCTGAACCACCACTGGACGAAAAACGTGGTGGCCAGCAAGGACGGCAGCAAGCTGTACGTGAGCGTCGGCTCAAACAGCAACGTCGGTGAAAACGGCCTGGAGGCGGAACAGGGGCGTGCCGCGATCTGGGAAGTCGACCGCGCCAGCGGCCAGCACCGTATTTTCGCCTCCGGCCTGCGCAACCCCAATGGCATGGCTTGGGAACCGCAGAGCGGCAAGCTGTGGACGGCGGTGAACGAGCGCGACGAGATCGGCAGCGACCTGGTGCCGGACTACATCACCTCGGTCAAGGACGGCGGTTTCTATGGCTGGCCGTTCAGCTATTACGGCCAGCATGTGGATGTGCGCGTCACGCCGCAGAACCCGGACCTGGTAGCCAAGGCGATTGCGCCGGACTACGCCGTAGGGCCGCACACCGCTTCTTTGGGCCTGACGTTCGCCGAGGGCAGCAAACTCCCGGCGCCGTTCAGCAACGGCGCATTCATCGGCCAGCATGGCTCGTGGAATCGCAAGCCGCACAGCGGCTACAAGGTAATTTTCGTGCCATTCGACGCAGGCCAGCCTAAAGGTCAGCCGGTGGACGTGCTGACCGGCTTCCTTGATAAAGATGAGAAAGCCATGGGCCGCCCAGTGGGCGTGGTGATTGATCAGCAAGGGGACTTGCTGGTGGCGGATGACGTGGGGAACAAGGTATGGCGGGTGTCGGCGGCCAAATAAACGCCCCCAGAAGCATCACAAAACCAATGTGGGAGGGGGCTTGCTCCCGATAGCAGTGGGTCAGGCACAGATACTGTGACTGATACTTCGCTATCGGGGGCAAGCCCCCTCCCACATTTAGTTAGGTATTGGGTTCAGGGATTACGTGCCAGGTTTGCTGGCAATACCCGCTTGGCGCTCAGATAAGCATTCTGCCAATACGCCTTGGACAGGGTATCGAGCTTCACCGTACCGCCGGTTTGCGGCGCATGGACAAAGCGGCCCTCGCCCACATAGATCCCAGCATGGCTGACCTGCGAACCACCGCCGGTGGCGAAGAACAGCAGGTCACCGGTTTGCAGGTTCTGCTCACTCACGTCCTGAGCGCGCATCACGATCAGCTCACGGGTAGTGCGTGGCAGGGAAATGCCGGCGGCGTCACGGAACACAAAGCCGATCAGGCCACTGCAATCAAAGCCCGAGTCCGGCGTGTTGCCGCCCCAGCGATAAGGCGTGCCAACGAGGCCCAGCGCACGGAAGAGCACGTCTTCGGCAGCAGGCGAGAAATTCTGGGTGGCGTAATTGAATACCGGCTTGGGCTTGGCCGCGACAGGAGCAGGCGGCGGACGGCTGGCGCAGGCGCTGAGCAGCGCGGCGCAAACGAGAAGAACTAGGCGGGCTGACGTCGACATGTGCAGAACAATCCTGGTCTGGATGCGGCTTTCGCTGCCGAACGCTGAAAACCAGAACGCGCAAGCAAGGCTCGCGCGAACGGATTACAACAATGTCCAGGGATTCTAGCGCTTACACGTCAAACTTCAAGTATCACTTTAAGTTTACTTGCTAGCGGTAACGGTCGTCGGGGCCATGGCGAGTGCACGCTTGGCTTCGATGAAGGTTTTGCTCCAGTAACTGTCGCCCAGGTTGTCGACTCGGACACCGCCACTGCGACGGCTGCTGGAGTGGATAAACTGGTTATCACCCAGGTAAATACCGGCGTGACTGACACGACCACGACCTGCAGTACTGAAGAAAAGCAGATCACCGGGCTTGAGGTTGTTGCGCGCGACCAACGGTGCGTTCACGTTGATCATTTCGCGAGTGGAGCGTGGCAAGTTCATGCCAGCTTCTTCACGAAACAGATAGCCGATGAAACCGCTGCAGTCGAAACCGGCTTCGGAAGTACCGCCAAAACGGTAACGGGTACCGATCAGGGACATGCCGCGTTCGAGAATGCTGTCGGCCAGAACTGGAAGCTGATAAGGCTTGCTGCCGGAGAAATCGGTCAGTTCTTTCTCTGTTGCAACTTCTTCCTCATAGACAGTGGAAGACTGCGCTGCAACAAATTTTGCCTGGGAATGTTGTTGAGGCTTTTGCTGCTCAACCACCTGCTGAGGGTGGGAGGCGCAACCAAACAACAGGGTAACGAGTGCGAGGGGCACGAGGGGTGCGAAGCGATTTAGCATGGGCACGACCGTGGCTGATGTGTAAAGAAGCCGAGACTATGCCCTCTATCACATCGATTTGCAAATTCAATCGTGATCTATGTGACTTCCTGTTTGGACTATGACATCTAAGCCCTTAACACCCTATACGCACCTTTCGCGTGGCCAAACCGGCACAAACGCGGGTTTTCTGACGCCTGGAATTTGCCAAATCCCCTGCAAACAAAGGGGTTGCTACCAGCCGAGGGTTTCTTTGAGAAAGGGAATGGTCAGTTTACGCTGGGCCTGCAAAGAGGCTTGATCGAGCTGTTCGAGCAAATCGAACAACGCACTCATGCTGCGAGTGCCACGGGTGAGGATAAAGTGTCCGACTTCGTCGGTGAGGTGCAGGCCGCGGCGAGAGGCACGCAATTGCAGGGCGCGCAATTTGTCTTCGTCGGAGAGCGGGCGCATCTGGAAGATCAGCGCCAGGGTAAGGCGCGACTTGAGGTCGGCCAGTTTGACGGGCAACTCGCGGGGCGATGTGGAGGCAGCAATCAACAAGCGCCGTCCGCTGTCTCGCAGGCGGTTGAACAGATGAAACAGCGCCTCTTCCCAATCGGCCTTGCCAGCAATCGCCTGTAGGTCATCCAGGCATACCAGCTCGTATTGCTCAAGGTTGTCGAAGATCCCGATACCGCGGTCCATCAATTCAGCCAAAGGCAGGTACACCGCCGGCTCGCCCATTTGCTCGAAGCGCAAGCAGGCGGCCTGCAACAGGTGAGTACGCCCCACGCCGTGCTTGCCCCACAGATAGATCAGGCTTTCAGTCCACCCGGCGTCGGCTTCGCAGAGCCGCTCGACATAGCCGAGTGCAGCGGCATTGGCGCCTGGGTAGTAATTGATAAAGGTGGCGTCATCACGCAGACGCACACCTAAGGGCAGCTGAATCGGTTTCATGCTGACTGAACGGCTCCCATCGAACCGCTAGTGGCCTCTGTGTAAAGTTTGCAAAGTTTATACCCGTGACGCGGGGCGCACAATGCAGCAGACCACAAGCAAAATCAAAGGTTTGCGTTAACTTGCCGGTTTTACGCGGATTGTTTGACGCCATCCCCCCATAAACAACAAACCCGGCCGAAGCCGGGTTTATGAAGCAGCGGTTACAGGTCGGGGTCTTCGACGCCCGTGTACACATCCGAATCCTTGTACAAATCGTGCATATGGCGCACCAGCACCATGATCACCGCCGCCACCGGCAATGCCAGCAAGATGCCGGTAAAGCCAAACAGCTCGCCCCCCGCCAGGATCGCAAAGATTACCGCCACCGGGTGCAGACCGATCCGGTCACCCACCAACAACGGCGTCAGCACCATGCCCTCAAGGGCCTGGCCGACCATGAACACCGCGACAATCCCGAGCATCGGATACAGGTCACCACCAAACTGGAACAGGCCAGCCACGAGCGCCGCGCCGATGCCGATCACAAAGCCCATATAAGGAACGATAGCCGCCAGGCCAGCGATCAGGCCGATCAACAGGCCCAGCTCCAGGCCGATGGCCATCAGGCCGGCGGCGTAGATAACGCCCAGGGCCAGCATCACCAGCAACTGGCCACGCACGAATGCGCCAAGGACTTCATGGCACTCACCGGCCAGGGAGACGATGCGCTCCTCACGATCACGCGGCAGCAAGCTGCGGATCTTGGCCATCATGATGTCCCAGTCGCGCAGCAGATAGAACGCCACCACCGGGATCAGCACGAGATTGGTCAGCCAGCCGATCAACGCCAGGCTCGACGCAGTCGCCTGACTGAGGATCACACCGACGATATCGGTGGTTTGCCCCATATGCTCACTGATCGCCGCCTTGACCTTATCGAACTTCCAGAAGCCGTCCGACAACCCCAACTTGGCCTGGGCCCACGGCATTGCCGTGTGCTGCAACCAGTCGAGCATCTGCGGCGCCAGCTCATAGAGACGAAACAGTTGCTTGGCCAGCATCGGCACCAACACCAGCACCAGCGCGGTGATGATCAAGGTGAACAGCGCAAACACCGCCACTACGCCCAAGGTCCGCGACAGCCCGGCTTTCTCCAAACGATCCACCACCGGATCGAACAGATAGGCCAGCAGCAACGCAACCAGGAACGGCGTCAGGATCGAATGCAGCAAGAACACAAAAACGCACAGCAGGACGATCCCGCCAAGCCACACCCAACGACGCGTATCCGCCATAAACCACTCCATTGCTTCTATATAAGGAAGAACTGTTACCAACGAAAACGCAGTTGCGCCTGAGGCTCAGGTGCAGCGGCCGGTTGCGCGCCCTCAGCGACTGGCTGCGTAGCCGGCGCCTCGCCCGCAGGGATCTCCTGCAGCTTGGCCAGGCTCAACTGGGTGCGCAACTGATCGGCGCTCCCGTTAACCCGATACACAATGCGATTGCCGTCAACCCACTGCGGCTGGCCACCAAACGGCTCCAGCAGATGACCCAGTGCCGCGTAGCGCTCCAGGGTCATCCCCTGCACTTCCAGCAGTTGTTCGGTGCTCACGCCAGGCTTGACCGCAAAACGCGGCGCCAATTTCTGGCTGACCGCCAGCATCACTGCATCGGCCACCGCGCCGGTGTCGGCGCCTTGGGCTGTGCCCTGTTCGCTCTTGTCGCCCAGCCACAGGCGCCATTTGGCCTGCCATTGGTTACCTTCCTGACGCGCGTGCACGGCAAGCAACGCGTCGGCGCCGTAGCGCTCGGATGCGGCGCGCAACGGTGTGGCGTCGGCACTCTCCAGGTTCGGCGCCGTGGCGACGACCTGCTCATCCAGATCGCCCAGCGGCAGACGCAACGGCAAGCCACGGTGCTGGGCTGCATGACGCAGCGCCTGGGCGACGGTCTGGCCATCCCCCACCAGGCTGCTGCCTTCAGTGGAATCGTTCAACCACCAGCCGAGGATCGACGGCCGATTGCTGCCCCAGATCGACAGGCCCGCATCACGCAGAGCGCGGTCGGTGCTGACCGGGTCGAAATCCACTTGCAGACTCTCGGGTGGGCCGGCGTCGTAACCGTATTGCGTGATGATTTGCTGCGGATCCTTGCGAATCGCCGCCAGGCCTGGGCCGTCGGCGGCTTTGGCGTCGCCGGTCAGGCGGATTACCAGGGTCTGCACCGCGCGCTGGGTGGCCTGGTCGCGCTCTTGGGGCGATTGGCTGCTGACGGGTTCAAGTACTTGATAAAGACCATTGAGGGTTTCGGCATGACTCGCCAGGCTGACCAACGACAAGCAGCCCATAAAGAAGAATTTACACAGACGCATGGAAGATTCCCGAACGACAAATTTAGCGGCTGGAACAGACCGCGTGAACTCGGTTTGCCAAGGCTGTGACCACGGCAACCGGTAAAACATTCACAGGGTCCTGGTAAGTTTTCATGCTGTCATAACGATAGCGGGTTCAAGGCTATACCTTAATACGTACCACGGCTGACGCGATTAGCATTTTTTTAACCTATATGGCCCTGCCCGTCGGCCCGAGGATGGCCGCTGCCCCTCAAGCCTGATAAAATCGCGCGCCTTCGCAGACCGTCATCGGCTGGGCCTTTTACCAAAAGCCCCTGCCCGCTCGGTCGTTACCCCTGAATCCCCCCTAAAGGCCTGGATCATGAGCAAGCAACCCTCCCTGAGCTACAAGGACGCCGGTGTAGACATCGACGCCGGTGAAGCATTGGTCGAACGCATCAAGAGCGTCGCCAAGCGCACTGCGCGCCCCGAAGTCATGGGCGGCCTGGGCGGTTTTGGCGCCCTCTGCGAAATCCCGGCCGGCTACAAGCAGCCTGTTCTGGTTTCCGGCACCGACGGTGTGGGCACCAAGCTGCGCCTGGCACTGAACCTGAACAAGCACGACAGCATCGGCATCGACCTGGTGGCCATGTGCGTCAACGACCTGGTGGTATGCGGCGCCGAGCCATTGTTCTTCCTTGACTACTACGCCACCGGCAAGCTCAACGTCGAGACCGCTACCCAAGTGGTAACCGGCATTGGCGCGGGTTGCGAACTGTCGGGTTGCTCCCTGGTAGGCGGCGAAACCGCTGAAATGCCAGGCATGTACGAAGGCGAAGACTACGACCTGGCCGGTTTCTGCGTGGGTGTTGTAGAGAAAGCCGAAATCATCGACGGTTCCAAAGTGGCTGCCGGTGACGCCCTGCTCGCCCTGCCATCCTCTGGCCCGCACTCCAACGGCTACTCGCTGATCCGCAAGATCATCGAAGTGTCCGGTGCCGACATCGAGAACATCCAACTCGACGGCAAGCCACTGACCGACCTGCTGATGGCCCCGACCCGCATCTACGTCAAGCCACTGCTCAAGCTGATCAAGGACACTGGCGCGGTCAAAGCCATGGCCCACATCACCGGCGGCGGCCTGCTGGACAACATCCCGCGCGTCCTGCCAAAAGGCGCTCAGGCGATCGTCGACGTGGCCAGCTGGCAGCGTCCTGCGGTATTTGACTGGCTGCAAGAGAAAGGCAACGTCAATGAAACCGAAATGCACCGCGTGCTGAACTGCGGCGTGGGCATGGTGATCTGCGTAGCGCAAGAACACGTTGAAACTGCGCTGAACGTCCTGCGTGAAGCCGGCGAGCAGCCTTGGGTCATCGGCCAGATCGCCACCGCTGCCGAGGGCGCGGCCCAGGTTGAACTGAAGAACCTCAAGGCTCATTGATGTCTCAGACCTGTGATGTTGTGGTGCTGCTCTCCGGCACCGGCAGTAACTTGCAGGCCCTGATCGACAGCACGCGCACCGGCGACAGCCCGGTGCGCATCGCTGCGGTGATCTCCAACCGCAGCGACGCCTACGGCCTGCAACGTGCCAGGGACGCGGGTATCGAAACCCGCTCGCTGGATCACAAGGCTTTCGAGGGCCGCGAGGCCTTCGACAGCGCCTTGATCGAACTCATCGATGCCTTCAACCCCAAACTCGTGGTACTGGCCGGATTCATGCGAATCCTCAGCGGCGATTTCGTGCGGCACTACGACGGGCGCCTGCTGAATATCCACCCTTCCCTGCTGCCCAAATACAAAGGCATGCACACCCATCAGCGCGCCCTTGAAGCCGGTGACAGTGAGCATGGCTGCAGCGTGCACTTTGTCACCGAGGAACTCGATGGCGGGCCTCTGGTCGTACAGGCAGTGGTTCCGGTAGAGTCTGACGACTCGGCGCAGACACTTGCGCAACGGGTTCATACCCAGGAACACAGGATTTACCCGCTGGCTGTGCGCTGGTTTGCCGAGGGGCGGTTGATTCTTGGTGACCAGGGTGCATTATTGGACGGTCAGTTACTTGCGGCCAGCGGCCACTTGATTCGAACCTAGGAGATTTTATGCGTCGCGCCTTGCTTTTCGCTGTTGCGCTGTTCGCCTTGCCTGCCGTGCAGGCAGCCGACCTTCACCCCTTCTCCGCCAGCTACACCGCCGACTGGAAACAGTTGCCCATGAGTGGTTCGGCTGAGCGCAGCCTGACCAAGAACGACAACGGCTCGTGGACCTTGAATTTCAAGGCATCCATGATGATCGCCAGCCTGACCGAAACCAGCGTGATCCGCTTCGACAAGGACACCCTGCAACCCGTGAGCTACAGCTTCGAACGTGGCGGCCTGGGCAAGGCAAAGAAAATCAACCTGGACTTCGACCAGACCGCCAAGAAAGTTACCGGTTTTGAAAACAAAGACCCGGTGAACGTGGCCCTGCAAAGCAACATGCTCGACAAGTCGACCTACCAGCTCGCATTGCAACGCGATGTGGCAGCCGGCAAGAAAAGCATGAGCTACAACGTGGTTGAAGGGACCGACGTCGACACCTACGACTTCCGCGTGATCGGCCCGGAAAAGGTCCAGACCAAGGTAGGCTCCATCGACGCGATCAAGGTCGAGCGCGTGCGTGACCCGACCCAAAGCAAGCGCATCACCCAGATGTGGTTTGCCAAGGACCAGGGCGGCATCCTGGTTGCCCTGCGTCAGGTTGAGACCGACGGCAAGGAATACAACATCATGCTGCAAGACGGTACCGTTGACGGCAAGGCTGTCAAAGGCAACTGATTGCGCGGATGAGCTGAACAAGAGCCTCGCTGAATGCGGGGCTTTTTTTCGTCTGGGGATTTTGGGTTCAAGTGTCTGCCATCATCGGGAGCAAGCCCCCTCCCACATTTGAACTGCGAACACTTACCCCTGTGGGAGGGGGCTTGCTCCCGATGGCGCCGGCATGACCAACACAGCCCTATCAGGCTGCCGCCCAACATGAAACTTCTGTCATAAACCGCCAAAGCGGTTTACTTAGCAAGCTAACAAATCGTATAAAAAGACCTGCGACGACTTGCCGCATACCCACCAGAAATTGGAGCAAGCAGATGACTGTAAAAGTAACTGAACGCGACGATGCACATATGTCCCACGAAGCGCTGGGCCATGGGATTCACATCTGGGATGTACACCAACAAGACCTGCTGGTCGGCATGTTTCACAACGAGAGCGACGCTCACAATTATAAAAACGAGCTTGAGTCGCTTGAGATGAAACGCCAGGCACAAAGCTCCTGAATATTCGCAGGATTTCGGCACAAGGCCCACGCAGCCCGACGCCTGAAAACACAAACCCCGCCTTTTGAGCGGGGTTTGTTGTTTTGAGAGGTACTGCTTACCACTCAGGTGCTTGAACGCTTTACCACATCAGATCATCCGGGATCTGGTAAGCCGCGTACGGATCGTCCTCATCCGGCACCTGGCTTTCTGTGAGGATGTTGAGTTGCACAATGCGCTCTGGTGCGCGCTCCTGAATCTTCAGCGCCGCTTCACGCGGGATCACTTCGTAGCCGCCGCCGTGGTGCACGATCGCCAGGGAGCCGTTGCTCAGCTTGTTACGCATCAGCGTGTTGACCGACAGGCGCTTGACCTTCTTGTCATCCACGAAGTTGTAGTAATCCTCGGTGGTCAGCTTGGGCAGGCGCGAGGTTTCGATCAATTGCTTGACCTGAGCCGTGCGGGCCTTGGCCTCGGCTTTTTCCTGCTGCTGGCGATTCAGCTCCTGGTCACGTTTGACCTTTTCGGCGTGTGCCTCGGCAGCCAGGCGTGCCTGGGTGTCATCGACCTCGGCTTGGCCTTTGTGGACCAGGCGCTGCTGCTTCTGTTTCTCTTTGCCGACCTGCTTGGCCTGCTTTTGGTTGACCAGACCTGCTTTGAGCAACTGGTCGCGAAGGGAAAGGCTCATGGTGCTTACTCACTTAGGCAACTGCTCAACCGCAGCTGGACACATTCTTTTCCTGACGTTTGGCTTCGCCCCATAGGGCGTCCAACTCTTCGAGGGTGCAATCTTCTATGGGACGACGGGTGTCGCGCAATGCCTGTTCGATAAATCGGAAACGTCGTTCGAACTTGGCATTGGTGCCACGCAGTGCGGTTTCCGGGTCAACCTTGAGGTGACGGGCCAAGTTGACCGCCGCAAACAGCAGGTCACCGACTTCATCAGCAATGGCTACCGAGTCATTATCGGCCATGGCTTCGAGCACTTCATCCAGCTCTTCGCGCACGTTGTCCACCACCGGCAAGGCAGACGGCCAGTCGAAACCGACCTGGCTGGCGCGCTTTTGCAATTTGGCGGCACGGGATAAGGACGGCAGCGCCGTGGGCACATCATCCAGCAGGGAAAGCTGCTCTGGTACATCGGATTTTTCCGCACGCTCCTCGGCTTTGATCTGCTCCCAGCGCTCCTTGACCTGCTCTTCGCTCAACTGTGGGATATCCAGTGGCGCATACAGATCACCGGTGGGGAACACATGGGGATGACGCCGGATCAGCTTGCGCGTGATGCTGTCGATCACGCCGGCAAATTCGAAACGCCCCTCTTCCCGCGCCAACTGGCTGTAATACACCACTTGGAACAACAGGTCGCCCAACTCCCCTTGCAGGTGATCGAAGTCGCCGCGCTCGATGGCGTCGGCCACTTCATAGGCTTCTTCGAGGGTGTGCGGGACGATGGTCGCGTAGGTTTGCTTGAGGTCCCACGGGCACCCATATTGCGGGTCTCGCAGGCGGCTCATCAGGTGCAGCAGGTCTTCAAGTGAATACATCTTTCTGTGTCCGATCAGTGTGGGAGGGGGCTTGCTCCCGATAGCGGTGCGTCAGCCACCAGATGCATCAACTGACAGCCTGCTATCGGGAGCAAGCCCCCTCCCACATTTAGCCTGCATTCATTCCGCGAATCATGGGGTACGGTTACGCCGTGTCTCGATGATGTTCGGCAACTGGGAAATCCGCCCCAGCAACCGGCCCAATGCGTCCAACCCCGGGATCTCGATGGTCAGGGACATCAACGCGGTGTTGTCCTCTTTGTTCGAGCGGGTGTTGACCGCCAGCACGTTGATCCGCTCATTAAGCAGCACTTGCGAGACGTCACGCAGCAAACCGGAACGGTCGTAGGCACGGATGATGATGTCCACCGGGTAGGTGAGCACCGGCACCGGGCCCCAACTGACCTGGATAATCCGCTCCGGTTCGCGCCCGCCCAGTTGCAGCACCGAGGCGCAGTCCTGGCGGTGAATGCTCACGCCACGGCCCTGAGTGATGTAACCGACGATCGCATCCCCCGGCAGCGGCTGGCAGCAGCCGGCGATTTGCGTCAGCAGGTTGCCCACGCCCTGGATCTGGATATCACCGCGCTTGCCAGGCTTATAGCCGGTGGCTTTACGGGGGATCAGCTCAAGTTGTTCGTTGCCGCGTTCCGGCTCGACCAACTGCTGGGCCAGATTGACCAGTTGCGCCAGGCGCAGGTCGCCGGCACCCAGGGCGGCGAACATGTCTTCGGCGATCTTCATGTTGGCCTTTTCGGCCAGCTTGTCGAAGTCCACCTGCGGCAGGCCCAGGCGAGCCAGTTCGCGCTCAAGCAGGGTCTTGCCGGCGGCGACGTTTTGGTCGCGCGCTTGCAATTTGAACCAGTGGACGATCTTCGCCCGTGCCCGCGACGTGGTGATGTAGCCCAGGTTCGGGTTCAGCCAGTCGCGGCTCGGCGTGCCGTGTTTGCTGGTGATGATTTCGACCTGCTCACCGGTCTGCAGGCTGTAGTTGAGCGGTACGATACGCCCGTTGATCTTGGCGCCCCGGCAGTTGTGGCCGATCTCGGTGTGAACGCGGTAGGCGAAGTCCAGCGGCGTCGAGCCCTTGGGCAGGTCGATGGCGTGGCCGTCGGGGGTGAAGATGTAGACCCGGTCCGGTTCGATATCCACACGCAGTTGTTCGGCCAGGCCGCCGATGTCGCCGAGCTCTTCATGCCATTCCAGCACTTGGCGCAGCCAGGAGATTTTCTCTTCGTACTGGTTGGACCCGGCCTTGACGTCGGTGCCCTTGTAGCGCCAGTGCGCGCACACGCCCAGCTCAGCCTCTTCGTGCATGGCGTGGGTGCGGATCTGCACTTCCAGTACCTTGCCTTCGGGGCCGATCACGGCGGTGTGCAGAGAGCGATAGCCGTTTTCCTTGGGGTTGGCGATGTAGTCGTCAAACTCCTTGGGAATGTGACGCCACAGCGTATGAACGATGCCCAGCGCGGTGTAGCAGTCGCGCATTTCCGGCACCAGCACGCGCACCGCACGCACGTCGTAGATCTGGCTGAAGGCCAGGCCCTTGCGCTGCATTTTGCGCCAGATGGAATAGATGTGCTTTGCACGGCCGCTGATGTCGGCGTCGACCCCGGTGGCCTGCAACTCGGAGCGCAACTGGCCCATCACATCGCTGATAAACCGCTCGCGATCGAGCCGCCGCTCATGCAGCAGCGTGGCAATCTGTTTGTATTGATCGGGCTCCAGGTAGCGGAAGGACAAGTCCTCCAACTCCCATTTGATATGGCCGATGCCCAAGCGGTGAGCCAGGGGGGCGTAGATGTCGAAGACTTCGCGGGCAACGCGGTTGCGCTTTTCGTCGTCGGCGGTTTTTACCGCACGGATCGCGCAGGTGCGTTCGGCCAGCTTGATCAGGGCGACGCGTACGTCGTCGACCATAGCGACCAGCATCTTGCGCAGGTTCTCGACTTGGCCCTGGGTGCCCAGCACCATGGACTGGCGCGGACTGAGGCTCGCGCTGATGGCCGCCATGCGCAGGACGCCGTCAATCAGCTTGGCCACCACTGCGCCGAAACGCTGGCTGACCGTAGGCAACTGGATGTGCCCTTCACGCACGCCGCGATAGAGCACGGCGGCGATCAGCGAATCCTGGTCCAACTTGAGATCGGCAAGAATCTCGGCGATTTCCAACCCGGTGCGAAAGCTGGAAGTGCCTTCAGCCCACAGGTTCTTGGCCGCATTGTCTTGCTGCTCAGACTCGCGAGCGAACTCGCAGGCTGCTTTCAAGGCTTCACGGTCCAGTGCCGGGTCGACACTGATGGCATGATCCAGCCATGCCTCCAGGTTGATACTGCCGTCGGTGTTGATCGGCTGGTGTGCTCTCACCTGTACCATCTTGCTTACCTTCCCTACGACGCACCTTGGATGCGCCAAAAATCATGCCGACCTTTTGCTGCAAACTCCCTGGCAGTTCACGGCCTTGGAGAATGCAGGCCAGTCGGATTAAACGGGCATCCTAGCCCGCTTCAAATAACGCCATCGCCTCGACATGCGCCGTCTGCGGAAACATGTCGAGGATCCCGGCCCGTTTTAGCCGGTAGCCTTGCTTGACCAACTCAACCGTGTCCCGCGCCAGCGTCGCCGGGTTGCAGGACACATACACCAGGCGCTTGGCCCCCAAGGTGGCGAGCTTGCGCACAACCTCTTGGGCACCATCGCGGGGTGGATCCAAGAGTACCGCAGAAAAGCCCTGTTTGGCCCAATCCGCGTCAGTCAAAGGCTGGGACAAATCGGCCTGAAAAAACTGCGCATTATGCAAATTGTTGCTGATGGCGTTCTGTGCAGCCCGGTCCACCATGGTCTGCACCCCTTCCACTGCCACCACTTCACGCACCTGTTTGGCCAGTGGCAGGGCAAAATTGCCCAAGCCGCAAAATAGGTCCAACACCCGTTCATCAGGTTGCGGCGCCAGCCAGTCCAGGGCCTGGGCAACCATCGCCTCATTGACCCCGGCGTTGACCTGGACAAAATCCCCCGGCCGGTAAGCCAACTCCAAGTCCCATGCGTCCAATCGGAAACCTAGTGACTGATCGGCCTTAAAGGGTTCCGGCTGGCCTTCGCCATGCAGCCACAACTGGGCTTCATGGAAGCTACAAAATTCTTTCAGGATCAGCAGGTCCGCCTCCGACAACGGCGCCATATGCCGCAACAAGACGGCGACGGACGAGCCACTGAACAACTCAACATGGCCCAGTGCCTGAGGTTTGCTCAGACGACGGAGCATGTTGGGCAAGCGCTGCATGATCGGCTGCAAGGCCTGTACCAGCACCGGGCAATCATCGATGGCGACGATGTCCTGGCTGGCAACGGCGCGGAAACCCACGTCGAGTTTTTTTGCCTTGGCATCCCAACGCACCGCCACGCGGGCACGGCGCCGGTAACCGAACTCCGGGCCGCTCAACGGTGCGGCCCACTCTTGCGGTTCGACACCGGCCACGCGGGACAGTTGCTCGGCGAGCATGCGCTGTTTCAGGGCGAGTTGTTCGTTGTGGGGCAAGTGCTGCACGCTGCAACCGCCACAGCGGCCGAAGTGCGCGCACGGTGCAGGACGGCGCAGTTCACTGGCCTTGAACACCCGCTCGGTGCGGGCCTCGACCACTTTGCCGTGGGTACCCAACACCCGCGCTTCGACTTCTTCGCCGGCCAGCGCGCCATTGACGAACCAGGTGCGGCCTTCAAAAAAGACGATGCCACGGCCATCGTTGGCCAGGCGCTCAATGGTCAGGCGTTGTTTCTTGCCCACTGGAATCTGTGGGGCCCGGCTGCCGCCCGTCGGTTGGAAGCGCAGGCCTCTCTCGTGCTTGGCCATCAGTTGGGTTCGTCGAAAATGCCGGTCGACAAGTAACGGTCGCCTCGGTCACAGATGATCGCGACGATCACCGCGTTTTCCACTTCCTTGGACAAGCGCAACATACCCGCCACGGCACCGCCGGACGACACGCCGCAGAAGATGCCTTCTTCACGGGCCAGTCGGCGGGTGGTGTCTTCGGCTTCGCGCTGGGCCATGTCGATGATGCGATCCACGCGGGTCGCGTTGTAGATCTTCGGCAAGTACTCTTCGGGCCAGCGACGAATGCCTGGGATGGCCGCGCCTTCCATCGGTTGCAGACCAACGATCTGGATCGCCGGGTTCTGCTCCTTGAGGTAGCGCGAGTTGCCCATGATGGTACCGGTGGTGCCCATGGAGCTGACGAAATGGGTGATGGTGCCCTGGGTCTGACGCCAGATTTCCGGACCGGTGGTGGTGTAGTGCGCTTCGGGGTTGTCCCCATTGGCGAACTGGTCCAGCACCTGGCCACGGCCTTCGGCGGCCATGCGCTCAGCGAGGTCGCGGGCGCCTTCCATGCCTTCTTCCTGGGTGACCAGCACCAACTCGGCGCCATAGGCGGTCATCGCCGCCTTGCGCTCGGCGCTGCCGTTGTCGGGCATGATCAGCACCATCTTGTAACCCTTGATCGCGGCGGCCATGGCTAGGGCGATGCCGGTGTTACCCGAGGTGGCTTCGATCAGGGTGTCACCAGGCTTGATCTGCCCGCGCAATTCGGCACGGGTAATCATCGAGAGCGCCGGGCGGTCCTTGACGGAGCCAGCCGGGTTGTTCCCTTCAAGCTTGAGCAACAGGGTATTGCTGGTTTCTCCCGCCATGCGTTGCAAGCGGACCAGAGGCGTGTTGCCGACGCAATCGGCGATTGTAGGGTACTGCAAGGTCATGGCGTATTCGCAATCCAGACTGCGGGGCGCACATCATACCGGGAAAGGCCGGCGGGCCATATCACGCAAAGTGTGGTGCTTATGGCTTAAAGGAATAAGCGGAAAAGAGGGTGAGCTTGGGGACCCCATCGGGAGCAAGCCCCCTCCTACACTGGACCGCATTCTCATGCTGGAACTCGGTGGAATGTGGGAGCGGGCTTGCTCCCGATGGCCGCGCCTCGATACCCCGCCTAGCCCAAATGCCCATCGCCATGATTTCTCCGAAAGACCTCCTCACCCATCGCCGCAATCTGCCCTTCGATCAATGCATCAAACGGCTTGAGCAGCGGTTCAAACGACACCGGCGCCTCCAGCACCTGCAGCGCCTGCACAATCGCCTCCACCGTCGACAACGCCCCTGGCCCGGGCGCCTTGCGCAGTCGATAGCGGGACACGGCGGCCTCAGCCAGCGTCACCCGAGGCAACGCCGCCAGCAAGGGATTGAGGTGTAACAGCTTGCGCGCCTTGCGCCAAGTGCCGTCAGGCACCACCAGCAACAGCGGCTGAGCCCCTGGCGCGTAGGCTTGCAGCGGCTGGGCATCGTCAGCAGGAAACAACAGCCTCGCCTGGTAGCCGGGCGGGTTCAACAGGGCCTGCAAGTCATCAAAGACCTCGCCCACCACCAGCTGCGCATTGTTCAATCCCAGCGCCGCCAACCGCGCGGTATTGAGCGCATGGTTGACCTCGCTCGGGTGCTGCAACAGCAATACGCGGGTGCGGCTGTCGAGGTTGGGGATCAGCGCGCACAAGCAATGGGCAGTGGGCCTGAGGCAACGGGAGCATTGGGGTCTGGACATGGTTCTTCAGGCCTGATTGAGCTGGGCTTTGAGCAAATCGCGGAAGGTCTGGATCAGCGGCTCACGGCTGCGGCCCCGGCGCATGATCATCGAAAATGGCGCTTGATAGCCAAAGGTGGCTGGCAGCAATACGCGCAGGTCACCCTTGTCGGCCCAGGCCTGGGCGTAATGCTCCGGCAGGTAACCAATATAGGCGCCGGACAGCACCAGGATCAGCTGCGCCTCCATACTTTCCACCGTGGCGGCGCTGTGCTTGAAGCCGTGGCGCGCGAGTTCCGCCTGGCTCCAGTAGCCGCGTCCGACCATGCGTTGCTGGGTGATCACTTGTTCGGGAATGCGTCGCTCATTGAATAAAGGATGCCGCGTGCTGCAATACAGCCAATGCTGCTCGCGATAAAGCGGCATGTAGATCAGCCCGCTCATACGGTTGGAGAAGGCGCCGATGGCCAGATCGAGGCGGTTGTCCTGCACACCCAATTGCAATTCGTACGGGCTCATCACCGAGAGATGCAGATGCACCGCCGGATGTTCCAGGCTGTAGGCGCCGATCACTTCGGCGAACGGCAGGGCCTTGTCGCTGACGGTGGAATCGAGCACGCCGAGCTTGAGGGTGCCGCGCAACTCCCCTTTGAGTGCGGCGGCGTACTGCTCGAAGCCTTCCAGTTCACCGAGTAGGCGCAAGGTTTCCTGGTGAAACAACTCGCCCTTGCTGGTGAGGCTGAAGCCGCCGCGCCCGCGATGACACAGCACCAGGCCCAACGCGCTTTCCAACTGGCTCATATAGGTGCTGATGGCCGACGTGGACAGGTTGAGTTCGTGCTGAGCGTTGGCGAACCCCTGGTGGCGCACGACGCTGACGAAAATGCGCAGGAGTTTCAGGTCGGGCAAGGCGTTGGCCATGGTCGGCTCCGGGTAAGGACCGGGGCAGTTTACTCGCGTGCATTAGTTTAGAAAAACCTGAACTAAGTATTTGCCTCTGCCGATTCTTCCCTTCCTTCGCATTTCGCAGAATCGGCCCCTAATAAACAAAACAACGATGAGGCAATCCCGTGGACAAGATCTTCCACCAACCACTGGGCGGCAACGAAATGCCGCGCTTCGCCGGCATCGCCACCATGATGCGTCTTCCCCACCTGCAATCGGCCAAAGGCCTGGACGCTGCTTTTGTCGGCGTGCCCTTGGACATCGGCACCTCGCTGCGTGCCGGCACCCGCTTCGGGCCGCGTGAAATCCGCGCCGAATCAGTGATGATCCGCCCGTACAACATGGCCACCGGCGCAGCACCGTTCGACTCGCTTTCCGTGGCTGACATCGGCGACGTGGCGATCAACACCTTCAACCTGCTCGACGCCGTGCGCATCATCGAAGAAGCCTACGACGAGATCCTAGAACACGATGTGATCCCCATGACGCTGGGCGGTGACCACACCATCACCCTGCCGATCCTGCGGGCGATCCACAAGAAACACGGCAAGGTCGGGCTGGTGCACATCGATGCCCACGCCGACGTCAACGACCATATGTTCGGCGAGAAAATCGCCCACGGCACCACCTTCCGCCGCGCCGTGGAAGAAGGCCTGCTCGATTGCGACCGCGTGGTGCAGATCGGCCTGCGCGCCCAGGGCTACACCGCGGAAGACTTCAACTGGAGCCGCAAACAGGGCTTTCGCGTGGTCCAGGCGGAAGAATGCTGGCACCACTCCCTCGCGCCGTTGATGGCCGAAGTGCGGGAGAAAGTTGGCGGCGGCCCGGTGTACCTGAGCTTCGACATCGACGGCATCGATCCCGCCTGGGCCCCCGGCACAGGCACTCCGGAAATCGGCGGGCTGACCACTATCCAGGCCATTGAGATCATCCGTGGTTGCCAGGGCCTCGACCTGGTTGGTTGTGATCTGGTAGAAGTTTCGCCGCCCTACGACACCACCGGCAACACCTCGCTGCTCGGCGCCAACCTGCTGTACGAGATGCTCTGCGTACTGCCCGGCGTGGCGCATCGCTGATGAGCACGCACGAGGTGCTGCAAGCCGCCGCCGACCTGGTGGCGGCCTTCGCCCGCAATGACCGCGCCGCCTACTTCGGTGCGTTCACGGGCGATGCCAGCTTTGTGTTCTACACCCTCCCCCAACCGCTGCTCAGCCGCGATGCCTACCAGGCGTTGTGGGACAGCTGGCGCGCGGACGAGGGCTTCGAGGTGCTGTCCTGCACGTCGAGCAACCCGTCTGTCAGCCTGCAAGGTGAGGATGTGGCGATATTTATTCATGACGTGGCCACCGAGTTGCGCATGAACGGGGAGCAATTTTTCAGCCAGGAACGCGAGACCATTGTCTTCAAACGGCAAGGGCTACGCACACAACAAAAACAAGGCCTGTGGCTGGCCTGTCACGAACATTTGTCCGCTGTGCCGGAAGGGCTGCCGCCCCCTTAGCCAATGTGATCGGAGCTGATCATGAATAATAAAAACAACGAAAACAGTATTCGCAAGATTGAAACCAACGGGGTCGAACAGATTCCGGACCACGAACGTACCGCCAACCCCAAGGATCTGTTCCGTCTGATCTTCGGCGGTGCCAATACCTTCGCCACTGCCGTGCTGGGCTCGTTCCCAGTGCTGTTTGGCTTGTCATTCCAGGCCGGTGTCTGGGCCATTGTGCTGGGCGTGCTGCTGGGTGCTCTGATCCTGGCGCCTATGGGCTTGTTCGGGCCGATCAATGGCACTAACAACGCGGTGTCTTCCGGTGCGCACTTTGGGGTGCACGGGCGGATTGTCGGTTCGTTTCTGTCATTGCTGACGGCAATTGCCTTCTTCTCACTGTCGGTGTGGAGTTCAGGCGATGCGCTGGTCGGAGGTGCGAAACGCCTGATTGGCCTGCCGGAAACCGACCTGACCCTGGGCCTCGCCTACGGCCTGTTCGCCCTGCTTGTCCTCACGGTGTGCATCTACGGCTTTCGCTTCATGCTGTGGGTCAACCGAATTGCGGTGTGGGCGGCGAGCCTGCTGTTTTTGCTAGGGATCTTCGCGTTCGCGCCAGCCTTTGACAGCCACTTCTCAGGCAGCGTCGCCATGGGCCAGACCGGCTTCTGGGCCGCGTTTATCGGCGCTGCGCTGGTAGCCATGAGCAACCCGATTTCCTTCGGCGCGTTCCTCGGAGACTGGTCACGCTACATCCCCCGTGAGACGCCGAAAATGCGCATCATGCTGGCAGTGGTCCTGGCGCAAATCGCTACTTTGATCCCGTTCCTGTTTGGCCTCGCCACCGCGACCATCGTGGCGATCAAGGCACCGGATTACATCGCAGCCAACAACTATGTCGGTGGCCTGCTGGCGGTTGCACCCACCTGGTTCTTCCTGCCGGTGTGCCTGATCGCGGTGATCGGCGGCATGTCCACCGGCACGACCTCGCTGTATGGCACGGGGCTGGACATGTCCAGCGTATTCCCGCGCCTGCTGTCGCGGGTCAAGGCCACGCTGCTGATTGGGGTGATGTCGATTGCCTTCATCTTTATCGGACGTTTCGCCGCCAACCTGGTGCAGAGCGTGTCGACCTTCGCCGTGCTGATCATCACCTGCACCACGCCGTGGATGGTGATGATGATCATCGGCCTGATCGTGCGCCGCGGCTTCTACTGCCCGGATGACCTGCAAGTGTTCACCCGCGGTGAAACCGGCGGGCGCTACTGGTTCAGCCATGGCTGGAACTGGCGCGGGCTGGGGGCCTGGATTCCGAGCGCGTTGGTGGGCCTGTGCTTCGTCAACCTGCCGGGGCAGTTTGTCGGGCCACTGGGCAATTTGGCCGATGGCATCGATATCAGCCTGCCGGTAACGCTGGGGTTGGCGTCAGTGGTTTACCTGACGTTGTTGCGAGTGTTCCCGGAGCCGGCCTCTGTTTATGGACCGACTGATCCACGCAGCAAGAGCATGGATTCGCTCGCTAAACCGGCGATGCAACACGCCGCCTGACCTCATAAAAAAGATAATCGGAGACTCGCCGTCATGGCTTTGGATTTATTCGTCGTACTCATCTACGCCGCCGGCATGCTCGTGCTCGGCTATTACGGCATGCGCCGCGCCAAGACCCACGAAGACTATCTGGTGGCCGGGCGCAACCTGGGCCCGTCGCTGTACATGGGCACCATGGCCGCGACGGTATTGGGCGGCGCGTCCACCGTCGGCACCGTGCGCCTGGGTTATGTGCATGGCATCTCCGGCTTCTGGCTGTGCGCCGCGCTGGGCATGGGAATCATTGCGCTGAACCTGTTCCTGGCCAAGCCGCTGCTCAAACTGAAGATCTTCACCGTCACCCAGGTCCTGGAAAAACGCTACAACCCCATGGCTCGCCAAGCGAGTGCGGTGATCATGCTGGCCTACGCGCTGATGATCGGCGTAACTTCGATCCTGGCCATCGGCACCGTGCTGCAAGTGCTGTTCGGCCTGCCGTTCTGGATCTCGGTACTGCTGGGCGGCGGCGTGGTGGTGGTGTACTCGACCATCGGCGGCATGTGGTCGCTGACCCTCACCGACATTGTGCAGTTCGTGATCAAGACCGTTGGCCTGATGTTTATCCTGCTGCCGATCTGCCTGTACCGCGTAGGCGGCTGGGATGAACTGGTAGCCAAGCTGCCGGCGTCGAGCTTCAGCTTCACCGCGATCGGCTGGGACACGATCATTACCTACTTCATGATCTACTTCTTCGGCATCCTGATCGGCCAGGACATCTGGCAGCGGGTGTTCACCGCCCGTGATGAAAAAGTCGCCAAGTACGCGGGCACCTTCGCCGGTTTCTACTGCATCCTTTACGGCCTGGCCTGTGCGCTGATAGGCATGGCGGCCCATGTACTGATTCCGGACCTGGACAACGTCAACAACGCGTTTGCGGCCATCGTCAAACTGTCGCTGCCGGACGGCATCCGTGGGCTGGTGATCGCGGCAGCACTGGCGGCGATGATGTCGACGGCCAGCGCCGGCTTGCTGGCCGCCTCCACCGTACTGACCGAGGACCTGCTGCCGCGTTTGCGTGGTGGTAAGCAGTCGAGCCTCAACATCAACCGCCTGTTCACGATGCTGACCGGTATCGCCGTGCTGGGTATCGCGCTGGTGGTCAGCGATGTAATCAGCGCGCTGACCCTGGCCTATAACCTTTTGGTCGGCGGGATGTTGATCCCGTTGATTGGCGCGATCTTCTGGAAGCGCGCGACCACGTCGGGGGCGATTACGTCCATGACGCTGGGCTTTGTGACGGCGCTGGTGTTCATGTTCAAGGATGGGCTGGATGCGAACACGCCGATTTACTACAGCCTGGCGGTTGGGCTGGTGAGCTTTGTGCTGGTCAGTTTGTTGTCCCGGCGGTCGGAGGCGATGGCGACTCGGGTGGTTTGAGGCCTCACAGAATCAAGAGCGGTTTCTTCAGCGGGCGCGACGTCGGATGTCGCGCCCGTTTTTTTATCGTCCAACTGACAGGTTTTGGTTTGCCTGGATGATTTCCTGGACCAGGGAGGCCCATACCAATCCTTGGGTTGTGCCTCCGGCATAGGTGCCTCCGGCGGCGATTTGATGATGGGCGGCCCAATAAACGATCGAAAGTCCATCTGAGGTGCCGGGCCTGGCACATTCGACAATATGCAAGTCGCCACTTTCGATTGCACTGCAATAAGACATTGGAAAGTGAAGAGAAACAGCGGCCAGACAGGCTGCCAGGATCTGCTCTTTGTACTCCGGCGCCGAATCGGGCGGGACCTGTCCACCGGAGACGAGAATGCAGTGCCCGTCCAAGCGGCAATTCATGACACCAATTGGCAGATCGTATTGAAGCTTGAGCCCCCGCATTTCAGCGCCTTCATTACCCACAGCAGGCAGCTTGAAAAACCAGCCGATGATCGCGATAACCTCTGGCTCCTCTACGCCCATGGCACTGACGACGAAATGTTCTTTGCTCAGCTCAGCAATTTGGACACGGCTCAGATGCTGAGGCTGGAACTGAACCCCAGAGCACTGCAACAGCACCTCAATCTCATCCATTAGGTGAACAAATTCCACATCGTAGCCTGATACTTCAATAGCCCTTCCGACTCCATGGATGCCACAAAGCGCGTGGAGTTGTTGTGGGCTGATTTCTCTGAGCTCACCTCCAGGTTTGCCACTAGGCCACGGTCTGCTTTCGATCTCGCGTTGCTCGCGTATTGCGGCATCTACTTCACTGGTTGTCTCCGTATAAGCGCGCACAACCCGCGCTCGCGCAAATTGCTCCAGTGATGGGTTGTCAGCCAGAAATTTTTCAAACAACTCAATGCCGGCGCGGTTGCACTCAATGGCCAGATACTGATTTCCTGGAAGTAAATAGTCGTTATGTGGCGGCTTTGCAGTCGTCTCAGTTGCTGAAAGATGGCGCATATTCATACGCTTATGGCTGGCACCATCACTGTCCCGATTGCCTCCATAGACTGTTACCTGATAATTCGCCAAGCGAAACATCACGGCCTGGAGCAGGCCTTTGATCCCTCTGCCGATGATTGATACACGGGGCGCATTGGCATGTGCATGCAGTGTGGGGATCGTCAGTGAGCGTGCAAGTTTGCGCCTGACAAGGCCACGCAGGGCCATCAAGCTCAATTGAACAGCGACGGCATAATCAAGGTCGCAATGGCAGGCTTCGGTGGTTGCCGCCTGTGCAGTCAGCGTCGCCGGTCTGCGCCAGGTGGCGACACTGCAACCGAGCGCTTGTGTACGCATCCGAAACGCCTCCAATGTCGCAGGCCCGTAATCCAAGACAAGTTGGACGTCTTCAGCCAGTGAAAGGGATTGCAACGCATCGTCGCTGAAGACATCTGGTTTGGAGACGCAGATCAGACGCGCCTGCCTGTGCATACATTGAATCAGGGCCCGATCAATGCGATGGGCAGAATCATCATTCAGGGATAAACAAATGGCGATAGAACGAGCCCCTTGCAGTGCCTCGGACCAGTCCGACACAAATGAGACTCGGCTATCTGGACACGCCTGGTTGCGTGGACTCAACACTTTGATCCGAACATGCGGATCTCGATCAAGTAACAACTTGACCAGCTCTTTCCCCACATTTCCGTAACCCAGGACACAGATGTCTTGGGGTGTAAAGCCATCGGCAAGTGTCAGCCAGTGCGCGATATAAGCCGCAACGTGCGGCGCGTTGACCCCAGGAGTGTTGACCACTCGAATGCCGTTTGACTCGCATAAATCCAACCGCACCTTATCCAGACTTGTGCCTCGGCGAATCAGACAGAGATCTCCAAATGGGTGGCTTAAACGCCATAGGTCGATGACCTCCCCATCGATAACCTGATCTCCAATAATGATCGTTGAAGGGCGCACGAGCCCGATCTGTAGCAGCAGCGCTTGCTTGGTTGAGTTCGGGGGGAAAAACACTACGTTGCTGGGTGCATCAGCCTTCCAACGGCTCGACGTAGGCGCGATATGTAAAATATTTTCGGTAGTGGCGATGAGTGACGCGGCAACTGGCGGAACGTGAGAGAGCAGCATAGTTTCGTCTCCAACAATTCTGGCTGACTAATGCCTGGAGATAGGAGTTAAATAAGTTGGGGCCAACACTTTAAATACTTAAAGCCCTAAAACTCACTCTTCATAAACCCGTTTTCTTCAGGAAGCTTTATATCAGTAAGCGGTACAAATCATTACTTAACGAAACTCAAACTACTCCGATATTTCAAACTAACTAACCCAACCGCTTCTGATAAACGGGTAGTCCAATTCCGGTCTTAAAAAAGCACAGCCTGAATGGCACGCTCACTTACGGACTGCAACCCGTATCTACGAGGCGTTACCCAACGAATATGTTCGGGAGGAATTTACTGCATCAGATGCACGCGGATGCTGCACCTGTTTTCCCTGAGCTCACCCAGCTGCCATTAGTCGGAACTGATAGTTATCACAGTAGAAGGACCGCTGAGGGCCGTAATAGCCTGACATGGCCATTTCAAATCTGAAGAAATTGGCTTGGCTACCCGATAACCCATGAGGTGATGAAATGAAACAGCGCGATCCTAGCTACCCCGCAGCGTCAACAGTTCCACCGCAACTTAAGACAGGCGACCGCGTGCATATAAACGGCCCCCACGCAGGCGTCTGCACTGGAATATACAAGCTCATGTTTTATAAAAACGGGACTTCATTTGCCACACTGCCCATAGAACGAGCATTTAAAGACTGGTTCGGCTTTGAAGTTCACGGAAGTTTCAATGGTGAGATGGAGGTGAAGGGCCATTATCACGATTGCGCCACTGACGAGGAGCACATACATAGCTTCGGGTTTACCGAAGTCAGTAAAGGCGAATGACGCAACTCACACGTCGTACAGCCATCCGATTTACCTGGCAGCGCTCCCACGACATAGAGAGGTATTCATCGCGCGAGCGCTCCCCGGGCCTCATCTGCGACGTGGGCGACGCTGCTCGTCATCCGTACGAATCGGCACCGGCTGCAGCGGAGGCTCGATCAAGCCCAGTGCAACGCCCAGATCATGGAGCCAGTTTTGGATTTTCTCTTTCATGGTTTGCCCCCTTTGAGGGTAATGCTTGTAGGCGCAAGCTATGTCGCCTTTTCCTACACTGATAGTAGCCCTAAGTCCTACATATTGCTTGAACGAAACCACAACGAACTATTACTGAATTCATCCGAATTCTGACGGACCGGTCAGGCAATGGCGCGGGTGTCTTTCATTACCGTCGCCTGGCCCTCTTGCTGCAAGTCGATCCACGCATTGAGGTTAGCGCCGAGCATACCCTTTCGCCACATCAACCAGGTGGTCGCAGTGGCAAAATGCCCTGTCAGTGGATGAACGGACACGCTGTCCTTGCCTGGCAGGCTGTCGAGCATGGCTTGGGACATCAACGCCACCCCTGAACCGGCAATCACGCAAGCGAGCATGCCTTGATATGACTCGATCTCAATCGCCCGTCCCATGGCTACGCGCTCGTGGGAAAACCAGCTCTCCAGGCGTGTGCGATAAGCGCAACTGCGTCGGAACGTAAACACCGAGCGGCCGGCAACATCCTGGGGGCCACGCACGGGTGGGTGGTCGGCTTCACAGATCAGCACCAGTTTTTCCTCGCATAACTGCACGCCGTCCAGGCTGGCGATGGTCAGCGGGCCGTCCACAAACGCTGCGTCCAGACGCCCCGTGATCAGACCTTCCAGCAACTCACCACTGGGCGCTGACTGCACCTGCAGATTCACCATTGGGTAGGCCTTGTGATAACGCGCCAGCAGCTTGGGCAAATGCACTGCTCCAGTGCTGTACATGCTGCCCAGAACAAAGTCGCCGGCCGGTTGCCCACCTTGCACGGCGCCATGGGCCTCATCGTGCAGTGCCAGCAGACGGGTGCTGTAGTCCAGCAATATCTTGCCCGCCGGAGACAGCTGCAAGCGCTGACGTTCGCGCAGGAACAGCTCTACACCGAGCTGTTCCTCCATCTGTTTGAGTCGGGTCGATAGGTTTGACGGCACGCGGTGCAGGCGCTCAGCCGCGCGGGTGATGGACCCCTCTTCCGCCACGGCCTGGAAAATGCGCAATTGACTGAACTCCACGACTTTCTCCAAAACTGAATAAGTTACTCAATATTATTCAATTTTACAGAAAGTCAACACACCTTAGGCTGAGGGTCATTCGTTTCTCAGCAGGACACCTGACCATGTCACCCCTGATTCGCTTACTCGCCAGCTCCATCGCCCTGATGATGGCCATGGGCATTGGCCGCTTCGCCCTCACTCCACAAATGCCCCACATGCTTAGCGAAGGGCAGATCGACCTGACCGACGCCGGCCTGATCGCCGCCGCCAATTACCTCGGCTACTTCGTGGGCGCGGTGGATTCGATTTTCGCCCGCGGTCACCGTCATGTACGCGGTCGGCTGTACGGTGGGCTCTGGTTATGTGTGCTGCTGACCTTTGCGTCCTCTTGGGCCCATGGGTTCTGGCCTCATCTGCTGTTGCGCTTTGGCACTGGCGTGGCAAGTGCCTGGGCATTGGTGATGATCACTAGCTTGAGCCAGCCGCTGGCGCTTACCGCCGGACGCCCGCGTCTGGGTGCTCTGGTATTTGCCGGGCCGGGCCTGGGGATTCTGTTGACCGGGCTATTGGCGCTCGGCTCAAACCTGCTGGGGCAAAACTCCGCCACGTTATGGTTGATCTATGGTGCTGTAGCACTGGTGATGCTGCTGGCGATCCTGCCGTTTTTGCCGCAGCCTTGTGCCAGCGCCCCTGGCGCCGGTCATAGCGACGCGGGCAGCAACGGCAGCATCACGCACCTGTGCTGGGTTTATGTGCTATTCGGACTGGGTTACATCATTCCAGCGACCTTCCTGTCACAGATGGCCAGCGCCCAGTTCAAAGGGGCCTGGCAGGCCGATCTGTTCTGGCCGTGCTTTGGCCTGCTGGCAGCGATTGGCGTGGGCGTGGCGACTCTGCGTCGCAAAGATCCAGACGCTACTCGCCGCTGGCTGATGACAACCCTGTGGCTGCAAGCGGCCGGAGTGTTCACGTGCTTGCTGGGCAATGGCTGGGGGTTGGCACTGGGCGTTCTGCTTTGCGGCGGTCCGTTCCTGGCCTGTATGCAATTGGTGATGGCGCGCTTGCGGGATGTGGCGCCCCACGGCTACCAGCGCAGCACCGGTCTGCTGACCGCCAGCTTTGCCATCGGCCAATTGAGCGGGCCCTTATTAGCGTCGGCGAGCAGCCATCTAAGCGGCGGCCTGCAACCGGCATTGGTGATTGCCGGTACAGGCCTGTTCTTGGCGGGGGGGATATTGGTTAGCCCGCAACCAAAGGCGCTTGCGTGCGCACCTGTTCGCGCCGTGACAGCGCCAGGAAAAACAGCCCTCCCAGGAAGCAGCCGGTAAACCAGGCGAAGTTGGCCATGCCCTGCAACGCCGGTGTGAAGGTGATCGCGACGCCCACCAGTGTCGCGGGCACCAGCGCCTTGACCGCTGTCCAGTTCACGCCGCCGTCGAAGTAATAGCGCCCGCTTGGGCTGTCATCGAACAGCGCATCTACATCGATTTCCTGTTTTTTGATCAGGTAGAAATCTACCAACAGAATCCCAAACAGCGGCCCGATAAACGCCGCGAGGATATCCAGGGTGTAGTGGATCATCAGCGGGTTATTGAACAGGTTCCATGGAGTGATAAAGATCGAGGCTACTGCTGCGATCATGCCCCCGGCACGCCAGCTGATTTTGCTTGGCGCGACGTTGGCGAAGTCAAACGCAGGGGACACAAAGTTGGCGACGATATTGATACCGATGGTCGCGGTCACAAAGGCAAATGCGCCAAGCAGCACGGCCATGTTGTTGTCGATACGCGAAACCGTGGCGATCGGGTCGTGGAGCATTTCGCCAAACACCGGCAAGGTGCCAGAGACGATCACCACCGTCACCAGGGAAAACGCCAGGAAATTCACCGGCAGGCCCCAAAAGTTTCCGCGTCGCACATCCTGCATGCTGCGGCAGTAGCGGCTGAAATCGCCGAAATTCAGGGTTGGCCCAGAGAAGTACGACACCACCAGCGCCGTGGCTACGATCACTTGGCCGAACGCTTGCCAGCCCGACAGGGACTTTTCCGACAGAGTAAAGCTGATGTTCGACCAGCCAGCCTTCCACACAATCCAGCCAGCCAGGGCAAACATCACCGCATATACCACCGGCCCCGCCCAATCGATAAAGCGGCGGATAGACTCCATGCCGGCCCAGAAAACTGCAGCTTGCAGTACCCACAGGCTGAGGAAACCAAACCAGCCCAGGTAGGACAGACCGGCGAAATGCGGTTCTGCATACACCGCCATCTGTGGGAAAAAGCGCAACACCACGATGATCAAAGCGCTGGACGCCAGATAGGTCTGAATCCCGTACCAGGCCACGGCAATCAGGCCACGAATCACCGCAGGAATATTCGCGCCAAACACACCAAATGCGAGCCGGCAGATGACTGGATAAGGAACGGCGGCCTGCTGGCTAGGCTTAGCCACCAGATTGGCGATCAATTGCACGATGCAAATACCCGCGAGCAAGGCGATCAACACCTGCCAACTGGCTAGCCCCAAGGCGAACAGACTGGCAGCGAATACATAACCGCCGACGCTGTGCACATCACTCATCCAGAAGGCAAAAATGTTGTACCAGTTCCACTTCTGCGGCAGTGGGCCCAGATCCTGGTTGTACAGGCGCGGGCTATAGCCTTTGGGCAATTGTTCGGTCATCGCTGGGCTCCTCGTAATACCGGCCTGCGCTTCCGTCACGGGGATGCATACGGGAAGCGGCCAGGTTTGTATACGAGACAGTCAGCAGAATGCGTGCCAATGGCACACAATCCCTCTACGACGGTGCTCCAAAGGCGCTTATGACGGTTTAGTAGCGGGGACCGCGCTCAGCAACGGTGCACATAAATCCTGTACACAATCATCGGTGCACCCGATGTGCACACACGTGTCCAACCGTGCAACACACCGCTGTCAGGAAGGTGCCCCAGGCCATGTCCATCAGGGCCAAGCTCGCAGACCAGCCTTGCAGTGTGGCCCAGTTGCTCAGGTCATAGGTGCCATAGGCCACCAGACCCAGCAAGGCACCCAGACGCGCTGCGCGTTGCCAGTTGATGCTTGGCAAGACCACGAACACCACACAACCGAGGACATACAGGAGATAGAACAGCACTGCGGGCAATAGGCGGGGCTGATCAAGCATCAGCGGGCCCAGCAGGGATTTGTAGGTAGGGCCCATGAGGACGCCGAGCCAGAGGCCGTCGAGCACCAGAAAAGCAAGCAAGGTGCCGAGGTAGGCGAACAACGATTTTTTAGACATCAAGCGGACCTCTGTAGGAGCGAGCTTGCTCGCGAAAATATCTCAGGCCCATCGCGGTATCGGATGTACCCTTTTCGCGAGCAAGCTCGCTCCTACAGAAGAGCAAACCCTACTCAGCTTAGTTCAATGCGATCCGCGTGAATCACGATCTGACCCTGCTTGTAGAGCGCACCAATAGCCTTCTTGAAGTTACCCTTGCTCACGCCGAACAAGTTGCTGATTACTGCCGGGTCGCTTTTATCGCTGACCGGCAACGTGCCGTTGTTTTCGCGCAACTTGGCGAGGATCTTCGAGTTGAGACTGGAGGCCGCTTCCTGGCCGACCGGTTGCAGGCTCAGGCTGATGTTGCCATCGGCGCGGATCTCTTTGATGAAGCCTTTCTCTTCCTTGCCGGGACGCAGGAACTTGAACACTTCGTTCTTGTGGATCAGCCCCCAGTGTTTGTTGTTGATGATCGCCTTGAAGCCCATATCAGTGGCTTCGGCCACCAAGAGGTCGACTTCCTGGCCCACAACGTAGTTGGCCGGCGTCTTGTCCAGGTAGCGGTCAAGGCGCGCGGTGGCGGTAATACGCTTGGTGTGCTTGTCGAGATAGACGTGCACCACGCAGTATTCACCGGCGGTCATCTGACGTTTTTCTTCCGAGTACGGAAGCAAAAGGTCCTTTGGCAGACCCCAATCGAGGAACACGCCAATACTGTTGACTTCCACCACTTTCAAACTGGCAAATTCGCCGACTTGAACTTTGGGTTTTTCGGTGGTGGCGATAAGTTTGTCATCGCTGTCCAGGTAAATAAAAACGTTAAGCCAGTCTTCATCTTCACTGGGAATATCTTTTGGGATATACCGATTAGGCAAGAGGATTTCGCCATCTTGCGCACCATCAAGGTACAAACCGAAGTTAGTGTGTTTAACCACTTGTAAGCTGTTGTAGCGCCCGACTAGAGCCATTTCCAATACCCTCATTGCGTGGGCGGCATTCTACCCGAGTTGCGCCCGCGACGCGCGCACGCCTGAAAAATCGCGGCCTGGCATGGCCCTACGATGGCATCGCTCCGCTCGTCCGATCATTCGACTGAGTTTTGCCCTTCCACCAGCACTGCATTGCTGGGTGGTTTCGAGTCAAAACAGTAAGTTAGGGCCTAATTCCAGCGATGAACTTCGGTTATTTCCAGCCGCGCCACTTATTCCCAGGGGATATTTGCCAAGCAATTGTCAAGTATTTCCTGTACGATGCCTGGCCAAGTTAATTTTCTACAGGTTAGTGGCCGCCATGCGCGTAAAAGCATCCAACAGCAAAGCAAAGCCAGCTCCAGCCGTTGAAACCAGCGAATCGATCAACAGCCAAATCGCTGCTTTCCTCAAGTCCGGTGGCGAAATCCAGCAAATTGCAAAAGGCGTGAGCGGCCAGACTTTCGGCCCGTCCAAGCAGATCAGCCTGGGTAAAAAGTAATACCGCGCAAAATACCTGGTCCCTAAGCGTCTTGCCTCCAAGGCGCTAGGACTAGAGCCCGAAACACCCTCCTTCTACATTCAATATTGCGTTAATCGACGAACGGGCCTCATCGCCTGGCATTCGCCGGTATCCTTGCACACGTCTAGCACGGGCATCTGCCCGATTTTCTCCGTTACTGCTCCTCGCTTTTCATGGAGTGAAGCATGCTCAAATCCTGCATTTTTCTGGTCAGCACATTAGTGGCTTGCCCCCTTGCCGAAGCGCAGATCTTCCAGCGCGAATTGGGCGACTTCGACCTGAAATTAGGCACCACCCCCAGCCGCAGCATGGCACAGGGCCTGGTCAAGCCGACCTCGCCGGGCAGCGACTCTTTCCACGGGGGGTTGGACCTCAGCCACAACAGCGGCCTGTACTTCGGCCAGTTCTCGCCAAACATGGGCCTGTCTTCGGCAAGCACCCTCGAAGTCGACTCCTACATGGGCTTCAAACACCCCTTCGACCAGACGCTCGGCTACGAAGTCGGCTTGATCCACTACAGCTACCCCAAGCTCAGCCCCCTCGACAGCCAAGAGTTCTACGGTGGCTTGAACCTGTTGGGCAATCGTTTCGGTGCCTCCTTCAGCAACGACCCGGACCGCCAGGACAGCACCCTCTTCGCCGACCTGGGCGGCACCCAACCCTTCGGCATCGGCGTCAGCATGAAGTACACCACCCACCAATTGGGCACTCCAGCTTCGGTGGACGGCGGCACCATCAGCAGCTTCAGCGACTGGTCGGTTCAGTTCTCCCGCGCCTGGAAGGGCATCGACTTGGACCTGATTTACAGCGACTCCAGCCTTAGCGGCGGCGACTGCTCGGCGTACTCCGGACACAATTCGCAATGCGACGGGCTGTTGACGTTAAAGGCCGCGCGGTCGTTTTATTGATGGGCTGAACTGTAGCGCCTGGCGCGGGTTCACATGCATTGAATCCCTCTGCCCAAGGAAACGCCCATGCTGCGTCGGCTCAAACTGTTGGTGGCCCTGCTGACCCTAAGCCTGGCACTCGCCGGCTGCAACCGCGTGGGCCTGGCCTACCGCAACCTGGACGTGATCATCCCCTGGACCCTCAATGACTACCTGGACATGAACGCCGGGCAGAAGAGTTGGTTCAACGATAAGCTCAAGGAACACCTGGCCTGGCATTGCACCACGCAGTTGCCGGGTTATCTCGATTGGCTCGATCGCCTGCAACAGATGGTCGACGAAAACCAGGTCACCGATTCGGCACTGAAAACGCGCACCGCCGAAGCCGAACAGGCAATCGCTGAAGTCGCCCGCGAAATCACCCCCTCAGCCATCGAATTGCTCCAGGGACTGAATGATCAGCAGGTCAAAGAAATGAACGACGCCCTGGCCAAGGATCTGCGTAAACGCCAGGATGACTACCTTAAGCCGCCCCTCGCCCAACAAATCAAGGACCGCGCCGAGCGCATGAACAAACGCCTGGACACCTGGATGGGCCCACTGAGCGCTAGCCAGCAAAATCGCGTCACCGCGTGGTCCGTCGCGCTGGGCGAACAGAATCAGGAATGGATCGGCAATCGCGCCCATTGGCAGGCGCAATTTATCGAAGCGGTGCAGCAACGCCACAGCGCCGAATTCCCACAGAAGATGCAGCAACTGCTGGTGGACCGCGAAAGCCTATGGACCCCGCAATATCGCGCGGCTTACGCCCAGACCGAAGCTGCGGCGCGCAGCCTGATTGTCGACGTGATGGCCGAAAGTACGCCGCAGCAACGCCTTAAACTCACGCAGAAAATCGACGGCGTACGCAGCGACTTCAAGGCACTCAAATGCCTCAAGGCCGCCGGGATTTAATGTGGGAGGGGCTGCCACCCACACTGGGTCCGCGCATACCCGTCAGGCAATCTGCGCTTTGGACGCCACTTCAGCGAAGGTTGCCGGGTCCAGTGCATCCGGCTGCTCATCCAGCACTTGGCGCGGGTGATCGTTGCCGGGAATGGAACTGTCGATCAGCGCCAGCAGTTGGGCACCCAATTGCGTCAAAATGAAGTTCTCACCATTTCCGCCCTCTGCCTCGGGGCGCGATTCGATAAAACCGCGCTTGAACAGCAGCGCTTCATAATCCGCTGCGGTCTTTTTCAGCGCATCCAGATTGCCGGTGTTCTCACCCGCCGTGGCCTTCTCGGCCGCTTCCTGCTCGGCGTATTTGCGCGGGGCAAAGCTGCCTTCGCCGTTCTGCACTTCGTGCAGCAGACGTTCGATTAGATCCCAGTTGTAAGTCGTCATCCTGATTCCTCCTGCAGGCCTAAGAAAAAGTAGCCCGTCAAAAGGTGTGACATGCCACACCTGCCACCGTTCAGCCCGCCAGACGGACGTCATTTCTCTGAACTTTCCAGACGTTCGCCCCCTCAACCGCACATCATCACCAAGGAGGTACGTACCATGAACACCTTGAGAAACCTGGCCATCGCCGCCGCCCTGCTCACGGCCCTGCCCGCCTGGGCCTGCACGCCCGAAGAGGCCACGGCGAAACGAGAGCAGTTGGCGACGGAAGTGACCAAGCTCACCGAGCAGAACCCCACCAAAGCCAAAGAGATGAACGACGAGCTGCAGAAGATGGACCTGGACACTGAAAGCGCGGAATTCCCTGACAAGTGCCAGCTGATCGACGCCCGCCTTAAAGAATTGAAAGAAGCTGCGGCAAAAGCCAAAAACTGAAGGCATAAAAAAACCGGACGATGTCCGGTTTTTTCACATCAGCACTGGCTTATTCAGCAGCCGGTGCTTCGGGCTTGCGGCGTTTAAGCGGGGCCATGCCGTCTTTGCTGACCAACGACAGGTTATCGGTCTTCGGACGGTTGGCGATCTTGCGCTTGGTCGGCGACTTGGCACCGGTTTTCTTCTTGTCGCCCTTGGCGTCAGTCTTTTTCTTCTTCACGCCAACAGCCTTGCCCGACGCCTTGACCTTCTTCGGCCCGGTGTAGGTGCCTTTGACTTCCTTGATGGTGCGGCGCTCGAACGACTGCTTGAGGTAGCGCTCGATGCTCGACATCAGGTTCCAGTCGCCATGGCAGATCAGCGAGATGGCCAGGCCATCGTTGCCGGCACGCCCGGTACGGCCGATACGGTGCACGTACTCGTCGCCGCTTCGTGGCATGTCGAAGTTGATCACCAGGTCCAGGCCATCAACGTCCAGGCCACGGGCAGCCACGTCGGTAGCCACCAGGATCTTCACGCCGCCCGCCTTGAGGCGATCGATGGCCAGCTTGCGGTCCTTCTGGTCTTTCTCGCCGTGCAGCACGAACGCCTTATATTCCTGGGCAACCAAGCGACCGTAGATGCGGTCGGCGGCAGCGCGGGTGTTGGTGAACACGATGGCCTTCTGGTAGGTCTCGTTGGCCAACAGCCAGTTGAGGATCTGTTCTTTGTGCACGTTGTGGTCAGCGGTGACGATCTGCTGGCGCGTGGTGGCGTTCAGGTCGCTGACATTGTTGACCTGCAAGTGCTCAGGGTTGTTCAGCACCTTGGCGACCATTTCGCGCAGGGTCGAGCCACCGGTAGTGGCGGAGAACAGCATGGTCTGCTGGCGATTGACACATTCGGCAACCAGACGCTGAACGTCGTCGGCAAAGCCCATGTCGAGCATGCGGTCGGCTTCGTCGAGCACCAGCACTTCGACTTCCTTGAGGTCGAGGTTGCCGGCGTTGAGTTGCTCGATCATACGGCCTGGGGTGCCGATCAAGATGTCCGGCACCTTGCGCAGCATGGCGGCCTGGACCTTGAAGTCTTCGCCGCCAGTAATAATGCCGGACTTGATGAAGGTGAACTGCGAGAAGCGCTCCACTTCCTTCAAAGTCTGCTGGGCGAGCTCACGGGTCGGCAGCAGGATCAGGGTCTTGATGCTCACGCGGACTTTGGCCGGGCCGATCAGACGATTCAGAACCGGCAAGACGAAAGCGGCGGTTTTGCCGCTGCCAGTTTGAGCCGTCACCCGCAGGTCACGCCCTTCGAGCGCGAGCGGGATGGCCGCTGCTTGCACAGGCGTAGGCTCGACAAATTTTAGCTCGGCCACGGCTTTGAGCAGGCGTTCGTGCAGGGCGAATTGGGAAAACACGGGTGCTACCTCGAAGAAATACAAAATATCAGCTGCATAGGGTAACGGTTTCGGGCGCCCAAACCGAGTTTCTTTACGCGAACGGTGCGAATCAGGTGCTTTTTTGTCAGGGCATTTGTCTACAACGTCAACTTTGTCGCACTTAGATGCTCTAATCGCGCCGTCTTGTCTTACAGAGGAATCGGTTTCACCCATGGATATCAAACAGCTTTGGCTCAACGTCCAAGACCTATGGGGCGCCCTCGACCAACACCCGGTGCTGCATGCCAGCCTTGGTTTTATGGTGTTGCTGGTGGTGGCCCTGCTGCTCGGACGGGTAGCGCGATACCTCACCCTGCACGCCGTCAAATTGCTCGGCCGCCAACCGTCGCTGCACTGGCTCAATGATCTGCGGCACAACAAAGTCTTCCACCGCCTGGCGCAAATGACGCCGTCCCTGGTGATCCAGTTCGGCCTGTACCTGGTGCCGGACTTGAGCAAAACCGCAATTCTGTTCATCGGCAACGTGGCACTGGCCATCTCCATCCTGTTCCTGGTCCTGGCCATGAGCGCCCTGCTCAATGCCCTGCTGGACATCTATGCCCGCACCGAACACGCACGCACCCGCTCAATCAAGGGTTACGTGCAGTTGGCGAAGATGGTGCTGTTCGTGTTCGGCGCGATCATCATCGTCGCCACCCTGATTGACCGCTCGCCGCTGTTGCTGCTGTCAGGTTTGGGTGCGATGTCGGCGGTGATTCTGTTGGTGTACAAGGACACGCTACTGTCGTTCGTCGCCAGCGTGCAGCTCACCAGCAACGACATGCTGCGAGTCGGTGACTGGATCGAAATGCCCCAGGTCGGCGCCGACGGCGACGTGGTGGACATCACTCTGCACACGGTCAAGGTGCAGAATTTCGACAAGACCATCGTCTCCATTCCTACCTGGCGCCTGATGTCCGAGTCGTTCAAGAACTGGCGCGGCATGCAAGCCTCCGGCGGGCGTCGGATCAAGCGCAGCCTGTTCATCGACGCCAGCGGCGTGCGTTTCCTGCGCGATGACGAAGAGGTGCGCATGACCCAGGTGCACCTGCTCACCGACTACATCGGGCGCAAGCAGGCAGAGCTCAAGGCCTGGAATGAAGCCCAAGGACACAGCGCACAACTGCTGGCCAACCGTCGCCGAATGACCAACCTCGGCACCTTCCGCGCCTATGCCCTGGCCTACCTGAAAAGCCATCCGGACATCCAGCCGAACATGACCTGCATGGTGCGCCAGATGCAAACCACGGCTCAGGGCGTGCCGCTGGAGATCTACTGCTTCACCCGCACCACGGCGTGGGCCGATTACGAGCGCATCCAGGGGGACATCTTCGATTACCTGCTGGCGGTGTTGCCGGAGTTTGGACTGAGTCTGTACCAGCAACCGAGTGGCACCGATCTACGGGCAGGAATTCTGGCGCTGACACCCAGCCCCCAGAGCACGCCAGCCCTGCAGTGAGCCCGAAGCCGGCGAGGTGAAAATACGCGCCTCGCCGGCGCAATATCCCCCTAAGCGCCGGCAACTATGTGTAGCCGCTGCGACCGAATAATCAACTGACGCAAACAATAAAGAAAATTTCTCCTACGCCTTTAGTGATTTTCACTACTTGTGCGCACTATTTCTAATCTGTTTTTAAAAAAACCAACGCCTTAGCATTTGGCCATCAAACAACGCCAGATAAAGGCCATCCCTCATGTTATGGACAACTCAGCTTTCTGATAATGCGGCAGACTTTGTATTAACTTCGAATGCCGAAGCGTTGACCCACTATTGTGGTGCTAGTGCCTTTGCTCAACCTCGCGATTTTTATACCACTAGTCCCTATCAGCGACCTTCCAGGCCGCAGGACGTGACCGACTCGATCATCACCACCAGCCTGACCAGCGACCAACTTTCAGACAGTCAGCATTTGTTGGCACAACGCTTGTTATTGAATATCTACGAGCAAGACTTAGTCTTCTTGCCCAAGCCGCCATTAGAACTCGACTTAAAGGCTTTCAAACAGTTCTATGACCCCCAACATGCCGCCAGTGGCAAAAAGATCCGCCCGTTACTGGAACACTACTTATACAACTGGCTTAAGGAAGAAGTGCACATCAATGGTCCTTGGTGCCTGGACTCTTTTGTCGCCCACACCGATAAAGTCTTGGATGATGTAGCCCAAGCCGACTCCAAACTGCATGAGGTGCTGACCACCAGCCGCAACCCCCAGCGTGCCGCGCGTTTTTTCATGACCCAATGCGCAGGGGATTTCCTCAGTGAAGCCTCGGCCATGGCGCGCAATGTTCTGGGTAACTGCGGTGTGTACACCAGCGAATTGTTCAAGATCCTGATCGACGAGTATGGCTACGGCGTCGACAAAAAGAAGCACAGCACCATCTTTGAAGACATGCTCCAGGACATGGACATGTCACACCACGTGCACCATTACTGGCAGTTCTACACGCCGGCGTCGCTGTCGCTGACCAACTATTTCCACTATGTGTCGGCCAACCACGGCGAACTGTTCCGCTACATCGGCGCCATGTACTACACCGAAGCCACGCTGGCGCTGACGACCAAGCACCAGTCCCGTGCGATCAAGACCATCTTCGATGGCCAGGTCTCCACTGCCTACTTCGATGAGCATGCTCATATCGATGTGCACCACGGCAGAATGGCACTTCAGCGCCTGATCATTCCCATGATCAAGCAGTTCGGCACCAAGATCATCCCCGACCTTATCCGCGGCTTTGAAGAGTTCAAGCTCCTTCAGGACATCGCCGACGAAGAACTGTATGCCCATATCAAATGGCACGACGAGCTGGATGAACATCGCGCCAAGGCTTCGCAGCTTCAGGGCCAAAAGCCGGTGGACCTGCGAATCACCGAGGCTGAACACGAGCTCTCGGTGCTGCACACCCACCCCAATGACGAACTGTTCTGGGTCGAATCCGGCGAGCTGGAGTTTGTCGCCAGCCCCGAATTGACTGTGCGCCTCATCGCCGGCGAAGGCGTCGTGATTCCCAAGGGAATGCTCCATGGCACGCGCATCGTCAGTCCGTCCTGCACGTACACCGTCACCGCCATCTGAATGGGCCACCCAATGAAAGCCATCAGCCTGAATATCACCCACGCCCATTACGTGGCCGTGGAGGACAGAACCTATTTTCTGAAGCGTCACGCGTATTCGACGCAATTGCTGCCCACCTCGTGCCCCCATCGTGGCGGCCCACTGCACATGGGCGAAGTGACGGGCGACGGCCAAAGCGTGATCTGTCCCTGGCACGACAACGCCTACAAGGTCTGCAACCTGGAAAAGAAGGCGCTGCCCACCGTGCGCGTCAGAAACCAGATCAGCACCGTGGTCGGCGACACCGAACGGTGCGTGCCGCTACTTAAACTCTCCCGTTACGACGGATGAAGCCCATGAAGACTAATTCGACACTGACCGCGTTCTATTCAATCGTGACCCTCTTCACCGGCCTCGACATGGCGATTGTGATCGCGATGGTCTGGTTTGGCCTTGAGACCACCGGGTCCACATTCCTAGTAGGCGCCACCTTGTGTGTAGCGACCGTGGTGCCCTATTTATGTGAACAGTACATCGGCAAGTTCTTCACCATTGAACTCAGCCTGAAACGGCTGCTGTACATACGCCTGGCTGCGTTCGCCGCCGTCCTGGGATTGTCGTTTACCCAGGCCGCCTTGCTGCCGATCGGCTTCCTGGCGATCGCGTTTGTGGTGGGCGTCACCGACTACTTCACCATCAGTACCCTGGAATCGAAAAACACCAAGCTGGTGCTGGCAGGCCTCACCGACAGCGATACCTGCGCGCGGTTGATGCAAACCTCCATCCAGATCGGTGCCTTCGGCGGCGCGCTCCTGGGCGGTTTGATCGTGGATGTGTTCTCGGTCAACGAGACGCTGCAAATCATCAGCCTGGCGGCGATTGTGTCACTGGCGGGCGTCTACCTGGTGGCCGACAGCCCCAGCGCACACGGCACCGATCAGACCGCAGCCTCCACCGCCGCCGCGCCGCTGGACCTGCCGCGCAACCTCTACATTCTGATCATTGTGTTGAGCATGATCGGCTTCCATATCGGCGCGTTCAACAGCCTGGTGCCTATCGTTTTTCAAAAGCTCAATGAGTGGAACGCCACCCTGTTTGGCGTCGCCAGTGGCCTGGCCGGCCTGGGGGCCTTCAGCGCCGCCGTGCTTCCGCGTATCAAGCTCAACAGCTATGGGGCGATCGCACTGGTGATTCTGGCGGACGTGGCAATCGTCTACTTCCAGAATCTCTACGTGATGATGGCCGCTGCGTTCCTGCTGGGCTTTTGCATCAACAGCCTGCGGATCCAACTGCGTAAAACCCTGATCGAATCGGCGCCCAACGACCGGGTAGCCGACGTCATCGCCGCGAAAAGCTCGCTCTACTACCTGCTGGTCAGTGGCTCGGCACCGATGATCCTGACGTTCTTTACCACCTCGGGCTTTCTCGGACTCGAAGGCGCACGGCTGTTGATGATCGTCTCCGCCGGCCTGTTGGCCACTGCCGTACTGGCGTGGAACCTGACCCCTGCAGCCTCGCCTGCCGCCACCACGGAATAAGGATTGCACGACGTGAAAACCGTACTGATTGTTGACCCATTCTCCACGGGCAAGCTCTATGCGCCCCTGCTCAACGCGCAGGGCATACGGTGCATCGCCGTGATCTCCACACGCGCCTTGCCCGAACACTTCACCAACGACCTGGTCGCTGAGAATTTCCATGAGGTGTATCACTGGGAAGAGAGCCTGCTGATCACCCTGGAAACGTTGTCTTTGAGCGCAGTAATCGCCGGTTGCGAAACCGCCATCTACCTCACGGACTACCTGACGGAGTTGCTCAGCATTCCGGGTAACAGCCGTATCACCAGCGACCTGCGGCGCAACAAATTCTCCATGCAGCAGGCGCTGAAAAAACACCAGTTGGCGCACATCGACTCGCACCTGTTGAGCTCGCCAAGCCGCATTGGCGAAGTGGTGGCCAAGCTGGAAGAGTCGGCCACCTATGTGGTCAAGCCGCTGAATTCGGCCGCCACCGAAGGCGTGGTGTTTGCCCAGGGCAAAGGCGAAGCAGAAACCGCGTTGAGAAATGCGGCCTGGCAGCAGAAGAATGACCTGGGTGAGGTCAACCTGGGGTTTATCGTGCAGTCGTTTATCGCGGGGCCGGAGTACGTGGTGGATATGGTCGCCTTCAACGGCACGTACATCATTGCCAGTGTCTGCAAGTACAGCAAGATCCAGAAGAACGGCAGCATGTTTGTCTACGAAAGCCTGGACACGCTTGATCCCCAGGCTGCGCACCTGCAACCGCTGACCGATTACGCCCGCCAGGCAGCCGCGGCGCTCGGCGTGCGGGTCGGGCCGATTCATATGGAGATCATTTGGTCCGATGCCGGGCCGGTGATGATTGAAGCCGGAGGTCGCTTGCACGGCGGCATCGCGCCCCTTCTGTTTCAACAGGTCTATCACCCCGACTTGCTGTCGCTGTCGATCGACAGCTACCTCGGCCACCCACGCCCACAGGCTGATGCAGCGAGCCAGATCAGCCATGGCCGGATCGGTTTCTTCTGCTCCGACACACAACGCACCTTCGATCCTCCCTCTCCCCAGGCCCTCCAGAGTGCGCAAGCGGACGAGGCCTATTGCGGCCACCGGTACTTCATCGCTCCCGGTCATACCACGCCGGTCACAATCGACTTCGCCACCTGTCCGGGGCTGTTCTGGCTACAGAGTCCTTCGGCGCTGCAACTGGACACCAGTACCGCGAACCTTCGAAAACTACTCTGGGGCTAAGGTTATGCAAAGTCGCTTGATCATCAAAAAATCAGCCTGTGAGCTGGGCATCAATAATGCGTGCGCCGCGGTTATCGAAGACATCACCGTTTCAGACGACCAAAGCTTCGTCGGAGTGTTGCAGAGCAACCTGAACCACGTCGCATCCCGCCTCAATGAGCTGGACTCGAACATCGTGTATGAAGGATTTGCCAAGCAGCTCAAAAAACTCGGCTACGAAAACACCGTCAGCGCCAACGAAAAGCTGCTGCGGCGTTTCATCGCCAAGGGCGTATACCCCATCAACAACATCGTTGACGCCTATAACGCAGTCTCGATCCGCCACGGGGTCAGCATCGGTGTGCACACCTATCATCAGAAAGATGACATCTACGTGATGCGCTCGGACAAACCAAGGGTTCTACGCCCACTGTTCGCCAAGAAGGCCATCACCATTCCCATTGGCGATATCGTCTATACCTGCGGGGATGTGCCGTTGGCGAGCATCGGCAAGGTTGACGCCGACGCCCATGACTTCCGGCTGACGAAGGACTCGTCAAGGCTTCTGGTGGTGATCCTGGGGCATGACGACACGTCGCTTCAATTCAACCAGGGCGTCATCGAAGAGCTGGTGGACACGCTTCGTCAGAAAATGCCGAACCTGAGCCATCACTTCCTTGAAACGGTTCGCGATCACGCCTGAAGCCACGCGTTGAAGAAACGGCCGGCGCCTAGCGCCAGGCCTTCAGCACGGGGTTGACCACGACTTCCTTCACATGCTCGATGTTCAGCAGGCTTTCCTTGAAGACCATCAGTTCTTCAAAGCTCCTGTAGCGAACGTCGAGCATCATGTCCACGTCGCCAAACAGTGAGTAGGCGTGCACCACTTGGCTGAACTGCTGGATCTTCGGAAACACCAGGTGGCAGTTGCTGCCATTGAGCGTCAGCATCAAGAACGCCGCTTGCAGGGTCTCATCGCCCTCGGCTACGTTGATGGTGAAGCCTAGGATGATGCCCTTTTCAATCAACTTCTGGACACGCGACTCCACCGCTGTTCGCGACTTATGAACTTGCCGCGCCAATTGCGCCAGGCTGACCCGGGAGTCGTCCTTCAAGGCTGCAATGATCAGTTCATCAATCTTGTCCACTCTGCCGCCCCCACACCGTTCTTTTCTATAACAGACTTTCATTGCCGCTCACGCATGCCTTGGGGCCATCACGTCGCAGACTTTACGCCAGGCGCAGGCTTTATGCCCAACCGACTGATCCACACCGCCCCGAGAATCACCAACCCACCCAACGCCAGGCGGCCCAGGGGTTCGTGTTGGTTCCAGATCAGCAGGTTCAGCAACAACCCCACTGGTACATGCAGATTGTTCATCACCGCCAGCGTGCCGCCATGCACCAAACACGCGCCCTTGTTCCACCAGTACATGCCCAGCGCCGTGCTGACCAGCCCGAGGAACACCAACACACCCCATTGCAGCGGCGCTTGCGGGAGAAAGTCGGCCTTGGCGAACAGCAGGAACGCCGGCAACACCACCAGCAACGCACCGAGGTAGAAGTAACCGAAGCGCCGGTAGTGCGGCAGGTCACTCGGATAACGCGCTACCAGGTGCTTGTACATCACTTGCCCGGCGGCGTAGGTGAAGTTGGCCAGTTGCAGCAGCAGGAAGCCCATCAGGAAGTGAGGCGTGATCTGATCGAAACGAATCACCGCCGCCCCCGCCACTGCCACCAAGGCGGCGACCAAGGCCCAGGGATTGAACCGCCGGTTAAGCGCATCTTCGATAAGCGTCACGTGCAACGGCGTGAGGATGGTGAACAGCAACACCTCCGGCACCGTGAGCACGCGAAAACTCAGGTACAGGCACACGTAGGTCACGCCAAACTGCAGCGCGCCGATCACCAGCATGCCTCGCATGAAGGCCGGCTCTACCGAGCGCCAGCGGGTCAGCGGGATAAAAACCAGACCGGCCAGCACGACGCGCACCAGCACGGCGAAGTAACTGTCCACATGACCGGCGAGGTATTCGCCGATCAGACTGAAGGAAAATGCCTGAATCAGGGTGACAACCAGTAGATAGCCCATGTGTGCCTCGCTTCGAATGGGCGCGACATTAAAGGTTTTCAGGGTTTGAAGAAACTCAGGGCAAAAAAAACCCGACCTCGCTAAAGCGTCAGTCGGGCAGGAGCACTTAGGAGCAACAAGTGCAAAGGGAGGTTCGTACGCGTACTTGAAGGGTTTGCGTGGAGCGATATAAACACCGCGCGATTATCTGACGATTAAAGGATCAAGCGGCTCATGCCACGAGCTGCACCAGCAGGGCCTTGGCGTGGTTGATGCCCTTTTCCTGGAAGTCACCGCTCAGGTTCACCCCTTCGGCGTGAATAAAGGTGACGTCATGAATCCCGATAAACCCCATGACCTGGCGCAGGTACGGTTCCTGGTGATCGGAGCTGGCGCCGGTGTGGATGCCGCCGCGCGCGGTCAGGACAATGGCACGCTTGCCGGTCAACAGACCCTGGGGGCCGGTGGGGGTGTACTTGAAGGTCACACCAGCGCGTAACACGTGATCCAGCCAGGCCTTGAGGGTGCTGGGGATGGCGAAGTTGTACATCGGCGCGGCCATCACCAGTACGTCGGCGGCGAGCAGTTCGTCGGTCAATTCGTTGGAGCGGTTAAGGGACACCTGCTCGCTGTCGTTGCGCTGATCCGCAGGTTTCATCCAGCCGCCAAGGAGGTTGGCGTCCAGGTGTGGCACCGGGTTGAGGGCCACGTCGCGCACGGTGATCTGATCTGCCGGGTGGGCGGCCTGCCATTGGCTGATGAACTGCTGGGTCAGTTGACGGGAGATCGAGTCCTGTTGGCGGGCGCTGCTTTCGATGATCAGAACGTTGGACATGGCTTCGTAGGCTCCATCTGTAAATGCTGTTAGTCGATGGAGAAAAGATTAACCATGGCTCATTCGATAAAAAAGCGCAAAAAACTGCTATAACCCATCTAGAAATTTGTTGATATGCGGAGTATTCCTGTAGACATGCTCCGCTACCCCTTTATTTTGGCGCGCAGTCCAAGGCAATCCGCATCTTGATAATGGCGCGGTTGAACTTGACCGTGGTGTTGGTGCTTTTGCCTGCCGGCACCGAGACCGTGCGTCGGCGGGGGGCCTCCGGGCCATTGGTGAAGACTACCGAGCACAAGGCATCGTTGGTGCCGTAGTTGTTTAGTTGAATCGAACTGATGTCGCCGTCCACGTCTGAGGCGGTGTAGTCCACGCTCACGCCACTGATCTTTTTTGTCACGTCGATGGGGTACGCAAACGCGCTCATCGGCAGCAGGGCCAACAGCACATAACAAAATTTTCTCATTCGGCAGTCTCCAATAAGGACCGCCAGCTTAGGACAAGAGGAACCTATCTTGAAAGCGCCCCGCGTTACCCTCGATCAATGGCGCACGCTGCAAGCCGTGGTCGACCATGGCGGCTTCGCCCAGGCGGCCGAAGCGCTGCACCGTTCGCAGTCTTCGGTGAGCTACACCGTGGCCCGTATGCAAGACCAGCTTGGCGTGCCGCTGCTGCGCATCGACGGACGCAAAGCCGTGCTCACTGACGCCGGTGAAGTGCTGTTGCGCCGCTCCCGGCAACTGGTGAAAAACGCCAGTCAGCTGGAAGACCTCGCCCACCATATGGAACAGGGCTGGGAAGCCGAAGTGCGGCTGGTCGTGGACGCTGCCTACCCCAACGCCCGCCTGGTGCGCGCCCTCACGGCCTTTATGCCGCAAAGCCGTGGTTGCCGCGTGCGCCTGCGTGAAGAGGTGTTGTCCGGTGTTGAAGAGTTGTTGATCGAAGGCGTGGCCGACCTGGCGATCTGCGGCTTCAGCATCCCCGGTTACCTGGGCACGGAAATGAGCGACGTGGAATTCGTCGCCGTGGCCCACCCCGAGCATCCGCTGCACCGTATGAATCGCGAGCTGAGCTTCCAGGACCTGGAAAGCCAGATGCAAGTGGTGATCCGCGACTCCGGCCGCCAGCAGCCACGGGATGTGGGCTGGCTCGGCGCCGAACAACGCTGGACCGTCGGCAGCCTGGCCACCGCGGCCGCCTTTGTCGGCAGCGGCCTGGGCTTCGCCTGGCTGCCGCGGCACATGATCGAACGCGAACTCGCCGAGGGCGTGCTCAAGCAACTACCCTTGGAACAGGGCGGCAGCCGTCACCCCGCGTTCTACCTGTACTCGAACAAGGACAAACCCCTGGGGCCAGCGACGCAGATCCTCGTGGAGTTACTGCGCACGTTTGACACGGCGCCCCTGGACGCACCTTTCGCCGCCCCCCAACAAGCCTGAAACGGAGTTCATCCATGGCCTGGTTCGACCACGAAGGATGCAGCCTGCACTACGAGGAATACGGCCACGGCACACCGCTGGTGCTGATCCACGGCCTGGGCTCCAGCAGCCAGGATTGGGAATTGCAGATTCCGGTACTGTCCAGGCACTACCGGGTGATCGTGGTGGACGTACGCGGTCATGGTCGCTCAGACAAACCGCGTGAGCGTTACAGCATCCCAGGGTTCACCCATGACGTGGTGGCGCTGTTCGAGCACCTGAACCTGCCTGCCGCTCATGTGGTGGGCCTGTCCATGGGCGGCATGATCGCTTTCCAGTTAGCCGTGGATGAACCTACGTTGGTCAGAAGCCTGTGCATCGTCAACAGCGCACCCGAGGTCAAGGTGCGCAGTGCCGATGACTATTGGCAGTGGGCCAAGCGCTGGACGCTGGCCCGCGTGCTCAGCCTGGCCACCATCGGCAAGGCCCTCGGCGACCGGCTGTTCCCCAAACCCGCGCAGACCGACCTGCGCCGCAAGATGGCCGAACGCTGGGCAAAAAACGACAAACGTGCTTATCTCGCCAGCTTCGATGCGATTGTGGGCTGGGGCGTGCAGGAACGACTTTCGAGGATTACCTGTCCAACCCTGGTCATCAGCGCCGACCACGACTACACCCCCGTGGCCCAGAAAGAAAACTATGTAAAACTGCTGCCCGATGCGCGGCTGGTGGTGATCAAGGATTCCCGCCACGCCACGCCCTTGGACCAACCCGAAGTCTTTAATACCACCCTGCTCGATTTTCTAGAGACAGTCGAAACCACTACCCAGGATCACTGACCCATGCTGAAAAAAATCGCCTTCTTTGCCGGTTCCGTTCTGTTCGCTGCCAACCTGATGGCGGCCGAACCCGCCAAGGCGCCACACGTATTGATCTCCACCACCAACGGCGACATTGAAATCGAATTGGACCCGGTCAAGGCGCCGATCAGTACCAAGAACTTCCTGGCCTATGTCGACAAGGGTTTTTACACCAACACGATTTTCCACCGTGTGATCCCGGGCTTCATGGTCCAGGGTGGCGGTTTTACCCAGTCGATGTCGCAAAAGCCGACCGAAGCACCGATCAAGAACGAAGCCAGCAACGGCCTGCATAACGTGCGTGGCACCTTGTCCATGGCGCGCACCAATGACCCGAACTCGGCGACCAGCCAGTTCTTCATCAACGTGGCTGACAACGCCTTCCTCGATCCGGGTCGCGATGCCGGTTATGCCGTGTTCGCCAAAGTGGTCAAGGGCATGGACGTGGTTGATGTGATCGTCAACTCGCAAACCACCACCAAGCAGGGCATGCAGAACGTGCCAATCGATCCTGTGTACATCAAGTCGGCCAAGCGCATCGACTGAGGTAGCAGGTAGTTCCGCGCGCGGCCCACAAGGCGGCGCGCGCATTTGAAAGGAGAGCCCGCACAGCGGGCGTCATACTCAATGCTCTATCGTCGTTTTGAACAACTGATCGATATTTTCCGCGACGCACCCAGCGAAGCCCCTCCCGATAAAGTCCTGCCCTTCTACCTCTACTACCTGCGCCAGGTGTGGCCGCACTTTGCCGCCTTGCTGGTAGTGGGACTGATCGGTGCGCTGATCGAAGTCGCGCTGTTCAGCTACCTGAGCCGCATCATCGACCTCGCCCAAGGCACCCCGCCCGCTGACTTCTTCCAGGTCCACAGCACCGAGCTGATCTGGATGGCCGTGGTCGCCCTGTTGCTGCGCCCGATCTTCGGCGCACTGCATGACTTGCTGGTGCATCAGACTATCAGCCCCGGGATGACCAGCCTGATTCGCTGGCAGAACCACAGCTATGTGCTCAAACAGAGCCTCAACTTCTTCCAGAATGACTTCGCCGGTCGTATCGCCCAACGCATCATGCAGACCGGCAACTCCCTGCGCGACTCCGCCGTGGCGGCGGTGGATGCGATCTGGCACGTGGCGATCTACGCCATCAGTTCGCTGGTGCTGTTCGCTGAGGCCGACTGGCGCCTGATGATCCCGCTGGTGACCTGGATCATCGCCTACAGCCTGGCACTGCGTTACTTCGTGCCACGGGTGAAGGAGCGCTCGGTGATTTCCTCCGAGGCGCGCTCCAAACTGATGGGCCGCATCGTCGACGGCTACACCAACATCACCACCTTGAAGCTGTTCGCCCATACCCAATCCGAACAGGAGTACGCCAAGGAAGCGATCATCGAGCAGACCGAAAAAACCCAGTTGGCCAGCCGCGTGGTGACCAGCATGGACATCGTGATCACCACCATGAACGGCCTGCTGATTGTCACCACCACCGGCCTCGCCCTGTGGCTATGGACCCAGTCGCTGATTTCCGTGGGCGCGATTGCCCTGGCCACCGGTCTGGTGATCCGCATCGTCAACATGTCCGGCTGGATCATGTGGGTGGTCAACGGCATCTTCGAAAACATCGGCATGGTGCAGGACGGTCTCAAGACCATCGCTCAGCCATTGGCGGTGATTGACCGCGACAACGCGCCGCGCCTGACGGTGCCCCGTGGCGAAGTACGCTTTGAGCAGGTGGATTTCCACTACGGCAAACAGAGCGGGATCATTGGCGGCCTGAACCTTGAGATCAAGGCCGGTGAAAAGATCGGCCTGATCGGCCCGTCCGGGGCGGGCAAATCAACCCTGGTCAACCTGCTGCTGCGTCTGTACGACCTGCAAGGCGGGCGCATCCTGATCGATGGCCAGAACATAGCCGAGGTCGCCCAGGAATCCCTGCGCGCCCAAATCGGCATGATCACGCAGGACACCTCGCTGCTGCACCGTTCGATCCGCGACAACCTGCTGTACGGCAAGCCCGACGCCACCGACGAAGAGCTCTGGGCCGCCGTGCACAAGGCTCGCGCCGATGAGTTCATCCCACTGCTGTCAGACTCCGAAGGCCGCACCGGGCTGGATGCACACGTGGGCGAACGCGGGGTGAAACTCTCCGGTGGCCAACGTCAGCGTATTGCCATCGCACGCGTGCTTCTCAAAGATGCGCCGATCCTGATCATGGACGAAGCCACTTCGGCCCTGGACTCGGAAGTGGAAGCGGCGATTCAGGAAAGCCTGGAAACCCTGATGAAAGGCAAGACCGTGATTGCGATTGCACACCGCTTGTCTACGATTGCGCGGATGGATCGCTTGGTGGTGCTGGAGAAAGGCCAGATTGCCGAAAGCGGCAGCCATGCCGAGTTGCTGGCCCATAAGGGCTTGTATGCGCGGTTGTGGCAGCACCAGACGGGCGGGTTTGTCGGAATCGACTGAGGATTTCAATCCTATACACCGTTCAAATTGTGGGAGGGGGCTTGTCCCCGATGAGGGTGTGTCAGTTGCTGCATCGGTGACTGACACACGGCTATCGGGGGCAAGCCCTGTCCCACATTTGCTCACAGCCATTCAGTAGCCAGCCCCTCAGTAGAATGTGCAGTTCGCGCCAACGCCCACAGCCCTTTGGCGCTTTTTCATCGCCTGGATTTGTGTAAAAACCGTGCTGTACTGAGTGCAGTGCCCAGACGGGCGCTGAAGTAAATCTGCAGGGAGCATCATTGATTTACTGATTCGGTAGAGTGATCTATCAAGGACGTGCTGCATGTCTTTGTTCAAGCGTTCAGTCACAGAGGGGCTGGGTACGTTTTGGCTGGTGTTGGGCGGTTGCGGGAGTGCGGTGTTGGCCGCCGCGTTTCCTGCTGTCGGGATCGGGTTGTTGGGCGTGTCCCTGGCGTTCGGGCTCACGGTGCTGACCATGGCGTTTGCCATTGGGCATATCAGCGGTTGTCACCTCAACCCGGCGGTATCGGTGGGGCTGGTAGTGGGCGGGAGGTTTCCGGCCAGGGAGTTACCGGCGTACATCGTGGCCCAAGTCATTGGCGGGGTAGTCGCCGCCGCATTGTTGTACTTCATCGCCAGCGGCAAGCCTGGCTTTGAATTGGCCGGCGGGCTGGCCTCCAACGGCTATGGCGAGCATTCGCCGGGCGGTTATTCGATGGCGGCGGGGTTGGTGTGCGAGCTGGTGATGACGGCCATGTTCGTGCTGATCATCCTCGGCGCCACCGACCACCGCGCCCCTAAGGGCCTCGCGCCCATTGCCATTGGCCTGGCGCTCACCTTGATCCACTTGATCTCCATCCCTGTCACCAACACCTCAGTCAACCCGGCTCGCAGTACCGGGCCGGCACTGATCGTGGGTGGGTGGGCGATCCAGCAATTGTGGATGTTCTGGCTCGCGCCGATCCTCGGTGCGGTCATCGGCGGTGTTACCTATCGGTGGCTGGGCAGGGAGGACTCAGCCTGAAACCAGCGGGGGTCAGCCCTGCCGATAAGGCAGGGCCGCCCTCGCCTCTTCGGCATACGCCAGAATCCCTACCCGCTCACGCTCAAGAAAATCCTCCACGGCATTCTTCAACCCTGGATGGCGCAAGTAATGCCATGAGTGGGTGATCACCGGCTCAAACCCGCGAATCAATTTATGCTCGCCCTGGGCGCCAGCGTCGAAGCGTTGCACGCCGTGGGCAATGGCGTAGTCCATGCCCTGGTAGAAACAGGTTTCGAAATGCAAGCGGTCGAACTCCGCCAGGCAACCCCAGTAGCGGCCGTAGAAGCTGTCACCGCCGATCAGGCTGAAGGCCATGGCCACCGGCCGCGCGCCTTGTTTGGCCAGCACCACCCGGATTGCCTCGGGCATACGTTCGGCCAGCAGGCTGAAAAACGCGCGGGTCAGGTAGGGCGATTGGCGGCGCACCGCGTAGGTGTTGGCGTAGCAGGCGTAGACAAAATCCCACTGCGCCTCGCTCAACTCATGGCCCTGCAACCATTCGAAGTCGATACCCTGCCCCGCCACTTGCTCACGCTCTTTGCGCATCTGCTTGCGCTTGCGTGAACTCAGGGCGTCGAGGAAATCCTGGAAGTCACGGTAGCCACGGTTCTGCCAATGAAACTGGCAGCCCAGGCGCTGCATCCAGCCCGGTTGCAGGGCTAAGGCCTCATCGGCCAAGGCATCGGTAAAGTTGATATGCGCACTGGAGAGCCCTTCGATTTCCAGGTAGCCCGGCAGGCTGTTGAGCAATTCGAAACCATCCTGTGCGTTGGCCGCCAACAGGCGCGGGCCACTGACCGGACTGAACGGTACAGCTGTCAGCAATTTGGGGTAGTACTCGATACCGGCCCGCTCGCAGGCATCGGCCCAGCCGTGATCGAACACGTATTCGCCATAAGAATGCCACTTACGATAACCCGGCAGTGCCGCCACCAGCCGATCACCTTCCCAGTGCAGTAAATGCTCCGGCTGCCAGCCGGAGTGCGGGCCGACGCTGCCGCTGTCTTCGAGGGCGCTCAGGAACGCGTGCCGCACGAACGGTTGGGCCTGAGGCACCAAGGCATCCCAGGTCTGCGAGGCTATTTCGGACAAGCTTTGCAGGCGTTGCAACGGCATCGGCATCCTCACTACATCAGGGCGTAAAAGCTCCGCGAGTATCGCTTATCGCTAGGTTTCACACACCCTCAAATCGCCCGACAAGGCTCTAAAACAATAGTTCCGAAGCAAAAGAATTTGTCACACAGATGACATCACTTCGCCACTGCTGCGTCATAAACCATCGCGATACTGACGCCTGTTTTTAGAGCGCCTGGTTCTACCAGTCGGCTATTTTTCCGTCCGTCATCGGTCGGTTGTGTCCTGGATGGTTTGCCATCCCTCCTCACTTTCGGAGATTGATATGCGTCTTGCTTCCACTAAAACTGCGGCGGCCCTGTGCGGCGGCCTGTTACTGGCCCTGAGCGTTCCGGCCAGCGCTGCAGTCGACGCTAAACTGCTCGACATGCTCAAGGCCAACGGCCAGATCACCGCTTCGCAGTACACCGAACTGCAAAACGAGTTGGCCAAAGACCAGAAAGAACAGCAGATCGCCCGGCAAGCTCAGCAAGAGAGCAACGAACAGATCGCGGCCACCGCGAAAAAAACCAATGAGCTGAGCAGCTTCGACCAGAAGCTGGCTTGGGCAGCCAAGACACAATTCAAGGGTGACGTACGTTTCCGCCACGAGACCATCAAGATCGATGGCACCCCCAACAATGGCGGCAAGGACAAGGACCGTGAGCGCATCCGCGCGCGTCTGGGTGCCTACACCGAAATCAACCCACAAGTGGATACCGGCATCCGCATTGCTACCGGTAGCAGCGACGACGCCCGCTCCACCAACCAGGACCTGGATGGCTACTTCAACAAGAAGTCGATCTGGCTGGACCTGGGCTACATCGACTACCACCCGGACCAGATCAAAAACCTGCACGTGATCGGCGGCAAGATGCTGCAACCGTGGGTCAGCATGGGCGACGTGATCTGGGATAGCGATATCAACCCGGAAGGTCTGGCCCTGACCTACAAATACCCACTGGGGAGCAGCGCCGAGCTGTTCGGCAGCCTGGGTAACTACAACCTCAAAGACAACGTCAATGGCGACGGCGTGCAATTTCGCAATGACCTGCGCATGACCGCCGGCCAGTTGGGCTCGCGTTTCACCCTGACCGACAACCTGAAGCTGACGCTGGGCGGCAGTGTCTATGCGTTCCAGAATGACGAAGACAGCCGCTGCCAGACCGCCGGTTCCTTCCAGTGCCTGACCCCGGCTGAAACCGTGGCGAACACCACGGCCGGCAATGCCAGCGAATACCGCCTGTACGAAGGCTTCAGCCAAATCGATATCGGCGGCCTGGCCGTACCGTTGTCGTTCTACGGCCAGTACGTGCAAAACACCAAAGCCACTGATAAAGACAAGGACACAGCCTGGTTGCTGGGTGCCAAGTCCAAGGTGTTTGGCCTGAACCTGGACTACAACTACCGCGATGTGCAGCGTTACGCGGTGGTGGGTGCCCTCACCGACTCGGACTTCGCCGGCGGCTTCACCGGTGCACGGGGTCACAAGTTCAAGGTCGGTTACGACATCGACAAGAACTTCGCCATCGGCGCGACTTACTTCCTGACCAAGGCAGACTACGCCAGCGTCGCAGGTTACCGCGACGCCAATGCCAATACCCTGCAGTTGGACGCAGAAGCCAAGTTCTAACAGTACGTGTAATAAGCCTTGGGCCAGGACGGCCCGAGGTGGTTGCAACAGCCTTGCGTGGCGAGATCGATCCCCATCATCCGTTCGATCACGCCACGCGAGTCTGCTTCTACCCCGCCTTTATTGATCCTTGAGCCGCTCGGCAGCCAGCCGTTGCGCCAAGGCATCCACATCCTTCACCGGCTCATCCGGCATGATCTTCAGGGTCGCCTGCATCAGGCGCATCTGACGGATAAACCGGCGGCAGTTCGGGCAGAACATCAAGTGATGACGCACCAGCAAGCGCTCGCGAAAGGTCAATTGCCCATCGAGATAGTCACTGGAACGTGCCACTTGTTCTTTACAGGTCAACATTCGCCCGTTTCCTCAAAATGCTCCACCGTGGCAAAGACTTTAAGCCGTGCTCGATGTAACAGCACACGGACATTGGAGAGTGAGAGCGTCAGGAGATTACAAATCTCCTCCAACTCCAGGCCCTGGCGTTCACGCAGCACCAGGACGCTGCTTTGCAACTGCGACAAACTCAGCAGCGTATGCTCCAGGCAATCACGCAGCTCATCCTCGGTCAGCAAGGCTTCCGGCGTGTCCTGATGCCAGGCAAAGGGGGCGACCGCCCAGTGGCCATCGTCGGGGGTAAAGCGGTCATCGCCGATGGTGCCGTGGGGCGAAGGCAAATCGTCGAGCAACACCTCACGACGATTCTGCTTGTAGCGCCCCTTGGCGGCGTTAGCGGTGATGGTCAGCAGCCAGGTCTTGAGGCTGGACCGGCCTTCGAACTTGGACAGGTTGCGCACTACCGACAGCCAGGCGTCCTGGACGATTTCATCGGCATGGCGCTGGCCGACGATGGCATATGCCACCGCCCGCATGGCGCTCTGGTAGGTGGTGACCAACTCCTTGTAAGCCCGTTGATCACCCTTGAGCAGGCGTTCAAGCAGATGCGCGTCGTCCGCTGCTGCCATTGTCTACCTCGATTTCACTGCAAGGCCTGTCGCAGGATCAACGCTTGCGCAGGATCACGCTGCCGATGGAATAACCTGCACCGAACGAACTGAGCACCGCAACCGACCCCTTGGGCAGGTCATCCTGGTAGGTGTGAAACGCAATCACCGAGCCAGCGGAGCTGGTATTGGCGTAAGTATCGAGAATCACCGGGGCCTCTTCTACCGTGGCTTCGCGGCCCAGCAGTTTCTTCACAATCAGGTGGTTCATGCTCAGGTTGGCCTGGTGCAGCCAGAAGCGTTTCACATCGGCCACGTTCAACTGGTTTTCTTCGAGGTGCACGCCGATCAGTTCGGCCACCATCGGGCATACGTCGCGGAAGACTTTGCGGCCTTCCTGCACGAACAGCTTGTCGGGCGCGCCGATGCCCTCTTCCGCCGCACGGTTGAGGAAGCCGAAGTTGTTGCGGATGTTGTTGGAAAACTTGGTCAGCAGCTTGGTGCTCACCACATCGAACTGGTGCTCGGACGTTGCCAGGTCGGCACGTTCCAGGACCACAGCAGTAGCGGCGTCACCAAAGATGAAATGGCTATCGCGATCGCGGAAGTTCAGATGGCCGGTGCAGACCTCCGGGTTGACCATCAGGATCGCCCGGGCCTGGCCGAGTTGGATGCTGTTGGCGGCGTTCTGGATGCCGAAGGTCGCCGAGGAGCACGCCACATTCATGTCAAAACCGAACCCGGCGATACCCAGGGCTTCCTGGACTTCGATGGCAATGGCCGGGTAGGCGCGCTGCAGGTTGGAGCAGGCGACGATCACGCCGTCGATGTCGGCGGCGGTCTTGCCTGCACGCTGCAGGGCTTGTTCGGCGGCGCCGATGGCCATCTGGCAGAGCACCGACCATTCGTCGTTGCTGCGCTCAGGCAGGCGTGGGGCCATGCGCTGCGGATCGAGAATGCCGTCTTTGTCCATCACGAAGCGGCTCTTGATGCCTGACGCTTTTTCGATAAAGGCCGCGCTGGACTCAGTCAGCGCCTGCACCTCGCCACGCTCGATGGCAGCGGCGTTGTCAGCATTGAACTGCTGCACGTAGGTATTGAAAGACTGCACCAGCTCTTCGTTAGAGATGCTGTTGGCAGGGGTGTAAAGGCCAGTGCCGCTGATGACGACGTTATGCACGGTCGTTCCTCTAAATCTGTCAGGCAGAAGATATTGGTACCGTCGTACCAAACTGTGAGTAGTTCTATTCCGCCCAGCGGACATCAAACTGGCATCGCTTTATTCCATCGCGTCGCTGCTACGACGATCCCGGCATTTATGGGCGCGAAGTTTGCCACAAACGCTGGGGTTTGGCGCCACTTCCCAGACAAACACCTTTTTAATGTGTGGGAGGGGCTTGCTCCCGATAGCGGTGTGTCAGTTACAGAATTTGTTTCTGATAGACCGCCATCGGGAGCAAACCCCCTCCCACATTGAAACCTTGTCGATGCTGGAAATCGTGAAGGGATCAGGCCTCGACCAGCGTCCACTGCTTGCTCAAGCGCTTGTCGGAAATTGGCACTTTGGTGCCCAACTGCTGGGCAAACAACGACACCCGATATTCCTCCAGCCACCAGCGATAAAGCTCCAACTGAGGATCACGCTTACCTTCCTGGGCATGCTTGTTCAGGCGGTTCTGGTATTGCGCCCACAGCCCGCTGAGCTCGCTGCTCCACACCCGATCTTTTTGCACCTGGCTCGGCAGTTTTTCCAGACGCAACTCAATGGCCTTGAGGTAACGCGGCAGCTCCTTGAACCACTGCGCCGGGGTTTCCCGCACAAAACCTGGATAGACCAGGTTACTCAGTTGCTGCTTGATGTCATTCAAGGCCACCGCCTGCGCCAGGTCGATCTTGCCTTTGAAGCGCTTTTGCAAGCCATGCCAGAGTTTCAGCACCTCCAGGGTCAAGCGCGCCTGGCGTTCGGCGTGTTCGGTCCAACTGCCGCGCTTGCGTTCGGCCAAAGCGGCCAAACCAGCGCCATCACGCGGCAGGCTGGCTTCGCCTTCGAGCACGCAGGTGTCTAGGCTCGCCAGCAGGATATCTTCCACCAGCGCATCGATACGCCCCAATTCACGGTACATCAGCCCCAACTCGGTGAGGCCGGGTAACTTGCCGCGCAGGAATTTCGCCGGTTCCGCCAGTTGCTGCATCAGCAGACGCTGCAACGCGCGGCGATGCTGGAACTCAGCCTCGGCGGCGGTGGAAAAGCGACCTTCCTTGACCGTACCGTTTTCTTCCACCAGCGCCGGGTACACCGTCATCGACAGCCCTGCGATCTTTTGCTGGGTTTTCTCGGCCACAGCGGCGAACACCTTGGCTTCCACCGGCTGCTGGCTTTTCGCCGTTTGCGGCACGGCCAACGCGGCTTGGCTGGCTTCGGCAAAGCGTGCGGTCAGCTCAGCCAAGTCGCGACCTTCGCCGAGGAACTTACCTTGGCCGTCGACCACTTCCAGGTTCATCTTCAGGTGGCTTTCCACCTGCTGCGCCGACTCGGCCCAAGCTTCATCGCTGACCCGCGCGCCGGTCATGCGCAACAGTTCACGCCCCAGCGCCTGGGGCAGCGAGCCCTGACCGAACTCGATGCGTTGCAGTGCGGCCTTTACGAAGTCCGGCACCGGCACGAAATTCTTGCGCAGCGCTTTAGGCAGGTTGCGCACCAGGGCGATGCACTTGGCTTCGATCACCCCCGGCACCAGCCATTCCAAACGTTCCGGCGGCAAGGCCGGCAACAGCGGCGCCGGTACGCGCAGGGTCACGCCGTCGCGCGGATGGTTGGGTTCGAAGTGGTAACTCAGGGCCAATTCCAGGTCGCCCAAGTGCAGGGTGTCCGGGTAATGCGCGGCGGTGACTTCACTGGCCTCGCGGGCGAGCACGTCTTCTTCGCGCATGATCAGCAGTTGCGGGTCTTTCTGGCTGTTGACCTTGTACCAGCTGTCAAAGGTGGCGGTCTGGTGGATCTCCGCCGGCAAACGCGCGTCGTAGAAGGCGTACAGGGTTTCTTCATCGGCCAGGATGTCGCGGCGGCGGGCCTTGGCTTCCAGTTCGTCGAGTTGTTCCAGCAGTTGCTGGTTGGCCGTGAGGCACTTGGCGCGGGATTGAATCTCGCCGCGCACCAGGCCTTCGCGGATAAACAGCTCGCGGGACACAACCGGGTCAATCGGCCCGTAATGCACCGGCCGGCGCCCGACCACAATCAACCCGAACAAGGTGATCTGCTCAAACGCCACCACTTGGCCGCGCTTCTTCTCCCAATGCGGCTCGAAGTGGTTTTTCTTGATCAGGTGCCCGGCCAGCGGTTCGATCCAGTCCGCGTCGATCTTGGCGACCATGCGCGCGTACAACTTGGTGGTTTCCACCAGTTCGGCGGTCATCAGCCATTGCGGACGCTTCTTGCCGATACCCGACGAGGGGTGAATCCAAAAGCGCCGCTGGCGCGCACCGAGGTAATCACCGTCTTCGGTCTTCTGCCCGATCTGGCTGAGCAGGCCGGAGAGCACCGCTTTGTGCAGTTTCGGGAAGTCAGCCGGTTCTTTGTTGATGGTCAACTGCATGTCACGACAGATCAGGCTCAACTGGCGATGGGAATCACGCCACTCGCGCAGGCGCAGGTAGTTGAGGAAGTTCTTGCGGCACCAGTTGCGCAACGGGCTGGCCGTGAGCTCCTGGCGCTGTTCTTCAAAGCCGCGCCATAAATTGACCAGCCCGGCGAAGTCCGAATCGGGATCTTTCCACTGTGCATGGGCCTGGTCGGCGGCCTGTTGGCGCTCCGGCGGACGCTCGCGCGGGTCCTGGATCGACATGGCGCTGGCGACGATCAGCACTTCCTGCAAACTGCCGAGCTTGGCGGCTTCCAGCAACATGCGCCCCATGCGAGGGTCCACCGGCAGGCGCGCCAGTTGGCGGCCCAGCGGGGTGAGTTGGCTGTTGCGGTCCACGGCCGAGAGCTCTTGCAACAGGTTGAAACCGTCGCTGATCGCCTTGCCATCCGGCGGTTCGATAAACGGGAAGTCGGTGATTTCACCCAAGCGCAGGTGCAGCATCTGCAGGATCACGGCGGCGAGGTTGGTACGCAGGATCTCCGGATCGGTAAATTCCGGCCGCCCGATAAAATCTTCTTCGCTGAACAGACGGATGCAGATACCCGGCTCGACCCGGCCGCACCGACCTTTACGCTGGTTGGCACTGGCCTGGGAAATCGCCTCGATCGGCAGGCGCTGCACCTTGGCGCGGTAGCTGTAGCGGCTGATGCGCGCGGTGCCGCTGTCGATCACATAACGAATGCCAGGCACGGTCAGCGAGGTTTCCGCGACGTTGGTCGCCAGCACCACGCGCCGGCCCGGGTGGGATTGGAAAATCCGCTGCTGCTCGGCCGGTGACAGGCGCGCGTACAGCGGCAGGATTTCCGTGTGCTTGAGCTGGGCCTTGCGCAGCATCTCGGCGGCGTCACGAATCTCGCGCTCGCCCGGCAAAAACACCAACACATCGCCGGGGCTGCGCCGTTCGCTGCGCTCGTAAGCGGCAATTTCATCGAGGGTGGCGAGAATCGCCTGGTCAACGGTCAAGTCATCCTCGACGCGGTTGCCCTCTTCGTCCTGCTCCAGGGTAAGCGGGCGGTACCACGTGTCCACCGGGAACGTGCGACCCGAGACCTCGACAATCGGTGCATCGTCGAAGTGCTTGGAAAAGCGCTCCAGGTCGATGGTGGCCGAGGTGATGATGACTTTGAGGTCCGGGCGACGCGGTAGCAGGGTTTTCAGGTAACCGAGCAGGAAGTCGATGTTCAGGCTGCGTTCGTGGGCTTCGTCGACGATGATCGTGTCGTAGCGTTCCAGGTAACGGTCGTTCTGGGTTTCCGCCAGCAGGATGCCGTCAGTCATCAGCTTGATCAGGGTGTTGGAATCGCTCTGATCCTCGAACCGGACCTGATAGCCCACCAACGCGCCCAAAGGCGTGGCCAACTCTTCGGCAACCCGGCTGGCAACGCTGCGCGCGGCAATCCGGCGTGGCTGGGTGTGACCGATCAAACCGTACTGGCCGCGACCGATTTCCAGGCAGATTTTCGGTAACTGGGTGGTTTTACCCGAACCGGTTTCGCCGGCAATGATCAGTACCTGATGTTTGTTCAGCGCGTCCTTGATCTCGTCGCGCTTGGCGGCAATCGGCAGGCTGTCGTCGTAGCGAATCACCGGCAGGCTGGCGCGCCGTGCCGTGACCTGGGCGCAGGACGCCTGCATGCGCGTGACCCACTGCGCCAGTTTTTCCTCGTCGGGCTTCTTGCGCAGCTCAAGCAACTGCCGCCGCAAGCGGTGGCGGTCGGCGAGCATGGCGTGATCGAGGTTTTTCAGCAGTTGGTCAATAGCGGGCGCTTGGTCAGTCATCAGGGCGGCAAGGGTCTTTTGGGTGAGGCAGGTGAGGCCTGCGCAGCATCAGTCGATGGAATGGACGCGATTGTCGCAGATTTCGGCAGGACGGGAGACGTTGCGTCATCGGGTAACGGCGCTGGCAACCCCATCGCAAGGACGGTTCCTACAAAAATCCGACCACCGTTCCCACGCGTTAAAGCTGAAATCCGATGTATTGAGCGAGCGACGCGGGGTTCAAATCTGCCCCCCCAAGAGGATTTCGTATGCCTATTAATCCCCATCGCTCTACCAGCGGCAGTTTCTCGCATTCACACGCCAACACACATCACGACGTCACGCCTTATAAACGCTCGACGTTACCCTGCTGCACTTCCGTTGGCTATGCGCTGTTGAACAATACAAAAGCGCGGGACCTGAATGCGGAGCTGCACCTGGCAGGCGCCGCGCTGAACCCCAAAAACCCCAGAGGTCAGTTGGTGAACGTCAATCAGCCAAAAGACCTGAACATCCTGGATAAACCAACTTCGTTGAATAAGTTTGTGCTTACCCAAGGCGGCCAATTGGTAGTCGGCAACATCGACAAAAACGTGCCACCCAAGTGGATGTCTCACCCCGCCATTGCCGAAATCGGCGCTGGCCCCGGTCAGTCGCAGAAGATCGTCAGTGCCGGGTACATGAAAAAAAACCTGCTGGGGAAAGTTTGTCTATCCAATACGTCAGGCCATTACTTACCCAAGCAAAGTGACTTGAGGCCCGCGCTGCAACATTTAAGGAGCATGGGCGTGGAGGCAACCAAGGGCGTATGTGTCATCGTCTGACGCCGGCCGACTCAGGGCGGGGGTTCCAGCACACCTCGCCCTTCAGGAGTAACCGCGCTCCTTGCGTCGGTACGGAAACACATCAATCACCTTCCCCGCGCGAATCGCTTCTTGCAGTCCCTTCCAGTAGTCGGCGTTGTACAACTCGCCATGCAATTCATCAAACAGCTTGCGCTGCCCGGCGTCGGCGAACAGGAACGGCGGGAATTCTTCTGGGAACACGTCCAGCGGACCGATGGAGTACCAGGGTTCCGACGCCATTTCATCCTCGGGCGTGCGTGGCTCGGGGATGTGGCGGAAATTGGCCTCGGTGAGAAAGCAGATTTCGTCGTAGTCATAAAACACCACGCGGCCGTGGCGGGTGACGCCGAAGTTCTTCAGCAGCATGTCGCCGGGGAAGATATTCGCCGCCGCCAGTTGCTTGATGGCCAAGCCGTAGTCCTCCAGGGCTTCGCGCACCTGGGCGGGGTTGGCGTTTTCGAGGTACAGGTTGAGCGGGGTCATGCGCCGCTCGGTCCAGCAGTGACGAATGAGCACGGTGTCGCCCTCTACTTCGACGGTGCCGGCGGCGACTTCCAGCAACTCGGCCAGGCACTCTGGCTCGAACTTGCTCAAGGGGAAACGGAAGTCGGCAAACTCCTGGGTATCGGCCATGCGCCCCACACGGTCGACGCTTTTGACCAGCCGGTACTTCTCGATGACCGTGGCGCGGTTGACGTTTTTCGACGGTGAAAAGCGGTCCTTGATGATCTTGAACACGGTGTTGAAACCCGGCAGCGTGAACACACTCATGACCATGCCCCGCACGCCCGGCGCCATGATGAATTGGTCGTCGGTGGTGGCCAGATGATTGATCAGCGCGCGATAGAACTCCGACTTGCCATGCTTATAGAAGCCGATAGAGGTGTACAGCTCGGCAATGTGCTTGCCCGGCAAGATGCGCTTGAGGAAACCGATGAACTCCGCGGGCACCGGTACGTCGACCATGAAGTAGGAACGCGTAAACGAAAAGATGATCGACACATCGGCTTCGTCGGTGATCAACGCATCGATCTGGATGCCCTGCCCTTCGCGGTGCAACAACGGAATCACCAGGGGCCATTGTTCATCTCGGGTGTAGAGGCGACCTACAAGATAGGCGCCTTTGTTGCGGTAGAGCACCGAAGAAAACAACTCGACCTTGAGGTCCGGGTCCTTGCACACCCAATCGGGCAAGTTTTCCCGTAATTGCGCTTCAAGGCGCTGCAGGTCTGCGTTCAAATCGGCGTAGGGCTCGCTGAAACGGTAGTCCGCAAAGACCTGCGCAAGCATCTCGCCGATTTTACCGGCGGGCGTATAGGTGCGGGTCTGCGCTGCCCGCGCCCGGCGCAGGCTGGGCCGAGTGGTGTGGATAAACATGCAGCCGTCGCTGATCAGGTCGTGGCTGAACAGGCCGCAGAAGATCGAGTTGTACCAAGTCTCGGACAGCTCATCGTCGAAACGCAGGTCGATCAAGTCGATGTAGGCGCTTTTGACCAAGGGCCACAGGTCGACATCCAGTAAGTCCGCGTCTTCGAAACGGGCGCGCAGGCCAGCGATCACCTCAGAGACCTTCTCTTCGTACAGGTTGATCCGCGCCGCAGACGCCGCCTGGCCCTGCTGCCACTGGGCCTTTTCGAAACGCTCGCGGGCGCCATCGGTGATCTGGCGAAAGTGCTCACGGTAATCGTCGAAGCCGTCGAGGATCGTGCGGGCGATAGCGAGGGCGGGCGTGGGTTGCGACATGCGGAAAACCTCGAACGAGCATCGGGAAGCCCTGAGCTTAGCCAGTGTATGTAAGCAGGAGAAGGCTGATTTTTTGCGCTGCGTTGTACAACTTCGTTCACATCGTACATTTGTTTTCAATTTTTTTAATTCGACCATACGGTCAATAAAAACACCTATTAGTCGTCATCCGTTTGACCAATAGCCGCTAACGGCGGGGCTTGGCACTTGGTGCCAGAAATAGCGGTGCCAATTCCAATTTTGATCCCGCCTCAAGCGTTGGATCCAACTAAGGGAAACCCCGATTACCACCTTGATGGCACTTTGATATACAGCGCGCCCTCTCCCACCCTAACAAGGTCAAAAGACCGATCCGGGAGCAGGTTCTAATTGCCCAAGGAGCATTGAGATGTCATTGAGGAACATGAGGATCGGTCTGCGTGCCAGTCTGAGTTTTGGGGTGTTGGCCAGCTTGCTGGTGATTGTTGGCCTGTTCGGCCTGGGGCAGATGGCCAAGCTGCGCGAAAGCGCGCTGGTCATCGAGCAGTCGTGGATGCCGAGCATCGAGAATATCCACGACAGCGCGGCCTTCGCGGCCAGTATCCGCCTGGAGGCTTTGCGCCTGGTGACCACCGATGAGTCCCGGGTGCGTGACAACAGCAGAAACCTGATCACCCTGCAGCGCAACGAACTGCAAACCCTGCTGGCCCGCCATGAAACCCTGCTGACCAATGACGAAGAGCGCGAGATGCTCAAGCAGGTCAAAACCGACGTGGCCGGCTACCTGGCGATCGTCGGCCAAATGGTTGATTTGATCGATAAGGATCAGCAACAAGACGCTATTGACCTGCTCAACAACCGCCTTGCGCCTCAAGGCACCCTCCTCACCCAGAGTTTGGAAAAGCTGATCGTCTTCAATCAGAACGGTGTCGAAGCCGCTGCGGACTCCGCTGCACAGATGTATTCGAGCGCGCAATGGGTGGTCGGCCTGATCATCGTGATTGCACTGATCGCCACTTTACTGCTGGCGTGGCTGCTGACCCGCAGCATCACCGCGCCGCTCAGCCAGGCGCTGTCCGTGGCGCGCACCATCGCCGCCGGCGACTTGAGCCAACCGATCAACGTCAGCGGCAATGATGAGCCGGCCCAACTGCTTGGCGCCCTGGTCACCATGCAGACGCAGTTGCAGACCACCATCCGTGGGATCAGCGAATCGGCGCAACAACTGGCGTCGGCCGCCGAAGAAATGAGCTCGGTGATGGAACAGAGCACGCGCGGCCTGCAAGCGCAAAACGATGAAATCGAACAAGCCGCCACCGCCGTTACCCAGATGAGCGCGGCCGTGGACGAAGTGGCGGGCAATGCGGTGTCCAGCGCCGAAGCGTCCCAGGCCTCGGATGAAGACAGCAAGCACGGCCACTACCAGATCAGCGAAACCATCAGCTCGATCCAGAACCTGGTGGATGAAGTACTCGGCGCCTCGAACAAAGCCGAAGGCCTGGCGGTACAGGCCCAGGACATCAGCAAGGTGCTGGAAGTCATCCGTGGCATTGCCGGGCAAACCAACCTGCTGGCCCTCAACGCTGCGATTGAAGCGGCGCGCGCAGGCGAAGCCGGGCGCGGTTTTGCGGTGGTTGCCGACGAGGTGCGTTCCCTCGCGCAGCGCACACAGGATTCCACCGAAGAAATCGAGCAGATGATCAGCGGTATCCAGCAAGGCACGCAGGACACCGTCGAAGCGTTGAACAGCAGCGCCGAGCACGCCGGCCAGACCCTGCAACGGGCCAATAGCGCGGGCAGCGCCCTTGAGAAAATCACCGCCGCCATCTCGCAGATCAGCCAGCGCAACCTGGTGATTGCCAGCGCCGCCGAGCAACAGGCGCTGGTGGCCCGCGAAGTGGACCGCAGCCTGGTGAATATCCGCGACCTGTCCACCCAGACCGCCGCCGGCGCTACCCAGACCTCGGCCGCCAGCCAGGAATTGTCGCGCCTGGCAGTGGACCTCAACGGTTTGGTGACGCGGTTTGTCGTGTAAACAGTGATTGTGTCGGACAGGTGACTGGGCAACACTCGCGGCCTTATTGATGTAGGAATATTCCGTGAGACCTGTCGACACCCTGTACCTGTTGGGGCTGGCTGCCATTTGGGGCGCGAGCTTTTTGTTCATGCGCATCATCGCCCCGGAAATCGGCCCCGTCCCGACCGCGTTTTTCCGCGTATCGATTGCCGCTGCCGGCCTGCTGGTGATGCTGGCAGTAATGCGAGTGCGCTGGGATTTCCAGGGCAAGTTCAAGACAGTCCTGTTGCTCGGCGTGATCAACTCCGGGATCCCGGCGACCATGTACTCCGTGGCCGCCCAAGTGCTGCCGGCCGGTTACTCGGCGATCTTTAATGCCACCACGCCGCTGATGGGCGTATTGATCGGCGGGCTGTTCTTCAGCGAACGGCTCACCGCTTCAAAAATCGCCGGGGTGAGCCTTGGCCTGCTTGGTGTAGGCGTACTCACGCGCGCCGGGCCGGTGGCCTTTGACCTTGAGCTGTTGATGGGCGCAGTGGCCTGCCTGGTGGCGACCACCTGTTACGGCTTCGCCGGCTTCCTCGCGCGGCGTTGGCTGGACCAGCGTGGCGGGTTAGACAGTCGCCTGTCAGCCTTGGGCAGCATGCTCGGCGCGACGTTGTTTCTGTTGCCGCTCTTCGCCTACAGCGCCGCCCTGCATCCGCCCGCGAGCTGGGGTGGCTGGGAGGTGTGGGCATCGTTGCTCGGGTTGGGGTTGGGGTGTACGGCGTTGGCGTACGTTTTGTACTTCCGGTTGCTGACGGCTATTGGACCGGTGAGGTCGATGACCACTACCTTCCTGATCCCGCCGTTTGGGGTGCTGTGGGGGGCGTTGTTGCTCGACGAACCGTTATCGATGGCGCATCTATACGGCGGGGTGTTGATTGGGGGGGCGTTGTGGTTGGTGTTGCGACCGGGGAAATCGTAGAGACAGATCAAGCGCTAACGTGGTTATTTCTCAATAAATACAGCCCTACGCGTAATATTGACTAGAGGAAAATCCGCAGTTTCCGATGAGAAACCATTAGAATAGAAAAATAAAAAGTAACGCATAAGATTTTAAAAATCGAGTATACAACCAAATAATTTTGCAACCTCCAGCATCGGACCTCTTAGCTTATGCAGACGAGATTAATAGCTCTATTGCTTTTTATTTACTGCCTTCCTTTTTGCGCCCCCTTAAAAGCTCAAGCCTCGTATCTATCGGACTTTTACACCCCGGGAATACCCAACTACCTATGGGCATTCGGGCCGAGTGAAAAGTGCAACCCCATAGTCGGAATGTCTAACAGAACGAAAAATTTTCGTTCTCCAAGCAAACTAGCGATTCGAGGCCTGGAAGCTATAATCACAGACGACATCAGTACTGCTTTAGCATGTGAAAAACAACTAAAATTTTTTGAAAAAGAGATAGAAGGAGGTTTATTTTATGTGTTTTTAGATGACTATAAAGATAACTGGCCTTTCCATCTGAAAGCTCCCTGGGTATCGGCATTCACACAGGGAATTGCACTTGAACTCTATATAGAATTGGCAAAAAAAACCGGTGCCCCCTACTACAAAAAACAAGCCGATAAGATTTATCTATCATATACGATACCGATAAACAAGGGGGGGTTTTCTAGGCATATAAAGGACGGGGTAATATTTGAAGAGTACCCTGTCGAGCAAGAGATAGCTGTTCTCAACGGCGATCTTATAGCGCTAATCGCTCTTTATGATTACGCTAACTATTCAAACAAAGAAGAGCCGAAGCAGTTGGCTGAGCAAGCTGTTAATTGGCTTCAAAAAAATATAAATCGTTTCGTAATCAAAAACATAAATTATGCAGGACCAATTTCCGCGTACTCTTTAGCTCCACCAAGACTAGACGTACTTTTCCGCTTTTATTTGACCAATGGCAGCCTGGATATTTTTTATATTACACTAAGCGCAGACAACATATCCCAAACTATAAAGGTTGGCTACGATCAAGACGATGACATCTCTCGCACTGCTAGCCTTATAATATCTCCGGATATGAACTGGTCTAAAGTACACACTGAAATAACACCCCGAGGTAGCAAAACCTTCAGAAAGATAACTGAGAACATTGGAAGCTTCAATCACGCACCATTCAGGATAGCAATAAAATCGCCAAACGAACTAAAACAGTTAAACAACCAACCAAAAATCAAAGTAGCTTATAGGGCATATGGAAATTCAGACCTACAAATATCAGACGGGAAAACTTTTTATAAAATAGGTACGCTACCAGCTACAGCAGGCAAGATAATGGTGTTAACTTTTGATATCCCACAGACCGCAATTGCTAACCTTAACTTCCCTAATGAGCTAAAATACAACGCGCTCTATTTTGAGCATAATCAGAAGCTGCTAGGTATCGTATCAGAAATAACAGGATCCGAAATATTGAAAAAACATTCGGACCTGCTCAAGCGTTAAATAAGCAACTGTTTAATTATTCCATTTTGAATAAAAGCATCGGATAGCCATTTTTCAGCAGCCACGTAGGAAAGAGTTTTAGATTCCATACACCATTCACAAATAACGCCCTTTTGCCCCGTAAACTGTGAGCGATGAGAAGGCGTGCATCGAATCTAGTACTCGGGTGAAGCCAATGGGGTTGGCCAACGCGACTGCCAGAAAAAGCTTATCTATTATGGTCACAACATTCGAAAAAACATAAGCGCTATTCCAAAAACAAAATTAACAAAACTCATTCGATGTCTAAACACATATTTAAATCAATCGCTTAGTGTGGCACTCAAGTAGAAGAACCATCAAAAACGACACTTTCTAGCAAAGTAGTCATAGCCGCTCTACTTCGTGCGGCATCAAAATTCGTCCTAATATAGTGTGCACCATTACATCCCATATGATCACGCAACTCCTTATTACTCATCATCTCTGCAATTCTGGATTCAAGCTGATGGCTATCATTTGGATGAAACATTATACCCGCCTGTGCTTCAGCAACTATTTCAGCGGCCTCTCCCTCTACGCCGCATAATACTGGTTTACCACACGCCATATAATCAAGCAACTTCGTAGGAATAGCCCCTTTGAACAAGGGGATCGCTTGAAGGGTAACTAAGCATAAATCCGCAGCATTAATAAAACCTCGCGCAAGACTTTTCGAAACTGGCGCCAGTACCTGAACGTTATTAAGGTTTAGCTCAGCGATTCGTCTCTCAATGTAAGGTCGTTTCATACCATCGCCAATCAAAACAAACAATGTATTCTTATCATTGCACTTCATTGCAGCATCTATCACCACATCAAGATTATTAGCTTCCCCCATGGCGCCAAAGTACAAAATAACGTTACGCCCCTCCCAACCAAAGTTTCGGCGAACGTCTATACCAGCCTCGGTGTCTGGATACAACATATGCGTATCAACACCGCACGTAATGACCGCCAACTTTTTCTCAGACCAACCGCGCCCGCTAATATTGTCCCGAATGCCTCGAGTCAATGCGACGACTCGATTGGCTTTATCATAGAGCACCCCCTCTATCCAAGACATTAGGCTTATCAAAGTGCGGTTGCGTAAAATACCCATCTGTATTGCTGATTCTGGCCAAAGATCTCGCACCTCCAATACCATAGGAATACGACGCAACTTACAGACTATCCATATTGGTAGCATTGGAAAAATCGGGGGGGAGGATGCCAAAACAACATCCGGCTTTTTCACTAGTAATAAGCCAATCGGCGCAGTAAATGAAAAAGATAAAAAACTAATTAAACGCCCTATGTAACTGCGATGCAATTCACTGTATGTATAGGTTCGAATAATATTAACAATGCCATCCACTTCCCGAACAATCAACCGTCTATACCAAGGAAGCAAAGGCTGATCGCGCTGCATATAACCTGTCTGCCCGGAAACTACTGTCACCTCGTGCCCTTCCGCGGCAAGATGCTGGGCTAACTCATAAACTAATGAATGGCCAGGAGAAGAATGCCCCTGATAATATTGATAAATGATCGCTACTTTCATTTGAAAGCCCTATAAATTTGTTTGAGGCGCTCCCCTTCTCTTTGCCAGCTCAGTTCAGTTCGTACTTCTACCAGTTGTTCGCGCCACCGCTGCAGTCTCTGGTCATCATTGAAAAACGCTTCTATCATAGTTGCCATAGCCTTAGGCGTTCCAAGATCGCCAACACAGCCGATCTGATTACCGTCCACCAACCGTCGCAACTCAGGTAAATCACTTGCAAGAACGGGTAAGCCAGCAGCGATAAACTCGAACAGTTTGTTAGGCGTACAGTAGTAATTATTCAAACAGATCGCTTGATAGGGAATTATCCCTGCATCAGCCGAGGCTGTTACGCTAAGTAGACATGACTGCGCTACTGCTGGATGAATATGTACTCTGGAGATCATACCTTTTCGCTTAATCAAGCGGTGCAGTGTCCCAGATAGCTGGCCTTCACCAAGCAGAACTAAATGAACGTTACTTTTTTGCAACAAGGCCATCGCTTCAACCAACTCAAGCAAGTTACGGCCCGCTGAAAAGCCACCTTGAAACAGTAATACCCTTTGATCGCGCGAAATGCCAAAATGATCATGCAGATACCAAGACCGCTCACCCTGTTCCGTGATTCGTTCAGCGTTATAGATGACGGCAACTTCCGCCAATTCATAACGCATTTGAAGCTCGCGAGCGATTGACGGATTAACGGTTATGACTCGTTCGCAAGCATGAATATGCCGACGTTCCAATTGTGCCCAACTAGAACGTTGCCCACGGGAAAACTCCTGCTCGCAGTAGAGTTCATGACTGTCATATACAAGGTGAGCGTCCGACGCTTCAGCAAGCTTGCGCGCAACGGCAAGCATCGGAAGATCGTGGGCCACAATCACATTTGCCTTGTGCTGAAGGCCGTCAGCAAGAAACAGATTTAGGTAGAAACGCTCATGATCGACCAGAAAGCGCCAAGCTAACGATTTGATGAACCGCATCAAACGCCCGTTCATAGGCAGATATCGACGCATTACGCTATAAGCTTCTAGCACTCGATTTTCCCGCCGTGCATGCGACTCAGTATGAATACCTATCCGCAGCACGCGCCGATCCTCGGCATCCGAATCATAATCCTCCGGCATCGCTAAAATAGTCACTTGCCAGCCGTCCTCCTCCAGGCTGTCGGCTTGCAGAAGAATTCTTCGGTCAATTTTCCTGTCATTACATAACATAAGAACCGTGGGAGAGCGCAGCTTGATTTCAGATATCACTGGGTTGCATGTCTCCATCAATGAAAACTCTATGCCAAAGCTCCATACATAACAGCCCCCAAACAACTCGCCCATACTCACTTTCGCTGTTTAGTGCTCTCTCGACGGATTGCACGTTGTAGAGTCCTCGCTGCCGAGCACGATCAGAAAGTAAAGTGTCACTCACAAAATCACGCGCTACACCTTTCGTCCACTGAGTTAGCGGTGTAGGAAAGCCCATCTTGTCCTTACGCTCAAAAATACTGCGCGGCACCGAACTGCGCACAGACTCCTTAAACAAATGCTTCATGCGCCCACCGCTAAACTTAATATTGGGTGGAATAGTCGCCATGAATTCAACAATGCGGTGATCAAGTAGCGGAACACGCGATTCGATGGAGGCCGCCATGCTTGTACGGTCCTCGACGTGCAGCAGTGCCGGAAGCGAGCCTTTAAGGTCAAAGTAGGTCATTTGGTTGACCAAGGAATGCAAGCCTTCGCGATTAAAGATTTTTTGGTATGACTCAAACGGTGAATAGCACTTGTCGAATGCATCCGGATTGAACAGGTGTGACATGCCTTCACTACGGTCAATCAAGCGAAAATAACGTTGGTCAGTTGGTGCGAAGAGGCCCTCTCGCCATAGCCCCTGCAGCATTGGTTGATAGGTCTTGAGCAATGACAGGTTGGGAATAATGGATTCCAACGAAACCGCATATCGATTCTGATTGGCGGTTTCGTTGATCGCCCCAGATAGGCACTTTTCCAGATAAGCAGCCATGTAGCGTGCATAACCTACGAACAGCTCGTCACCGCCCTGCCCACCAAGTACAACCTTCACCTGCTCGCCTGCCAGACGCGAGACGTAGTACTGAGGTATTAAACCTGGCCCGGCGAGAGGCTCATCCATGAAATGCATCAGTTTTGGCAACAGATCCGACAGTTCATTTCCGGGAATATAGATCTCATTGTAGGCAGTGCCGGCAAATGCGGATACCGCTTTTGCGTGCGCAGTCTCGTCGAATTGTGGTCCTTCGTGAAAGGCACCAGTGAATGTCTTGAGTTGTTCACCGCCCAACATCCGTGAAGCAAGACAAACAACAGCGCTGGAATCAAGGCCCCCAGATAAATGCGCTCCCAGTGGTACGTCAGAACGCAAATGCATGCGTACAGAGTCTTCAATCAAGGCTGCAAGATTATCAATAAAGTAACGCTCATCGTGACGGTCATCTATATTGTATTGCAAGTCCCAGTACTGGAAAGTTTTGATTTTGAGGTGACTGCCCTCATACCATGCACTTAGTTGATAACCAGGTTCAAGTTTCTGGACGCCTTTAAACAAGGTCTTCTCATTTAGGCAAAACTGAAACGTCAGATAATCCTGCAAACCTTCTGAATTCGATTCGGCCTTTAGCGTACCGTCTGCGAAAAGCGCTTTGATTTCAGAGGCAAAGCTTAGCTGTTGTCCATCAAAATAATAGTAGAACGGCTTGATGCCGATACGATCTCTCGCGCAAAAAAGGCGTTGTTCAGCACGATCCCAGATTGCGAAGGCAAACATACCTACTAAGCGGTCTATACAGCGCTCGCCCCATTCCCTAAAGGCATACAACAATACCTCAGTATCAGAGTAATGATGCAGCGGATGACCCCGACCGATGAGTTCACGGCGTAGTTCTAAGTAGTTATAGATGGCGCCGTTGAAAACGACCGTATATCGGCCATCCTCAGTAGTCATTGGCTGCTTGCCGTGTTCAGGGTCAATAATAGCTAAACGCCGGTGCCCCAAAGCCACAGGCCGTGCCGGATCAAGCCATATCCCTTCACCATCAGGACCTCGATGACGAATAGCGTCCATCATCTTCATGACAGAACCATGCATCAACTCGGGTGTTCCTGAAACGGCTACGATCCCTGCAATCCCACACATAAAAACCATCCTGCCCTAAAAACATAACTGACACGTCCTCTAACTTCCCGAAGGAAATCAGCCGGTGACGCGCTGATAAATATTCAGCAATTTTTTGCCTTCCACTTCCCAATTGATCGCCTCACGGGCCTTCGACGCTCCGGCTTTCAGGGAGGCCATCATCACCGAATCGCTAAACAGTCCATTGACGGCAGCAGCGATCGACTCTGCAGAATTAAGATCTGCCAGCAAGCCATTTCCATACATACCGACAATATCGTGTAGAAATGGCAAGTCGTTACTGATGAACGGCAATTCAGCGACAGCAAACTCGAACAGCTTGTTTGGACTGCAGAAATAATTATTTTCATCGACGCCGTGGTAAGGAATGATTCCTAGGTCGGCGTCACACGTCAACTCGTGCAGGTCATCTGAGGGCACGCCACCATAGAAAAACACTCGCTGCTCTAGGCACTTCTCGACAACCAGCGCCTTCAACGTGTCCTCAAATGCGCCATAGCCTACGATAACCAAGTAGGTACCGTTGGAAAAATTAGCAGCTGCCTCAACGATACGTTCGATGCCGCGGTTATCAGAAATCCATCCCTGATAAAGCAGAACGTTGGCATCGGAACCAAGACCGAAACGCTTACGCAGTAACGACGTTGAAGCCACTTCGATCTTGGGTGCAGCGTTCATGATTACGTCCGGCATCTCAACGCAGTAACGCTCTGCCATCAATTTAGCTATATAAGGGTTCACCGTAATCGCGGCATCGACCTGCTTGATCAGCTTCGACTCCTTTATTTTGTACTTTCTCTGAGTAGCGCGGGGCAGTTGCACTTGGGCGTAATACAGTTCATGAGCGTCATAGATCAGCGGAACGCTCCGAATCTTTGCCAGTTCTACGCCCGGGGCCAACATGGGAAAATCGTGGACATGTAGTACGTCTACTTGATACTCGGTCATCCGATCAAGAATAAACTGTTCAAAGCTGTTCAAGCGCGCTATTCGATTGGCCCACGCCCTGAACACCCGCCAAGCACGGCTATACATTGCAGAACCCGGCACTAACTTATAGCGACGTGCTAGCGCGGAAAATCGCGAGTCCCCCCAATCAAACATAAAACGTTCAATTTTTATACCATTGTGGATGTAGGACTCTCGCTTCGGACATTCGAAGCCTGCTAATAAGGTCACTTGGTGACCTTGCTCAACCAGCGTCTGAGCTTCCTGCAGAATTCTCCGGTCAATCATTAGATGATCGGCAGTTGTCATCAATATGTTCATACGCGGTAATAACCCTGATTCACTGACACTGGGTCAAGTTCAACTTGCTAGTCAGGCTATCAAGATCGTAGTTTGCGACGCCGATCTGTCCGCCCTGCTCAACACCGTGCGCCTCAATACCGTTGTAATAAACAGTAGGAGTACTTGCATCCTCAAAGAAATACATGCCGTACTTCAATCCGTCCCACTTCTTCTCGGCGACGTCACCGAAAACAAAAATCGGCTCCTGGCTCGCCACGATCAAATTATCTGAAGCATCAAAGCAGTAGGCATCCCAACTGTTTTGGGTTTCAACGACAAGTACAGGCTTGGCATCGACATGTAGAATACCCAAGGTGTAAATCCCAGCTATTGGGCTCAATATGATCCTGCTCGGTTCCGCACTCCCATCGGCTTTCAGCTCCGCCGACTTGATCACGTTGTCTCCATTGAGCATCGCGGTATAGATGATTTTGTCGTGACCATTACGCTTAAACACCACAGGGTCAAGGGCACTGTCGGTCAATAACTTTTTAGGTGTTTCCCAGCGTAGACCGTTGACGCTAGATGAACGATAGATAGCCGAATAGGTGGGTGCACCATCTTCGGTCACGGAGAAGTAGAGCTCATAGGTCGCAACACCATTTGTCAGATTTTTTCTGACGAAAGGGAACGCATAGGCCCCTTTGAAAGGCAACTTTTTCTCGTCGAAAATATTGCCCTGTTTGATGTAGTCGGTATCGTTCTGCGCGGTTGCCAGCTTGATTCTCCAGCGGTGGTCATCGCCATACCCCGAATACAACATCACATTCGAATCGCCCACCTTAAAGACTGAAGGGTATTCAACATGAAGAGAATCTTCTGATGCAGGCTGAATACGAATAACGGGGTCACTTCCCCAATCGAACAACTCGCTGCCCCACAAGTTACTCTTCCATGCATATCCTAATCCGAGTACAGCTACGATAGCCACCGAGGCGATCAAAACCTTGCGTCTCTTAGAATTAACCACTTGTATATCCTTAAAACAAACGACGAATAAAAGAAATCCTGTACACCAACCAGGCTGCAGCAAAAGCACAAAAAGTGGTCAACACGAATGTTAATGGCACTTCTATCAACGGGTTCATAAATGTCGCGGATATTTTGCTGTATTGCGAACGGAAGAGCTCCATGAAGATTGGATGGAGGATATAGACCAACAAGGTAAGCGGCGCAAGAGTTTTCAACGCGGGAAAACTAACTCTAGCAGCGATCCGTAAGCTTAGGCCCCATACGCCGATAGCCATGGCAAATACTGTTGGACTGAAGTAGCTATAGAAATACAGCTTCCAGGTGTAGGTAGTGCCAAAACCATAAGCCAGAGCAAAAGTGCCAAAGACTGTGCACAAGTAACCTACCAGAGTGATCATCCCATAAGGTAGATTTGGCTTAAACTTGTATAGATAATATCCTAGCAAAAAATAGCTGATGTACGACCAAGAAAAGCTGCCACCATTGGGCGTGTAGGTTCTAGAAAACGTACTCCAGGCGAATGTAGTCATCGTCAGGACGCAAGTGGCGATTACCGCATTACGTAGATCCTTTTCTTCCATATTGACCACCGCCTGTGACAACGGCGGCGCTATCAGGTACAAGCCTATGATCAGGTAAAAGAAGTGCAAATGATAATACGGCTGCCCCATGACAATGGCTCTCAGGAAAGCCGCCCAGCCAAAAGCGTGCTGAAAGTACTTCATCCACAGAGCGTAGATTACCGATGATATGAACAGCACTGCCAACATACGTGGAACACGTGACTTTATGACATGAGCATAAGTAGTTTTGCTATTACCCAGAATTAAAACCGAGCTAAGCATCACAAATACTGGGACACACCAGTGAGTCAGAGAACTTACGACGTCGCCTAAGAACCAACCCCACGCGCTCAACTCATCCTGCATGTAGATGGGCCGAGCAGACACATGTAACAATACAACAGCCAGGCAAGCGACTACCCGAACAAAATCCAAGTTTGAATCATAGGGCCGGACAGATGGACTTGCGATTATTTGACTCATTGAACAAGAGAACCCCTATTAAATTTTTATCAAGCTAGACAACTGTTAGTAGTTATTATTTGTGCCTGTCTATGGAAGACGAGTAGACGCTCGCGATCTCTTGCGCAATGCTGGCACTAGAGAATTTGAGCTCGGTCACTTTACGGATTACTTTGCTGTTGAACGTTCGACGCTGTCGGGCCATTACCAATATTCCTTGGGTCAACTCCGAAACACTCATTCCAACCACATTACCTAACTGTGGATGCGAGACTATTTCTGCAGGTCCACCGCAACGCGTAGTAAGCACCGGACGACCACAGCTCATTGCCTCAATCGCCACCACGCCAAATGTCTCGCTTTCGCTGGAGATCACCAAGAAATCACACTCACGGTAGTAATCGACAAGTTGCGCACGACTTGCCCGTCCGGAAAACTCAACAATTTTTTCGAGTTCTAAGCTATTAACCAGAGCCTTAGCATCCTCTAGACCATCACCACTACCTGCCATGCGCAGGCGCAAACGAGGCTCCTCTTGGAATGCGGCCGCAAACGCCTCCAGCAATAAAGGCACTCGCTTGACTGGCACGAAGTGGCCAACCCATAACAGATGGATCAACTCGCCATGCTGCATTGGCTGCTCACAAAACATATCGGTATCGACTAGATTGGCAATGACTTGCGTGTCGACACTCGCTTTAAGTTTGATCTGCTGGCGAATATCCGACAGGAGTGCCGAGCTGACCGAGATGACTTTATCAGCCGCATTCAAAGCTTTTTGCGTCATACGGCGCAAATAACGAGTGCGAGTCAGCGTCGTGAACGGGCCTGTATGTTCGGTAATGACTAGTGGAACTTTCAGCTTGCTAGCTAAGCGACGGCCAGCGGTTCCGTCGGTATAGGATGTGTGGGCGTGGATCAATTCAAATTCGAAGTGCGTTTTCAACCAGTCAGCATAGCGCATCAGGCCATGGGAGTAGGTTGTGGCATGAGCTTGAAAGGGTAGAAGTGAACTGACAATGTACGGGAAGCGTATCAACGGGACACCTTCATGATCTTCCCAACTAATGGGCTTCTGCTCCCGATATACGTCCAGCGCACGCTTAATAGCCTTTGGATTAATAGTATTGATCCAGAAAGGTTCTCCACTGAGTACTCGCGCATCAATACCTTGAGCCCTTAGTGCCTTGACTTGCTCATGAACAAAAATACCACCAACCATATTGTATTCGCGCGGATACATATGCGAAAGAACTAGAACTTTGCGTGGTTGGTTTGCCTCTCTAGTTAGAGTTTGCCCCATATGAATATGCAGTGCGTCGACCAACAACTGATATTCGTTTTTCTCCTCTACCAAGCTGTTGATTATCAATCCAAGACTTTTCACCTTCGCCTCTAAGGCTTCACGCTGGTATTCCAAGCGTTCGGACAGCTCATTGAGGCTACTCGCCACACGATGCTTTTCTTCTAGTTCGTGTGAACGCGCCGAAACTTCCATACTTAAACTTTCCAACTCCAGAGTCAAGGTAGTTTTTTCTAATTCCAAAACTTCAATACGCTGCACAGCGTTTTGATACTCAAGCAAGATAATCTGCGCTTGATTTACTTCCGCCTCGAGCGCCTCAATCGTGAGTACCAGATTGTGTTGCTTTAGTTCTGATTCGCTAGACTTTTCGACCCACTGTTCTTTCTGTCGCAATGCAGCATCGTAAAGACCCTGCAGTTTTTTCAATTGCTGATCGCGAGCGAGAAGTTCATGCTCTAATGCGTCACGGCGCATTTCAAGAGTATTGGCAAGACTACTCATCTGCTCGAGTTTAATCACCAGTTCGTCTACCTGCAGCAGACAAGCCGCGCCCTGCTTTACTGAACTATCGAGTTCCACTTGAAGAGCATCGAGTTGGAAAGAAAGTCTTTCGCACTCTACCGATAACGCCTCTACACGACGCTCTCCTGTGGTAATCAGCACTTCTTGGCTAGACGCTCTTTCGCTCAGTTGGGTATAACGACCCTCCAACTCAGCGCGTTTTCCTTCAAGCTCGTTCGCCAAGTTATTGACCTTGGCCATCGCTTGCGTCTGCTTGAGCAGCGAACGCTCTTTTTCCTGAAGTTTTATTTCAAGGGCCGAGCGCGTAATCTCAAGCTGCTCGGACAATGCCAAAAACTTGCTTGACTCTTCACGCATTTGATCAATAGTCGGATCATCGCCCAAGCAGCAGGCAGTAATCGCACTTTGGTCAAAGCTTTCAAAGCTCATCTGTAATCGCACGTCATCACTAGGATGAAGCATGCGCAGGATGCAGCCGTGAGGACCGAACGGTACCGGCGGTATGATATAGAAGCCCGGCTCATCAGTTTGGAGACATGCGACGTAGCGACCACGGACGTGATCGTAAACCTCCAGTGATGTCAGAGTACCTAACTCAACCTGAATGGATTGCGGACGCCGAGGAAACGTAACAACCTCATAATCCACATCGCCCTTAATACGGCAGGCTTGGCTCGGATAGTTGAACGGATTATCTCGTAAGGCAAGTTCGGACAGCGTCAGCGTCCGTTGATTGAAAGGTTCGGCACTAGGCGTGGGCGTCCAGTTGGTTGTCGCCGACACGCCCCTCTCGAACAAAACTAGGATCTCGCTAATATCAGGCGTCCTGCGCAGGCCCTCTGCGGACTGCATCGCTTGCAGGGCCTCAAATCGTCGCTGCACCATCAGCGCGGAACTCGACCTTTCGACAGGTCCACGACGCTTGGAACAATTAGGGCAGACACCATCCTCAAAAGGATAATCCAAGCCCGACAACGCACGCGATGATTCGACTATTCTGGGATCTTCAAAGGTCCACGCCTCACCAGAAAACCGGACATCAATCGCAGAGAACGTCGGAGCGAATAACGAGACAGCGTCCTCCACCGTATAGGAACGTTGATGCAGATGGGCGTGATAGCGCGAACCACAGCCAGGGCAGGTGATCTCTGCCGCTTCGAGCAACTCACGATAAGGAACCGCTACCAAGATATAGCGAGATGAAACCCGCGCAATTTCTGCCAATGCCTGTGCGTAGATGGAATCAGGCAAATGCTCTATCACATCGCTGGAAAGGGTCAGATCAAAACTTCGATCACCAAATGGAATTGCGCACAAGTCAGCCACCAAGGCTGGCGCCAGAACGTGTTTTACCGCAGCCTCACTGATATCACAGCCCACTACATCCCAATGTGGCGTCAAACGGTTGGTGACCGTTCCATTACCGCACCCTGCATCAAGAATGGTACTCACGGAAGGGGGTATCAGTTCGATCAGGTCCTCGGCCACCGCAACTTGCTCTGACACTGCACTGCGGCTCCAGAGATCATCCTGGGCAAAATAACTAATCTCGGACCGCTTACTCATTCAACGGATTCCAGATTTACCCAAGCCACAGGGTGAACAACCAACCCCCTCTCCATACGCACATCGATCGGCGCAGTGATCCGGATACGATACTGACGATCATGGACATCCAGTGGGTGTTCTCCACTAAATTGATCTTCAGTCATACCGTCAAAAATACCAACAGAAATGACGTAGTCGCCAGCCCCGACCATCAATGGGTCAAACTGCGCCTTGACCAGTCCGGTACGACGCTCCCGAGTTGATGATATGAACGGCGATACAACCTGAGCCACGCACCTTCCGTCCATACCGTAAATGCAGATAATGAAAGCCATGCAAGGAATATTGAGTTTGGCGCCCCATTTCACATTTACATAAAGCGGTTCCCCAAAGGAAAACACCCGCCGTGATTCTTGGTGCCGATCTAGGAAGTCGACACCGTCAATCCAGGCACTACCTTCCCCATACTCGAAATCGGATCGGTCAACTGCTACAGGCGCGTTGTCTTCCTCTGAGGTCAAAAGCGGGTTTTCAAGCGCAAAGCGCTGAATGATCATCCGCCCGCTTTCGACAGTTGGCTCCAGCGTACCGATAGTGACGTACTCCAGCCCATCAAATATCTGGCAATATACTGCTTCGTTCTCCGCCCTGCCCATGTGTCGAACGGTGACCGTAAATTCGCTCAGTGCCCCCAACCCCAACGGAACTTTGACACTTACAGGGGCATGTTTGTACTGTCCTCCACAATTTTCAAAATCACGAAAGCTGATACCTTCGGCGGTCTTTTTTGGGGCACTCCAGTTCATGTAACCATGTGCGGTCAACACATGAAGGCGTTGGTTGCGATCGTCATCCAACGCCTCCCCTACCAGCACGTTATCGATGACTTCTCCCTTATGCTCCAGAGTCATTTCGAATACTGCAAGCGGCGTCGTTGGCGCATCATCGGACGCGGCTACGAAACGAAGTATCGACACTCGATCAATTTCATTGTCAGTCAACAATTCGCTGACATCGCCCCGGCTAAGCTTTAAGTTGATTGCTCTGAGACGCAACTCTTCCTGCTTTCGGATGGAGGCGGCGTAGGAACGACCGATTTCGATCGGATCGCCATCGGCGACAATTCTTCCACGCTCAACCCAAATAGCGCGATCGCAGATCATTTGAACCGCCGACATGTCGTGAGAAACAAACAGTACAGTTGAGCCTTCCGCAGTCAGTGTACGCATCCGCTTAGCCGACTTTCCGGCGAAATAAGAGTCCCCAGCGCCGAGGATCTCATCGATGATGAGAATTTCCGGGCGTATTGCGGTCGCAGCCGCAAAAGCCAGGCGTGAGTACATTCCCGAAGAATAGGTCTTTACCGGCTTATCAATAAATTCTTCAAGCTCTGCAAACTCAAGTACATCGTCGAGTAGCTTCCTGGCGCGAGCCCCTGTAACACCTTGATAAGCGAAAGATGACAGCACGTTGGTACGACCGGTGAACTCGGGATGAAATCCGGTTCCTAACTCCATCAATGCCTGAACCTTTCCTCGCACCTTGACCGTACCTTCGGTCGGCTGTATCAGCCCGGCAATAAGCTTGAGAAGTGTGCTTTTGCCCGCACCATTTCGCCCGACCAGTCCGACCCTTTCCCCAGGTTTAATCGTCAGAGACAGATTGCGAACTGCCCAGAACTCTTCATAGGTTGAGCGGCCAACAGGGAAACCCAGCGCCTCGATCATGCGATGACGCGGCGAGCGGAAAATTCGGTACATCTTGGCGATGGAGGCTAGTTCAATGATCGGCTCAGACATAATCGGCAAATAATGGCTTCAATCGTGAAAAGACAAATCCACCCAAGAAAAAAGTGGAGAACGAAATACCAGTAAAAATCGCCAGCAACCCTGGTTTGATAACCCCAATGAAGGCTGCATCCCGATACAACATAATCAGGTAATACAGCGGATTGGGGTACATGAACGGAATAAGTTCCTTGGGAATCATTTCCTGTGTATAGGCAATAGGCGATACGAGCATCAGGAACAGGATAAGCACTCCGACCATCTGGGCTAGGTCAGGTATGAACACATTGACCGCCGAGAGTATCCAGATAAGTCCAACGGTAAAGACTATCTGCAACACCAATATCAGTGGAATCGCCAGCTGTGTTGAGTGAACGATACCGCGACTCCACAACACCATCAGTAACATTACCAGTCCCACAAGCATAGTCACACTGCTGGCAAGTACTGTTTTAACAGGAATAAGGTCGATCGGGAAAAGCGTATTCTTGATCAACCCTTTGTTACCCAGGACGGACCCCACTCCGCTGCCCAACGCCTCCGAAAACCCTAGAAAAGGTACCAACCCGCAAAATATCAAGAGCACATAGTCGAAAGTGCCGAACTCTGCCACCCGTACACGATAAATCATCGTGTAAACCACTGCGTACAGGCCAAGGAAGAGCAATGGGTAAAGGAAAATCCATGCGACACCGAATATCGTGCCAATAAACCGGCTGCGTATGTCGGTTAGAGTGGTTGCCCACAAGACATGAACGTGACGCCAAATGATTAAAATTGGATTCATAGTCGTGTTTTTTCCAGAATAGCGACTATTTGCGCGGCAGCTGTACCGTCACCATAGACGTCTGACTTCGCTTTCGGGATTAACCTGTTGCTCATCGCCGCGTTGATAGCACTGCGGCTGGCACCAACCAGTTGGTTGAACCCCATATCGACAGTTTCAACCCACTCGGTCTCATCGCGCAGGGTAATGCATGGTACCCCGTAAAAATATGCTTCTTTTTGAACGCCGCCGGAGTCCGTAAGAATGATGTTGGCCGCCTGTTCAAGAGCGACCATGTCCAAAAATGGCAACGGGTCGACCACTATAATAGAGTTCAGGTGGTACTCCATATCGTGAACTTTAAGCAAGTTACGCGTACGTGGGTGCAGGGGCAAGACAACGGGCATTTGCACTGCAATGTCTGCCAGACCAGCCATAATTTCGCCTAGCCGCTGGGGGTCATCAGTATTTTCAGCTCGATGGCAGGTCGCCAATGCAAAAGCACCGGGCTCCAGCCCTAGCAGAGCCAGGACCTTGCTTTTTGCCTTAGCGCGCTCGCGATAAAACAACGCCACGTCGTACATTACGTCACCGACGTTATGCACCCCAAGGGTGATCCCTTCTTTAGAGAGATTGTCTACAGCCAGGGCGGTAGGGCAAAGAAGGAGGTTAGAAACTCGATCTGAAAGAATCCGGTTTACCTCCTCCGGCATATGCATGTTGAAAGACCGCAAACCTGCCTCTACATGCGCCACCGGAATGTGCAACTTGGCTGCAGCCAACGCGCCCGCCAAGGTCGAATTCGTATCACCGTAGATCAGTACCCAGTCCGGTTTTTCCTCAATAAGAATCTGCTCGATACCTTCGAGCATCCGGCCTGTCATGACGCCGTGGGTGCCGCCGGACACCTCAAGATTGTACTTAGGTGTCGGTATCTCCAACTCGTCAAAAAAAACCTGCGACATGTTCGGGTCGTAATGCTGTCCGGTGTGCACCATGACTTCGACCAATCGCCCCGGGTGCTTGAGGATTTCCCGGGAAACTGCGGCGGCTTTTATGAACTGTGGACGAGCTCCGACGATGGTTACGATCTTGCAGGTCATGCGTTAAGGCTCTCTTTCAAGGTATCGACGATGAAGCGCTGAGCCTCCTCATCCAGATAGGGGTGCATAGGCAGGCTCATCACGCGATCGGCGATAGTGTCGCCGATCGGCAAGTACGCATGTTCATCCTTTACAGCGGGCTGACGATTGAGAGGAATTGGATAATGTACGGCAGTCGGCACACCGGCATTTTTGAGGTGAGCCTGTACCGCATCACGGGAGTCAACCTGGACAGTGTATTGAGCCCAGGAACTCTGGTTGTGTGCGGCTACGAAGGGCGCACCGATAGCAGCCTGCTCCAACAGGTTTGAATATCGCTTGGCGACTTCTTGACGCTGAATGAATTCTGCCTCAAATACATCGAGTTTGGGCAGCATGATTGCCGCTTGCAACGTATCCAAGCGACTGTTCACTCCGACGCGGATATGGTGATAGCGGCGATCTTGGCCATGCCTGGAAATTTGGCGCATTACCGTGGCTAGGTGTTCATCGTTGGTAAAAATCGCGCCGCCATCGCCATAACAACCCAATGGCTTGCTCGGGAAGAAGCTAGTGCAGGCGATGGTAGTCAAGTTGCAAGAGCGCTTAGTCTTATAGCGGCTACCAAAACTCTGCGCGGCGTCCTCGATCACCGGGATTCCATGCCTGGCGGCGATGGCGTTGATCACGTCGAAGTCAGCACACTGGCCATACAACGAGACAGGAACTATCGCCTTAGTGTTCGTTGTGATGGCGGCTTCCAGCAACACTGGATCGAGGTTATAGGTTAAAGGATCGACATCCACATAGACGGGTTTGGCTCCAAGCACAGCGACAGTCTCAGCGGTCGCTATGTAGGAAAATCCCGGCATGATGACTTCATCGCCAGGTCCAATGCCAAGCGCCATCTGCGCAACCTGCAGGGCATCAGTGCCATTAGCGACACTGATACAGTATTTCGCCCCACTAAACGCAGCCAGACGTTCTTCGAGCTCATACACCTCGGGCCCGAGGATGTATTGACCGTGGGCCAGTACGCGCTGGATAGCGGCGTCAACTTTTACTTTTAACAACTGCTGTTGAGCTTTGAGATCTATGAACTCGATCAATGTGTATTCTCCTTTTTAAGCACATTGCTACTGAGCACGTACGTGGCGTCAGAATGCTCGCACGCGACACTGCCCTCTCCATTCAACGGCAGGTCCAGTTGCTCACCAAACTCACTCATCCAGCCAATCTGGCGCGCCGGAACCCCGACCACCAAGGCATAGGCGGGTACGTCCTTGTTTACCACAGCTCCCGCACCAACGAACGCGTAAGCACCAATAGTCACGCCGCAGACGATGGTGCAGTTGGCACCTAACGTCGCACCTTTTTTGACCAGGGTGTCGCGGTATTCGCTTTTTCGTTCAATCAGCGAACGAGGGTTGTAGACATTCGTAAACACCATGCTCGGGCCACAAAAAACACCCTCTTCAAGCGTGACGTTGTCATAGACGGAAACATTGTTCTGAATTTTGCAGTGGTCGCCAATGACGACCTTGTTCCCCACAAAAACATTTTGGCCAAGCGATACGCCACGCCCAATCCGGGCGCCACCGCAGATATGGACAAAATGCCAGACGCGGGAGTCATCGCCGACCTGCGCGCCGTCATCAATGATCGCACTCGGGTGTTGGTAGTAGTTCAATTCCGGGTCCTGATTGATATCAAGGTACATACATCCAAACACTCCGGGACATTGCCGAAATGCACGTAGCCCAATGCCTGCGGGGCGCCACGACGCTGAGGTTTATTTCAGACTGGCAATGAACGGGTGACCTTCGCCCCCCTGAGCCCGCGAAGGCGTCAAAGTGCGGATGGTCTCCACTGTTTGAACGCAATGACGCGCATCTTCAATGCCATAACCTTTGCCATCCAGTATTGCTTGGTAGCTGACAGTGTGAAGATCGGTAAAACCTTCAGAGAACTCTATCTCTTCCCCATCACAGGTGATCGAGCGAAAGGTGGGCTTTTTACCTTTTACCGACTCTGGCAGGTCGCTGGCATCAATGGAAAGAAACCAGCGTACTCGCGCGTTCTCATACTCCAGATAACCAGCAGCTTTGAAATCGTCAACATAGTGAACGACGTTGCGCTGCAGATTTCCGAATATGAAATGCAACATGTCATAGAAGTGCACACCAATATTGGTGGCCACGCCAAAGGACTTGCGAGAGTCACCCTTCCAACTTTCCATGTACCAGCGGCCGCGACTGGTAATGTAAGTCAAGTCGACCTCATGTTTGTGGGACAGCTTTTCAAGCTGCACACGATTTTTCAGATCGATAATTGCCTGATGGTGACGCAGCTGGAGGATGTTCCAGAGACGCTTACCTGTCTCTCGCTCGATCTGACTCAGATCATCGAGCATGGCATTGGTAGGGACGAGAGGCTTTTCACAGATAACGTCACAACCAAGACGCAGGCCTGCAGCAATATGCGAGTGGTGAAGATAATTGGGTGAGCAGACAGAGACTATATCCAGCGCAGTTGCAGGATCTCGCTTCAATCGCCATGCATGATCGTAAAAGCGCTCGAACTCGGTGAAAAACTCGCTATTCGGTGAAAGACTGTCGATGATGCCTACCGAGTCGTTGATATCGTAGGCACTAACCAGTTCATGACCTGTGTCTTTAATTGCACGCATGTGCCGTGGAGCGATATAGCCAGCAGCGCCAACGAGAGCAAAACGTTTCATGAGAAAGACCTCAAAAAGAGTATCGCCCCACGAGGCAACCAACAACAGCAGGAACGCAGTTAAATGCGCATCCGGTCAGTTGGCTCAACCCCGTGAGACTGGGGCTGTCATGCCTTGATAATGTGAGCAGCAGGCGTACGGTACTTACCACGGCTGTCGATGATCAGTCGTGCCGACGTTTTGATCAACTCGTAGTCAAATCTTTCATGGTCCGTCGCAAGGACCACGGCATCGAACGACCCCAGACTCTCTGGGGTAAGCAATTCACTAGTCAACGTGAAGCTGTGCTCCCGCATCTTCGGGAACACGGGAACGTGCGGGTCGCTGTAAGCAACTATGCCGCCCTTAGCCTCAATCAACTCCATGATTTCCACCGATGGCGACTCTCGCATGTCATCGACATTTTTCTTGTAAGCGATGCCCAGCACTAACACACGGCTGCCTTTGAGCGCCTTATTGTTATTGTTCAGGCCATCCATCAGCTTGCTAACCACATATTCCGGCATGGCCTTGTTGACCTCGCCGGACAGCTCGATGAAACGCGTATGAAGCCCGTACTCACGAGCCTTCCAGGTTAGATAGAACGGGTCGATTGGAATGCAATGACCGCCAAGACCAGGCCCTGGATAGTAAGCCGTGAAACCGAAAGGCTTGGTCGCGGCCGCATCTACGACTTCAAAAATGTCGATACCCATACGATCAGCAACGACTTTCATCTCGTTCACTAAGCCAATATTGACCGCACGGTGGATATTTTCCAGTAGCTTGGTCATCTCGGCAGTTTTGGTAGAACTGACAGTAACAACCTGGTCGATGGCGTGACCATATAGAGCGACGCCCACTTTCAAACAGTTTGGCGTATGGCCGCCGATAACTTTTGGAATAGTGCGAGTTTCAAAGTCAGCATTACCCGGATCTTCTCGCTCAGGCGAGTAAACCAGAAAGATATCCTCTCCCGTAACGAGGTTACCCTCCTCAATCCGAGGCAGTAGTTCTTCCTCAGTAGTTCCAGGATAAGTTGTACTTTCGAGCGAGACGATCTGACCAGCGCGCAGGTAAGGCTTAATTGCGTTGGTAGTGTTAATCACGAAGCTCATGTCCGGCTCGCGATATTTGTTCAAGGGCGTGGGTACACACAGTATCAATGCATCGCACTCACTGACGCGGCTAAACTCACTGGTCGCACGAAAACCATTGGCATATGCGTCCACGATATGATCGCTGGAGATGTGTTCGATATAGCTCTGACCGGCATTAAGCTTGGCGACTTTATCAACATCAATATCGATTCCCAGAACACGATATCCGATAGCATTGTAGCGAAGCATTAATGGCAACCCGACATAACCGAGACCTACAATCCCAATTACTGCCTCTTTTCTCTCGAACTTGGCAATACTCGCCTCAACCAACCCCATAAACTACACCACTCCCTAGCAAAAACTGAAAATCGAAAGAAACAAAAAGCCATCTATTTTTGCGCAGATTCTTCGACCTATTAGGACCGGGCCAGCATTCAAACCACCTTCTGCAATACAAACTTCGGCCAACAAGCGCGATATCTACCACCGCTCTTAAAATATCGTTTTCTGAAGCTTGAGATTTAGCTATAGCGCTCGCACTCAACCTACTCAGAGGCCAGAAAACGAAATCCAAAATACAAATGCAACCCCTTTGTCAATCAGACAAATCTGTTTTTATCTTAAGAAAGCTCTTGAATTATTAATCAACCGATCATCAATGTCGAGAAAAAGACATACGTCCATAAAGTGACAAGCGCCCCTCCTCGAACAGACTCATGCCCCTCCTGAGAGTCATGGCACTTTGCCTGTAAGTGTGTGATTCTTTTCAAACCGACATCAAAATCCTGCAGGCAATTGGGCAAGAGCCTCCACCGAAAACGACTGACAGAGTTGCCCCCTCGCTAGCTCTCCTGATAAACCCCCTAAACAATCCCACACTCCTGCCGATACCCCCTGAAAGCCTTGCGGATTGAACAACCATGCGTAATAACCAACCCGTTACCCAGCGCGAACGTACCTTCCCCGCTCAGCAACGGTTGATCTCAACCACAGATGCCAAAGGCGTGATCACCTACTGCAACGACGCTTTCGTCGAGATCAGTGGGTTTAGTCGCGAAGAACTGGTACGCGCCCCGCACAACCTGGTCCGTCACCCGGACGTGCCGGCGGCGGTGTTCGGGCATATGTGGGCCACGCTCAAACAAGGCTTGCCATGGATGGGCATCGTTAAGAACCGCTGCAAGACGGGCGATCACTACTGGGTTAACGCCTATGTGACGCCGGTCTTTGAAGGCAATCAGGTAGTCGGCTACGAATCGGTGCGCATCAAGCCTACCGCCGAGCAGATCCGCCGGGCCGAAGCGCTCTACCAACGTATCAACCAGGGCAAGTCGGCCGTTCCCCAGCGGGACAAGTGGCTGCCGGTGCTGCAGGACTGGCTGCCGTTTATCCTGATCAGCCAGTTGAGCTTCATGATTGGCGTGTCGCTCAACTCCCACTGGGGCTTTGCCCTGGCGGCGGGTTTGTCGGTGCCTTTGGGCCTGCTGGGCCTGAGCTGGCAACAGCGCGGTCTCAAGCGCCTGCTGCGTTTGGCCGAGCAGACCACCTCCGACCCGTTGATCGCGCAGATGTACACCGACAGCCGTGGCGCTCAGGCGCGCTTGGAGATGTCGATCCTCAGCCAGGAAGCGCGTCTGAAGACATGCCTTACACGCTTGCAGGACACTGCTGAGCATCTCAACGAGCAAGCGGCGCAGTCCAACACCCTGGCCCACAACAGCTCCAGCGGCCTGGAACGCCAGCGCGTGGAAACCGAACAGGTGGCCACGGCGGTCAACCAGATGGCGGCGACCACCCAGGAAGTCGCCAGCCATGTGCAGCGCACGGCGGACGCCACCCAGGAAGCCAATCGCTTGACCGGTCGCGGCCGCGATATCGCCGGGGAAACCCGCGAGGCCATTCAGCGTCTGTCGGTTGCCGTGGGTGAGACGGGCGTGACCGTCACTCAACTGGCCAAGGACAGCGATGAGATCGGCGGTGTTGTTGATGTGATCAAGGGCATTGCCGACCAGACCAACCTGTTGGCATTGAACGCCGCTATCGAAGCCGCTCGTGCCGGCGAGATGGGCCGAGGCTTTGCCGTGGTAGCCGACGAAGTACGGCAGCTGGCGCAGCGTACGGCCGAGTCGACCGGGCAGATCCATGCCCTGATCGCCAAGCTGCAACACACCGCCGCCGCCGCCGTGCAAACCATGGACGCCGGGCATCGCCAGGCCGAAGAAGGTGTGGCGCGGGTGATGGAAGCGGATCAGGCGTTGGTGGGCATCAGTGAGGCGGTGGCGCATATCACTGACATGACCACGCAAATTGCAGCGGCGACTGAAGAGCAAAGCTCGGTAGCCGAAGAGATCAGCCGTAACATCAGCACCATTGCGCTGTTGGCAGATCAGACCTCGGAGCAGGCGATGAACTCGGCGCAGTTGAGTGAGGAATTGACGCATACCGCCAATACCCAGTACTCGCTGGTGGAGCGCTTTAACCGCTAGACCGCTCTCGGGGGCAGGGTTATCTACACAACGCCTAAAGGCAGACACATAACTCTGTGGTGAGCGGGCTTGCCCCGCGCTGGGCTGCGAAGCAGCCCTAATCCAGACACCGCATTTTTTCAGCAACACCCGACTGGCAGGTTTTGGGGCTGCTGCGCAGCCCAGCGCGGGGCAAGCCCGCTCACCACAAGAGCCTCGTTTTCTAAGGGTATGTTTGCATCGAAGATGTGTAGATACCTACGTCCCGATACGTTCCTAACAGGCGCCGAGAAACCTGGCGACCTGCACCGCCGCAGCCTCCAGATGCTGCTCATGGCTGAAGCCCGAAGCCTTCAACGGCTTCAAATCATGATCCCCCGCCACCAGCCACATCACCTCGATGCTCGGTGACAACACATACCCCTCCACCGCCGCCCGATTGCCCAGCGCATCGCGCTCGCCCTGCACAATCAACGTCGGCGTCTTTAGCTCGGCCAAATGCTCGACCCTCGGTTTTTCCGGCTTGCCCACCGCGTAGAACGGATAACCCAGGCACACCAACGCGTCCGCGGCCAATTCATCGGCCAACAGACTCGCCATGCGCCCGCCCATGGACTTGCCACCAATGGCCAGTTTCCCAGCGACATGACGTCGCACCTCGGCATGCACTTCGCGCCAGGCTTCCAGCAGTTTCGGCGCCGGGTTGGGTGGGCGTTTGCCACCGTCCAATCGACGCTGGACCATGTAGGGAAACTCGAAGCGCAACACGTTGACGCCATGCCTGGCAAGGCGTGCAGCCATGTCGTTCATGAAGGATGAGTCCATCGGTGCGCCGGCGCCGTGGGCCAGGATCAGCGTCACCGGTGTACGCGCGATAGACCCTTTCGCGACATCCCACAACCAGCCGTGTTCCCGCACACACTGCGCCCATTGATCCCCGTCAATACTGGCCTTGTGCTCTTTGCCCATGCTTGCCTCGCTATTTAGTCTGCCTATAACTCCAGCCCAAGTGCCGCATTTGCTTGGGTTGAACCGTGGATGGGGAACCATGAACACTACTTTAAGTACCGCCTATAACTACAAGGTGGTCCGCCAATTCGCCATTATGACGGTGGTGTGGGGCATCGTCGGCATGGGGCTCGGGGTTTTTCTCGCCGCCCAATTGGTTTGGCCCGCACTCAACTTCGATTTGCCCTGGACCAGCTTCGGCCGCTTGCGCCCGCTGCACACCAACGCGGTGATCTTCGCTTTCGGCGGCTGCGCACTGTTTGCCAGCTCGTTCTACTCGGTGCAACGCACCTGCCAAACGCAGCTGTTCGCGCCGAAAATCGCCGCGTTTTGCTTCTGGGGTTGGCAGTTGGTCATCCTGCTGGCTGCGATCACCTTGCCGCTGGGCTACACCAGTTCCAAGGAATACGCCGAGCTGGAATGGCCGATCGACATCCTGATCACCATTGTCTGGGTGGCCTACGCCATCGTGTTCTTCGGCACGGTGATGAAGCGCAACACCAAGCACATCTACGTCGGTAACTGGTTCTTCGGTGCGTTCATCATCACCGTGGCGATCCTGCATATCGTCAACAACCTGGAAATCCCGGTCAGCCTGACCAAGTCCTACAGCCTCTACGGCGGTGCGACGGATGCCATGGTGCAGTGGTGGTATGGGCACAACGCGGTAGGCTTTTTCCTCACCGCAGGCTTCCTGGGGATGATGTACTACTTCGTGCCCAAGCAGGCCGAACGTCCGGTGTATTCCTATCGCTTGTCCATCGTGCACTTCTGGGCGCTGATCACCCTGTACATCTGGGCCGGTCCGCACCACTTGCACTACACCGCGCTGCCGGACTGGGCGCAGTCCCTGGGCATGGTGATGTCTCTGGTACTGCTGGCTCCGAGCTGGGGCGGCATGATCAACGGGATGATGACCCTCTCGGGCGCCTGGCATAAGTTGCGCAGCGACCCGATCCTGCGCTTTTTGGTGGTGTCCCTGGCGTTCTACGGCATGTCGACCTTCGAAGGCCCGATGATGGCGATCAAGACCGTCAACGCCCTCTCCCACTACACCGACTGGACCATCGGCCACGTACACGCCGGCGCCCTCGGTTGGGTGGCGATGATCTCCATCGGCGCGCTGTACCACATGATCCCGAAAGTCTTCGGTCGCGAGCAGATGTACAGCCTCGGCCTGATCAACGCGCACTTCTGGCTGGCCACCATCGGCACCGTGCTCTACATCGCCTCGATGTGGGTCAACGGCATCGCCCAGGGCCTGATGTGGCGTGCGATCAACGAAGACGGCACCTTGACCTACTCCTTCGTCGAAACCCTGGTGGCCAGCCATCCAGGCTTCATCGTGCGGCTGGTGGGCGGTGCGGTGTTCCTCAGCGGCATGTTCCTGATGGCTTACAACACGTGGCGCACCGTGCGTTCGCCGCAGCCTGTCGAAGCCGCCACCACTGCGCAGCTGGCCTGAGGAGTCTGTGATGAAACACGAAACGATTGAAAAGAACGTCGGCCTGCTGATGCTGCTCATGGTGCTCGCCGTGAGCATCGGCGGCCTGACCCAGATCGTCCCGCTGTTCTTCCAGGACGTGACCAACAAGCCGGTGGAAGGCATGAAGCCCTACACCGCACTGCAACTGGAAGGCCGCGACATCTACATCCGCGAAGGCTGCGTGCAGTGCCACTCGCAGATGATCCGTCCGTTCCGCGCCGAAACCGAACGCTACGGCCACTACTCGGTGGCGGGCGAAAGCGTGTGGGATCACCCGTTCCTGTGGGGCTCCAAGCGCACCGGCCCGGATCTGGCCCGCGTTGGCGCCCGCTACTCGGACGACTGGCACCGCGCGCACTTGTACAACCCGCGCAACGTAGTGCCCGAGTCGAAGATGCCGGCCTACCCGTGGTTGGTCACGGCCCAGGTCGACAGCAGCCACACCGAGAACAAGTTGAAAGTAATGCGCACCCTTGGCGTGCCATACACCGACGACGACATCAGTGGCGCCGTGGCCAGCCTCAAGGGCAAGACCGAGATGGACGCGCTGGTTTCGTACCTGCAAGTACTCGGCACTGCCATCAAGAGCAAGAGGTGAGCCATGGGATTTGAATTCGATGCGGGCACCATCCGCGGCCTTGGCACGCTGGTCGTTGCCATCGCCTTTATCGGCCTGTCGCTGTGGGTGTTCAACAACCGGCGCAATGAGGAATTCGAGCAGGCGCGCCTGCTGCCCTTCGCCGATGAACCTTCTCCATCCGACGCTCAAGAAGAGCCTGCAACAAGGAGCAATCGGCCATGACCCTATTCTGGAGTACATGGATCTGCGTACTGACCCTCGGCAGCCTGATCGGGCTGACCTGGCTATTGATCGCCACCCGCAAGGGCGAGACCAAGGGCAGTGTCGACCAGACCATGGGCCACGCCTTCGACGGTATCGAGGAATACGACAACCCGCTGCCCCAGTGGTGGTTCATGCTGTTCGCCGGCACCCTGGTGTTTGCGGTCGGCTACCTGGTGCTCTACCCGGGCCTGGGGAACTGGAAAGGTGTGCTGCCGGGCTATGAAGACGGTTGGACCTCGGCCAAGGAGTGGGACAAGGAGATGGCCAAGGCCGACACTAAGTTCGGGCCGATCTTCGCCAAATTCTCGGCCATGCCCGTGGAAGAAGTCGCTAAAGACCCGCAAGCGCTGAAGATGGGTGGTCGCCTGTTCGCTTCCAACTGCGCGGTGTGTCACGGCTCGGACGCCAAGGGCGCGTTCGGCTTCCCTAACCTGGCAGACAACATCTGGCGCTGGGGCGGCTCGGCTGAGGCCATCAAGACCACCATCCTGAACGGTCGCCACGCGGCGATGCCGGCCTGGGGTACGGTGCTGGGTGACGACGGTGTGAAAAACGTCGCTGCCTATGTACGTCACGATTTGGCCAAGTTGCCACTGCCGGCCGATAGCACTGCCGACCTGGATGCGGGCAAAGCGGCGTTCAACACCACCTGCGTGGCCTGCCATGGGCCGGAAGGCCACGGTATGGAAGTCATGGGGGCGCCGAACCTGACGCTGCCAGGCGGCTATATCTACGGCACCAGCCTGGCGCAATTGCAGCAGACCATTCGTCACGGCCGTCAGGGCCAGATGCCGGCGCAGGAACTGTTGCAGGGCAACGACAAAGTGCACCTGCTCGCAGCTTACGTGTACAGCCTGTCTCACAACGCTGATGGTGCAATGCCAGAAAGCGCAGCTCAGTAACACCTGACTGCCGCCCCAATTTGGGGCGGCAGCTCTACTGCGCTACGCGACCAAGTGTCACACCCCTCCAAAGCACAACTTTCCCCTATTGCCATTCGGGTCTACGCTTGCTTGCACAGCGGACCGATCTTGGCGTACGCGACGACAGTCGTTGCGACCCCCAAAATTTCCTGTCCACTCGATCAGCTTTCGATTTCTGATTTTGTCCTTACGCCAAACATGGAAAGGGCGCAGAATCTGGCGTGGAACGCATTGATCCAGGTCAGCCATTGCGTTGCAATGGCCCCTCGCTTTCTACATACTTGCGGCCGATTTTACCTATAAAAAAACCTAAACCGTGGAACCTTAGAATGAGCACAGCAATCAGTCCGACTGCTTATAACTATAAGGTAGTCCGCCAGTTCGCCATCATGACGGTGGTCTGGGGGATCCTTGGCATGGGGCTCGGGGTGTTCATCGCCTCGCAACTGGTTTGGCCGGAATTGAATTTCGACTTGCCATGGACGACCTTCGGTCGCCTACGCCCGCTGCACACCAACCTGGTGATTTTCGCCTTCGGCGGATGTGCATTGTTTGCCACCTCCTACTATGTCGTGCAGCGAACCTGCCAGACGCGACTGATCTCCGATGGCCTCGCCGCCTTTACCTTCTGGGGTTGGCAGGCGGTCATCGTCGGCGCCATCGTCAGCCTGCCACTGGGCTACACCACCACCAAGGAATACGCCGAGCTGGAATGGCCGATCGCCATTTTGCTGGCGATTGTGTGGGTGACCTACGGTGCGGTGTTCTTCGGCACCATCGTCAAGCGCAAAACCAAGCACATCTACGTGGGCAACTGGTTCTACGGTGCGTTCATCGTGGTCACGGCGATGCTGCACATCGTCAATCACGCATCGCTGCCGGTCAGCCTGTTCAAGTCCTACTCGGCGTATGCCGGCGCGACGGACGCGATGATCCAGTGGTGGTACGGGCATAACGCCGTAGGCTTTTTCCTCACCACCGGTTTTCTGGGGATGATGTACTACTTCGTGCCGAAACAGGCCGAACGTCCTATTTACTCGTACCGTTTGTCCATCGTGCACTTCTGGGCATTGATCACCCTCTACATCTGGGCCGGCCCGCACCACTTGCACTACACCGCACTGCCGGACTGGGCTCAGTCCCTGGGCATGGCGATGTCGATCATCCTGTTGGCTCCGAGCTGGGGCGGCATGATCAACGGCATGATGACCCTCTCGGGTGCCTGGCATAAATTGCGCACCGACCCGATCCTGCGCTTCCTTGTGGTATCCCTGGCGTTCTACGGCATGTCGACCTTCGAAGGGCCGATGATGGCAATCAAGACCGTCAACTCGCTCTCCCACTACACCGACTGGACCATCGGCCACGTTCACGCCGGTGCCCTCGGTTGGGTGGCGATGATCTCCATCGGTGCGCTGTACCACATGATCCCCAAACTGTTCGGCCGTGCGCAGATGCACAGCGTCGGGCTGATCAACACGCACTTCTGGCTGGCCACCATCGGTACCGTGCTCTACATCGCTTCGATGTGGGTCAACGGCATCACCCAAGGCCTGATGTGGCGTGCGATCAACGATGACGGCACCCTCACCTACTCGTTCGTCGAAGCGCTGCAAGCCAGCCATCCGGGCTACATCGTCCGCGCCCTGGGCGGTGCGTTCTTCGCTGCCGGCATGCTGTTCATGGCCTACAACGTCTGGCGCACCGTGCGTGCATCGGACCCCGCAGAAGCCGAAGCCGCCGCCAAGATCGCCGTTGTGGGAGCCCACTGATGAAGCATGAAGTAGTCGAGAAGAATATCGGCCTGCTGGCCTTCTTCATGGTCATCGCCGTGAGTATCGGCGGCCTGACCCAGATCGTTCCGCTGTTTTTCCAGGACGTGACCAACAAGCCGGTGGAAGGCATGAAGCCGCGCACCGCCCTTGAACTGGAAGGCCGCGACGTCTACATCGCCAACGGTTGCGTGGGCTGTCACTCGCAGATGATCCGCCCGTTCCGCGCCGAAACCGAACGCTACGGCCACTACTCGGTCGCCGGCGAAAGCGTATGGGACCACCCGTTCTTGTGGGGTTCCAAGCGCACCGGCCCTGACCTGGCCCGTGTTGGCGGGCGTTACTCCGATGACTGGCAACGTGCGCACTTGTACAACCCGCGCAACGTGGTGCCTGAGTCGAAAATGCCGGCGTACCCGTTCCTCGTGGAAAACAAGCTCGACGGCAAGGACACCGCGAAGAAGATGGAAGTCTTGCGCACCCTGGGCGTGCCCTACACCGACGAAGACATCGCCGGTGCAGCCGCAGCCGTAAAGGGCAAGACCGAAATGGACGCATTGGTGGCCTACCTGCAAGGCCTGGGCACCATCATCAAAAGCAAACGGTGATTCTTCATGGATATCGGGATGATTCGTGGCCTGGGCACCGTTGTGGTGATGGTGGCCTTTATCGGCCTGGCGTTGTGGGTGTTCAGCCCCAAGCGCAAGTCGGAGTTTGAAGACGCGACCTTGCTGCCCTTTGCGGATGATCCCGAAGCCATCAAGCACGTCGAGCAAGCTTCTAGGAGTAACAAAGAATGACTACGTTCTGGAGTCTGTACGTCACAGTCCTCAGTCTGGGTACCATTTTCGCCCTGACCTGGCTGTTGCTGTCGACCCGCAAGGGCCAGCGCGCCGAGCAAACCGACGAGACCGTCGGCCACTCGTTCGATGGCATCGAGGAGTACGACAACCCATTGCCCAAGTGGTGGTTCATGCTGTTCGTCGGCACCATCATTTTTGCCCTTGGCTACCTGGTGCTGTACCCAGGCCTGGGCAATTGGAAAGGCCTGCTGCCGGGCTACAACTACCTCGACAACGACAAACAAACCCCCTTCGCCAATGGCCAGACCGGCTGGACCGGTGTGCATGAATGGGAAAAGGAAATGGCCCGGTCGGACGCCAAGTTCGGTCCGATCTTCGCCAAATTCGCCTCCATGCCCATTGAGGAAGTCGCCAAAGACCCGCAAGCCCTGAAGATGGGTGGCCGCTTGTTCGCGTCCAACTGCTCGGTGTGCCACGGGTCCGACGCCAAGGGTGCCTACGGCTTCCCCAACCTGACTGACGCCGACTGGCGCTGGGGTGGGGAGCCGGCGACGATCAAGGAAACCATCATGAAAGGCCGTCATGCCGTGATGCCGGGCTGGCTGCCGGTGCTGCAAGAAGAGGGTGTCAGCGACGTGGCGGCCTACGTGGTCACCCAACTCGACGGCCGCAAACTGCCCGAAGGCGTCAAGGCCGACGTAGCCAACGGCGAAAAACTCTTCGCCGCCAACTGCGTGGCCTGCCACGGCCCAGCCGGTAAAGGCACCCCAGCAATGGGCGCGCCCGACCTGACCCACCCCGGTGCATTCATCTACGGTTCGAGCTTCGCCCAACTGCAGCAGACCATCCGTTTCGGCCGCCAGGGCCAGATGCCGGCGCAGGAACAATTGCAAGGCAATGACAAGGTGCACTTGCTCGCGGCGTATGTTTACAGCTTGTCCCATGGGGATAAGAAGGCCGAGGAGCAGTAAGGCGACCCCCTTACCCAGAAACACCAAAAAACCCTTGTGAGAGGGGGCTTGCTCCCGATGACGGTGGATCAGTATTAGTGACTCTGACTGACACGCCGCTATCGGGAGCAAGCCCCCTCACACATTGGATCTTCGGCTTTTTGAAGGTTGAGCCCGCAAAAACCGTCCATACTTCACAAGTCAATTGATCCAGATCACGTACACCATCAATTGATTTTCCCCAACGCGACCAAAGGTCGCACCCCTTGCGCAGCATCGGGGGCGTATCATTACGCCACTGCAAGACCCCTAATTTGACCCCGGTTGGCACGTACTGGCCGAGGCAAATCTCCACCGCCGTGGGATGCAATGATGAGCGACCAAATACCGGTACATGACGTTACCCCGCCTGCCAAACACTCGACCGCCACCGTCGACCTCTATGCCCCGCGCGAGAAAATCTACACCCGCGCCTTTACCGGCCTGTTCCGCAATTTACGAATGCTCGGCGGCGCTGCTTTGTTCCTGCTCTACTTCGGCACGGTGTGGCTGAACTGGGGTGGCCACCAGGCCGTGTGGTGGAACCTGCCGGAGCGTAAGTTCTTCATTTTCGGTGCGACCTTCTGGCCCCAAGACTTCATCCTGCTCTCGGGTATTCTGATCGTCGCGGCGTTTGGCCTGTTCTTCATCACGGTGTACGCCGGCCGCGTGTGGTGCGGTTATACCTGCCCGCAAAGCGTGTGGACGTGGATCTTCATGTGGTGCGAAAAAGTCACCGAAGGCGACCGCAACCAACGCATCAAGCTGGATAAAGCGCCGATGGGCGCCAACAAATTCCTGCGCAAATTCAGCAAGCACAGCCTGTGGCTGCTGATCGGTTTTGCCACCGGGATTACCTTCGTCGGCTACTTCTCGCCGATCCGCGAACTGGTGTTCGATTTCTTCACCGGCCAGGCCGATGGCTGGTCGTATTTCTGGGTCGGTTTCTTCACCCTCGCCACCTACGGCAACGCCGGCTGGCTGCGCGAACAGGTGTGCATCTACATGTGCCCGTACGCGCGTTTCCAGAGCGTGATGTTCGACAAAGACACCCTCATCGTCTCTTACGACCCACGTCGTGGAGAGCTGCGTGGCCCGCGTAAAAAAGGGATCGACTACAAGGCCCAAGGCCTGGGCGACTGCATCGATTGCACGATGTGCGTGCAGGTGTGCCCCACCGGCATCGACATCCGCGACGGTCTGCAAATCGAGTGCATCGGCTGCGCCGCGTGCATCGACGCCTGCGACAACATCATGGACAAGATGGAGTACCCGCGCGGCCTGATCAGCTACACCACCGAGCACAACCTGTCCGGGCAGAAAACCCACAAGCTGCGACCACGCCTGATCGGTTACGCCCTGGTGTTGCTGGCGATGATCAGCCTGTTGGCCGGGGCGTTCTTCATGCGGTCGCTGGTGGGCTTCGACGTGAGCAAAGACCGCGTGCTCTACCGCGAAAACGCCGAAGGCCGTATCGAAAACGTCTACAGCCTGAAGATCATGAACAAGGACCAGCGCGACCACACCTACGTGCTCGACGCATCAGGCCTGCCAGACCTCAAGCTGCAGGGCCGGCGCGAGATCAAGGTGGCTGCCGGCGATATCGTCAGCATGCCAGTGGAACTGTCGAGTGCGCCGGAACAACTGCCGTCGAGCACCAACGAGGTGAAATTCACCCTCACCGATGCCGATGACGCCAGCGTCAACATTGAAGCCAAGAGCCGATTCATCGGCCCACAAGTTCGATAAAGAGAGAACGGAACAATGCCCTTAGCCACTGCCGCAAGCCCTTGGTACAAGCACCTCTGGCCCTGGATCATCATCGGGATCCTCGCCTGCTCGGTGACCTTGACCTTGTCCATGGTGACCATCGCGGTAAACAACCCGGACAACCTGGTCAACGACAACTACTACGAGGCTGGCAAGGGCATCAACCGCTCACTGGACCGCGAACGCCTGGCGCAGACCCTGCAACTGCGCGCCAAGCTGCATTTGGACGAACTGACCGGTGAAGTCGAGCTGAAGCTCACCGGCTACAGCAACCCGAACACCCTGGAGCTGAACCTGATTTCCCCGACTCAGCCGGAGAAAGATCGCAAAATCAATCTGGCCCGCAGCGACAGCGAACCCGGCCGCTACATCGGACAGGTCACCGACAAAGTCGAAGGCCGCCGCTTCGTGGAACTGCTGGGCGTGGAAGGCGACAAGACCTGGCGGCTGTTCGAGGAAGAAGAAGTCAGCCACGACAAAGACTTGCTGTTGGGTGATGAACCGTTGCAGGGTGCCGAAGACCTGAAAAAATAAACACCTGCGCTTCGCGCATCGCCGGCAATCCGGCTCCTACAGACCCACACCCCTCTCGTAGGAGCCGGCTCGCCGGCGATGGGGCCTTCCCAGCCACCAAAGATCCCGAACCATGACCACCCCCACTCCCTGCTACCACTGCGCCCTGCCCGTACCGCCCGGCAGCCGGTTCACCGCCGATATCCTCGGCGAGCGCCGCGAACTCTGCTGCCCGGGCTGCCAGGCGGTGGCCGAAGCAATCGTGGCCGCAGGCTTGGAAAGCTATTACCAGCACCGCAGCGAAGCCTCGGCCAACCCCGAAACGCTGCCGGTGCAACTGGTGGACGAACTGGCGCTGTACGACCGCGCCGACGTGCAAAAACCCTTCGTGCACCACCAAGGCGAACTGGCCGAAACGACCCTGTTGATGGAAGGCATCAGCTGCGCCGCCTGTGGCTGGCTGATCGAAAAACACCTGCGCAGCTTGCCCGCCGTTGCCGAGGCGCGGTTGAACCTGTCCAACCATCGCTTGCAGGTGCGCTGGGCCGACGGGCAATTGCCGTTGAGCCAAGTGCTCAGTGAGCTGCGCCATATCGGCTATGCCGCCCATCCTTATCAGTCCGACCGCGCCGCCGAGCAACTGGCCAGCGAAAACCGCCTGGCTTTGCGCCAACTCGGTGTCGCCGGGCTGCTGTGGTTCCAGGCAATGATGGCAACCATGGCCACCTGGCCGGAATTCAATATCGACCTGAGCCCGGAGCTGCATGTAATCCTGCGCTGGGTGGCGATGTTTCTGACAACCCCCATCGTGTTCTACAGCTGCGCGCCGTTCTTCAAGGGCGCCATGCGCGACCTGCGCACGCGCCACCTGACCATGGACGTTTCAGTATCCCTCGCCATTGGCGGGGCTTATTTGGCGGGAATATGGACCGCGATCACCGGCGTCGGCGAGCTGTATTTCGATGCAGTGGGCATGTTTGCACTGTTCCTGCTGGCCGGTCGCTACCTGGAACGCCGTGCCCGGGAGCGCACGGCGGCGGCCACTGCGCAGTTGGTCAACCTGTTGCCTGCGTCGTGCCTGCGCTTGAAAGACGACGGCCAGAGCGAACGCATCCTGTTGAGCGAACTGGCCCTGGGCGACCGCGTGCTGGTGCATCCGGGCGCGGTGCTGCCAGCAGACGGCGTGATCCTCGATGGCCAGTCCAGCATTGATGAGTCCCTGCTCACCGGTGAGTACTTGCCGCAACCGCGCCAAGTCGGCGACACCGTCACCGCCGGCACCCTCAACGTCGACGGCGCGCTGACCGTCGAAGTGCGCGCCCTTGGCCACGAGACCCGCCTGTCCGCCATCGTGCGCCTGCTGGAACGCGCCCAGGCCGAAAAACCGCGACTGGCGCAAATCGCCGACCGCGCCGCGCAGTGGTTCCTGTTGTGTTCGCTGATCGCCGCTGCGCTGATCGGCCTGCTGTGGTGGGAACTGGACTCATCACGAGCGTTCTGGATCGTGCTGGCGATGTTAGTGGCGACCTGCCCATGTGCGTTGTCCCTCGCTACACCTACCGCCCTGACCGCCGCCACCGGCACCCTGCACAAACTCGGGCTGCTGCTGACCCGTGGCCATGTGCTGGAGGGCCTGAACCAGATCGACACGGTGATTTTCGACAAGACCGGCACCCTCACCGAAGGTCGCCTGGCCCTGCGCGCGATCCGGCCGCTGGGCGAATTGGGCAGCGACGACTGCCTGGGTCTCGCCGCCGCCCTGGAAAACCGCTCGGAACACCCGATTGCCCGCGCCTTTGGCCGTGCGCCACTGGCCGCTGACGAAGTGCTCAGTACGCCCGGTCTCGGTCTGGAAGGTCGAGTGGGCGAGCGTCTGCTACGCATCGGCCAGCCGGGTTTCGTCTGCGAACTCAGTGGCTGCCCGATCCCCGCTCCGCCGGACGACGCCGGGCAATGGCTGCTGCTGGGCGACCGCAGCGGCGCCCTCGCCTGGTTCGTACTGGATGATCGCCTGCGCAGCGACGCCCCCGCCCTGCTCGCCGCTTGCAAGGCGCGCGGTTGGCGCACACTGCTGCTGTCCGGGGACAGTTCGCCGATGGTCGCCAGTGTCGCCCTTGAGCTGGGCATAGACGAGGCCCACGGCGGCCTGCGTCCCGACGACAAGCTGCACGTGCTGCAACAGCTGCACAAGGAAGGTCGCAAGGTGCTGATGCTCGGCGATGGCGTCAACGATGTCCCCGTCCTCGCCGCCGCCGATATCAGCGTGGCAATGGGCTCGGCCACCGACCTGGCCAAGACCAGTGCCGATGCGGTGTTGCTCTCCAATCGCCTCGACGCTCTGGTGCAGGCTTTCAGCCTGGCGCGGCGCACCCGACGAGTGATTATTGAAAACCTGCTCTGGGCGGGCCTATACAATGGCCTGATGTTGCCGTTTGCTGCTTTGGGCTGGATCACGCCAATCTGGGCGGCAGTCGGCATGTCCATCAGTTCGTTGACCGTGGTACTCAACGCCCTGCGCCTGACTCGCGTGCCGAGCGCACAGGCCGCCAGCGCCCCCTCAATCACCCGCCCGCTGCCCGCGTGAGCCGCGCGGGCATGGAGTGCAGATGCCAGCTTTATACGTGATGATTCCGGCGGCGCTGCTGATAGTGGCCATCGCTATTTACATCTTCTTCTGGGCCGTGGACAGCGGCCAGTACGATGACCTCGACGGCCCGGCCCACAGCGTGCTGTTCGACGACCAGGACCCGAACCACCTGGCCGCCATCGACGAAGCCAACGGTCCGGAACAACCGCCCAAAGACCCACCTCATGCTTGAATTGGCGCCGCTGCTGGTCTCCGCGCTGATCCTGGGCCTGCTGGGCGGCGGTCATTGCCTGGGCATGTGCGGCGGGCTGATGGGCGCGCTGACTTTGGCAATTCCCAAGGAGCAACGCAGTCGCCGGTTTCGCCTGCTGCTGGCGTACAACCTGGGGCGAATCCTCAGTTACGCCACGGCTGGGCTGTTGATCGGCCTGGCCGGCTGGGCCGTGGCCAATAGCCCGGCGGCGATGTTCATGCGCGTACTCGCCGGTCTGCTGCTGATCTGCATGGGCCTGTACCTGGCCGGTTGGTGGAGCGGCCTCACCCGTATCGAAAGCCTCGGGCGCGGCCTGTGGCGGCATATCCAGCCCGTTGCCACCCGTTTGCTGCCGGTGTCCAGCCTGCCCCGCGCTCTACTGCTGGGCGCGCTGTGGGGCTGGTTGCCGTGCGGGTTGGTCTACAGCACCCTGCTGTGGGCCGCGAGCCAGGGCAATGCGCTGGACAGTGCCTTGCTGATGCTCGCGTTCGGGTTGGGCACCTGGCCCGTGCTGCTGGCGACTGGGCTGGCCGCCGAACGCGTCACCGCGTTATTGCGCAAACGCAGCGTGCGCATGGCCGGTGGATTGCTGGTCATTGTGTTCGGTATTTGGACCTTGCCAGGGCCGCACCAGCACTGGCTGATGGGCCACTAAAAGGCCATGTGGCATAGCGCCGCTGCTCGTTGATGCAAATCAAGATGCCCTCTGCTCCACGCCTCTAGACTCGGCCCACTAGCCTATCCGGGGGACGCCCGCATGCTCGACGCCATTCGTTGGGACACCGATCTGATTCATCGCTACGACCTGGCGGGACCGCGCTATACGTCCTACCCCACCGCCGTACAATTCGACAGCCAGGTCGGCACCTTCGACCTGCTGCATGCCCTGCGCGACAGTCGCAAGGCTGTGCGCCCATTGTCGCTGTATGTGCATGTGCCGTTCTGCGCGAACATTTGCTACTACTGCGCCTGCAACAAGGTGATCACCAAAGACCGTGGCCGCGCCCAGGCATACCTGCACCGCTTGGAGCAGGAGATCCAAATGGTGGCCTGCCACCTCGACCCGAAACAGCCGGTGGAGCAGTTGCATTTCGGCGGCGGCACGCCGACGTTTCTCAGCCACGACGAACTGCGTCAGGTCATGGGCTCCCTGCGCCAGCACTTCAATTTGCTCGATGATGATTCCGGCGACTACGGCATCGAAATCGACCCGCGCGAAGCCGACTGGGCCACCATGGGCCTGCTGCGTGAACTCGGTTTCAACCGCGTCAGCATTGGCCTGCAAGACCTCGACCCCGAGGTGCAGCGGGCCGTTAACCGCCTGCAAAGCCTGGAAGAGACTCGCGCAGTAATCGATGCGGCGCGCACTTTGCAGTTTCGCTCGATCAATATCGACCTGATCTACGGCCTGCCCAAGCAAACGCCGATCAACTTCGCGCGCACCGTGGAAGAAGTGATCAAGCTGCAACCGGATCGCCTGTCGGTGTTCAACTATGCGCACCTGCCGGAGCGCTTCATGCCCCAGCGGCGCATCGACAGCGACGAGCTGCCAGCACCGGCGGAAAAACTGCTGATGCTGCAAACCACCATCACGCAATTGACCGAGGCGGGTTATCGCTACATCGGCATGGACCACTTCGCTCTGCCGGATGACGAACTCGCCATCGCCCAGGAAGAAGGCACGCTGCAACGCAATTTCCAGGGCTACACCACCCACGGCCATTGCGACCTGATCGGCCTGGGTGTGTCGGCGATCAGCCAGATCGGCGACTTGTATTGCCAGAACAGCAGTGACCTCAACGGCTACCAGAACACCCTGGCCGGCGCGCAGCTGGCGACCAGCCGTGGCTTGGTCTGCACCACAGACGATCGACTAAGACGGGAAGTGATTCAGCAGTTGATCTGCAATTTCAGCCTGGTATTCGAGCGTATCGAACAGGCCTTCAATATTGATTTTCGCGGGTACTTCGATGAGATCTGGCTGCAACTTGAGGCCATGGCCAAGGACGGCCTGATCGCGCTCGACGCCCAGGGCATTCGGGTGCTGCCCGCAGGGCGCTTACTGGTGCGCTCGGTGTGCATGGTGTTCGACGCGTACCTGGAACACCAGAACCGGCAACGGTTTTCACGGGTGATCTAGTTACATCGACAACGAAGCGGCCTTGAGCGCCTGATCGGCACTCATGGTTTTCATGGCCTTGGCCAAGGAGATTTGGGCCGTCATCAAGCCGGCCTGCAAGGAACTGATGGCACCTTGCACGTTAGCGACCTTGGCCTGAACCTCCTCCGGCGTCAGGCTTTTGTCCGCGGCGATGGCCTGAAGCTCCGCCAATTTTTCGGCGATCTGCTGCTTCAACTGACGGATCATTTTAAGAACTTGCTTAACGTTGTCGTCCAGACCGCTGTCGTCGATATCGGCGTTGGCACTTTTGGCCGCACCCGCAGCCTTGAAGCCATCCGGCGAAATGCTCACCTTCACGCCTTCGCTCGTGGCAGGCGTTGACACGGCATCCTGCGTCTCAACCGCCGCAGCGGGCGGGGCAGGCTCTGGGTTTGGCACACGGATGGAGGGGTTGTTGGCGGCGATGATCAACATGCGCTGAGCTCCTGCTCATGAACGTACTCATATGTATCGGCACCGATACACAAAGCTTTATACGGCTGTCTGTTTTTTGTACACGCTGGCCTCACTGCCCCCCAGTGCGTTACCCTTACGTCTTATGTGTGTTTTCCCACAAGGATTTAAGAAATGTCCGAGCCAGTCAAACTGCGCGCTCACAGCCAGGCTCACTGCAAGGATTGCAGCCTGGCCCCCCTCTGCCTGCCACTTTCGCTGAATCTGGAAGACATGGATGCGCTGGACGACATCGTTAAACGTGGTCGCCCGCTGAAGAAAGGCGAGTTTTTGTTTCGCCAGGGCGATCAGTTCGACTCCGTCTATGCAGTACGTTCGGGCGCGTTGAAGACGTTCAGCCTGAGCGACAACGGCGAGGAGCAGATCACCGGTTTTCACCTGCCCAGCGAACTGGTGGGTTTGTCGGGCATGGACACCGAGATGCATCCCGTGTCGGCCCAGGCGCTGGAGACCACGTCGGTGTGCGAAATCCCCTTCGAACGCCTGGACGAACTGGCCATCCAATTACCTCAACTGCGCCGCCAGTTGATGCGCGTGATGAGCCGAGAAATTCGTGACGATCAGCAGATGATGCTGCTGTTATCGAAGAAAACCGCCGACGAGCGCATCGCGACATTCCTGGTCAACCTGTCGGCCCGGTTCCGGGCACGCGGTTTCTCGGCCAACCAGTTCCGCTTGAGCATGTCGCGTAACGAAATCGGCAACTACCTGGGTCTGGCGGTGGAAACCGTGTCCCGCGTGTTCACTCGTTTCCAGCAGAACGAGTTGATTGCCGCCGAAGGCAAGGAAGTGCACATTCTCGACCCGATCCAGCTGTGTGCGCTGGCGGGTGGTTCTCTAGAGGGTTGATGCAGACACTTGTGGCCGCGCCAATCGGTGAGGCCGCAGGTATACTTCGAGTCCGTTTTCCTCCCAGGACTCTTCGACGATGACCTTCGATTCGTTCGACATCAAATCCCTGATCCGCCCCGTCATCGACTTCCCCAAGCCTGGGGTGATCTTCCGTGACATCACGCCGCTGTTCCAATCGCCCAAGGCCCTGCGCCTGGTGGCCGATACCTTTGCCCATCGCTATGTCGAAGCCGATTTCACCCACATCGGCGCGATGGATGCCCGCGGGTTTCTGATCGGTTCGATCATTGCCTACCAACTGAACAAACCGCTGATCCTGTTCCGCAAGCAGGGCAAGCTGCCGGCCGATGTCCTGGCCGAGGGTTATCAGACCGAATACGGCGAAGCTTTACTGGAAGTGCACGCCGACAGCCTGTGCGAAGGCGACTCGGTGCTGATGTTCGATGACCTGATCGCCACAGGCGGGACCTTGATCGCTGCGGCGAACCTGGTGCGGCGCATGGGTGCGAAGATTTTTGAAGCCGCGGCAATTATTGATTTGCCGGAGCTGGGTGGCTCGCAGCGTTTGGAAGACATGGGGATTCCGACGTTTTGCCTGACGCAATTTGCGCTGTCCGAGCGGTAATATTTGGCGGGACTGACGCTATCAAGGGCTGCCCCCTCCCACACTTGAAGGTGTTTACACATCAAAATGTGGCAGAGGGCTTGCCCCGATGAGGCAGGTAAGCCGCCTCAAAGCCCCATCTGTTTGCTGATGATTTCATTCATCACTTCACGAGTGCCGCCGCCGATCGACAGGATACGGTTGTCGCGATACAGCCTCTCCACCAGGCTGCCGCGCATATAGCCCTGGCCGCCGAGGATCTGCACGGCGTCATAAGTCACCCGATCGGCGGTATCGGTGGCCAGGTTCTTGGCCATGGATATCTCCTTGATCACACTCTTGCCAGCGGCCATCTTGGCGGCTTGGCGGTAGGTGAATTCCCTGGACACTTCCACAGCCGTCGCCATTTCCGCCAGGCGATGCTTGAGCACCTGGAATTTGCCAATGGGCTTGCCAAATGCTTCACGCTGCGCGGCCCATTTGAGGCTTTCCTCAAGCGCAAGCTGCGCGGTCATATTGGCCATCAACGCCAGCGCCAGCCGTTCACTCTGAAAGTTGCCCATGATGCAGGCAAACCCCATGTTCTCGGCGCCGATCAGGTTGCCTACGGGCACTTGGCAATCATCGAAGAACAACTCTGCCGTGTCCGACGCCCACCAACCCATTTTCTTCAGGGGCTGGCCGACGGTGAAACCCGGGGTGTCTTTTTCGATGAGCAACAGGCTGATGCCGCCAAAGCCTGGCCCGCCGGTACGAACAGCAACGGTGTAGAAATCGGCGCGGTTGCCGCTGGTGATAAAGGTCTTGCTGCCGCTGACCCGGTAAACGTCGCCATCACGCACGGCGCGGGTGCGCAGGCCGGCTACATCGGAGCCGCCGCTGGGTTCGGTGACGGCCAAGGCGATGATCTTCTCGCCCGAGAGCACTTGCGGGGCCACACGTTCGCGCACTTCGGGCCGCGCCCATTTGACGATGGGAGGCAAGCCGATATCCAGCGAGCCCAATCCCGCGACCACGCCGCCGGAGCCGCAGCGCATCAATTCCTCGCTGACGGCCACCTTGGCGAACAGATCGCCCTCGTGACTGCCGCCCAAGGATTCGGGATAACCGATACCGAGGATCCCCGCCGCACCGGCCTTAAGGTACAACGCTCGGGGAAAGCTCTCCGCCTCCTCCCATTGCTCGATGTCCGGTAACAGCTCGCGCTCGACAAAACGGCGCACGCTGTCGCGGAGCAATTGGTGGCTGGGGTCGAAGTAGTCCTGATAGGCAGACATCGGCAAGCTCCACGGAGAGGTGGAGCGAAATTACCAAGCGCTTGCTTGGTTAGCAACACAGATCTCAATCACACCGCAAAACCATTGTGGGAGGGGGCTTGCTCCCGATAGCAGTGTGTCAGCCAATAGATTCATGGCTGATCCACTGCCATCGGGAGCAAGCGCCCTCCCACATTTGGCTGGTGTTGATCGTTAGAGCGCGATCGGCTTGCGACCGGCAAACGAATGCGCCAGCGTGCCGCCATCCACCAGCTCCAACTCCCCACCCAACGGTACGCCATGGGCGATACGCGAAGTGATCAGGCCTTTGTTGCTCAGCAGTTGGGCGATGTAATGGGCGGTGGCTTCACCTTCCACGGTCGGGTTGGTGGCCAGGATCACCTCGGTAAAGGTGCCCTGCTCTTCGATACGTGCCACCAGTTGCGGAATGCCGATGGCCTCCGGGCCCAGGCCGTCCAGCGGCGACAGGTGGCCCTTGAGCACGAAGTAACGCCCGCGATAACCGGTCTGCTCCACCGCGTAGACGTCCATCGGGCCTTCCACCACACACAGCAACGTGTCGTCGCGACGCGGGTCGGCGCATTGCGGGCAAAGGTCTTCTTCGGTGAGGGTTCGGCACTGGCGGCAGTGGCCGACGCCCGTCATGGCCTGGCCCAGGGCCTGGGCCAACCGGGTGCCGCCGCTGCGATCACGCTCCAGCAGTTGCAGCGCCATGCGCTGGGCGGTTTTCTGGCCGACACCCGGCAACGTGCGCAGGGCGTCGATCAGTTGGCGAATCAGGGGGCTGAAGCTCATGGGGCAATGGTCCGACAAAACAACGAGACGCGGTTTATACCCGCGCCCCGGATTAGCGTCAAATCCTCAATCCTGCGCGACCCGCACCACCAACTTGCCGAAGTTGCGCCCTTCAAGCAGGCCGATAAAGGCTTCGGGCGCCTGCTCCAAGCCATCGACCACGTCTTCGCGGAACTTGATCTTACCGTCGCGGACCCAGGGCGCCATGGCACTGAGGAACTCTGGCTGACGATCACCGTAGTCATCAAACACGATAAAGCCCTGGATGCGCACCCGCTTGGTCAGCAACGTGCGTTGCAGCGCCGGCAAGCGATCAGGCCCGCTGGGGGCTTCGTGGGCGTTGTAGCCGGCAATCAGCCCGCACAAAGGAATGCGTGCCTTGGGGTTGAGCAAAGGCACCACGGCGTCGAACACCTTGCCACCGACGTTCTCGAAATAGATGTCCACGCCGTTGAAGCAAGCCTGGGCGAGTTGATCGGCGAAGTCTGCGCTCTTATGGTCGATACAGGCATCAAAACCCAGTTCATCCACGACATAGCGGCACTTGTCCGCACCGCCTGCAATCCCGACCACGCGCAGGCCCTTGAGCTTGGCGACCTGACCCACTACCGAACCGACTGCGCCGGAGGCAGCGGCGACCACCAGGGTTTCCCCAGCCTTGGGTTGACCAATGTCCATCAGGCCCATGTAGGCCGTCATACCCGGCATCCCCAATACGCCCAACGCCATGGACGGACTGGCGAGACCTTTGGGCACCGGAATCAGGTTGCGGCCGTCGGAAATGCTGTGGCTCTGCCAACCGGTGGCGCCGACCACCAGATCACCCACTTCGAATTTCGGGTTACGAGATTGCTCGATACGGCTGACAGCACCGCCGGTCATCACCTCATCGATTTCCACCGGGGCGGCGTAGGACGGTGCGTCGCTCATGCGCCCGCGCATGTAGGGGTCAAGGGACAGGTAGAGGGTCTTGAGCAGCACTTGGCCGTCCGCCAACTCCGGCAAGCTCACGCGCTCCAGGCGAAAGTTTTCCGGAGTGGGCGCGCCTTGGGGGCGCGAGACCAGCACGATACGTTGGTTCAGGGTCAGTTCTTGAGGCATCAGGGGCTCCTTATCGAATTCATCGGTATAGGTTGCAGACCATGGGTGCCAGGCCAGGGTTCGATCGGGATTCGATTGAATAGGCACAAACAAAAATGCCAGGCACTGGGCCTGGCATTGGAGTCTAGCTAACGCTGGAGAATCAGAACGGCATCTTCATGCCCGGTGGCAGTTGCATGCCAGCGGTCACGCCGGACATTTTGTCCTGGCTATTGGCTTCGATCTTGCGCACGGCGTCGTTGACGGCCGCGGCGAACAGCGCTTCGAGCATTTCCAGGTCATCTTCACCCACGCCTGGCAGCACGCTTGGGTCGATGCTCACGCGCTTGATGTCGTGACGCCCAGTCATCACCACGCTGACCATATCGCCCCCGGCTTTACCGGTGACTTCGGCGTTGGCCAGTTCTTCCTGCATCTTGGCCATCTTTTCCTGCATCTGCTGCGCCTGCTTCATCAGGCCGGCCATGCCACCTTTCATCATGGGAATCACCTCAAAAGTACGTGGATCAATTAATAGCCCGGTGTCATGACGCTTGGGTCACCGGGGCTTCGACAGGTTCAATAGTATCGTGACGAACGACCGCACCAAACTGTTGCATCATTTGCTGGATGAGCGGGTCTGCGTGGATCGAATCCTCTGCCTCGCGCTGACGGTTGATACGCCGGCGGGTCGCGGCCTGGGCCGGGGTTTCCTGCTCGGGCTTGATCAACTCGATGGTGATAGTCAGCGTGCGCTCATGGTACTGGTTCAGGGCATCGTTGAGGCGCCGTTGCTGGGTCGCGTTGAACAGGGCGCTGTGGGCCGGGTCCAGATGCAACAGCCAGTGGTCGCCGTCGACGGAAATCAGGGTGCAGTTGGCGGCAATACTGCCGGTCATGCCGGAGATCGGCAGTTTCGGGAACAGTTCCAGCCATTGCAACGCCAGGCCGGTGGCCGGGGCTGCCGCGGGTTCTGCTTCGGGCTCGGGGGCCGGTTCGGCGGTGTGTTCGCTGGCCAAATCGTCCAGGTAACTGTAGGCCGAATCCATGTCCGGCTCGATGTAGTCTTCGTCCAGCGGCGGCTCGTCGTCGAGGTCGATGCCTGGGGTTGCGGCCTCAACCTGGGCGACTGTCGGCTCGGGAACCGGTGCTGAAACCCACTCAGGAGCGGCTGGCACCACACTGTCCGGTGTCGGCGCAGGCATAGGCGTCAGCTCAGGCTGCTCGCTGGCGGTTTCGAGCACGGGCTCAACATAGGGCTGCTGTTCGAGTTCTTCGACCTCGGCTTCTACCGGGTCATTCCAGGGCAGGTCGACGACAGGCTCTGGCTCAACCACCGGCTCCGGATCAACCACAGGTGCCACCACGGGGGCTGGCTCAGGCGCCGGCGCAACCGGGGCAGCAACCACTGGCGCAACCACCGCCGCGCCAGCCACTGGTTTGGCGGAATCAACTGTGGCCTGGCTGATCCCCACTGGCTTTAGCGGCTGTCTCGGCGCATCGGCCGAATCAGCTGGCCGGAACGCCAGCATGCGCAGCAGGACCATTTCAAAGCCCCCACGCGGGTCCGGCGCCAAAGGCAAGTCCCGACGACCGATCAGGCCCATCTGGTAGTAGAACTGCACATCTTCGGCCGGCAACGCCTGGGCCAGGGCTAACACGCGGTCGCGGTCGCCATGGCCGTTGTCGACACCTTCCGGCAAAGCCTGGGCGATAGCGACGCGGTGCAGGACGTTGAGGATTTCCGAGAGCACGCCATTCCAGTCCGGGCCTTGCTCCGAGAGGTGGCGCACGGCTTCGAGCAACGCCTTGGCATCACCTTCGATCAATGCATGCAGCACATCGAACACCTGGCCGTGGTCGAGGGTGCCGAGCATGGCGCGCACATCGGCGGCCATGACCTTGCCTTCACCGAAGGCGATGGCCTGATCGGTAAGGCTCATGGCATCACGCATCGAACCATCGGCGGCACGGCCGAGCAGCCATAGCGCGTCGTCTTCGAACGGTACGTTCTCGACACCCAGCACGTGGGTCAAATGCTCGACCACGCGCTCGGGGGTCATGTTTTTCAGGGAGAACTGCAGGCACCGCGACAGGATCGTTGCAGGAAGTTTCTGCGGGTCGGTGGTGGCCAGGATGAATTTGACGTAGGGCGGCGGCTCTTCCAGGGTTTTCAACAGCGCGTTGAAGGAATGGCTGGACAGCATGTGCACTTCGTCGATCAAGTAGACCTTGAAACGACCGCGGCTAGGCGCGTACTGCACGTTGTCGAGCAGCTCGCGGGTGTCTTCGACCTTGGTGCGGCTCGCGGCGTCGATCTCGATCAGGTCTACGAAGCGCCCTTCGTCGATCTCGCGGCACACCGAGCAAGTGCCACAAGGCGTCGAAGTGATACCGGTTTCACAGTTCAGGCATTTGGCAATGATGCGCGCAATGGTGGTCTTGCCCACGCCCCGGGTACCGGTGAACAGGTAGGCGTGGTGCAGCCGTTGGCTGTCCAAGGCATTGATCAGAGCCTTGAGCACATGGGTCTGGCCGACCATTTCGCGGAACGAGCGCGGACGCCATTTACGTGCAAGAACCTGATAACTCATCGAAAACCGTCGCAACTGGGAAGCGGAAGCCGGTAATGCTAGCGGAGCAAGGGGGAAATTGCATCCGGCACGCTCGCCTAATCTGACTAAGCTCTGCTGACTGGCCTCCAAAAGGCCTGAACCCGGAGAGTGTATGCGCGTAGTCCTGGGCGCTTTATGGATGATGACCACGGCTAGCCTGGCGGCGCCTGCACCGCTGCGCTTCTCGGTTTCCGACAGTTGGGCGATGCCCATGGTGCAACTGGAGAACGGTCGGCCGACCCAGGGCATTTTGTATGACGTGATGCTGAGCCTGGCCACCCAGGTTGGCCATCCGGCGCAGTTCCACGTGCTGGCCCGGGCACGCATCTCTGCGGCCATGGGACACGGCGACATTGATGTGCGCTGTTATGTCACCCAGGCGTGGGTCGACAACCTGTCCGGCGACTACATCTGGAGCTTGCCTTTAATGGTGCAGCGCAATGTGCTGGTCAGTGCGCAAAACCAGCCGGTACAGGTGCTCAAGCTGGCACCTCAGCCGATCGGCACGGTGCTCAACTATCGCTATGCCGCCCTCGACCCGCTGTTTGCCAACGGCCAACTCACCCGCGACGACGCCCATAGCGAAGAGCTGGTGCTGCACAAACTGGTGGCGGGGCGATTCAACTATGCGGTGAGCAACGAATGGATCGTCGACCGTTTCAACCAGAAAATGCCGATCAGCCAGCGGCTGCACAAGGTCGCGTTGATTGACGAGCAAAACCTCGGTTGCATCGTGCGTAACGATCCCGACGTGCCGGCGCAAAAAATCCTGCGCACCTTGTTGCGGATGAAAATGTCCGGCGAAATCGACGACATCATCAAGCTGTACACCGGCGAAAACCCGGCGCCCCTGCTCGCCCCTGACAAAAACTGACAGCCGCTCCTTATAGGCTCGGGCTCTGGTCGAGCCGCAGTCCAGCTTACAGCCGGCGGTGAAGTGGGCTTCTTGCTGCGGGACCGATGGGTAGAATGCGGCGCCATCGTTATCCAGTCACCGCCGGCCCTGGACTTCGATGGCCACCGTTTGCGTGCGTTTTGTCTGAACGACTAACCGCCAGCGCCCTTCCAGACTGATCGCCGCCACGCTGGCCAGCACGATCACACCGCCCATCATCACCTGCAAGGCAATGTGTTCACCCAGCAACGTCGCGGCCATCACCATCGCCACCGGCGGGATCAGGTACATCGCCACCGACGCGCGACTGACCTCCACATGCTTCAACACATAACCCCAAGCCAGATACGCCAAGGCGCTGGGAAAAATACCGAGTACCAGCACCGCGACGTTCTCCGCCAACGGCGCCTGCACCACCGCAGCAGGCAGGCCCGGCAGGTTCACGCACAGCATCAGGGTGCCCGCCCACACCATGTAGCACGCCATAGTCAGCGGACTGTAGCGGTGGGCATAGTGTTTCTGCAGGGCGAAATACACACTCCACGAAACCGCCGCCAGCAGGATCAACAAGCCACGCGGGTCGATCTCGCCCAGACCCTGATCCCCCCAGATCACCACCAGCACGCCGAGCAGCCCCAGCAATACGCAGCCCCAGCGCCAAGCGCTGACCCGCTCCTTCAGGCAGAAAAACGCGATCAGCACACTGAACAGCGGCGCCGACTGCGCCAGTACGCTGGACGCCGCTGCCGTGACCCATTGCTGCCCATAGTTGAGGCTGGTGTGGTGCAGGAACACGCCGAAGAACCCCAGCACCAACAACCACGGAAAATCCCGCAAGCGCGGACGACCGATGCCCATCACCAGTGCCACACCGCCCATGAACACCGACGCAATCAAAAACCTTAACAACGCCAATTGTCCGGGGCTGTAGCTGTGCAGCCCCATGTGCACGCCAATCGGCGAATAGGCCCAACACAGGATGACGCTGGCGATGACTAGCGTAAGCTTTGCGGGTGAAGGGTTATTCATCGACGGCGTCCAGAAACTGAGAAGGTGTGCCGTCAGTCTTCGCCCCCGCAAGGCGCAGGACAATTAACCGTTTCTGACTTCTGCAATCACTGGAACTGAGCAATGGAACTGGCCCAACTGAAAATGGTGCGAGCCGTGGCACAAACCGGCAGCGTGGCCCAAGCAGCCGTGCTGCTGCATTGCGTGCCGTCCAACATCACCACGCGCATCAAGCAGCTGGAAGGCGAGCTGGGCACACCACTGTTCATCCGCGCCGGGCGTGGGCTGGCGATCAGTGCCGCCGGTGAAATTTTCCTGGAGTACTGCGAGCGCATTCTGGCGCTGGTGGATGAGTCCAAACGCGCCGTGGACGCCAGCGCCATTCCCCGTGGCACTTTGCGTATCGGCGCGGTGGAATCCAGCGCCAGCGGACGTTTGCCACCGCTGCTGGCGGAGTATCACCGGCGCTACCCGGATGTCAGCCTGGAACTGGTGACAGGCGCCTGGGGCCCGTTGCTCGACGACCTGCAACACCATCGCCTGGACGTGGCGCTCGTGGCCGCCGGCAACAAACGCTCCAAGCTCGAACACAGCGTGGTCTACAGCGAGCGCCTGGTGCTGATCGCAAACGCATCCAGTGCACCCATCAATGGCGCCGAGGACCTCGCCGGCCGCACCTTGCTGGTCTGGCCGCCTGGCTGCCCGTATCGCGCAGCACTGGAAAACTGGGTCAAGCCGCACAACTTCAAACCGACCATTGCCAGCTATGCCAGTTGGGGCACGATCATCGGTTGCGTCAGCGCCGGGATTGGCGTGGCATTGGCGCCGGAAGGCATCCTGGCGCGCTATGAGCAGGCCAATCAGCTGGCGTCTTATCGATTTGAAGAGCTGGCGGCCGTGGATAACCTGCTGTTCTGGCACAAGGACACCCAACGCCACCTGGCACGGGATGCATTCGCGGGGCTGTTGCGGGAAACTTTCGGCTAACTCGCAACATGTTGTTTCGGTTATCCTCTTACGAAATTAATTCAAAATGTAAGGGACTACCATGAATTACTTCCGCCTGTTGTTGGCGGCGGCTGCTCTGAGCCTGCCTACCGCACCTGCCGTTGCTGCTGCCTCGCCTGCCCCCGTTGAAGCCAATGCCCCCGCCGAAACGGCCGAGCACTTTCTGGCGTCACTTAAGCAAAAGACCGGCACCGTCACGCTGCCAAGTGGCATTGCCACCCTCAAGCTCAACGACGAATTTTATTACCTCGACCCCGCCGACACTGAGCGCTTGCTCACCGATGGCTGGGGCAACCCGCCGGGCTTCAAGACCCTGGGCATGATCGTGCCTAAAGCCGTCAGCCCACTGTCGGAGCGCGGTTGGGGCGTCATCGTTAGCTATAAGGCCGACGGGCATATTTCCGATGAAGATGCCGCAAAAATCGACTACTCCGACCTGCTCAAGCAAATGCAGGAAGAAGACGAAACAGACAACAAGGAACGCCAGAAACAAGGCTACGCCGGCCTGCATCTGGTGGGCTGGGCCGAGCCGCCGCGCTACGACGACACCACCCACAAGATGTACTGGGCCCGTGAACTGAAGGCCGACGACGCCGACCAGAACACCCTCAACTACAGCATCCGCGTGCTGGGCCGTGAGGGCGTACTGGAACTCAACGCCGTCGCGGCGATGGCCGACCTGCCGACCATCAAGCAGGAACTGCCCAAGGTCCTGGCGTTTACCAACTTCACCGACGGCAACCTCTACACCGACTTCAACCCGAAAACCGACAAGCTCGCCACTTACGGCCTAGCCGCGTTGGTTGCCGGCGGGATTGCCGCCAAGGCCGGGTTATTCGCCAAGATCGGGATCTTCCTGCTGGCCGCGAAGAAGTTTCTGGTGGTGGGTGTCGTGGCGTTGTTCGCGGTGATCCGCAAGCTGTTCAACCGCAACAAGGCCTGACCGCCGCACACAAAAACGCCGCAGCGTGCTGGACACGTTGCGGCGTTTTTGTGTGCGCGGTTCTGCTCAGTTTTTTGCAGTGGGCGCGGCCAGACGACTGTATTGATCCTGGGTGATCCAACCCTTAAACGAGCGGTCTTCAGCATTGATGAACTCAACCTGAGCCCAGCCATCCTTAAACGCCAGCACCCCTACCACATCGTTCTTGACGATATACGGACGCTTGGCCGCCTTGGCGCCGGGGGTTTTCTGCAGGTAAGCCTTGTCGGCAGACACTGTGACCAGGCCGATCCACTTCTTACTGGCGGTCTGGGTCAGATCAAGGCCGGTGGCGATTTCCGGCATCAGTACGTTGATGCAGCCGGGGTGCTGACGGCCTTCTTCCACGGTCAGGGTCACACCGTCGGACGACGGCGCCACGCTGCCAGGGTAGGCGTCGTCGAGCCAAGTGGTGAGCGCTTCGGGCTTACCTTGCAGGTAGAACGCACAGCTGCGCGTCACGCCCTCACCCATTGATTCCGTGTAAAAACCTTCGACCTGATGCTCCGGCGTCACTGCCAGCATCAGCCCTTCGTACTTGCCCGAATGCAGCGCGGCCGAACCAGCCATGGCAGGTGCCACGGCGCACAACGACAACACACCTATCGCGAGTAAACGGATCATCCTATTTTTTCCCTTCAAGTTTTTCGTAGGCTTTTTGCATAAGGACGTCGTAGTTGCCGTAGTCCTCACCGTTATAGTTACGCGCCATTCCAGTAAAGTCTTTGGCCTTCATGGCCTTCATCAACGCAGGGCTCTTACTGCAAAAGCCGAGGAACGCCTTTAGTTGATTACCGGCATTCACCTTTAATGCCGCCGAAAACTCAAATACCGTCTTGTACCCGCACGACGCAAAGTTGAAACCCATGATCTGGAACATGCCCCACGATGCCGACATCAATGCGGCTTCCTGATCCAGGGCGAATGCGGTAGCCATGGTTTCCCAGGCCTTTGTCTGGTCCTTGTTGTTCGCCTGCCACTGCGGCCCTGCTTTTTTCTTGTAGGGGTAGGACAGCAGCGGGTGCGCCTGGTCATAGATGTGCTTGGTGTATTTGCGAAACAGGTGACCTTCAAAGGCGATCACCGGCAGTTTGGCCGGCCCGAAGCCGGAGCGCCCGCCAGATTCCACGGTGGCGAAGGCCTTGATGATATTCACCGAAATACCGCTACCCAGTTGCGTAGCGGCGTTCTGGAAGTCCGTTTCGCTAAGGGTCATGCCCCCGTCGCACGTGGCCTGGAGCATCAATTGCCGGTTACGCCGCTCGGCCTCAATCATCGCGCGCATGCGGTCCAGGTACACATTGACCGTGGCCTGCACCGCGTCGCCCTGGTTGTTGCCAAATGCGTTGAGAAAACTCGGTATACGCATCGTCGGGAAGGACTTCACCGGCACCTTCACCGCCTCTTCGATCAGGCTGTTGAACGTACGACCGGTGGGGTCGACCACACCATCGGGATGGGCGTATTTGAGATGGCGAAACTGGTACTGGCTGATGCACTGCACCAACTGACCATCGCATTTGCCGTTTTCGGCCAACGGGAAACCCATCTTGGGAATGATCAGATTGAATAAATATTGGATGCACTGCACATCGGCGGGCAAGTTGCGGGCTTTACCCGGAGCGCCTACCGAAGCACTGATAAGACGAGGTAAACCTTGCAGGCTTTTCATCACAGACATCCTTGTTAGTTAAAGAAGTGATAGCACTTCAATATCAATTCAGCGCCATTGTCATATTCTGAAACAAGTGGCCGGCGCAAACTAACAAGGCGGTTTAGGGTTGTCCAGCGGGGGTTTGGAAAGTTGTGAAACAGCCGTCATCGACTGCGCAATAAATATCGGCAGTTGGCTGAAAATAAGACATTTGGATTTGAATCGAAGGGGTATTGCAAGGAGGAACGTTATGGAGGCAACCCCACCAGCCACACCCCGGCACACAATGTTCCCGCTGTGGCTGCTGCCTTCCGGCTCTGACCAGGTTCACGGGTAATCGTTGCGGGGGGACCGATGGGGTCACCATAACGACGCCTGCCTCTCGGCAAGCGGGGCCATTGTACCGATCTCATCGGAAGTTACAACCGTTGGTGACGGATTAAAAATATGAAGGGGTTCAAGCACTTGCCATGGCCATCAGCTTCCCCGTCATCCCCTGTGGGAGGGGGCTTGCCCCGATAGCGGACTGCCAGCCAATAAATCAGTGACTGACCCAACGCTATCGGGGGCAAGCCCCCTCCCACATTGGCTGATCATTGTGCCTGCAACACCTCATCCGCCCGGCCGCCCTCCTCCTGGATCACCAGGTGGATGAAGTGCAGCTTGGCGATCACCGCCGGTGGTAGCACGAACGGGTAGAAATCCGGCTGGCCCATGGCGCGCGACAGCTCATTGAGCATGCCCGCCAGTTCAATCCAGGCGTTAACGAACGACAGGAACGCAGGACCGCTGGGATGTTGGGGGTCATAAAGCGTAGTAAGGGGGAACGGCTGGTAATCCAGGTCCATCTCGCGGGCGCTCATGCCAAAGCCCAGGGCAGTGTCGACGGCGTCCATCATGTGCAAGTAATGAGCCCAGGTTTCGGCCCAGTCTTCCCAAGGGTGCATGGTGGCGTAGGCGCTGACACAGGTTTGCTGCCAGTCAGGACGCGGGCCGTTTTGGTAATGCTGGTCAAGGGCGTCGGCGTAACTGGCGCGTTCGTCGCCGAACAGGGTGCGAAAGGACTCCTGCCAGTGGGTATTGGCGATCAGGCGATCCCAATAATAGTGGCCGACCTCATGGCGAAAGTGACCGAGCAAGGTGCGGTAAGGCTCGCGCATCTGCACCCGGATTTTTTCGCGGTGGGCGTCGTCGGCTTCTTTGATGTCGAGGGTGATCAAGCCGTTCGAATGACCCGTCATCGGGGCGTTGCCTTCCAGGTCGATGCCAACGAAATCGAAGGCCAGGCCGGTGTCTTCGTCAACGCTCTTGGGCACGACGCTAAGGCCCAGGCTGATCAGTTGCGCCACCAACCGGCGCTTGGCGGTTTCTACCTTGCGCCAGCGCTCATGGTTTTCCGGGATCGACAGGTCGGGGATCGTGCGGTTGAGACTACAGGCCACGCACAGCGGTGCGGTGCTGTGGGCCGGAATCAGCCAGTTGCAGGCGGCAGGCGTGTCAAGGTTGGCGCAGCGGCGAAAGGCGCCGGCGTCGAGGTTATCGTCCTGCAGCCAGGTGCCTTCGACGGGGCCGGGTTGCAGCGAGGACAAGCGACTTTGCCGGGGTTGATAGCCCAGCAGCGCTGCGCATGCCAGGCATTGGCTGTTGCGAAAGAATAGGGACTGGCCGCAACGACATTGCCAAACCTTGCTGTTGCGCGAGGATTCGGCCATGAACGGTGCGGCAATGCGCGAACTGAGTTGCTCGAAGTAGCGGAACATGGCGATCTCTTCCTGGGGTGACCAAGACTAGATCAATTCCCTTCGAAGATCGTTCCAAAAATGGGATGACATCCCTATAGGCGTCAGGCGTGCCGACGATGGCACTCCTTGGCGCGCGATCGCCGGCAAGCCAGACGCCTACAGGTGAGGGTCAACTGACTGGAATGTTGTGCGTGGCGAGAAAGGCCACGAAAGCCTCTTCGTCCAGCACCTTCAAGCCTAACTCGCTGGCCTTTGCCAGTTTCGAACCAGCACCCGGCCCGGCCACCACGCAGTGGGTTTTCGCCGAGACGGAACCGGCCACCTTGGCGCCGAGGCTTTCGAGCTTTTCCTTGGCCACGTCGCGACTCATAAGCTCCAGGGAGCCAGTGAGCACCCACGTGTGTCCGGCTTCAGGCAAGCCTTCTACGACCTTTTTCTCGCTTTGCCAGTGCATGCCGAAGTCCTTGAGCTGCTGCTCAATGGCCAAGGCGTGCTGGGCGTTGTCCGGGTTGTCGAAGAAGTCGCGCACGGCCTTGGCCTGCTTTTCGGGCAGCGCCTGGCGCATGTCCAGCCAGTCGGCCTTGATCACGCCTTCCAGGCTGCCGAACTTGTCCGCCAGCTTCTGCGCAGCGCCTGGGCCCACGGACGGTACGTGCAGCTTGTCGAGCAAGCCGCCCAAGGTGGTGCTAGCGGCGAACTCGGCGCTGAGGTCGCCCTGATCCTGCAATTGCAGGCCGCACTTCTCCGGCGACAGCAGTGCGCCAATCACTTCCTGGTTATGACTGTCTTCAAAGAAGCTGTGGATCTCGTGCGCCACTTCAAGGCCCACGTCGGGCAAGTACGTCAGCACCGGCGGCAACGCCTGCTGCACGCGCTCAAGGGACCCCAGCGAGCGTGCCAGCACTTTGGCAGTCTCCTCGCCCACGTCGGGGATGCCGAGCGCGTAGATAAAACGCGCGAGGGTCGGCGTCTTGCTGTTCTCGATGGCGGCGATCAGCTTCTTGCTGGAGATGTCGGCGAAGCCTTCCAGGTCGATGATCTGCTCGTACTTGAGCGTGTAGAGGTCGGCTGGCGAACCGATGAGTTTTTCATCCACCAGTTGCTCGATGGTCTTGTCACCCAGCCCATCAATGTCCATGGCCCGGCGCGAGACAAAATGAATGATCGCCTGCTTGAGCTGAGCGCCACAGGCCAGGCGCCCGACGCAGCGGTACACGGCGCCTTCGCTGACGGTTTCCTTGCCCTTGCTGCGCTTGACCAGTTGAGTGCGCTCCACGTGCGAGCCGCACACCGGGCAGCTCTCGGGAACCGGTACCGCGCGGGCATCGGCCGGACGTCGCTCAAGCACTACGGACACCACTTGAGGGATCACATCTCCAGCGCGTCGGATGATCACAGTGTCGCCAATCATGACGCCCAGACGCGCCACTTCATCCATGTTGTGCAAGGTGGCGTTGGACACAGTCACACCCGCGACCTTGACGGGCTTCAGACGCGCTACCGGGGTGACGGCGCCGGTGCGGCCGACCTGGAATTCCACGTCGAGCAGCTCAGTGAGTTCTTCCATCGCCGGGAATTTATGGGCGATGGCCCAGCGCGGCTCACGGGCGCGGAAGCCCAATTCACGCTGAGCAGCAATGCTGTTGACCTTGAAGACAACACCGTCGATCTCATAGGGCAGGCTGTTACGCCGCTCGCCGATATCGCGGTAGTAGTCGAGGCAATCCTGAATACCCTTGGCCAGCTTCAGCTCATGACTGATGGGCATGCCCCATTTTTGCAACTGCTGCAGGTTCCCGATGTGGGTATCGCTGATGTCAGCCGTTACCTGGCCAATGCCATAGCAGCAGAATTCCAGCGGGCGGCTGGCGGTGATTTTCGAATCCAACTGACGCAGACTGCCGGCGGCGGCATTGCGCGGGTTGGCGAAGGTCTTGCCGCCGACTTCCAGTTGCGAGGCATTGAGCCGTTCGAAGCCGGCCTTGGACATAAAGACTTCGCCACGCACCTCCAAGGTCGCCGGCCAGCCGCTGCCGTGCAGTTTCAAAGGGATATTGCGCACGGTGCGCACGTTGACGCTGATGTCTTCGCCAGTGGTGCCGTCACCTCGGGTGGCACCGCGCACCAACTCACCGTCCTGATACAGCAGGCTGACCGCCAGGCCGTCCAGTTTGGGTTCGCAGCTGTACTCCACCTCGGCACCAGCGCCAAAAAGGTCGCCCACCGGCAGGTCGAGGCCTTCAGTCACCCGGCGATCAAACTCCAACATCGTGGTTTCATCAAAGGCGTTGCCCAGGCTGAGCATCGGGATCTCGTGCTTGACCTGAGTGAACGCCGACAACGCCGCGCTGCCGACCCGCTGCGTCGGCGAATCCCTTGTGACCAGTTCCGGATGCTCAGCTTCCAGAGCCTTGAGCTCGTGGAACAGCCGATCGTACTCGGCGTCCGGAATACTCGGCTCGTCGAGGACGTGGTAACGGTAGTTGTGCTGATCCAGTTCAGCGCGCAGTTCGAGGATGCGGGTGTGGGCGGCGGTCATGGGTGTTCTCTCATAAAGCAAAAGAGCAGCCGAAGCTGCTCAAATGTTGGTGCGCTTAATTCTATCGACAACGCTTGAAGCCAAACCTCAGCGTTTCTGTGTCAGGGCGCGACGCTCGAATTCGACGATGCGCTGACGGTAGTGTTCGATGGTCTGGGCGGTCAGGACGCTACGTTGGTCGTCCTTCAGTTCGCCGTTCAACTCCTGGGACAGCTTGCGTGCTGCAGCCACCATCACATCGAACGCTTGTTTCGGGTGACGCGGGCCTGGCAGGCCAAGGAAGAAGCTCACCGCTGGAGTGCTGAACAGGTCGATGTCGTCCAGGTCGAAGGTGCCGGGCTTGACTGCGTTGGCCATGGAGAACAGCACTTCGCCGTTGCCTGCCATGCTTTCGTGGCGATGGAAAATATCCATCTCGCCAAAGCGCAGGCCGCTTTCGAGGATGTTCTGCAACAGGGCCGGGCCTTTGAAGCCGGCGGCGTCGCGGCAGATCACGCTGATCACCAGCACTTCTTCAGCAGCAGGCTGATCGTTAACCGATTGGCGCGGCGCGTTCTTGCCAACGTTTTCGTCCGGGAAGTCATCGTCACGGCTGCTGAAACTCGGGCCTTCGTCGACGTCGAGGTTCAGGTCGCCCTGATGGGGTTCGGCCACGGCGGCATTGGCGCGCTTGCCACGTTTGGAAGACGGTTCACGGGCTTCACGCAACGGCGCGCTCATCGACGGCAAGTCGTGCTCGTCCAGTTGCGGCTCTTTATGCGTGTCCAGCACACGGGGCGGCCCCAGCAGCTCGGCGCTGCCGTCGTCGTCAGGCAAGTTGGACAGGTTGCGGTCCAGACGGAATTTGAGCTTGCCCTTGCCACCGCGCATGCGGCGCCAGCCATCAAAAAGAATACCGGCAATGACAATAATGCCGATGACGATCAGCCACTCGCGCAGACCGATTTCCATGTAATCCCGTGCCTCTAATAAAAAATGCTGAAAAATAAGGGGTTTAGCACCGTGCAAACCGCTTTAAAACGTGGCGCCAACTCTATGTTCTGACTGACGTTTTGCCCACGCACACGAAAAATTGACATTAAACTAGCACGACCAAAGATAACTTTACACCGTCTGTCAAAATGCCTTGAACAAATATGTCCATTTGCCACTTTCACTTGACCGGTAAATCACCTGACATCGCATGAAAACTATCTCTCATGGTGCAGCTCAGGATTCCACCATCGCCATCGCTTCTTCGACATCCACTGCGACCAAACGCGAACAGCCCGGTTCATGCATCGTCACCCCCATCAACTGATCAGCCATTTCCATGGCGATCTTGTTGTGGGTGATATAGATGAACTGCACGGTCTGGGACATCTCTTTGACCAGTCGTGCATAGCGTCCAACGTTAGCGTCATCCAATGGGGCGTCAACTTCGTCGAGCATACAGAACGGCGCCGGGTTCAATTTGAAGATGGCAAATACCAGGGCCAATGCGGTCAGGGCTTTTTCGCCGCCGGACAACAAATGAATGGTGCTGTTCTTCTTGCCTGGAGGCCGCGCCATGATCGTTACCCCTGTATCGAGTAGATCTTCGCCCGTCAGTTCCAAGTAAGCGCTGCCACCGCCGAAAACTTTCGGGAATAACGCCTGTAAACCGCTATTAATCTGATCAAAGGTATCTTTGAAGCGATTACGGGTTTCCTTGTCGATCTTGCGGATCACGTTTTCCAACGTATCCAGGGCTTCGACCAGGTCGGCGTCCTGGGCATCCAAATAACGTTTACGCTCGGACTGCTGCTGATATTCATCGATGGCCGCGAGGTTGATCGCGCCCAGGCGTTGGATACGTGCAGCAATCCGCTCAAGTTCTTCCTCGGCTTCTTTCTCGTTGGCCTGGGAGGTCAGGGTGTTGAGCACGCCGTGCAGGTCGTAGCCGTCTTCCAGCAATTGGTCTTGCAAGGTTTTGCGGCGCACGGTCAAGGCTTGCCATTCCATACGCTGTTGTTCGAGTTGGCCGCGAATCAATTGGGATTGCTGCTCGGCCTGGGTTCTGCGTTTTTCCGCGTCGCGCAATTCGCGGTCGGCGTCTTCCAGGGCGATCTGCGCGGTCTTGAGTTCTTCGTCGACGGTCATGCGCTTGTCGAGCAATTCTTCGAGCTTGAGGCGCAGCTCTTCCAACGGCGCTTCGCCCTCCTCCAGATTGAGGCTCAGTTGCTCGCGCTTTTCGGTGAGGCGTTCGGATTGCATCTCCAGGCGTTCAAGGGCCTGGCGTGTGGAATCATGCTGGGCGCGCAGCGAGCCGAGGCGTACCGCCAATTGGTGCGCGTGATCCTTGTGCTGCCGGGCTTCCTGGCGCACGCGGTCAAGGCGTTCGCGCAAGCTGTCGCGCTGGGCCAGTAGCAGTTCGCGCTGCTCGGTATCGAGGGCCATGCTGTCGAGCGCCTCCTGCAGGTGCAGGCGCGCTTCGCCGATCTGTTCATGTTCCAGGGCGCGTTGCTCGCCCATCTCGGCGACTTCTTCATCAAGACGGGTACGGCGCAGGGTCAGTTGTTCGGCCTTGGCTTTGCTCGCCGACAGTTGCGCCTTCAACTCGCCTTGCTGACGCGCTTCGTCCTGCAACAGACGGCGCAGGTGTTCGCGGCCGGTCTCTTGCTGGCGCTGGGTGGCGCGCAGGGTTTGCAGTTCGGTTTCCAGGCTTTCGAGGGTCGCTTCACGCTCTTCGCGCTCAGCGATCAGGTTGACGATTTCCTGGCCACGGGCCAGAACGCCACTTTCTGCTTCACTGGCGCGGCGAACCCGCAAAAAGTGCCGGCCGACCCAATAGCCATCGCGGCTGATCAGGCTTTCGCCGGCTGCCAATTGACCGCGCTGGGCCAGGGCCTGCTCCAGGGAATCCACCGGTTTGACTTGGCCCAACCACGGCGACAGGTCAATGGCGGCCTCGACCTTATCCAGCAGGCTGCCCGGCACCCGCGCACCATCGGCGGCGGGGCTGAGCAAACGCAGATCGCCTTGGGCAAACCCGGCCAAGTCGAAACCGCCAAAGTCATCCACCAGCACTGCTTGAAGATCGGCACCGAGCACGGTTTCCACTGCCAACTCCCAGCCGGCTTCGACCTTCAGGCCTTCCGCCAGGCGTGGCCGCTCGGCCAAATGCTGGTCGCGCAACCATTCGGCGGTGCCGGTACCTGGGTCCAACGCAGCTTGCTGCAAGGCTTCAAGGGATGCCAGCCGACCATTGAGCCGCTGCAAATCGCCCTGTGCCTGCTGCTGGGCCTGGGTCGCCTGTTGCAACTGCTGACGCAATTGTTCAAGGCGCTCTACTTGCTGTTCTTCGCTGGCTTCCAGCTCTTCCAGCGTCATTTCGCTTTCGGCCAGTTGCTCGCTGAGGTCCATGATCGCGGCGTCTTCCGGATCAGCGGCGAGCAATACGCGCTCTTCCTGCAAGCGGCGCTGGCGCTCGGCCAGGCGCTCCATGCTGGTTTCCAGTTGCTGGATGCGCGACTGCTGCACCTCGGCCTGGCGACGCGGCTCGGCCGATTGCAGGTTGAAAGCGTCCCACTGTTCCTGCCAGCCATGCATGGTGGTTTCAGATTCTTCCAGGGCGGCGGCGGCTTCTTCGGCGGCGGCGCTGGTGATTTCCTGCTCTGGGGTGAGCATGTCCAGCTCTTCCCCCAGGGTCAGCAGCAAAGTGCGGTCATGGCCCAGGTGAGATTCGGTCTCCAGACGCGCGCGTTCGGCTTCCTTCAGATCGTCCTGCAATTGGCGCAGGCGCTGCTGGCCGTGCTGGATGCTCTGCTCGACACGGGCGATGTCGCCGCCTACCGAATAGAAGCGGCCTTGCACCAGATTGAAGCGTTCGGACAGATCATGGTGCCCGTCGCGCAGACGCTCGATGCTGGCGTCGGCGTTACGCTGCTCCGCCACTAAGGCTTCAAAACTGATTTCCTGGGTACCGATGATCGCTTCGCGCTGCCCCACTTGCTCATTCAGCGCCTGCCAGCGCAGGGCCGAGAGTTGTGCCTTGAGCTGGCGTTCTTCGCCCTTGTATTCCTGGTATTTCTCGGCCGCCTGGGCCTGGCGGTGCAGGCGCTCCAACTGGCGCTCCAGCTCGTCGCGCAGGTCGGTGAGGCGGGCAAGGTTTTCGTGGGTACGGCGGATGCGGTTTTCGGTTTCGCGGCGGCGCTCTTTGTACTTGGAGATGCCGGCCGCTTCTTCAATAAAGTTACGCAGGTCTTCGGGCTTGGCTTCGATCAGCTTGGAGATCATGCCCTGCTCAATGATCGAGTAGCTGCGCGGGCCCAGGCCGGTGCCAAGGAAAATATCGGTGATGTCACGTCGACGGCACTTGGTGCCGTTGAGGAAGTAGCTGTTCTGGCTGTCGCGCGTGACTTTGCGGCGGATGGAAATTTCCGCGTAAGCCGCGTACTCGCCGATCAGGGTGCCATCGGAGTTGTCGAATACCAACTCGATACTGGCCTGGCTCACCGGCTTGCGGCTGGTGGAGCCGTTGAAGATGACGTCGGTCATCGACTCGCCGCGCAGGTTTTTTGCCGAGCTCTCGCCCATCACCCAACGGACGGCGTCGATGATGTTCGACTTGCCGCAACCATTGGGCCCGACCACCGCCGCCATGTTACTGGGGAAGTTCACCGTGGTTGGGTCGACGAAGGATTTGAACCCCGCCAGCTTGATGCACTTGAGCCGCACGCTTAGCCGTCCGCCAACGCTGCGATGACCAACGAGCTGCTGCGCTGGCAGTAGGCCGACAGCACCAGGCGAATCTGCGGCACGTCACGGGCCAGTACGGCGGCGAGCAGTTGCTCGAACAGCGCCAGGTACTCGCTCATGGAGGCCTTGCGCTGATCCAGGGCCAGGTAATAAGCGCGGTTCATTGCCGGCTGCAGGTTCTCGACGGTTTCCTGCAGGTACGGGTTGTTGGCAAAGGGGTACGCGGCGCGCATCACGTTAAAGCATTCTTCGACGAAGGCGCGGATGTCCTCACGCTCGAAATTGGTCACCAGGCGCTGCTGGATCTGCACGAACGGCGCCATGTCGGCCTGGGTCTGCCAGCCTTCGGCGACGGCATTGCCGAGCAGGATGTACAGCTCGCTCATCAGCGTGCACAGGCTCTGCACCTTGTGCGCGGTGAGCTCGGTCACGTGGGCACCACGGCGCGGCAGGATCGCGATGAGGTGGCGCCGTTCGAGGATCAGCAAGGCTTCGCGCACGGAACCACGGCTGACATTGAGTGCCAGCGTGACTTTCTGTTCCTGGATGCGCTCACCAGGCTTGAGATCGCCGCGAATAATGCGTTCGGCGAGGTGGTGAGCGATTTGCTCGGCGAGACTGTCCGGCGCCTTGAACGTCATGTTTTCCCTTCAAAATCTTCTATCGGTACAAGCGCGGCAGTGTAGCGCATTGGCTGGCTGATGGCGCTACGCCCACCGTGGCGAATTTGGCATGAAATAAGCAGCGGCTGAGCAGCGTAAGCCCGCAAAAACGCCGGTTCCAAAAGACTGGACCATAATTGAGAGTGTTGCGATCGCATTTTCTTGACCTGCTGGTCAGAAAATCATTGACCGAAAAGTCAGACATGACTAGATTCGGCGAAAAGCGGTTAACAACAATAATGAGTCTGCGAGGCCTTCCGTGATCCAGTTTTTACTCAACCAGGAACTCCGTAGCGAGCACGCCCTGGACCCCAACCTGACCGTGCTCAACTATCTGCGTGAGCACGTGGGCAAATCCGGTACCAAGGAAGGCTGCGCCAGCGGCGACTGCGGTGCGTGCACCGTGGTGGTCGGCGAGCTGCATCGCGACGATCAAGGCGTCGAGCAGATTCGTTATCGCAGCCTTAACTCGTGCCTGACCTTTGTGTCGTCGCTGCACGGCAAACAACTGATCAGCGTCGAAGACCTCAAGCACCAAGGCCAACTGCACAGCGTGCAGCAAGCCATGGTTGAGTGCCACGGTTCGCAATGCGGCTTTTGCACCCCAGGGTTTGTGATGTCGCTGTTCGCCCTGCAAAAGAACAGCGACGCTCCCGACAGCCAGAAAGCCCATGAAGCCCTGGCCGGCAACCTGTGCCGCTGCACCGGCTACCGCCCGATTCTTGCAGCCGCCGAACAGGCCTGCTGCAACAAGCCCCAGGATCAGTTCGACAGCCGCCAGGCCGAGACCATTGCACGCCTCAAAGCCATCGCGCCGACCCAAACGGGCGAGCTCAACAGCGGCGACAAACGCTGCCTGGTGCCACTGACCGTGGCCGACCTGGCCGACCTCTATGACGCCTACCCCCAAGCCCGCCTGCTGGCCGGCGGCACCGACCTGGCGCTGGAAGTCACCCAGTTTCACCGCACACTGCCAGTGATGATTTACGTCGGCAATATTGAAGAAATGAAGCGCGTCGAATCGTTCGACGACCGCCTGGAAATAGGCGCCGCCACCGCCCTCTCCGACTGCTACACCGCACTGCATCACGAATACCCGGACTTCGGTGAGCTGCTGCACCGCTTCGCCTCTCTGCAAATCCGCAACCAGGGCACGTTGGGCGGCAATATCGGTAACGCCTCACCCATCGGCGACTCACCGCCACTGCTGATCGCCCTGGGCGCGCAGATCGTGCTGTGCAAGGGCGACGTACGCCGCACTCTGGCCCTGGAAGACTACTTCATCGACTACCGCGTGACCGCCCGCCAGGACAGTGAATTCATCGAGAAAATCATCGTACCCAAGGGCCATACGCTGTTCCGTGCGTATAAGGTTTCCAAGCGCCTGGACGATGACATTTCCGCCGTCTGCGCAGCCTTCAATCTGAAGATCGACAACGGCGTAATTCGTGAGGCACGCGTCGCGTTCGGCGGCATGGCCGCGACACCAAAACGCGCGAAAAACTGCGAAGCCGCATTGGTCGGCGCCACTTGGAACGCCGCCACCGTGGAGAAAGCCTGCGCCGCCCTGGCCCAGGATTTCACGCCGCTGTCGGACTTCCGCGCCAGCAAGGAATATCGCCTGCTCAGCGCGCAGAACCTGCTGCGTAAATACTTCATCGAACTGCAAACGCCGCACATCGAGACTCGGGTGACCGCTTATGTCTAACCATCACGCCGTGGAAAAAACCCAGGCCGAACTCGCCGAGCTGTTCGCCCAGGACCTGACCTCCGGAGTCGGTCGCAGCGTCAAGCATGACAGCGCCGCCAAGCACGTCAGCGGTGAGGCGCAGTACATCGATGACCGCCTGGAATTCCCCAACCAGTTGCACCTGTATGCGCGCATGTCTGACCGCGCCCACGCTCGAATCATCAGCATCGACACCGCGCCCTGCTACGCCTTCGAAGGTGTGCGCATCGCTATCACTCACGAAGACGTACCGGGCCTGAAAGACATCGGCCCGCTGATGCCCGGCGACCCGCTGCTGGCCATCGACACCGTGCAGTTCGTTGGCCAAGTGGTACTGGCGGTTGCCGCCCGTGACCTGGACACCGCACGCAAAGCCGCCATGGCCGCCGTGATCGAATACGAAGACCTGGAACCGGTGCTGGACGTGGTCGAGGCCTACCGCAAAAAACACTTTGTGCTCGACAGTCATACCCATCAACGCGGCGATTCGGCAGGCGCACTGGCAACGGCGAAAAACCGTATCCAGGGCACTCTGCACATCGGCGGCCAGGAACACTTCTACCTGGAAACCCAGATCTCGTCGGTGATGCCCACCGAAGACGGTGGCATGATCGTCTACTGCTCCACACAAAACCCCACCGAAGTGCAGAAACTGGTGGCCGAAGTACTCGATGTGTCGATGAACAAAATCGTCGTCGACATGCGCCGCATGGGCGGTGGTTTCGGTGGCAAGGAAACCCAGGCCGCCAGCCCCGCCTGCCTGTGCGCAGTGGTGGCGCGCCTCACCGGCCAGCCGACCAAAATGCGCCTGCCGCGCGTGGAAGACATGCTGATGACCGGCAAGCGCCACCCCTTCTATATCGAATACGACGTGGGCTTCGACGACAGCGGCCGCCTGCACGGGATCAACCTGGAGCTGGCCGGCAACTGCGGCTGCTCGCCGGACCTGTCCAACTCGATTGTCGACCGTGCCATGTTCCACTCCGACAACTCGTATTACCTGGGCGATGCCACGGTCAACGGCCATCGCTGCAAGACCAATACCGCGTCCAACACGGCTTACCGTGGTTTTGGCGGGCCCCAAGGTATGGTCGCTATCGAAGAAGTGATGGACGCCATCGCCCGCCATCTGGCGCTGGACCCGCTGGCGGTGCGCAAGGCCAACTACTACGGCAAGACCGAGCGCAACGTCACCCACTACTACCAGACCGTCGAGCACAACATGCTCGAAGAGATGACCGCCGAACTGGAGGCCAGCAGCCAATACGCCGAGCGCCGCGAAGCGATTCGCCTGTACAACGCCCACAGCCCAATCCTGAAGAAAGGCCTGGCGCTGACACCGGTGAAGTTCGGCATCTCGTTCACCGCCAGCTTTCTGAACCAGGCCGGTGCGCTGATCCATATTTACACCGACGGCAGTATCCACCTGAACCACGGCGGCACCGAGATGGGCCAGGGTTTGAACATTAAGGTGGCGCAAGTAGTGGCCGAAGTGTTCCAGGTGGAAATCGACCGCGTGCAAATCACCGCCACCAACACCGACAAGGTGCCCAACACCTCGCCGACCGCCGCTTCCAGCGGCGCGGACCTGAACGGCAAAGCCGCGCAGAATGCCGCCGAAACCATCAAGCAACGGTTGGTGGAATTTGCGGCGCGCAAATACGACGTGAGCGAGGCGGACGTTGAATTCCACAACGGCCATGTGCGCGTGCGTGACCAGATCCTGACCTTTGAGGCACTGATCCAGCAGGCCTACTTCGCTCAGGTGTCGCTGTCGAGCACCGGCTTCTACAAGACCCCGAAAATCTTCTACGACCGCAGCCAGTCACGCGGGCGGCCGTTCTATTACTTCGCCTTCGGCGCAGCCTGCTGCGAAGTGATCGTCGACACCCTGACCGGCGAATACAAAATGCTGCGCACCGACATCCTGCATGACGTAGGCGCCTCGCTGAACCCGGCCATCGACATCGGCCAGGTGGAGGGCGGCTTTATCCAGGGCATGGGTTGGCTGACCATGGAAGAGCTGGTGTGGAACAACAAGGGCAAGCTGATGACCAACGGCCCAGCCAGCTACAAGATCCCGGCGGTGGCGGACATGCCGTTGGATCTGCGGGTGAAGCTGGTAGAAAACCGCAAAAATCCGGAAGACACGGTGTTCCATTCCAAGGCCGTGGGCGAACCGCCGTTCATGCTCGGGATTGCCTCGTGGTGCGCGATCAAGGATGCGGTGGCGAGTCTGGGTGACTATCGCCATCAGCCGAAAATCGATGCGCCAGCGACGCCGGAGCGAGTGTTGTGGGGGTGTGAGCAGATGCGCAAGTTGGCTGCTGCGAAGGTAGTTGAGGCTGATACCGAGATGGCTTCGCTCTAGAACGAGGCGCTGCCATCGGGGGCAAGCCCCACTCCCACATTTTGATCTGTGAATACCTTCAAATGTGGGAGGGGGCTTGCCCCCGATAGCGGCCTGACTGACAACAGTAATGTTGAGGTAAACATGAACAACTGGATCAGCGCCCTCGCCGACCTGCAAAACAGAGGCGAACCCTGCGTACTGGTGACCATCATCGAAGAGCTCGGCTCCACGCCGCGCAATGCTGGTTCGAAGATGGTAATCAGCGCCGCGCAGACCTTCGACACCATCGGTGGCGGGCACCTGGAATACAAGGCCATGCAGATCGCCCGCGAGATGCTCGCGCGCGGCCAGCAAAACACTCATTTGGAGCGCTTCAGCCTCGGCGCCAGCCTGGGCCAGTGCTGCGGTGGCGTCACCGTGTTGCTGTTTGAACCCATGGGCCAGGTGCAGGCGCAGATTGCGGTATTTGGCGCAGGCCACGTCGGCCGCGCGCTGGTGCCCTTGTTGGCGAGCCTGCCGTGCCGGGTACGCTGGATCGATTCCCGCGATCAGGAGTTCCCGGAACATATCCCCCAGGGCGTGCGTAAAATCGTCAGCGAAGAACCGGTCGACGAAATTGCTGACTTGCCGGCGGGCAGTTATTGCATCGTCATGACCCACAATCACGCGCTGGACCTGGAACTCACCGCCGCCCTGCTCAAGCGCAATGACTTCGCCTACTTCGGCCTGATTGGCTCCAAGACTAAGCGCGTCAAGTTTGAACACCGCCTGCGTGACCGTGGCTTCGACGCCGCGCAGTTGCAACGCATGCGCTGCCCCATGGGCCTGACCGAGGTGAAGGGCAAATTACCGGTAGAAATCGCCATCTCCATCGCCGGCGAAATCATCGCCACCTATAACGCTAATTTCGGCCAGCACACCGCGAGCGCCGAACCCATTGCCAAATTGCTGCCGGTGTCACGCCGCAGCCAAGCCACGAATTGAGATAACCATGCCTTTGACTCGCAAAGCCTACCGTGCCGCCATCCTGCACAGCATCGCCGACCCCGCCATCGTTGGGATCGAAGCGTCCTATGAGTATTTCGAAGACGGCCTGCTGGTGATCGACAACGGCCAGATCAGCGCTGTCGGCCATGCTGGCGACCTGCTGCCGACCCTGCCGGCCGACATCGAAGTCACCCATTACCAGGACGCGCTGATCACCCCAGGCCTGATCGACACCCATATCCACCTGCCGCAGACCGGCATGGTCGGTGCTTATGGCGAGCAGTTGCTGGACTGGCTCAACACCTACACCTTCCCGTGTGAAAGCCAATTTGCCGACAAGGCCCACGCCGACGAAGTCTCGGATATTTTCATCAAGGAACTGCTGCGCAACGGCACCACCACGGCGCTGGTGTTCGGCAGCGTGCATCCGCAGTCCGTGAACTCATTCTTCGAAGCGGCCGAGAAACTCGACCTGCGCATGATCGCTGGCAAAGTGATGATGGACCGCAACGCGCCGGACTACCTCACCGACACTGCCGAAACCGGCTACCAGGAAAGCAAGACGCTCATCGAGCGCTGGCACGGTAAGGGCCGTCTGCACTATGCCGTCACGCCGCGATTCGCACCGACCAGCACGCCGGAACAACTGGCATTGGCCGGGCAACTGCTGGGCGAGTACCCGGACCTGTACATGCAGACGCACATCAGTGAGAACAAGCAGGAAGTCGAATGGGTGAAGGAGTTGTTCCCGGAGCGCAAAGGCTATCTGGATGTTTACGACCACTACAACCTGCTGGGCGAGCGTTCGGTATTTGCCCACGGCGTGCACCTGTGTGATGACGAGTGCGCGCGGCTGGCAGAGACGGGCTCGGCGGTAGCGTTCTGCCCGACGTCGAACTTTTTCCTCGGCAGTGGGTTGTTCAACCTGCCAATGGCCGAGAAGCACAAGTTGAATGTGGGCCTGGGCACTGATGTGGGCGGCGGCACCAGTTTCTCGCTGCTGCAAACGTTGAACGAAGCGTACAAGGTCATGCAACTACAAGGGGCGCGGTTGAGCCCGTTCAAATCGCTGTACCTGGCGACCCTCGGCGGAGCGCGTGCACTGCGCCTGGAGGACAAGATCGGCACGTTGCAGCCGGGCACGGATGCGGACTTTTTGGTACTGGATTACAACGCCACGCCGCTGCTCAGCTATCGCTTGAAACAGGCGAACAACATTGCCGAGACGTTGTTTGTGTTGATGACGCTGGGGGATGATCGGACGGTGTTGCAGACCTACGCTGCCGGCCAACTCGTGCACCAACGCTGATCTCAACCGCTACACAAAACCAAACGTGGGAGGGGGCTTGCTCCCGATGGCAGTGGTTCAGTTAGTCATGTGTTAACTGATCCAGCGCTATCGGGAGCAAGCCCCCTCCCACATTTGTTTCCGGGTGAACCGGGGAAATTACAGTTTGACCGAAGAACGCCCCGGCTTTTTGGTCTGCAGCAAATGCGAAAACACCGCATGCAAATCATCCGACGCACTTTCCTCATCGAGGTTGAGCTTGCTGTCGATGTGATCCATGTGATGCATCATCAAATTCACCGCCAGTGTCGCGTCCCGCGCTTCAATCGCGTCGATCAACTGGGTGTGCTCATCATACGAACAGTGCGAGCGGTTGCCGCTTTCGTACTGGGCGATGATCAGTGAGGTCTGGGACACCAGGCTGCGCTGGAAGCTGATCAGCGGCGCGTTCTTTGCCGCTTCGGCCAGCTTGAGGTGGAATTCGCCGGAGAGGCGGATACCCGCACCGCGATCACCACGGGAGAAACTGTCGCGCTCGTCGTTGACCATCTGGCGCAGCTCGGCCAGTTGTTCGGCGGTAGCATGCTGCACCGCCAACTCGGTGATCGCCCGCTCCACCAGACGCCGTGCCAGGAACACTTGGCGCGCCTCTTCCACGCTTGGACTCGCCACCACCGCGCCGCGATTGGGCCGCAGCAGCACGACGCCTTCATGGGCCAGGCGCGACAGTGCGCGACGAATGATGGTGCGGCTTACGCCGAAGATTTCGCCCAGTGCTTCTTCGCTCAATTTGGTGCCGGGCGCCAGGCGTTGTTCGAGGATGGCCTCGAAGATATGCGCATAGACGATATCGTCCTGGGTTCCGCTGCGACCGGCCTTGCCGGCTCGCGGTTGTTTCTTGAGAGGTTGCAACTGTTCGTTCATGGGCACTCGGGTTTGGAGAACGGCGGCGAATTAACGGTAATACGGCAAGCGAGGGTCGCTGGCAAGTATCACCTAAAAACACGGCACATTGTACACAACCCAATGCGCCAACACACTGTACGGCTGATTGCGCCGGCGGCTGTATTGCAATGAGTAGTTACGTTTGAGTTTAGGCTTGAATCTGCGCCGTCACCGGCAAATACCCAGGTAAAAGGAACACCTCTCCATGACCGAAGCCACTCAAGCGCCTTTGCGCCCGCTGGCCGACACTTCTCCATCGGCCATCGTCGCGGGTTTCATTGCGATGATGACCGGCTACACCAGTTCCCTGGTGCTGATGTTCCAAGCCGGGCAAGCCGCCGGCTTGACCACCGCGCAGATTTCCTCATGGATCTGGGCAATTTCCATCGGCATGGCGGTGTGCAGCATCGGCCTGTCCCTGCGCTATCGCACACCGATCACCATTGCCTGGTCCACGCCTGGCGCGGCGCTGTTGATCACCAGCCTGGGCGGCGTGAGTTATGGCGAAGCCATCGGTGCCTATATCACCTGTGCGGTGCTGGTGACGATCTGCGGGCTGACCGGCAGCTTTGAAAAACTGGTCAAACGCATTCCTGCCTCACTGGCGGCGGCCTTATTGGCAGGGATCCTGTTCAAGATCGGCAGCGAGATTTTCGTTGCCGCGCAGCATCGCACCGGCCTGGTGCTGGGGATGTTCTTCACGTATCTGATCATTAAGCGTCTGTCGCCACGTTATGCGGTTCTGGCCGCGCTGGTGATCGGCACCGCGCTGTCCGGGGTCATGGGGCTGTTGGATTTCAGCGGCTTTCACCTGGAAGTCGCGACGCCGGTCTGGACCACGCCGCACTTCTCACTGGCCGCGACGATCAGCATCGGCATTCCGCTGTTTGTGGTGGCAATGACTTCGCAAAACATGCCCGGCGTCGCCGTGTTGCGCGCCGACGGCTATAACGTGCCGGCATCACCACTGATCACAGCCACCGGCCTGGCCTCGCTGGTACTGGCACCTTTTGGCTCCCATGGCATCAACCTGGCGGCGATCAGCGCAGCCATCTGCACCGGGCCCCATGCCCACGAAGACCGCAACAAACGCTACACCGCGGCCGTGTGGTGCGGGGTTTTCTACGGGATTGCTGGCGTGTTCGGCGCCACGTTGGCGGCATTGTTCGCAGCATTGCCCAAGGAGCTGGTGCTGTCGATTGCGGCATTGGCGTTGTTTGGCTCGATCATCAACGGCTTGAGTATCGCCATGAATGAGCCGAAGGAACGGGAAGCGGCGCTGATCACCTTTATGGTCACCGCGTCAGGCTTGACGTTGTTTTCCATCGGGTCGGCGTTCTGGGGGATTGTGGCGGGGGTATTGACGCTGCTGATTCTGAACTGGCGCAAGGCATAAAAAAACGGCGACCCTCAGGTCGCCGTTTTTTTCAGTATCACTTAGCCGCGTTGATCGGCTTTTCCGGATACCACACGTCCAGCAACGGGCTGACTTCAGCCTTGGTCAGCTCGGAACGGGTTTTCAGCCAGGCTTCAACAGCAGCGCGCTGCTCTTCGGAGACCGAGCCACGCTTCTGCAGGCAAACCAGACCGAAGTCATCGCCGCCGACATAGCCCAGACCGTTGGCTTCCATGGCTTCTTTGATGAATGCTTCGAGGAAAGCGTCGATAGCTTCTTCACTCAGGCCTTCGTTGAAGTCCAGGTTCAGTTCGAAACCCAGCTCTTGAAATTCATCAACGCACAGTTTTTTGCGCAGACGCTGGGAACGGTTAGTCGCCATTGGAACAATCCTCATAAGTAATAACGGGCGGCACTTTAGCAGTTTAAGGCGACGATTGCCCGACTCTCTGGGACAGGCGGCACTTTGCCTGTAAAAAAAACGCTGATTTCCAGCTATGGTTCAGCCACAAGCGCGCCCACCTTGGGGCATAATGCCGACACTTTCATGACCAATGAGGGATTTTTCCTATTTACCCCTCGCCTTTTTCACCCTCCTCAGCAGTAGGGTTTCATTTCTTATGATCAAATCTTTACGTTCACTCTTGCTAGCCGGTCTCCTCTTGCCACTGGCCCTCAGCGCCACAGCTGCCCCAGTCAATAACACCCTCCCCCCGAATGTTCAGCAGGCCCTGGCCAAAGCCAAGCTGCAAAACACCGCGCTGTCACTGGTGATGATCCCCCTGAACGGCCCTGGCACCCCCACCGTCTTCAACGCTGACGTCTCGGTAAACCCCGCGTCCACCATGAAGCTGGTTACCACCTACGCCGCCTTGGAAATGCTCGGCCCCAACCACCAGTGGAAAACCGAGTTCTACACCGACGGCACCCTCAGCGGCGGCGTGTTGCATGGCAACCTTTACCTCAAGGGCGGCGGTGATCCCAAGCTGAATATGGAAAAACTCTGGCTGTTGATGCGCGACCTGCGCGCCAATGGCGTACAGCAAGTCACTGGCGACCTAGTGTTGGACCGTGGCTTCTTTATCCCGCCACAACTGCCGGAATTCAATGACGACGGCAACGACGAGAACAAGCCCTTCTTGGTTAAGCCCGACGCCCTGCTGGTCAACCTCAAGGCCCTGCGCTTTGTGACCCGCAACGACTCAGGCCGTGTGATCGTATCGGTGGAGCCGCCGATCGCCAGTATTCGCATCGACAATCAGGTCAAGGTTTCCAACGCCAAGCAATGCACCGGCGACGTGCGCTACAACCCGGTCACTGCCGCCGATGGCAGCGTGACGGTCACCGTCAGTGGCCAACTGGGCGACGGCTGCAGCTCCCAGACGTACCTGTCGCTGCTCGACCATGCCACCTATACCGCCGGCGCCGTGCGGGCAATCTGGCAGGAGTTGGGCGGCAGCATCCAGGGCCGTGATATCCAGGCGCCCGTGCCCAAGGATGCCAAGGTGTTGGCCCGCGCATTCTCGCCGGACCTGGCGGAAATCATCCGCGACATCAACAAATACAGTAACAACACCATGGCGCAGCAGTTGTTCCTGAGCCTGGGCGCGCAGTTTCGCAACGATGCCGACGGCGACGACGCCAAGGCCGCGCAACGTGTAGTGCGTCAGTGGCTGGCGAAAAAAGGTATCACTGCACCCCATCTGGTGATGGAGAACGGCTCCGGGCTGTCCCGTGCCGAACGGGTCAGCGCCCGCGAGATGGCCGCGATGCTGCAAGCCGCCTGGAAAAGCCCCTACGCTGCCGAATACATCAGTTCGATGCCGATTGCCGGCACCGACGGCACCATGCGCAAACGCCTGAAGACCACTGCGATGCGCGGCGAAGCCCACGTCAAGACCGGCACCTTGAACACCGTACGCGCCATTGCCGGGTTCAGCCGCGACAACAACGGCAATACCTGGGCGGTGGTGGCGATTCTCAACGATCCGAAGCCATGGGGCGCTTCGTCGGTGCTGGATCAGGTGCTGCTGGACCTGTATCGCCAACCTAAATTGGCGGCTTCAGCCCCAGTACTCTGACGCTGAACTGGAGCCTGTGGTGAGCGGCTTGCCCGCTCACCACAAAGGTCACTCAACACAGCGGCGTCGCCTCTACCCGATCCCTGCCCGCCTGCTTGGCTACATAAACGGCCGAGTCGGCGCGCAGCAACAACCCATCAATACCTTCGTCGATCCGCCAACTGGCCACACCAAAGCTGGCAGTGACGATGCCCACCGCGTCCATAGGCTCGTTGCGCAGCGACTGCCACAATTCCATCGCCAGGCTGTAGGCCTGTTCGCCACCGGTGTTGGGGCAGAGCACCATGAATTCCTCGCCACCCAGCCGACAGAAGACATCGGAACGACGCAAGCGTTGGCCGATGCGTTTGCACAACTCCTGTAACACCGCGTCGCCGACCGCGTGACCATGCTTGTCGTTGATGCGCTTGAAGTGATCGATATCGAGCATGATCACCGACAATGCCCCGCTGGTCCGATTGAGCCTCACCATCTCGGCCCTGAGTCGGTCCTGAAAATAGCGTCGATTGTGAATTCCGGTCAGGGAATCAGTGATGGACAGTGCGCGTAGCTCCTCTTCAACCCGCTTCAAATCGGAAATGTCCGACACGTAGCCATGCCACAGCGTACCGCCACCCGGTAACTCTTCCGGTGTGGCTTCGCCGCGAATCCAGCGCAGACCCCGTTGTGGCAACTGCACCCGGTACTCTTCGCGCCAATGGCTCAACTGCAACGCCGACAGGCGAATCGAGGCTCGTACCCGCTCCACGTCCAGCGGGTGGATACGCTCGAAAACTTTCTTCGCGTCCTGCTGCAACACACCGGTTTCGATTTCATAAATGTCGCGCATACCATCGCTGGCATAGATGAACCGCCAGTTTTCGCGGGGTTCCAGGGTGAACTGGAAGATACCGCCGGGCACATGGGCGCTGAGTTTCTTGAGCAGGCGGTCACGGGCCGCCAATGCTTCGTAAGCGCGTTTTTGCTCGGTAATGTCCAGGTAAATCGCCAAGTGCCCGATCCACAAACCGTGATCATCCAGCAACACAGTGGCCAGCATGTTCACAGTCAACTGGCTGCGATCCTCGCGCACCAAGGTCCATTCCCGGGCTTCGTGCAGGTTATCCGGGCTCTCGACCAGCATCGCCTGACTGGCAGGGATTCGCTTGCCCAAGGCCACGCTCAGGCTAGCTGCACGGGCTTCCAGTTCCGACGCCAAGTGCAAGCTTTCCAGGGTCAACTTACCCACCACCTGCTCGGCTGAGAACCCGAGCATTTGTTCGGCACCGGCATTGAAGGTGTTGATGACGCCGCGTAAGTCGGTGGCAATGATGGCGACCTGGGTCGCCGCATTCAGCACGCTGCGCAGTTGGCCATGGGCACCGCGTAACTCCTGCTCACGCAGGCGCAACTGCACGGTACGCTGTTCCACCAGCTTCACGGCGCGCTGGCGTTGGCTCACCAGCACATAGAGCAAGGCGCTGAGCAACAGGCTGAGCAACCCGCCCATCGTCAGGATCGTGATCAACGAAGAATGGTTAGTCTGGTCGAACACCTGGCTCGGACGCAGGGTCAGGGCATAAACGTGGTCCCCCAAGGTAAGACGGCGCGCACCGATCAGGTCGCCGTTTGCCACGCTATTGCTCGATTCGTAGAGCACACGTTTCTGTAGGTCGGAGGTATCGACGATCTGCATCACCAGGTTGTCACGTTCCGGCTTGGGCAAGCCGTCAGCTACTAACTGGCGCATGCTGATCACGGCCATCACGTAGCCAAAGGGCTCATGCTGGGACTGCTCGGAAGTGGACAGGTGACTGACCGGCGCCACCAGCAATACCCCAGTGGCATAAGCAGGCTCAACGCCTACCAGTTGCATGGGCTGGGAAACCGCCAGCTTGCCGCTTTTTTGTGCGCGTTCAAGGGCTGAGCGCCGCAGGGGCTGGGCCAGCAGATCAAAACCCAATGGCGAGCCCAGCAAACTTTGAGTCTGGCTGTAGAGCACCGGCACGTATTCATCACGCTCGGGCGCCGGGGCCAGTTCTCCGGCGCTATTTAACTCACGGATGACAAAGGGCGTACCACGCTGGCGGGACACCTCTTGTTCGAACTGGCTGCGTTGATCGCGAGACACGCGCGGCGCCCAGGCGTAGGCCCGGGTGCGCAATAGCAAAGGCTGGGCGAAACCATCGAATTCTTCACGGGACACGTCGTCGGAATTGACGAAGAACCGCCGCAGGCTGTTCAAGCGCTGTTCCTGATCTTCGAAGCGTTCCTGCAGGCGGGTATACCGCTCGTTGACCAGCAACTGGAAACGCTGGCGCACCTGTTGTTGATAGAGATCGAAGGACGCCCAGGCGACGATGAGCGTCAGGGTACAGCCCGCCAGAAACACCACCAATGCCACCAGCCAAGCCGACGCCTGCTCACTGATAAAGCCTAGGATTTTCGGGCGAACGGCTTGCATCGGCATAAGCAACACTCACAACGCCAGCGTGCGGGGGTGTCACTTTGGCTAGGCCTTAAGTTATAGCTATCGGCCCAGAGTTTGACCAGCGTAAAAAAGCCGCAAGACCGGATTAAACCAGGCTTGCGGCTTCAGGCTGTTGGTTAACCGCGAGCGGTGATTTTCCAGGCCCGATGGATCTTGGCGTTGCGCGCAAAATCCGGATCGATGGTCTTGTCGCTGATTTCCTCGACCGTGTAGCGCTCGCTGAGGTTTTCCTCCAGCGCGAACTTGCGGAAGTTGTTCGAGAAATACAGCACACCACCCGGTGCCAGGCGTGCCATCGCCAGGTCCAGCAACTGCACGTGGTCACGCTGCACGTCGAAAATGCCTTCCATGCGCTTGGAGTTGGAGAAGGTCGGCGGGTCGATGAAGATCATGTCGAACTCATCGCGGCTGGCCTCCAGCCAGGCCATCACGTCACCCTGCTCCAGGCGGTTCTTGTCGGAGAACCCGTTGAGGGAGAAGTTGCGACGCGCCCAGTCCAGATAGGTCTTGGACAGGTCAACGCTGGTGGTGCTGCGCGCGCCACCCTTGGCTGCATGCACACTGGCGGTGGCGGTGTAGCAATACAGGTTAAGGAAACGCTTGCCGGCCGCTTCCTTCTGGATACGCATGCGCATCGGGCGATGGTCTAGGAACAGGCCGGTGTCGAGATAATCGGTGAGGTTGACCAGCAGCTTCACGCCGCCTTCACTGACTTCGGTGAACTTGCCTTGGGCGCTCTGGCGCTCGTACTGCTTGGTGCCGCTCTGGCGCTCACGACGCTTGACCACCACGCGGCTCTTGTCGATGTTCAGCGCCTGAGGGATCGCCGCCAGCGCATCGAACATACGTGCGGAAGCTTTTTCCGGGTCAATGGACTTCGGCGCGGCATATTCCTGCACATGCACCCAATCGTGGTACAGGTCGATGGCCATGGAGTATTCGGGCATATCGGCGTCGTACACGCGATAGCAATCCACCCCTTCACGCTTGGCCCACTTGCCCAGCAGCTTGAGGTTCTTCTGCAGGCGGTTGGCGAACATCTGCCCGCCTTCGCTCAGGCGCGCCTGCTCGACCACAGGGGCCGGGGCTGGCTTGATCGGGTTGCCGTTCTTGTTGTACTGGCGCTCTTGTGGCTCGACCGGGGCTTGGTCGTAAACAGCCTGCTCACGTTCAGCCTGGCGCTGTTCCGGGGTACGACGCTCGCCGGTAACGAACTGATCCGGGTTGACCTTGATCAGCAGCAATTTGCACGGCAACGCGCCGTTCCAGAACGAATACTGCTTGTGGCTGCGAATGCCCATGCGCTTGCCCAGGTCCGGTGCGCCGGTGAACACCGCGGCTTCCCAGCCCATGCAGGCCTGGCGCAGACGCTCGCCGAGGTTCTGGTAGAGGTACAAGAGGCTGGCTTCGTCACCCAGACGTTCGCCGTAGGGCGGGTTGCAGATCACCAGGCCTTTCTGGTTCTGGTCCGGGCGCGGCTCGAAGGTGCCGACTTCGCCCTGGTACACCTTGATCCAATGGCTCAGACCAGCACGCTCGATGTTGTTGCGCGCGGGCTGGATCAGACGGGGGTCAGCCTCGTAGCCACGCACCCACAGCGGGGTTTTGTTCATGCCGATGGCGGCACGTTCAGTGGCTTCTGTATGAAGTTTCTTCCACAGCGCCGGCACGTGGCCAAGCCAGGTGGTGAAGCCCCACAGTTCGCGGTTGAGGTTGGGGGCCATGTCGGCGGCAATCATCGCGCCTTCGACCAGGAAGGTCCCCACACCGCACATCGGGTCAGTCAGCGCGCCGCCTTCGGCAGCAATACGCGGCCAGCCGGCACGAATCAGGATCGCCGCCGCCAGGTTTTCCTTCAACGGCGCCGCGCCCTGCTGCAGGCGGTAGCCGCGCTGGTGCAGGCTGTGGCCGGAAAGATCGAGGGACAGGATTGCTTCGCCACGGTCCAGGCGCAGGTGAATGCGCAGGTCAGGGTTGATCTTGTCGATGGACGGGCGTTCGCCGGTCGGGGTACGCAGCTTGTCGACGATCGCGTCCTTGACCTTCAGCGCGCCGAAGTGGGTGTTGTCGATGCCCGAACCGTGACCGCTGAACTCCACCGCCAGGGTGCCGTCGGAGACCATGTGGTCGGCCCATTCGATGTCCAGCACGCCGTGGTAGAGATCTTCGGCATCCTTCATCGGGAAGCGCTTGAGCACCAGCAACACGCGGTTGGCCAGGCGCGACCAGAGGCACAGGCGATAGGCGGTTTCCATGTCGGCCATGCCGCGCACGGCCGAGGTGTGCTCGCGGGCTTCCTCAAGGCCAAGCCCGACGGCTTCCTCGATCAGCAGGCCTTCGAGGCCCTTGGGGCAAGTGAGGAAGAGTTCAAAACGGTCCGACATGGGGCATTCCAGGCTTTTCAGCAATAAATGAACGGGCGACGCATCGCCGGTTCGGTTTTCAATCAAGCACTTTTCTCGAAGAGTGCTCGCGTGGCACGAATGTGCCGTCCCACCCCGTCTGACGGGCCCTTGAGCCTTTATTGACGGGGCAGAGTGATTTTTTTAAGCAACAAAAAGAAATATTCCGACCCTTCGTCGAATAGTAACCGACCGCAACGGGCCAGCATTCTCACTAAAGGATTAAACCCGTCCTCTTTGCAGGGTGCATCATAGCTGGCTTTGCCTCAAAAAAGGGGCGAAAAGCCATCCCAGCTTATGGCTATAGCATCGTAATCGTTACGTGCTTATGACAAAACGATCATTGAATCCGTGTGACCTATTGGTTAGAACTCAACACAGGTTGGCGCCGTAACGACGCCAACACCTAGGCTCGCCACGCCGGCAGCGAGCCCACCAACGGCAGAAAAACTCTGCCCGGCCTCAGACGAGGCCGAAGGATATCAAGACAGTCAACAAGTGAGGGAAACACCCTATGAGAAGACTTAAGCGTGATCCGTTGGAAAGAGCTTTTTTACGCGGATATCAATATGGCGTTCATGGCAAATCCCGTGAGCTTTGCCCATTTACTCTACCGTCGGTACGCCAAGCCTGGATCAACGGCTGGCGAGAAGGACGAGGCGACAACTGGGACGGTATGACTGGCACTGCGGGAATCCACAGACTCAACGAACTTCACGCCGTCGGCTAATCAAGGGCACTTAATTCCGACACCACCACGAATAGATGACGACTTAACCACGCACGCCCTCTCAAGGCGGCGGGCTTCGGCCCAGGGGCTCCTTTTAAGGAGCCCTTTTTATTGGGCGATCCTTCAACGCAATGCTGCGATCGCATCCACCGATTGACGAATAAGTGCCGGGCCTTTGTAGATAAACCCGGAGTACAACTGCACCAGGCTCGCGCCGGCAGCGATCTTCTCGGCAGCGTGCTTGCCTTCGGTGATACCGCCCACTGCAATGATCGGCAAACGCCCGGCCAACTCAGCAGCCAACACCTTGACGATATGGGTGCTCTTGTCCCGCACCGGCGCACCTGACAGGCCACCGGCTTCGTCGCCATGGGCCAACCCTTCGACGCCGACACGGCTTAGGGTGGTGTTGGTAGCGATCACTGCGTCCATACCCGAATCCACCAGGGCTTGGGCCACCAGCACGGTTTCCTCGTCACTCATGTCCGGGGCGATCTTGATGGCCAGCGGCACGCGCTTGCCATGGCGCACTGCCAAATCTTCCTGGCGCTGGCGTAGGGCTTCGAGCAATTGCTTGAGGGAGTCACCGAACTGCAGGCTGCGCAAGCCCGGTGTGTTCGGCGAGCTGACGTTGACGGTGACATAGCTGGCGTGGGCGTAGACCTTGTCCAAGCAGATCAGGTAATCGTCCACCGCTCGCTCAACCGGTGTATCAAAATTCTTGCCGATATTGATGCCGAGGATGCCCTTGTACTTCGCAGCCTCAACCCGCGACAGCAGGTGATCGACGCCGAGGTTGTTGAAACCCATGCGGTTGATGATCGCCTCGGCTTCAGGCAGGCGGAAGATCCGCGGCTTGGGGTTACCGGGCTGCGGCCGTGGCGTCACGGTGCCGATCTCGACAAAACCGAAACCCAGTTGCGCGAAGCCATCGATGGCCGCGCCGTTCTTGTCCAGGCCAGCGGCCAGTCCGACCGGGTTGGGGAAGTCGAGCCCCATCACTGATACCGGCATTTTTGCGGGTGCCTTGCATACCAGGCCGTTGAGCCCCAGGCGGCCACCGGCGCCGATCAGGTCCAGGGACAGATCGTGGGAGGTTTCCGGGGAGAGTTTGAACAACAGCTGGCGGGCCAGGGTATACATGGGCGGGCTAGACTCGGATGGCGGCGAAAGGTGGCGGCGATTATAGCCGGGGTGACGGGGTGCACGCGAGGCGTGCTACCCAAACATCAATAGCGCTGCTGTACGAGCAACTCATAGCGTGCCCAAATTTTCTCTGCATAGCGCATGCGCAATGCGTCGCGCTGAGGGCCTGAGCCGGCGCCAACATTGTAGGAACCTACCGCCGTCCAGTTGTAGCCAAAGCGCTGAATGAAATCGGCCAGTATGGAAGCGCCTACTTCCACTGAGAGGCACGGCTCACTCAACAGCCGTTCCTCGGTAATGCCCAGCTTGAGCAAGCGGGGCAAATGGATACTGTTGATCTGCATCAGGCCGATGTCACGCGTACCATTCTGGTTTGCGTGGTTGATCGCATCTGCACGAAACCCCGACTCCACGGCAGCGATAGCCTGCAGCAATTCAGGCTCGATACCGTAGCGACTGGCGGTTTCCTCCCAGCAGTAGGCAAACGCCTGGTTTGCACTGATCAATAGGCCGAGCAACAGCAGCCTGCGCCACAGCTTAGCCACGCCTGAGCTGGCCACAGGCCGAACACAGGTGCTGCGCGGCATCCGTATGCCCAGCCCCATGCCGCTCAACGTTCACGGGACAGGTGAAGCGATACCCACGACCGTAGATGGTCTTGATAAACCCCTTGTCGGCTCCAAGATGCTTGCGCAGCGAGTAAATGCAACGGGTCAGTGACTCCTCCGCGACCTCCCCTTGTGGCCAGGCCAGTTCAAGCAAATGATCCTTGGTCATCAGGACACCGCCAGAGGCAAGCAGCAACCGCAAAACATGCAGCTCCTTGGGCGGCAACTGAACATCGCTGACTTTACCGCTTAGACGACCATCGCCATGCAGTATCCACTGGGAGAAATACAGGGAAGTCGCAGTCAACCCATCATTCACGACGGCCATATCCACCTCGGCATCCGACTCATTCCTTATTTCCAGTACTGGCTCTTGTGCCCACGTCATGACTATAAAAAACCGCCTTGCAGCCCACGCTAGGAAAAAACCCATACAGCCGCCGCTTTTCAGCATCACCCTGTAAGACCGTTCATTTACAACTGTCAGATGCCCCTTTTCGATAGACCTCGTGCAATTCAATCCCCAGGCGATCCTCCAACTGCACCAACTCCCCCAACGCCAATAGCCGGCCGTTAACCCGAACCTCCACGCAGTGGTTGATTCCAGGCGCCAATGGCAGCACCTTCCCAGGCGCAAAGGCTGAAAGGCGCCTGAAACTGACCAGTTGTTCCTGTAGAAGAATTTCCATATGCACGGGTTAGCACCTTTTTCACGGAGAGATATCGCGACCCGGGTGCACAAACGCACGTTGCACACGTTCGTATTGCGCCGCAGTCAACGGTGGCGCACCAACGCCTGCCGGTAAGGCCTTCTCGCTACCCACGGCCCGGGACTGAATCACAAACAGACGAACCTTGGCCGAGCCATTTGATACGGCGTTTCGTCCCTGCTCATTGGCCTCACGGCTAAACGGCCCCAACCACAGGCGCTTGCCCTGCGGCACTTGCACCACGCTACTGATACTAACCCGCCCGACCGCGCTCGGTTTGCCGCGCCGACCGGCCTGGCTCATCTGGCGACCATCCTCAACGTGGAGAAGCATCTCGATCTGATTCGCTTCGGCAAAACGCGGCAACACGCTGACTTGGGAGCCGTAATGCACAGGCTTCCAATCAGCATGATCCTGTCCGGGAGCGGGCAGGTAGAAGGTGTGGTTATCCTGAAATACCGCTGGCACGTTCTCTTGGGTGAGAATCACCGGTAACGTCATCACTTTCGCTCGCCGCCGATGCTCCAGCGTGGCGATTTGCGCCATCAAGCGGTTATCGTCAATCGGTTCCAGGATTCGCGTGGCCTGACCCTTCGCCTCCTTATCCCAGGCAGGCTCCAGTTTTTTCAGGTCGTCACGCTCTACGTCCACCATCCAGAGCGAGACTTCGACAGACCGCTTGGGTGTGTCCAACTCGGCGATCAATCGCTCGATGAATCCCAATTGCTCAGGTTCGCCCTTGATCAGCAGGCTGTTGGTATCCAAATAGGGGATCACCGCCAGACTCTTGTCGGCCAGCGGTCCGTCCTCCTCAGACGCCAGAAGGGTGTCGATCAGCGACGCGATCCCCGGCACCGAGACCTTTTCCGGGCCCATGGAGTACACCCGGTCAGCAACATGGGTGTTGAGTACCTGGACGACAGCAAACGCCTGGGTACCCACGCGCAAATCAGCACGTTCAAGGTCCATCAATTGGGCCAGTTGCAACACCTGATCGACATAATTAGGCGGACCCGACACGGAGAATGTCCGAGCTCCGCTGATCCTAAGGGGGTAGCGCGTTTCATCAACCCCAGAGCGGCGCATGAGGGCACGAAACCTGTCGACGGATATATGCAACAACGTCACGGTCGAGCTTTTTGCTTCGCTGACGTCATAGAGGTAGAGCGCCTGCCCGTCGCCGTACCAGATCAAGCCGTATTGCAATGCAAGCGTCTCCAGGGCGTGTTGAGGGGTATCGAGGTCAATGACTTCACTGATGCGTGTGCGCGCTACTTCACTGCTCACGACAATGGGCAGGCCCATAGGCACGGACAAGGCAGTAAAGACGGTATGCAGGCTCTCGTCCTGCGCCTGATAGGTTTCGCCATGGGCATCGGCACCTCCCAGCATCAGCGCGGCAAGCAGTAGCCAGAGGCAGGGAGTCGTTAAGGGGAAGTCAGCGTACACCGTAGGTTTCCTGGGCGGCCTGGCACTGAGAGGCGGCCATACTGAGAGGCCGTCCATTTTCAATCTTGATGGAAAGGTGACGGCCGACAGCGCTTCCAGGCCCGTGGCATGTGCCTTGCTTTGCACTCGGTATCAGAGCGCACTCCAACGGCGGAGCGAGCTTACGGACAAAGGCGTCGTTACCCGCAATGGCCTTGCATCGCCATCTGAGGGAACGGCGCTTTTTTTTGAAAGAAAAGGTAGGTGTTGATGAACGATTCGGTTGGCAGCAGCCCGACAAGAGACCCACTGGCCTGGGTCAACGGCAGTGATGCTCCGGAAAAGAGCAGCCTCGACCTGGGCTTCATGGCTTTGAGCGACTGCGCCTCCCTGGTGGTGGCGGCAACCCAGGGCTTCGCTCAACCTTATGGCCTGACGCTAAACCTCAAGCGCCAATCCTCGTGGGCCAACCTGCGGGACAAACTGGTCAGCGGTGAACTGGACGCCGCCCACAGCCTGTACGGGTTGATCTATGCCGTTCACCTGGGCATCGGCGGCGTCGCACCCACCGACATGGCCGTGCTGATGGGATTGAACCAGAACGGTCAAAGCATCAACCTGTCCCACGCCCTGCAACGACAAGGGGTGGTCACTCCTGAGGCATTGGATCGTCACGTGCACCAAAGCCGAACAAAACTGACCTTCGCCCAGACCTTTCCCACAGGTACCCACGCCATGTGGTTGTACTACTGGCTCGCAAGTCAGGGCATTCATCCGTTACAGGATGTGGACAGCGTCGTGGTACCGCCCCCGCAAATGGTTGCGCACCTGCAAGCTGGTCGGATTGATGGCTTTTGCGTCGGAGAACCCTGGAGTGCCAGCGCAGTCGCGCAAAACCAGGGCTTTACACTGGCAACCACCCAAGCGATCTGGCCGAACCATCCAGAAAAGGTGCTCGGCTGCACACAGGCCTTCGTCGACCAATACCCCAACACCGCCCGCGTATTGGTCATGGCTATCCTCGAAGCCAGCCGCTTTATTGAAGAAAGTATCGAAAACCGACGTTCCACCGCGCAGTTGCTCAGCGGCCGCGAGTACCTTGACGCGCCTCTCGACTGCATCGAACCCCGCCTGCTGGGCATTTATGACGATGGCCTGGGCAACCACTGGCAGGATCCCCATGCCCTGCGCTTTTTCGCCGATGGCGAAGTGAACCTGCCATATCTCTGCGATGGCATGTGGTTCATGACCCAGTTTCGACGCTGGGGCCTGCTGCGCGAAGACCCTGATTACCTGGGCGTTGCGCGCCAGGTCCAGCAACTGGCGCTTTATCGCCAGGCGGCAGACGCGCTGGGCATCAATGCGCAACGCCAGGACATGCGCAGCAGCCAACTGATCGACGGCAAGGTGTGGGACGGCTCGGACCCCGTCGGCTACGCCCGCAGTTTCCGATTGCATGCCATCGCCGACCACGCCAACCGCCAAGCCTTGCGCTGACAGGAGCACTTCTATGCTGCGAATCCTGTTGATCAATGACACCCCGCGCAAGGTCGGGCGCCTGCGTACGGCGCTGATCGAAGCTGGCTTCGAGGTGATCGATGAGTCCGGCCTGACCATCGACTTGCCGGCACGCGTCGAAACAGTGCGCCCGGATGTGATTCTGATCGATACCGAGTCACCGGGCCGCGATGTGATGGAGCAAGTGGTGCTCGTCACCCGCGACCAGCCCCGGCCTATCGTGATGTTTACCGACGAGCACGACCCGAACGTGATGCGCCAGGCCATCAAGTCCGGTGTCAGTGCCTATATCGTCGAGGGCATCCAGGCCCAGCGCCTGCAACCGATCCTTGACGTGGCCATGGCCCGCTTTGAAAGCGACCAGGCCTTGCGCGCCCAGCTTCAGGCGCGGGACCAGCAGTTGGCCGAGCGCAAGCGCATCGAACTGGCCAAGGGCATGCTGATGAAAATGAAGGCCTGTAATGAGGAAGAGGCCTACACACTGATGCGCCGCCAAGCCATGAGCCGCCAACAGAAACTGATCCAAGTGGCAGAGCAAATCATCGCCATGAGTGAACTGCTCGGCTGATGTGGCGCGGGACTTGCTAAACAATCATCACAGGTAACCAACGGCGGTTGCCCCTCCACGACAAAGACGTCGCACATCCGGTTTGCCCTCGCGAACCCGATGGCGGCGTTTTTTCGTTTTGGCCCCAGCAGCACGGGGCCGGTGGGGCGGCCTCAGCCGGCAGCTCCATCACCAGGCCTTCTTACAAGACTCCCAACCGTTGAGGTGCGTGATGAAATCAAGCTTCTGGAAATCCGGGCACACCCCGACCCTGTTTGCCGCGTTCCTGTATTTCGATCTGAGCTTCATGGTCTGGTATTTGTTGGGCCCGCTGGCGGTACAGATTTCCGCCGACTTGCACCTGACCACTCAACAACGCGGCTTGATGGTGGCGACACCGATCCTTGCGGGCGCTGTGTTGCGCTTCCTGATGGGCATGCTGGCGGACAAGCTATCGCCAAAGACAGCCGGGCTGATTGGCCAGGTGATTGTGATCGTCGCGTTGTTCGGCGCCTGGAAACTGGGGGTTCACAGCTACGAACAAGCCTTGTTGCTAGGGCTGTTCCTCGGTATGGCCGGCGCATCCTTTGCAGTGGCGCTGCCGTTAGCGTCCCAGTGGTATCCAGCCGAACACCAGGGCAAGGCCATGGGCATCGCCGGCGCCGGTAATTCGGGCACAGTGTTCGCTGCATTGTTGGCCCCGGTACTGGCGGCGGCCTTTGGCTGGAGCAACGTGTTCGGCTTCGCACTGATTCCGCTGATCCTGACCCTGATCGTGTTCGCCTGGCTCGCGAAAAATGCGCCTGAACGCCCTAAAGCCAAGTCCATGGCTGATTACTTCAAGGCTCTGGGCGACCGCGACAGTTGGTGGTTCATGTTTTTCTACAGCGTGACCTTCGGTGGTTTTATCGGCCTGGCCAGCGCCCTGCCCGGCTATTTCAACGATCAATACGGCCTGAGCCCCATGACCGCCGGCTACTACACCGCCGCCTGCGTGTTCGGTGGCAGCCTGATGCGCCCACTGGGCGGCGCCTTGGCCGACCGTTTCGGCGGGATCCGCACACTGCTCGGCATGTACAGCGTCGCAGCAATTTGCATCGCGGCAGTCGGTTTCAACCTGCCCAGTTCCTACGCGGCGCTGGCGCTTTTCGTCTGCACCATGCTCGGTTTGGGCGCAGGCAATGGCGCTGTGTTCCAACTGGTACCACAGCGTTTTCGCCGTGAGATCGGCGTGATGACCGGCCTGATTGGCATGGCCGGCGGCATCGGCGGTTTCGCCCTGGCGGCGGGCATGGGTGCGATCAAGCAGAGCACCGGAAGCTATCAATTGGCCTTGTGGTTGTTCGCGAGCCTGGGCGTATTGGCCTGGTTCGGTCTGCATGGCGTCAAGCGCCGCTGGAGAACTACTTGGGGTTCGGCCGCTGTGACCGCCGCGCGCGTCTGATGAGCCTGCAACTGAGCATCGCCCACGCCAGTGCCATCGGCCCACGGGCGGAAAACCAGGATGCGCTGCGGGTGGTTACCCCCGCTGCGGAACTGGCGGCGAGCAAAGGCTATCTGTGCGCCATGGCCGACGGCGTGAGCCAGTGTGCAGACGGTGGCCTGGCCGCCCGCTCAACTCTGCAGGCCCTGGCCCTGGATTACTACGCCACGCCGCAAACCTGGGGCGTGGCACAGGCACTGGAGCGGTTGCTACTCGCACAGAACCGCTGGCTGCAGGCCAATGGGGGAGGTCAACCGTTGCTGACCACCCTCAGCGCCTTGGTCTTTCGCGGCCAGCGCTTCACCCTGGCCCATGTCGGCGATTGCCGGGCATATCGCTGGCTGGACGGCGAGTTGCAGCGCATCAGCGAAGACCATGTGTGGGAACAGCCGGGCATGCAGCATGTTCTCAAGCGTGCCCTTGGCCTGGATCAACATCTGGTCCTGGATTTTCTCGACGGTCAATTGCGCGAGGGTGAGTGTTTTCTGCTGCTCAGCGATGGCGTGTGGGCAACCCTGGCCGATCACAGTATCAGCGCGATCCTGCGTGAACAAACCGACCTCGACCTGGCGGTAAGCACCCTGATCAACGCCGCGCACCTGGCGGGTAGCCAGGACAATGCCAGCGCCCTGCTGGTGCGTGTCGACACGGTCGGCGAGGCCACGCTCGGTGACGCCTTGGTGCAGCTGCAGCAATGGCCCTTGCCACCGCCGCTCAAAGCCGGGCAACACTTTGAAGGTTGGCAGGTCGACGCCGTCTTGGCACACAGCAGGCAGTCATTGTTGTACCGGGTACGCGATGCCCAGCAGCAACCCTGGCTGCTGAAAACGCTGCCCCTGAGCCGCGATAATGACAGCGACGGCGGTCAGGCATTGTTGTCGGAAGAATGGTTTCTGCGACGGGTTGCCGGGCGGGCGTTTCCGGAAGTCCATACGGCCAGCGGGCGTCAGCATTTGTACTACGTGATGCGTGAATATCCCGGTATGACCCTCGCCGAGCTCTTTCAGCGCCAGGGCCCACTGCCCCTGGCGCAATGGCAGTCCGTCGCCGAGCGTTTGCTGCGCGCGGTGGGCATGCTGCATCGACGGCAGATCCTGCACCGCGATATCAAGCCGGAAAACCTGCTGCTGGGGGACGACGGAGAATTGCGAGTATTGGATTTCGGTCTGGCGTATTGCTCGGGCCTGTCAGAGGATCGCGCCCATGTGCTGCCCGGCACTCCGAGCTTTATCGCGCCTGAGGCGTTCAATGGCGACCGTCCTACAGCACAACAGGATTTATATAGCGTTGGTGTGACGCTGTATTTCCTGCTGACCGGGCACTACCCATACGGTGAAATCGAAGCTTTCCAACGACCTAGATTTGCCCAATCCATCACCGCCAGCCGCTATCGTCCGGACCTCCCGGACTGGCTCCCTCTGAGCCTGGAACGCGCTGTGGCAGCGCAGCCGACGCATCGCTACGAGACTGCCGAGGAATGGCTGCTGGTGCTGGAGCAGGCTGACCGCCAAGAGCTGAGCATCCGTCCGAGGCCCCTCCTTGAGCGCGAACCTTTGAAGGTTTGGCGCACCTTGGGCCTGGTCTCGATGCTGATCAATCTGATTCTTCTGTATTCACTCTTTCATAGCTGACGTCAGCTCTAGACGAGGAAAAACACATGAACGCAAAAGTCTGGCTGGTGGGCGCAGGCCCCGGCGACCCAGAACTGTTGACCCTCAAAGCCGTACGGGCAATGAACGAAGCCGATGTAGTGTTGATCGATGATTTGGTCAACCCGGCCGTACTGGAGCACTGCGCCGAGGCTCGTGTGATTACCGTGGGTAAACGCGGTGGCTGCCGCTCAACCCCGCAGGATTTTATCCATCGCCTGATGCTGCGTTACGCCCGCCAAGGCAAGTGCGTGGTGCGGCTCAAAGGTGGCGATCCGTGCATTTTCGGACGCGGTGGTGAAGAGGCCATGTGGCTGCGCGAGCGTGGCGTCGAGGTGGAGTTGGTCAACGGGATCACCGCAGGGCTGGCGGGTGCGACGAACTGCGCGATTCCTCTGACATTGCGCGGTGTCAGCCGCGGCGTGACGTTGGTCACGGCCCACACTCAAGACGACAGCAGCGTTAATTGGCGCGCGCTGGCAGAAGGTGGAACGACATTGGTGGTGTACATGGGGGTGGCCAAGCTGGAGGAGATTCGCCAGCAATTGCTCGGCGGCGGGATGGCAGCTGATATGCCAGTGGCGATGATCGAAAATGCATCACTGCCCCAGCAGCGCGAATGCCGTAGTGAGCTGTCACGCATGCACGAGGATGCTCATTCCTTTGCCTTGAAGAGCCCTGCAATCCTGGTGATTGGCAGTGTTGCCGCCACCGACCAAGTGGCCTACACCACGGCAGCGGCCAGTGCCTGAGGCAAATTCCAGGCGAAAAAAAGCCCGGCCTGAGCCGGGCTTTTTTCTACTCAGTAATTACTGAGCTTGAGCTTCAACCGACGCTTCTACGCGACGGTTAACAGCACGACCTGCTTCAGTTGCGTTGTCAGCAACTGGGCGGGATTCGCCGTAACCAACAGCAGTTACACGGCTAGGAGCAACGCCGTCTTTAACCAGGACTTGCTTAACAGCGTCAGCACGACGCTGGGACAGCTTCTGGTTGTAAGCGTCTGGACCTACGGAGTCAGTGTGACCAGCAACTTCTACGTTGGTAGCTGGGTACTGAGCCATGAAGTCGGCCAGGTTTTTCACGTCGCCGTAGCTGTTAGGCTTAACAACGGATTTGTCGAAGTCGAACTTAACGTCCAGCTCAACACGAACAACCTGAGCAACTGGAGCTTCTGGCTCTGGAGTTGGCTCTGGAGCTGGTGCTGGAGTAGGAGCTGGAGCAGCTGCGCCAGCGTTACCGCCGAAGTTTACGCCCAGGCCGACCAGTGCGGAGTAGTCCCACTTGCCGTTGTCCAGACCGTAGTCAGCTTCAACACCGGCACGAGCGTACAGGTTGTTGGTGAAGTAGTACTTCACGCCAGTACCGACGGTAGCGAAAGTGGTCTGATCGCGACCGCTGTGGCCGTCAGCTTGTACGTTGCCACGGCTCTGGTGGCCGAAACCGCCTTCAACGTATGGACGCAGGCTGTCAACACCAGCTTGACCGAAGTGATACTGGGCAACCAGGCTGCCGGTATCGCCTTTGATCTTCTGGCTACCAGTACCGTCGTTCGAACGGGTGTGGTTGGTTTTGTCGTAGGACAAGTTCAAGGACAGGTCGTCGGTCAGGAAGTAACCGATGCGAGCGCCAGGATTGAAGCCGTCTTCGATGTGCTTGACGCTATCGTTGTACTGCTTCTTGTAGAACAGCTCGCCTTCAACTGCGCCTTGGCCTTGTGCCAGAACGCCGAAAGAAGTTGCGGCAATAAGAGAACCAATGGCCAAGCCCAAGGTGTTTTTCAGTTTCATCCGTTAAATCCCCATCTGGTGATTGTAAAGCAGTCCCACAAACCGGGGGACAACTCGGCGACAAGTCTAACAGAACTTGCCTACACGTAAGAGATATTTGCCACGCACTAAGTTTCAGTCTCGCCCGCAAATTTCTCACGTAATTTATCTAGAGCACGTTTGTAACGCATTTTTGTAGCACTCAAACCCATGTGCATGATGTCAGCGATTTCCTGGAACTCGAGCTCTGCGACAAATCGCAGCACCAGAATTTCCCGGTCAATCGGGTTCACATACACCAGCCAGCGATCGAGTCCGCCCTTTTCCTCGGGTGCCGGCGACTTCTCTTCAGTCGCCTCCTCAAGGGGGTCCAGACTCAAAGCGTCCATCAAGCGACGCTTTCGCCGTTCCTTCCGATACTGCGTGATGCACTCGTTGTACGTGATGCTGTAGAGCCAGGTCTTGAACTTCGATTTACCCTCAAAGTTCTTCAGGCCGTACAACACCTTGAGCATCACTTCCTGACAGACATCGTCCGCATCTCTATCGTTCCCTAAATACCTTGAACAAACGTTGAACAGAGTGCGTTGATATCTGCGCATCAATTCTTCGTACGCGCGAGTGACGTGAAACAGCTCCGTGTGCGAGCGCGCGACCAACTCCTCATCAGAGAGCTCACGGGGGTCATAGCGCGTGGACAGCGTTTGGGCTTTATTCAAAACAAGTCGTGCCGACAGTCAGGTCAATGTCCGCTACAGCCCGGTCAGCCGAGCTTGCGGCGGCGTACATTAGCAGGGTTTACCGGATTAGCGGCTACTGACCTGCTGCTCCAGGAGAATCCGATTGGACAACGACACCAGGTCACCGTCATCGGTCAGCACCGTCGTCTTGACCGTGCCGATCTCCTCGATTTGCCCTTCGACCTCGCCTACACGCACCTGTTGCCCAACTTGATACAGCTCGCGCACATAGATTCCCGCAAGAATCTGACCCGCAATTTCCCGGCTTCCCAAACCCATGGCCAGCGCAACGGCCAGACCAACGGTAATCAAAACGATCACAATTACGTGGTTGAGAAGGTCAGTCTTGACCTCCAACTGGCTGATCGCGACCGAAATACTGATGATGATCACAAGTCCTTGGGCAATTCGCCCAAGGCCAGCAGCATAGTCCAGCCCCACGCCTTCGGCAGCGCCGCGCACCAGCCCATTGGCCAGTTGCGCCAGCAGAACACCTACCAGCAGTACCAGCGCGCCGCCGAAAACTTTCGGTAAATACAGCGCCAGCATGTCGAGCGTAGCTGAAACTCGCTCAAGTCCAAGGGATTGAGCCGCAGAAACCAGAAAAATCAGCAAAACGAACCAATAGACGATCTTACCGATCAACGTGGAGATCGGCACTTGCAGCCCGGCACGCCCCAGCAGCTTGGTCAGGCCAGTGCCTGCCATCAGGCGATCAAGCCCGAGTTTAGCGAGCAATTTGGACAGCAGGGTATCGAGCAGCTTGGCCACGACAAAGCCCAGCAATACCAGGACCAGAGCACCAAACAGGTTGGGAATGAAGTTCGCCACCTTGGTCCACAATGCGGTCATTGCAGTGACCAGGCTCTGGGTCCAGAGATCAAGTTCCATATTCAATCAGCCTTATCAGCAGTGCGAGCAAGAGGTTTACGACGGGAAACCGGTGAAACATGGGCCGAACCGTTGTTCAAGGCCATCATCAACGCCGGCACCCAGCGGCCGAGCAGACCGAACAGGTCACCCGCGCCCACCTGGCGGTTAGCGGTTTTCAACACGCGGCCCAGGCAGGCATCGTCGTCACGGTTGGACGGCGAGGCATTGAGCATGTCACGTAAAGACTGTTCGAACGGATCGTGCATAAAGACCTCTCGCAAGTGTTTTAAAGACGAGGGGAAAATTCCTGGGGTCACATAGGACCCTTCCTACATTCAGGTGATATTCAGCTCAAACCCAGCGTAACCGCCGAAATAGCCACCATTGTCCGAGGGCCACCGACACCATCAACAGGCACGCAATGATGAAGCCATAGGGGCTCTGAGAGAAAGGTATGCCTCCCACATTTATACCCAGTAAGCCGGTCAAGAAGCTCATGGGCAGGAAGATTCCAGTGATGATCCCAAAGCGATACATCGTGCGGTTCATGCGCACGCTCAAGCGCCGGTCTTCGGCCTCCAGCACAAGCCCCACGCGCTCGCGGGTCAATTCGAGCTCTTCCAGATAGCGGGTCAGGCTGTTGTTCAATTCGTTCCAATAGTCGGCATCGTCATCGCAAAACCATGGCAATTTGATCCGCGTCAGTTGAGCAAAAATGTCCCGCTGCGGCGCGAGGAATCGCTTGAGCCCTGCCGCTCGTCGACGGATCTGCAACACGCTGCCGTGCTCCGGAGTATACCGTTCGTCGGTATCGAGTTTTTCTTCCTCGGAATCCACGACTTCAGAGAGGTCCGTGACCAGATCCTGCACTTTATTGGTCAGGTACTGCGCCATATAAAGGATGAGTTCAGACGCAGTTCTTGGCCCTTTTCCCTCCGCCAGTTGCACAAGCAATTCATCGGTAGCGCGCAGCGGGCGCAGGCGCAAGGAAATCACGCGGCTGGCGGCGGCGAAGATACGCACCGACACCATGTCTTCGGGCTCTGCACCCGGATTGAGGTTAACCCCGCGCAGGAACAAGAGGAGCTCGCCCTCTGGCAGCGGCAACAAGCGCGGGCGGGTGTTCTCCTCCAGCAGCAGGTCGCAGGCAAATTCGCTCAGGCCACTGGATTTACGCAGCCAGGTCTGGGTCTGCGGATGGCTGCGATCCCAATGCAGCCACAGGCTTTCCTGGGGCTGCAGTTGCAAGTCGTCGAGCTCAGTCCGGGCAATCGAACGCGCACCGCCTTTACCGTCCAGCACCAGGGCATGCACCAGCCCCCATTGCGCGTTTTCTTCCTCGAACATCCTCACCCCGTCGGTTATTGCGGTTTATTCAGGCATTTTCAGCGGGCTTGGCGACACAATCACGCCATTATTATCCGCATAGATGTACTCACCCGGACGAAAGGTCACGCCGGCAAATGTGACCACCACATTCAAGTCACCGATGCCGCGCTTGTCGGTCTTCATCGGGTGGCTGGCCAGGGCCTGGACGCCAAGATCGGTCTGCGCGATGACATCGACATCACGGATGCAACCGTAGATCACCAACCCTTCCCAGCCGTTTTTTGCAGCTTTCTCGGCAATCATGTCGCCCAACAACGCGCGCCGCAGGGAACCGCCCCCGTCGACCACGAGCACCTTGCCGGCGCCCGGCTGGTCGGCTTGCTCCTTCACCAGCGAGTTATCTTCGAAGCACTTGATGGTGACAATCTCGCCGCCAAAGGAATCTCGGCCGCCAAAATTACTGAACATCGGCTCGACCACCTGCACCAGATCCGGGTAGGCGTCGCACAGGTCGGGGGTCACGTAATGGTTCATCGAAAAATTCCTTTCTGCCAGAGAAGTGTCTTTCAAAGAAGTACCGGCCGAAGCGGACGGGGAACATCCCTTTCGCCTCGCCGCAACGCAAGAGCCACTGCGCGACTGAATATGACCAGAAGCGTTCAGCGCGTCATATCTTAGCCGCAACCTCGCACAAGCGAAACGCCCTTGGCAGAGCGCTGCGTCAAACCGTCGCCACTGTATCGACCGGGGCGCCAAGCAACGGTGTGAGCGGATCTTTTAACCATTGCGCCACCAGCGGCCACACTTCGGCCTGTGCGGCCTTGCTCACCAGCATTTCCACATGCCCGAAATCCTCGGTAAAACCTTGCTGGCGGCCCAGGCAAAGGTATTGCCGATGCTCAGAACCGATTTGCTCGAACAACTTGCGACATGCCCAATCAGGGTCCTGTTGATCACCGGCAGCACTGACGGCCAACAGCGGCACATCGACGGTTGCCAGGCCTTTCCACCAGTCCTGCTTACCCTCGCCAAAGCGTCCAAACAGGCCATTCCAACGCATGGCTTCGATCAGCACGCCTGCGGGCTCATCCTCCGGACCGCGCTTGAGGCGCGAGCCGGACAATTCCCCGAAGCGTTTCAGAAGCAATCGACCGGTCCACTCCACCGGAGGAAGCTTCAATGGCCAGTGGGTGCGACTGACCTGGCAACCAAACAAGGCCACGGAAGCCACTGCCGGCGCGCCAAGGTGCTCACCACCCAGCGCCGCCGCCAAGGCCGTGCCGCCCAGGGAGTGCCCGATCCAATGGGGGATCTGCGCACTTTGCTCTCTCACAAACGCGCCGATAGCCGGCAAATCATAGCGCGCGTAGTCGGCGACCCGATTTTTGGCGTAGTCATGATTGCGCTTGGACAAACCATGGCCGCGCATTTCCGGTATCCACACATCGAAGCCCTGGCGCGCCAGGAAAGCACCCAAGCCGATGCCTTTAGGCGAATACCAGAAACGCCGATTAGAAAAACTGCCGTGCAACAAAATAACCGGGATGCCCCGGTTTTCCGGGACATCGGCAAGGCCCAAACGGGTAACTGCCAGCTCAACGGTGCCGTCGGGGCTATTACCGGGCTTGAGGCGATATACATCTTCACTCAGGTCGCCACGACGCTCAGCGCTGATCAGGGCGACGGGAAACAGATTGCTGCTGCTTTGCATAATGCTCTTGCACAAAAAAGGGCGGCGTCCGGAAGGAGATCCGCCCTGCACAGATAAGAATGCCGGTCACCCACAACGAGTGACCGGCACTTTTGACGTAGCGACTTTAGGCGGACGCTTGGCCTTCCGCCAGGAAGAACCAGGTTTCCAGCACTGAGTCGGGGTTCAGCGAGACACTTTCGATGCCCTGTTCCATCAGCCAGCGGGCCAGGTCAGGGTGGTCGGAAGGGCCTTGGCCGCAGATGCCGATGTACTTGCCGGCCTTGTTACAGGCCTGGATAGCATTGGACAGCAGCTTCTTAACCGCAGGGTTACGCTCGTCGAACAGGTGAGCGATGATCCCGGAATCGCGGTCCAGGCCCAAGGTCAGTTGGGTCAGGTCGTTGGAACCGATGGAGAAACCGTCGAAGAACTCCAGGAACTCTTCGGCCAGGATGGCGTTGGACGGCAGTTCGCACATCATGATGACGCGCAGACCGTTTTCACCACGGGACAAACCGTTTTCAGCCAGCAGGTCCACGACCTGGCTCGCTTCGCCCAGGGTTCGGACGAACGGCACCATGATCTCGACGTTGGTCAGCCCCATCTCATTACGTACACGTTTCAGCGCGCGGCATTCCAGCTCGAAGCAATCACGGAACGCTTCGCTGATGTAACGCGAGGCGCCACGGAAACCCAGCATTGGGTTTTCTTCTTCCGGCTCGTAGAGCTTGCCGCCGATCAGGTTCGCGTATTCGTTGGACTTGAAGTCCGACAGGCGCACGATGACCTTTTTCGGGTAGAACGCCGCCGCCAGGGTGCTGATGCCTTCCACCAGCTTCTCGACGTAGAAGCCCACCGGGTCGTTGTAACCGGCGATGCGCTTGTCGACGCTTTCCTTGATATCCAGCGGCAGGCCGTCGTAGTTCAACAGCGCCTTGGGGTGCACGCCAATCATACGGTTGATGATGAACTCCAGGCGGGCCAAGCCCACACCGGCGTTCGGCAACTGCGCGAAGTCGAAGGCACGGTCCGGGTTGCCGACGTTCATCATGATCTTGAACGGCAGGTCCGGCATGGCGTCGATGGAGTTTTGCTTGATGTCAAAGCCCAGCTCGCCTTCGAAGATGAAACCGGTGTCGCCTTCAGCACAGGACACGGTCACGCCTTGGCCATCCTTCAGCAGCTGGGTGGCGTTGCCGCAACCTACAACTGCCGGAATGCCCAGCTCACGAGCGATGATCGCCGCGTGGCAGGTACGCCCGCCACGGTTGGTGACGATAGCGCTGGCACGCTTCATCACCGGTTCCCAGTCCGGGTCGGTCATGTCGGAGACCAGTACGTCGCCTGGCTGGACCTTGTCCATCTCGGACACGTCCTTGATGATCCGCACCTTGCCGGCGCCGATGCGCTGGCCGATGGCACGGCCTTCCACCAGCACGGTGCCGGTTTCCTTGAGCAGGTAGCGCTCCATGACGTTGGCCGAAGTGCGGCTCTTCACGGTTTCCGGACGGGCCTGCACGATGTACAGCTTGCCATCGTCGCCGTCTTTGGCCCATTCGATGTCCATCGGGCACTTGTAGTGCTTTTCGATGATCATCGCTTGCTTGGCCAACTCGCTGACTTCCGCGTCGGACAGGCAGAAACGTGCACGCTCGGCCTTGTCCACATCAACGGTTTTCACCGAACGACCGGCCTTGGCCTCGTCGCCGTAGATCATCTTGATGGCTTTGCTGCCCAGGTTGCGGCGCAGGATGGCGGGACGGCCAGCTTCAAGGGTGTGCTTGTGTACGTAGAATTCATCCGGGTTGACCGCGCCCTGAACGACGGTTTCGCCCAGGCCGTAGGCGCCGGTGATAAACACCACGTCACGGAAGCCCGACTCGGTATCCAGGGTGAACATCACGCCGGCGGTGCCGGTTTCCGAACGCACCATGCGCTGCACACCGGCAGACAAAGCCACCAGCTTGTGGTCGAAACCTTGGTGTACGCGGTAGGAAATGGCGCGATCGTTAAAGAGAGAGGCAAACACTTCCTTGGCGGCGCGGATCACGTTTTCCACGCCACGAATATTAAGGAAGGTTTCTTGCTGACCGGCGAAGGAGGCGTCGGGCAAGTCTTCGGCGGTGGCCGAGGAGCGCACGGCGACAGCCATGTCCGGGTTGCCGGCCGACAATGTGGCGAAGGCGGTGCGGATTTCTTCGTTGAGCTTCTCGGGGAACTCGGCGTCCATGATCCATTGGCGGATCTGGCTGCCGGTCTTGGCCAGGGCATTGACGTCATCGACGTCCAGGGCGTCCAGCGCGGCGTGGATCTGAGCGTTCAGGCCGCTCAGTTCGAGGAAATCGCGGTAAGCCTGGGCCGTGGTGGCGAAACCACCGGGCACCGAGACACCAGCGCCTGCAAGATTACTGATCATCTCGCCGAGGGATGCGTTCTTGCCCCCCACGTGCTCTACATCATGGACGCCGAGCTTATCGAGGGAAACTACGTACTCTACCAAGGTGATCTCTCCACTTTCTGTGTTGGAAAAGCTCAGGACGCCGGCGGCTCAGTAGGAGCTAACGCCCGCGCTTGTGGCCTGGACCTGGAAAATAAGTGAGAATGCGGCCCACTGCGGGACGGCAAAATCGCGCCTATCATATCCAAGATTCGCCATCAGCTTAAGGCCCAGGGCTCAAATGAAACGATCTGCTTTCTTTATCTCCGACGGCACCGGCATTACAGCCGAAACATTGGGTCAGAGCCTGCTCGCGCAGTTCGAAAACAATACCTTCGCCAAATTCACGCGGCCCTATATCGACAGCGTGGATAAAGCGCGGGCCATGGTACAACAAATCAATCTTGCGGCTGAAAAAGACGGCTTTCGGCCGATCATTTTCGACACCATCGTCAATCAAGACATCCGTGAGATTCTCGCAACGTCGAATGGTTTCATGATCGACATCTTCTCGACCTTCCTGGCGCCGTTGGAGCAGGAGCTGAGCGAACACTCCTCCTACTCCGTAGGAAAGTCCCATTCCATTGGGCATAACTCCAACTATATGGAGCGTATCGAGGCGGTGAACTTCGCCCTCGACAACGACGATGGCGCCCGCACGCATTACTACGACAAAGCCGACCTGATCCTGGTGGGCGTGTCGCGCTGCGGCAAAACGCCCACCTGTCTGTACATGGCCATGCAATTCGGCATCCGCGCGGCCAACTACCCGCTGACCGAAGACGACATGGAGCACCTGACACTTCCGGCCGCCCTGCGCGCTCATTCCCACAAGCTGTTCGGCCTGACCATCGACCCGGACCGACTCACCGCCATCCGCAACGAGCGCAAGCCCAATAGCCGCTATTCAAGCTATGCCCAGTGCGAGTTCGAAGTGCGCGAAGTGGAAAATCTGTTCCGTCGCGAAAATATTGCGCACATCAATTCCACGCATTTTTCGGTGGAGGAGATTTCGGCGAAGATTCTGGTGGAGAAAGGTGTGGAGCGCAGGTTCAAATAACCTGTGGGAGGGGGCTTGCTCCCGATGGCGACGTGTCAGTTGACAGATTAATTGACTGATCCACCGCCATCGGGGGCAGGCCCCCTTCCACATTTGGGTCGGCGTACATTCAACTCTACAGATGGAACCTGCCCCCACCCTGCCCCAACGCCGTCGCCAACGCATCAAACCCCGCTCGCAACAACTGATCATCTCCCGAGGTATTGCAGATACTCGCCCGAATAAACTGCGGGACCGCCGTCTGCCCTACGGCAAATGCTTCGGCGGTGGCGATCAAGTAATTGTTCTGCTTGAGCTCCGCCTCGATTTCCGACGCACGCCACGGCTCCGGCACTTCAATCCAGAAGTGCGGGCTATTGAGATGGGTGCGGTATGCCAGGCCTTCCAGCAGGTCACTCACCAAGGCTTTACGCCGGCTGATCTCGTTGATCTGTTGGCGCAGCAGGTACTCGGCCGTGCCATTTTCGATCCATTGCGTGGCCAGTTCCAAGGTCACCGGCGTAGCCATCCAGCACGTAGAACGTAAGGCCGCGGAAATACGGCTGACCAACGCCGGCGGCGCATGCACATAGCCCACGCGCAGCCCGGCGGAAACGGCTTTGCTCAGGCTGCTGATCAAAATCGTGCGCTCGGGAGCGAAATGGCTGAGGGGCGGTGGCCGGTCTTCTACTAATACTCCATGAGCTTCGTCTTCAAGGATCAGCAGATTGTGCTCGCGACACACCTTAACCAGCGCTTCGCGGCGCGCCACCGATAACACGGCGGTGGTGGGGTTCTGGATCGTCGGCGTGCAGTACAGCGCCGAAATCCGGTGGTTTCGACAGACTTCGTCCAGCGCATTCGGCAACACGCCCTCGTCATCCATCTCCAGGCCGATCAGGCGGATGCCAAGCATGCGCGCCGCGGTGATCAAGCCTGGATACGTCAGTTGCTCGGTCACCACCGTATCGCCGGCCCGCAGCAAAGCCATCATCGCGCAGAGCAGGCCGTGCTGGCCGCCATTGACGCAGATGACCTGCTCGGGAATCGGATGAAAATCCCTCTGCACCAGCCATTGCGCACCCGCTTCGCGGTAGCGCGGAAGGCCAGCGTCCGGGGTATAGGCGCTGATGTCCTGAAGGAACTTGGCGTTGGTCGATAAGGTTTGGAAGCTCTGGGCCAGGAACGCCGTCTCCTGCCCGGGAATATGCATGTTGCGGCTCATATCGAAGTACTGGCGCGGCTCCTCGCTGACGTTGCGAAAGCCTTCATCGCGCTGGCGCTCCATCCCACGCTTGCGCACGAATGTTCCGTCACCGACTCGCGCAACCACCAAGCCAAGGCGCTCCAACTCACCGTAGGCCCGGCTGATGGTGCCGATGGTCACACCCAGATTGTCGGAAAGCACCCGATGGGGCGGCAGTTTTCGTCCCGGCTCAATCAAGCCTTCGAGGATGCCCCGTTCCATGACATCGGACAGGCGCTTGTACTTCACGCCCTGACCGTTGGACAAGCCCTCACGCATAATTGACACCATGTCAATATTTGTTTTGACAGCCATCTTTCGCCCTAATAGTGTGCTTTTACGGGTTCAATCGCCGAATTTAATAACTCATTACAAGTTCAATATAGAGTTCAATTCCGGCTCAGGGAAGCAATAAACGATGCCAATGTCCGCCGCTATAGAAAACACCGCCAAAACCAACACCCAAAAACAGTGGTTGGCCGGGCTGATCACCAGTGTGATGTTCCTGATCGTGTGCCTGAGTTGGGGCACGACCTGGCTGGGCATCAAAATTGCCGTGGAAAGCGTGCCGCCACTGACCTCTGCCGGCCTGCGTTTCCTGATCGCGTTCCCGCTGTTCCTGTGTTTTGCCATGGTGCGGCGCGAGCCGATCCTGTTTCCCCGCGAAAGCCGCTGGTTCTTCGTGTTCGTGACCCTTTCCTACTTCAGCGTTCCCTACTACTTGCTCAACTATGGCGAGATGCATGTCTCGTCCGGCCTGACCGCCCTGCTCTTCAGTTGCATGCCGGTATTCATCCTGATTTTCTCCGCGCTATTTCTGCGCGAGCGCATCTACTTTTCCCAAGTGGTCGGCATCGGCATCGGCTTCGGCAGCCTCTACATGATCATCAGGAGCCAGGGATTGCATCTGGACCACGCCGAGTTCTTCGGCGTGCTGGCGATTCTGACCGCCGCGATCATGCATGCCTTGTGCTACGTGATTACCAAGCAGAAAGGCAGCGCCATCAGCGTGATCACCTACAACACCCTGCCCATCGGCATCGCCGGGCTGATGCTGTTCGTCGCCGGGCTGTGGTTTGAAACACCCACCTTTGAAGACATCACCCTGCGCTCCTGGAGTGCCCTGTTCTACCTCGGACTGGTGGCCTCGGTGGGCGGGTTCATCGTGTACTTCATGCTGCTCAAGCGCTTGAGCCCGATCATCCTGTCGTTCGTGTTCATCATCTTCCCGGTGTTCGCGGTGATCATCGGCGCCTGGTACGAAGGCGTGGCGATTTCACGCGACCTGATGCTGTATTCGGCCATCCTGCTGGCTGGCTTTGCGATCACCAAGTTGCCGATTGAAAAACTCATGGCCAAGAAAAATTGACCCACAACCAACGCGAGAGAAACATGGAAGTCCTCCGCCCCACCGCCCTGGAACAGATCTACGCCCACGCCAGCCGCAGCTATCCCGAGGAATGCTGTGGCTACGTCTTTGCCGACGGCAGCGTGTACCTGGGCAGCAATATCCAAAATGAATTGCACCACAAGAACCCCGAGATGTACCCGCGCAGCGCGGCCAGCGGCTACACCTTCTCGGTGGCCGACACCCTGCTGCTGAACAAGGCATTTCGCAGCGACAACCCCGTGGTGGTGATCTACCACTCCCACCCGGACGTCGGCGCGTATTTCAGCGACGAGGACCAGGACAAGGCGCTGTTCCTGGGCGAGCCGATCTACCCCGTGAGCTATCTGGTGGTGGATGTTCGCCAGGGCCAGGCCCTCGGTTCCAAGCTATTTGCCTGGGATGGCAAACATTTCGCCCTTCAACCCTTCAACGACCTGCACACGGAGTTGTCCATGAACGCTGTCTCTTTCCCCGATATTCTGGTTCGCGTGGCCAAGCTGCCGGAATCGACCCTTGAGAGCACCGGATCGACATTGCGCGAAGTCATTGAAAACCTCTGCACCAGCCACCCGCAGTTGCGTGCGCACCTGTTTCACGAGAAGAACAACCAGCTCAAGGAACACTTCCTGTTTACCGCCGAAGAAGAGCTGATCGGTGCCGACGAACCCTTGCCGGAACAAGCCAAAATCGAAGTGCTGCTCGCCACGTCCGGCGGCATAGACCTCGACACTCTGAGCAACGAGGAAGTACAGCGCTACGTGCGCCACATCACCCTGCCGGGCGTCGGCCGCGAAGGCCAGTTGAACCTGAAAAAAGCCAAGGTCTTGATCATCGGCACCGGTGGCCTGGGCTCCCCCATCAGCCTGTACCTGGCGGCGGCCGGTGTCGGCACTCTGGGCCTGGTGGATTTCGATGTGGTGGAAAGCAGCAACCTGCAACGCCAAATCGTCCACGGCAACAGCACCCTCGGCATGCCCAAGGTCGAATCCGCCAAGCAACGCCTGCAAGACCTCAACAGTCATATCCAGATCAACGCCCACGACACCGCCCTGAATGCCGACAACGCCCTGGAGTTGGTGAGCGCCTATGACCTGGTGATCGACGGCACCGACAATTTCGACACCCGCTACCTGGTCAATGACGCCTGCGTACAGCTTGGAAAACCCTTGGTGTATGGCGCCATCTACCGTTTCGACGGGCAGATCAGCGTCCTCAACTACAAGGGCGGGCCGTGCTACCGCTGCCTGTTCCCCAGCGCACCGCCCGCAGAGCTGGCACCCAATTGCAGCGCCGGTGGCGTGATTGGCGTACTGCCCGGCGTGGTTGGGATGATCCAGGCCACCGAGGCCATCAAGCTGTTGATCGGCATTGGCGAACCGCTGTCCGGGCGCTTGATGCGCTTCGATGCGCTGGCGATGAAATTCAGTGAAATCCGTTTCAAACGCCGCGCCGACTGCCCGTGCTGCTCCGAACTGCGCCACAGTGAAACGGTCGCGCCAGCCGTATGCGCCGACACCATGCCCAGCGCACCGTCACTCGCCGAAGAGCGCTACATCAAGCCGCGCGTTCTCAAGCAATTGCTCGAACACCCGCGCAGCGCCGACGTGCTGCTGGACGTGCGCGACGCAAGCGAACTGGAGGTGTGCAAGTTACCGGGGGTGGTGCACATCCCCCTCGCCGAGCTGGACGGTCAACTCGACCGCCTCAGCCGCGACAACACTCATTACCTTATCTGCTACGCCGGCACCCGCGCCGAGCAAGCGGCCAGTACGCTGCTCGCGGCAGGTTTTGCCAACACCAAAGTCCTGCAAGGCGGCATGAAGCACTGGGTTCGCGACGTCGAACCCGACATGCCCTTGTACTGAGTTGAGGACTGACTGATGTTGCATAACTCGATCCTCGATGCCATCGGCCACACGCCCATCGTGCGTCTGGCGCAGTTTTCCGAAGACCTCGGCATCGAGGTCTACGCCAAGCTCGAATCCCTCAACCCCGGCGGCAGCCACAAGGCGCGCATCGCCCTCGGCATGATCCTCGACGCCGAGCGCCGGGGCGTGCTGATGCGCGATTCCGGGCAAACCATCATCGAGCCCAGTGGCGGCAACACCGGCATCGGCCTGGTGATGGCCGGTAACGTGCTGGGCTACAAGGTGGTGCTGGTGATTCCCGACAACTACAGCCCTGAAAAACAGAAGCTGCTGCGCCTGTACGGCGCCAAGGTGGTGCTGTCGGACAGCCGCCTGGGCAACAATTCCCACGGTGAAAAATGCATGGAGTTGCAGCTGGAAAACCCCAACTACGTGATGCTCAACCAGCAACGTAACGGCGCCAACCCGCAGACTCACCGCGACACCACCGCGCCGGAAATCCTCCGCGCCTTTGGTGATCGCCGCGTGGACTACTTCGTCAGCGGCATCGGCACCGGTGGCCATATCACCGGTATCGGCGAAACCCTCAAAGCCGCCTGGCCGGCACTACGCGTAATGGGCGTGGAACCGGAAGAATGTGACCTGCTGAAAAACCAACACGCGCCGCACCATATCCAGGGCCTGTCGATTGGGCTGATCCCGAGCATCCTCAACCTCGATGTGATTGACGGCATGCTCAAGGTTTCGCGCCAAGACTGCATCGACATGATGAAACGCATCATGCGCACCGACGCCATCAGCCTGGGCCTCTCCTCCGCCGCCAACATGGTGGCCGTCGCCAGGCTTGCCCTCGAACTGCCGCCCGAAACGGTGGTGTTGACCATGGTCTACGACAATGCCGACAGCTACCTGCCCAGCTTCGAATAACCGGTTTTCCAACCAGCCAGAATGCGGGGGTTCCTCCATGGGCGGCTTTATCGACATGCAACACCTGCATGATGAGTTGCTCACCCAACTCATCAAGACCCTGACGCCTGCGCAAATGAAACAGTTGGAACCGCACCTGGCGCCGCTGATCCAGAGCGCCGCCCAATCGGTGGCCGAAGACCTGATCGCCTATGCCTACCGCGACCCGGCTTCACGCGGTCGCGGCGAGCTGATTCTGGAATCCTATGCCTCGTTCAAGGCGGTGCTGTATTACCGGCTTGCGCACCTTGTGTGGAATTTCCCCGACCAGACCAACGGCGTGTTCTCGCGCATCGCCCTCAAGCTCAGCAACCAGGGCAAAGTGCTGTCCGGCGCCGAGATACACCCGGCGGCGCGCATCGGCCGGCGCTTTGTGCTGGACCACGGCTACGGCACGGTCATCGGTGAAACCTGCGAGATCGGCAACGACTGCTACATCCTCTGCGGCGTGACCCTCGGCGCTCGGGGCATTGCCAACAACCCGGACGGCAAGCGCCATCCACGCCTGGGCAACAACGTCGAAGTCGGCTCCGGTGCCCGGGTGCTGGGGTATGTGTTAATTGGCGATAACGTGTTTATCAGCCCGTCCTGCGTGATCACCCAGGACGTGCCCGCCGGGACCAAGGTCAAGGTGGTCAACCAGATCCAACTGCAGAAAAACGATGAATCGGACCACAGCAGCTACCTTGGCGCCTTCGCCCTGGAGGAGCGCTTGCACGTGGTCGGCGAGGTCAACGCCAGCCACAAGGTGACGGTGCTGGACGCCGACTTCCACCCTTTGCCTGGGCTGATGCTGGAGCCGACAGTGAAGGAGCGTCATCACCTCCAATTTCGTCTGCACCGGGTCGAAGCCGGCAATCAACTGCCGCGCCTGCCGCTGAACCTGAAAATCTGCGGCCCGGAATTTGAAATAACCCTGCTTTCCCCCCCTGGCTTGAGTGCAATGGTGCGCCACCTGTTGCAAGCCAGCCCACTGATCGTCGGAGGTTGAACATGTCCGTGCACTCCATGGAAACCCTGGCGCTGTATGACAGCGCGCCCTACCAGAACGCATTCAGCGCCCGGGTGATTGCCGTAAGCGAACACGGCATTGCCCTGGAGCACACACTGTTCTACCCCACCGGCGGCGGACAGCCGGGCGATACCGGCCACTTGACCTTACCCGATGGTACGCGGGTCGAAGTGATCGGCACCGTACGCGACCAAGTACTGCGCTCGATCATCTGGCACCAGGTTGAACACTGCCCCGAGCAACTGGTTGCCGGAGTACAGGTGGATGCCGGGCTGGATTGGGCACGGCGCTACCAGCACATGAAAATGCACACCTGCCTGCATTTGTTGTGCTCGCTCATCGATGCACCGGTAACGGGCTGCAGCATCAGTGCCGACAAAGGTCGCCTGGATTTCGACCTGCCGGAAATGACCCTCGACAAAGACAGCATCACCCGCGACCTCAACGCGCTGATCGAACAGGCTCACCCGGTGAAAACCCTGTCGATGGCTGCCACGGAATACTCCACCCTGCTGCAGATCACCCGCACCCAGGCGGTCGCCCCCCCTGTGATCCAAGGTTCGGTACGGGTGATTGAAATTGCCGGGATCGACATCCAGCCGTGCGGCGGCACCCACGTGATCAACACTGAGGAAATCGGCCGGGTGTTCTGCGAAAAGATCGAGAAGAAGAGTAAGCACAATCGCCGGGTGATCCTGCGGTTCGAATGAACGCAATTCAAATGTGGGAGGGGGCAAGTCGAATCGTCGCGCCGCCCTCCCACATTTTTAGTTTTGCGTCGCCTGCTAGATCACGAACAGGTCCATGAAGCGGTTTACAGCTGTGGCCTCAAGCTTCGCCTGGTCCTTGCACAACGCAAAGATCTCGGCGCTGCGTTGCGCGGTAAACCGCGTCGCCAGGTTGGCCTTGAACTTGTCTTCCAGCAACGGAATGCCATCCACGCGACGGCGACGATGGCCGATGGGATATTCCACCGCCATCTGCTGGGTGCTGGAGCCATCCTTGAAGAACACCTGCACTGCATTGGCGATGGAACGTTTGTCGGCCTCCAGGTATTCGCGGCTGTAGCGTGGGTCTTCGACAATGACCATCTTGTCGCGCAGCTCATCAATGATCGGGTGGGCTGCATGGAATTCATCTTCGTACTGCTCGGCCACCAGATTGCCGAACGCCAGAGGCACGGCGGTCATGTATTGCAGGCAGTGGTCGCGATCAGCGGCATTGGCCAACTGACCCACCTTGGAAATGATGCGGATCGCCGACTCATGGGTAGTGATAACGATGCGCTCGATCTCATGCAGTCGATGTTTGACCTGAGGATGCAAGGTCACCGCCGCTTCGCAGGCTGTTTGCGCATGGAACTCGGCGGGGAAGCTGATCTTGAACAGCACGTTTTCCATCACATAGGTGCCGTATGCCTGGGAAAGGCTGAACGCGCGCTTGTCCTCGGGCTTGAGCGCCAGGTCCTTGTTGGTGTGGCTGAACAACACGTCGTAAAAGCCCCACTGCGGCGCGCTCAAGACACCAGGAATGCCCATCTCGCCACGCAGCGCGATATCCGCCAGGCGCACGCCACGGCTTGATGCATCACCCGCCGCCCAGGATTTGCGCGAGCCGGCATTCGGCGCATGGCGGTAAGTGCGCAGCGCTTGCCCATCCACAAACGCGTGGGACAAGGCCGCCAGCAGTTGCTCACGGGTGGCGCCCATCAGCTTGGCAGTGACCGCCGTCGAGGCGACTTTGACCAGCAGCACATGGTCGAGGCCGACACGGTTGAACGAGTTTTCCAGCGCAATAACGCCCTGAATTTCGTGGGCCATGATCATCGCTTCCAACACCGCACGCACGGTCAGCGGCGCATCTCCATTGGCCACACGTTTTTGCGACAGGTGATCGGCCACGGCCAGAATGCCACCGAGGTTATCCGAAGGGTGGCCCCATTCAGCGGCGAGCCAGGTGTCGTTGTAGTCGAGCCAACGCACGATGCAGCCAATGTCCCAGGCGGCCTTGACCGGATCCAGGCGCAACGACGTGCCCGGCACCCGCGCACCGAACGGCACCACCGTGCCCTCGACGATCGGCCCCAGGTGCTTGGTGCACTCGGGAAAACGCAGCGCCAGGAGGCCGCAACCGAGGGTGTCCATCAGGCAGTTGCGGGCAGTGTCGAGGGCCGCTGGGGAGTCGATCCGGTAGGTGAGGACGTAGTCGGCGATGTCCTGCAGAACCTGGTCGTAGTCGGGGCGGTTGTTCTGGTCGACGTTGGTGCTCATGGCAGATCTCCAAAGTGAGTTAGGGTTGTTGCATCCTCAGGGTCAGGGTTGATCGTTTCGCAGGTCTGAATGCCTGCTTATGACTGTGGGGGGGCGGTGCGACGATTCGACTTGCCCCCGATGGCGATGGGTCAGTGATGAATGTGTCGACTGACGCACCGCTATCAAGGGCAAGTCGAATCGTCGCACCGCCCCTCCCACAAGGGATTGGTGTTGGACTTTAGAAAGAGTCGCCGGGTACGCGGACGAAACCTTCCATCAACACCCGTGCACTGCGGCTCATGATGGCTTTCTTCACCACCCACTCACCGTTCACCTGGGTGGCTTCAGCCCCCACGCGCAACGTGCCGGACGGATGCCCGAAGCGCACCGCATTACGTTCAATGCCGCCTGCGGCGAGGTTGACCAACGTCCCGGAAATCGCCGCTGCCGTGCCAATCGCCACGGCAGCCGTGCCCATCATGGCGTGGTGCAGCTTGCCCATGGACAGGGCGCGCACCAGCAAATCCACATCGCCAGCCTTGATCGCCTTGCCGCTGGACGCCACGTAATCCGCAGGCTTGGCCACAAATGCGACCTTCGGGGTGTGCTGGCGCTGGGCGGCTTCGTCCAGGTGTTTGATCAGGCCCATGCGCAACGCGCCATAGGCCCGCACGGTCTCGAACATGGCCAAAGCCTTGGGGTCGCCGTTGATCGCGCCTTGCAGCTCGGTGCCGGTGTAGCCGAGGTCTTCGGCGTTGATGAAAATCGTCGGGATGCCGGCGTTGATCAGCGTGGCCTTGAAGGTGCCGACACCGGGCACTTCCAGGTCATCGACCAGGTTGCCGGTGGGAAACATCGAGCCGCCGCCGCCCTCTTCTTCTGCCGCCGGGTCCATGAATTCCAGCTGCACTTCGGCGGCCGGAAAGGTCACGCCGTCCAGTTCGAAGTCGCCGGTTTCCTGCACAGCGCCGTCGGTAATCGGCACGTGGGCGATGATGGTCTTGCCGATATTGGCCTGCCACACACGCACCACGGCCACGCCGTTGTGCGGAATGCGAGCCGGGTCGACCAACCCGGCGGTGATGGCGAACGAACCCACCGCCGCCGACAGGTTGCCGCAGTTGCCGCTCCAGTCGACAAAGGGTTTGTCGATGGAGACTTGGCCAAACAGGTAGTCCACGTCGTGCTCGGCGCGGGTGCTTTTGGCCAGGATCACGCTTTTACTGGTGCTCGATGTGGCGCCGCCCATGCCGTCGATTTGTTTGTCGTAGGGATCGGGGCTGCCGATCACCCGCAACAACAAGGCATCGCGGGCAGCGCCCGGTACCTGCGCCGAGGCGGGCAGGTCCTGGAGGCTGAAAAATACGCCCTTGCTCGTGCCGCCACGCATATAGGTGGCGGGGATCTTGATTTGCGGTACGTGTGCCATGGTTGTCCTCTTAAGCGGTCGCCGCCGATTCCAGGAAGTCCTGGGCAAAACGTTGCAACACGCCGCCCGCCTCGTAGATCGACACTTCTTCGGCGGTGTCGAGGCGGCAGGTCACCGGCACTTCGACACGTTCGCCATTCTTGCGATTGATCACCAGGGTCAACTGCGCACGCGGGGTGCGCTCGCCGACCACGTCATAGGTTTCACTGCCGTCGATGTGCAAGGTGTGACGGTCGGTCCCCGGCAAAAACTCCAGGGGCAACACGCCCATGCCCACCAGGTTGGTGCGGTGGATGCGCTCGAAACCTTCGGCGGCAATCGCCTCCACACCAGCAAGGCGCACGCCCTTGGCCGCCCAGTCGCGGGACGAGCCCTGGCCGTAATCGGCACCGGCGATGATGATCAGCGGCTGCTTGCGTTCCATGTAGGTTTCGATGGCTTCCCACATCCGCGTAACCTGGCCTTCCGGCTCGATGCGCGCCAGGGAACCCTGTTTGACCTTGCCGTTTTCCACCACCATTTCGTTGAACAGTTTCGGATTGGCGAACGTTGCGCGCTGCGCGGTCAAATGGTCGCCGCGGTGGGTTGCGTAGGAGTTGAAGTCGACTTCCGGCAGGCCCATTTTCGCCAGGTATTCACCGGCAGCGCTGTCGAGCATGATCGCGTTGGACGGCGACAGGTGATCGGTGGTGATGTTGTCCGGCAGCACCGCCAGCGGGCGCATGCCCTTCAGCGGACGCGCTCCGGCCAGCGCACCTTCCCAATACGGCGGACGGCGGATATACGTGCTCTGCGGACGCCAGTCGTACAGCGGCGCGACTTTGGGGCCGGTGTCTTCGTGGATCGCAAACATCGGGATATACACCGCGCGGAACTGCTCCGGCTTGACCGAGGCCTTGACCACCGCGTCGATTTCTTCGTCGCTCGGCCAGATGTCCTGCAGGCGGATTTCCTTGCCGTCGGCGTCGAGGCCGAGCACGTCCTTCTCGATGTCGAAACGGATGGTGCCGGCAATCGCATACGCCACCACCAACGGCGGCGACGCGAGGAAGGCTTGCTTGGCGTAAGGGTGAATGCGCCCGTCGAAGTTGCGATTACCCGACAGTACGGCGGTGGCGTAAAGGTCGCGGTCAATGATCTCTTGCTGGATCACCGGGTCGAGCGCGCCGGACATGCCGTTGCAGGTGGTGCAGGCAAACGCCACCACGCCGAAACCGAGCTTATCCAGTTCGTGACCGAGGCCGGCTTCTTCCAGGTACATGGCCACGGTTTTCGAACCGGGTGCCAAGGAGGATTTGACCCACGGCTTGCGCTTGAGCCCCAGCTTGTTGGCATTGCGCGCCAACAGCCCGGCGGCGATCACGTTGCGCGGGTTGCTGGTGTTGGTGCAACTGGTGATGGCGGCGATGATCACCGCGCCATCAGGCATTTGCCCCGGCACTTCATCCCACTGTCCGGAGATACCTTTGGCCGCCAGGTCGCGGGTGGCGACGCGGGCGTGGGGATTGCTCGGGCCGGCCATGTTGCGCACGACGCTGGAAAGGTCGAAGGTCAGGCCGCGCTCGTACTGCGCTCCTTTCAAATCATCCGCCCACAGACCGGTGTGACGCGCATATTGCTCGACCAGTGCGACCTGTTCATCTTCACGACCGGTGAGTTTCAGGTAGGCGATGGTTTGTTGGTCGATATAAAACATCGCTGCCGTGGCGCCGTATTCCGGGGCCATGTTGGAGATGGTCGCGCGGTCGCCCAAGGTCAGGTTTGATGCGCCTTCGCCAAAGAACTCCAGCCATGCGCCGACGACTTTCTGTTGGCGCAGGAACTCGGTCAGCGCCAGCACCATATCGGTGGCGGTGATGCCCGGCAGCAGCTTGCCCGTCAGCTCGACACCGACGCTTTCCGGCAGGCGCATCCACGAGGCGCGACCGAGCATCACGCTCTCCGCTTCCAGGCCGCCGACGCCAATGGCGATCACGCCCAGAGCATCCACGTGGGGCGTGTGGCTGTCGGTGCCGACGCAGGTATCCGGAAACGCCACGCCGTCACGCACCTGGATCACCGGGGACATTTTCTCCAGGTTGATCTGGTGCATGATGCCGTTACCCGGCGGGATCACGTCGACGTTCTTGAAGGCCTTTTTGGTCCACTCGATAAAGTGGAAACGGTCTTCGTTGCGACGGTCTTCAATGGCGCGGTTTTTCTCGAACGCATCGGGGTCAAACCCCCCGGCTTCGACGGCCAGGGAGTGGTCAACGATCAATTGGGTCGGCACCACCGGGTTGACCTGGGCCGGGTCGCCGCCTTGCAGGGCGATGGCATCGCGCAGGCCGGCGAGGTCGACCAGCGCGGTCTGGCCAAGAATGTCGTGGCACACCACACGCGCCGGGAACCAGGGGAAGTCGAGATCGCGCTTGCGTTCGATCAACTGGCTCAGGGAAGCATTGAGAGTGGCCGGGTCGCAGCGGCGCACCAGGTTTTCTGCCAGTACGCGGGAGGTGTAGGGCAAGGTGGCGTAGGCGCCGGGGGTGATTGCTTCGACTGCCGCACGGGCGTCGAAGAAATCCAGGCGGCTGCCGGGGAGCGGTTTGCGAAATTCTGTGTTCATCGTCAGGACTCGGTCACGGTGATTACAAAAGGAAGACCTGGGCCGATCCAGAATTGAAATGCGATTCAAATGTAGGAGGGGCGGTGCGACGTTTCGACTTGCCCCCGATAGCGGTTTATCAGTTGCCATAGGTGTTGAATGACATACCGCCATCGGGAGCAAGCCCCCTCCCACACTTTGACCTCATTCCAATCCTGGGATCGTCAGTCTTCAGCGACGTTCGATTGGCACGAACTTGCGCTGTTCGACGCCGGTGTACTCGGCGCTTGGACGGATGATGCGGTTGTTGGCGCGTTGCTCGAATACGTGGGCTGCCCAGCCGGTAAGGCGCGAGCAGACGAAAATCGGCGTGAACAGCTTGGTCGGAATGCCCATGAAGTGATACGCCGAGGCATGGTAGAAGTCGGCATTAGGGAAGAGTTTTTTCTGTTCCCACATGGTCTTGTCGATGGCTTCGGAGACAGGGAACAGCACGGTGTCGCCCACTTCGTCAGCGAGTTTTTTCGACCAGCCCTTGATCACTTCATTACGCGGGTCGTTGTCTTTGTAGATCGCGTGGCCGAAGCCCATGATCTTGTCTTTGCGCGCCAGCATGCCGAGGGTGCCTTCGACAGCCTCCTCTGCCGAACCGAAACGCTCGATCATTTCCATCGCCGCTTCGTTGGCGCCGCCATGCAGCGGACCGCGCAGGGAGCCAATGGCGGCAGTGACGCAGGAGTAGAGATCGGACAGGGTCGAGGCACACACGCGAGCGGTGAAGGTCGACGCGTTGAATTCGTGCTCGGCGTAAAGGATCAGCGAGACGTTCATGACCTTCTCATGCAGCTCGCTCGGTTTCTCGCCGTGCAGCAGGTGCAGGAAATGACCACCGATACTCGGCTCGTCGGTCACGCAGTCGATGCGCTTACCGTCGTGGCTGAAGCGGTACCAGTAACACATGATTGCCGGGAAGGCGGCGAGCAAGCGGTCGGTGACATCGCGCTGCACGCTGAAGTCTTTTTCCGGCTCGATGTTGCCCAGGAACGAACAACCGGTGCGCATCACGTCCATCGGATGGGCGTCGGCGGGGATGCGTTCCAGCACTTCCTTGAGCGCTTGCGGCAGGTCGCGCAGCTTGCTCAGCTTCTGGCTGTACGCAGCCAGTTCGGCTTTGGTCGGCAATTCGCCGTACAGCAGCAGGTAGGCGACTTCCTCAAACTGCGCATCGGCAGCAAGTTCGCGAACATCGTAGCCGCGGTAGGTCAGGCCGGCACCGGCCTGGCCCACGGTGGACAGTGCAGTTTGCCCGGCGACCTGGCCACGCAGGCCGGCGCCACTCAGTACTTTTGCTTCAGCCATGGTTTTTCTCCAATTTTGTCGTTATTCAGGGAGACGTGTTCGTCACTTCTTCGCGGCGAACAGCGCGTCGAGCTTCTGCTCGAAGGTGTGGTAGTCGATGCGATCGTAAAGCTCCATGCGGGTTTGCATGGTGTCGATCACGTTCTGTTGGGTGCCGTCGCGACGGATCGCGGTGTAAACGTTCTCGGCGGCCTTGTTCATGGCGCGAAAGGCCGAGAGCGGATACAGCACGATGGAAACATCAGCAGATTTCAACTGTTCGGTGGTGTACAGCGGCGTCGCGCCAAATTCGGTGATGTTGGCCAGGATCGGCGCTTTCACACGGGCGGCGAACAGTTTGTACATCTCCAGTTCAGTGATGGCTTCCGGGAACACCATGTCGGCGCCGGCTTCGATGCAGGCGGCGGCGCGTTCCAGGGCGGACTCCAACCCTTCGACGGCCAAGGCATCGGTACGCGCCATGATCACGAAGCTGTCATCGGTGCGCGCATCCACGGCAGCCTTGATGCGGTCGACCATTTCCTGCTGGGACACGATTTCTTTATTCGGACGATGGCCGCAGCGCTTGGCGCCGACCTGGTCTTCGATATGAATCGCGGCGGCGCCGAACTTGATCATCGATTTGACGGTGCGCGCGACGTTGAACGCCGAGGAGCCAAAACCGGTGTCCACGTCCACCAACAGCGGCAGGTCGCAGACGTCGGTGATACGGCGCACGTCGGTGAGCACGTCATCCAGGCCAGTGATGCCCAGGTCGGGCACGCCCAGGGAACCGGCCGCCACGCCCCCGCCTGACAGGTAGATCGCCTTGAAGCCAGCGCGCTTGGCCAGCAGCGCGTGGTTGGCGTTGATTGCGCCGACGACCTGCAACGGCTGTTCACTGGCGACTGCGTCACGGAAACGCTGGCCGGGTGTGCTTTTATTGTTCGAACTCATGACTCACCTCTATCAGGGGCGCCGTCCGGGAAGTGACGGGCAATGTTGCGTTTGGACGCGCCGATATGACGGCGCATCAGCAGTTCGGCCAGTTCACCGTCGCGATCGGCAATCGCGTCAAGAATGCGGTGATGCTCGGCAAAAGCCTGGCGTGGACGATTGGGGGTGGTGGAGAACTGAATGCGGTACATGCGCACCAACTGGTACAGCTCGCCGCAGAGCATTTGGGTCAGGGTGCGGTTACCGGCGCCTTGAATTATCCGGTAATGAAAGTCGAAGTCGCCTTCTTGCTGGTAGTAGCCGACGCCGGCCTGGAACGCAGCATCCCGTTCGTGGGTGTGCAGCACTTGGCGCAGCTCTTCGATTTCGGCGTCGGTCATGCGCTCGGCGGCCAGGCGGCAGGCCATGCCTTCCAGAGATTCGCGGATTTCATAGAGTTCGATCAGCTCGGCGTGGCTCAGGGACACGACCCGCGCGCCCACATGGGGCACGCGAACCAGCAGGCGCTGGCCTTCCAGGCGGTGGATCGCCTCACGCAACGGGCCACGGCTGATGCCGTAGGTGCGGGCCAGTTCCGGTTCGGAGATCTTGCTGCCGGGGGCGATCTCGCCTTTGACGATGGCGGCCTGGATGCGCCGGAAAACGTTCTCCGACATCGTTTGGGATTCGTCCGACACGACTATCGGAGCTTCAGGCTGAACCAGCATATTGTCGACACCTTGAAAAGCAATGCCGCAAAAACTAGCCAATCAGACCTCGATAGTCAAAGAATAAATACACATTGTCGACAATCGTCTAATAACCCTTGTTGCACGCGCTCGGAGCATGGCCGCCTGCCAGCGGTGGCGCCAAAAAAGCATCATGTTAGAATGCCGCCGCATTTGCCTGACATCGCTTGATGAAACGGCGCACGAGGGAGTTTGCGCAGCAATGCCAGTCGCCTTGAATTGAACATCGCACTGCACCGCCTCAGGATCTATGAGACTCAAGCCCTTCCCCCTGTTTTGCCTACTGTTCATCCCCGGCCTTGGCGTTGCCGCCGAGAAGACCGTGTATGGCCTCAATGAATACGCCCAATTGGCTGGCATCGACCTTGAAGTGGCCGCCAAGCTGGACACCGGCGCCAAGACCGCCTCCCTCAGCGCCCGTGATATCAAGCGCTTCAAGCGCAACGGCGAATCCTGGGTGCGCTTCTACCTGGCCATCGACACCGCCCATTCCCACCCCATCGAACGGCCCCTGGCCCGCGTCAGCAAGATCAAGCGCCGCGCCGGTGACTACGACCCCGATGAGGACAAGAACTACACCGCCCGTCCAGTGATAGCCCTGGATATCTGCATGGGCACCGCTTTACGCAGCATCGAAGTGAACTTGACTGACCGCAGCGCATTCCAATATCCGCTGCTGATCGGCTCCGAAGCGTTGAAACGCTTTGATGCGCTGGTCGACCCCAGTCTTAAATACGCAGCAGGCAAACCCGCCTGCGCCACCGACGCTCATACCGCCGAGTAAACCGAATGCGCTCTCTTACCCTGCACCTGAAAATCCTGATCGCCATCCTGGTGGTGCTGGGTATTTCGGTCACCGCCTACCAGATCTTCGTGCTGGGCATTCCTGTCACTGAGGACGCGACCGACGATTTGTGGAACATCGACGCCAAGGTCGAGTTCGTCGCCAATCCGAAGGACCCGGTGAAGATCCAGATGTTCGTGCCGCCCCTGAGCCGCGATTTCGTCAGCCTTAATGAGAGCTTTATCTCGAACAACTATGGGGTGAGCGTCAATCGTATTGATGGCAACCGTAAGGTCACCTGGTCGGCACGCCGCGCCAACGGCAACCAGACCCTGTATTACCGCCTGGTGCTGACCAAGCGTTACAGCGGTGAAAAAACCAAGATCAAAGGCCCAACGTTCCGCGACAGCATCGCGGTGGAAGGCCCGGAAAAAATCGCCGCCGAAGCCCTGCTGGCGCCGATCCGCCAGCATTCGGCCGACGTCGAAACCTTCATTACCGAAGCCATCAAGCGCACCAACAACCTCAACGACGACAATGTGAAGCTGTTGCTGGCCGGCGACCCGTCCACGCCGCACAAGGCCAAGATCGTCGAGTTGCTGCTGTCCATCGCCCACGTGCCGGTGGAAAAGGTCCACACCATCCGCCTGGTCGCCGACCAGCCGCAAACGCCCGAACTCTGGCTGCGCAGCTTTAATGGCAATGACTGGCTCTACTTCAACCCGGAAACCGGCGAACAGGGCCTGCCCAGCGACCGCTTGCTGTGGTGGACCGGCGATGAAAACCTGATCACGGTCGACGGCGGCAAGAAAGCCATGGTGACGTTCAGCCTGAACAACAGCGAAATGAACGCGATTCGCCTGGCCAAGCTGACGGATGAAAACACCGACGCCAACTTCCTCGAATACTCGCTGTACGGCCTGCCACTGCAAACCCAGCAGACGTTCATGATCATGGTGATGATCCCGATTGGCGTGCTGGTGATTCTGATCCTGCGCAACCTGATCGGCCTGCAGACCCTGGGCACGTTCACGCCAGTGCTGATTGCCCTCGCGTTCCGCGAGACGCAATTGGGCTTCGGAATCGTGCTTTTCACCATTATTACGGCACTGGGGCTGTCACTCAGGTCGTACCTGGAACACTTGAAGCTGCAAATGTTGCCGAGGCTGTCGGTGGTGCTGACCTTCGTGGTGGTGCTGATCGCGGCCATCAGTCTGTTCAGCCATAAACTGGGGCTGGAGCGCGGGCTGTCGGTGGCATTGTTCCCGATGGTGATCCTGACCATGACCATCGAACGCCTGTCGATCACCTGGGAAGAACGCGGTGCCAACCATGCGTTGAAAGTGGCGATTGGTACGTTGTTCGCTGCCTCCCTGGCGCACTTGATTATGAGCGTGCCGGAGTTGGTGTACTTCGTGTTCACCTTCCCTGCGATCCTCCTGATCCTGGTGGGCTTCATGCTGGCCATGGGTCGTTATCGCGGCTACCGCCTGACCGAGCTGGTGCGTTTCAAGGCGTTCTTGAAGGCTGATAAGTAATGTTCGGTTTCTGGAAGACCTGGAAAGCCCTGGAAGCGCGGGGAATCATGGGCATCAACCGGCGTAACGCCGATTACGTGCTCAAGTACAACAAGCGCAGCCTGTACCCGATCGTGGATGACAAGATCATCACCAAGGAACGGGCGATCGCGGCGGGTATCCACGTGCCGGAAATGTATGGAGTGATCTCCACCGAGAAGGAAATCGACAAGCTCGATGAAATTATCGGTGGGCGCAGCGACTTCGTGATCAAGCCGGCCCAGGGCGCCGGCGGTGACGGCATTCTCGTGGTGGCCGACCGTTTTGAAGGGCGCTACCGCACGGTGTCCGGCAAGATCATCAGCCATGAAGAGATCGAGCATCAGATTTCCAGCATCCTCACAGGCCTGTATTCCCTGGGCGGCCACCGTGACCGCGCGCTGATCGAGTACCGTGTGGTACCCGACCAGATCTTCAAGAGCATCAGCTACGAAGGCGTGCCGGATATCCGCATCATCGTGCTGATGGGCTACCCGGTGATGGCCATGCTGCGGTTGCCGACCCGCCAGTCCGGCGGCAAGGCCAACCTGCACCAGGGCGCGATTGGCGTCGGTGTGGACCTTGCCACCGGCCTGACCCTGCGCGGTACCTGGCTGAACAACATCATCACCAAACACCCCGACACCACTAACGCGGTGGATGGCGTGCAACTGCCCAACTGGGACGGTTTCATGAAGCTGGCCGCCGGCTGCTATGAGCTATGCGGGCTGGGCTACATCGGTGTGGACATGGTGCTGGACCAGGAAAAAGGCCCGCTGATCCTGGAGCTCAATGCGCGGCCAGGGCTGAACATCCAGATCGCCAACGATTGCGGCCTGACCTTGCGCACCCACGCGGTAGAAGCACGACTGGAAGCACTCAAAGCCGCCGGTGTGACGGAAACCCCGGAAGAGCGGGTGAAGTTTGTGCAGGAAATGTTTGGGCATATTCCCCCTCTGGAAGGCTGATCCGGTCTTCGAACTGTCTATCGCCGACATCCCCTCTAGGAGCAAATCCTACAGGGGACTACAATTCCCTCCCCCGCGCCTTGGCTGATCCACCCTCGCATGTCGACCTGTTCAGTACACCCACTGCCCTATCGGGCCAACCCCGCCGAGTATTTTGCGGCGATTCGCCATGCACCCGGCGCGGTCCTGCTCGACAGCGGCCGACCTGCTGCCGAACGCGGTCGTTATGACCTGCTCAGCGCCTGGCCCGAGGCGACTCTTGCAGTGGATCCTGACGAAAGCGGCAGCAACTTCCTGCGGCGATTACGGAAAAACCTTTCACAGTTGGGTGAAGCGAAATTGCCCGACGGCTATGAGTTGCCGTTTGCCGGTGGCTTGATCGGCTACCTGAGCTACGACTTTGGCCGGCATTTGGAACAGTTGCCGCACTTGGCGGTGGATGATTTGCACCTGCCGGATGCGCGTTTTGGACTGTATGCCTGGGCGCTGATCAGCGACCACTTGGCACAGACCAGCCAACTGGTGTTTCACCCGGCGCTGGCCGATAGCGAACGGCAGCGACTGATCACGCTGTTCAGCGGTGACGCCGCCACCGCCCCTGCAACCTTCAAATTGCAGGGCCCCATGGCGCCGGATCTCAGCGTCGAGGCTTACCAGCAGGCCATTGAGCGCATCCAGGATTACATCCAGGCCGGCGACTGCTACCAGGTCAACTTCGCCCAACGTTTTCGTGCGCCGTGCAGCGGTGATCCTTGGGTCGCCTATTGCGCCTTGCGCGAAGCCTGCCCGACGCCCTTCTCCGGATTCCAGAGCCTGCCCAATGACGGCGCGGTATTGAGCCTGTCACCGGAGCGTTTCGTGCGCGTCAGCGAGCGCCAGGTCGAAACCCGCCCGATCAAAGGCACTCGCCCACGCGGTGTCACGCCTGAAGAAGACGCCGTCCACGCCACGGAACTGCTGGCCAGCCCCAAGGATCGCGCCGAAAACCTGATGATCGTCGACCTGCTGCGCAACGACCTGGGGCGCAGTTGCCGCACCGGCTCGGTGAGCGTGCCGGAGTTGTTCAGCCTGGAAAGCTACCCCAACGTGCACCACCTGGTGAGCAGCGTCACCGGCACACTGGCCGACGACAAAGACGCCCTCGACCTGATCGCCGGCAGCTTCCCTGGTGGGTCCATCACCGGCGCGCCGAAGATTCGCGCCATGCAGATCATCGACGAACTGGAACCCACCCGACGCGGCTTGTACTGCGGTTCGCTGGTGTACCTGGACGTACGCGGCGAGATGGACAGCTCCATCGCCATTCGCAGCTTATTGGTCAAGGATGGGCAAGTGTGCTGCTGGGGCGGTGGCGGGATTGTCGCGGATTCGCAGTGGGAGGCCGAGTATCAGGAGTCGCTGACGAAGGTGCGGGTTTTGCTGCAAACGCTGGAAGGGTTGTAGCAGGTAGACCTCTTGTGGCGAGGGAGCTTGCTCGCGTTGGACTGCGCAGCAGTCCCATTCCGGGGGCAAGCCCGCTCGCCACAATCCGCTTTAGAGGCTCAGCGACCGATTCGACGCCTTGATGAACTCTTTCTTCAAATCCTCAAACGTATGCACCGCCGGGAATTGCGGGAACTCGCGAATCACATTCTCCGGCGCATGGAACAGAATCCCACGGTCGGCCTCGCCCAACATGGTGGTGTCGTTGTAGGAGTCGCCAGCGGCGATCACGCGGTAGTAAAGAGTCTTGAACGCCAATACCGACTGGCGCTTGGGGTCTTTCTGGCGCAGTTGGTAGCTCACCACCCTGTCGGATTCATCGGTGATGAGGCGGTGGCACAGCAGAGTCGGGAAACCCAGTTGGCGCATAAGCGGCTGGGAAAATTCGTAGAAGGTGTCGGACAGGATCACCACCTGAAAACGCTCGCGCAGCCAGTTGACGAACTCGATGGCGCCGTCCAAAGGCTTGAGCGTGGCGATCACTGCCTGGATATCGGCGAGCTTGAGCCCGTGCTCGTCGAGAATGCGCAGGCGCTGCTGCATCAGCACGTCGTAGTCAGGAATGTCCCGGGTGGTGGCCCGTAGCGATTCAATACCGGTTTTTTCGGCGAAGGCGATCCAGATTTCCGGTACCAGTACCCCTTCCAGGTCGAGACAGGCAATTTCCACAAGACACTCCTATTGGATGTTGTTAGTTGAGCGAGCAAAAGGACTGCCGAACTCTAGCGATTCAAGCTCGCCGCCGCAACGCGGAGCGGATTTTGATACCATCGCTCCCCTATAGAGCGCTCAGCGCCACTGACCTGTAGGAACCGTCCTGATGAACCAAGCCTTCGACGTCGCTGAACTCGCCGCGACTTACGCCAACAAATCCGCCCAGGACATTCTCAAGCTGGCGTTCAGCCAGTTCGGCGATGACCTGTGGATCTCCTTCAGCGGCGCCGAGGACGTGGTGCTGGTGGACATGGCCTGGAAGCTGAACAAGAACGTCAAGGTGTTCAGCCTCGACACCGGCCGTCTGCACCCGGAGACCTACCGGTTTATCGAGCAGGTGCGCGACTTCTACAAGATCGACATCGAACTGATTTCGCCGGACCAGAGCAAGCTGGAGCCCTTCGTCAAGGAGAAAGGTCTGTTCAGCTTCTATAAGGATGGTCATGGCGAATGCTGCGGCGTGCGCAAGATCGAGCCGCTGCGCCGCAAGCTGTCGGGCGTGAGTGCCTGGGCCACCGGCCAACGCCGTGACCAGAGCCCTGGCACCCGCAGCCAAGTGGCGGCGCTGGAGATCGACACCGCCTTCTCTACCCCGGAACGCACCCTATACAAATTCAACCCGCTGGCGCAGATGAGCAGCGAAGAGATCTGGGGCTATATCCGCATGCTGGAGCTGCCGTACAACAGCTTGCATGAGCGCGGTTTTATCAGCATCGGGTGTGAGCCATGCACCCGGCCTGTGCTGCCGAACCAGCATGAGCGAGAGGGTCGTTGGTGGTGGGAAGAAGCCACGCAGAAAGAATGCGGGCTGCACGCCGGGAATATCATCAGCAAGGCCTAAGGGCTGACGCGGTTAGAAAATGTGGGAGGGGGCTTGCCCCCGATAGCGGTTTTCCAGTCAAACATAGATTGACTGACAGGCCGCTATCGGGGGCAAGCCCCCTCCCACATTTGTCTTGGGTTGAGTGTTGGAGATGTACACATACATGTAACCATCGGTGCCATTTATGTGTGCAATTCTTATTCGGCCGCACCATAACGTAACACCTCTACCCTCCCCTCGATTGGCCTGGCGAATCGCATACTGGCAACCCAAAAATAAATAGCTGTTCAGTCGGTCAATTTATATCTCTTTAAATTCAGCTATTTATTTAACCAACCTATAAAAACGAAATTACCCAGGACTTTCATAGATCCAAAACTGGCACGCATGTGGCTTAAGGTGAATTGCGCTTTGTATACAATAAATACAAAACCTACATACACTTTGCCATCTGCCTCTTCCCGGCAGATATGCTGGAGCCTGCCGGAATGCGTACAAGCCTCTCGAACAATATCGCACTGGATCTGCCCTCCTCCGCCCTGAACCCGGACGCCGCATGCCCCGGCCCGTTAGTGCTCAGCCCACGCCTGCACAATAAAGACCTGGCGCCGACCAAGATCGAAGGCCGTCGATGGGGGCGCTACAGCATCTTTGCGTTGTGGACCAATGACGTGCACAACATCGCCAACTATTCGTTCGCCATTGGCTTATATGCACTGGGCCTCGGCGGCTGGCAGATCCTGTTATCCCTGGGGATCGGTGCGGCGCTGGTGTACTTCTTCATGAACTTGTCGGGGTATATGGGGCAAAAGACCGGCGTACCGTTCCCGGTCATCAGCCGTATCAGTTTTGGCATTCACGGCGCACAGATTCCCGCGTTGATCCGTGCGGTCATTGCGATTGCCTGGTTTGGTATCCAGACCTACCTGGCCTCGGTGGTTTTCCGCGTGCTGCTGACGGCAATTCATCCAGGGTTTGCCGACTATGACCACAACTCAATCCTCGGCCTGTCATCCCTTGGCTGGGCGTGTTTTGTGGCGATATGGTTCGTACAACTGGTGATCCTGGCCTACGGCATGGAGATGGTACGGCGCTATGAAGGCTTCGCCGGGCCGGTGATTTTGCTGACTGTGGCGTCGCTGGCCGGTTGGATGTACTTCCAGGCCGGCGGCAACATTGCCTGGTCGATCCGCGAACCGCTGAGCGGTGGCGAGATGTGGCGCAATATCTTTGCCGGCGGCGCGCTATGGCTGGCGATCTACGGCACGCTGATCCTCAACTTCTGCGACTTTGCACGCTCTTCGCCGTGCCGCAAGACCATCCTGGTCGGCAACTTCTGGGGCTTGCCCGTGAACATCCTGGTGTTTGCCGCAATCACCGTGCTGCTCTGCGGCGGACAATTCCAACTCAATGGCCGGGTGATCGAAAGCCCGACCGAAATCATCGCGGCCATCCCCAATACCTTCTTCCTTGTGCTGGGCTGCCTGGCGTTCCTGATCGTCACCGTGGCGGTGAACATCATGGCCAACTTCGTTGCGCCTGCCTTTGTGCTGAGCAACCTGGCGCCCAAGTACCTGAACTTCCGCCGTGCGGGTCTGATCAGCGCCACCGTGGCTGTATTGATTCTGCCGTGGAACCTCTACAACAGCCCGCTGGTGATCGTGTATTTCCTCTCTGGCCTCGGCGCACTGCTAGGGCCGTTGTACGGGGTGATCATGGTCGACTACTGGCTGATCCGTAAAAGCCAGGTGGACGTACCCCAGCTGTATAGCGAAAACCCGAATGGCGTTTATTACTACAGCCGTGGGGTGAATATGCGTGCAGTGGCGGCGTTTATTCCTGCGGCCATCATCGCCATCCTGCTGGCGCTGTTGCCGGGATTTGCCAGCGTCTCACCGTTTTCCTGGTTGTTTGGCGCCGGTATTGCAGGGTTGCTGTACCTGCTGATCGCCAAGCGCCAGCCGTTCTACGCCGATGTCAGCGGCGAAAGCATTGCCGTCGATAACGTCAGTCACTGAGTAAGGACCTTCCATGCGTATCCTCGTGGTCAACGTCAACACCACCGAATCCATCACTGAAACCATCGCCCAGCAAGCGCGGGCCGTGGCCTCGCCGGGCACTGAGATTGTCGGACTTACCCCGTACTTCGGCGCGGAATCGGTTGAAGGCAATTTTGAGAGCTACCTGGCCGCCATCGCCGTGATGGACCGGGTAATGGCTTACGACCAACCGTTCGATGCGGTGATCCAGGCCGGCTACGGCGAACACGGCCGGGAAGGTTTGCAGGAGTTATTGAATGTGCCGGTGGTGGATATCACCGAGGCGGCGGCCAGCACGGCGATGTTCCTGGGCCATGCCTATTCGGTGGTGACCACCCTGGACCGCACCGTGCCGCTGATCGAAGACCGCCTGAAACTTGCCGGCCTGTACCAGCGCTGCGCTTCAGTTCGGGCCAGTGGCATGGCGGTTTTGGAGCTGGAAGAAGACCCGTTGGCTGCGATGGAAGCCATCGTGCGCCAGGCGGAACTGGCCATCCGCGAGGACAAGGCCGAAGTGATTTGCCTGGGTTGCGGCGGCATGGCCGGGCTGGATGAGCAGATTCGCCAGCGCACCGGGGTGCCGGTGGTGGATGGCGTGACGGCGGCGGTGACCATCGCCGAATCCTTGGTACGGCTGGGGTTGTCGACGTCGAAGATCCGGACTTACGCGACGCCTCGGCCGAAGAAGGTCATTGGCTGGCCGACCCGGTTCGGCCGCTGAAAATCAAATGTGGGAGCAAGCCACCTCCCACATTTCGAGCTGCGTCTGGTTTTAGATTGCGCTGAACCTTTGCCCCAGTTTTTTTTCGGCAAACTGCTCAATGATGAAGTCCACAAACGCCCGGGTCTTGCCGGGCAGCAGTTTGTGCTCGGCGTAGTAGATGGAAATATTGCCGTCGTCGACGTACCAGTCGGGCAATACCCTTACCACCTCGCCGCTGTCGAAGAACGGCACGGCCATGGGCATGCTCACCAGCGCAATTCCCAAGCCTTGAGCGCTGGCGCGGCAGGCGGCTTCGGAGTCGCTCATGGTCATGCCGGGTTTGAGCACCAGCGGGCGGCATTCACGTTCGACACTGGTCAACTGCCAGGAACGGATACGCCCGGTTTGCGGTGAGCGGATCAGGATACCTTTGCACCGCGACAAGTCTTCAGGCTCGCGCACCGGTGGGCGTTGCGCCAGGTAACCCGGTGAAGCCACCAGCACCCGGTGCGCGGGCGTCAACTTGCGCGCCACCACGCCTTGGGGCAGTTCAAAACCGCCGCCAATCGCGGCATCAAAGCCTTGGCCGATCAGGTCCACCTGGCGGTTATCAAAATGCCAGTCCGGGCTGATATCCGGGAAACGCCGCATAAACTCCCCCAGCAGCGGGACCACATAGCGATTGCCGAACACCGTGCCCATGCTGACCTTGAGCGTACCCACCGGTCGCCCTTCGGCGCTGGCCAGGTTGGCGACGGCGTTCTGGATAGTGGTAAGGCTGGCGCTGACCTCTTCTAGAAACAGCTTGCCGGCTTCAGTCAGCGTGAGGCGCCGAGTGCTGCGCTGGAAGAGCCGCACACCGAGGCGCGCTTCCAGCTTGGCGACGCTTTTACCGACCGCCGCCGGGGTCAGGCTCAAGTGCCGCGCCGCTTCGGCAAAGCTGCCACCTTCGGCGCTGCGCACGAAGCATTCGATACTTCCAAAGCTTTCCATCACAGCCCACTCTAAACTTTTGGTTTACACAGACTATAGCAATCACGGTCTACCGGTAGGGCTGGGTGAAGTCGATACTCGGCTCCAACAACAAGGCAGCCTGCCTTGAACAGCCAGGAGATCGACATGACCACACTCAACCTCAGCGGCAAAGTCGCCTTGATTCAAGGCGGTTCCCGCGGTATCGGCGCCGCCATCGTCAAGCGCCTCGCCGCCCAAGGCGCAGCGGTCGCCTTTACCTATGTCAGCTCGGCCGCCAAGGCAGAAGAGTTGCAGAACAGCGTAATCAGCGCCGGCGGCAAAGCCCTGGCGATTCACGCCGACAGCGCCGATGCCACTGCGATCCGCAACGCGGTCAATACCACCGTGGAAGCCTTTGGCCGCCTGGACATCCTGGTGAATAACGCTGGCGTGCTGGCCATCGCACCGCTGGAAGACTTCAAGCTGGAAGACTTCGACCAGACCTTGGCGATCAACGTGCGCAGCGTGTTTATCGCTACCCAGGAAGCCGCCAAGCATATGGGTGAAGGTGGTCGGGTGATCAACATCGGCAGCACCAATGCCGAACGCATGCCCTTTGGCGGAGGTGGCCCGTACGCGATGAGCAAAGCGGCGCTGGTGGGCCTGACCAAGGGGTTGGCGCGGGATCTGGGACCGAGGGGCATCACCATCAATAATGTGCAGCCTGGGCCGGTGGACACCGATATGAACCCGGCAAACAGTGATTTTGCCGAGAGCCTGATCGGGTTAATGGCGGTGGGGCGTTACGGGCATGTAGAAGAGATTGCCAGTTTCGTGGCCTATCTGGCCGGACCGGAAGCGGGGTATATCACCGGTGCCAGCCTGACCATTGATGGTGGGTTCAGCGCCTGATTTTCTGAATCCCTGCAAAACCAAATTTTCTGAATCCCTGCAAAAACAAATGTGGGAGGGGGCTTGCCCCCGATGGCAGAGTGTCAGCCAGCTCAATGGTGACTGACACTCTGCCATCGGGGGGGGGAAAACCCCCTCCCACATTTTTTACCGAGTAAGGTCAGGAGATTGGCGGCAAGCCATAGGCCGCCAGGTCAAAGTCCGCAAGCTTGCGGATGATCTGGTCGGCATGCTGGTACTTGCTGTCGGCCATGGCTTCGTCGGGCACGGCGATGGCGGTCATATGGGCGGCCTTCGCAGCCGTTACACCAAAGGGCGAATCCTCGAACACCAGGCAATCCTCAGGGGCAACGCCCAGGCGGCGTGCAGCGGTGAGGAAAATATCCGGCGCGGGTTTCGCGGCGCCAACTTCGGGGTCATCTGCGGTAACGATGGTCCCAAACAGGCTAAACCACTCGCGGTGCAACGTGGTTTTGTGGCCAAACGAATTGCGCGACGAACTGGTGCCCACGGCAATCGGAATGTTGTGTGCCTTCAAGTGCCGAACCAGCGCCTCGGCACCGGGCATGCCCAGGGCCTTTGGAAAGCGCTCGCTCATCAACGGTTCGCGAATTTCCAGAAACTGCGCCGGTGTGATCGGCAAGTCCAGTGCCTTGACCACGTAATCGGCCAGGTCCTGGGCGCCACGGCCAATAATATGCTGCTTGATCCCCCAATCATAAGTACGACCGTAGCGCTCGGCGATGATCTGCGTGACTTCGGTGTAGATGCCTTCTGTATCGAGCAACAACCCGTCCATATCGAAAATCACAGCCTTGATCGGGGCAACGGTACGTGGCGAATTCATCACAACAGATCCTTGGGAGGAAGGACTAAAAGGATTCAGCACAATAACGGTCCCGCTTACCTGCGGGCAACCCTTAGACTACGCCCTCCCCTTTTTGAAGCGCGCACAATGCTCTACCGTCTAGCTGCCGACAGCCTCGTGCTGTTTCACCTGTGTTTTATCCTGTTCGTATTATTCGGCGGGCTGCTGGCCCTTAAGTGGCGGCCGGTTATCTGGCTTCACTTGCCCGCTGCCGCGTGGGGCGTGGCCGTCGAGGTCTTTCACCTGCCGTGCCCACTCACGCGCTGGGAAAACTTGCTTCGCCATCTCGCCGGTCAAGACGGCTACGGCGGCGGATTCATCGAACACTACATTCTTACGCTCATCTATCCGGCTGGCCTGACTCCGCAGATTCAACTGGCGCTGGGTGCATTGGTGTTAGTGATCAATATCGCGGTGTATACGCGGCTGATTCGGCGTTACGTACAGCCTTGAGACAGCCGCACGGGTGAAGAATCAGACTCCCTCAGTCCCTTCATAGCCGCCGCCATGTCCGAAGCCTTCGAAGTCCCCAGCCCCCACGAAAAACACATCGAACACACCACCGAACATGCCCACGCAAGAGGAGACAGTTTCGCCAGCCGAATCGCCGTCATGACCGCGCTGATGGCCACTCTCGGCGCCATGCTCAGCTACCAGGCCGGTTCCACCGAAAGCGAAGCGGCGATGGACAAGAACAACGCGGCCATCATCAAGACCGAAGCAGCCAACCAGTGGAACTACTACCAGGCCAAATCCAGCCGCCAAAACCTGGCGGAGCTGGCCACCCATATTCCCGGCGTAGACGCTGCGCATTACAAGGGCGAGATCGAGCGCTACAAAAGCCAGAAGGAGGACGTGCGCCAGCAGGCAGAAAAGCTTGAGGCCACCTCGCGGGAATGGGATGAAAAATCAGAGCAGGCGTTGCACCAGCACCACCGCTGGGCCCAGGCGATGACCGCGATTCAGATCGCGATTTCGCTGGCGGCAATTACGTTGCTCACAAGGAAGGAGTGGTTGAAGCGCATGGCGTATACGGCGGCGGGGGTGGCGGTGGTGTTAGGCAGCCTGGCGTGGTTGCACATCTGACGACGGGAAGATTGATTTCAATCCCCTGCCGGGGCGATTAAAGTACGCCCCCCGAGAATTGAATCTCGGGCTTTAGTCCATGGAGTTTCCCAGTGAAGTACATCAGTAAAGTGGTTGCAGCAGCCGTTCTCGGTTTCACGCTTGCAGGCTGCACCGGCACCGCCATCAAATCCCCGCAATACGACAGCAGCCAATACACCGTCCTGGGCCACAGTGAAGCCAGCGCCACCGGCATTATGCTGTTCGGCGTGATCCCGATCGGCCAGAACAGCCGTTTCGTGCGCGCCCAGGATGCCGCCATCAAAGCAAAAGGCGGCGATGCGCTGATCAACACCCAAGTGCAGGAAAACTGGTTCTGGGCCTGGGTCCTCAGCGGTTACACCACCAAGATTTCCGGTGATGTGATCAAGCTGAAAACCGCGCAGTAAATCCGCTCGGGCTTTCACCTGAGCCCGCGACGTATCATGGGCCACCCTTTCGAGGATGACCCATGAACCTCAGTATCCTCTACGCACTCGCCGCCGCCGCCCTGTTCGGCGCCAGCACCCCGCTCGCCAAAAATCTCGGCCAGGGCCTCTCGCCCGTGCTGCTCGCCGGCCTGCTCTACCTCGGCAGCGGCGTCGGCCTCGCCGGCGTGCGCCTGATCCGTGACCGTGGCTGGAAACCCAGCGGACTGACCTCATCGGAATGGCCCTGGCTGCTCGGCGCCATCGCATTCGGCGGCTTCCTCGGGCCTGTCGCGCTGATGTTCGGCCTGACCCGCACGGCCGGCGCAACCGCCTCCCTGATGCTCAACCTGGAATCAGTGCTGACCGCCGTCATCGCCTGGGTCGTGTTCAAGGAAAACGCCGACCGTCGCATCGTCCTGGGGATGATCGCCATCGTGCTGGGCGGCGTGGTGTTGTCATGGGCCGACGGCGGTGGCACGAGCCATGACTGGACGGGGCCGCTGGCGGTTGCCGTGGCGTGCCTGTGCTGGGGGATTGATAACAACCTGACGCGCAAAGTGTCTGCGTCGGACGCGCTGTTTATCGCCGGGACCAAGGGGTTGATTGCGGGGCTGGTGAATGGCGGGTTGGCGCTCTATTTCGGAGCGCAAATCCCGGGTATGGCGCAGCTGACGCCTATCTTGCTGGTTGGTTTTCTGGGCTATGGCATCAGCCTGGTGATGTTCGTGCTGGCGCTGCGCGGACTGGGCAGTGCACGCACGGGAGCCTATTTTTCTACCGCGCCGTTTCTGGGTGCCGCGATTGCGGTGCTGATGTTGGGTGAGTCAATGACATTGGCTTTCTGGATTGCATCGGCGTTGATGGCCATGGGCGTTTGGCTGCACCTGACGGAACGGCATGCCCATGATCATCAGCATGAGGCCATGGAGCACGGACATCGGCATGTGCATGATGAACATCACCAACATGAGCACGGGTTTGAGTGGGATCCGGCTGAGCCCCACAGCCATGTGCATGTGCACAGTCCGCTGAGGCACAGCCATGCGCATTTTCCGGATGTGCATCATCGGCACAGGCATTGAGGGGCGATGGGCATGGCTCTGAGACCAACAGACGCCCGATCGGCTGGCTTTTATCCGCTAACTCAAGGTGCCAATAGCCCACATCGTGCCACTGACCGAGCTTATAACCGACTTGAGGATAGGTACCGATGTGTTGGAAGCCAAACCGCTCATGCAACTTGACGCTGCCTGAATTGGGCTGAGAAATGCCAGCATAGGCCAGACGATAGCCCTGCCGAACCAGAAGCTCGGTGCTGACTTGCATAAGCATATGCCGACCACCTTGCCTTCTCGAACCGCCACCAGATATGGATAGATCCGCAGCGTTAGCTCAATGCGCTGCTGTATCTCTTCAATACTAGGCGGCACCTCTTCAAAGGAAATAGCCGAGCCGGTCACTACCGAGGCATAGATAGCCTGGATGGCAACAGCATCTCCAAGCCGTGCCGCTCTGATTTCAATGGACATTGATTGAACTCAGATTGAACGCTGGTTCACGCGCGCCATGAGCTGTTCCGCGCTTTCCTTGCGTTCCGAGTAACGATCCACCAAAAACGCCTTTTGGTCACGCAGCAACAGGGTGAACTTCACCAGTTCCTCCATCACATCGACCACGCGATCGTAAAAAGCAGAAGGCTTCATTCGGCCTGCCTCGTCGAACTCCATATAGGCTTTCGGTACAGAGGATTGATTGGGTATCGTGAACATGCGCATCCAGCGACCCAGTACCCTCAACTGATTAACCACATTGAAGGACTGTGAACCACCGCAGACCTGCATCACGGCCAGGGTCTTTCCCTGGGTGGGGCGAACAGCGCCGAGTTCAAGAGGCACCCAGTCGATCTGCGCCTTGAACACCGCTGACATCGCGCCATGCCGTTCTGGTGAACACCAGACCTGACCTTCCGACCACAACATCAGATCCCGCAGTTCCTGCACCTTAGGATGATTCACCGATGCGTCGTCGGGCAGTGGCAACCCACTAGGATTGAACACACGGGTTTGCGCACCAAAGTGCTCCAGTAAACGCGCAGCTTCTTCGACCAGCAGACGGCTGAAAGAGCGCTCGCGGGTCGACCCATACAGCAAGAGAATTCGAGGCTTTTGATCTTTCGGGCGAGATGCAATTGGCAGGGGGTCGAACAGAGAGAGGTCTAGGTTGGGCAGTTGCTCTGACATATGTCCTCCTTCTCAGTGTTTGCTGATTTGATCCAGCTCGCGTTTGAGTTCATCGCGGCTGAGGCTGTTGAAGGGAAGCGCAAAGAACGCTTTACAGCGTTTTTCGATGCAAGCGAGCGTGGCTCGGAAAGCAGCATCAACTTCTTCTTCGCCCCCCATCACATCGGAAGGATCTTCCAGGCCCCAATGAGCTTTCACGGCTGGGCCGAAATAGACCGGGCAAGACTCGCCAGCTGCCTTGTCGCATACGGTAATGACGATATCCGGAGGGTTATCTTCGAACGCTTCGTTGCCCTTGCTGCTCAAGCCTTCGATGGAAATGCCCGATTGGGTCAAAGTCGTCAAACTGCGAGGTAGCACCTGCCCCTTGGGAAAGCTTCCGGAGCTCACCGCTTTGAAACCCTCCGGCGCCAGGTGGTTGAACATGGCTTCTGAAAGAATGCTTCGGCAGCTGTTGGCCGTGCACATGAACAAGACTCGCATTAATTACTCCTTCCACTCTTCGCGGACATTAAACACTTAGGCGCAGCGCCAGCTTCGATAGGGTTAACGGTTGGGATTAGCAGCAGGCAACATCGCGGACAGGGCGTCCATCCATATTCTGTAGACGGGAAGTGTCGCCCTGCAGCCAGTGAACGTTGGCTCGTAACGTCACTTGCAGGATCTCGTGCACCCAGCTGGGAAGGTCCGGATTTAAGCGGTAGTAAACCCAGAGTCCCTGCCGACGATCCAGCAGGAGACCACTGCTGCGTAACTGTGCGAGGTGACGGCTGATCTTCGATTGGCTGTCGCCGAGAGCGCACATCAGTTCGCAGACGCAGAGTTCTCCTTGGGAGGCAATCAGCAAAGTAGCGCGTGCGCGAGTTTCCTCTGCAAGGCTCTTAAACACTTCTGGAGGCGTAATCATGTGGGCCACTTGCTATATGTGAATAACCGAATATACGGATACATACATATTTAAAGCAAGCTATCGATCGGGTGGGTTTCTTTGGGGCGATGGGAACCGTACGCAGGACCTTCGTGAGCGCCCATACGAGATGACCCTGTCGCAAACCCGCTAACGGGGCTTTTTTTGAACGCCAAAAACCACAAACCCCCGACTTTCTCTAGGAAAATCAGGGGTTTGTGTTTGTAGAATGTGGCGGTGAAGGAGAGATTCGAACTCTCGATACAATTTCTTGTATACACACTTTCCAGGCGTGCTCCTTAAGCCACTCGGACACTTCACCGTATCTCGTCAAACCAGTTCAGTCTGTCGAGGCGCGCTAATGTAGTCGAAAGCCTTTCTGATGGCAAAGGTTTTTTTCAGAATTTTCATGCGGTTAGACGGTTATACCGGAATGGGCCCGCGGGAGGACAGTGATTATGCCAATCTCGGGGAGGGTTCAGAGGGTCTTCGCTGGGTACTGTGCCCGGCTGCAGGCCATTTTCGACCAGGGATACGGGAAAAGGCTGACTGGCCAGTCAGTCATTGCGCTTTACCGGAACGGGCGTGGTGGGTAACGTCTGCTGCATTCTTCTATAACAAGTCCTACAAGGAACCGCGTCATGAGTGAGTTGATTGCCTACCACCTCGAAGACGGTATCGCGACCCTGACCTTGAGCAACGGCAAGGTGAATGCCATTTCTCCAGATGTTGTCAGTGCGTTCAATACAGCGCTGGACCAAGCCGAGAAAGATCGGGCGGTGGTGGTGATCACCGGCACGCCGGGGATTTTGTCGGGTGGTTATGATTTGAAAGTGATGACGGCAGGCCCTAAAGAGGCCATCGGCCTGGTCACGTCGGGCTCGACGTTGGCGCGTCGTCTGTTGTCGCACCCATTCCCGGTAATTGTGGCGTGCCCTGGGCATGCCGTGGCCAAGGGCGCGTTTCTGTTGCTGTCGGCCGATTATCGGATTGGGGTGGAAGGCCCGTTCAGCATCGGCCTGAATGAAGTGGCAATCGGCATGACCATGCACCACGCAGGGATCGAGCTGGCGCGGGATCGTCTGCGCAAGTCGGCGTTCCACCGCTCGGTGATCAATGCCGAGATGTTTGACCCGCAGGGCGCGTTGCAGGCCGGTTTCCTCGACAAGGTGGTGGCGCCTGAAGAACTGCACGCAGCGGCACTGGAAGCGGCGCGCCAGTTGAAGAAGATCAATATGAATGCCCACAAGCACACCAAGTTGAAAGTGCGTAAAGCGCTCCTGGAAGCCTTGGACGATGCAATTATCCAGGATCAGGGCCACAACCTGAGCTAAGTCCCTACACCTGCTGTGCCAGAGCCCGACCTTGTGTCGGGCTTTTTCTTACACGTAAATCCGAAACGCCCCTAGCCGCTCTAGCCAGCCAGTGTCGGCACATGTTGAAACATACGCTTAAACATCGCCTATCTCCGACCTCTACCTGGGTAATTGCCGAAGTCAGTGCACATCCGTACACTGCGCCACCTTTTGTCCCGATAGGCCGTGTCGATGCTTTTTCTGCTGCGTATGTTGTTGATGGGCCTGCACTTTATGGTGGCGGGTGTGCTCGGGGTTTTTCTAGGTATCTGCCGGCCGTTCAACCCGGACAACAGCCGCCTGTGCGCGCGCCTGTATGCGCTGCCCGCGATGCGCATCTTGCGACTGAACGTGAAGGCCGATGTCGACTCGCTGCGCAACAAGCCCGGCACCTGCGTGGTCATCGCCAACCACCAGTCCAACTATGACCTGTTCGTGGTGGGCACTGTAGTGCCCCATCGCACAGTGTGTATTGCCAAAAAGAGCCTGAAATGGGTGCCGTTGTTCGGCCAGTTGTTCTGGCTGGCAGGCAATGTGTTGATCGACCGCGGCAATGCGCACAAGGCGCGCCGTGCGATGCTGACCACCACCCATACGCTGCAACACAAAGACACGTCGATCTGGGTGTTCCCGGAAGGCACGCGCAATCTGGGCAAGGGTCTGCTGCCGTTCAAGAAAGGCGCGTTTCATATGGCGATTGCGGCGGGTGTACCTATCGTGCAGGTGTGCGTCAGCAATTACGTCGTTCATATGAAGCTTAATCGCTGGAACAGTGGTGATGTGCTCATACGTTCTTTGCCACCCGTTCCTACAGCCGGGCTGACAGCGAATGACGTCCCTGCGTTGATGCAGGCGTGTCAGGCGCAGATGGATGCATGCATTGCAGAACTGGACCGCGAAGTGCAGTCCGCCTGAACACGTTATTTGGGCGCTCCTTCCCCATCGCGAGCAACCTCGCTCACCACACAAAGCTCGCCGCAACGACGTCTACAACGGAACGCCATTCAAGCTAAGCTGCCCAACATCTGTCCTCCAAACAAGAAGTGATCAGCACCATGGGTAGAGTTGTTGCGGCAGCCGTCTACAGCGCCGGTAAGAAAGTCTCTGATATCACCCTTGATGAAGGCGCCGCCTGGGCCGCCAAGCCCGGGCATTTTGTGTGGATCGGCCTGGAAGAGCCCGATGCCCAGGAGCTGGCCAACCTGCAGCGCCAGTTCAACCTGCATGAACTGGCCATCGAAGACGCCCTGGAAAAACACAGCCGCCCCAAGCTCGAAACCTTCGGCGATGCGCTGTTTATCGTCACCTATTCACCGGTGCGCGAGAACGGCAAGCTGGAGTTTATCGAAACCCATATCTTTGCCGGCACCGGCTATATCATCACCGCCCGCAACGGTCACTCAGCGTCCTACGGCTTTGTGCGCCAACGCTGTGAGGCGCGCCCGCTGTTGCTGGAGCATGGGGAAGATTTCGTACTCTATGCGTTGCTGGATTTCGTCACCGAAAACTACCAGCCGGTCAGCGAGGCGATCCACGCCGAGATCGATGAACTGGAGCGCAACGTACTGTGCAGTTCACTGAGCGAACGCGATATTCAGAAGATCCACGGTCTGCGCCGCGATGTGCTGCGGCTCAAGCGGTATGTGGCGCCGATGGTGGAGATCAGCCAGGAGTTGCAGAAGCTGAGCTTCCCGTTTATCGACAAGAACATGCGCCCGTATTTTCGTGATGTGCAGATCCACGTGACACGGCAGATGGAGGACCTCACTACCCTGCGCGACATCGCCAGCCAGACGATCGAAATCGGGGTGTTGCTGGAGGCGTCACGCCAGAGCGTGGTGCAGCGCAAGTTTGCCGCGTGGGCGGCGATCCTAGCATTCCCCACCGCGGTGGCAGGGATTTATGGGATGAACTTCCAGAACATGCCCGAGCTGCAATGGCACTATGGCTATTTTGCGGTGCTCGGGTTTATTGCGGTGGGATGCACCAGCCTGTGGGCCAGTTTCAAACGCTCGGGCTGGCTTTAAGCTTTGTGCGCCACAAACCGCATCATCCATTCCGCCACGGTGGCGCCGTGGTGGTCGCGCTCCAGGCTGGCGACACCATTCGTGTAAACCGTTTCCCCGAGGGTTGTCTGAAGAATCTCCAGCAACTCGCGCGAATAGTCGTGGATAAATTCCGGGTGGCCTTGGAAGCACAGCACCTGGTCGCCAATGTGATACGCCGCGAACGGGCAAAAATCGCTGGAGGCGATGACCGTGGCATTGTCCGGCAAGCTGGTGACTTGGTCCTGGTGACTGATCAACAGCGTCAACTCAGGCACCTCAGGGCTCATCCACGGAGCCTTGGCATCGAGTTTGTAGTCATGAATGCCCATGCCCCAGCCTTTGCTGGCGCGCTCAGTCTTGCCGCCGAGCAGCAATGCCAACAACTGGTGACCGAAGCAGATACCGAGCAATTTGTCGCCACGCTCATAGCGCTGCAGCAAGTAGGTCTTGAGGGTCTGGATCCAAGGGTCGGTACCGAAGGAATCGGCCTTGCTGCCGGTAACGAGGTAGGCATCAAACACTTCATCGTCTGACGGATATTCGCCCTGCACCACGTTGTAAACCACAAACTCGGCAGCAATCGGCTGCTTGGAGAACAGGCGCTTGAACATCTGCCCGTAACCTTGGTACTGATCGATCAAGCCTGGACGCAGGATATCGGTTTCCAGGATGCAGACGCGTAGCGACATAAAAAATACCTGACACGGCGATGGGAATATTGAACACCCAGAGCCTGCCTTGAAACACCCCTTCAAGGCAAGCCCCTCCATTAATCACCGAAACACTTCACTCCTCGCCGCCTTCTCCAGCAACAACACTGGCGGCGCAAAGCGCTCCCCATATTGCTCAGCCAGATAACGCGCACGGGCGATGAAGTCGTTCAAGCCGTACTGATTGATAAACTGCAACGCCCCACCGCTCCACGCCGCAAAACCAATGCCGAAGATCGATCCCACATTGGCATCAGCGGTGGACATCAACACGCCCTCCTCCACACAGCGCACAGTTTCGATGGCTTGGATAAACAGCAAACGGTCGCGCACATCCTGTGGCGAAATCTGCTGGCCCGGCCGTTCAAAGCGGGCTTTCAACTCCGGCCACAGGTACTTCTGCCCTCCAGCGGGATACTCGTAAAAACCGCCACCCGCCGCCTTGCCCGCGCGTTTGTATTCATTCACCAACAGATCGATGACCGCCGTTGCCGGATGCCCTGGCACCGTCTTACCTTCGGCCTGCAAATCCTTGGCCGTCTGCTGTCGGATATGGCTCATGAGGCTGAGGGACACTTCATCGGACACCGCCAGCGGCCCCACCGGCATACCGGCCTTGCGCGCCTCGGTCTCGATCATCGGCGCGGCCACACCTTCACCGAGCATGGCGATGCCTTCATTGGTGAACGTGCCGAACACCCGCGAGGTGAAGAAGCCGCGACTGTCGTTGACCACAATCGGAGTTTTCTTGATTTGCAGGACGAAATCGAAACCTCGGGCCAGGGTTTCGTCCGAGGTCTGGGCGCCCTTGATGATTTCAACCAGAGGCATCTTGTCCACCGGGCTGAAAAAATGCAGGCCGATAAATTTGCCTTGATCCGCCACAGCTCTAGCAAGGCCGGTGATGGGCAACGTTGAGGTATTGGAGGCGATCACCGCGTCGGCTCCGACCACACGTTGCGCGGCGGCCGAAACCTTGGCCTTAAGTTCACGGTCTTCGAAAACGGCCTCAATGATCAAATCGCAGCCGACCAAATCAGCATCCGAGGCAGTAGGGTAAATCCGCGCCAAGGTGGCTTCCCGCTGCTCGGCGGTCAATTGCCCACGGCTGACCTTCTTGTCCAGCAGCGCGGCCGAATGTGCCTTGCCCTTCTCGGCGGCGGCCTGGGTGACGTCCTTGAGCACCACCTCGATCCCCGCACAGGCGCTGACATACGCAATTCCAGCCCCCATCATCCCGGCACCAAGCACACCCACTTTGCGTGTCACGTAAGGTGAAAAACCCTTGGGTCGCGAGCTGCCGGCGTTGATTTCATTGAGCTGGAACCAGAAGGTGCCAATCATGTTTTTCGCCACTTGCCCGGTGACCAACTCGGTGAAGTAACGGGTTTCGATCAAGTGCGCGGTGTCGAAGTCCACCTGAGCGCCTTCAACGGCAGCACAGAGGATTTTCTCTGGAGCCGGAAAACAGCCATTGGTTTTGCTGCGCAGGATCGACGGTGCAATCGCCAGCATCTGCGCGACTTTTGGGTTCGATGGAGTGCCGCCGGGAATCTGGTACGACTTGTTGTCCCAGGGTTGTTTAGCCTCGGGATTGCCGAGAATCCAAGCGCGGGACTTGGCCAGCAGCCCATCGCGGTCCTCCGCCAGTTCGTTGATCAACCCCGCCTGGAGCGCCTGTTGCGGCCGTACTTTTTTACCTTCCAGCAAATACGGCAGGGCTTTTTCCAAGCCGAGCATGCGCACCATACGCACCACGCCACCGCCGCCCGGCAGCAAGCCGAGGGTGACTTCCGGCAATCCAAGCTGCACCGATTTGTCATCCAGCGCCACACGGTAATGACAGGCCAGGCAAATCTCCCAGCCGCCGCCCAGGGCCGCGCCGTTGATCGCGGCCACCACCGGCTTGCCGAGGGTTTCCAAGCGACGCAACTGCGCCTTAAGCACCAACACGCTCTCATAGAAGTCCTTGGCGTGGGACTTCTCGACCTTGATCAGTTCATTGAGGTCACCGCCCGCGAAAAAAGTCTTCTTTGCAGAGGTGATAATCACACCGGCAATGTGGTCCTTTTCCGACTCAAGGCGCAGAACCGCAGCGGCCATGGCATCGCGGTAAATACCGTTCATGGTGTTGGCGCTCTGGCCGGGCATGTCGAGAGTCAGCACCACAATTTGGTCCTGGCCTTTTTCGTAACGAATGGCATCGGTCATTAGAAATTCCTTAGGCTCAGAGACGTTCGATAATAGTGGCGATGCCCATGCCACCGCCGACACACAGGGTGGCCAGGCCGTAGCGCTGCCGGCGCACTTCAAGCTCGTCAAGCAGAGTGCCAAGGATCGCGCAACCAGTGGCGCCCAACGGGTGGCCCATTGCGATGGAACCGCCGTTGACGTTGACGCGTGCGGCATCGATGCCCATGTCCTTGATGAATTTGAGCACCACTGAGGCAAAGGCCTCGTTGACCTCGAACAGATCAATGTCTTCCACGCGCAAACCGGCCTTGGCCAAGGCTTTTCGTGTGGCTGGCGCGGGCCCCGTGAGCATGATGGTGGGATCAGTGCTGGTAACCGCCGTGGCGACGATGCGCGCCCGCGGTTGCAAGCCCAGTTCGCGCCCCTTCGCTTCAGAGCCGATCAACATCAGTGCGGCGCCGTCGACAATGCCGGAGCTATTACCCGGGGTATGTACGTGGTTGATGCGTTCCACATGGCTGTAGACCCGCAGAGCCGTAGCGTCGAAGCCCATTTGCCCCATCATCTCGAAGCTCGGTTTGAGATTGCCCAGGCCTTCAAGGGTCGAGTCGCCACGGATAAATTCGTCATGGTCCAGCAGGACAATACCGTTCTGGTCCTGCACCGCGATCAACGACTTGCTGAAGGAACCGTCGGCACTGGCCCTGGCCGCTTTCTGCTGGGACTGCAGGGCAAAGCTATCGACATCCTGGCGACTGAAACCCTCCAGGGTGGCGATCAGATCCGCGCCGATGCCTTGGGGTGTGAAGTGGCTGTGCAGGTTGGTCTGCGGGTCCAGCACCCAGGCACCGCCATCGCTGCCCATGGGCACACGGGACATAGACTCGACTCCGCCAACCACCACCAGGTCTTCAAAGCCGGAGCGCACTTTCATCGCCCCCAGGTTCACTGCTTCAAGGCCCGAGGCGCAGAAGCGGTTGACCTGTACGCCAGCGACGCTGATCGCCCAGTTCGCTACCAAGGCGGCGGTCTTGGCGATGTCGGCGCCTTGGTCGCCCACTGGGGTGACGCAGCCGAGCACGATGTCATCCACTTGGTGGGTGTCGAGGTCGCTGCGTTGCGCCAGCGCCGTGAGCAGACCTGCCACCAGATTTACCGGTTTCACGCTGTGCAAGGCGCCGTCTGCCTTGCCTTTGCCCCGTGGCGTGCGTATCGCATCAAAGATCAAAGCTTGGGTCATGACATCCTCGAACCATTGCGCAGTAGTGCCCTTACCTTAGGCCCGATTGACACGGTTTCAATGACGGATGCGCTCATTGCTTTTGACCCCCACGCTCGGACGAACGGTAGGCCCCTAAGCGCATAGGCTGATTAATCGTTTTAGCTGTCTAGCCAAGGCATTGGCGCCAAGATGGCGTTCTGCCTCATGCCTTTTTAAGCTGAAATCCTGATTAGCTGATATGAAATGGATCTAAGCCGCGAAGAACGAGGGCTCTAAGGTTCAATCAGTAAGATGTTGCTGCCGGGTTTTGCTGGAGCAACTGTAAGAAAAGTGACACGTCATAGCGCCATACTGAAATAAAACGGCACGTATTTGACGCTCAGGAATAACAACAAAAGGCAGTCAGCCATGTTCAAGCATTCGAAAGTACGTCAGGCGGGACTTATTCTGTTCGCCACCACACTGATTCTGATACTGCCCAATTTGACCAAGGTCATTGGGTGACCCTCTATCCTCCGCGCTTTGTGCATCAGGATTGCAGCTTTTTGGCAGCACCTGCCGGGACTTCGTGCATAGCGACCCCGTTGCAGGGGCTGCCTTTTTACGCGCGTTTTTCCGGTATTGTGAGTCCCATTGCCACTTAACACGGGGCCTCTGTCTTGAAACCGATCTTCGCACTCTTAGCCTTGTTGCTTGCTCTGCCCGCAGCCGCGGCGCAATTGACTATCGAACTGGACCACACCCGCAAGACCTGGCAGACCGCCGACCTGCTCAAGCATCCGGATGCGCAGACGGTGCAGATCGTCGATGACGTTTCCTACAAGCGCAACATGACCTATCGCGCGGTGCCGCTGGCGGTGCTCTTACCAGGCCTAACGCCACAGAGCCATGTGCAAGCGGTTGCCCTGGATGGCTTCGCTGCAGAACTGACCGCCGCACCGCTGCTGGAACAAAACGGCGCCCGCGCGTGGTTGGCCGTGGAAGACCCGGCCAAACCGTGGCCCGCCCTGACCGATGGCAAACACAGTGCCGGCCCGTTTTATCTGGTGTGGACCGACCCGCAAGCGGGGCACATCAGCCCCGAGCAGTGGCCGTTTCAAGTCTCGACAATCAAGCAATTGAAGACCGTAGCCGAACGCTTCCCCGCGCTGCTGCCCGATCCGGAACTGGCGGCGAATGACCCCATCAACCAGGGCTTTGCCCTGTTCCAGAAAAACTGCCTGGCGTGCCATCGCCTCAATGGCGCGGGCGATGCGCAAGTGGGTCCGGATCTGAATATCCCCTACAGCCCTACCGAATATTTCGGTGGGGATTTCCTCAAGCGCTATATCCGTGATCCGCAGAGTTTGAGGCATTGGCCCCAGGCGAAGATGCCGGCGTTCGCTGCCAGTGTGTTGCCTGACAGCGAGCTGGATTTATTGGTGGGGTATTTGAAGCATATGGCGGGGCGTAAGCAGCAGCCCTGAGCCAGCCTCCTTCGAAAGATAGTTTTCGTGTAGTGAGCGGGCTTGCCCCGCGCTGGGCTGCGCAGCAGCCCCAATACAGCAGAATTTTGTCGGGCAGGCATTACGCGGCGGATGGTCTTGGGGCTGCTTCGCTGCCCAGCGCGGGGCAAGCCCGCTCACCACAGAAAGCTCTCTCCCCCCAACAAGCCACGACCCACTCATCATTTATTGCTGCTGCACAGAAACCACCGGCGTCGGCGCCACAAACACCTTCGCGTGCATTTGCTCATGCCCGCCGCCACGACGCATGCCGCGTACGGGGCACGCATCCAGGTAATCCAGTCCCACAGCCAGCTTGAGATGCCGCTCCGGGCGCGCCAATTGGTTGGTCACGTCAAAACTGTACCAGGCGTCATCCAACCAGGCTTCGGCCCAGGCGTGGCTGGCCAGATGCGTACTGTCTTCGGTGTACAAATACCCCGACACATACCGCGCAGGAATGCCCAGGCTGCGTGCGCAGGCCAGGAACGCGTGGGTGTGGTCCTGGCACACGCCCGCAGCCCCAGCGAAGGCCTCGGCGGCGCAGGTGTCGACCTCAGTAGCGCCTGGCGTGTAGACCATCGCTTGGTTGAGCGCGTGCATCAGGTCGATCAGCGCGGTGCGATCACGACGCTGATGACAATGCTGTGCAGCGAAGCCACGCAAGGCGTCATCCGGTTCAGTCAGGCGCGTGCAACGCAGGAACGGAAACGCCGACTGGCTCTCATGCTCGGCTTCGCGTAATTCGTCGATATCCACTTGGCCACGGGCGCCGATGATGATGGCGTCATGGGGTTCGTCCAGAGTCAACACGTGCAGGATATTGCCGAAAGGGTCCACTTGAGCGCGCACCGGGCGCGGCAGGTCCAGTTGCCAACTGAGCACGTGCTGACGCTCGCTGTCATGGGGCGTCAGGCGCAGGTATTGGATGCTGGCGCGAACCTGGTCCTCGTAGTGGTAGGTGGTTTCGTGGCTGATGGAGAGTCTCATGCCGCCTCCAGGTAGGAACTGTAGATGGCGTCGCCCAATTGGCGGACCAGGGGGATAAAGTCGGTCAGCCAGGCGTGCAGGCCTTCCTCAAGGATTTCATCGATCGCGGTAAAGCGCAGGCGCGCGTCCATTTCGGCGGCCAAGCGCTGGGCCGGTCGACCGTTGAGGCCGGGCAGGCTGGCAAGGATCTGGTCGATTTCTTCACTGCAGGCGCGCAGCGAGCGCGGCACATCGGCGCGTAACAGCAATAATTCGGCGACTTGCCGGGCGCCAGGGGCATCGCGATAGATCTCGGTGTAGGCCTCGAACGACGACAACGCCCGCAGCAAGGCACTCCATTGATAGTAGGCGTGGGCCGTGCCATCGGTGACGGCTTCAGCACGGTCGCCGGCCATTTCATAGCGCGCATCAAGCAAACGCAGGGTGTTGTCAGCGCGTTCGATAAAGGTGCCCAAACGAATGAAACGGAATGCATCGTTGCGCATGATGGTGCCGTAGGTCGCCCCTCGAAACAGATGGGAGCGTTCCTTAACCCACTCACAGAAGCGACTCATACCGTAGCGGCTGAGACCTTGCTGAGCGATATCGCGAATATCCAACCAAGTGGCGTTGATGTTTTCCCACATGTCGGCGGTAATTCGCCCACGCACCGCATGGGCGCTGGCCCGCGCCGAGCCGAGGCAACTGTAGATGCTCGCCGGGTTGGCCGCGTCCAGGGCAAAGAAGTGCAGCAGGCGTTCGGCATGCAATTCACCGTGGCGCTCGCGGTAATCATCCAGGGTGCCGGTGATCAGCAGCGGCATGGCTAATTCATGCAGGCCATCGCCGCGCCCATCCTGAGGCATCAGCGACAGCGAATAACTGACATCGAGCATGCGCGCGAGGTTTTCCGCACGCTCCAGATAGCGCGACATCCAATACAAATCCGAGGCAGTTCTACTCAACATGGCATTCAGTCCTCAACCACCCAGGTGTCTTTGGTGCCGCCGCCCTGGGACGAGTTGACCACCAGCGAACCTTCGCGCAGCGCCACGCGGGTCAAGCCACCCGGCACCACACGGGTTTCCTTGCCGGACAGCACAAACGGGCGCAGGTCGATGTGGCGCGGGGCGATACCGTTTTCGACAAAGGTCGGGCAGGTGGATAAACATAGGGTCGGCTGTGCGATATAGGCATGAGGCTTGGCTTTGATTCGCGCCCGGAACGCTTCGATTTCAGCCGCCGTGGACGCCGGCCCCACCAACATCCCGTAGCCGCCGGAGCCTTGGGTTTCCTTGACCACCAGGTCCGGCAGGTTGGCCAGTACGTGGGACAATTCGTCAGGCTTACGGCATTGAAAGGTAGGAACGTTCTTTAGGATCGGTTCTTCATCCAGATAGAAACGGATCATCTCGGTAACGAAGGGGTACACCGACTTGTCATCCGCCACCCCGGTGCCGATGGCGTTGGCCAGCACCACGTTGCCGGAGCGATAGGCCGCCAGTAGGCCCGGCACACCGAGCATGGAATCCGGGTTGAAGGCCAGCGGGTCGAGGAACGCGTCATCGAGACGGCGGTAGATCACGTCCACCGCCTTAGGTCCGTCAGTGGTGCGCATGAAGACGCGGTCATCACGTACGAACAGATCGGCGCCCTCCACCAGTTCCACACCCATTTCCCGGGCAAGGAACGCATGTTCAAAGAACGCGCTGTTGAAGCGCCCCGGCGTCAGCACCACCACGCTGGGGTTATCCAAAGGACTGGAGCTTTTAAGGGTGTCGAGCAACAGGTTGGGATAGTGGTCGATGGGCGCGATGCGCTGGGCGGCGAACAGTTCGGGGAACAGGCGCATCATCATCTTGCGGTCTTCGAGCATGTAGCTCACGCCGCTCGGTGTGCGCAGGTTGTCTTCAAGCACGTAGTAAGTGCCGTCGCCATCGCGTACGAGGTCGACCCCGGAGACGTGGGAATACAGGTCGCGATGCAGGTCCAGCCCCTGCATCGCCAACTGGTATTGCTCGTTAGCCAACACCTGTTCGGCGGGGATAATCCCAGCCTTGATGATGCGTTGCTCGTGGTACAGGTCGGCAAGGAACATGTTCAGCGCCTTGACCCTTTGGATACAGCCGCGCTCCACAATTCGCCACTCACTGGCGGGGATACTGCGAGGGATGGTGTCGAAAGGAATGAGGCGTTCGGTGCCCTGCTCGTCGCCATAAAGCGTGAAGGTGATACCGGCGCGATGAAACAGCAAATCGGCTTCACGCCGGCGCTGGGCCAGCAGTTCTGCAGGGGTCTCGGCCAACCAGCGGGCGAACTCGCGGTAATGGGGGCGGACCTGCCCCGCTCCATCGTACATTTCGTCGTAATAAGTGCGGATCATGCCGTACTCCTTGTCACCCGGACGCAAGAACCATCGCAAGGCCCGTGCCAGCGGCATAAACACTTAAAAATCAGTGAGTTAAATAAAATCGAAGCGCTGATCGCACCGTCCTGGTGCGCAGAACGCCCGTCGTATTGCTGCACGCTTCATCGCAATGCAGGCTTTGACTATCAACAGCATAGCCAGAGTTGATTTCACTGCCGGACGAAGGGTGCGGATAATCGCCTCCATCAGCTGAACAGGATCTTTCCTACAGCTTTACCCCTTGCACACTCGGTACCGTGACAGCTCGTGTACTGACTGACTCCTACGGTCTTCCCTTTCAGCCATCCTTTTAGGATGGCTTTTTTTTTGGTGCACGAAAAGGCAGCGCAAGTTCCAGGAATTTTCTCGCAACCCATACAAAATCGGCCGACCCTAAGGTCAGCCGATACGCTGCGTTACTCATACAATTGCGCTACATGGGTAACCCACGCACCTCCTGCTTGACGCCCCATCCTTCGATGATCCCGCCCAGCGGCTCGACCACCGCCTCAAAGTCCTGCTCGAAGTCTCCTATGCCGTCGTAGGTGGCGAACATGATTTTGCTCAGTTCCAGGTACCAGGCGCCATCGTCGCGCGCGCTGACCTGGGCATTCAGTGATTCTCCACGAAACTCACCCGCAGCCCTGCGCGCCCGTTCCTCATCCGGGAAAATGGCGTAGAACTCGATGGGGTGGAAGCGTGAAAAGTCGAAGCCGCCCTCTTTCATGCGGCGCAGAACGTTGGTGCTGATGTCTTCTTGATAGGCTGTGCTCATGAAACGTCCTCCTCAAACTGATGGATAGACTTTCCGTGCTTCCCAAAGCCCCGCGCGCTGCTGGCGCGGGCACCACGGCAATAACATCACCGCAGGAAAACAAGCATGTAGCTGACAAGACCAGACCTTAGCGATTCATTCGCTGATCTCACTTGCAGAGTAGCGCGAAGCTATCACCTCCACCAGAGGCGCATGGATGGCATAGCGGGAATGTTCAGACGGCGGGCGAGATATCGAGGATCTGGATACTGTTCTGGTCTTTCAGGATCTTGACCGTAGGCTCGGGCTTGCGGCCCTCCAGGTCATTGAGGTCGAGTTCTGCTGCGACGGGGACCAACTTGTTGCGAATCATGTGTGCCGCATCTTCGAGGCTGGGCTTTTGGTCGCAGGTGAACTGCTCCACGGACTGGACGCCGTGATCATCAACGAAGGTAATCTGCCACTTTTGCATCGGTGCCTCCTCGATAAAACCCGTGTTTGGGCTTACAACTATCTGGACCTTGAGGGCCCGGAAAACGTTCCGCTCAAGTCCGGAGACACCTGATCAACTGCACTTATTTTTCAGCGTGTTCTTTCAAGGCTTTCAAAGTGTTGAACGGCGCGTCCACCACAAACTTGTTCGCCAACCACGAAGGCACGCTGCCGCCTGGCTCGGTGTGAACCTGATAAGTGACTTCGGTTTCATTGGCGCCTTTAGGCACCAGCTTCCAGAAACCCTCAACCTGGGCAACACGCACGTAACCTTTCTCTTCAGGCTTGTACGTAGGCACGCCCTGCAACTTGCGGGTCACGCTGCCATCGGCGTCCTTGGTGGTGGTGACATGGATATACGAATCGCGATCGGTCACCGGGAACGGCGCCTTGAACTGGGTGTAAGTCCAGGCCTCATCGCCTTTCTTGTCCACCAGCTTCTGGGATTTGCACTCATGAATCCATGAACAGGCGCCTGCCACATCTTCCTGCAGGGCCTGGATCTTGGCGACAGGGGCCTTGATCACGGTCACACCGCGATACGCCTTGTACTTGGAGCCGGCGATTTCGCTCAGGGAAATCTTGATACCGTCCTCATCCTTCGCGACTTGCCAATCCTCAGCCTGGGCAGTGGCAGCGAACAACACCGTAAACCCGCACAGCACAGCCATTCGTTTCAGCGAACCCATTGTTGTATTCCTTATTGTTGAAGTTCCGATAGTAAAGCCCATCAAGCCGCCGTCATCTGCTCCCACCAGCCGATCAACCGGATCGCGTCGGCTTGGTCGGTGCCGCAGACATCGATATCCGCCTTGAAATCACTGCACACCGCCGGGCGTTCCGGTTGGCCGAACAGTTGGCACAGCTGTTCGACCGACAGGTGCAGGCAGCGTTCGCCCGCCGGTTTGCCATGGGGCATTCCGGGTAATGGCGAACTGATGGAGGGAGCGATGCAGCAAGCGCCACAGCCTTCACGGCAATTCATGACCAGCAGGTCCTCGACGACTCAATAGGGATGGCCGGGCTAGAGTACGCCCTTAAACAGCCGTTTTAAAATGGTCTAACAGGGGTTTTTCGCATAAAAAAAACATGACTGACCAGTCTGCGACAGATGGTCATTGGCCTGCGTCACGTCTATGGGAAACGTTTATTGCTTGAACTCGAATTCCAGCGCGGCACCTTCCACGTCACGGCGCTCTTCGTTCCGCAGTTGTAGCTTCATCTCATTGCTGAGCAGACGGCCATTGATCTGGAAGGCACTGTTGTCGGTGGGCTTTTCGCCAAACATTGGCGGCAGCAACGGCACGCTCTGGGGCTTGGGCATGGTGCCGAGGGGCTGCAGGTGCCTGACCATGTCCGACGGCAGCGACAGATCCAACTGTGCCGGTGGCAGCTTGGTCTGTGCCACTTCCTGGGCTGACTTGGACTTTTTCGCCTTCGCTACACGCTTTTTCGCCGTGGCGGCTTGTTTCTTCGTAACGGAGGCTTGCTTGGCGGGGCTTGGTTTCTTTGCCGGAGCGTTCTGCTCGGTAGTGGCAGCAGGCTTGTTTTCAGTCACAGGTGCCGCCGCCAGCACTGTGCTGACGTTGCACAGGCTTAACAGGCCAATCACCAAAACAGCACGAACAATCGAGGTCATATCGCCTACAGCATTAACGGCAGAGGGCCATATGCTCGCTTGTTGTGCGCGCCATGACAAGGGCGGTGATTAGCCAGCTATCGGAGTTGTCCCCTTTCAGCGCCTCAAAATCCTGCCGCGGTTTCCTGACACAACTGGCTGGCCAGCATCCCCAACGTCATCAGCGCCCGCTCTGCCTCGCGGTTCCACGGGGTGCCGCAGTTAAGGCGAATACAGTGGTTGAACTGCTCGGTGTTACTGAAGATCAACCCCGGCGCGATGCTGATGCCCTGTTGCAGGGCGCGCACGTGCAGTTCCTGGGTATTGACGCGTCCGGGCAAACTGACCCACAGGATAAAACCGCCGGTCGGACGGGTCATCTGGGTGCCTTCGGGAAAATACTGCTGCACTGCCAGTTGGAAGGCGCTGAGATTCTTGCGGTATTCCTGGCGGATGTAGCGCAGATGCCGGTCGTAGCCGCCGTTCTCCAAGTACGCCGCCACGCCCATCTGAGTGACGCTGCATGCCGAATGGGTACTGAACATCTGCAGGCGCTGAATTTCCTGCTGGTACTTACCGGCGATCATCCAGCCGATACGCACGCCCGGAGACAACGTCTTGGAGAAGCTTGAGCAATAGATCACCCGGTCCAGGCGGTCGTAGGCCTTGAGGGCCTTGGTGCGACCGATTTCGAACATCAACTCGCCGTAGATATCGTCCTCGACAATCTGGATATCGAAATCCGACGCCAGGCGCAGCAACTGTTTCTGCCGCTCCTCGGGCATGGTGCCGCCCAAGGGGTTGCTCAGGCGCGTGGTCAGCACCAGGGCCTTGATCGACCATTGGTTGGCTGCCAGTTGCAGGGCCTCCAGGCTCATGCCGGTGGACGGATCACTGGGGATCTCAATGACTTTAAGGCCCAGCAAGTCGGCCAGTTGCAGCAAGCCGTAATACGTCGGTGATTCAGCCGCGATCAAGTCGCCGGGGCGCGTCAGCACGCGCAAAGACATCTGCAATGCATCGACACAACCGTGGGTGATGACTACTTCGGACGGGTCAACCACAACGCCCGCATCGCGCATGCGGATCGCCACTTGGCGGCGCAGCGGCTCGAAACCTGGGCTGAACATATAACTGAACGCGCGCGGGCTCTGGAACCGCGTGACCTTGGCCAACTGCTGGTGGAGCGCCCGCACCGGCAAGTAGTCGACACTCGGCACGGCGGCGCCCAGCGGGAACACGCCTTCGCGGCGCGATTCGCCCAAAACCTGCTGAATGATGCTGCTGCGCGTAACCAACCCCGGGCGCTCGACCCGTGCGATGTCCGGTGTCGGCGCCGTGAGCGCTGGCGTCTGGTGCACGTAGTAGCCGGACTGCGGCCGCGCCCGGATCAGCCCCTGGTCTTCCAGGTTGGCGTAAGCCTGCAATACCGTGGCGTGGCTCACATTGAGCTGGGAGCTCATCTTGCGCACCGAGGGCACGCGCTCACCCGGTTGATAGACACCGCGTCGGATGTCCTCAGCCAGTTGCTGGGCGATACGTTGGTAAAGCAACAGATTGGTCATGACGCAGCACTCGATTTCACGGGTATTTTATTTTTGTGTGAAACATACCGGCACAGTTTGAAAGTGTACGGGGACAGTTGCCACAATAGTCGAGCGCGCGCGGGAGTGACAGTAAAAACTGTAAGGGTGTCGGATAGAATTTTCAGGTGTATACGAAAAAACTGTGGGAGGGGTCTGGCTCCCGATTGCGGTGGTTCAGTCAGCCTTTTCGGTGACTGATATTCCGTCATCGGGGGCAAGCCCCCTCCCACAGTTTTGATCGGTACAAGACTTTAGCGAGCGGCGCCCAGTTGGCCTTTCTCGTCGGAAAACACAATCTCGACCCGACGGTTCTGCGCGCGACCTCGTTCGGAGGCGTTGGCTTCCACCGGGTATTGGTCACCATAGCCTTCTACCTGGATACGCTTTTCATCGATTCCCAGATCCACCAACACATCGGCCACCGATTGCGCGCGGTCACGGGACAGTTTGAGGTTTTCCTGCTGGCCGCCGGTGTTGTCGGCGTAACCCTCAATGCGCACTACGCGCTTGGGGTTCAATTGCAGGAACTGCACGATTTTCAGCACGGTGCGGTTGGCCGAGTTCTTCAACTCCGCTTCGCCGGTATCGAACAGCACATCGCCCAAGGTCATCACCAGGCCACGATCGGTCTGGGTGGTGGTCAGGCTGGCTATCTGTTCTTCCAGCCATTTGCCCTGTTGCTGCACGCTGATCAGCTTGCTTTCACGCAGGGCCAGTTGCAGGCGCTGGCGTTCCAGTTCGAGCTTGGCGGCGCGTTCCTCGTTGAGTGCCTGCTCGGTGTGTTCACGGGCGATGGCACTGTAGCGCTGGCTCAGGTAAGCGTAATGCACCACGTCGGCGCCGCTGCCCCAGTAGCTGGACAAGCGGTCAGCCCGCGCCAGGGATTCACCGGCGCGAATCACGTCTTTAGGCGCGATGCGCAGCACGTTGGCGTCTTCCTTAACCTTCTGGAAGTCGCTGCCGGCCTGTTGCAAGGCTTGCTCGCCATTCGGGTGACTGGCGCAACCGCCCAGCACCGCACTGCCCAGCAGCACGGTAAAACCCACTCCACGGATCATCCGACTCATTGGGCTTCCCCTAACTGCAATTGCTTGCGCAAGCGCGTGATGCGGGTGTTAAGCACGTTCAGTTGTTCCTGGCTCTTGCGAGTCAGCACCTGGGCTTCGGCCAGGCGCGCGTCCAACTCGGCCTGTTCGGCCTGCATGCGCGCGTCTTTGTAGGATTGGTCGGCCATTTCGGCCTTGGCCTGGGCGAATTTGTCTTCGGCCAGCTTCAGTTCAGGGGATTCATCGGCGCTGGCACCCACCGCGTTGGCTTGCTCCAGGGCTTGCTGGGTGAGGCGAATTTGTTCATTCGGCGCAGGATCGGCCGCACATCCCGCCAGAGCGACAACGGCGAGGGCCGCGAAAAAAGGTCGAAGAGTCACTGAAAATCCCTACTTTGTTGGGGTGCCGACGGGTTGTTGCAATTGCGCTTTCCAACGCTCCAGATTGCGCTGCAGCGCGGCTTCCGTCACACCAGACCCGGGCAATTCTGTCATCTTTTTGGTGAGCTGTCCGCGCAACCACGGATCATTGCAGGCCGAGTTGTGGGAAATAGCCAGGTACAGCCCCGGCTGATCGATCGGAACATCGCGGGCGATCAGGTCGTTGCTCATGCCCAGTGTCTGAGCCATGGCCATTGCGGAATAACGTCCCGCCAGCACGTACTCCACCTCCCCCAGCAGCAGTTTCTGGAATGCCGGAGTCAACGTCGGCAGGCGCTGTAAGGTCAGTTGCTCACCGGCGAAGGTTTCGAATCCGGCACTAAAACGGGAACGCTCCGATACTGCACCCTTGTGCCCGTGCAGGTCGGCAGCTGTGGTGTAGACCAGTGCCGAGTCTTTGCGCGTCCAGACGAGATAATCGGTCTGCACCAACGCCGGGTGGATGTAATCAAGATTTTCCAGCTCGCCGAGGTTTAGCGGCGTATCGGCGAATATATCCATACGGCCGCTGCGCACCTCATCCAAGGCCTGGGAACGCTTGCCGCCGTAAAGCAGGTCGATTTTCAACCCTAGGTCCTTTGCCACTTGCTGGAGCACGTCGGCGGTGGCGCCGATCAGGTGCGTGGGGTCTTGGGGGTCGCGCCATAACAAGGGCGGTGCGTCAGGGCTGCCGGTGATCACCAGGCGCTCACATTTGCCAGCGGCCAAGGTCAGGCTCGGCAGCAGCGACAGGCCCAGCAATAGTGCCCAGGGACGCAATTCCATGGCGGTTTCTCCGATATTCAAAAAGGCCGGACAAAAAAAAGCCCGGTCGCAAGACCGGGCTCTTTATAAGTGAAGCGGCTGGATTAGACCAGCTTCTCCAACTCAGGTACGGCTTCGAACAAGTCCGCTACCAGGCCGTAATCAGCCACCTGGAAGATCGGTGCTTCTTCGTCCTTGTTGATCGCAACGATCACTTTGGAGTCTTTCATACCGGCCAAGTGCTGGATCGCGCCGGAGATACCGACGGCAATGTACAGCTGTGGCGCCACGATCTTGCCGGTCTGGCCGACCTGCATGTCGTTGGGTACGAAACCTGCGTCGACGGCGGCGCGGGAAGCGCCAACCGCAGCACCCAGCTTGTCGGCCAGGGCGTACAGGTGCTTGAAGTTGTCACCGTTCTGCATGCCACGACCGCCGGATACGACGATCTTGGCAGCGGTCAGCTCAGGACGGTCCGACTTGGCCAGCTCTTCGCCAACAAAGCTTGAAGTGCCAGCGTCGTGGGCAGCGGAGACGGCTTCAACGGCAGCCGAACCACCTTCAGCAGCAACCGGATCGAAACCGGTGGCACGCACGGTGATGACTTTGACGGCAGCAGTCGATTGCACGGTGGCAATGGCGTTACCGGCGTAGATCGGGCGCTTGAAGGTATCGGCGCTTTCAACCGAGATGATCTCGGAGATCTGGTCAACGTCCAACTGCGCGGCAACGCGTGGCAGGATGTTTTTGCCGTTGGAGGTAGCGGCAGCCAGGATATGGCTGTAGCCAGCGCCCAGCTCTGCAACCAGTGGAGCGACGTTTTCCGGCAGTTGGTGAGCGTAAGCGGCGTTGTCGGCCAGCAGTACTTTGCTCACGCCAGCCACTTTGGCTGCGGCTTCAGCCACGGCGCCAGCGCCTTGGCCTGCTACCAGCACGTGGATGTCGCCACCGATTTTGGCGGCAGCAGCAACAGTGTTCAGCGTGGCCGGGGCCAGCACTTTGTTGTCGTGTTCTGCGATTACCAAGATAGTCATGGTTAGATTACCTTCGCTTCGTTTTTCAGTTTCTCGACCAGTTCAGCCACCGACTTGACCTTGATGCCCGCGCTGCGTGCAGCCGGCGCTTCAACTTTGACGGTCTTGTTGGTGGAGGCGGTGGAAACGCCCAAAGCGTCCGGAGTCAGCACTTCGAGAGGCTTCTTCTTGGCTTTCATGATGTTTGGCAGGGACGCGTAGCGCGGCTCGTTCAAACGCAGGTCGGTGGTGACGATGGCCGGCAGTTTCAGGGAAACCGTCTGTGCGCCGCCGTCGATTTCGCGGGTCACGGCAACGCTGTCGCCGCTTACTTCGACTTTCGAGGCGAAGGTGCCCTGGCCGTAACCGGTCAGTGCAGCCAACATCTGGCCAGTCTGGTTGTTGTCGCTGTCGATGGCCTGTTTGCCGAGGATCACCAGCTGAGGCTGTTCCTTGTCGACAACAGCCTTGAGCAGCTTGGCAACGGCCAGGGAGGTCAGGTCTTCAGCGGATTCGACCAGGATAGCGCGGTCAGCGCCCAGTGCCAGGGCGGTACGCAGCTGCTCTTGAGCAGTGGTAGGACCGATGGAAACCACGACGATTTCAGTCGCTACGCCTTTCTCTTTCAGGCGTACGGCTTCTTCCACAGCGATTTCACAGAAAGGGTTCATCGACATCTTGACGTTAGCAAGATCGACGCCGGAATTGTCCGCCTTGACGCGAACTTTCACGTTGTAATCGACAACGCGTTTGACAGCTACAAGAACCTTCATGGATTCCTCGTTACTCTCCGGTGAAAAGAAAGTCGCCTAGGCGAACCTGGCGGTTGATGCTCATCGGCACACAAGGGCACCTCCAAAAACCTGGGCAAATGACCTTGCTCACGGGAAATGACGACCGTTCGTCAGTGGTGACTGAGAGGTCATTCTTTATCGCGGCGTGTAAACTGCGCGCCGGTGTTTAGGCGCGCGTCACCTGTTTCGCTTTTGGACGTGCTCTTGAAACCTGCTGTCTGCCTACGGTAAGCGCAAAACCGACCGTATATTGACCGGAACGCCTATTCTGGTCAATACGGCAAAATGGCCAGTCATAAGCCGCGTTGCTTTGATTTTCCTAGCCTGCGGGCAATTCAAACAAACGTTTGTATTGGACGCTGACAGTGGTCTATATATAATGCGCCACCTAGAGAGAAAGGTGGGTCTTGCCGTTGCCGCAAGACGACACCGAACCTCCACCCATTAGAAAAAAAGCCTGTTGAGCCTTGAGTAGGAGATAGCCTGTGGAACGCGAATACATGGAATTCGACGTGGTCATCGTCGGCGCTGGCCCGGCTGGCCTGTCCGCCGCCTGCCGACTGAAGCAGAAGGCCGCCGAAGCCGGTAAGGAAATCAGCGTCTGCGTGGTCGAGAAAGGCTCCGAAGTCGGCGCACACATCCTCTCCGGTGCCGTGTTTGAACCACGGGCCCTGAACGAACTGTTCCCGGACTGGAAAGAACTCGGCGCCCCGCTCAACACACCTGTGGTGCGCGATGACATCTATGTACTGCGCAGCCCCGAAGCTTCCACCAAAGTGCCTGACTTCTTCGTGCCCAAGACCATGCACAACGAAGGCAACTACATCATCTCCCTCGGCAACCTGTGCCGCTGGCTCGCCCAGCAGGCCGAGAATCTGGGCGTGGAAGTCTACCCAGGTTTCGCCGCCCAGGAAGCACTGTTCGACGAGAACGGCGTGGTGCGCGGGATCATCACCGGTGACCTCGGCGTCGACCGCGAAGGCAATCCTAAAGAAGGCGTGTACACCCCAGGCATGGAACTGCGTGGCAAGTACACGTTGTTCGCCGAAGGCTGCCGCGGGCATATCGGCAAGCAGTTGATCCAGCGCTTCAACCTGGACAGCGACGCCGACGCCCAGCACTACGGCATTGGTCTCAAGGAAATCTGGGAAATCGACCCGGCCAAGCACCAGCCAGGCCTGGTGGTCCACACCGCCGGTTGGCCGCTGGACATCATGAGCAACGAGAACACTGGCGGCTCCTTCCTTTATCACCTGGAAAACAACCAGGTGGTCGTGGGCCTGATCGTCGACCTGTCCTACAGCAACGCTTTCCTGTCGCCGTTCGATGAGTTCCAGCGCCTCAAGCATCACCCGGTGCTCGCACAGTACCTGGAAGGCGGCAAGCGCATCAGCTACGGCGCTCGCGCCCTGGCCAAGGGCGGCATCAACTCGTTGCCGAAAATGGTCTTCAAGGGCGGCGCTTTGATCGGCTGCGACCTGGGCACCATGAACGTGGCCAAGATCAAAGGCAGCCACACCGCCATGAAGTCCGGCATGCTCGCCGCCGACGCCGTGGCCGAGCGCCTGCTGGCAGAGTCCGAAGGCGGTGATGAACTGACCAATTACGTCGACAGCTTCAAAGCCAGCTGGCTCTACGAAGAACTGTTCGCCACCCGCAACTTCGGCCCGGCGATGCACAAGTTCGGCCCGATCCTCGGTGCGGGCTTCAACTGGTTCGACCAGAACATCCTCGGCGGCAAGATGCCGTTCACCTTGCACGACACCAAGCCGGACTACGCCTGCCTGAAGCTGGCCAAAGACAGCACGAAGATTGACTACCCCAAGCCAGACGGCAAGCTGAGCTTCGATAAGCTGAGTTCGGTGTTCATCTCTGGTACCAACCATGAAGAAGAGCAGCCGTGCCACTTGAAGCTGAAAGACCCGAGCATCCCGATCGGCACCAACCTGCCGCTCTACGATGAACCGGCACAGCGCTACTGCCCGGCCGGTGTGTATGAAGTGATCACCAAGGAAGACGGCGAGAAGCGCTTCCAGATCAACGCCCAGAACTGCGTGCACTGCAAGACCTGTGACATCAAGGACCCTTCGCAGAACATCACGTGGGTCACGCCGGAAGGCGCAGGTGGACCGACTTACCCGAACATGTAAGACGATTGCCTGAAACACAAAAAGCCAACGCCCAAAAGCGTTGGCTTTTTTGTTTGCGTCAGCTCAGCAGATAAACCGGAAAGCACTCGCACAGGTGCATCACCCGGCGCCGAGTGTTCTCCAGCAGTGTCGCGTTGTTCGGCTGCTCCAGCAGGTCGGCGATCAGGTTTGCCACTTCAGCACACTCCGCCTCCCCAAAGCCCCGTGTGGTCAGCGCCGGCGTACCGATGCGAATGCCGCTGGTGATCGCCGGTTTTTGCGGGTCGTTGGGAATCGCATTCTTGTTCAAGGTGATGTGCGCACTCTCCAGCAACGCTTCGGCATCCTTGCCAGTGATGTTCATCGCGCGCAGATCAAGCAGGAACATATGGCAATCGGTGCCTCCCGACACCACACGCAAACCACGGCGAGTGAGGACGTCGGCCATGGTGCGGGCGTTGTCGATCACCCGTTGCTGGTAATGCTTGAACCCATCACTAAGCGCCTCGTTGAACGCCACAGCCTTGGCTGCGATGACATGCATCAGCGGGCCGCCCTGGTAGACCGGAAAAATCGTCTTATCGAGCAACGCCGCGTATTGCGCCTTGGCCAGGATCAAGCCGCCACGCGGGCCACGCAGGGTTTTATGAGTGGTCGAGGTGATGAAGTCGGCAATGCCGACCGGCGACGGGTACACGCCCGCCGCGATCAAACCGGCGTAATGCGCCATGTCCACCATCAAGTAGGCGCCCACCTCATCGCAGATCGTGCGAAAGCGCTGGAAGTCCAGGGTGCGCGAATAGGCGGAGGCCCCGGCGATGATCATCTTCGGTTTGTGCTGCCGGGCCAGGGCTTCCATTTCGGCGTAGTCCAGGGTCTCGGTGTCAGGGTCCAGGCCGTAGGAAAACGCCTGGTAGAACTTGCCCGAGAAATTCACCGATGCGCCATGGGTCAGGTGACCACCATGAGCCAGGGACATCCCCAGAATGGTATCGCCGGGTTCCAGCACCGCGAGAAACACCGCCTGGTTGGCCTGCGACCCGGAGTGCGGCTGAACGTTGACGTATTCACAATTGAACAGTTTGCGGGCGCGTTCGATGGCCAGGTTTTCGATCTCGTCGACGACCTTGCAACCACCGTAATACCGCTTGCCCGGATAACCTTCAGCGTACTTGTTGGTGAGCACCGAGCCCTGGGCCTGGAGCACTTCGTCGCTCACATAGTTTTCTGAAGCGATCAGCTCCAGGTGGGTTTCCTGACGATTGCGTTCACGGTCGATCAGGCGGGCAATGGCGGGGTCGAAATTTTGCAGGCTCATGGTGGGATTCCTAGGTCAGCAGGTCGGCCAGGGGCTGGGATTGCACCCGTGTCTGGCCCCTGGTCGAGTTGGAGAGAAAAATGGAGGTGTCTTTCAAACCGCTGCCGGTGATCAGGATCACGGCGGTCTGCGGAGTGTCGGGGTGTGCTTCGGCGTACTTGAGCAGCCCGGCGAAGGCACTCGCCGCGCCGGCCTCGGGAAACACACCGGTGCTGGCGGCCAAGCGGGAAGCCGCCGCGACAATGCTCGGATCGCTGACGCAAATGAACTCGCCGCCGCTGGCCGTCACGGCGCGCATGGCTTTGAGACGGTCGCGCGGCAAGGCCACATTGATGCTGCTGGCCAGGCTGGTGGGGGCAATGCGTTCAATCTGCTGCATCGGCCGGTCACTGCGCCAGGCCCGGTACATAAAGTTGCTGTGCTCGGCCTGGACGCCGATTAGCCGTGGAATACGCTCGATCCAGCCCATTTGCAGCAGGTCGAAGAACCCCTTGTAGACCGAGCCCAGAATGCAGCCATTACCGACCGGCACGAACACCAGGTCCGGCACCTGCCAATTGAGTTGCTCGCACATCTCGAAGGCCACGGTTTTCTTGCCTTCGCTCATGTACGAGTTGATCCCGGTGGTGCGGTTGTACCAACCGTGGGTTTCACAGGCGTTGAGGCATTGTTCGAAGGCTTCGTCGTACTGGCCATCGACCAGTACAATCTCGGCGCCATAGCCTTGCATCTGAGCGAGCTTCTCGCGGGGCGCACTTTTGGGCAGGTAAATCACGTTATGCAGGCCCAGGCTTGCACTCATCCCGGCCAGGGCCGAGGCGGCGTTGCCGGTACTGGCCACCGCCACGGTGCATGCACCGGACTGCATGGCATGGGCCACCGCCAGGGCGCTGGCGCGGTCTTTCAGCGAGCCGGTGGGCTGGCGCGATTCATCTTTGATATAGACCTTGATCCGCGCGCCCCTACCGAGCAGTTCCGGGCGCGAATACAGCGGCGTGTTCCCCACCAGCAGCGGCGGGATGAACTGCGTCGAACGCAATGGCATCAGCCGGTCATAACGCCACATGCCTCGGGCGTGATCATGGACCAGGGTGTCCCTGGACCATTCGCGCTTGAGCGTCGAATAATCGTAAAGCGCATCGAGGGCACCGTCGGTTTTGCAATGAGGGCAGTAGTAGCTGACCTCATGCGGCTGGTAGCTGCGATCGCAGACCAGGCACTGCAACACATACTCGCTGTACGAATGTTTCATGACCAACCCCCTGAAAATACGCGGTGCGGGTGCTTTTGCTGCCGACGTCGGTCCACTGCCCCGGACCGACGGGCACTGCACGCAGAGAGTGGGCTTCAGACCACCATGATGGCGTCGATGGCGACCAGGGTATTGCGCGCCAGGGCGCTGGCCCCGGCAGTGGTGCGCGCCGGGTATGGCTGGGTGAAGTACTCCTCCATCACCCGGTTGAGGGTCGGGAACTCGCTCAAGTCCGTGATGAACGCCGTGACCTTGACCACGTTCGCCAAAGTGCCGCCTGCGGCCTCGGCCATTTGCTGCAGATTGTCCAGGGTCTGACGCAACTGGCCTTCGAAGTCCTTGGCCAGCACCTCGTTGTTCAGCGCCGAGACGGGAGTCTGTGCCGACAGGTAGATGGTTTGCCCGTGACTGACCTTGATCCCTTGGGAATACGTGCCCAGGGGCAGCGGCGCCTTGTCGGTGAAGATCACGTTTTCTTCGCCCAGGAAAGGCTTGGCGACGGACTGGTGTTGAGCGTTGGTCTGCATGGTGACGTTCCTTGTGAAGTGGGTGGAGGGTTAGTGCAAATCGGCAACCTGTTTGACGGCCAGGCTGGAAAACGCCTCGTCGCGACAACGCGCCGGGGAGAAATGCTGGTAGTTGAGTTGCAGCGCCGCCAGATCGGTCGGCATGGCGATGCCCAACGCCGCGTGACTGCACAGCCGGGCAATGGCTGGCGCGGCTTGAATACCGTAGCCACCGAGGGCGGCTAGCCAGATAAAGCTCTCGTGTTGCGGATCCTGGCCGAGCACCGGGGACCGGTCGGCAACAAAGGTACGCAGGCCTGCCCACTTGTTGATGATCGAGCGTGGACGCAGGCGCGTAGTGCTTTGCAGACGGTCCATGGTGATCGCCAGGTCCAGCTCGTCAGGCAGCGCGTCACAGGGCAGCGACGGGTTTTCATCGCAGGGCGAGACGATCAGGCGCCCGGCTTCCGGCTTGATGAAAATGTCTTCGTCCACCGTGCCCAGGTACGGCGTGTGGTGCACGTCGCACTGCGGATCCACCGCCAGCACCGTGCGGCGCAGCGGCCGCACACCAACCTTGGGCACCCCGCAACGCTGGGCAAACTCATCAGCCCAGGCACCGGCGGCGTTGACCACGATCGCCGCCTCCAACCGTTGGCCGTCAGCGGTGTGCAAGGTCCAGTGATCGTTGCGGTGTTCGCCGCGCACCACTTCGGCTTCGCGCTTGACCACACCGCCGCGCCCCCGCAGGCCGCCGAGGTAGGCGCCATGAATGCCGTGCACATCCAGGTCGAACGCGCTGGGCTCATAGATGCCTGCGCTCCAGGCGCCTTCGGCCAGGTAGGGCACCAGTTCGAGCACCTGTTTGTCGTCGAGGAACTTTGCCGTGGGCACTTGCCCGAGCACTGCGGTGAACCGCGCAGCCAGTTTGTCCACCCGCTGCGCTTGCGCCACGATCAAGGCACCGCGTGGCGACCACAATGGGTGTTCGGCCAGGCCTTCGGGCGGGTTCTCGAAAAAGCCTCGGGAAGCGCAGGTCAGCGAGCGGATCTGCTGGTTGCCGTAGCTTTCCATGGAGATCGCCGCCGAACGGCCAGTGGTGTGATAGGCCAGTTGCTGCTCCTGCTCCAGCAGGCAAACGCTGCCGTGGGCCGCCAGCTCATACGCCGCCGACACGCCAGCGATGCCACCGCCCACCACTATGAAATCGTAACGTGCGGTCATGGACGGCTGCCCTCAGCCATCGCGATGGCCTTGCTTTCTCGGGTGTAGGTCAGCACGAAGTGGGCGACGAGACCGAAGATCAACCCCCAGAACGCCGCGGCCAAGCCGAGGAAACTCATGCCCGAGGCGGTGACCAGGAAGGTGATCAACGCGGCTTCCCGTTGCTTCTCGTCGGCCATGGCACCGGTCAGCCCGGCGCTGATCGCACCGAACAGGGCCAACCCGGCGAGGGACGCAATCAACTCTTTAGGCAAGGCGGAAAACACCGAAGCCAGGGTCGCGCCGAAGGTGCCCATCAGGATGTAGAACACCCCGCAGGCGATCCCGGCGATGTAGCGTTTGTCGCGGTCCTCGTGGGCTTCGCGGCCGGTGCAGATGGCAGCGGTGATCGCGGCGAGGTTGAAGCCGTGGGAACCGAACGGTGCCATCAGCACCGAACCGATCGCCGTCACCGAAATGATCGAGCGCGCCGGGGTGTTGTAGCCCGAAGTGCGCAACACTGCCATGCCCGGCACGTACTGCCCGGTCAGTGTCACCAGCGCCAACGGCAGGCCGATGTTGATGATGGCGTGCCAACTCCACTCCGGCGCGATAAACACCGGGTGCGCCACAGCGATGGTGATTGCCGTGCTGTTCAACTCTCCAAACGAGGCGGCGACTGCACAGCCGATAATCAACACCGAAAGAATTGCGTAGCGCGGCGACAGGCGTTTGAAGATCAGGTAGGCCGCGATCATCGACAATACCAGCGCGGGTTGCAGCTTGATCGAGGTAAACAGCTCGGCGCCGAAGCGGAACAGAATGCCGGCAAGCATGGCAGCGGCGATGGCCTTGGGCAGTCGACTCATCAACTTGTCGAATGCGCCGGACAACCCCACCACGGCAATGATCACCGACGCCACCACATAGGCACCGATGGCCTGTGGCAGCGTCACCGTCGGCAGCATCGAGACGAGCAATGCCGCGCCAGGTGTGGACCACGCGGTAATCACCGGAACCCGTAGGCGCCAGCTGAGGAACAGGCCAGTGATGCCGCTGCCGATGGAAATCGCCCAGATCCACGAAGACACTACGTCATTGGGCAGGTGCGCTTCCTTGGCCGCCTGAAACACGATGATCAACGGGCCGGCATAAGAAATGATCACGGCAATAAAGCCCGCGATGACGGCTGACAGGGATAGATCCTTTCTGAGTGTGTCCATGATGTCTCGACTTGGCGCGGCGGGGCCGGGCAGTGAACAGGGGAAGATTGAGTCGATTGCTTCGATTCGAGATGAGTGTATTTGAAGGAATTGAGTTGATTCAATAGCTGGCGAGGTTGTTACGGGATGTTTTTTTGCTATACGTGCCTGTTTTCAAGCCATTACGCATTTAATTATTTGATTTATAAGGCGATTAAAAAACCAAAAAATATCTGAACCTAGCGATCAATATCGATTCAATCACGGGATCAATCGAATCAATTCGCCAATTGTGTCGATTTATTAGTTGCCTAACCTCCATGTGATATGCTCGGATATTCATCATTTCTACGATGGGCAGTGATCATTCATGTGGGTTCCCCAGCTAAGCGAATTCGGCCAGCCGATGTATTTGTCGATTGCCGATGCGTTGGCACGCGATATCGGCAACGGCGTATTGAACGAAGGCGATCGCCTGCCGACCCTGCGGGAGCTGGCCACGACGCTGAATGTCACGCCGGGCACCATCAGCCGCGCGTACAGCGAAGCCCAGCGGCGTCGCTTGGTGCAGGGTGAAGTGGGGCGCGGCACGTATGTGCTCAATCAAAAGCAGTTGGAACTGCCGGCGAGTAACAGTGCGTCCGTACCCTTGAATCTTGGGCAGTCCGAACTGCTCGATCTATCGATCATCAAGCCCTACAGCGAAACCCTGGAATACTGGCTGCGCGATGCATTGGTGAGCATGGCCAAGAGCACCGATTTCGCGCGCGCCCTGGACTACGCACCCGATGGCGGCCACCCGGCTCATCGCGAGGCGGGTGCACAGTGGTTGCGGCATTCGTTGCCCGATGCGCAGTGGCAGCAAGTGATCATCACCGCCGGGGCCCAGCATGGCTTGATGGTGGCCATGAGCGCCCTGACCAACGCCGGCGACCTGGTGCTCTGCGAAGCGCTTTGCTACCCCGGCATCATTTCCCTGGCCCACGGCCTGGAGCGCCGTCTGCGGGGCGTGCCGATGGATGACGAAGGCATCATCCCCGAAGCACTGCGCGAACTGTGCCAGCGCGAAAAACCGGCGATGCTGGTCTGCGTGGCAACCTGCCAGAACCCGACGGCGGCGATCATGTCGCAAAAGCGTCGGGCGCAAATCGCGGCGCTGGCCGAAGAGTTCGACTTCATCATTCTCGACGATGACATCTACGGTTTTCTCGCCACCGACCCGTCAATCAAACCGCTGTCGGCGTTCGCCCCGGACCGTTCGGTGTACCTGACCAGCCTGTCGAAGTCGGTGATGCCTGCGCTGCGCATCGGCTACCTGTATAGCCCGCCAAAACTACTGTCACGCTTGACGTCGATGGTCCGCAGCAGCGTGTGGATGCCGTCGCCACTGACTGCGCAACTGGCCAGCAATGTCGTCACCGAAGGCCTGGACAAAAAACTGATCCGTATCCAGCGCAACGAAGCCGCCGGGCGCCAAGCGATTGCCCAGGAGATCTTCGCCAATTACGAACTCAAGACCCAGCCGTACTCCTACCATGTCTGGCTGACGCTGCCCGAGCCCTGGACCAGCGACGAATTCACCATGCTGGCGCGGGCCAATGGGGTGTTGGTGCTCAGTGGCACTCAGTTCCAGGCCGAACGTTCCGGGGTGACGCGCAGTGTACGGCTGGTACTGATGTCGCCCACCAGTCAGGACGAGCTGCGCTTCGCCCTGACCAAGTTGGCCAGCCTGATCGATTCTGACCCGCGACGTTACTACTAAGCCGCGCGCTCTTCCCCCGGGTTGCGCTCGAAGTAGCGCTTGTATTCGCGACTGAACTGCGACGTGCTCTGGTAACCCACGTTGTGCGCCGCCTGGGCTACGCCCATGCCTTCCACCAGCAGCAATTGCTGGGCCTTGAGCAGGCGCAGACGCTTGAGGTACTGCACCGGCGACAGCAAGGTGCAGCGCTTGAAGTGCTCATGGAAGGTCGACGCACTCATGTGCGCATACCCGGCTAACGTCTCGATATTGAGCGGCTCGGCGAAATGGGCATGCAGGTGACTCAACGACGTAGCAATCCGCGAGAATTGCCCCTGTTGCTCTACCAACGCACGCAGCACATCCGCCTGCGGCCCGCGCAGCGCGGTGAACAACAATTCGCGCACCCGCGCTGGACCCATGATCCGGCTTTCCAGCGGATCGTGCAGGCACTGCAACAGCCGTTCGACGCAACCGCGCATGGCGTCATCCAGCACCACCGAACTCATCGACTCCAGGGTTTGCGGGGTCGGTGGCGGCCCAGCCTGCATGCCCATGGCCATCACCAACTCCCCCAACACCACACGGTCGATACCCACCGACACACCCAACAGCGGTGCTCCGGGCGCCATGGCGAATGTCTCGCACTCGAACGGCACGGGCATCGCCTGGATCAAGTAATGCCCAGCGCCATACTCCAGGGTCCGCGGCCCCAGATAAGCGAGTTTGCTGCCTTGGGCCACGAACATCAGGCTCGGCTCATAGATCTGCGGTCCGCGCGCCACGTCGCAACTGGCGCGCAGCACCTTCACACCGGGCAGATGGGTAGGGGAAAAACCGTCACAGGGCGTGAGCCCCTCAATCAGGGAAACCAACGTGGCGTTGGCGTCGAGATGGCGGGTCAACAACATGGCAAAAAACTTCGCGAAAAAGGGATGAGAGCATCATCGCAGGTCTGGCGGCACATAAATCCAAACAAGGGGCACTCCCGGACGAATAGGCATGAGACTCGGAGCAATCGCCATGGCCGCCTCGACGGTCGATGGGGAGAATGGCCCGCCTCACTTGTCACTGCTTTTTGCGAGGTTTCACCATGTATACCGCCATCGGTTATGCCGCCCAGTCGGCCACCACTCCCCTCGCCCCCATGTCGTTTGAACGCCGCAGCCCGCGCGCCGATGACGTGGCGATCGAGATTATGTACTGCGGCGTCTGCCACTCCGACATCCACCAGGCGCGCAACGAATGGGGCATCGCTGTGTACCCGCTGATGCCAGGTCACGAAATTGTCGGCAAGGTCACTGCCGTCGGCGCCAGCGTTACCGCGCATAAAGTCGGCGACCTCGTCGGCGTAGGCTGCATGGTCGATTCGTGCCGTCACTGTGAAGCGTGCAAATCGGACCTGGAGCAATACTGCCTCGAAGGCCCGACCATGACCTACGCCACGCCGGATCGTGTGGATGGCAGCAACACCATGGGCGGCTACTCCGACAGCATCGTGGTCAGCGAGCACTTTGTGGTGAAGATTCCGGCCAAGCTCGACCTGGCCAGCGCCGCGCCGATCCTGTGCGCCGGCATTACCACTTACTCGCCGCTCAAGCACTACGGCGTAAAGGCCGGCGATAAAGTCGGGATCCTGGGCATGGGCGGTCTGGGCCATATGGGCATCAAGTTCGCCAAGGCCATGGGCGCGGAAGTCACGCTGTTCACCCGCTCCGCGAGCAAGGCTGAAGAAGGCCGTCGCCAGGGCGCCGACCACGTGATCGTGTCCACCGACGCCGAGCAGATGAAAGCCGCTGCCGGGCATTTTGATTTCTTGCTGGACACCATCCCAGTTCATCACGACCTCAACCCCTACCTCGACGTGCTGCGCTTTGACGGCGTGCACATCCTGGTCGGTTTGATCGAGCCAGTGGACCCGCCGGTGAATGCAGCCAAACTGGTGTTGGGCCGTAAGGTACTGGCCGGTTCGCTGATCGGTGGCATTGCCGAAACCCAGGAAGTCCTGGATTTCTGCGCCGAGCATGGCATCACCTGCGACATCGAAATGCTCGACATCCGCCAGATCAACGAGGCCTATGCCCGCATGATCGCCGGTGATGTGAAGTACCGCTTTGTCATCGACATGGCGACCCTGAAGGTCTGATCAGACCTTCGCGCCCAACTCCGCTGAAAGCCGCGCTGCGACTTGTTTGATGACAGGGATCAGCTCGGCCATTTTCTCCAGCGGCATATAAGGCACGGTACTGGCGATGCTGATGCCGGCGACGATTCGCCGGCTCGCATCGCGCACCGGTGCCGCCACGCAGCGGATCGACGGTTCGTTGTCTTCCAGATCGAACGCATAACCGCCCACCACATATTCATGCATACGCTGCTCGAACTGTGCCCAGGATTGCTCCGGGTGCTGCGGCCACTGCAGGTTTTTTCCTCCCGCCGGCAGGCTGGTTTCGTACAAGCGTTGCCACTCTTGCACCGTGTCATCCAGCAGCATTGCCTTGCCTACGCCCGTGCGCGCCAACGGCATGCGATGGCCGACCCGTGAACGCATTTCCGGGCCATTACGGCCGGGGTTCTTGTGCAGGTACAGCACGTCGTCAAATTCGCGAATCGCCAGGTGGATGGTGTCACCGGTCAGCGCGGACAACTCGTCCAGATACGGCACCGCCAGGGTCACCAATGGCAGCTCTTCCCGTGCCTGGAAGCCCAGTTCAATCAACTTTGGACCCAGCAGGTAACCGACTTGCGGCACTACGCGCAGGTAACGCTCATCCACCAGGCAACTGGCCAGGCGGTGGGTGGTGCTGCGAGTGGTGCCGATGCGCTTGGCGATCTCTTTCAGATCCCGCGCACCGGCCGCCACTGCCTGCACCACGCCCAGGCCACGCAGCAAGGTCTGGGTGCCGGTGGGGGCGGCGTCTTTGACGGGGGTGTGGGCGTTTTCCTGCATATCGGGCCTATAAGTATGAAAGCGCGGGCATTATGGCAAATACCGCCCGTCAATACAGTTGAGATCTATAGGTGGGAGGGGCTTGCCCCCGATGGCGGTGTGTCAGAGACAAATGTGCAAACTGACACTCCGCTATCGGGGGCAAGCCCCCTCCCACATTTGGCTTTCATAGGGTTTGGATCAGCGTTGTTTCATGCGGTCGATGCCCCCCGCCAGTAGCAGGATCAAACCGCAGATCACGCATTGATGAACCCAATACAAACTTACAACCAGAACACCGTGTTCAAATTCTCCGCCGATTAAAACTGTGGGAGGGGGCTTGCTCCCGATGGCGGTGTGTCAGCTACATATTCATTACCTGACCCACTGCTATCGGGGGCAAGCCCCCTCCCACATTTGGCCTTTATAGAGTTTGGATCAGCGTTGTTTCATGCGGTCGATGACCACCGCCAGTAGCAGGATCAAACCGCAGATCACGCATTGATGAACCCAATACAAACTTACAACCAGAACACCGTATTCAAATTTTCCACCGATTAAAACTGTGGGAGGGGGCTTGCTCCCGATGGCGGTGTGTCAGCTACATATTCATTACCTGACCCACTGCTATCGGGAGCAAGCCCCCTCCCACATTTTGGGCTTCACATGGCGAGGGTTCAGCGTTGTTTCATGCGGTCGATGACCACCGCCAGTAGCAGGATCAAACCGCAGATCACGTATTGATGAACCCAGGACAAACTTACAACCAGAACACCGTGTTCAAATTCTCCGCCGATTAAAACTGTGGGAGGGGGCTTGCTCCCGATTGCAGTGTGTCAGCTACATATTCATTACCTGACCCACTGCTATCGGGAGCAAGCCCCCTCCCACATTCGGCTTTCATAGGGTCTGGATCAGCGCTGTTTCATACGGTCGATGACCACCGCCAGTAGCAGGATCGAACCGCGGATTACGTATTGATAAAACGTGTCGATGTTCTTCAGGTTCATCGCGTTCTCAATGATCGCCAGGATCAAAACCCCCGCGATCACATGGCGGATCATGCCAATCCCACCACTCAACGACACCCCGCCCAGCACGCACGCAGAGATCACCGTCAGCTCAAAACCCTGCCCGATCATCGGCTGGCCTGAGGTCATGCGCGAGGCGAGGATCACCCCGGCCAACGCGCCGATCAGGCCGTGCACGGCGAAAATCAGGATCTTGGTGCGGTCAACGTTCACCCCTGCCAGCAACGCCGCTTCCGGGTTGCCGCCGATGGCCATGGTGTTGCGCCCGTAGGTGGTGTAGTTCAGCAGCCAGCCGAAAAACACAAAGCACA
>NZ_FYDK01000008.1:0-300261 GCF_900187495.1 Pseudomonas sp. Irchel 3H9 | reverse complement strand
TCAAGTGATTATTTTCAGAAGCTTTCGAAGATTTCTTCAACAACTTCAACCACTTGCGCTTCTGATCTCTCATCAGCGGGAGGCGAATTCTACAGCGTTACACGCTGCTGTCAACACCTCTTTTTCAGCTTCCTTTTGGCTTCGATGAACTGAAGCAACCTACTGCCGAAAACTGCGTAACTCATTGCTTACCAAGGAGTTTTCCGTTTCGACTGCGCCGGAAGTGGGGCGAATTATAGGCTCCCAGAATCTGCGGTCAAGTGTTAATTACGCTTTTGTTGCAGAAGGTGCTTTTTTCGCAATAAGCCGGGGGATTCGGCGCATCACCGGCGGTACACGCAACACCAGCAGCAGCGCACCTACAGATGCATAGATTACCCACTCCTTTAGATCAGCTCGCACGATCCACAACATATGCAGCAGTCCGAGCCCAAGAATCACATATACCAGGCGATGCAGCTTCTTCCAACGACTGCCCAGTCGACGTTGGCTATAGCGATTAGACGTCACCGCCAACACCAGCAACGACAAGAACCCTAACGTACCCACAATAATATAAGGCCGCTTACGTAGCTCGACCCCAAGCTGAGACCAATCCAGTCCCAGAACAAACACACAATAGGCCGCCAGATGCAGTACCACATAAGCAAAGCACCACAACCCTAGCTGTCGGCGCACCGCTATCCACCCCGCCCAGCCGCTCAACTTTTGCAGCGGGGTCATCCCCAGCGTGATCAACAGCAGGATCAAAGTGCCCAACCCCAGTCGATCAACCAGCACCTTTCCTGGATCTGGTCCAAGAACAAAACTCCACGCCTCATATAGCCATAACAAAGGCCACACTGCCGCGGCTATAAAAACGCCGAGGCGCCAGATGGGGTAGCGCATTAGTAGTTCTTCCGCAGGTCGAGACCTGCATATAAAGAAGCAACCTCATCCGAGTAGCCATTGAACATCTGCGTTTCACGTACATTCGGACTGAACAAACCACTTGGCAGACGACGCTCACGCGCCTGAGTCCAACGCGGATGGTCCACTGTAGGGTTCACATTGGCATAGAACCCATACTCATCCGCCGCAATACTCTGCCACGTGGTTTTCGGCTGCTCACTCACAAGGCTGATCCGCACGATCGACTTCACACTCTTGAAACCGTACTTCCAAGGCACGACGAGACGTAACGGCGCGCCGTTCTGATTGGGCAACTCGCGCCCATACATCCCAACGGCAAGAATCGCTAAAGGATTCATCGCCTCATCCAGGCGCAAACCTTCAACATAAGGCCAATCGATCAAGCCAAAACTCGAACGCTGCCCCGGCATGCTCTTGGAATCCTGGAGTGTTTCAAAGCGGATGTATTTGGCCTTGGAGGTTGGCCCAACCTGCTGGAGCAACGCGGAGATCGGAAAGCCCATCCATGGAATGACCATCGACCAAGCCTCGACGCAGCGCAACCGGTAGATCCGCTCTTCCAACTGATAGGGCTTCATGAAGTCCTCCAAGGCATAACGCCCCGGCTTGGCAACCTCACCATCAATCACGACACTCCAAGGTTCGGTCTTGAGTGAACCCGCGTTGTTCGCCGGATCCCCTTTGTCAGTGCCGAATTCATAGAAGTTGTTGTAGTGGGTTGCGTCCTTGAACGGGGTGATAGCCTCACCTTCAACCGTCACAGCCTGCCATTTAGTAGCAGGCAGCTTGCCAGTAAACCAGCTCGGCGCCTTCCCCGGCTCAACATCGGCATATCGCGCAGCGTCATCTGCACTGGCACAACGCGGCAGGCCGCTGGCAGCAATGCCCGCAAGCGCACCACCGATCAAGCTACGGCGAGAAAGATAGACGGATTCAGAGGTGACATCCGATTCATGGCAATCGGACGCTTTAGGCAATTTGATTAACATGGCAACTCCGCAGCATTGGAGGACTGATGCACCAATAGACTGCGGAGTATGGGGGAAATTACATTAAGGCAACGTTTTGTCCCGGCGCATATGTAGCAAGTACTGAACTGGCCCAGAAGCGGCGTAGACCAAGAAGGCCAATAGCAGAATCCGAGGCGGATCACTGAAGACCACCGCAAACACCAGCACCACTGCCAGGATTGCCACGAAAGGTACTCGCCCTTTGAGATCAAGCTCCTTGAAGCTGTTGTACTTGATGTTGCTGACCATCAGCATTCCGGCAGCGGCAACCATTAACGCCACCAGGAAAGACATTTTCGAGCCCTGGATGCCGTAATCACTGAATGCCCAGACGATACCCGCCACGACACCCGCCGCTGCCGGACTGGCCAACCCGATGAAGTAACGTTTATCAGCAGTACCCACCTGAGTGTTGAAACGTGCCAGACGCAAAGCGGCGCCCGCGACATAGATGAAGGCAACCATCCAGCCAACCTTGCCCATGTCACCCAATGCCCAAGCAAATGCCAACAGCGCCGGCGCGACCCCAAATGCAACCATGTCAGACAGCGAGTCGTACTCGGCACCGAAGGCACTTTGGGTATTGGTCATACGTGCAACACGACCATCCAAACCGTCGAGCACCATGGCCACGAAAATGGCAATGGCCGCGAAACCGAAGTACTTGCTGGCACTCGCCGCATCACCCGCCGCCAGCGCACTTTGGGCACTCATGGAGTTGATAATGGAATAGAACCCGGCAAACAAGTTTGCCGTAGTGAACAGATTGGGCAACAAATAGATGCCACGATGCCGGACCTTGCGGCCTTCAGCGTCATGCCCTTCTTCGACATGCTCATCGATCGGTAGCAGGCTTTCGGCGTCAGGAGCCTGGTTAGGCTCTTCGGGACGTTCGCTCATGGACTTTACCTTGCAACGGTGTGAAAAAATTCGACCAATACTTGCGGCGAGTGTTCGCTCGCAAACGATGCAGCTTTATACCAGAACCCGCCCCCAAACGAAAAAACGCGGCCTAAGCCGCGTTTTCTCTTGATGCGTACGACTTAGTTTTTAGCTTTGTCGACGATCTTGTTGGCACCGATCCACGGCATCATGGAACGCAGTTGCTCGCCGATGACTTCGATACCGTGAGCAGCGTTGTTACGACGCTTGGCGGTCATCGAAGGGTAGCCGGTAGCGCCTTCACTGATGAACATTTTGGCGTATTCGCCGTCCTGAATACGTTTCAGGGCGTTGCGCATAGCTTGGCGGGACTCGGCGTTGATCACTTCTGGGCCAGTCACGTACTCGCCGTATTCGGCGTTGTTGGAGATCGAGTAATTCATGTTGGCGATACCGCCTTCGTACATGAGGTCAACGATCAGCTTCAGTTCGTGCAGGCATTCGAAGTAGGCCATTTCCGGCGCGTAGCCAGCTTCAACCAGGGTTTCGAAACCGGCTTTAACCAGTTCAACGGTACCGCCGCACAGAACGGCTTGCTCGCCGAACAGGTCGGTTTCGGTCTCGTCCTTGAAGGTGGTTTCGATGATGCCGGTACGACCGCCACCTACGCCAGCAGCGTAGGACAGCGCGACGTTCTTGGCGTTGCCCGAAGCATCCTGGTAGATCGCGATCAAGTCAGGGATACCACCGCCTTTGACGAACTCAGAGCGTACGGTGTGACCTGGCGCTTTTGGCGCGATCATGATCACGTCCAGGTCTGCGCGTGGCACAACCTGGTTGTAGTGAATCGCAAAGCCGTGGGAGAAGGCCAGGGTGGCGCCTTTCTTGATGTTCGGCTCGATTTCGTTTTTGTACAACGAGGACTGGAACTCGTCCGGGGTCAGGATCATGACCAGGTCAGCAGCAGCAACAGCGGAAGCAACGTCAGTCACTTTCAGGCCATGAGCTTCCGCCTTGGCAACGGTGGCCGAGCCTTTACGCAGACCAACAGTCACGTCAACGCCGGAGTCTTTCAGGTTGCAAGCTTGCGCGTGACCCTGGGAGCCGTAGCCGATGATGGCGACTTTCTTGCCCTGGATGATCGACAGGTCACAATCTTTATCGTAATAAACTTTCATGAGGTTCCTCTATATATCCAGGCCGTAAGGCCATTCACTAATTTGGGTTAGATGCTGAGTACTTTGTCGCCACGGGCAATCCCGGTGACACCACTGCGTACCGTTTCCAGAATCGAGGCCGTCCCGATCGACTGGATGAAGCTGTCCAACTTGTCGCTTGTACCGGTCAGTTGCACGGTATAAACGCTGGCGCTCACATCGACGATCTGCCCGCGATAGATGTCGGTAGTCCGCTTGATTTCGGCACGTTGGGCACCCGTAGCCTTGACCTTTACCAGCATCAGCTCGCGCTCGATGTGGGCACTTTCCGACAGGTCGACCAGCTTGACCACTTCGATCAGCTTGTTGAGGTTCTTGGTGATCTGCTCGATCACCTCATCGTGGCCCACGGTGGTCAACGTCAGGCGCGACAGAGTCGGGTCTTCGGTCGGAGCCACGGTCAGGCTTTCGATGTTGTAGTTGCGTTGCGAAAACAGGCCGACAACACGAGACAGAGCGCCGGGTTCGTTCTCCAGAAGCAGGGAGATAATGTGCCGCATGATTAAGTACGCTCCGTCTTGTTCAGCCACATGTCGCGCATAGAGCCGTCTTTGATCTGCATCGGATAAACGTGCTCGCTGGTATCCACTTGAATATCGAGGAACACCAGGCGGTCCTTCATGGCGAACGCCTCTTCCATCTTCGGCTTCAGATCTTTCAGATCGGTGATGCGAATGCCGACGTGGCCATAGGCTTCAACCAACTTGATGAAATCCGGAAGCGATTCCATATAGGAATGAGAGTGACGGCTGCCGTAGCTCATGTCTTGCCATTGACGAACCATACCCAGCACGCCGTTGTTCAGGCAGACGATCTTCACCGGAAGACCGTACTGCAGGCACGTCGACAGTTCCTGAATGTTCATCTGGATGCTGCCTTCACCGGTAACGCACGCGACGTCGCTGTCCGGGAAGCTCAGCTTCACACCCATGGCCGCAGGAAAACCAAAGCCCATCGTGCCCAGACCACCGGAGTTGATCCAGCGGTTAGGCTTGTCGAACTTGTAGTATTGCGCGGCGAACATCTGGTGCTGACCCACGTCGGAGGTCACAAAGGCGTCGCCCTTGGTCACTTCGCACAGGGTCTCGATCACGGTTTGAGGCTTGATGATGCTGCCGTCGCCCTTGTCGTAAGGGAACAGGCCGCGGTCACCGCGCCATTCGTCGATCTGCTTCCACCAGCTGGCGACGGATTCCTTGTTCGGCGTCTCACCGATGTCCTTAAGCGCAGCGACCATTTCGGTCAGCACACTTTCCACAGGACCTACAATTGGCACGTCGGCCTTGATGGTCTTGGAGATGGACGCTGGATCGATATCGATGTGGATGATCTTCGCGTTCGGGCAGAATTTGCTCGCGCCGTTGATCACACGATCATCAAAACGCGCACCCACAGCCAGGATCACGTCGGCGTGGTGCATGGTCAGGTTGGCGGTGTAGCTGCCGTGCATGCCGAGCATGCCGACGAACTGACGGTCCGTACCCGGAAAGGCGCCGAGGCCCATCAGGGTGTTGGTGACCGGCAGGTTGAGCAACTTGGCCAACTCGGTCAATGGGGCGGAGCCCCCGCCGAGGATCACACCGCCACCCGAATACAACACAGGGCGCTTGGCTGCCAGGAGCATTTCTGCCGCCTTGCGAATTTGCCCCGAGTGCCCACGAACGGCCGGACTGTAGGAGCGCAGCTTGGCTTTCTTCGGGAAGACGTATTCGAATTTTTCAGCCGGGTTGGTCATGTCTTTCGGAATATCGACCACGACAGGGCCCGGGCGACCGGACTGCGCGAGGTAGAACGCCTTTTTCATGACTTCCGGGATTTCCGACGCATGCTTGATCATGAAGCTGTGTTTCACGATCGGCCGGGAGATACCGATCATGTCGGTTTCCTGGAATGCATCGGTACCGACCATGGTGCTTGGCACCTGGCCAGAAATGATCACCATCGGGATGGAGTCCATATAAGCAGTCGCAATGCCGGTAATGGCATTCGTTGCGCCTGGGCCGGACGTTACCAGCACCACGCCGGCTTTACCGGTGGCACGGGCGTAACCGTCAGCCATATGGGTCGCGGCTTGTTCGTGGCGAACCAGGATGTGGGTAACAGCCGGCTCCTTGAACAGTGCGTCGTAAACATGCAACAGAGCACCACCTGGGTACCCGTAGATATAGTCGACGCCTTCGTCACGCAAAAAGCGGACGAGCATCTCACCGCCAGATAAAAGCTCCACGTTGTTCACCTCTAAAACGCCAGAATACCGTCCGTTGAAAACCGACGGGTCTTAATAGGTTTACTTCTCAACAGAGCATGAGCGACGGTGGTCGCCGACTACGTCAGCACTGACTGAGCAAGTATTGGGATCGTCCCAAGTGTTGCGGGCTTTTCCCACCCAGCGCGAGGTAACGCGTTGCGGGTGTAACAGGTCGGCGCGGATGTGCGCCTCATGATCTGCTGAGCGGGCCTGCTTCTGGCAGTCCCGATACAGCGGACTTTGGATTCTTCTGTTTCAGGCCGTTCAAGTCAAGCAATAATTGCGCTTTTTTCCAACTAAGCGCATGAGAACGTAGAAGAAAGGGCTTTGAGGAGGGATAAAACTCGCCTGAATGTCGTCAAGCGGTAGAAATATGCGCAAGACTGCCGAAAAAACCGGCAGTCAGGCAATTAACGAGCGTCGACGATCAATTGATCGAACTTTTTCAGCGCATTGCGTAAACCGAGGCTCTCGCGCGGCCGATCGGCGTACACCATCTCGGCCATCTCCAGAATCCCTGACGCATTGGGCAGTGGCAGGTCCTGTTCGAGGATCTGCTTCATGCGCGTCAGGAAAATCCATTGCAGCCACTGGTGAAAGTCCAGGGTATCCACCGAAAACGGCTCAACACTGCTGAGCGCCTCGATGCTGGGGGACACCTCATCCCACCAGCCTTGTATGCGCAGTTCGCGCTCAATCAGCAATAACTGTTCGGCAATCGCGGGAAACCGTACATCCATCAGAGGCTGACCTTGGCTTTCTGCCGGGCCTGAGCAGCGCCAGCGGCATCACCTTGTGCGGCGCGCGCATCTCCGATTAACGCCCAAAGACTGGCCTGCAGATCGGGACGACCGTTGGCCAGCGTGAGGCCACGACGGGCGAACTGTTCGGCCTGAGGCGCATCGCCTTGGGCCATGCGTACCTGTGCCAGGCGATACAGTACTTGCGGTTCACGAGGTGCAACTCGCTGCGCCCGCTCAAGGCTCGATGAAGCGCCGTTCAGGTCGCCACCGGCCTGTTGTTGCTGCGCCGTAGTCAGCAAGGCCAGCACCGGACCGTCCAGTTGCTCGTCAGCCGAAAGGCCGCCGCCACTGGAGGAAGATGGAATGCCACTCGGCGTCGACGGCATGTTGTAAGTGCCCTGATTGATCGGCGCGGTCTGAATCGGCGCGGACTCAATCGGTCCGGAGGTGCTTGGACCTGGAGTCCATGGCTCGACACTGATCGGTGCGGACGTAGCGGCGCTGCCGCCCGGCACCATCACCACCACGCCCGAATCTTGCGGCACGGCCTGAGGCTTGGCCTGCGCCGGACGGTTGGTCACGGTCTGGCGGAAACCGCCATTGGCCGAGATCCGGTCGCTATTGGAGACGGCAGTGCTCGAATCCACCACGGGAATGGAGCCGCGCTGCACGCTGGAGCAACCGCTGAGCAAAGCCAGAGCTGTAATCGCTGGAATACACCACTTGTTCACTTGAAACCCTCTTTGCTTAATTCATCCAGCCCTTGACCCAATCCATCACCGATTCCGCGTCCGCAGGGGCACCGCCGCCGCACGCAGCACCGGGTGGTGGCTCGCTGCCGCGAATATACGGCATCTGTACTGCGCCCGGACAGTTAGCGTCGGAACCCTGGCCGGTATGCGGATCAATCCAGGCCTGCACGATGTTATCCGGCTGCGGCATATTCAATGGCAACGGATCGGCCTTGCGCATAAAACTGGTCCAGACCTGCAACGCACCGGTAGCACCGGTAAAAGGCGTCTTACCGTTGTCGTCTCGACCGAGCCACACCACGGCCAGTACATCCTGACCGAAACCTGCAAACCAGCTATCGCGCGAATCGTTACTGGTACCGGTCTTGCCCGCCAGCGTCAGGTTGGACGGAAGCACCTTATAGACCGAGCTACCGGTACCTTCACGCATCACGCGCTGCATGGCGTTCTGGATCAGGTAGATAGAGCCAGCGTCAAAGCGCTGCTGGATCTGGAACGGGTAGCGCTTGAGCGGCTCACCCTCAGCCGTCAGTACACTGCGGATCCCGCGCATCGGAGTGTTGAAGCCACCGTTGGCGAGGGTCTGGTACATGGTCGCGACTTCCATCGGCGTCATGGCGCCGGCGCCCAACAGGATCGATGGGAACGACGGGAATTCGCGGGTGATGCCCAGTCGAGCCAGCGTCTTGAGGACATTCGGCACGCCGACTTCCAGGCCAAGCCGAGATGTAGAGATGTTGTAGGAGTGCGCCAAGCCTTGATACAGGAACACCGTGCCGTGGGAACGGCGATCGAAGTTCTGTGGGGTCCACACCTGGCCGTCCCCGCCTTTGACCGACAGCGGATCATCCGACAGCCAGCTCGTCAGGGTGTACTTGCTCGGTTTTTCCAACGCAGTGAGGTAGACCGCAGGCTTGACCAGCGAACCAATCGGCCGCACCGCATCCAAAGCACGATTGAATCCGGCAAAACTCGCCTGGCGACTGCCGATCATGGCTTGGACTTCACCGGTTTCCGGATTGGTGACCACCATTGCGGCTTCTACTTCGTCGGAGCCCTTACGACCCGTCAGACGCTTGAAGGTATCGCTGACTGACGCTTCGGCCTTCATCTGCAAAATCGGGTCAAAACTGGTGAAAATTCGCAAACCTTCTTCGGTCAAGTCCTCGTCGCGGTAGTCTTCACGCAGTTGACGTTTAACCAGATCGATAAAGCCTGGGAATGAACTGTCCGCCAACTTGCCGCGAGTTGTCACACCCAGCGGCATTTTCTTCGCTGCGGCCACCTGTTCAGCCGTGGCCACGCCTTGCTGCTCAAGCACATCCAGCACCAAGTTACGGCGCTCAAGCGCACGCTCAGGATTGCGACGCGGGTTGTAGTAGGAAGGCCCCTTGACCATCCCCACCAACAAGGCCACTTGATGCAGCTTCAACTCAGACAGCGGCTGACCGAAGAAGAACTGGCTGGCCAGACCGAAGCCATGTACCGCGCGCTGGCCATCCTGCCCGACGAAGACCTCGTTGAGGTATGCCTCAAGGATTTCCTGCTTGCTGTAGTGAAGCTCAAGCAGCATAGCCATCATCGCTTCGGTGAGCTTTCGGGTCAGACTGCGCTCGTTGGTGAGGTAGAAGTTCTTCACCAACTGCTGAGTCAGCGTACTGCCGCCCTGGGTCATCTTGCCGCCGGACGTGTTCACCCAAACCGCACGGGCAATCGACTTCGGCGAAACACCCCAGTGGCTATAAAAATCGCGATCCTCTACCGCAACCAGAGTTTCCAGCAGGTACGGAGGCACCTGATCAAGCTTGATCAGGATGCGATCTTCAAGGTTTTTCGGGTAAATCCCGCCGATCATCAACGGTTCAAGACGTACCACCGGCAATTTCGAGCCGTTGAGGGAGGACAACTCGGCGACGTAATCACCGGAAAAGCGCACGCGGACCGGCTGGGCTTTTTCCAGGCCTTCATAGAACTGGAAGCCACGGGTATTCAGGTCGACAGTGTTTCCGCTGACAGCGGCCGCACCCGGGCCGTTGCTCACGGGTTCGCGGCGGTAGCCGAGGGCATCGAGCTCGGTAAGGAAGTCATCCTTGCTCAGCTTCTGGCCGCTGAACAATTCCAGCGGGCGCGCGTACACCTTTGCAGGAATGGTCCAGCGCTTGCCGGAGAACTTCTCCTGGACCACAGCGTCGAGGTACACGGCGAAGCCGGCGAGTACCACAAGGCCTACGAGGCCGAGCTTGAGCGCCCAGCCAAGCCAAGGGCGCAGGCCGCGGGAAGGAGGTTTTTTACGGGAACGGGGAGATCGGGTTCGAGTCATGGCGGCGGATTATACGCACTTTATTGATGATCAACATGAGCCGGACAGCGGTTTGCACGACCGTCCGTAGCAGCCATAATGCGCGCCATGATTTCCCCCAGACTCTGAAGGATCGCCCGTGAGCCAGTCACTGATCGCCGCCCTGCAAAACCCGGCTTTGTACCCTCATCCGGTTGAAGCGTTCCAAGTCATCGAGACCCATATTTCATGGGTCGTATTGACCGGCCCTTACGCCTATAAACTGAAAAAGCCGATGAATTTCGGGTTTCTGGACTTCACCGACCTGGAAAAGCGCGAACACTTCTGCAACGAAGAGCTGCGTCTGAACCAGCGTCTGACGAACGACTTGTATCTGGACGTGTTGCCGATTACCGGCACTGCCGAAGCGCCTCAATTGGGCGGCGACGGCCCGGTGATCGAATACGCACTAAAGATGCGCCAGTTCCCGCAAAGCCAACTGCTCAGCACCCTGCAAGCCAATGGCGAACTGACGGCAGCGCACATCGATGAAATGGCCAAGCAAATTGCACACTTCCATCTCACGGCACCGAAAGTCCCGCAAACGCATCCGGCTGGCACTCCTGACGAAGTGATGGCACCGGTACGGCAGAACTTCGAGCAGATCCGTCCGTTCCTAAGCGATAAGGCAGACCTGGTTCAACTCGAAGCCTTGCAAGCCTGGGCCGAAAGCAGCTTCGAACGCCTCAAGCCACTGCTGGCACAGCGCAAGCTCGACGGTTTCACCCGCGAATGCCACGGTGATATCCACCTCGGTAACGCCACCTTGATCGACGGCCAAGTGGTGATTTTCGACTGCATCGAGTTTAACGAACCGTTTCGCTTCACCGACGTGTATGCCGACACCGGCTTCCTGGCAATGGACCTGGAAGACCGCGGACTCAAGTCCCTGGCCCGCCGCTTCATCAGCCAATACCTGGAACTGACCGGCGACTATCAGGGCCTTGAAGTGCTGAACTTCTATAAAGCCTACCGCGCCCTGGTACGCGCCAAGGTGTCGTTGTTCAGCATGCCGAGCGAAGCAAGCCCGGTACAACGCGCCACCACTCTGCGCCAGTACCGCAACTACGCGAACCTGGCAGAAAGCTACAGCACTATTCCTTCACGCTTCCTGGCGATTACCCACGGCGTCTCGGCTGTGGGCAAAAGCCACGTATCCATGCGCCTCGTGGAAGCGCTTGGTGCCGTGCGCCTGCGGTCGGACGTGGAACGCAAACGCCTGTTCGGCGAGCAGCAAGTGGAAAACACGCTGCAGGCCGGTATCTATGCAGCCGACGCCAGCACAGCAACCTACGCTCGTCTGAACGACCTCGCAGATACCGTGCTGCGCGCCGGCTTCCCGGTGGTACTGGATGCCACCTTCCTGAAACGCGAACAACGTGAAGCCGCCGCCAAGGTTGCCGAAGCCACCGGTGCGCCCTTCCTTATTCTGGACTGCAACGCACCACAGGCCGTTATCAGCAGTTGGCTGGCACAACGTCAGGCAGACAAAAACGATCCGTCCGACGCTACTCTGGCCGTTATCGAAGCACAGCAGGCCAACCGTGACCCCCTCACAGCTGAAGAACTGTTGCTGAGCAAACGCGTCGAGACCAATCAAAGCGGGACTCTCGACGCGGTGGTCGCGCAAATTCGCCAGCGCTTGCCAGGCCTGTAAGAAAAATTTCTTGGTCGTGTCGTCTACTTGGGCGCGCGGCCGAGCAATAGTGGCACTATAATGGCGCCATAAATCCAACAGGAGTTCGTTGTCATGAGTCAGCCCAAGCTTCTTGATACCCCGCTCTACTCGCTCCTGCATAAAGACGATGTTCGCGGTTTCAACCAGGAGCGTCCGAAAGACGGCGCTATCGACATGCGCGGAGGCGACTTCCGTGGGCTGGACTTACGCGAGTTGAATGTCACCGGCGTAGATTTTACCGACGCGTATTTCCGCTCCACCGACTTGCGCGGGTTGGATTTGCGCGACTGCTCGCTGGAGGGCGCCAGCCTGGCCCATGCGCAGATTTCGGGCACTTACTTTCCGCCTGAGTTGACCGCCGACGAAATTCTCATGTCGGTCAATTTCGGCACGCGTCTGCGCTACCGTACCAAGTAACACACGCCTCAAGCCCGCTACGTGCAACGTGTAGCGGGCGGCTCACGCCTGCTCACCGTCAAAATCCCCGCGCCATTCTTATAAGCTTTTTGGCCGTTTCGGACCAAAGAACCACGCCTTTCCTACTGAACGCTACACTCCTGTTCAGGCTTGCCTGGTCACGAATACCCACCGCACCATTCGGCCGTCGCAAGGAGGCTTGATGAACGATGAGCTGCAACACCTGAAAAACCTTGGCAAGACGTCAGCGCAGTGGCTGCATGCGGTGGGCATCCACAGCGCGTCCGACTTGCGGCGCTTGGGCGCGGTCGATGCGTATCGAGCTGTAAGGACTCGCGGCTTCCGCGCATCGAAAGTTTTGCTGTATGCCATCGAAGGGGCGCTGATGGATGTGCACTGGAACGACATCCCCGTTGAGCGTAAGGAAGCGTTGAACCGGCAACTGGATGCAATCTCAACGCGCCAGAAGAATTAGATCGACCAAAACACTCAATATTTACGTAGGTTTCGAACATCTGTTTAAGGAAAGCGGATGGTCACGTAAAAACAATTGTTGACTCTCAAATGAGAATCGTTATGATTATCACAACTGGTCGCGAGATCAGCCGATAACTGAAAGACCATTGGTTCGGACTCTCAGATTATCTCCTCATCAGGCTAATCACGGTTATTTGACCCGGCTCTTGCCGGGTCTTTTTTTGTCTGTAAGAAAGCAGACTTTAACGCGCAATGATCAGCGGATGCCCGCGCTCCGGGTGTGGCTGTACCAGCACATCCAAACCAAACACGGCTTTAAGCGGTTCTGGACGCAGCACCCGCACGGGCGTATCCAGAGCGTGGGGGCGCCCCCCGTCAAGCAGCAGAATACGATCACAGTAGCGCGCCGCCAGATTCAGATCATGGAGGATCACCAGCACCGCCGCGCCCCGATCTGCGAAAGTCCGAATAGCTTGCAAAGTCGTGTGCTGGTGCAGGGGATCCAACATTGACGTAGGCTCATCCAGCAGCAACGTCTGCCCCTCCTCCCCCGGCCATAGCTGCGCCAGCACCCGCGCCAAGTGCACGCGCTGGCGCTCGCCACCGGATAACGCCAGGTAGCTGCGACCGCTCAAGTGCGCAACATCTGCTGCTTGCAAGGCTGCATCGATGATTTCGTCATCCCGCACGCGTCCGGTCTGATAGGGCAGACGCCCCATCCCGACGACCTCCTCTACGCGGAATGCAAAGTCCAGGGTCGAGGTTTGTGGCAACACCGCCAGTCGCTGGGCGCGCTGCGATCCGCTCCAGTCTCTCAGCGCCTGCTGCCCCAGCCAGACCTTGCCGTGATCGGGATGCAACTCACCGCACAACGCCCCCAGCAACGTGCTTTTGCCAGCGCCATTGGGGCCCAGCACGCCGAGCACTTCGCCTGGCAGCAAGTCCAAAGTGACATCCGCCAACACGGTTTTTCGACCGCGGCTGATCTGCAGGTTTTCAACACGCAGCATCAGGCACGCCCCCGTAACAACAGGTAAAGAAAAAACGGCGCACCAATGAACGCCGTCACAATCCCAATCGGCAACTCCGCGGGCGCCAAAGCCAGCCGTGCGACCAAGTCAGCTAATAGCAGCAGACTCGCGCCCGCCAAAATTGAAGCCGGAAGTAACACGCGGTGATCAGGCCCTGCGAGCAATCTGACCAGATGCGGCACCACCAGCCCCACAAAACCAATCATTCCGGCTGCCGCGACCGCCGCGCCGACACCTAATGCGGTGCAGAACACCAACTCGCGCTTGAGTGCTTCGACATCAATCCCCAGGTGACTGGCCTCGGACTCACCGAGCAGCAGCGCATTCAGTTCCTTCGCCCGGCGCGGTAACCACAGCGCCACACCCGCGCTGACCATCAACAACGGCCACAGGCGGGAATAGCTCGCGCCGTTGAGGCTGCCCAGGTTCCAGAACGCCAGGGTCCGCAGGGTGGCGTCGTCAGCCAAGTAAGTAAAAAGGCCCACCGCCGAGCCGGCCAGCGCAGTGAGGGCAATACCGGCGAGCAGCATCGTCGCCACATTGGTCTGGCCATTACGCCGCCCCAGTCGATAGACCAGCGCGGTAACGCCCAACCCGCCAAGAAATGCGCACAGCGACAGGAGATACGGCCCGAATGCATCCGGCAAACCACCAAAAAACGCACCACCGACGATGGCGACGGCGGCCCCGAGCGCCGCACCACTCGACACCCCCACCAGTCCCGGATCGGCCAACGGGTTGCGAAACAGCCCTTGCATGGCTACGCCCGACAATGCCAATACGCCACCCACCGCCAGGCCCAGCAAGGTACGCGGCAGACGAATCTGCCCAAGAATAAGCTCGGCCTGCTCCAAGCCCTGCGCTTCAATTGGCACGCCGACCAAACGCAAGGCCGCCTTAAGCGTGTCGAGTAACGGCAGGCTCACCGGCCCCAGCGCCAACGAAAGCCAGATCGCCAACACACACAACAGCGTCAGCCCGATAAACAGCGTTTTTGGCTTAACCAGCGTGGTCATAGGGCTGGTTTAGCCTGGGCCGGATATAACCCGGCGGACAACTTCACCAGGCTTTGCGGCAGGCGCGGCCCGAGCCCTCCCACCAACAATGTCGGGTCCAGCTCAAATACACGTCCACTCTTGGCGGCTGGCGTCGACGCCAGAATAGGATTCTCTTTGAACAGCGCCGCACGGGCCGCATCACCTGTGAGGGCACGGTCAGCGAATACCAATACATCCGGGCTCAACCCTGCCAACGACTCCACCGAAAACGGCTTGTAACCGGTGTGCGTGGCCAGGTTCTTACCGCCCGCCTGCTGCACCATCCAATCTCCGGCCGTGTCCTTGCCTGCGATCAGCGGCTTGCCGCCAGCGTGACCGATCAGTAGCAAGACACCAGGGGTCTTTTGGGAGGCCTGGGCCTTCGCGACCCAACTTTTCTGCTGACTGAGGGCATTCTCGTACCGGGTAAACAATTCGTCGGCTTTAGCCTCATCACCCAGCAACTTGCCCAAGTGCTGAAGGTTGCCTTTCAAGGTCGGTAAATCCGGCTGCGCCGAGAACATTTCAACCCGAACCCCCGCGCTGCGAATCTGCGCCAGTACCGGCGGCGGGCCCATCTCTTCAGTGCCTACCAGCACCTGTGGGCGCAGGCTGAGAATGCCTTCGGACGACAATTGCCGCTGATAGCCAATACTTGGCAACGCTTTTAGAGACTCTGGATGCTGGCTCGTGGTATCCACGCCGACCAACTTCGGCTCACCGCCCAGAGCCGCCACCCACTCCGACAGCGCCCCACCGGCACTCACCCAACGCTGTGGCAGTTCAGAGGCGTGCGCCCCAGGGTTGACCAGCAATCCGACAACAAGCGCAATAGCGCTGGCACTCAGGCGCATAACAGGGTTTCCTTCCTAAGGCGGGGCCTTTCGGGCACTCATTGATGTGACAGTTACCCCCTGCCATGCATCGAACTGAGCACCCAGTCAGCTAACGGGCGAGCCGGCATTTGATAATTGTTTGCATTTGAACGTCAAGGCACTTAAGGATTGAAATGAAGTTTCTCTGCCCCTCCTCTAGCCTCGCGCCAGACAGCAGCCTCGGTTTTGAAATCGATGGTTGCAAATTATTCGCGGTACGCCGGGACGGCATTGCCTACTTCTATATCAACCGCTGCCCTCATCGCGGCATACCGCTTGAATGGCAACCCGATAAGTTCCTCGACGAGAGCGCCAGCCTGATCCAATGCGCCACCCACGGCGCTCTGTTCCTGATCGAAAGCGGTGAGTGCATTGCCGGGCCGTGCTCCGGTAAAAGCCTCCAAGCCCTGCGCGGCCGAGAAGACGAACAGGGCCTGTGGGTAGAGCTCTAATCGAGCAGCACGTCCAACCGGCGATCCACGCAAATTTCCTCGGACGTCACGCGCACGCCGTACGCCAATACTTCCACTCCAGCAGCTTTAGCCTCACGCAAGGCAGCGCCATAGACGGCATCGATTTCCAAAGCTGGGCGCACGGCGTCAATCCCGGAGAGGTTGACGCAGTACAACTGCACCGCTCGCACACCTTCGCGCGCCAAGTGGGCCAGCTCACGCAGATGCTTGGCGCCACGCTGGGTCACTGCGTCGGGGAAGGCGGCAACCCGGGTGTTATCAAAGCCTAGGGTGACGCTTTTGACTTCGACATAGGCCGCACCCTCTGGATACTCCAGCCGAAAGTCGATACGGCTTTTCTCCTGACCGTAAGGCACTTCGCGCTTCAGTGCGGTAAAGCCATTGAGCTCCGTGATCACACCAGCCAGTAACGCCTCTTCGACCAACTGATTGGCGCGCGCCGTGTTCACGCACGCCAAACGGCCCTGAGGCGTTTCGGCAATCTCCCAGGTGCCGGGCAGCTTACGCTTGGGGTCGTTGGAGCGACTGAACCAAACTTGCCCGCCTTCCACCATGCAATTGAGCATGGAACCGGTGTTTGGGCAGTGAATAGTCAACAACTCGCCGGTAACAGTTTCGATATCGGTGAGAAAACGCTTGTATCGGCGAATCAGTCGACCTTCTTCGAGGGGAGGATAAAAGCGCATCAGCCTTGCCAGCTCCGCAAGCCACGGGCGATGCGTTCCACCGCTTCCTGTAACCGATCGAGGTTTTGCGTGTAGGCAAAACGCACATGATGGCCCGCTTGATAGCGACCAAAATCCAAGCCGGGCGTAAACGCAACATGCTCGGTTTCGAGAAAGTGCCGGCAAAACGCGAAGGCATCACCGCCGAATGCGCTGATATCGGCGTACAAATAGAACGCCCCTTCCGGCTCGACGGCAATGCCAAAGCCCAATTCGCGTAAGGCGGGCAGCAGGAAGTCGCGACGACGGCCAAACTCGGCACGACGCTCCTCCAGAATGCTCAGTGTTTGCGGGGTAAAACAGGCGAGCGCCGCATATTGGGCCATGCTCGGCGCACTGATATAAAGGTTTTGCGCCAGCTTCTCCAATTCACTCACTGCAGCCGGCGGCGCCACGAGCCAACCCAGCCGCCAGCCGGTCATGCCGAAATACTTCGAAAAACTATTCAGGACGAAGGCGTCATCATCGACCTCCAGCACGCTGGCGGCATCAGTGCCGTAGGTTAGGCCGTGATAGATCTCATCCACCACCAAATGGCCGTTACGCGCCTTGATTGCTTCGGAAAGCCCGGCTAATTCATCGCGCGTGAGGATCGTGCCGGTGGGATTTGCAGGGGAGGCAACCAACGCGCCCACGCTGTCTTGATCCCAGTATCTGGCCACTAGGTCAGCGGTCAGTTGATAACGCACTTCAGGGCCTACCGGCACCAGTTGCGCGGCGCCTTCCACCAAGCGCAGGAAGTGTCGGTTACAGGGATAACCCGGGTCTGCCAGCAGCCAATGCTTGCCTGGGTCCACCAGCAGGCTGCTGGCCAGCAACAACGCGCCAGAGCCTCCCGGAGTGATCAGAATACGCTCGGGATCTACATTCAACCCGTAGCGCTGCTGGTAGAAACCGCTGATGGCTTCACGCAATTCAGGCAGGCCTCGGGCTGCGGTATAGCGAGTCTTGCCATTGGCGAGCGCCGCCTGACCGGCCTGGATGATCGGCTCCGCCGTTGTGAAATCGGGCTCGCCGATTTCCAGGTGAATCACGTCATTGCCGGCGGCCTGCAGCTCATTGGCCCGCGCCAGCAACGCCATGACATGAAAAGGTTCGATGGCGCGACTGCGCGCACTGTAGGGCTGAGCCATTAGCCTTCCTTAACGGTGAGGATAAAATCGGGATTCTACCGAACCCGCGCGGTAAAACATGTTCTATTGCCTGCCCGGCCACCTGTGCGGTGCGGGCAAGCGCGCGCAAAACGACTAAAATCAACATTCGAGCCGAAACATACCCAGCCACGACGGGCCTCTGCAGTTTGCAACCCCGACGCGACAGGCTCGACAACCGGGAGTGGCGCACCCCGAATCTATCTGGTAAGTTCGCCCGCTTGCAGCCGCAGGGCCGGCAGGTGTCGGTGACGTTGCAATCCTGCGCAATGGATTAGAAGAGTGAGAGGCGGTCTATTCATGTCCACCCAAGCAAAGCAACAGCAGACTCAAGGCCTCAATGGCTTCGAACCTTACGTAGAGAAGAAAGGTGAGGAGTACATGGGCGAGCCCATGCGCGAGCACTTCACCAAGATCCTGAGCAAGTGGAAACAGGACTTGATGCAGGAGGTCGACCGTACCGTTGACCATATGAAGGACGAAGCAGCCAACTTCCCTGACCCGGCCGACCGTGCCAGCCAGGAAGAAGAGTTCGCCCTTGAACTGCGCGCCCGTGATCGCGAGCGCAAGTTGATCAAGAAGATCGACAAGACACTGCAACTGATCAAAGACGAAGAGTACGGCTGGTGCGAAAACTGCGGGGTCGAGATCGGTATTCGCCGCCTGGAAGCCCGCCCAACCGCGGACCTGTGCGTAGACTGCAAGACCTTGGCTGAAATCAAGGAAAAACAGGTCGGCAAGTAATCCTGTCGAGCTGAACGAATGGAGCGTGCAAACGCTCCATTTTTGTTTCTGGCGTTTGCCGATTTTCCAGTAGTATCCGGCCCATGACAGCCTCTACCTATATCGGGCGATTCGCCCCCACGCCCAGCGGCCATTTGCACTTCGGCTCCCTGGTCGCCGCCCTCGCCTCCTACCTTGATGCCCGCGCCAACCACGGCCGCTGGCTGATGCGCATGGAAGACCTCGACCCACCCCGCGAAGAACCCGGTGCCCAGGCGGCGATCCTGCATGCCCTGGAAAGCTATGGCTTTGAGTGGGACGGCGAACTGGTCCGACAAAGCGAGCGGCACGAGGCCTACGCCAAAGTGCTGAACGACATGTTCAACCACGGCTTGGCCTACGCCTGCACCTGCTCACGCAAGCAACTGGAACCCTACAATGGGATTTACCCAGGCTTGTGCCGCAACGCCGGTCACGAGCAACAAGATGCAGCCATCCGCTTACGTGTACCTGAGCTTTCGTACCACTTTACTGACCGTGTACAGGGTGAGTTCCGACAACACCTGGGGCGCGAAGCAGGCGATTTCGTCATCCGACGCCGCGACGGCCTTTATGCCTATCAACTGGCCGTGGTCCTGGATGACGCCTGGCAAGGTGTTACCGATATCGTGCGGGGTGCCGATTTGCTCGACTCCACCCCGCGCCAACTGTATCTGCAAGAACTGCTGGGCCTACGCCAACCGCGCTACCTGCACGTGCCCCTGATCATCCAGCCGGACGGTAACAAACTGGGTAAGTCTTACCGTTCGCCGCCGTTGACGCCCGACCAGGCCACGCCTTTGCTATTGAGAGCACTACGCGCCCTTGGCCAACAACCCGGCAGCGAATTGCTTCACGCCAGCCCTAGGGAACTGCTGGATTGGGGCATTCGGCACTGGGATGCCACACAGATCCCGCGCACACTCACCCTGGCCGAAGCGCAATTGAACTGACGGCGCTTGCAGCTTGCCAAGCATCCGTTACCATCGCCGCAGTTTTCTAATCAGAGGCCAACATGTACATCTATCGATTGGTCCTGCTGTTGGTCGTCGGGATCTACCTGTTTTCTCCCGCCATCATGGATTGGTGGATCGATGCCACGGGCGCTTGGTATCGCCCTTATCTGCTGTGGCTGATCCTGATCGTCGTGACCTTCATCCTGCAGAGCCAAAAAGATGCCGATGAGCTTTAGCCTCACTCAGATGCTGCTGATCAGCGCCGCCTACCTGGCCGCGCTGTTCGGGGTTGCCTGGATCAGTGAGCGCGGAATGATTCCGCGGGCGATCATTCGCCATCCGTTGACCTACACCTTGTCCCTGGGCGTATACGCCAGCGCCTGGGCGTTCTATGGCACCGTGGGCTTGGCCTATCAGTACGGTTACGGCTTTCTCTCCAGCTACCTGGGGGTATCCGGCGCGTTTCTGCTGGCGCCGGTATTGCTGTACCCGATCCTCAAAATCACCCGCACCTATCAGCTGTCGTCCCTGGCCGACCTGTTCGCCTTCCGCTTCCGCAGCACATGGGCCGGGGCATTGACCACGGTGTTCATGTTGATCGGCGTGCTGCCTCTGCTGGCTCTGCAAATCCAGGCAGTGGCCGACTCCATCAGTATCCTCACCCGTGAGCCGGTACAGCATCGGGTGGCTCTGGCGTTCTGTGCACTGATCTCCCTGTTCACCATCTTTTTCGGCTCACGCCATATCGCCACCCGCGAGAAACACGAAGGCTTGGTGTTTGCGATTGCTTTCGAGTCGGTGATCAAGTTGATCGCCATCGGCGGCGTCGGCCTCTATGCGCTGTATGGTGTGTTCGACGGTCCGCAACAGCTGGAACTGTGGTTGCTTCAAAACCAGACCGCCCTCGCCGCCCTGCACACTCCGTTGCAGGAAGGTCCATGGCGAACGCTGCTGCTGGTGTTTTTCGCCTCGGCGATTGTGATGCCGCACATGTATCACATGACCTTTACCGAGAACCTCAACCCGCGCTCGCTGGTAAGCGCCAGCTGGGGCTTGCCGCTGTTCCTGCTGTTGATGAGCCTCGCGGTGCCGCTGATCCTGTGGGCCGGCCTGAAACTGGGGGCCACCACCAACCCCGAGTATTTCACCCTGGGTATCGGTATCGCCGCCAATAGCCCTGCGTTGGCGCTGCTGGCTTACGTCGGCGGTTTGTCTGCTGCCAGCGGGCTGATTATCGTCACGACGCTGGCTCTATCGGGCATGGCCCTCAATCACCTGGTGCTGCCGCTGTACCAGCCACCGGCCGAAGGCAATATCTACCGCTGGCTGAAGTGGACCCGCCGCGCGCTGATCGTCGCAATCATCATGGCCGGTTACTGTTTCTACCTGCTGCTCGGCGCCGGGCAAGACCTGGCCAACCTGGGTATCGTCGCGTTTGTCGCCACCTTGCAGTTCCTGCCGGGGGTACTGTCGGTGCTGTACTGGCCGACGGCCAATCGCCGAGGTTTTATCGCGGGTCTGCTCGCCGGGATCCTGGTGTGGATCGTCACCATGCTGTTACCGCTGGTCGGCAACCTGCAGGGCTTCTACATCCCGCTGCTAAACATGATTTACGTGTTGGACGACACCAGTTGGCACATGGCCGCGATTGCTTCTTTGGCCGCCAACGTCCTGATGTTCACCCTGATCTCACTGTTCACCAATGTCAGCCCAGAAGAAACCAGCGCCGCCGAGGCTTGCGCGGTCGATAACGTACGTCGCCCGCAACGCCGCGAACTGCACGCGGCCTCGCCCCAGGAGTTCGCCACCCAACTGGCCAAGCCCCTGGGTGCCAAGGCCGCGCAAAAGGAAGTCGAGCAGGCGCTGCGCGACCTCTACTTGCCGTTCGACGAGCGCCGACCGTATGCGCTACGCCGTCTGCGTGACCGCATTGAGGCCAACCTGTCTGGCCTGATGGGCCCCAGCGTGTCCCAGGACATGGTAGAGACGTTTTTGCCCTATAAAGCCGGTGGCGAAAACTACGTCACCGAAGACATCCATTTCATCGAGAGCCGGCTGGAGGATTACCACTCCCGCCTCACCGGCCTTGCCGCCGAGCTTGATGCGCTGCGCCGCTACCATCGCCAGACGCTGCAAGAGTTGCCCATGGGCGTGTGCTCCCTGGCCAAGGATCAGGAGATCCTGATGTGGAATAAGGCCATGGAAGAACTCACCGGTATCGCCGCGCAACGCGTGGTGGGTTCGCGCCTCAACACACTCGGCGATCCGTGGAAAGAATTGCTGCAGGGCTTTATCAACCTGCCCGACGAACACTTGCACAAGCAGCACTTGGCCCTCGACGGTCAGACCCGTTGGCTCAACCTGCACAAAGCGGCCATCGATGAGCCACTGGCCCCCGGTAACAGCGGCTTGGTGCTGTTGGTGGAAGACCTGACCGAAACCCAGATGCTCGAAGACAAGCTGGTGCACTCCGAGCGCCTGGCCAGTATCGGGCGTCTAGCGGCGGGGGTGGCCCACGAAATTGGCAACCCGATCACCGGTATCGCCTGTCTTGCGCAAAACCTGCGGGAAGAGCGTGAAGAGGACGGGGAAATTACCGAGATCAGCGGGCAAATTCTCGAACAGACCAAGCGCGTATCGCGCATCGTGCAGTCATTGATGAGCTTTGCCCATGCGGGCGCCCATCAGAATCAGGACGAAGCGGTCTGCCTGGCCGAAGTGGCGCAGGACGCCATTGGGTTGCTCGCCTTGAACCGGCGCAATTTCGAAGTGCAGTTTTTCAATCTGTGCGACCCCGACCATTGGGTCGATGGTGACTCACAACGCCTGGCTCAAGTACTGATCAACTTGCTGTCCAACTCCCGCGACGCGACGCCGGCCGGTGGTGCGGTACGCGTCAAGACCGAGGCTTTCGAACATACGGTCGATCTGATCGTCGAAGATGAAGGTAGCGGTATTCCACAGAACATCATGGATAGATTGTTCGAACCCTTCTTCACCACCAAGGATCCAGGTGAAGGTACAGGTCTGGGCCTTGCACTGGTCTATTCCATCGTTGAAGAGCATTATGGACAAATCACCATCGACAGCCCGGCTGACACCGAAAGCCAACGCGGCACCCGTATTCGGGTGACCTTGCCGCGTCATGTCGAAGCGACGTCCGCTGTGAACTGAGACCGTCGAGAGAATTGAATCAATGCCGCACATTTTGATCGTCGAAGACGAAACCATTATCCGCTCTGCCCTGCGTCGCCTGCTTGAACGTAACCAGTACCAAGTCAGCGAAGCCGGCTCGGTGCAGGAAGCACAAGAGCGTTTCAGCATTCCCACGTTCGACCTGATTGTCAGTGACCTGCGCCTGCCTGGCGCACCGGGCACCGAGCTGATCAAGCTTGGCCAGGGCACCCCAGTGCTGATCATGACCAGCTACGCGAGCCTGCGCTCTGCGGTGGACTCCATGAAGATGGGCGCGGTGGACTACATCGCCAAACCCTTCGACCACGATGAAATGCTCCAGGCCGTCGCGCGCATCCTGCGTGACCGTCAGTCGGCCAGCAGCGCGCCTGCCGAGCAGCGCCCCGCCAGCAAAGCCGCCGACAAACCGGGTGTCGACAACAGCAATGGGGAAATCGGCATCATCGGCTCCTGCCCACCGATGCAGGACCTGTACAGCAAGATTCGCAAAGTGGCACCTACGGACTCCAATGTATTGATCCAGGGCGAGTCAGGCACCGGTAAGGAGCTGGTGGCCCGCGCCCTGCACAACCTCTCCAAGCGCGCCAAAGCACCGATGATCTCGGTGAACTGTGCGGCGATCCCCGAATCCCTGATCGAATCCGAATTGTTCGGCCACGAGAAAGGCGCGTTCACTGGCGCCAGCGCCGGACGCGCGGGCCTGGTGGAAGCGGCGGACGGTGGCACGCTGTTCCTCGATGAGATCGGCGAACTGCCGCTGGAAGCACAAGCGCGATTACTGCGCGTGTTGCAGGAAGGCGAGATTCGCCGGGTAGGTTCGGTGCAATCGCAGAAGGTCGACGTGCGTCTGATCGCGGCCACGCACCGAGACCTGAAGAGCCTGGCCAAGATCGGTCAGTTTCGTGAAGACTTGTACTACCGCCTGCATGTGATCGCGCTCAAATTGCCGGCCCTGCGTGAGCGCGGCGCCGACGTCAATGAGATAGCCAGTGCGTTCCTGCTGCGCCAGAGTGCGCGCATCAACCGTACCGACCTCAAGTTCGCGCCGGACGCCGAGCAAGCGATTCGGCATTACTCGTGGCCGGGTAACGTGCGGGAGCTGGAGAATGCGGTGGAGCGCGCGGTGATCCTGTCGGAGAGCCCAGAAATTTCCGCCGAGCTCCTGGGTATCGATATTGAACTCAGTGACTTGGAGGATGACGACTTCATCGGCCTCGCCCCGACACCGGGCGGCGGTAGCAATACCAGCCATGAGCCGACGGAAGATTTGTCACTGGAAGACTACTTCCAGCATTTCGTCCTTGAGCATCAGGACCACATGACCGAGACCGAACTGGCACGCAAACTGGGCGTGAGCCGTAAATGCCTGTGGGAACGGCGCCAGCGCCTGGGTATTCCACGACGCAAGACCGGTGTGGCCAGCGAAAGCTGAGGGTGCGCCCCCTTAGGTAACACCCAATGATGTGAAAAAACTGTTACCGCTGATTTTTTGCGTAACAAAAGCCGGGGCTTACGGTAACGAAGCCCCGGCTTTTTTTGGTCCGTCAAAAACCCGAAACCCCCTCAACCCCCCGGTTTTACTAGGCACTGCAAAAGTTGGCACGCACCCTGCTATATGCTTAGTACAAAAACAATAACAAGCTTTGTACAAGACAATAAAAATAAGACGAATCGACTCACGCATAATAAAAACAACACGGCGGAGGCGCAGCTAACTGATTCTTTTGGAGAGGCGTTGCATTTGGGGCTTGCCCCGCAACCAGGCCGAGAACAACAAAAACTGCCCTAAGGCAGAGCCTGAACTGGTTGGATCATAGATCAGCAACACAGCGACCAAAGCAATCCGTTTGCTCTTGACTCCCGATTGGGAGTGTCATGAAGGTGAAGCTTCGTGGCGAGGGCGATCAACAAAAACAAGAAGCCCGCAACCAATAATAAAAATAGAGCACGCAACTACTTCTGGGGGAGCTTCGGCTCCCCTTGTAGTTTCTGGAATTTGGTGCTCAAAGGCTTGTGGCGCAATGCCTGTAGCTTGTTCCTACACCATCCCCTGACTAAATGCTAGAATCCCGACCCATCATGCGGTCATTCTTCGTTATGGCCGAACATTCCTTCAAACAGTGCATCCCATGCTGAAGAAGTTGTTCCAGTCATTCCGTTCTCCCTTGCGTCGTACGCAACACATTCGCAGCACGCCTGAAGTGCTTAACAGCAATCAGCATTCATTGCAGCGCGCTCAATTCAGCCGTTATGCGGTGAACATCGTCGAACGTTTGCAGAACGCCGGCTACCAGGCTTATCTGGTGGGTGGGTGCGTACGCGACATGCTGCTCAATATCACGCCCAAGGACTTCGACGTCGCCACCAGCGCCACGCCCGAGCAGGTCCGCGCCGAGTTTCGCAATGCGCGCATCATCGGTCGGCGTTTCAAGTTGGTGCACATCCACTTTGGTCGCGAAATCATTGAAGTCGCGACATTCCGCGCCGGTCATCCGCAAAACGATGAAGAGGAAGATACCAATCAGTCTTCCCGCAACGAGAGCGGGCGCATTCTGCGCGACAACGTCTATGGCACTCTTGAAGAAGACGCGCAACGCCGCGACTTCACCATCAATGCCCTCTATTACGACCCGGTCAGCGAGCGCATCCTCGATTACGCCAACGGCGTACACGACATCCGCAACAACCTGATTCGCCTCATCGGCGACCCAACACAGCGCTATCAGGAAGACCCGGTGCGCATGCTGCGGGCCGTGCGTTTTGCCGCCAAGCTCAACTTCGGCATCGAAAAACACACCGCCGCGCCGATTCGGGAACTGGCACCAATGCTGCGGGAAATCCCTTCGGCACGTCTGTTCGAAGAAGTGCTCAAGCTGTTCCTCTCGGGCTACGCCGCCGACACCTTCGAGATGCTCGTGGACTTGGAGTTGTTCGACCCACTGTTCCCGGCCAGCGCCGAAGCACTGGAGTACAACCCTACCTATACGCACACGCTGATCAGCGAAGCGTTGATCAACACCGACCTGCGCATCAAGCAGAACAAACCGGTCACCCCGGCGTTCCTGTTTGCCGCCCTGTTGTGGCCAGCCCTGCCAAAACGCGTACTGCGCCTGCAGGACCGTGGCATGCCGCCGATTCCGGCAATGCAGGAAGCCGCGCACGAACTGATCACCGAACAGTGCCAGCGCATCGCTATTCCGAAGCGCTTCACCATGCCGATCCGCGAAATCTGGGACATGCAGGAACGCCTGCCCCGCCGCAGCGGCAAACGCGCCGACCTGCTGCTGGACAACCCGCGTTTCCGTGCAGGCTATGACTTCCTGCTGCTGCGCGAGAGTGCCGGCGAGCAGACTGACGGCCTGGGCGAATGGTGGACCGACTACCAGGACGCCAACGACAGCCAGCGCCGCGACATGATCCGCGACCTCGGCAGCAAAGGTGATGGAGCCAGCGAAGGGCCCAAAAAGCGTCGTCGCAGCGGCAGCAAGCGCAAACGCAGCGCCGATGCCTCGGGCGCCGCTGGCGAATAAACGTGGAACGTATCTACATAGGCATGGGCAGTAACCTCGCTGCCCCGGAGCAACAATTGCGCAGCGCTGTCGAAGCGCTCGCGCGTTTGCCAGACACCACCGTCTTCGGCGTCTCTGCCTTCTATCAAAGTGACTCCCTGCTCCCGGGCCAACCGCGCTACACCAATGCGGTCGCCGCCCTGGACAGCAGCCTGGCGCCCCTGGACCTGCTGGATGCGCTGCAAGCCATCGAGAATGACCACGGCCGCGAACGCCTTGAACGGTGGGGCCCGCGCACGCTTGACCTGGACATCTTGCTGTTTGGCGATCGCCTGATCGACGAGCCGCGGTTGAAGGTGCCGCACTACCAGATGCACCTGCGCGCATTTGTGCTCTACCCCTTGTCCGAATTGGCACCTGAGGCCCTGCAGCTACCCGATGGCAGGGCACTGCGCGATTTGCTCGAAGCCTGCCCATTCGTCGGCCTGGAACGCATTGTTTAATCCAGCTCACACAGCTGAAACGCGTCAGTAACAGCGGTAACACCCCACGCGTAACAATGCGGTAACACATCCAATTGACTTCCCGTGTCCTCCTCACGACTATAGGCGTCCCGCTGCCGCCAACCCGGCGCTAAAGGGCGCAATCCAGGCCTTATAAGCACTGCTCTCAAGACAGTGCGCCTGTATAAACGAAGACTCACGCGCGTAACTCGCTGTTTCCAAGCGCCTGAACGAGGACCCTTTTCATGCCAGACATTACCCTGACCACCTTGCAGAGCCTCAAGCTCAAAGGTGAAAAAATCACCATGCTGACCTGCTATGACGCCACCTTCGCCCACGCCAGCTGCCAAGCCGGGGTTGAAGTGTTGCTGGTAGGCGACTCGCTGGGCATGGTTCTTCAAGGGAATGACAGCACCCTGCCCGTTACCACCGATGAACTGGCTTACCACACTGCCAGCGTCAAGCGCGGTAACGACGGCGCCTTCATCATCGCCGACCTGCCGTTCATGGATTACGCCACCATTGAGCAGACCTTCCTCAACGCAGGCAAACTGATGCGCGCCGGCGCACACATGGTCAAAGTGGAGGGCGCACTGTGGCTCGCCGAGTCGATTCGCCTGCTGGCTGAACGCGGCGTGCCGGTGTGCGCACATATGGGCCTGACGCCACAGTCGGTAAACCTGCTCGGCGGCTACAAGGTACAAGGTCGCAACGAAGCCCAGGCACGCCAGATGCGTGCCGATGCCATCGCCCTGGAACAGGCCGGCGTTGCAATGATCCTGCTTGAGTGCGTGCCCAGCGAACTCGCCGCAGAAATCACCCAAGCCGTAAAAGTGCCGGTAATCGGCATTGGCGCGGGCTCGGCCACTGATGGCCAGGTGCTGGTGCTGCACGACATGCTCGGCCTGTCGATCACGGGTCGCGTGCCGAAGTTCGTGAAGAACTTCATGACCGGCCAGGACAGCATCCACGCGGCATTGAGCGCGTACGTTACCGAAGTCAAAGGCGTGACCTTCCCAGGCGCCGAACACGGATTCTCTGCATGAACACCGTAAGAACCGTACGCGAACTACGCGCCGCCGTCGCCCACGCCCGCAAGGCGGGTAAACGCATTGGCTTCGTACCCACCATGGGCAACCTGCACAGCGGCCATGCAACCCTGGTGACGAAGGCTGTTCAGCAAGCGGACTTTGTCGTCGCGAGTATCTTCGTCAACCCGCTGCAATTTGGCGCGGGTGAAGACCTGGACAAATATCCCCGCACCCTCGCCGCCGACCAGGAAAAGCTACTGCAAGCCGGCTGCAACCTGCTGTTCGCACCGACCGTCGAGGAAATGTACCCCGGCGGCATGACCGGCCAGACCCGCGTCAGCGTCCCGCAACTGTCCGAAGGCTTGTGCGGCGCCAGCCGTCCCGGGCATTTCGAAGGCGTGGCGACCGTGGTCAGCAAGCTGTTCAACATGGTCCAGCCGGACATGGCCGTGTTCGGTCAAAAGGATTACCAGCAACTGGCCGTGATTCGCGCCATGGTCCATGACCTGAACATGCCGATTCAGATCATCGGTGAGCCCACCGTACGCGCCGACGATGGCCTGGCGCTGTCGTCGCGCAACGGTTTTCTCAGCGAAGAGGAACGCGGGATCGCGCCGGTGCTGTATCGCAGCCTCAGCCAGATTGCAGCAGCCATCAAGGACGGTGACCACGACTTCGCCACGCTGCGCGCCGAACAGGTCAAGCAGATCGAAGCTGCCGGGCTGCGCGTGGATTACCTCGAAGTGCGCCAGGGCGTGCATCTGCGCCCGGCAACCCCTGAGGACAAGGACATCGTGATCCTGGTGGCAGCCTTCCTGGGCACGACTCGGTTGATCGACAACCTGCATTTGAGCCTCAATTAAACCTCGCTGAACACCCCGCCTGTTGCCCTGCTCGCTGTGCCGGTATAAAAAAGTACCGGCCACAGCGCAGACAAAGCCAAGACATATCGACACGCTAGGTTTAATGTAATCGCCCGGCGCTATAGTTAGCGCTGTCTGGAACCCAATGCTTGAGATAAGACTGGATGTTCCGGGCTATGAAGTGTCCTAAAGGCAGTCCCCGTAATAAAAGGAAACCCGCAGCGATGGCGTACTACCGCACCCCTCATGACGTTACCGCTCTGCCCGCCTGGCAAGCGCTCAATCAACATCGCCAAGCCATGCAGGATTTCAGCATGCGTGAAGCGTTCAATGCCGATCCTCAGCGTTTTTCCCAATTCACCTTGAGCAGCTGCGGACTTTTCCTCGATTACTCGAAAAACCTGATCACCAGCGAAACCCGCGACCTGCTGGTAGGGCTGGCGGAGGAAGTCGGCCTCAAGGACGCGATCAACTCGCTCTACGCTGGCGAACCGGTCAACTCGTCAGAAGGCCGCCCGGCCCTGCACACCGCCTTGCGCCGCCCAGTGGGTGACAAGCTGTCGGTCAATGGCGTGAACATCATGCCGGACGTGCACAAGGTACTGAACCAGATCACCGACCTTGTCGGCCGCATCCACGACGGCCTGTGGCGTGGCTACACCGAAAAGCCGATCACCGACGTGGTGAACATCGGCATCGGTGGCTCGTTCCTCGGCCCGGAGCTGGTCTCCGAAGCGCTGTTGTCCTACGCCCACAAAGGCGTGCGCTGCCATTACCTGGCGAACATCGATGGCAGCGAGTTCCACGAGCTGACCATGAAGCTGCGCGCCGAAACCACGCTGTTCATTGTTTCGTCGAAGTCCTTCAACACCCTCGAAACCCTGAAAAACGCCCAGGCCGCTCGTGCCTGGTACTTGGCCCAAGGTGGCTCAGAAGCTGAGCTGTATCGCCACTTCATCGCCGTGTCGAGCAACAACGCGGCAGCCGTGGCCTTCGGTATTCGCGAAGAAAACATCTTCCCGATGTGGGACTGGGTCGGCGGCCGTTACTCGTTGTGGTCTGCCATCGGCTTGCCAATCGCACTGGCCATCGGCATGTCCAACTTCAAGGAACTGCTGTCCGGTGCCTACACCATGGACCAGCATTTCCAGAACGCGCCATTCGAACAAAACATGCCGGTGCTGCTTGGCCTGCTGGGCGTGTGGTACGGCAACTTCTGGGGTGCGCAGAGCCATGCGATCCTGCCGTACGACCACTATCTGCGTAACATCACCAAGCACTTGCAACAGCTGGACATGGAATCCAACGGCAAGAGCGTGCGCCAGGACGGCAAACCGGTGTCCACCGACACCGGCCCAGTGATCTGGGGTGGCGTCGGTTGCAACGGTCAGCATGCTTACCACCAGTTGCTGCACCAAGGCACCCAACTGATCCCGGCCGACTTCATCGTGCCGATCGTCAGCTTCAACCCGGTGTCCGACCACCATCAGTGGCTGTACGCCAACTGCCTGTCCCAAAGCCAGGCACTGATGCTCGGCAAGACCCGCAGCGAAGCTGAATCCGAGCTGCGCGACAAGGGCATCCCGGAAGACGAAGTGCAGAAGCTGGCCCCGCACAAGGTGATTCCGGGCAACCGTCCGAGCAACACCCTGGTGGTGGAGCGCATCAGCCCGCGTCGCCTCGGCGCGCTGGTTGCCATGTATGAACACAAAGTGTTCGTACAAAGCGTGATCTGGGGCATCAACGCGTTCGACCAATGGGGCGTTGAACTGGGTAAAGAGCTCGGCAAAGGCGTCTACAACCGTCTGACCGGCGCCGAAGAAACCTTGGCTGAGGACGCTTCGACCCAGGGTCTGATCAACTACTTCCGCGGCCGTCACCGCGGCTGATGCAGGTATAGCAAGGCCAACGTCCTTTTGGACGTTGGCCTTGAACCCTCTCCACACAGGGTGCATCTTTATGACTTGTCGCAAAAACAAGAATAAGGATCGCTCATGTTCGATATCAGCACGTTTCCCATCGCCGATGCCGTCCGCCGGGCTGCGCAACTCAGTCAAGAGGACTATCACCGCCTCTATCGCCAATCCATCGAACAGCCGGACACCTTCTGGGCTGAACAGGCCAAGAGCTTTCTCGACTGGATGACCCCATGGCACACCGTTCAACACTCGGACATCAACACTGGCGCCGCCCAATGGTTTGCCGGTGGCCAACTGAACGTCAGCTACAACTGCATTGATCGTCACCTGGCGCAACGCGCCGATCAGCCGGCCTTCATCTGGGAGGGCGATGATCCGACAAAGTCTTCCAACATCACCTACCGCCAACTGCATCAAAACGTCTGCCGCCTGGCCAACGTGCTGAAAAGCCGTGGCGTGAAGAAAGGTGACCGGGTGTGCATCTACATGCCGATGATCCCGGAAGCGGCCTACGCCATGCTGGCCTGCACGCGGATTGGCGCGGTGCACTCGGTCGTGTTTGGTGGTTTTTCGCCGGACGCCCTGCGCGACCGCATTCTCGACGCCGACTGCCGTACCGTGATCACCGCCGATGAGGGCGTGCGCGGCGGCAAGCCCGTGGCTTTGAAACAGAATGTCGACAAGGCCCTGGCCAGTTGCCCGAATGTCAGCACCGTCTTGGTGGTGCAACGCACCGGTGCCGACGTGAACTGGAGCGAAGGCCGCGACCTCAAATACCAGCAGGCCGTTGACGCTGCGAGCGACGATTGCCCGCCAGAGCCGATGGACGCCGAAGACCCGCTGTTCATCCTCTACACCTCCGGTAGCACCGGTAAACCCAAGGGCGTGTTGCACACCACCGGCGGTTATCTGCTGCAGGCAGCGATGACCTTCAAGTACGTACTCGACTACCGTGACGGCGAGGTGTTCTGGTGCACCGCCGATGTAGGCTGGGTCACCGGCCATAGCTATATCGTGTATGGCCCGCTGGCCAATGGCGCGACCTCGCTGATGTTCGAGGGCGTGCCGAGCTACCCGGACAGCTCGCGGTTCTGGCAGGTGATCGATAAACACCAGGTGAATATTTTCTACACCGCGCCGACAGCCTTGCGCGCGTTGATGCGTGAGGGCCACGGACCACTGGAAAGCACCTCCCGCGCCAGCCTGCGTTTATTGGGCAGCGTAGGCGAGCCGATCAACCCGGAAGCCTGGGACTGGTACTTCAACGCCGTGGGCGAACAACGCTGCCCGATTGTGGATACCTGGTGGCAGACGGAGACCGGCGGCATCATGCTCAGCCCGTTAGTCAGCGCCCAGCGGATCAAGCCGGGCTGCGCGACCCAACCGATGTTTGGTGTGCAACCGGTGTTGCTGGATGAGCAAGGCAAGGTCATCACCGGTGCCGGCAGCGGCGTACTCGCCATTAAATCAAGCTGGCCGGGACAGATCCGCAGCGTGTACGGCGACCCGCAGCGCATGATTGACACCTATTTCAAACCCTACCCCGGTTACTACTTCACCGGAGATGGCGCGCGCCGCGATGAAGACGGCGACTACTGGATCACCGGGCGTATCGACGATGTGATCAACGTGTCCGGCCACCGTATCGGTACCGCCGAGGTGGAAAGTGCGCTGGTGTTGCATGACCAAGTGGCCGAGGCCGCTGTGGTGGGCTACCCCCACGACGTCAAGGGCCAGGGCATCTACGCCTTCGTCACGCCCATGAACGGCGTGGAACCCAGCGATGCGCTGAAACAACACCTGCTTGAGCTGGTCAGCAAGGAAATCGGCAGCTTTGCCAAGCCGGAACTGATCCAATGGGCACCGGCGCTGCCGAAAACCCGCTCAGGCAAGATCATGCGCCGGATCTTGCGCAAGATCGCCTGCAACGAACTCGACAGTCTTGGTGATACCTCGACCCTGGCCGACCCCAGCGTCGTGGACGGCCTGATCGACAAACGCCTGAACCGCTAGGAAAACCTGAGCCGCCATGGAATTTATCCGCAGCCGTATCGAAACCCAGCTGATGAGCCTCACCGGCTTGTCACTGGGGCAACTGGACCTGGAAAACCCCAAGGGCGATCCCGGCCTGTTCGGGCCAGACTCGGTCAGTTGGCAAGTCCATGGTGACTTCAGCAGCATGCTGATCGGCGGCATCAGCGCATTGATGCTGCAAGCCTTGCACCCACTGGCCCTGGCCGGCGTTTGGGACCATTCGAACTTTCGCCAGGACATGCTCGGGCGCCTGCGGCGTACCTCGCAGTTCATTTCAGGTACTACCTTTGGTTCGCGCAAAGACGCCGACTGGCTGATCGAAAAAGTGCGCACCATCCACCTGCAGGTGGTCGGGCATGCGCCGGATGGACGGCCTTATTCGGCGAGCGACCCCGAACTACTGACTTGGGTGCATGTAGCCGAGGTGAGCAACTTTATGGCCGCTCACTTGCGCTATCGCAACCCGACTCTGTCGAGCCGCGATCAAGATCGTTACTACAGCGAAATCGCCCTGGTGGCGGAGCGCTTGGGGGCGCGGCATGTACCGCGCTCGCGGCAGGAAATTTCCGATTATCTGGAGCGTATCCGTCCGCAATTGCTGTGTGACGAACGCAGCCGCGAAGTACTGCGCCTGCTGCTGAACGCCCCCTCGCCCAGTACTTTAGCCAAGCCGTTTGGCGTCTTGATGATGCAGGCCGGGATCGATCTGCTGCCAGACTGGGCCAGCACCATGCTCGATCAGCATCAGAACCCGCTGCAACGTCAGATGATCCGTGCAGGGGTCAAGCGTAGCGCGCCGTTATTGCGCTGGGCGATGCGCAATGGCTCGGTGCAACGGGCACACAGGCGGATGGGGTTGGTGTAGGCAAGGCGCCATAGCTGTTAAACTTCGCGCCCTCATTTACAGCCAGGCGCGCTCCATGTCTCCCTTGAATCAGGCGCTGCGCGCCGCCCTCGATCATCGCCAAGACCTGATCAACGAGCTGCATGCCCAGGGCACCGATTGCTATCGCCTGTTCCACGGCAGCCAGGAGGGCGCCGGCGGCCTGACCATTGACCGTTATGGCCCGCAGTTGCTGGTGCAAAGCTTCCACCAGTCGCTGGAAACCACAGACCTGCTGGACCTGCATCAACTGATTAACCAGTACCTGGGCCTGGAGTTGCTGCTCGTGTACAACGACCGCTCCCGCGGCAATTCGCGGATCGACCGCGAAGACACGGTATACCGAGCCGAACCCGCAGCACTGGAAGACATGGTCGGGCACGAATGGGGCCTCAATTACCGTGTTCGCGGGCGCCATGCCGGGCAGGATCCGTTGCTGTTCCTCGATCTGCGCAATACCCGCGGCTGGGTCAAAGATCACAGCGCCGGTAAAAGCGTACTGAACCTGTTTGCCTACACCTGCGGCGTGGGCCTGAGCGCCGCCGCTGGCGGCGCGCGTGAGGTGTGCAATTTGGACTTCGCTGAAGGCAACCTAGCGGTCGGGCGTGAAAACGGCCAGCTCAACCCACAGTTGCCGAGCATGGAGTTCGTGCAGTCGGACTACTTTCCGGCGATTCGCCAACTGGCCGGCCTGCCGATCACCCAGCGGCGCGGGCAGAAACTGCCGAGCTACCCGCGTCTTGAACAGCGCCAATATGACTTGGTGCTGCTCGATCCTCCGGCCTGGGCCAAGAGCGCGTTCGGCACCGTCGACCTGTTGCGCGACTACCAGAGCCTGCTCAAGCCCGCACTTCTCGCGACTGCCGACAACGGTGTGCTGATCTGCTGTAACAACTTGGCAAAGGTCAGCATGGAGGATTGGCGCGAGCAGGTCCTGCGATGCGCGGAGAAAGCCGGTCGCCCAGTGCGCGACTGGCAAATCATGACGCCGGGTGCGGATTTTCCCTCACAGGATCAGCAGCCCCCCTTGAAAACGCTGATACTCCAGCTGTAGGAAGCGTCCCAACGCCCCGGCTCTTCGGAACCGAAAACCCGTGCCATACTCCAAGGCACTCCTGTTCGATATAGATGGCGCCGCCCCATGCCCAAAGGATTGATTCGCGCCACTGGCGCCTTGTTGACCGCCCTTGCCCTGTACAGTTTGCTGGGCTTTTTGATTCTGCCGGGCATCGCCCTTCGCGTTGCCAACCAACAATTGGCCCATTACGCCACGGTGCCGGCGCGGCTTGAGCGCATTGAACTCAATCCCTTCAGCCTGGAAGTCACCGCATGGGGCTTAAAGATTGGCGAACCCGGCAAGGAACAGGTGGGTTTCGAGCGCCTTTACGCCAATCTGCAGATTGACAGCCTGTGGACCCGGGCACTGCATTTGGCCGATGTGCAAATGGATCAGCCCAAGACGGAGCTGCTGTTCGACAAGTCTGGCCAATTGAACCTGGCGCAGTTGTTCAAGCTCCCTGCAAGCGAACCCTCCCCTGCCGACCCCAATGCCAAGCCGTTCCCACTGCGTATCGACAGCATCAAGCTGGCAGGCGGCTATGTGCACTTTCAAGATCTGCGCCCCAGCGAACCTATCGAATTTCTCTACAACAAACTCGACTTCGAGCTGAAAAACCTCAGCACCTTGCCTGAAGACAACGCCGATATGACCCTGGTCGCGGCAGGCCCTGAAGGTGGTCAAATTGATTGGAAAGGCAACTTCAGCCTGGTGCCGATCACGTCCGAAGGTACGCTAAAGGTCACTGACGGCAAGATGAAAGCCTGGTGGCCATACGTGCGTGACGCGCTCCCCCTGGTACTCGAAGACGGTGTGCTCAACTTCAGCACCGACTACAAATTCAGCCTGGCCAAAGAAACCGAACTGAACTTGACCAACACCGCCGCCAGCATCGCGCCGTTCGCCTTAAAGGCACCAGATGGCCGCCCACTGGTGCGCCTGGAACGCCTGGACGTCAGCGAGACCACAGTGGACCTCGCCAAGCAGCAAGTGGTGGTCGGCAAGATCCGCAGTAATAAGCTGGAAACCTGGGCTGCTCGTGAGGCCGATGGGCAATTGGACTGGCAGAAACTGTTCGCCAGCCAACCGAGCAAACCAGCCAAGGCGCCGGAGCCTGCCACTGCGCCAGCTACAGCCGACTCTCCAAAGCCTGCCCCGACTGCGCCAAGCAAGCCTTGGCAAGTGCTGCTCAAAGACGTGCAACTGCGCAACTATCAAGTACATCTGGCCGACCGTCAGGCCAAACCTGCGGTAGCGCTGGAGCTGGGCCCGCTGAATGTGGATGTACAGAATTTCGACAGCCTCAACCAGAGTCCCTTTAACCTCAAGGTCGACAGCGGCTTGGGCAAGCAAGGCAAGATTCAGGCAACGGGCGTGGTCAACCTCAACCCAGTCAGCGCCAAGCTGAAGGTCACCACCAAAGATATTGACCTACGGGTTGCCCAGTCCTATATCAGCCCATTTATCCGTTTGGAGCTGCGTAGCGGCATGCTCGGCAGTGACCTCGACGTGAACCTGAAGAGCACCGAGCCCCTGGCGCTGCAGATTACCGGCCGAGCGCAGGTCGACCAGTTGCATACCCTGGACACCCTCAAGACACGTGACTTCCTGAAATGGCAGCGTCTGGTCGTCGAGGGCCTGAATTACCAGCACGGCGACAGCCTGTCGATCGACAAGGTCAACCTACTGCAGCCGTATGCGCGGTTCATGATCAACGATGACCGCACCACCAACGTCGATGACCTGCTGATCCCGCAGCCGGCCGACAGTGGCGCCAAGTCGGCCCCCAAGCCTGCGGCGAGCAAAGATAAACCCCTGGGCATTCGTATCGGGCAGATTGCGATCAACGATGGCTCGGCCAACTTTGCCGACTTCAGCCTGACACCCAACTTCGCCACTGCCATCCAACAGCTCAACGGGCAGATCGGCACGATTGACAGCCGTCAGGCCAAACCAGCCAGCGTCGACATCAAGGGCAAGGTGGACCGTTACGCGCCAGTGACGATCAAAGGCAGCGTGAACCCATTCGATCCGATGGCGGCGCTGGATATCGCCACCAGCTTCAAGCGTGTCGAGCTGACGACCCTGACGCCCTACTCAGGTAAGTTCGCGGGTTTCCGTATCCGCAAGGGACGCCTCAACCTCGACCTGCACTATGTGATCACCAAGGGCCAGCTGAAGGCCGAGAACAAAGTGGTAGTCGAGCAACTGCAACTGGGTGAGAAGGTCGACAGCGCCGATGCCGTGGACTTGCCGATTCGCTTGGCAATCGCCCTGCTTAAAGACACTGACGGCAAGATCTCCATCGAACTGCCGGTGACCGGTGACCTGAATAACCCGCAATTCAGCGTGATGCCGATTGTGTGGCAGACCCTGCGTAACCTGGTGGTGCGTGCAGCGACCGCACCGTTCAAGTTCATCGGCGGGCTGGTCACCGGCGGCGGAGCGGAAGATCTGAGCAACGTGTCCTTCGCTGCCGGCTCAAGTGAGTTGAACAAAGACGCCGAAAGCGCGCTAAACACCCTGGCTAAAGCGCTGAAGGAACGCCCTGCCCTACGCCTGGAAATTGAAGGCACGGCCGCTGCCAGCAGCGATGGCCCCTTCCTCGCAGCGCAACGTCTGGAACGTGAATACCAGTACAACTATTACAAAATCCTGCAGCGCCGTGGCGACAAGGTTCCTGCCCAGGCGTCCTTGCTGGAAGTCCCGGAAAGCGAAAAAGCGCCATTGCTCGAAGGCATCTACCGCATCCGCGTGAAACAACAGCCACCGGCGGAGTGGAAAGACCTGAGCCGCGATGACCGCACGGCCAAGCTGCGTGACGGCGTGATCAAGTTCTGGAGCAACAGCGACGTGCTACTGCGCCAACTCGGTCAGGACCGCGCAAGCACCATCAAGGACTACTTGGTGGATAAGGGCCAGTTGGAAGACGACCGCGTGTACTTCATTGATGCCCACCTGGGACAGGCGGAGAAAGATGGTCGCGTTGTAACGCCTATGCATCTGGATGCTGAATAACCATCGGCACCAGAAATAGAACAGGCCCCGACACAAGTGCCAGGGCCTGTAATGACCACATCCATATGGTCAGTCGCATGAACCTTAGAGGTGCATTTGAGTGGATATCTAACTCACTCGTGGCCGCCGCTTAATTCAAACGAACTGTCGAGCGTTACTCTGCTTTCAGGCCGTCGGCCGATACAGCTTTAACGCCTTTGATTTTCTTGGTGATTGCTACGGCGGTGGCTTTCTGTGCGTCGGTAACAGCTACAGTCGACGACAGGGAAACAACGCCTTTGTTGGTTTCGACTTTGATGTCGGTGCCAGGAATACCTTTCTCGGTAACCAGGTCAGCTTTTACCTTGGTGGTGATCCAAGTGTCGCTGGTGGTTTCTTTGGCGTCATGAGCGGCGCCTTTGGTTTTATCGATACCGTCTGCTTTGGTAGCACCGCCAGCCATCAGGCCATCAGCGGAAACAGCGGTTACGCCTTTGATCTTTTTGGTGATCGAGACAGCAGTAGCTTTCTGTGCGTCAGAGATAGCGACTGTCGAGGACAGGGAAACCACGCCTTTGTTGGTTTCAACCTTGATGTCCGAACCAGGAATGCCCTTCTCGGTCAGCAGGTCGGATTTAACTTTGGTGGTGATCCAAGTATCCGAAACGCTTTCCTTAGCCTTGGTAGCTTCGCCAGCCGCCAACGTCATAGGGGCTTGGGAAGTCTGAGCAAAGGCTACGTTAGCACCCATGGCCAGAGTCAGAGCGGTAGCAGTAGCGAGAGCGAACTTCTTCATACGAGTAACTCCTGTTTTATTAAAAGTCTGCAGTACGTAAACCTTGATGCTGCAGCGTTAACAGGGATATTGCAGGCAGTGTGCCAAGTCGAAGCTCTAAATTAAATCCTTATAAAACAATGACTTAACAATAATGCTAATTTCCGAAATCGTGCAACTTGCATGAAGCCCATCATGCCTGCATGCAAGTTGCGGCTTTTGCAGAGGGCTAAACGGCTGATTTCACTTCACTTTCCCTCGCCCATAAAAAAAGGACCCCGAAGGGTCCTTTTTTTCAGCATAAGCCAGGGGTAATTAAACGCCCGAAGCCTTAGCTGCTGCTACGTCTTTGATGGACAGCTTGATGCGGCCGCGGTTGTCCACGTCCAGCACCAGCACTTCCACTTCCTGACCTTCTTTCAGAATGTCGGTCACTTTCTCAACACGAGCGTCGCTCAACATGGAGATGTGAACCAGACCGTCTTTGCCCGGCAGGATGTTGACGAATGCGCCGAAGTCGACGATGCGCTCAACCTTACCGACGTAGATCTTGCCGATCTCGGCCTCAGCTGTGATACCCAGAACGCGCTGACGTGCTGCCTCAGCCGCTTCCTTGGTTTCGCCGAAGATCTTGATCGAACCGTCGTCTTCGATATCGATCGAAGCCTTGGTTTCTTCGCAGATCGCACGGATGGTCGCGCCACCTTTACCGATAACATCACGGATTTTGTCGGTGTCGATTTTCATCGCGATCATGGTCGGAGCATTTTCCGACAGCTCGGTGCGAGACTGACCAATGATCTGGTTCATCTGGCCGAGGATGTTCAGGCGCGCTTCCAGGGCTTGGCCCAGAGCGATCTCCATGATTTCTTCGGTGATGCCTTTGATCTTGATGTCCATCTGCAGCGCGGTAACACCTTTAGCGGTACCGGCTACTTTGAAGTCCATGTCGCCCAAGTGGTCTTCGTCACCCAGGATGTCGGTCAGGATGGCGAACTTCTCGCCTTCTTTAACCAGACCCATGGCGATACCGGCAACCGGTGCCTTCATCGGCACACCAGCGTCCATCAGTGCCAGGGAAGCACCACAAACGGAAGCCATGGAGCTGGAACCGTTGGACTCGGTGATTTCCGACACAACACGGATGGTGTAAGGGAACACGTCAGCAGCAGGCAGCATGGCCTGAACCGAACGACGCGCCAAACGGCCGTGACCGATTTCGCGACGACCAGCGCCGCCCATACGACCACACTCGCCCACCGAGAACGGAGGGAAGTTGTAGTGCAGCATGAACGGGTCTTTTTTCTCGCCTTCCAGGGTGTCCAGCAGTTGTGCGTCACGGGCAGTACCCAGGGTCGCGACTACCAGAGCCTGAGTTTCGCCACGGGTGAACAGTGCCGAACCGTGAGTTTTCGGCAGAACACCAACTTCGATATTCAGCGGGCGCACAGTGCGAGTGTCGCGACCGTCGATACGTGGCTTGCCGTTAACGATGTTCTCGCGAACGGTGCGGTATTCGATTTCACCAAATGCAGCTTTGACGTCGCTGGAAGATGGCTGACCTTCTTCGCCCGAAAGCTTGGCAACAACCTGGTCCTTCAGCTCGCCCAGGCGAGCGTAACGGTCGGCCTTGACGGTGATGGTGTAGGCGTCGGAAATGGCGGCGCCGAACTCGGAGCGGATAGCGCCCAGCAGTTCGGTAGCTTCGGCTTGCGGAGCCCAGGCCCAAGTAGGCTTGGCGGCTTCAGCAGCCAGTTCTTTAACGGCGTTGATCACAACCTGGAATTCGTCGTGAGCAAACAGTACAGCACCCAGCATCTGGTCTTCGGTCAGCTCTTTAGCTTCCGATTCAACCATCAATACGGCTTCCGAAGTACCGGCAACGACCATGTCCAGGCTCGATGCTTTCAGTTGCTCGTAAGTTGGGTTGAGCAGGTAGCCGGTGCTCTCGTGGAAAGCAACGCGGGCAGCCCCGATAGGGCCATCGAAAGGAATGCCGGAGATAGCCAGGGCAGCCGAAGTACCGATCATCGCAGCGACGTCCGGATCGGTTTTCTTGCTGGTGGAAACGACGGTGCAGACAACCTGCACTTCGTTCATGAAGCCTTCTGGGAACAGCGGACGGATCGGACGGTCGATCAGTCGGGAAGTCAGGGTTTCTTTCTCGGAAGGACGGCCTTCACGCTTGAAGAAACCGCCAGGGATCTTACCGGCAGCGTAAGTCTTTTCCTGGTAGTGAACAGAAAGAGGGAAGAAGCCTTTGCTCGGGTCAGCGGTCTTGGCGCCAACAACGGTCACCAATACGGTGACGTCGTCATCAACGGTAACCAGCACTGCGCCGGAGGCTTGACGGGCGATACGGCCTGTCTCAAGGGTAACGGTCGACTGACCGAACTGGAATTTTTTGATAACCGGGTTCACGGTGTCCTACCTTCTTTGTGGCTCTTGGGGAACTTGTTTTCTTACGAAATTCTTGGGCAATGTCGGGAATCGGCCCAACCCTTGTCCAGGGGGTAAAACGTGTATCCAGATAAAACTTGAGGCTGGGAGCCTACCATGGGCCAGCGGGAATCCCACTGACACACGGCAGACAACCAACCTCTAGCGCAATCGCTTATTAGCGACGCAGACCCAGGCGACCGATCAGAGTCTGATAACGACCCAGATCCTTGCCTTTCAGGTAATCCAGCAGCTTACGACGCTGGTTTACCATGCGGATCAGACCACGACGGGAGTGGTGATCTTTACCGTTGGCCTTGAAGTGACCTTGCAGCTTGTTGATGTTGTGGGTCAGCAGTGCAACTTGCACTTCTGGCGAACCAGTGTCACCAACAGCTTGCTGATAGTCAGCAACGATTTGTGCTTTTTCTTGAACGTCGAGAGCCATGAGGCAATCCTTTTTTCAGGAAACCACCCAAAGGGCAGTCTCAACAGGCCAGGGACAAATCCCTGTATCTAAAAATGAGTGTTGACCGTGCCTGTTAACAGCCACACTCGTTCGGTCATTCTGACCGAATCAGTCTACGTGGCGCGATGCGCCCGTCTTCGCTCACTTCACCGATACCGATAAAGCGACCGTTATGATCCTGTACTCGCACCATGCCGAACTTAGGGGCATCCGGGGCACGTACCGGCTGGCCGTTAAGCCAGTAGAACGCGCTGTGCTCCGAGAAGTGCAGCAATGGCCAATCCAGCAAACCACTGTCCGATGGCATCAGGAAGCGATCAACCGCTTCATTGCCGCCTTCGGCGTGTACCGCTTCCAACTCTTCCAGCGTAACCGTCTGGGCCAGGCTGAAAGGTCCGGCCTGAGTGCGTCGCAGTTCTGCTACGTACGCGCCGCAACCGAGCTGTTCACCAATATCTTCCACCAGGGTACGGATATAGGTGCCTTTGCTGCAGTCCACGGCCAGTCGTGCGGTTTCACCTTCACAAGCGAGCAATTCCAAGCGCGCAATAGTAACAGAACGCGGTTCACGCTCCACTACTTCGCCGGCACGTGCCAGCTTGTAAAGTGGCTGCCCGTCACGCTTGAGAGCCGAGTACATCGGCGGTATCTGACTGATTTGCCCACGAAAAGCGGGCAAAGCGGCTTCGATATCAGCACGACCAACGGTCACGTCGCGAACCTGTAAAACATCACCTTCAGCATCCGCCGTGGTGGTGGTCTTGCCCAGTTGCATCAGGGTTTCGTAACCCTTATCGGAATCAAGCAGGTATTGCGAGAACTTGGTCGCTTCGCCAAAGCACAGCGGCAGTACGCCAGTGGCCAGTGGGTCGAGGCTACCGGTATGCCCGGCCTTCTCGGCATTGAGCAGCCAGCGGACCTTCTGCAACGCCGCATTGGACGTAAAGCCAATGGGCTTATCAAGCAGAATGATGCCGCTGACGTTGCGACGGATACGTTTGACCTGAGCCACCGCTTACTCCTTGGCGTCTTCAGGTGTGGACGGATGCTGGCTGTCTTCAGCCACGGCGCGCTCGATCAATGCAGACAAGTGTGCGCCACGCACGACGCTTTCGTCGTAGTGGAAGTGCAACTGCGGAACACTGCGCAGCTTCATTTCGCGGGCCAACTGCATGCGCAGGAAGCCGGCAGCCGAGTTGAGCACTTTGATGCTTTGTGCGATTTCTTCGCTGTTGTCCTGGCCCATCACGGTGATGAAAATCTTGGCGTGACCCACGTCACGGCTCACTTCAACAGCGGTGATGGTGACCAGGCCAACGCGTGGGTCTTTGACTTCGCGACGGATCAGTTGGGCCAGCTCGCGCTGCATTTGATCGCCGATACGTTGGGTACGGCTGTATTCTTTTGCCATGTCTTGTTACCTGTTACTGCCACACGGTGAAACCCATGGGGTCTGAAAGCGGCAAACGCCCGGCCTGACAAAAGCCAGACCGGGCGTTGCGTTTAGAGTCCGTACGCTGCGCGAGGCATTTGCATGCCCACACGCGGCGTGGCTCCGGAAGTGCGCGAGTTAGAGGCTGCGAGCAACCTGAACCTTCTCGTAGACTTCGATCTTGTCGCCAGCCTTGACGTCGTTGTAGCTCTTGACGCCAATACCGCATTCCATGCCGGCACGTACTTCAGAAGCGTCATCCTTGAAGCGGCGCAGGGATTCCAGCTCGCCTTCGAAGATAACGATGTCTTCACGCAGTACACGGATTGGACGGTTACGGTACACAGTGCCTTCGACAACCATGCAACCGGCGATCGCGCCGAATTTCGGCGAACGGAACACGTCACGTACCTCGGCGATACCCAGGATATTCTCCCGAACGTCACTGCCAAGCATGCCGGTAAGGGCTTTCTTGACGTCTTCGATGATGTCGTAGATGACGTTGTAGTAACGCATGTCCAGGCCTTCCTGCTCGACGATCTTCCGTGCGCCAGCATCAGCACGCACGTTGAAACCGAACAGTACAGCGTTGGAAGCCAGTGCCAGGTTGGCGTCGGATTCGGTGATACCACCGACACCGCCACCGACAACACGCACTTGCACTTCATCGTTACCCAGGCCATTCAAGGCGCCGTTCAACGCTTCGAGAGAACCACGAACGTCAGATTTAAGGACGATGTTAAGCGTCTTCTTCTCTGCCTGGCCCATGTTCTCGAAGATGTTTTCCAGCTTGCCAGCGTGAGCGCGAGCCAGTTTGACTTCACGGAACTTGCCTTGACGGAACAGAGCCACTTCACGGGCTTTCTTCTCGTCGGACAGCACGCTCATCTCGTCGCCAGCGTCCGGGGTACCATCCAGGCCGAGGATCTCGACAGGGATGGAAGGACCCGCTTCTTTGATTGGCTTGCCGTTCTCGTCGAGCATGGCACGTACACGGCCATAGTTCGAACCGACCAGCACCATATCGCCTTGGCGCAGGGTACCGTCTTGAACCAGCACGGTCGCAACCGGGCCACGACCTTTGTCGAGACGCGATTCAACCACAACGCCACGACCTGGGGCCGATGGAGTTGCTTTCAGTTCGAGTACTTCAGCTTGCAGCAGGACCGCTTCGAGCAGTTCGTCCACGCCAGTACCGACTTTCGCCGAAACCGAAACGAATGGCGTATCACCGCCCCACTCTTCAGAGGTCACACCGTGAACCGACAGTTCGCTGCGGATGCGATCGAGATCGGCGCCCGGCTTATCGATCTTGTTCACAGCAACAACCAGTGGAACACCAGCGGCCTTGGCGTGCTGGACAGCTTCAATGGTCTGCGGCATCACGCCGTCGTCCGCTGCAACTACCAGGATCACGATATCAGTCGCCTTGGCACCACGGGCACGCATTGCGGTAAACGCGGCGTGACCTGGGGTGTCGAGGAAGGTGACCATGCCGCGCTCGGTTTCAACGTGGTACGCACCGATGTGCTGAGTGATACCACCGGCTTCGCCAGCAGCTACCTTGGCACGACGAATGTAGTCGAGTAGCGAAGTCTTACCATGGTCAACGTGACCCATTACGGTCACAACTGGCGCACGGGAGAACGTCTCACCTTCAAACTTCAGGGACTCTGCCAGGGAATCTTCCAGGGCGGTGTCGCTGACCAGGGTCACTTTGTGGCCCAGTTCTTCGGCTACCAGTTGAGCAGTTTCCTGATCAAGCACCTGGTTGATGGTCGCTGGAGTACCCAGTTTGAACATGAACTTGATGATTTCAGCAGCCTTGACCGACATCTGATTGGCAAGATCGCCAACAGTGATGGTCTCGCCAATCTGCACATCACGCACGACAGGACCGGTTGGGCTCTGGAAACCGTGGGCGTTGCGCTTCTTCAGCTTGGCCTTGCCGCGACCACCGCGACGGAAGCCATCGCTTTCTTCGTCGGTAGTACGTGGAGCAACGCGTGGAGCAGGCGCTTTCTCTTTGACCGAAGCACGATGCGGAGCGTTTTTGCGCTCGCCATCGCCACCACCACCGCGACGATTGTTATCGTCGGCACGTGGTTTGTCCGGACGACGAGGTTCCTCACGCTTACGGGCATCAGCAGCAGGTGCTGGTGCAGCGGCAACCGGAGCGGCCTCGCGCACAGCTTCCACAGGAGCGCTAGGCGCGGCGACCGCATCAGCCGAAGCAGTTTGCGCAGCAGCAGGCTGGCGACGCGCTTCTTCTTCGGCGCGACGCTTGGATTCTTCTTCAGCCTTCTGACGAGCAGCATTATCTACTGCGCGACGTTCATCCAGTTCACGCTTGCGCTCGGCTTCAATTTCTTCCGGGCTGCGCTGTACGAAGACTTTCTTCTTGCGTACTTCAACGCTGATGCTCTTGCTACCAGCAACACGCAGGGTGCTGGTGGTTTTGCGCTGCAATGTAATCTTGCGCGGTTCTTCCACTTTCGCCTTGTGGCTGCTCTTCAAGTGAGTCAGCAAAGACTGCTTCTCACTATCGCTCACACCTTCATCGGCGGCGGTGTGCGGCAGACCTGCCTCACGCATCTGCTGCAACAGGCGCTCTACCGGTGTTTTGACCTCATCGGCCAGTTGTTTCACCGTGACTTGCGTCATGCACTTCTCTCCTCAGGCCGCGCCTAATTACTCGAACCAATGGGCTCGGGCGGCCATGATCAACTTGCCGGCACGATCATCGTCAATGCCGTCGATGTCGAGCAGATCGTCAATAGACTGCTCGGCCAGGTCTTCGCGGGTAATTACGCCGCGCACCGCCAGTTCCATCGCCAAATCCTTGTCCATACCCTCAAGCGAGAGTAGGTCTTCGGCCGGATGGGCGTCTGCCAGCTTTTCCTCAGTAGCGATGGCTTTAGTCAACAAACGATCCTTGGCCCGAGCGCGAAGCTCGTTGACGGTGTCTTCGTCAAAGCCGTCGATGTTGAGCATTTCTTCCAACGGTACGTAGGCAATCTCTTCCAGGCTGGTGAAGCCTTCATCTACCAGCACCTGTGCCAGGTCTTCGTCGACTTCCAACTCGTCAATGAAGTTGCGCAGGATGTCACCGGTTTCAGCTTGCTGCTTAGCCTGGATGTCCGATTCGGTCATCACGTTCAGGGTCCAGCCGGTCAATTGGCTGGCCAGACGCACGTTCTGACCACCACGACCAATGGCCTGAGCCAGATTGTCTGCGCCAACGGCGATGTCCATTGCATGGGCATCTTCGTCAACGATAATTGCCGCCACTTCAGCAGGCGACATGGCGTTGATCACGAACTGCGCCGGGTTATCGTCCCACAGGACGATGTCCACACGCTCACCGCCCAATTCGCCCGACACTGCCTGGACGCGCGAACCGCGCATACCGATGCAAGCGCCTTGCGGGTCGATGCGTTTGTCCTTGGAACGGACCGCGATCTTGGCGCGCGAACCCGGGTCGCGGGACGCAGCCATGACTTCGATCAGGCCTTCGGCGATTTCCGGCACTTCGATACGGAACAGCTCGATCAGCATTTCCGGCGCGGTACGCGACAGGATCAACTGAGGGCCACGGTTCTCGGTGCGGATTTCCTTGAGCAGCGCACGCAAACGCACGCCGACACGGAAGGTTTCGCGAGAGATGATGTCTTCGCGGGCCAGCAACGCTTCGGCGTTGTTGCCCAGATCGACGATCACATTGTCGCGGGTAACTTTTTTCACAGTGCCGGAGATAATTTCTCCCAGCCGCTCGCGATAGGCGTCAACGACTTGAGCGCGCTCGGCTTCACGAACCTTCTGCACGATGACCTGCTTGGCGGTCTGTGCAGCAATGCGGCCGAACTCGATGGACTCGATCTTTTCTTCGACGACATCACCAACCTGGGCGCCTGGGTGCGTTTCGGCAACCTTGCTTGGCCAGGTTTCGATGGCCGGATCATCAAGATCGGCTTCTTCGACGACCGTCCAGCGACGGAAAGTCTCATAGGCACCGGTGTGGCGGTTAATTTCCACACGCAGATCAACTTCGTCTTCAAAACGCTTTTTGGTAGCAGTGGCCAGAGCCAACTCCAGCGCTTCAAAAATCACGTTTGCCGGTACGCCCTTTTCATTGGATACCGACTCAACAACCAGCAGTACTTCTTTGCTCATCGTACGCCTCGCCTTTCGCAAGCCATTGGATCCGCGGGATCCGCGTCTCAGTCAAAACTGGGAATAATGTTGGCCTTGTCGATCATATCGATCGGCAACAGGAACTCATGGTCTTCTACCTGCACCACGACATCCTGTTCTTCTACACCGCGCAGAAGGCCCTGAAAGTTGCGTCGTCCTTCAAAAGGAGATCGCAGCTTGATCTTCACTTGTTCACCGGCAAATTTTGCAAACTGATCAATAGTGAACAGTGGGCGTTCCATGCCTGGCGAGGAAACTTCGAGGGTGTATTCAACGGAAATTGGATCTTCAACATCCAGCACACCGCTGATCTGACGGCTGACAATGGCACAATCGTCCACCAGCACACCGCCCTCTTTATCGATATAAACGCGCAACATTGAGTGGCGACCTTGAGCCGAAAACTCAACACCCCAGCATTCATAGCCTAGGGCCACGACCACCGGGGCCAACAAGGCCTGCAACTCTTCTAGCTTGCTCGACACCTGAACCCCCTCGTGCATGTATGTGCATGCTGTGCAAAATAAAAAAATGGGCGAAACGCCCATCCTTGAAACGCCGTCGAACAGCGGCGTTGAAAGTGTCCAGCTAACAAAAAGCCCCTTAAAAGGGGCTCCGCTAAAACTGGTTGCGGGGGCCGGATTTGAACCGACGACCTTCGGGTTATGAGCCCGACGAGCTACCAGACTGCTCCACCCCGCGACAAAGCTGGGGCGGAAGTATACGACCGATCCCTTACAGGGTCAATGTAACCTTCCACCTACAAGAAAGCCCGCAACAGCGGGCTCTCCTGATAATTGGTACCGAGAAGGGGACTCGAACCCCTACACCCTATGGGCACAACCACCTCAAGGTTGCGTGTCTACCAATTCCACCACCTCGGCAATACAGCGCTTACAACCCTTCTTACTTCTGCTCTTGAGCTGGAGGTACGTCAGTCGCTGGAGTAGCCGACTTTTGCTCTTGAAGCACCGGGACATCATCAGAAGCCGGTTTTGCTTTTGGTACTTCCAACACTGCTGGGTTTGGCAAACCTACTTGAGTCAGCACATGAGCTTTCTCTTTAGCAAAGTAACCTAACCCTAAGCTGGTTATGAAGAAACCGGCGGCAAGTATAGCAGTAAACTTACTAAGAAAGGTAGAGGAACCTTGGCTTCCGAATACAGTATTTGAAGCACCTGCACCAAAAGACGCACCAGCATCCGCACCTTTACCCTGTTGCAACAAAACCAGGGCAACTACGCCCAGGGCTGCCAACAGATGAAAAACGACTACGACTGTTTCCAGCATTTTTTCAGTTTCCCGCGGCGCGACAAATCGCACCGAACTCATCTGCATTCAGGGAAGCTCCACCAATGAGCCCCCCATCGATATCCGGCATGCCGAACAGTTCGACCGCATTGGCCGCCTTCACGCTGCCGCCGTATAGAAGCCGCACACCTTGTGCGATTTCAGAATTCTCTGCCGCTAACTGCGCACGGATGGCTGCGTGCACATCCTGCGCCTGTTGCGGTGTAGCAGTCAGCCCGGTGCCAATGGCCCAGACCGGCTCGTAAGCAATTACCGCCTTTGCGAAAGCACCAACACCCAGCTCCTCGATGATGCTGCCAAGCTGACGCGAGACAACCTCAAGAGTCTTGCCAGATTCACGCTGCTCAAGGGTCTCCCCAATACACAGCACCGGAATCAAGCCACAAGCCTGTGCAGCTGCGAACTTGCGATTGAGTGTTCCATCACGCTCGCCCATCATCTGACGGCGCTCGGAGTGCCCAACAAGCACATAGGAACAACCCGCATCAACCAGCTGACTCGGTGCAATCTCACCGGTCAACGCACCTTGCATGGCTTCCACCGCAGAATTCTGCGAGCCGACCTGAATCGACTTACCTTTCAAGCCATCAACCACTTGGGTGATATGCAAGCAAGGCGGGAACACCGCGATGTCAACACCGCTAGGCAAGGCCAAGTGACGAAGGCCATTGATCAGCTCAGCGACACTGGCGCGGGTACCGTGCATCTTCCAGTTACCAGCTACCATAGTGCGACGCATGCTGTACCTCGTCGGTCAAAGTGGGCGCAGATGTTACCCAACCACATCATCACTGGCAAGCCGAATTCAGGCGCAAACTTCAGTTACCAGTTTTGCCAGGTCTTCGGCGTGGCCGCGAACCTGTATTTCATCGTCACCTTCGACCATAACGCGCACCAAAGGCTCTGTGCCGGACTTGCGTAGCAATACCCGTCCACGACCAGCCATTGCCAGGGTCGCGCGCTCGCAAGCCTCTTTGACAGCAGGGTGGTCGATCGGGTTTTCTCCACCTGCGAAACGCACGTTAAGCAATACTTGCGGGCATTTGCGCAAAGCCTGACGAGCCTGAGCCAGGCTCTCTTCGCGGCGACGCAAAGCCAATAGCACCTGCAACGCAGCAATAATCGCGTCACCGGTGGTGGTGTGCTGGAAGCACACCACGTGCCCGGAGTTCTCACCACCTACCTGCCAGTTACGCTCCAGCAGCTCGGCGATCACATATCGGTCACCGACATTGGCGCGAACAAAAGGAATACCCAGGTCTGCCAACGCAAGCTCAAGCCCAAGATTGCTCATCAGCGTACCGACGACACCGCCTTGCAGCTTGTTGCGCTCATGCAGGTCGCGGGCAATGATAAACAACAGATCATCGCCATCGACCACGGCACCCGTGTGGTCAACCATCAGCACGCGGTCGCCGTCACCGTCGAAGGCAATACCGAGGTCGGCATGCTCGGCCAGGACAGCAGCTTGCAGCTGCTCCATATGGGTCGAGCCGCAGTTCTCGTTGATGTTCAGTCCGTTGGGCTGAGCCGACAGCACAGTCACGTCTGCGCCCAGCTCCTTAAATACGCTTGGCGCGACTTTGTAGGTCGCACCATGGGCGCAGTCGACGACAACCTTCAGGCCGGCAAAGTTGGTACTGGTTGGCACACTGCTCTTGCAGAACTCGATATAACGACCGGATGCGTCATTGATGCGCGACACCTTGCCCAGCTTGCTGGACTCGACCACGGTCATCGGCGCATCCAACAGCTCTTCGATCATCAACTCAATCTCGTCCGGCAATTTGGTGCCCTGCCCCGAGAAAAACTTGATGCCATTGTCGTCATGAGGGTTGTGCGAGGCGCTGATCACAATACCTGCTTCAGCGTGAAACGTACGCGTCAGGTAAGCGATCGCCGGAGTCGGCATCGGGCCCAGCAACATCACATCAGCACCTGCGGCGGACAAGCCAGCCTCTAGCGCAGACTCAAACATGTACCCGGAAATCCGGGTGTCCTTGCCCACCAGGATGCGGCATGCGCCCATGCTGCGGAACGCCATGCCTGCCGCCCAACCCAGCTTGAGCATGAAATCTGGAGTAATCGGAAACTCGCCGACCCGACCACGGATCCCGTCGGTGCCAAAGTATTTTTTTGTCATAAGTGCTCCATCATTCTTATTCGGCAGATTCTACAGCGGCAATCATGCGCACCACATCCACGGTTTCTGCAACGTCATGCACACGCAAGATGCGTGCGCCTTTGGTCACTGCAAGTGCCGCCAGTGCGAGGCCACCATACAACCGCTCACCCACCGGACGGCTCAATGCCAGCCCTATCATGCTCTTGCGCGATACACCGACCAACAGGGGCCGACCAAGGGCATGCAAGGACTCCATGTGTTTGAACAAACTTAAATTGTGTTGCAGGGTCTTGGCGAAACCAAACCCCGGATCAAGGATGATCCTTTCCGGCGCAATACCTACCGCAGCGCATTGGGCAACGCGCTCTGAGAGAAAACCACTCACCTCACCAACCAGGTCATCATAGTGCGGACTGTCCTGCATATTGCCGGGCTCACCCAGCATATGCATCAAACACACCGGCAAACCGGTAGCCGCAGCTGCATCCAGAGCGCCGTCGCGCTGCAGGGACCGCACATCGTTGATCAAGCCGGCACCTAATCGCGCAGTCTCACGCATCACGGCCGGGGTGGAAGTATCAACCGAAATAATCACATCCAACTCTCGAGCGATGCGCTCGACAATCGGCGCCACGCGCTCCAACTCTTCCAGAGGAGAAACAACGCGAGCACCAGGCCGAGTTGATTCACCACCGACATCAATCAAGGTCGCGCCGGCCGCCACCATGGCTTCTGCGTGACGCAGTGCAGCATCAAGTTGGCTGAAGCGGCCACCATCGGAAAAGGAATCAGGGGTTACGTTAAGAATGCCCATAACATGTGTATGGGCCAAATCAAGAACCCGGTTGCCGCAAGGCAACCGGGGGGAGGACGAAGCAAAAGTCATTTCAAACCTTAGTGGTCAGCTGCCGGGCCACCGATTGGGGTTTCAGGGCGCTCGTTCTGAACCACAGGCGGGGTGCCCGAAGTACCCGAACCACCTTCCCAATCACGAGGCTCACGAGGTGCTCGACCGGCCATAATGTCGTCGATCTGGTCTGCATCGATGGTCTCGTACTTCATCAATGCATCAGCCATTGCATCGAGCTTGTCGCGATTATCGGTCAGGATTTGTTTGGCCGTGCCATAGCACTGGTCAATGATACTGCGCACCTCGGAGTCAATCAGCTTGGCTGTCTCACCGGAGAAACTGGCGTTTTGACCACCGCCGCCACGACCCAGGAATACTTCACCTTCTTCCTCGGCGTACATCAAAGGACCGAGCTTTTCCGACAAACCCCACTTGGTCACCATGTTTCGCGCAATCTGACTGGCGCGCATGATGTCGTTGGAAGCCCCAGTGGTCACGCCGTCGAAGCCCAATGTCATCTCTTCAGCGATTCGACCGCCGTACAGAGAGCAGATCTGACTGATCAGCGCACGCTTGGAGAGACTGTAACGATCCTCTTCCGGCAGGAACATGGTGACACCCAAGGCGCGACCACGAGGAATGATCGACACTTTGTAGACTGGATCATGCTCAGGCACGACACGCCCCACAATGGCGTGACCCGCTTCGTGATAAGCAGTGTTCTGTTTCTCTTTTTCGGACATGACCATGGATTTGCGCTCAGCGCCCATCATGATCTTATCTTTCGCCAGTTCGAACTCTTTCATTTCAACAATGCGCTTGCCGGTACGGGCCGCAAACAGCGAAGCCTCGTTCACCAGGTTGGCCAAGTCAGCACCGGAGAAGCCTGGAGTACCACGGGCAATCACAGCCGGAGCTACGTCGTCACCCATTGGGACTTTGCGCATGTGCACTTTCAGAATCTGTTCACGACCACGAATGTCCGGCAGACCAACAACAACCTGACGGTCGAAGCGACCCGGACGAAGCAGTGCAGGGTCAAGCACGTCTGGACGGTTGGTTGCGGCTATCACGATGATGCCGTCATTCATCTCAAAACCATCCATCTCGACCAGCAGTTGGTTGAGAGTCTGCTCACGCTCATCGTGGCCACCACCCATGCCGGCCCCACGATGGCGACCAACGGCGTCGATTTCATCGATAAAGATGATGCATGGCGCGTGCTTCTTGGCCTGTTCAAACATATCGCGAACGCGGCTGGCGCCGACACCAACGAACATTTCAACGAAGTCAGAACCGGAAATCGTGAAGAACGGCACCTTGGCTTCGCCAGCAATCGCCTTGGCCAGCAAGGTTTTACCGGTACCTGGAGGGCCGACCATCAGCACGCCGCGAGGAATACGACCACCCAGGCGCTGAAATTTGCCTGGATCGCGCAAGAACTCCACCAACTCGCCGACTTCTTCCTTCGCCTCATCGCAACCTGCTACGTCAGCCAGGGTGGTCTTCACCTGATCCTCAGAGAGCAGGCGCGCCTTGCTCTTGCCGAAGCTCATCGGCCCGCCCTTGCCCCCCGCACCGCCCTGCATCTGGCGCATGAAGAACATGAACACGGCAATGATCACCAGGATCGGGAAGCTTGCCACCAGGAGTTGAGTCCAAATGCTCTGCTGCTCAGGCTGCTTGCCTTCGACAACCACGTGGTTATCCACCAGGTCACCGATCAGACCGTTGTCCTGGATTGCCGGACGAATGGTCTTGAAGCTATCGCCATCGTTGCGTTTGCCGGTGATCACGTAGCCATCAACCGCTACGCGCTCGACCTTGCCATCCTTAACTTGCTGGATGAAGTCGGAATAGTTGAGGGTCTGCGGCTCGTTAGGACTGGAGAAGTTGTTCATCACCGTCACGAGGACAGCCGCGATGATCAACCACAGGATCAGATTCTTTGCCATATCGTTCAATTAACTACCCTCTGAAGCAAGCTCCGCTACTGGCGCGCGCTTCGCATGATATTCACCGGCCTAACTTACTACATTACCTACAACTCTGGCAGGCGCCGTCTGTAACCCTTTGTGAAACTTTGACTACATAATATTCGTAAAGCTTCGTGACGAAAGCGACATAAAAAAACCTATCGCCCTCCTCGAATAAATCAAAAACGCTCTTCGCTCGCCGCACCTTCAACCCCGCGGAACCCGCGGCACAGCAGATATTGCTCGCGAGACCGGTCACGGGAAGAGTCCGGCTTTCGCGTCTGCACCTTGTCGAACAGCTTGCGAATGTTCTTGTGATACTCGTCAAAACCTTCGCCCTGGAAGACTTTCACAAGGAAATCACCGCCCGGACGCAACACCCGGCCCGCCAAATCCAGTGCCAATTCACAGAGGAACATGGCCCGCGGCATATCGACGGCCGGTAATCCACTCATATTGGGGGCCATGTCGGAAATCACAAGGTCTACCTGCGAATTTCCCACGGCCTCCAGAATCTCGGCCAATACCGAGTCCTGGGTGAAGTCGCCGTGCACAAAGGTCACATCCGGGATGCTGTCCATCTCAAGGATGTCGGACGCGATCAATCTTCCCTGGCCACCAATCAGACGACTGGTCACTTGAGACCAGCCACCCGGCGCCGCGCCAAGATCAATCACGCTCATGCCCGGACGAATCAATTTGTCCTTGTCCTGGATCTCCAGGAGCTTGTAACTGGCCCGCGAACGGTAGCCGTCCTTCTGCGCCTTTTTGACGTAAGGATCGTTGAAATGCTCTTGCAGCCACTTAAGGCTAGTTTTGGAACGGGCCACGGGCCACCTCGAAAATAAAACGGGTCGTGATTAACTGGGCGGTCCCGGACTCGCTCGGGTAAACTGGCCGCCGCTTTTTACAAGATCAGACGCAGGGGTCAGATTATGCCGCTCACTCAAGAGCAGAAGAAACAGTACAAATCCATTGGCCACCATCTGAAACCAGTTCTGATTGTGGCAGACAACGGTTTGACTGAGGGTGTGTTAGCCGAACTTGAACGCGCATTGGGCGATCACGAACTGATCAAGATTAAGGTCAACATCCTTGACCGCGAAGCGCGCCTGGCCGCCATTGCAGAACTGTGCAAGGTTGGCAAAGCGGACCTGGTTCAGGTCATCGGCAAGATGGCGCTGCTGTATCGCAAGAACTTCAGCGTCAACAAACAACTGTCGAACGTTCATCGCTTCAAATGACACAAGGGTCACGGGCGTGCTTTGCGCGCCCTGCCACTCCATCCTGGCGCGGGCTGTACTACCAACACCAAGCCGGAGAACCCTAGCACAAGATAGCTGAATAGCTGCCAGCGCAACGCTTCCGGCAGCCACACATGCACGATGCAATACATTGCACACGCATACAGCGCCATCAACAGCAGTTGGCCGCGAATATCCCGCCACAAACTCACAAACCCCTCAGCCTTGACCAGCACCAATGCCTGAAGGGTCACGCACGCCGCTGCAAAACCCACCAGCAACGCACTCAGTAATCCATCGATCTCATCGATCAACAGCGGAGCCAGGCCAATAAGGCCCAGCACCGGGAGCACACCAATGTGCAGCAACCACAGGCCACCCACCCAAAGCATCTGGGAGAGCTGCCAAAGCATGGCGCCCGCACGAAGCGGGCGCCGCCTTTCAGACGTGACGAACTTCAACAATCTCGTACTCGATCACGCCACCAGGTGTTTTTACAGCGACCACATCACCCTCTTCCTTGGCAATCAAGGCGCGGGCCAGCGGCGAACCGACAGAGATCTTGCCGAGTTTGAAATCAGCTTCGTCTTCGCCAACGATGTGATAGACCACGCTTTCGTCCGTCTCGACGTTAGCGATTTCCACGGTCGTGCCGAAAATCACCTTGCCGGTTTTCGGAATGGTCGTGACATCGATGATGACCGCATTCTGCATGCGCCCTTCGATGTCACGGATCCGCGCCTCGACCATACCTTGCTGCTCGCGAGCAGCGTGGTATTCAGCGTTTTCCTTCAAGTCCCCCAGCTCGCGGGCCGTACCGATGTCCTGGCTTAACTTAGGACGTACGACCTTGGTCAGATGGGCGTGCTCCTCTTCCAGGGCCTTTGCGCCCTGGACGGTCATTGGGTATTTGATCATGCCTTCAATCCTGCGTGTAGATCCTGCAAGCGGCGCACGGTCTTTTCCGGACCGAACTTGAGCGCTTCACAGATAGCTTCGCCAGCAGCAATGGTGGTGGTGCAGTAGATCTTGTGCTGCAAGGCATTACGGCGAATAGAGTAGGAATCCGCGATCGACTGACGACCTTCGGTGGTGTTGATGATCAGAGTAACTTCGTCATTCTTGATCATGTCGACCACGTGCGGACGGCCTTCCGTCACCTTGTTTACGCGTCGCACCTTCAGGCCTGCCGCTTCGATCAGCTTGGCGGTACCTGCTGTGGCAACTACTTCAAAGCCCAAGCTGATCAGATCACGGGCAACGCCCGCAACTAGTGGCTTGTCGTCATCACGCACACTGATAAACGCAGTTCCGCCGGTCGGTAGCACTTCGCTGGCGCCCATCTGAGCTTTGGCAAATGCTTCACCGAAGGTATCGCCCACGCCCATCACTTCACCGGTGGACTTCATCTCTGGGCCTAGGATTGGGTCCACACCAGGGAATTTGGCGAATGGGAACACCGCCTCTTTCACGCTGTAGAAGTTCGGAATGATTTCCTTGGTGAAGCCGATTTCCTTCAGGGTCTTACCAGCCATCACACGGGCAGCGATCATGGCCAGGGACACACCGATGCACTTGGATACAAACGGTACGGTACGCGAAGCACGTGGGTTAACCTCAATGACGTAGATGTCTTCGCCTTGCAGCGCCAACTGAACGTTCATCAGGCCGACAACACCCAACTCAAGGGCCATTTTCTTGACCTGCTCGCGCATCTCATCTTGGATGTGCAGCGGCAACGAATATGGCGGCAGCGAGCATGCGGAGTCACCGGAGTGAACGCCTGCCTGCTCGATGTGCTGCATGATCGCGCCGATCACCACGTCGGTGCCGTCACAAACCGCATCCACGTCCATTTCGATGGCGCAGTTGAGGAAGTGGTCCAGCAGCACCGGGCTGTCATTGGACACTTTCACCGCATCACGCAAGTAACGCTTGAGCTCGTCCTCTTCGTAGACGATTTCCATCGCCCGACCGCCCAACACATAGGAAGGACGCACCACCAGCGGATAGCCGATCTTGCTGGCTGCACGGATGGCTTCATCTTCGCTGCGCACGGTAGCGTTTGGCGGCTGACGCAGGTTAAGGCGCTCAACCATTTGCTGGAAGCGTTCACGGTCTTCAGCGCGGTCGATAGCGTCCGGGCTGGTACCGATAATCGGCACTCCAGCAGCCTCAAGCGCACGCGCCAGTTTAAGCGGGGTTTGGCCGCCATACTGCACGATCACGCCTTTCGGCTTCTCAACGCGCACGATTTCCAGCACGTCTTCCAGTGTCACTGGCTCGAAGTACAGCCGATCAGAGGTGTCGTAGTCGGTGGAAACAGTTTCCGGGTTGCAGTTGACCATGATGGTCTCGTACCCGTCGGCGCGCAGAGCGAGCGCAGCGTGCACACAGCAGTAGTCGAACTCGATGCCTTGGCCGATACGGTTAGGACCGCCGCCCAGGATCATGATCTTGTCACGACCCGACGGCGCAGCCTCGCACTCTTCCTCGTAGGTGGAGTAAAGGTACGCGGTATCGGTGGAGAACTCGGCCGCACAGGTATCAACGCGCTTGTAGACCGGGAAGATGTCCAACTTATGGCGATGCGTGCGCAGGTTCTTCTCGGTCACACCCAGCAGTTTGGCCAGGCGCTGATCGGAGAAGCCTTTGCGCTTGAGGCGGAACATCATGTCGCGGTCGATGCTAGCCAGCCCCAGGGTCTTGACCTTCTCTTCTTCCTTGATCAGATCTTCGATCTGTACCAAGAACCATGGGTCGATCATGTTCATGCCGAAGATGTCTTCGACAGTCATACCGGCACGGAAGGCGTCAGCGACGTACCAGATACGCTCGGCGCCCGGCACAGTCAGCTCACGCTTGAGCACGCTCATGCTTTCCGGGTTGCTCAGGTCGAGCTTCTCGTCGAGGCCGCAAACCCCCACTTCCAGACCACGCAGAGCTTTCTGCAACGACTCCTGGAACGTACGGCCGATGGCCATAACTTCGCCGACCGACTTCATCTGAGTGGTCAGACGCGCGTCAGCCTTGGCGAATTTCTCAAAGGCAAAACGTGGAAGCTTGGTCACTACGTAGTCGATGGACGGTTCGAAGGACGCAGGGGTCTTGCCGCCGGTGATGTCGTTCGACAACTCGTCCAGGGTGTAACCTACAGCCAGCTTGGCCGCGACCTTCGCAATCGGGAAGCCGGTAGCTTTAGAGGCAAGGGCCGACGAACGGGAAACACGCGGGTTCATCTCGATCACGACCATACGACCGGTGTCCGGGCAGATGCCGAACTGGACGTTGGAGCCGCCGGTTTCCACACCGATCTCACGCAATACCGCCAGGGAGGCATTACGCAGGATCTGATATTCCTTGTCCGTCAGGGTTTGTGCAGGAGCAACAGTGATCGAGTCACCGGTGTGCACGCCCATCGGATCGAAGTTTTCGATGGAGCAGACGATGATGCAGTTGTCCTTCTTATCGCGGACAACCTCCATCTCATATTCTTTCCAGCCGATCAGGGATTCGTCGATCAGCAGCTCTTTGGTCGGAGACAGGTCCAGACCACGGGCGCAGATTTCTTCGAACTCTTCACGGTTGTAGGCGATGCCGCCACCGGTGCCGCCCATGGTAAAGGACGGACGAATGATGCACGGGAAACCGAGGGTTTCCAGAACCGCATAGGCCTCTTCCATACTGTGGGCGATGCCGGAACGCGGGCACGCCAGGCCGATGGATTTCATGGCCTTGTCGAAACGCGAACGGTCTTCAGCCTTGTCGATGGTGTCGGCATTGGCGCCGATCATCTCTACGCCGAATTTTTCCAGGACGCCTTCGCGCTCCAGGTCCAGGGCACAGTTCAGAGCGGTCTGGCCACCCATGGTTGGCAACAGGGCGTCCGGACGCTCCTTCTCGATGATCTTGGCAACGGTTTGCCATTTGATCGGCTCGATGTAGGTAGCGTCAGCCATGTCCGGGTCGGTCATGATCGTGGCCGGGTTGGAGTTCACCAGGATGACGCGGTAGCCCTCTTCGCGCAGGGCCTTGCAAGCCTGGGCGCCGGAGTAGTCGAATTCGCAAGCCTGGCCGATTACGATCGGGCCAGCGCCGAGAATCAGGATGCTTTTTATGTCTGTACGTTTTGGCATGGGTTTGTCACTCAAATCCGCAGGTCAATCGGCAAGCCGTCTTGAACAATCTTTGAAGAACCTGCGGGGGCCACCGGGTTTCGGGGCCGCCCGCAGGCCGCTCAGTCAGCGTCGCTTGGCCATCTCATTAATGAAACGGTCGAACAGCGGCGCTACGTCGTTCGGGCCCGGGCTGGCTTCAGGGTGGCCCTGGAAGCTGAACGCGCTTTTGTCGGTGCGTTCGATGCCTTGAAGGGAACCGTCGAACAGCGACTTGTGAATTGCCCGGACGTTGCCCGGCAAGGTCGCTTCATCCACCGCAAACCCGTGGTTCTGACTGGTGATCATCACAACGCCTGTATCCAAGTCCTGCACAGGGTGGTTGGCACCGTGATGGCCATGACCCATTTTCAGAGTCTTGGCACCGGAGGCCAACGCCAACAGCTGGTGGCCCAGGCAGATACCGAATACCGGAATCTCGGTTTCCAGCACTTCCTTGATGGCCTGGATGGCATAGTCGCAAGGCTCCGGGTCACCCGGGCCGTTGGACAGGAACACACCGTCCGGTTGCAGGGCCAGAACATCGCTGGCCGGGGTTTGCGCAGGAACAACGGTCACGCGGCAACCGCGCTCAACCAGCATGCGCAGGATGTTGTATTTAACGCCGTAGTCGTAAGCGACCACGTGATAAGGCAGGTCAGCCGCGTCGATGGTCTCGTGGCTATCGGTCTTCAAGTCCCAGACCGTAGAGCGCCACTCGTACTGCTCCTTGGTGCTGACGACTTTCGCCAGGTCCATGCCTTTCAGGCCTGGGAAGCCTTGCGCCGCGGCAATCGCCGCTTCTTCGGAAATATTGTCACCGACCATGATGCAGCCATTCTGCGAGCCTTTTTCACGCAGGATGCGTGTGAGGCGACGCGTATCGATACCGGCGATCGCCACGACGTTATTGGCTTTCAGGTAATCGGACAGCGACATCGTGTTACGCCAGTTGCTCGCAACCAGTGGCAGGTCACGAATGACCAGGCCGGCCGACCATACACGATCAGACTCGACGTCTTCCGGTGTGGTACCGGTATTGCCGATGTGCGGATAGGTCAGGGTAACGATTTGCTGGGCGTAGGAAGGATCGGTAAGGATTTCCTGATAGCCGGTCATGGCGGTGTTAAACACCACCTCTCCAACGGTTTGACCGTCGGCTCCAATGGCTTCGCCGCGAAAAATGCTGCCATCAGCAAGGGCGAGTATGGCTGGCTTAGTCAAGAAGACCTCCCGTAAATAAAGCCTGAAAGGGCGATCGCAGGTTGTAAAAAAGCGGAGTGACGTATGGACACGTCACCCCGCTTCTTCACTGAATTATTCTGCGCGCTTTTAGTGGACACACTAAAGCTGTAGCTTACAGAAAAAGGCTTTTTTGGTCCACCGCTAATGAGCCTTAAAGGCAGGAGAATGCGACAGGACGTCGCTTAGCGGGTAAAAACGGGGCCTTAGGATAATCCTGAGACCCCGTTTTAGCTACTGATTAGTGAAGATCCAGCACATCGCGCATGTCGTACAGGCCTGCTTCACGACCTTCCAACCAAAGCGCAGCACGCACCGCCCCCTTGGCGAATGTCATGCGACTGGAAGCCTTGTGTGTGATTTCCAGGCGCTCGCCCTCGGTAGCGAACAGCACGGTGTGGTCACCCACAACATCACCACCGCGAACGGTCGCAAAGCCAATGGTGTCACGCGCTCGCGCACCGGTATGGCCTTCACGACCGTAAACGGCCACTTTAGACAGGTCACGCCCCAGCGCATCAGCAATAGCTTCGCCCATGCGTAGCGCTGTGCCCGACGGCGCATCGATCTTGTGACGGTGATGCGTTTCGATAATCTCGATATCCGCCTCATCACCCAACACGCGCGCCGCCATATCCAGCAACTTGAGCGACAGGTTCACGCCAACACTGAAGTTGGCAGCGAAGACGACAGGAATATCCTTGCCTGCCTCCACCAACAACTGCTTCTGCTCGGCAGTCAAACCCGTGGTACCGATCACCATCGCCTTGCCCGCCTTACGGCAGAATGCGAGATTTTTCAGCATCACTTCCGGCAGCGTGAAATCGATCAGCACGTCGAATTCGTCAGCCACCTGCTCCAGGTTGCCGGACAACGACACACCGATACGCCCCAGCGAAGCCAACTCACCCGCATCCGCACCAATCAACGTGCTGCCAGGTCGAACAATCGCCGCCGTCAGCCCAGAGGCCGGCGAACGCTGCTGCACTGCTTCGACCAGCGTCTTGCCCATGCGCCCGGCAGCGCCCATTACGGCTATACGTCGCATACTCACTTCCTTACAGGTCGCCGAAGAAGCGCTTCACGCCTTCGAAGAAGCCAGTGGTTTTCGGCGAATGGGTGTCATCGCCCTCCAACGAACTGCGGAACTCTTCAAGCAGTTCACGCTGACGGCGCCCCAGATTGACGGGAGTTTCCACCGCCACACGACACATCAGGTCGCCAGCACCGCCACCGCGCACCGGCGCTACGCCCTTGCCACGGATGCGGAACTGTTTACCGGTCTGCGTCCCCTCAGGAATCTTGAGCTTGACTCGACCATCAAGGGTCGGAATCTCCAACTCGCCACCCAAGGCCGCATCGACAAAGCTGATCGGCACTTCGCAGAACAGATGCTTACCATCGCGCTGGAAGATCGAGTGCTCGCGCACATTGATCACCACGTACAAGTCACCCGTTGGTCCACCCTGCGTCCCGGCCTCGCCCTCGCCAGAAAGGCGAATACGATCACCAGTATCAACACCAGCCGGCACTTTCACCGAGAGGGTCTTGTACTCTTCGACGCGCCCCTCACCGTGACACGAATCACACGGATCGGAAATGATCTTGCCTTGGCCATGGCAGCGCGGGCAGGTCTGCTGCACCGAGAAGAAGCCCTGCTGCATACGAACCTGGCCGATACCGCCGCAGGTTGGGCAGGTAATCGGCGAAGAGCCTTTCTTAGCCCCCGAACCATCGCACGGCTTGCAGTTAACCAACGTCGGTACGCGAATATTGACGCTGGTGCCGCGCACGGCCTCTTCCAGGTTCAGTTCCAGGGTGTAACGCAAGTCGCTACCACGCTGGGCGCCACCACGCTGACCACCCCGGCCACCGCCGAAGAAGTCACTGAATACGTCACCGAAAATATCGGAGAAGTTCTGACCACCAAAACCAGCACCGCCACCACCCATACTTGGGTCGACACCCGCATGACCATACTGGTCGTAGGCTGCACGCTTGTTGGGATCAGACAGACATTCGTAGGCCTCATTGGCCTCTTTGAACATTTCTTCGGATTCTTTGCTATCCGGATTACGGTCCGGGTGGTGCTTCATCGCCAAGCGACGGTAAGCCTTTTTCAGGTCCGCCTCGCTGGAGCCGCGCTCCACACCCAATACTTCGTAATAGTCACGCTTTGCCATAAGTCTTTGCACTCTTAAGGACGTTCAGCCAGACCCTCCTGAGCCCGACTAAACTCGTTGAGCCCCAATACAGGCCCGGACCCAACTCACGTCAATTCAACGATCCTGGTCATTACTACTTTTTAGCCAGGGACCCGGCCAAAAACGCGGTATTTATTGATCGGAAAGCAGGAGCATTCCCGATCACACCGCCAGCATCCGAGCGTTGTCGCATGCTGTAAAAATTCACATACCCCAGACACGCCAACGCGGGAGCAAGCTCCCGCGCGGCGACATCCTACCAGTCACCGCTTGATAGCGGTCAACCGGGCGACCAACTTACTTGGTCTCTTTAACTTCTTCGAACTCAGCATCGACAACGTCGTCGTGCTTGGCTTCAGGCTCTGCCTGTTGCGCAGCAGCGTCAGCAGGCTGACCTTGTTCGGCGTACATCTTCTGAGCAACTGGCGCGGAGACTTTCGACAGCTCCTCAACCTTGGCATCGATAGCCGCCTTGTCGTCACCTTTTACAGCGGCTTCCAGCGCAACTACAGCGGCTTCAATTGCGGCCTTCTCTTCGGCGGTCACTTTCTCGCCAGCATCAGCGATCATTTTGCGCGTCGAGTGAACCAGTGCGTCACCCTGGTTACGAGCACCAGCCAGTTCCGCGAACTTGGCATCCGCATCAGCATTGGCTTCAGCATCACGAATCATCTGTTGAATTTCTTCATCAGACAGACCGGAGTTGGCCTTGATGGTGATCTTCTGCTCTTTGCCGGTAGCCTTGTCTTTCGCGCCGACGTGCAGGATGCCGTTGGCGTCGATGTCGAAGGTCACTTCAATTTGTGGCACGCCACGTGGTGCTGGTGGAATCTCAGCCAGATCGAACTTGCCCAAGGACTTGTTCTGAGCAGCCTGTTTACGCTCACCCTGCAGCACGTGAATGGTCACAGCACCCTGGTTGTCATCGGCAGTCGAGAACACTTGGGATTTCTTGGTAGGAATCGTAGTGTTTTTCTCGATCAGCGCAGTCATCACGCCACCCATGGTTTCGATACCGAGGGTCAGCGGACTAACGTCCAACAGCAGCACGTCTTTCACATCACCGGCCAATACCGCGCCCTGGATGGCAGCACCCATGGCAACCGCTTCGTCCGGGTTTACGTCTTTACGTGCTTCTTTGCCGAAGAACTCGGTAACCAACTTCTGAACCAGTGGCATACGGGTCTGACCGCCCACCAGGATTACGTCGTTGATAGCACCAACGTCGATACCGGAGTCCTTCAGCGCGATGCGGCAAGGCTCGATAGTGCGCTGAACCAGGTCTTCAACCAGCGCTTCCAACTTGGCGCGAGAGATCTTCACGTTCAAGTGCTTAGGACCGGTAGCGTCTGCCGTGATGTACGGCAGGTTAACGTCGGTCGACTGAGCGGAAGACAGCTCAATTTTGGCTTTTTCAGCGGCTTCTTTAAGGCGCTGCATCGCCAGCGGGTCACCTTTGAGGTTCATGCCGCTTTCTTTCTTGAATTCGTCAACGAGGTAGTCGATCAGACGAATGTCAAAGTCCTCACCACCCAGGAAAGTGTCGCCGTTAGTAGCCAACACTTCGAACTGGTGTTCGCCGTCCACTTCAGCAATTTCGATCACGGAGACGTCAAAGGTACCGCCACCCAGGTCATAAACGATCACAGTGTGGTCGCCTTTGGCCTTGTCCATACCGTAAGCCAGAGCAGCTGCGGTTGGTTCGTTGATGATACGTTTTACGTCCAGACCCGCGATGCGGCCGGCGTCTTTGGTCGCCTGGCGCTGGCTGTCGTTGAAGTAGGCCGGAACAGTGATCACCGCTTCAGTCACTGTCTCACCCAAGTAATCTTCGGCAGTCTTCTTCATCTTTTTCAAGATTTCAGCCGAGATCTGTGGCGGCGACATTTTCTGGCCGTTTACTTCAACCCAGGCGTCACCGTTGTCAGCCTTGGCGATTTTGTACGGAACCATCTTGATGTCTTTCTGTACGACTTCTTCGTCGAACTTACGACCAATCAGACGCTTTACCGCGTACAGCGTGTTATGCGGGTTAGTCACTGCCTGACGCTTGGCCGACTGACCAACCAGGATTTCACCGTCGTTGGCGTAAGCAATGATCGACGGCGTGGTACGCGCGCCTTCGGCGTTTTCGATTACTTTTGCTACGCCGTTTTCCAGCACGGAGACGCAGGAGTTGGTGGTCCCCAGGTCAATACCGATAATTTTGCCCATGATTTACTCTCCCGAAACTTGAATTTGGTTGCCGCAGCAGTGGTGGCTAACTGCGGTAGCACTTAAACGCTTGACTTATAGATGGGGGCCTTGCGGCGGATTTCAAGCCTGCTCATCAATAGAAGGTGCAACCGGTGCAGGAGCCTTGCTCACCACTACCATTGCCGGACGCAGCAGACGGCCGTTGAGCTGATAACCCTTCTGGAACACTTTCAACACACTATTAGGTTCCAGATCATGGCTTTCCTGCATGGCCATAGCCTGGTGATGCTCAGCATTGAACGGTTCGCCGCCTTGCGGATCGATGGCTTCAAGCTGATAACGCTTCAGAGTGTCCTGAAACATTTTCAAGGTCAGCTCAATACCTTCGCGCATCGGGCGGATGTTTTCGTCATCCGGATTAGACAATTCAAGACCACGCTCCAGGCTGTCGATGATCGGCAGCAAGTCATTGGCGAATTTTTCCAGCGCGAATTTGTGAGCCTTTTCTACATCCTGCTCGGCACGGCGGCGGACGTTCTGCAGATCGGCGGCAACACGCAACGACTGATCCTGCGCAGCGGCCAACTGCTCTTCGAGCACTTGCACACGAGTTGCCAGCTCATCACCGGCAGCCGAATTGGCATCTGGAGTTTGCGTATCCTGCGTCTGTTCGTCAGCCATAGATTTCTCCTTTCAAAATCATGCGCGAACTCAACTCGCGCTTCTGCTCCGGTATATGGGGCCACAATTTCAAGGTTCAAGGGCGCAGGCGTTACCAAAAGTCTTTCGCTTGCCATAGATCAATTCCCGCACCAACATTCTTCTTTGCGCTAAAAAACCTGCCGGACCGAGCAAATCGAGCTAAGCATCAGGATTGTCAGCCCCAAACAAAACACTGTATAAATAACCAGACCTAAAGCCTGGGAGCGGCCTTCATGCTCGTGCACCTGTCCGTACATAACTACGCCATCGTTGAACATCTGGATCTCGAACTGGATCGCGGGATGAGCGTAATCACAGGCGAAACCGGCGCCGGCAAATCGATCATGCTCGACGCATTGGGCCTGACCCTGGGCGACCGAGCCGATAGTGGCGTAGTGCGCCCAGGGGCGGACAAGGCCGACATCCTGGCCACCTTCGACCTCGCCGATATCCCCGAAGCCGAAGTCTGGCTAGCCGAGCGCGACCTCAATAATGACGGCCCATGTATCCTGCGCCGCGTCATCACTGCCGAAGGACGCTCGCGCGGCTATATCAATGGAACGCCCTGCCCCCTCGGCGACTTGAAAGCCCTGGGTGAACTGCTGATAGACATTCATAGCCAGCATGAGCACCAGTCCCTGCTCAAAACCGATACCCACCGCCGCCTGCTCGACGAATACGCCGGCGCCACCGACCTTGCCCGGCAAGTACAACTGGCTGCTCAGCGCTGGCGCCAGACTCGCCAGGAGCTGGAACGACTGTCCAACTCCGGCGACGAGCAGCGCGCTCGCCACCAACTGCTCAGCTATCAACTTGAAGAACTGGAAAGCCTGGGTCTTGGAGAAACTGAGCTCGAACAACTGGAGCAGGAACACAAGAACCTCACCAACGCCGAAACCCTGCTGGGTATCTGCCGCCAAGTGGTTGAGCAGTGCAGCGAGAGCGACTCCGGCAACGTGCTCAATGCGCTCACGGCGAGCCTAAACAGATTGTCCAGCGTTAACAGCGCTTCGGGCTCATTGAGTGAAGCCACAACCCTACTGACCAGTGCGCAAATCCAAGTAGAAGAAGCCGTGGGCGAGCTCAACCGCTTCCTGGATCATTTCGACGCCGACCCGGCGCGCCTGCAGGAAATAGAAGAGCGTCTTGACACCATCTACACCCTGGCGCGCAAACATCGAATCCAACCCACTGAAGTAGCAACCATGCAGCAAAAGCTGCTGGATGAAATCGAGACGCTGAACGCGAATGACGAATCCATCGAGCGACTAGGCGAAGAGCTCGGCTCTTTTGCCCGCCATTACCAGGAAAAGGCCCGCGAACTGAGCGAGCTGCGCCAACAGGCCGCCAGCAGTCTGGCAGATGCCGTTGAGCAGGAAATCCAGCGCCTGGGGATGCCGGGCGGGCGCTTCACCATTGAATTGCGCGCCAACACCACTACTGAGTTGCAGCCACACGGCCTGGAGCAGGTTGAGCTATTGGTCAGCGCCAACCCAGGGCAGCCGCTCAAGGCGCTTGCAAAAGTGGCGTCCGGTGGCGAGCTGTCGCGTATCAGCCTGGCGATCCAGGTGATTACTGCGCAAACATCCCGGGTACCTACGCTCGTGTTCGATGAGGTTGACGTAGGCATCGGCGGCCCTACCGCGGAGATTGTTGGCCAGTTGCTGCGTCGCCTGGGAGATCGAGGGCAGGTACTGACGGTCACTCACTTGCCACAAGTAGCAGCCCAGGGGCATCAACACTTATTTGTGCACAAGGTAAGAGGAAGCGATGCGACACACACAGCAGTATCTAAGTTGAGCAAGTCGGAACGCGTTGAAGAAGTGGCCCGAATGCTCGGGGGTATCGACCTGACTAAAGAGTCTTTAGCACACGCTAAGAAGATGGTCGTAACCACCAAGGCCTGACCAAGACTTTTCCTTATGTAGAAAGCACGAAGGCGACCCTAGGGTCGCCTTCAATCGTTTTGCAGAGCGAATCTGCATCGATTTTTACTTTTTCTTACGGATGTACAACACGAGATTGTGGTCAACCAAATCGAAGCCATGCTCCTCAGCAATCTTATGCTGCAGCGCTTCGATCTCTGGGCTAGTGAACTCGATAACCTCATTGGTATCCAGGTCAACCATATGGTCATGATGACCACCGTCGGCCAATTCGAACACTGCATGACCGCCGTCGAAATTATGACGAACCACCAGCCCTGCGGCTTCAAACTGGGTCAGTACACGGTAAACCGTGGCCAGGCCGACGTCCTCGTTAGACTCCATCAGCGCCTTGTAAACATCCTCGGCACTCATGTGGCGCTGCTCAGCAGAATCGAGCATTTGTAGAATCTTGACTCGTGGCAGAGTCACTTTAAGACCGGCTTTGCGTAGTTCGCTATTTTCAACCATGGTTAGCTTTCTCGCGGATGCTGCTTCGCAGCTTCTCTTAATACGGGTATGATCGGCGTTTACGTTGTCCCAGCCAAGATAGTGGAAGTCGCCCACCGATGCAAAACACCAAGCTCTTGCTAACCAGTTTCACCTTTGTGGGACTGCTCGCACTCGCCGGTTGTTCATTCCCCGGGGTTTACAAAATCGACATCCAGCAGGGCAATGTCGTCACGCAGGACATGATAGACCAGTTACGCCCGGGAATGACCCGACGGCAAGTACGGTTTATTATGGGCAACCCCCTGCTGACCGACACTTTCCACGCCGATCGCTGGGATTATCTCTACAGCCTGCAGCCTGGTGGCGGTGAACGCCAACAGGAACGTGTCAGCGTCATTTTCAATGGCAATGACCAGCTTGTCAGCCTGTCGGGTGACTTCATGCCTGGCGTAAGCCGAGATGAAGCCCTGCTAGGTAAAGACAACGGCACCAACGTGACTGCACCTGCGCAGGAAAGCGAGAAGCCGAAATCCGAAGTGCCAGCGAAGCCAGGCTCGTTGCTCGACAAGATCCAGAAGGACGTCGACGGAGTGGAAACCGTTCCGGTACCGACGCCTCAGCCACTGGACACCAGCCCGCAGTAACATTGCGGCACCTACAAAAAAGCCCGGCATGCCGGGCTTTTTGTTGCCTGATGATTAGCAATCTTATGAGTTCTGCTGCTTGATCAACGCCGCCTTGGCGGCACGCAGCCTTCGCACCTCTTTAGGGTCGACGAGCAAAGGGCGATAGATCTCAATGCGATCACCCGATTGCACAACGCGCGCTTCAGCGTCCGCGACAACCTTACCGAATATCCCCAAAGGACAATCAGCCAGATCCAACTCGGGAAACCGCACTGCAATTCCTGACGCCTGTACCGCCCCTCGCAGACTGGTACCCGAAGCCACCGTTACCGCCAGCAAGACCTGCTGATCTAGGGCAGCGTATACCACCTCAATCTCAACCATGCAGTTGCTTGGCCCGCTGACAGAACGCATCTACCAGCGTATTGGCCGCCTGATTGAACAATGGCCCCAATGTCGCCCGCACAAGCGGGCCAGCGTAATCAAACGACAGGTCCAAGCTGATCTTGCAGGCCTTGTCGGTCAGCGCCTTGAATACCCAGATACCGTGTAACTGGGTAAAAGGGCCTTCCTGCAGATTCATTTCAATGGACTTGCCCGGCACCAACACATTGCGCGTGACAAAGTGCTGGCCCAGCCCACCTTTCGCCACACCGACACTGGCGACCATGTGCTCATCAGTGCTTTCAAGCACCTCAGCCGTTGAACACCAAGGCAGGAATTCCGGGTAACGCGCCACGTCGTTGACCAGGTCATAGAGCGCCTGCGCCGGATAGGGCAGCAGGGCCGAACGTTGAATATGCGTCGTCATGTGCGCGTTATTTCCACAGCTGAGCGGCAAACATCGCGAAAGAACAGCTCGTTCCGCGAGAGAAAAAAAGCAAAGAACTGCCAGCATTGTCCGGGATTCGACCAACACGCTCAAGCACGTAGGTTGACCGTAGCCGACACGCTCGCAACTCCCTATAATGCCGCCCCTATGGCTAAACAAAAGAAACACCCCACAGGGACCATCGCGCAAAATAAAAAGGCGCGACACGATTACTTCATCGAACATCGGTTCGAGGCTGGTCTGGTCCTGGCCGGCTGGGAAGTAAAAAGTCTGCGTGCCAGCAAGCTGCAACTGGTCGACAGCTACGTATTGCTCAAGGATGGCGAGGCATGGCTGCTGGGCAGTCATATCACCCCGTTGACCACTGCGAGCACCCACGTAATTGCCGACCCGGTGCGCACGCGCAAACTATTGCTCAACGCACGCGAACTGGAAAAGCTCGCCGCTGCCGTGCAGCAGAAAGGCTACGCCTGCATCTGCCTGTCCTGGTACTGGAGCAAGCATCTGGTCAAGTGCGAGATCGCACTGGGCAAGGGCAAGAAGGAATACGACAAGCGTGATACCGAGCGCGAACGCGATTCCAACCGGGAACTGCATCGCGCTGTGCGCAACAAGGGCAAGGAAGAGTAACCCTTGTGACGATGTAGCCTCGGAATAAATCCCCCGGCTACATCCCTTTACGCCGCTCCGCTCGCGCCACGCGCTGAACCTCCTGACGCACTTCCGCCAACACTTCCTGCACGTATTCCAAATGACGCGTTGAGACTTCTCGCGCCTGCTCTGCCCGCCCCTCAATAATTGCCAGGTACAACTCCCGATGCTGACTGATCAGCATGTCGCGAGTTTCCGTACGCTGCTGATACATGCCGCCAATATTGGTCACCACGTTACGCTTGAGCAGGTCGAACAGGCCGCGAATGGTGTGCAGCAACACGGCGTTATGACTGGCCTCCGCAATGGCCAGATGAAATCTTGCATCCGCAGCACCCTCCTCGACCCGACTCACTTCATCAACGCGGCCATAGCAATCCTGCAGCGCCTCGAATGCAGCGGTCAGCCGCTCGCGATCGACCTCGGTGGCACGCAACGCAGCGTAGTAAGCACAGGATGCTTCGAGGGTCTGGCGGAACTCCAGCAGGTCACGCTGCGCCTCGGGGTTGTTTTCCAACAGGTGTAGCAACGGATCACTGAACGTCGAGCCCAGTGACTCGGCAACATAATTGCCTCCGCCCTGCCGACTCACCAACAACCCCTTGGCCGCCAGTTTCTGAATGGCCTCCCGCAGCGACGGACGCGACACGCCAAACCGCTCAGCCAAAGCGCGCTCAGCCGGCAAGCGCTCACCCGACTTCAGCGTGCCCTCAAGGATCATCCCCTCAAGCTGCTCGACAATATCGTCAGACAAACGGCGCTGACGCACCTGATCAAACCCCATAACTCACTCTCCACCATCCCGACCACTCGCCGGGCCCTCTATTCTGGCCTATCGCCGCCCTTCCAGCACCTATCAGAACAGCTTCGATTCAACCGATCAGATGGTCTTACCCAATGACCTACGACCAAAGTTTCGCGAGCGGCAAATTGACACATCCCCTGAAGGCTTTTAACCTACCCTCCAGCGATTGTAAATTGGTAATACCAATTATCCAGATCGACTAAAAAGTGCCTGACCAACAACAATTAGGGGCCACCCCATATGCAAACCTGGCAACAGCTTTACAGCCCGCTCGGCAGCCTCGGCCTGTCCGCATTGGCCGCCGTTATTCCGATCGTATTTTTCTTCCTGGCCCTGGCCGTGTTTCGCCTCAAAGGCCACGTGGCCGGCAGCATCACGTTGGCGCTGTCGATACTGGTGGCAATCTTTGCCTTCCAGATGCCAGTAGATATGGCGCTGGCCGCTGCTGGCTACGGCTTCGCCTACGGTCTTTGGCCTATTGCCTGGATCATTGTCGCGGCGGTGTTTCTCTACAAACTAACGGTCAAGAGTGGCCAGTTCGAGATCATCCGCAGCTCGGTGCTGTCGATCACCGATGACCAACGCTTACAGGTGCTGCTGATCGGTTTCTGCTTTGGCGCGTTCCTGGAAGGCGCTGCCGGTTTCGGTGCCCCCGTGGCAATTACCGCCGCATTGCTGGTAGGCCTGGGGTTCAACCCGCTGTACGCAGCCGGCTTGTGCCTGATTGCCAACACCGCGCCCGTTGCCTTTGGCGCCCTGGGGATTCCGATCATCGTTGCCGGGCAAGTGACCGGTATCGATGCCTTCAAGATCGGCGCCATGACCGGACGCCAGTTGCCCTTGTTGTCGCTGTTCGTGCCGTTTTGGCTGGTATTTATGATGGATGGCCTGCGCGGTGTGCGCGAAACCTGGCCGGCTGCGCTGGTCGCTGGCTTGAGCTTTGCCATCACTCAATACTTCACGTCCAACTTCATCGGCCCGGAACTGCCGGACATCACCTCGGCTTTGGCCAGCCTGATTTCCCTGACCCTGTTCCTGAAAGTCTGGCAACCCAAGCGCACCGCAGGCGCGCAGATTGCGGGCGCAACCTCCGGCGTAGCCATTACCGCCAGTGTTGGCGGCTTCGGCTTGCCACGCAGCACCGTCGCCTCGCCTTATAGCCTGGGGCAGATCTTCAAGGCTTGGTCGCCATTCCTGATCCTCACCGTGCTGGTCACTATCTGGACGCTCAAACCGTTCAAGGCGATGTTCGCCGCCGGCGGCTCTATGTACAGCTGGGTATTCAACTTCGCGATCCCACACCTGGACCAACTGGTGGTCAAGGTCGCACCCATCGTGACCAACCCGACTGCCATTCCAGCGGTATTCAAGCTGGACCCAATTTCAGCCACTGGTACAGCGATTTTCTTCTCCGCACTGATTTCGATGCTAGTACTGAAGATCAACATCAAGATTGGTCTTACCACTTTAAAAGAGACGTTCTACGAACTGCGCTGGCCAATCTTGTCGATCGGCATGGTGTTGGCCTTTGCCTTCGTCACCAACTACTCCGGCATGTCGTCGACCATGGCGCTGGTATTGGCTGGTACCGGTGCAGCCTTCCCGTTCTTCTCGCCGTTCCTTGGCTGGCTGGGCGTTTTCCTGACGGGCTCCGACACTTCGTCCAACGCCCTGTTCAGCTCGCTGCAAGCCACTACAGCGCACCAGATCGGCGTCAACGACACCCTATTGGTAGCCGCGAACACCAGCGGCGGCGTCACCGGCAAAATGATCTCGCCGCAATCGATCGCAGTGGCCTGCGCCGCAACCGGCCTGGTGGGCAAGGAATCCGATCTGTTCCGCTTCACCCTCAAGCACAGCCTCTTCTTCGCCACAATCGTCGGGCTGATCACGCTGGCTCAGGCCTACTGGTTTACCGGCATGCTGGTGCACTAAAGCCACAAGCAATAGGGTAATAGCCGACGCCGGGCGGTAACCTCGGCGTCGGCATTGCGCATTCGTGTCAATACGGCGCCCTGGGGGTGCTGATCCTGGAGGCCCCATGAGTCTGCCTGCCGCTTTCTTAGCTGACGTCGCACAGCTGATCCCAAAAGATCGGCGTTTCGACGATCCACTTTCCACCCTCGCATTCGGCACCGACGCCAGTTTTTACAGATTGGTCCCACAACTAGTGATCCGCGTGGAGTCGGAAGGTGAAGTGGTAGCTCTGCTGCAACTGGCCCAGCGTGAGCGCGTGCCAGTGACCTTCCGCGCGGCCGGCACCAGTTTGTCCGGTCAAGCGATCAGCGACTCCGTACTGATCGTGCTGGGAGACAATTGGAACGGCCGCGAGATTCGCGGGCACGGGACTCAGATCCGCCTGCAACCCGGCGTAATCGGTGCCCAGGCCAACGCCTGGCTGGCGCCGTTCGGGCGCAAGATCGGCCCGGATCCCGCATCGATCAATGCCTGCAAGATCGGCGGAATCGTCGCCAACAATGCCAGCGGCATGTGCTGCGGCACCGCGCAAAATACCTATCACACCTTGGCTGGCATTCGTCTGGTGCTGGCCGACGGCAGTTGCCTGGACACCGAAGATGCGGCCAGCGTCAGCGCCTTTCGTGAGCGGCACGGCGCGCTGCTTGAACGCCTGGCGACACTGGGTCGCGAGACGCGGGCAAACGCCGAACTCGCCGCGAAAATCCGCCACAAATATCGTCTGAAAAACACCACAGGACTGTCACTCAATGCCCTGGTGGATTTCGATGAACCACTGGATATTCTTAGCCATCTGCTGGTCGGCTCCGAGGGGACGCTGGGCTTTATCAGCGCAGTGACCTACGACACCGTGATCGATCATCCCAACAAAGCCTCGGCATTGATTGTGTTCCCCAATGTGGAGACGTGCTGCAACGCAGTAACCGTGTTGAAAACCCAGCCGGTCTCAGCCGTAGAGCTGCTGGATCGACGCAGCATGCGTTCGGTCCAGAACAAACCCGGCATGCCCGCCTTCGTACAACACCTGTCGGAAAATGCCTGCGCGCTGCTCATCGAATCCCGCGCGGCATCACCTTCTTTGCTGCATGAGCAAATGGCGCTGATCATGGCGTCCCTGGCCGTTTTCCCCGTCGAGAAACAGGTCGATTTCACCGAAGACCCTGTAGAAAACGCCCGACTGTGGGCGATTCGCAAGGACACCTTTCCTGCCGTCGGCGCTGTGCGCAAAACCGGCACCACGGTGATCATCGAAGACGTAACCTTTCCCGTCGAGCAACTCGCCATCGGCGTAAACCGTCTGATCGAACTGTTCGACAAACATCACTACGACGAAGCCATCCTTTTCGGACACGCCCTGGAAGGCAATCTGCACTTTGTGTTCACCCAAGGCTTCAACAGCGCCGAAGAAGTCACACGCTACCAAGCGTTCATGGATGACGTGGCGCAACTGGTGGCCGTCGAGTTCGGCGGCTCACTGAAAGCCGAGCACGGTACCGGACGCAATATGGCGCCATTCGTCGAGTTGGAATGGGGCAGCGATGCCTACCAACTGATGTGGCAGCTCAAGCGCCTGCTCGACCCCAACGGCATTCTCAACCCCGACGTAGTGCTCAGCAACGACCCGCAGATTCACCTCAAGCACCTCAAACCACTGCCTGCAGCCGACGAGCTTGTGGATAAGTGCATCGAGTGCGGCTTCTGCGAGCCTGTGTGCCCCTCAAAAGGCCTGACGTTGAGCCCACGCCAGCGCATCGTGATCTGGCGCGACATTCAGGCGAAGAAACGCGCCGGCGTCGACACCACCGAACTGGAAGCCGCCTACCACTACCAAGGCATCGACACCTGCGCAGCCACCGGGCTATGCGCCCAACGCTGCCCTGTGGGAATCAATACCGGCGACTTGGTGAAAAAGCTGCGCAGTCGTGACGCCGACCGTACGAAAACAGCCGAATGGCTCGCCACCCATTTCGCCACCGCACTGCAAGGTGCTCGCTTTACCCTGCATGTCGCCAATGGTGCTCGCATGCTGCTCGGCGCTCCTCGCCTGGCGAAGCTGTCTGCCACCGTGACCAAGCTGTCCAAGGGACAAATTCCGCAGTGGAGCAGCGCTATGCCACAGCCGGAAAAGGCGATTCGTTTCAGCCCGGCTGTGACGGATGAGCGGCCTCGAGTGGTCTACCTGGCGGCGTGCGTCTCACGCGCCATGGGCCCGGCGTCCGGCGATAAAGAGCAGATGTCGCTGTACGACAAAACCCGGGGCCTGCTGGAAAAGGCTGGCTACCAGGTCGTCTTTCCCGACAACCAAGACAGCCTGTGCTGCGGCCAGCCGTTCGCGTCCAAAGGCTATGCCGAACAGGCAGAGCACAAGCGCCAGGAGTTGATCGGCGCCCTGCTCCACGCCAGCCGCGGCGGCCTCGATCCGATCTATTGCGACACCAGCCCGTGCACACTTCGTTTGGTGCAAGACCTGGGCGAAACCCGCCTGGACCTCTACGACCCAGTACGCTTTATCCGCACGCACCTGATGGACCGCCTTGATTTCATGCCGCAGGAAGCACCGATCGCCGTACACGTCACCTGCAGTACCCAACACCTGGGAGAAAGCCAGGCGCTGATCGACCTAGCCCGTCGCTGCGCCAAAACCGTCGTGATTCCAGAAGGCATCCACTGCTGCGGGTTTGCCGGCGACAAAGGCTTCACCACGCCAGAACTCAATGCCCACTCACTGCGCACCCTCAAGGATGCCGTGCAATATTGCAGCGAAGGCATCTCCACCAGCCGCACCTGCGAAATCGGCTTGAGCCAGCATGGCGGCATTGATTATCACGGGCTGGTGTACCTCGTGGACCGCGTCACCCAGGCCCGCGCCCAATAATCCTGCAAAAAAAACAGAACCCCTGCACGCCAGCGTAGTCACTTGAATAGGCCTCGACGAACGAGGCCAATCAGTGATGTCGCTGGCAGCGCTTGAAGGCCAGCAGCGTCGAGCCCTTTGCGCAAGGAGATACCCTATGAAGCGTTCCGCTCTTGCTGGCTTGTTCGTTACCGCTGCGATGCTGGCGTCCCCGGTCTTCGCGGCCGACAGTGAAAAAGACCTGTGCCAGATCAACATAGACAAAATTAACAACGCCAAAGCGACACTCGCCACCGACACCACCGGCAAGAGTGGGGAAATCGACACGGTTGTCTCCCAAGCCAAGGCATTTCACGCGTCTGGTGATGATAAGCAGTGCATCGAAGTCACCAACAAAACCCTGCAAGACCTGCAAAACAGCAACAAAGGCGGCAAGTAAGCAGTAAGGCCAACCTTCGGGTTGGCCTTCGGTGACCGTATGGCGTACACTGCACAGGCTTGTCACTCACTATGAAACAACGAGTTACAAGCACGGGGCCGTTTAGGATTCGACGCCGGTCGCGAAACTTTAGGTGCATGCCGAGTTGGTAACAGAACTCGTAAATCCACTGTTGCAACTACTTATAGTTGCCAATGACGAAAACTACGGCCAGGAATTCGCTATCGCTGCGTAAGCAGCCTTAGACCTGAGCTTCTGGTACCTTCGGGTCCAGCAATCACAAGGGGATGTCTGTAAACCCAAAGTGATTGTCATATAGAACAGAATCGCCGTGCAGTACGTTGTGGACGAAGCGGCTAAAACTTACACAACTCGCCCAAAGCACCCTGCCAGTCGGGTCGCTGAGGGTTAACTTAATAGACACGGCTAAGCATGTAGTACCGACAGCGGAGTACTGGCGGACGGGGGTTCAAATCCCCCCGGCTCCACCACTTCATCATCTAAAGACGTCCACGGACGTCTTTTTTTGTGCCTGAAATCCACTGAGTTCAAGCATTACAGCACTTGCGACACCCGCCCAATACCCACTCCGCAAGCTGCAGCGTTCAATTTCCCACAGATCATTCGATCCATACGGGTACCGGTGAACACAGCTACGCCTTTCCCCCGTTAACCCTCCACAACAATTCCACAAACCCGTAGATCTTTTACGCCTATCAGACGGTGCCATACCCGTCCCAAAGCAACGCTCTCTCAACTGGCTCTTTGGCCAATACAAAACGGTGCCAGCCCCCCAAATCACCTTCGATTGGACGAGTGAAAAGGATTTCGTATGAAGCACCAACGGTGACGTGGTCCCGGCGTTGTGGCTCGAAGCCTCGGAAGACATTCCCGGCGACCTGACGGATAAGAACGTCAGTCAACATGCCGTCGTTTTGTACCCCCGAGTAAATAGAAAGCGACCGGTTCGCTCATCATCCATACCGTACCGGACAAACGCCTTGCAGTTGGTATGAGAGTGAGGGCTGCGCGGCCTTCTTAATGGATCCCGGTCTAAATCTCACCCGTCGGTTGCCTCCGACTCCGATTTATTGAATCGCGGCCGTTTCGGACATAGGCGGACGAACCATCCGTGATGTCACTTCCGTCAACCGAGCCAACAAGTGATGCCCCCTGACAATATTTACGCGCTGACTATGCACTGGGGCCGAGTCACCACCGGGTGACTGTCTAAGAGAAGAAAGGGCTGGCCGGTAGACCTTTCCACGCAATGGAGGTGTTGGAAAATACGCCTTGTGGCCGCTGTGCATGGGGCATTTTCGGATTCGCCGGACTCGTTGATTATTGGTCTGGCAACCCGCGTACGGTCGCCACTCCTTTCGTTTAGGAGCGTTGCATGGCGACTCCATCAATCAAGGAGGGTGCGCCATGAAAAAACTCCCCTATCCCCTTAATCCCCCTTCACCACCCTCCCCTCACTAAACACCATGACCACCAGCCAGCCCTTCGAAATCGAAGGTACTCACCGCCACGCGCCACACGCCGCTAGCCGAAAGCTGGACGCGGAACACATAAGGCGCCGTAACTTTGCTGAATCCTAGCTTCCAATCTTAATCATTCTCAACACTTAAACTAGCAAGTTAGCCAACTAACTAATTTCAAACATCCACTTGAATAGCTCATCATCCGCTTGGCTATCGCTTTAACGATTAACCTAAAAAGTATTTCGCTTTCACATATATTTTACATTCCCCTACATATGATAATGTCATTACGACATCAACGCTATTCCAACCAGAATCAAAGGGGTGTGTATGGCAGGTGTAATGGCATCCGTTAACAGCCGTACACAACTGGTCGGTCAGAACAGACTGGAATTATTGCTATTCCGCTTTAACGACCAACAGCTGTATGGCATTAACGTCTTTAAAGTCAGAGAAGTTATTCGCTGCCCCAAGCTATCTCTACTACCAAAGTCTAATAACAACATTTGTGGCGTTGCGAATATCCGTGGTGCTTGCATCCCCATTCTAGACCTTGCAATGGCTACCGGGCTGCCCGGCATCACAGATAAAGAAAGCGCTTTTATCATACTTACGGAGTACAACAACCGAGTTCAAGGTTTCTTGGTGTATGCAGTTGAACACATCGTTAACTTGAACTGGGAAGACATTCATCCGCCTCCCAAGGGCAGCGGTGACAACAATTACCTGACGGCGGTTACCCGTACCGATGATCGTCTGGTTGAAATCATCGATGTAGAAAAGGTGCTGACGGAAATCTCGCCCTCGTCCGAAGAAATCTCCATCGGCGTGGTGGATGACGCGGTCAATCAACAGGCTCGACACCTGCGAGTGCTGACCGTGGATGACTCGATGGTTGCGCGTAAACAGGTGACCCGCTGCCTGGAGACAGTGGGTGTCGAGGTCGTCGCCTTGAACGATGGTCGCCAGGCGCTGGATTACCTTCGGGCCATGCTTGACGAGGGGCGCAACCCGGATGAGGAGTTTCTGATGATGATTTCAGATATCGAAATGCCGGAAATGGACGGTTATACGCTGACCGCCGAAATCCGCAGCGACCCACGCATGGCCAAGTTGCATATCGTGCTGCACACGTCCCTATCGGGCGGTTTCAACCAGGCCATGGTCAAGAAAGTCGGGGCCGATGACTTCCTCGCGAAGTTTCGCCCGGATGACCTGGCAGGTCGTGTAGTCGCACGTATCAAGGCCGTGAGCCCTACCTGAAAGGCAAAACGACACTGCTCAAGCCAAGGAGGCTGATGAACAACGTATAAAAAGACCATCAACAGAGGGCATACCATGTTGAAGTGCAATGAACTCGATCTTCAGGCGCCTGATGGCGAGGCAAAGCCATTCTGGCGGGGCGGTGAGCCGTCGCAGGTGCCGTGCGCCTTGGGCTGCGGCGCTCAACCGGCCGCTACGGCCCCAGCGGCTGCGCCAGGCGTCCCAGCCATCCCCACATCCATGCAAAACGAATTAGTCGCCGCACAGGAAATCTGTAGTCGCGCTAAAACCGCCGTTGTCGAGATGTTCGGCCATGCCCGCATGGGCCGGGCCCTGGAGCTTGAGCACATCAGTGCATTGGTGGACGACATTTCGAGCTCTATCGCCCGCCACCCTAATGCCTTTATCAGCCTGGCACGCCTGAAAAGTATCGACGACTACACCTACATGCATTCAGTCGCCGTGTGTGCGTTGATGATTGCCCTCGGCAATCAATTGGGCCTCTCTACCGCACTGATTCGTCGCGTCGGCATGGCCGGGCTGTTGCACGACATCGGCAAAATGGCCATACCGGGCGCCATTCTCAACAAGCCTGGCCGGTTGAGCACTGACGAATTGCAGTTGGTGCGTACCCATCCACTGGAAGGGGAAAAAACCCTGCAAGCGACCTCGCAGATGTGCGAAATGGTCGTGGATGTGTGCCTGCATCACCACGAAAAAGTCGACGGCACCGGCTACCCCCATCAGTTGGTAGGGGACCAGATCAGTCTGGTGGCTCGAATGGCTGCGGTGTGCGATGTCTACGACGCAATCACCTCGGACCGCTCCTACAACCAAGGCTGGGACCCCGCCGTCGCCATCCAGCAAATGTCCACATGGGAAGGGCATTTTGATGACGAGGTATTCCGCGCGTTTTTAAAGTCCGTGGGTATTTACCCGGTCGGTTCTATCGTTCAATTGAAAAGTGGCAGTATCGGTGTAGTGATAGAACAACATCCCGAGTCGTTACTGACACCAAAAATCAAAGTGTTCTTTCTGCCCGTTCTAAATATTTATGTAACGCCGAAAATAATAGACCTGAGTGATCCCGAACAACCCGACCGAATTGTCGCGCGGGTACCGCCCCAGCGTTACGGTTTTAAAAACACCGAACGTTTATGGCTCGACGAAGAGATGCCCAAAGAGCATTAAGTAACTCCAAGCGCTGTACAGCATGCCATGCCTAAGCAGCCAATGATAAAACACCGTGCCTTGTGCAAAAGAAGTACCGAAATGTCGACATTCGATGATGTTGGCGACTATTAGCATGGGCAGGAAATATCATGAAATTCAACTCATTGCAGACTCGAATTTGCTTCACCGCCGGACTCTGCCTGTTTATCTCGTGTGCGAGCCTGGTCTCATATGGCCTTTATTCTTCAAGCGCCAATCAAGCGTATGTCGGCACTGAAGTTTCAACCCTGATTGAAAGCGCTACTATCCGCGAAGTGCAAAACCTGGCTGAGTCGCGTGCCAATGCCATCCAGGCAAAACTGCAGAACGCCTTGGACTCGGCACGCACAATGGCCAATACGCTGGGAGCGAGTAAAAGTGCGCAGAGCCCACTGACCCTCAGTCGTGAGCAGATCAATACGATGCTGCTCAGCGTGCTCAAGGACAACCCCGACTTCAACGGCACGTATTCATGCTGGGAACCGGATGCGCTGGACGGCCAGGACCAAGCCTTTCGTATCAATGAGGGCGGTAACAACCCGTTGACGGGTCGCTTCACCCCCTATTGGACACGCAGTTCAGATGGCCATATCGCCGTGCAACCGCTAGTTGAGTACGACTCCGATGCCCGCCACCCCAATGGCGTGTTGAAGGGCGGCTGGTACTCAGGCCCACGGGACACCCAGAAAGAAAGCGTGCTGGACCCACTTCCCTACGTGGTGCAAGGCAAAAATGTGTGGCTGACCACGCTATCGGTACCTATCACTGCCAATGGCAAGTTCTACGGCGTGGTCGGGGCTGACTTCGATATCTCGTTTATCCAGAAACTCAGCGAGCAAATGTCCGCAGATCTGTATGGCGGCAAAGGCTCCGTGTCGATCCTGAGCAATCAAGGGCTCGTGGTGGCTGACAGTAAACGCCCGGAATTCATTGGCCAGTCACTGAAAGGCTTGTTGCCAGGCACTTGGGAAAAGGTGTTGGCGAATGTGCAAAAAGGCCAGGGAGACAGCCGGCTCAATCAGGACTCCCAGGAAATCGAAGTACAGATGCCGATCAATCTGGGGCGCACCGGCAAGCCGTGGGCGATTTTGATCCACCTGCCCAAGGCGGTGGTCATGAGCCAGGCCTTGGCCCTGGAGCAGGAACTGCAGTCACGCGGCGTCAAGAGCAGCATCTGGCAGGTCTCGGTCGGCGTAGGTGTCTCCTTGCTGGCATTGCTGGCGCTGTGGTTTGCCACAGCGAAAATCGTCGGCCCGATTCGTGAAGCTGCCGCTCTGGCCGCGAATATCAGCCTGGGTGATTTCTCTCGCCGGCTGGTGCAGAAATCTGATGACGAAGTCGGCCAATTGTCCTTTGCCTTGAACGATATGTCGGAAAGCCTGCAACGCCAGGTGCGTGTGGCCGAGCGTATTTCCGAAGGGGACCTGGATTTGGAAGTACGCCTGTCCTCCCCCAACGACACCCTCGGCAAATCGTTGGAAAAAATGGTCGGTAACCTGAACACCCTCATTTCCCAAGTGCAGGCCAGCGCCACGCAAATCACCGGCAGTTCCGCGCAGGTCACCGAGTTGAGCCAGTCGCTTTCCGACGGCGCGTCCAATTCTGCATCGTCCATCACCGAAATCAGTGCCGTGATGACCCAGATGGCAGCGCAGACTACCGACAACGCCGCCAATGCGAAGAAGGCAGACGAGCAATCCCAAGCCTCGCGCGCCGACGCCGGGGAAAGTGACAAGTTGATGAGTGAATTGATCGCGGCCATGGCGGAAATCGACAATTCGGGCAAAGACATCACCGCGATTATCACCACCATCGACAACATCGCCGCTCAAACCAACCTGCTGGCGTTGAACGCAGCGATCGAGGCCGCACGTGCCGGAGAACTGGGGCGTGGTTTTGCGGTGGTCGCCGACGAAGTCAGAAGCCTCGCCGCCCGCAGCGCCGAAGCCGCCCAGCAAACCGCCGCGCTGATTGCCGACTCCTCGACCAAAACGCAACGCGGCATGATCATCGCCGGCCGCACCGCCGACTCGTTGAGAAATATCGTCACCGGCACCAGCACGGTTTCCAGCCTGGTGTCGTTGATCTACCAAGCCTCCAGCGAACAGGCTTCCGGCCTGCAACAGGCGAGCATCGGCCTGGAGCAGATCGACGAAGTCACCCAGCAGAATCAGGCAAACTCCCAGCAATGCGCAGTGGCGGCCAAGAACCTGTCGGAACGGGCCAACTCCATGCAACAGGGCCTGAGTCGCTTCAAAGTCAAAGCCTCGTAATGCCTCACGCGAAGCCAGGGGGTCGTCAACCTCCTGGCCCAGCGACATAACCCACGCCCATTCATGAAATATTAAGAATCATCTCCCTATACTCATCGATTGTGAGCCGTTCCCTCAAACGATCCCCCGTCTCTCGGTAGCCAGACTCCATGACGCGTCCCGCTCCTCTGCTGCTCCTGCTTGCTGGTCTGCTGTTCTTCTTGGCCCTGGGTAACCATGAACTGCAAGGCTCCACCGAGGCCCGTGTCTCGGGCATTGCCATGGCCATGCACTTGGACAATGACTGGGTCGTACCGCAACTGTTTCGTGAGCCCTTCCTGGAAAAGCCGCCCCTGAGCCTGTGGCTGGACGCCGGAGCGATTCGCCTGTTTGGCGGCACACCTGGGGCGGTACGGCTGGCTTCGGCATTTGCCGGTCTGTTCAGCGTGATGCTGCTCTACGGAATGCTGCGCAGGTTCGGACGCCCAAAGACACTGGCGTTTTGCGCAGCGCTGATCCTGGCGACCATGGCCAGTTACTGGGGCAATGTGCGCGGCGTGGGTGAAGATTCACTGCTCAGCCTAGGGGTGACCACCGCGCTGCTGGCGTTCTACCAAGCCGTGCGACCCGGACGTGAGGGTTCCAGTGCGTGGGCATGGATGCTGTTTACCGCCGGCATGGTGATCGCCACCCTGAGCAAAGGCGTGCTGGGCCTCGCGTTGCCGGGCATCGTGATCTTTGTGTACCTGACCAGCATCAGCCTGATGGACAAGCGCCTGCGTATCGGCGAGTGGCTCAAACCGGGCGTGTTCACCGTGCTGGCGTTGGTGCCGTTGATGATCTGGCTGGGCTTCCTGTTCCAGCGCGGCGGGATGCAGGCCGTGGGCGAAGTGCTGTGGACCAACAGCGTCGGGCGGTTCAGCGGGTCGTTCGTCGAGGCTGGGCATTACGAGCCGTTTTACTACTACTTCGCGAAGCTGCCGCAAGCGTTCCTGCCCTGGAATATCCTCGTGTACCTGGGCCTGTGGCACTTTCGAAAAAGCCTGGTGCGCGATCGCTACCGCCTGTTTTTCAGTGTCTGGCTGGTGGCGCAGTTCACTCTGCTGACTCTGGCGTCCAGCAAGCGCACCGTTTACCTGATGGCACTCACGCCAGCCGCCGCCGTGCTCGCAGCAGAATATGCAGGTGTGCTGTTGGAATGGCTCAAGGTGCGCAAGCCGGCGCTGTACCGCTACCACCGGGGGGTGATCATCGGCGTGTTCAGCCTGGCAATGGTCAGCTACCTGACGGCTGCGTTCTGGTTCGCACCCAAAGCAGACAAGCGCGAGTCTTTCGTACCCGTGATCAGTCAGGCCAGGGCGTTTCAAACTGAAGGTAAGAATGTGGTGATGTTCCAGCCCAATGAGCGCATCGCCGGGGCGAGCGTGTTCTATCTGCAGGCCTACTTGCCGATCCTGCAGACCGAAGCTGAATTACACAGTTTTCTGACGGCCAAGCCCGGCAACATTGCATTGCTGGACAACACCCGCCAACTGAGCGGGAAGATCACCGTGATCAAGGAGATGAAGATCGGTCGCCAGCCTTACTACTTCATCGAGCAGTAAGGCCAGCGCACCCAGGGCATCAGTGCTTGGTGAGCTTGTCTAAGTAGCCCATGGCAAAGGCCGAGACTACGAAGGTCATGTGGATGATCACGTACCACATCAGGTGCTGGGGATCGACGTTCTTGGCGTCCATGAAGATGCGCAGCAGGTGGATCGAGGAAATCGCCACGATGGACGCCGCCACTTTCATCTTCAGCGACGAAGAGTCCATGGTGCCCAGCCAGTTGAGCTTTTCCTTGTTTTCATCGATATCCAGCTGCGACACGAAGTTCTCGTAGCCGGAAATCATCACCATCACCAGCAAGCCACCCACCAGCGCCATGTCGATCAACGACAGCAGCAGCAGGATCACTTCCGCTTCCAGCATGGTGAAAATGTTGGGAATCACGTGAATGATTTCCTGGAAGAATTTCAGCGCCAGGATCAATAAACCCAGGGATAACCCCAGGTAGATCGGCGCCAGCAGCCAGCGTGAAGCGTACATAGTGTTTTCGATAAAGCGTTCCATGGGGTCTCACACAGCTTGGCTAAAAATGGCGGCGAGTATACCAGCCGCTACAAGACACCTGTAAGCGCGAGAAAACTGACCCAGGCGGCATCTGTAAGAGAATTTTTCTGCTAGTGTCGAGCCCATCTCAACTCGGCTCGATGACGTCGGACAGGAAAAACTCAGATGATGGATGTGCGATCCCCTTTGGCCAGCATTGGCCTGTGCGCGGCATTGCTGCTGGCCAGCGGCTGCTCCCCCAGCGACGAGCAGAAGCAGACGACCCTCGAAGAGAAAACCGCCAAATTCGAACAGTCCCTCGACAGCATCCAAGACCCCAAACTGCGTGACGCCGTCGCCGACCTCGGCGGTTCGCTGCTATTGCTGGAACGGGCGCGGGTCAAGCTGGCCACCAAGCCCATCGAGGCCGAGTACGGCGAAGACAACCTGGCCCTGCTCAAGCACTACCCCACGCCCCAGGCGCTGGTGGATACCTATATCAATGGCCTGTTCGTACTGCGCAAGACTTCACACTCCGACTACCTGACGGATTTGCAGCCGGTCTTCCCGTTCAGTTTCAACATGCCCGACCAATTCCCCTTCCCCCATGGCCTGGAATGGCAGTCGGTCACCTTGAGCAACAACAAAGTCATCCCCTTCCAGCCGGAATGGTCGGAGACAGACCCCGGCATTCAGTTAAGCCCCAGCAGCTCCAACCTGACCAACCCCGATGACCTGACGGTGACCTACCCCTTCATCGACGGCATCGAGACGGAAAACAAGAGCCAACCCCAGCCTGTCACCCTAAAAGGCGCGGTCGAAGTCATCGCGCCGGGCAAGGTGCTAACGTTCGACCTGTCGAAAAAGGACGTGGGTCACAAACGCACTGAGGGCAATATCACCCTCAATTTGCTGCTGCTGGAGAAGAACTACGCCGAAATCGAGCTGACCAACAGCGGGCCACTGGCCCCGCAAGTCGGCGACGAGTCGCCAAACCCTCTGCTGGTGCAGGCGCGCGACACTACCGGGCAATTCCTCACACGCTCAGGTTCGATCAACGAAAGTGCCGCGCAAGTGGCGTTCTACGAGAAACAGTTGGCCGAGATGCAAAAGCAGAAGGCCTGGTCGGAGGGATTCGAAAAACAACTGACGGATGAACAGAAAGCTTTCGAGCATAAGCAGGGCAGTCATTACGCCAAGGTGTATTTCAACGGCCTGATCGATACCCTGCAGGTCAACGTGATGGACTTTTCCACGGCGTCCGTTACCCGCAAGGACCTCGACTTGCCGGTGTTGCGCTTCGACAAAAACAGCCTGGAAAAGACCGTACAAGCCTTGCCGATGCCGGTCACCGTGTACGACGACAGCGCTGCCAGCTGGCTCAAAGACTCGGCAATGACCGAAGAACAACTGAAAAACAGCGTCAGCATCAGCCAGTCTGTCGAAGACGCCAGTGCCGCGCATATCGTGTTCGACCACCCGTTCACCTTTAATGACGACCTGGTCGGTGCAGAGCGCAACAGCAGCGAATCGCCGATTACCTTTTTTACGGCGGACGAAAAAGGTGAGCGCGGCGACCCCATTGAGCTGCCGACCGAAGCGTTCGAGCTGAATCCGGCCCGTGGCACTCTCACCTACGACCTCACCCTGTTCCCGGAAAACCCGGCGTTTGTGGTGGGCTCAATCCCGCTGTTTTTGGCGACTATCGAGAAAGGTGAGTTAGACGTGGCCAAGCTGCCCAAGGGCTTGTCGCTCAAGGACAATGCGCTGATCGTCGATCAGAAAGAATTCCCGGCCGACAGCTGGCGCTTCTACGCCAAGGACGCCAGTGGCCAGTACCTCAAGGAAATCCTTGGGGTGAGCCACCGCGCCGAGGAATACGGCACGGCGATGTTTGACGTGCATTATTTCTACGGCCGACCGACTGCACTGGAAAGCTACCAGCGCACCGACCTGAACACCGTGCAGTACGGCTTCGAGGTCAAACTGGACAAGCCCGACAGCAAGTGACCGCCACTACAGCGCAAGCGGCTCATGGTTGCCATTGAGCTGCCGCAGATGGGCTTGCATATGCAGGCACCAGATCTGTGGGTCGCCCGCCACTTCATAGCCGTGCATGGTCAGGCTATCCACAATCGATTCCAGGATGGTTTGCGCCGCAAAAGGCCCATGAAACGGGCCTTGGGACTTGATGGTGGACGGCTGTTCACCGGACATTCCGGCGGCAAATAACAAGGTCCACATCCCGTTATCCCCCGCGAGAGGGCGAATGGAGCATTCGATACGGGTGACCAGGCCAAAGCACTGGCGGGTAAGGCAAAGGTTGCGCGGCATGGCGGCGACCCTCGGCAGATCGGTGTTCAGCCCGGCCTGGGGCAAGGCTGTTTCTATCCAGCGACTCCTGTGAATATCCCTAAAGCAGAGAATAGAAGAAAAACCCGACAAACCAAGGCCGTAGGGACCAACGGACATTAGCCCCTCAGAAGAAAGTCAATTTAGTGACGCAAGCAGTTCCAAATGTGGAAGGGGGCTTGCCCCCGATGCAGTGTGTCAGTCGACATCTACATGACTGACCTATCGCAATCGGGAACAAGCCCCTCCCACATGTTTGACCCGGCCTGGCCTCAGAACTCAGGTGGGCTTGGCTTCGGCCAGCGCCTGCTGCGCCAACTCCTTCTCCGCCTCTTTCAAGTCTTCCTCGCTGATCATCTCGGCAATCGCACGCAAACGCTCGACCACTCGCGCATTGACGGTCCCTTCCGGGAACTGCCCTTCGGCGTCCGGCTCACCCGCGTCTTCACCCACCAACAGGCTCAACGCCTCATCCGCCTGGCGCACCGCGTAGATATGGAACTGCCCGGCGCGCACAGCCTGCAAGACCTTCTCATCAAGCATCAACGTGGCCACGTTGGCCTGAGGAATGATCGCCCCTTGCTCACCGGTCAAACCGCGCGCTTCACAGAGACGGAAGAAGCCTTCAATCTTCTCGTTGACCCCACCTACCGCCTGCACTTCACCAAACTGGTTGATCGAACCGGTGATGGCAAAACATTGCTTGAGCGGGGTTTTCGACAGGGCCGAGATCAAGGTGCACGCCTCGCCCAGGGACGCACTGTCGCCATCCACATAACCGTAGGATTGCTCCAGCGCGATGCTCGCCGAAATCGCCAGCGGGAATTCCTGGGCATAACGGCTGCCCAGGTAACCCGTGAGGATCATAACGCCCTTGGAGTGAATCGGCTGACCGAGGTTAACCTCACGTTCGATGTCGACAATGCCGCTGCCGCCCGGGTACACCGTGGCGGAAATCCGCGCCGGTACGCCGAATGCCGAGTCACCGACTTCCAGCACCGTCAGCCCGTTGCACTTGCCCACGGCCGCACCGGCGGTGTCGATCAGGATCACCCCGGCGAGCATGTCGTCGAGGATCCGTGCCGACACGCGGCCGGTACGGGTGGCCTTGGCTTTGAGGGCGCGCTCGATATGGCCGGCATCGGTCATCTCATCACCGGCCAGGTGGCGGATAAAGTCCGCCTCGCTCACCAGTTGAAACAAGTCACCAATACGCGCCGACAAACGGCCCTGATGCTCCGCCAGCCGCGCGCTGTAAGTCGCCAGCCGCGCCACCGCGTCCGAGGTCAACGGCGCCATGCCCTCTTCCGAGGTCCGGGTTTTGAGCAACTGGGCGAACTGCTCCAGGCTTTCGTCGACCATCGGGATGTCTTCGTCGAAATCCACCAGCACCCGGAACATCTCCTGGAAGTCCGGGTCGGCGTCCTGCAACGCGTAGTAAAGCTGGCGCGAACCGATAATGATCACCTTGACCTGCAACGGAATCATTTGCGGGTTGAGGGTCACGGTAGCCAGACGGCCCAGCTCGCCCAGAGGCGATTCCATCTTCAACTTGCGCGATTGCAGGGAGCGCTTGAGGGCGTCCCACACGAACGGCTCGCTGAGCATTTTTTCGGCTTCGAGGATCAGGAACCCGCCATTGGCACGGTGCAAGGCACCCGGTCGCAGTTGGCGATAGGTGGTGTAGAGCGCGCCCTGGTCGGTGCTGTACTCGATACGGCCAAACAGGTTGTCGTACGTCGGGTGCGGTTCAAACACCACTGGGGCGCCGCCGTTGACCGGGTGCCCAACCACCAGGCTCGGGCAGTATTGCTCTTCGAGCAGCTTGCGGGCCTGGGCGTCGGTCTTGGCGTCGTCGACCAATTGCTCGACCACAGTTTTCAGCAGGTAGACCTGCATCGCCTGCAAGTAACCGCAGACAGCTGCGTTCTCGGCGTATTTTTCCGACAGTGGCGCAAGCAAAGGTTGCAGGGCCAAGGTGATGGTTTCTTCGTTGAACTGGCGCAGTTGGTTGTTGGACTCACGCTTCCACTGCGGCAGGCTGGCCAACTCCTCGTTGAGGCGCTCTTCCAGCTCGGAAATATCTGTGTGGAAACGCTCGCGATCTACTTCCGGCAGTTGCGAAAACTCGGCTTCGTCCAGCGCCTTACCGTCGAGCATCGGCGTGAACGCGATGTTGGAACTGTCGCGGTACAGCGCCACGTCCTTTTCCAAAGCCAGGCGTTCGATCACATCGAGGGCCTTGTCGTAACGCTGGTTGAACGCGCGGTCGATGGCGCTTTTGCGCTGTTGATAAGTCGGGTGCTCAAAGACCGCCGGGAAGGTGGCCACCAGGTTGTCGACCAAGCCGTTGATATCGGCAATGAACGCCGCCGCAGCACCGCCTGGCAGTTCCAGGGCGCGTGGTTCGCGGGGTTCATCGAAATTATTCACATAGACCCAGTCCGCCGGGGTCTGCAGGCGCTTGCCTTCGGCCTTCAGGTAGCGTTTGACGAACGAGAAGCGACCGGTGCCCGGCTCGCCCATGACAAACACGTTGTAACCGGGGCGTGGCATGGCCACACCGAACTGCAACGCTTCAACTGCGCGTTCCTGGCCAAGCACACCGCGAAAGGGCTCCAAATCATTGGTGGTCGAGAAGCTGAACTGTTCAGCGGAAAAAGGACGAGTCAGCGCTTCGGGCGCTAGACGCAGGCTGGCAGCAACAGGATCAGGCATCGGGCTTCCTTACATCAGGCGGGGCAGATGACGGCATTCTGGCTCCCCGTTGCGCGCTCTGGCAAGGCGAGCCTTTGTGAAAGCGTAGACACCGAATGAGTCCTACAAAAAAATCGCGACATCTCTGATTGTTTTATAAAAACACACGGAACCCTTGGAACGTGCCTAAACTCCAAACTGCGCGGGTTGGACTAATAACCGATCCCTAGGGCGCTATGAAGTGCCTGAACCCTTGTCCATTGGTTTGCACACAAAGAGAACAAAGCTATGAAACGGATCCTTCTCGGTACTCTCTTCACCGTCGTCTCCCTCAATGCAATGGCTGAAGCACCAGGTGGCCCGAACTGCGGTTGGGGCAACATGTTGTTCGAAGGCCAGCGCGGCACTCCGGCTCACTTCCTGGCTTCCACCACCAACGGTACTTCGGGTAACGCCACCTTCGGCATGACCTCGGGCACCAACGGTTGCAGCACCAACAGCGCGCTGACCTACGGCGGCAAGTCCTGGATTGCCATGAATGGCATGATGAACGAGCTGTCCGAAGACATGGCCAAGGGTAATGGCGAAGCACTGACCACTTACGCGGTGGTACTGGGCGTTGCTCCGGAAGATCGCGAACACTTCGCTGCAGTGGCTCACGAACACTTCCAGCAAATCTTCAGCAAGGCCGATGTGACCGCTGAAGACGTACACAACAACACTCTGGCTGTACTGAAAGGCGATGCCCGTCTGGCGAAATACGCTACCCAGGCTTAAGCTCGACCTGCCCGCGCCTCCCCAGGCGCGGGTTTTATTTTTGGACCTGCTTCCCCTTTGGGTCTCTCTAATTTCCGACTTAAGTTGCCCCTATGCTCAAACGCTTTGCCTGGATGGCACTCCTCGCCTGCGCCCCGCTGTACGCGGCACCGCACCTTGATGATCAACGTTTGCAGCAATTGGCCAACGATCCGTTCTGGCTTTCGCTGGGCCATTACGAAGCCGGCAAAATCAGTGGCTGGCGCAGTTATGTCAGCGAGCAGAAATTTTTCCTCGCCCCCGATGGTGCCCACCACCCGGATGCCGAACTCAAGGCCACCGTTGAAGCACTCTATGCTCCGGCCAGCCTGGGTGAAAAACACGCCCAATGCGTCTACCCCGCACGTACCCGCTGGTTAAAGGATCAGTTGCACCTGACTGACCTGCCCGCCGTGGACTGCACCGAATTCAAGCAATGGTTCAAGGACGTCTCGCCCCATAGCGCGGTGATGATCTTCCCGGCGGCCTACCTAAACAGCCCGTCCTCGATGTTCGGCCACACCCTGCTGCGTATCGACCAGGCCGACGTGCAGAGCAACAAGACCGCGCTGCTCAGCTACGCGATCAACTTCGGCGCCTATATAGAAGGCTCGGACAACAGCATTCTCTACGCCTGGAAAGGCCTGATGGGCGGCTACCCCGGTCTGTTCGCGCTGGTGCCTTACCAGGAAAAACTCTCCGAGTACCGCAGCCTCGAAAACCGCGACCTGTGGGAATATCGCCTTAACCTCACCCAGGTCGAGACCGAGCGCATGGTCGAGCACGTGTGGGAGCTCAAGCAGATCCAGTTCGACTATTTCTTCTTCGACGAAAACTGCTCCTATCGCCTGCTGGAACTGCTGCAAGTGGCCCGCCCCGGCCTGCGCCTGACCGAGCAATTCCCGCTGACCGCCATTCCTACCGACACCGTCAAGGCAGTGAAGGACGCGGGCCTGGTCGAGAAGATCGACTACCGACCGTCCCGCGAGCGCGAGTTGCTGGAGCGCGCAAAGCCGCTGGACAGCGACGAGCAGCAATGGGTACTCAAGGTCAGCGATGACCAGCAGCAACTACAAGAGCCTGCTTTTAAAGCATTACCCCGCGAGCGTCAGGCCCTGATCATCGACGCCGCCTATCGCCTGGGCCGCTACCGTGCCAATGGCCTTGAACGGGACACCGCACGCTCCCAACGCAGCTTCGAACTGCTGCGCGCGATCAACCAGAACCCCGCGCCCGATCTAAAGATCACGCCTCCCGGCCTGCCGGAAAACGGCCATGAGTCGCGTACCTGGCAAGCTGGCATCGGCACCCGGGGCGACAAAGCCTTCGGTGAATACGGCCTGCGCATGGCCTACCACGACCTCAACGACAACGCCGAAGGCTTCCCCCTCGGCGCCCAGATTGAAATCCTGCAAATGAAACTGCGCCAGTACGAAGGTAACCACTGGCAATTGCAGCAACTGGACCTGGCTACCATCCGCTCCCTGACCCCACGCAACGCCCTGCTGCAACCCTGGTCCTGGCAAGTCACCGGTGGCCTGGAACGCGTGCCGGGCAAACACGACGACGAAACCCTGGTCGCCCACGTCAACGGCGGTGCCGGCGGCACCTGGCAACTACGCGACGACATGCTCGGCTTCGCCCTCGGCACCGTGCGCGTGGAACACAACAACGACTTCAACGAAGCCATCTCCCCCGCAGCCGGCTTCAACACCGGCGTGCTGTGGAAAAACCCGCTGGGCAACTTGAGCCTGGAAGCCAAGGGCGATTTCTTCACCAATGGTGAAGTGCGGCGCAGCATCAGCCTCAACCAACAGTGGGAACTGTCCCGTAACCTGGGCCTGCGCCTGAGCGCACAGCGCGAGTACAGCCACCTGTCGACGCCAGTGAATGAAGTGATGCTTGAAGTGAAGTGGTATCACTACTGACCAAAGCCTGGTGAAAATCAAAAATGTGGGAGCGGGCTTGCCCCCGATGGCGGTGTTTCAGTTAAGCATTGACTGACACTCTGCTATCGGGCGCAAGCCACCTCCCATATTTTGTTAGCATTGCCCGCACAATCAGGAGTTCACTCGACATGGCCGTTACCTGCACCACCCTTGAAGACGTTCGAAACAACATCGACCGCCTCGACCAGCAAATCGTCACCCTTCTGGCCGAACGAGGCCGCTACGTATCACAGGCAGCACGCTTCAAAAAAGACACCGATGGCGTCAAGGCCCCACAGCGGGTTGAGCAGGTGATCACCAAGGTGCGGGAATTATCGGAGACCGTGGGCGCAAACCCCGAGGTAACCGAGCAGGTCTATCGCGCAATGATTGCGGCATTCATTGAGCAGGAATTGGCGGAACACAGGGCTTTGGCGAACAGCCAGGCCACATAGTCTTTTGTGATGAGGGAGCCCAGCTTCCTCATCACCGGTTCGGCACTCACCGACCGATCTCATCGTGCTCCACACCTTTCTCACACCCCTTTCACACCTCCCCGACAAATCCCTATCTAGACTTGCCCTATCAGCCGTTAAACGGCCAGGGAGCAAGCAATGTGGCGGTATGCAGTAATACTGTGTGCGATGGTGTGGCTGGCGGGTTGTCAATCGACTCATCAGGAATTGCTGGCCAGAGGTTATCCACCGGCCTTCGCCGATGGATTTGACGATGGCTGCAGCAGCGGTCGCCAGGCCGCCGGGGTGATTTCCGGGGAGTTTCGCAAAAATGTCCCGCGCTACCTGAAAGACCGGACATACGCCGAAGGCTGGGAGGACGGCTTTCGCCAGTGCAAGGCCATGCGTGAAAACGAAGAACTGCGCGACTACAAGGACAATCACTGGGACGACCGTGAGCGCGCCTGGCAGCACGAGAAGGATCGCGATGCCGCTCGGGCCTATCGCTCGCAATAGGTCGCTTTCAGACATCCATCGAAACTAAAGCGCAGCGAACATGGCCCAAGCTCCATAGAGGGAGAACGTCATGAGCCGAGCTTTTGTAAATGAGGATAACGCCGCCGCCCAAGCTGATCAGCCAGTGGAGCGTCAGGTCAGTGAGCAACCCAATCACTTGACCGCGCAAGGGCTGGCGCAGTTACAGGCCAAGGTTGCGCAGTTGAAGGCTGAGCACAGTGCCGAATCTGCCAAGGGTGAGCAGGCCGATAAGCAGCGCCAGGCCGATCTTGAGCGGGATTTACGCTACTTCAACCAACGCGTCCAGAGCGCCCAGGTCGTGGCGCTGGCCACCGGCACCGACAAGGTGCAGATCGGCAGCTGGGTGACCTTCGCCAATGAGCATGACGAGCAACAGCGCATCCAGTTGGTCGGTGAAGACCAGGCCGACGCCAGCACAGGCCTGATCAACTGGGGTTCACCCCTGGGCCGCGCGTTGCTGGGCGCCCAGGTGGGTGATGAGGTGCTGTGGAAGCGCCCCGTTGGCGATCAGCTGATCGAAGTGCTGCGTATCGAAGCCGAGACCTAGACGATGCCTTGGGCCAGCATCGCGTCGGCGACTTTCACGAAGCCTGCGATGTTCGCGCCCTTCACGTAGTTGATGCGGCCGTTTTCTTCGCCGTAGTGCACGCAAGCGTGGTGGATCGACTGCATGATGTTGTGCAGCTTGCTGTCCACTTCACCAGCGGTCCACAGCAAGCGCATGGCGTTCTGCGACATTTCCAGGCCACTCACCGCAACGCCGCCGGCATTGGATGCCTTGCCCGGTGCGAACAGAATGCCCGCCTCGATAAAGATATCCACAGCCTCAAGCGTTGTAGGCATGTTGGCGCCTTCGGCCACGCAAATACAGCCGTTGCGCAGCAAGGTGCGGGCGGCGTCGGCGCCGAGTTCATTCTGGGTGGCGCATGGCAGGGCGATATCGCAAGCCAGGTCCCACGGCGTTTGCCCCTTGCGGAACTCCAGGCCGAAACGCTCGGCCAGTTCGCTGATGCGCCCACGCTGAACGTTTTTAAGCTCCAGCAGCGCCGACCATTGTTCCTCGGTCAAACCACTTTCGGCGTACAGGGTGCCTTCGGAGTCAGACAGGGAAATCACCTTGCCGCCCAGGTCCATAACCTTGCGCGCCGCGTATTGGGCGACGTTGCCTGAGCCGGAGACCGCCACACGCTTGCCCTCGACCCGTTTACCGTCGCGCTTGAGCATCTCTTCGGCGAAGTACACGCAACCAAATCCGGTCGCTTCCGGACGGATCAGACTCCCGCCGTAGGTCATGCCTTTGCCGGTCAACACGGAGGTGAACTGGTTGCTCAGGCGCTTGTACTGGCCAAACAGGAAGCCGATCTCACGTGCACCCACGCCGATATCGCCAGCCGGCACATCCACATCCGCACCGATATGGCGGTACAGCTCGCTCATGAATGCCTGGCAAAAACGCATGACTTCGGCGTCGCTCTTACCTTTTGGATCAAAGTCCGAGCCGCCTTTGCCGCCGCCCATTGGCAACGAAGTCAGGGAATTCTTGAAGGTCTGTTCGAAGGCGAGGAATTTCAGCACGCCCAGGTTCACCGACGGGTGGAAACGCAGGCCACCTTTGTAGGGGCCGATGGCGCTGTTCATCTGGATACGGAAACCGCGATTGACCTGGACCTTGCCGTGATCATCGACCCACGAAACCCGGAACGTTATCGCTCGTTCCGGCTCGCAGATGCGCTCCAAAATACCCGAGGTCAGGTAATGGGGATTGGCTTCAAGAAACGGCCACAGACTGCGTAGGACTTCTTCTACAGCCTGGTGGAATTCTGGCTGGTCTGGGTCGCGTTTTTTGAGGCGGGCAAGGAAGGATTCGACGGATTCGATCATGAAAAGTCTCGGCAAATTGATTGTTTTTAAGGGAGATTGAGCCGGACTTTATCAATTCATGTCGCACCGCGACAGGGCAAAATGTCGCCTTTGTGAATTTAAATGGTGCATTGGATATAAATAAACACAGGAAACAGGGATTTTTTGCACTTAAAAGAGGATTACCAAGGCAGGTTACGCACCAGCAGGGAAATAGCTATCGGGGGCAAGCCCCCTCACACATTTTGGATGTGTTCACAAATCAAATGTGGGAGGGAGCTTGCTCCCGATAGGGCCATCAAAAACACTGCAAAACCCCAGCGCAAAAAAAAGCGGAGCCCGAAGGCCCCGCTTTTTTCAACCAGCCGGATCAGGCCAGTTTTTTGTGCCGTACACGGTGCGGCTGGGCAGCAGCTTCGCCCAAACGCTTTTTACGGTCCGCTTCGTACTCGGTGTAGTTACCTTCGAAGAACACCGCTTGTGAGTCGTCTTCGTACGCCAGGATGTGGGTCGCGACGCGGTCAAGGAACCACCGATCGTGAGAGATCACAATGGCGGCGCCAGGGAAGTCCAGCAGGGCTTCTTCCAGGGAACGCAGGGTCTCAACGTCGAGGTCGTTGGATGGTTCGTCGAGCAGCAGCACGTTGCCGCCCTCTTTCAGAGTCAGGGCCAGGTGCAAGCGACCGCGCTCACCACCGGACAGGTCCTTGACGAACTTCTGCTGATCGCCGCCTTTGAAGTTGAAGCGGCCAACATAGGTGCGCGACGGAATTTCATAGTTGCCGATGCGGATCTGGTCAGAGCCGTCGGAGATTTGCTGGAACACGGTCTTGCTGCCGTCGAGGTCATCACGGCTCTGGTCCACACAAGCCAGTTGCACGGTTTCGCCGATCTCGATGCTCCCCGAATCCGGCGTTTCCTTGCCCATCAGCATGCGGAACAGCGTGGATTTACCCGCACCGTTACCGCCGATAACGCCGACGATCGCGCCTTTTGGCATGGAGAACGACAGGTTGTCGATCAACACGCGGTCGCCATAGCCTTTGGAAACGTTCTTGAATTCGATGACCTTGTCACCCAGGCGCGGACCGGCCGGGATATAGATCTCGTTGGTTTCGCTGCGCTTTTGGAATTCCTGGGACTGCATTTCTTCGAAGCGTTGCAGACGTGCCTTGGATTTGGACTGGCGGGCCTTGGCGCCTTTGCGCACCCACTCCAGTTCTTCCTTCATGGCTTTTTCATGGGCCGATTGCTGCTTGGATTCGGCGGCCAGACGATCGGACTTGGCTTCCAGCCAACCGGAGTAGTTGCCCTCGTACGGGATACCGGCGCCACGGTCGAGCTCAAGAATCCAGCCGGCCACGTTGTCCAGGAAGTACCGGTCGTGCGTGATCGCAACCACGGTGCCCGGGAAATCGTGAAGGAAATGTTCCAGCCAGGCGACGGAGTCGGCGTCCAAGTGGTTGGTTGGTTCGTCGAGCAGCAGCATGTCGGGGGCCGACAGCAGCAGACGGCACAGGGCCACACGACGCTTTTCACCACCGGACAAGAATTCGACCTTGGCATCCCAAGCCGGCAAGCGCAGCGCATCGGCGGCGACTTCCAGTTGGCGTTCCAGGTTATGACCGTCACTGGCCTGCAGAATGGCTTCGAGCTTGGCCTGTTCGGCGGCCAGCTTGTCGAAGTCGGCATCCGGCTCGGCGTAGGCGGCGTAGACTTCGTCCAGGCGCGCCTGGGCGTTTTTGATCACGCTGACCGCTTCCTCGACCACTTCACGCACGGTCTTGGTTGGGTCCAGGATTGGTTCCTGCGGCAGGTAACCGATGTTCAGTTCCGGCATCGGGCGAGCTTCGCCTTCGAACTCGGTGTCGACGCCGGCCATGATTTTCAGCAGCGTGGACTTACCCGAACCGTTGAGGCCGAGCACGCCGATTTTGGCGCCGGGGAAGAAGGACAGCGAAATATTTTTCAGGATTTCCCGCTTCGGCGGAACAACTTTTCCCAGCCGATGCATGGTGAAGACGTATTGAGCCATGGTGAACCTAGCGTCAGTGACTGATGAATTAAGCGGGCGAAGCCCGTGCCAAGCCATGCGCCGCGCGGGCCGTTGACTATCATCAATGCCAGCGAGCGAAAAAAGCCTGAGTATCTGGGGCTGGAACGCCCCCGCGTAACCGGCAAAGCTACCTCAATGCGCTTGGTCAGTCCAGCCAAGCAGGGCTGGCACTTTGCCACAAGTCAAGGCATGCTAGCCGCCCTCCGGGCGTCCGGCTTATAGTGCACGTCGCGCGCCAGTCCAGCCAAACCGCAGGATCACAGCTTGTCCAAAGTCACGCCGCCAACTCCCTTGCGCGCCGCTCATATAGCGCCGGGAGCGCCCCTGCACGGCACCCTCAAAGGCGCATTGGCGACGCTCGTCCTCATGCTGCTCGCCTTATTGTTCTGGCAACTGCTGGACCAACTGCAGCAAAACCAGAAAAACCAGCAGCAATACACCATCGACTACAGCGCCGACCTGGCTGAGCAGATCAGCCTGAACATGGCCCTGAGCGCAAAAATCGCCTTGAACCTGCTACCGATGGTCGAGCCGCCGCGCGACATTGAACAGCAACAGGCCCTGACGCGCACGCTGCAGCGCTCGCTGCCGGAGCTGCGCAGTATCGCCCTGCTCGCGCCCAGCGGCGCGATGATCAGTGACAGCGCCAACGACAGCCAGGACAGCGCCTGGCTGGAAGAACTGGTGCAGCGCAGCCACGGCCAACCGTATTACCTGAGCAATAACGAAGACGGCACCATCATCTATCTGCTGCTGCACCAGCCCAGCGGCGGCTCAAGAATGTACTGGGCGCTGCGCCTGGCACCTAACTACTTGGTCAACCTGACCCGCCAGGACAGTCAGGGCCAGCGCCCCATGTGGGCCATCGAGAACAGCCTGAACCACCGCGTCGTCAGCCGTGACAGTGGCATGCCGGCGCAATGGTCCAGTGCCCTGACCCCGGATGACTTGAATAAAAGCGTGCTGGTCACCCCCCTGAGCAAAAGCGACTGGCAGTTGCGCGGCATGTTTGACCGCGCAGCCGTGCTGGAACAACTGCTGCCGGCGTTTATCGGCAAATGCCTGTTGGGCCTGGCCTTCTCGCTGATCCCCGTAATCGTGCTGCTGAATATGCGTCGCCGCCAGCGCCAGGTGCATGAAGGCCGGCGGCGTTATCAGGATATTTTCGAAGGTACCGGCGTCGCCCTGTGCGTCCTGGACCTGTCAGGCCTGAATGCGTTTTTTGCCAAGACGCACTTGCAGACCCGCGAACACCTTCACGCCTGGCTCCAAAACAAACCTGAAGAATGCAGGCAACTGCTCGCCGAGCTGCGCATCACCGAGATCAACCAAGTGGCGGTGCGCCTGCTCAACGTGGACTCGTGCGAGAAGGCTTGGGAGCGGCTGATCGATGATTGCCCACACAACAGCACGTCCATCGGCCATCAAATACTCGAAGCGGTCCTGACCCAGCAGAGCCAGCTTGAACTGGAGATCCAGCTCAATGATGTGGTCGGCAACGAGCAATACCTGTGGCTGGTGATGCGCCTGCCGGAGCAGCAGGACGATTTCAAGGCGGTGATCCTCAGCATCAGCGACATCACCAGCCGCAAGCTGATCGAACTGTCGCTGGTGGAGCGTGAGAGTTTCTGGTCGGACGTGGTGCGCACCGTGCCTGATCACCTGTATGTGCAGGACGTGGTCAGCCAGCGCATGATTTTCAGCAACCACCATTTGGGGCAAACCCTCGGCTACGTAAAGGCCGAACTGCAGCAAATGGGCGAGTACTTCTGGGAAATCCTGCTTCACCCTGAAGACGCCGAGTATTACCACGATTTGCGCCAGCAACAGCGTCAGGCCGGCTACGCGACGCAGTTGCACTGCCAGTTGCGCTTCCGCCATCGCAATAACCAATGGCGGCGCTTTGATATTCGTGAGCAGGCCCTGGCCCGTGATAAAACGAGCCAAGTCACCCGCATCATTGGCGTCGCCAAAGACATCACCGACCAGATCGAAGCCAGCGAATCCCTGCGCGACAGCGAACAGCGCTATCGCATGCTCGCCGAAAGCATCAGTGACGTGATCTGCTCCACCGACAGCAAACTGGCCCTCAACTACATCAGCCCGTCGGTCAGTGCGGTGCTGGGGTATGAAGTGGACTGGGTGTTCAAGAATGGCTGGCAGTCGATCATCGCCAACCCAGCGCAATTGGCGGGTATTTACAGCCTGATGGAACAGGTCAGCCGTGCGCTGGGCGACACCGATGCGCTCAATAAGCTGCGCGATGAAGTGCAGACCCAGCTGTTCCTGTTTGACTGCCTGCGCGCCGACGGGCGTAAAGTGCCGATCGAACTGCGCCTGGTACTGGTGTGGGACGAGCATGGCGCCTTCGAGGGCATTCTGGGCGTCGGCCGCGATATCAGCCAACAACGCCGCGCCGAGAAAGACCTGCGCATGGCGGCCACGGTATTTGAGCATTCCACCTCGGCGATCCTGATCACTGACCCGGCGGGCTATATCGTGCAGGCCAACGAGGCATTCAGCCGAGTCAGCGGCTACGAAGTGGCGGACGTACTCGACCAGTTGCCGAACATGCTGACCGTGGATGAACAGCAGGAAGCCCACCTGCGCTACGTACTCAAGCAATTGCACCAGCACAGCACCTGGGAAGGCGAAGTGTGGCTCAAGCGCCGCAACGGCGAGCACTACCCGGCGTGGGTCGGCATTACCGCCGTGTTCGACGACGAAGGCGACCTCGCCAGTTACGTATGCTTCTTCAGTGATATCAGCGAGCGCAAGGCCAGCGAGCAGCGTATTCACCGCCTGGCGTATTACGACGCCCTGACCCACCTGCCCAACCGCACACTGTTCCAAGACCGCCTGCACACCGCGTTGCAGTCTGCCGAGCGGCAGAAGTCGTGGGTCGTGCTGATGTTCCTCGACCTTGACCGCTTCAAGCCGATCAACGACTCCCTTGGCCACGCCGCCGGCGACCGCATGCTCAAGGAAATGGCCACTCGCCTGCTCGGCTGCGTGGCCGAAGACGACACTGTCGCGCGCATGGGCGGTGACGAATTCACCTTGCTCCTGCAACCACGGGTCAGCCGTGAAATGGCGCTGAACCGCGCGATTCACGTGGCCGAACAGATCCTCGCCAGCCTGGTGAAACCCTTTGTGCTGGAAGGCCGCGAGTTCTTTGTGACCGCCAGTATCGGCATCGCCCTCAGCCCTCAGGACGGCAACGAGCTGAGCCAACTGATGAAAAACGCCGACACCGCCATGTATCACGCCAAGGAACGCGGCAAGAACAACTTCCAGTTCTACCAGGCCGACATGAACGCCAGCGCCCTGGAACGCCTGGAGCTGGAAAGCGACCTGCGCCACGCCCTGGAGCAGAACGAATTCGTGCTTTATTACCAGCCGCAGTTCAGCGGTGATGGCAAACGCCTGACCGGCGCCGAAGCCCTGCTGCGCTGGCGCCATCCGCGTCGCGGGCTGGTGCCGCCGGGGGACTTTATTCCGGTGCTGGAAGAGTTGGGCCTGGTGGTGGACGTGGGCGACTGGGTGATCAGCGAAGCCTGCCGCCAGCTCAAGACCTGGCATCAAAACAAGGTGCGCGTGCCGAAAGTCTCGGTGAACATCTCGGCGCGGCAGTTCTCCGACGGCCAACTGGGCACTCGCATTGCCACCATCCTCAAAGACACAGGCCTGCCGCCGGCGTGCCTGGAGCTGGAGCTGACCGAAAGTATCCTGATGCGCGAAGTCAATGAAGCCCTGCACATCCTCGACAGCCTGAAAAACCTGGGCTTGAGCATTGCGGTGGACGATTTTGGCACGGGCTATTCATCGCTCAACTACCTCAAGCAGTTCCCCATCGATGTGTTGAAAATCGACCGCACCTTCGTCGATGGCCTGCCGTCCGGCGAACAGGACGCGCAGATCGCCCGGGCGATTATTGCCATGGCCCACAGCCTCAACCTGGCGGTAATCGCCGAGGGCGTGGAAACCCATGAGCAGTTGGATTTCCTGCGCGAGCATGGCTGCGATGAGGTGCAGGGTTATCTGTTCGGACGACCGATGCCGGCGAATCGGTTCGAGGCGCAGTTCAGCAATGATGCCCTCTTCATGTTCGACTGATGGTTTGTGGTGAAGCCACTGGCCTCATCGAGGGCAAGCCCCCTCCCACAGGGGAATGCGTTTCAAATGTGGGGGGACTTACCCCCGATTAGGCCGGCAATGACACCGCTCATCCCTAAGTGAATCCCACTTGTCCGCGACTTGATGTCCTTTCATATGCCATCTAAAACCCATTGGGTTAGAATGCCCTCCTTTTCTGCCCCCGATCCTTGAGGACCGCCATGTTCAGCCGTGATTTGACCATTGCCAAGTACGACGCCGATCTCTTCGCCGCCATGGAGCAAGAAGCCGTGCGCCAGGAAGAGCACATCGAGCTGATCGCTTCGGAAAACTACACCAGCCCTGCGGTCATGGAGGCTCAAGGTTCGGTTCTGACCAACAAGTACGCCGAAGGCTACCCAGGCAAGCGCTACTACGGCGGTTGCGAGTACGTCGACGTGGTTGAGCAACTGGCCATCGACCGTGCAAAAGAACTGTTCGGCGCCGATTACGCCAACGTCCAGCCACACGCCGGCTCCCAAGCCAACAGCGCCGTGTACCTGGCCCTGCTGCAAGGCGGCGACACCATTCTGGGCATGAGCCTGGCACACGGCGGTCACCTGACCCACGGCGCCAGCGTTTCCTCCTCCGGCAAGCTGTACAACGCCGTTCAATACGGTATCGATGCCAACGGCCTGATCGACTACGACGAAGTTGAGCGCCTGGCGGTTGAACACAAGCCAAAAATGATCGTGGCCGGTTTCTCTGCCTATTCGCAGATCCTGGACTTCCCACGCTTCCGTGAAATCGCCGACAAGGTTGGCGCCTACCTGTTCGTGGACATGGCTCACGTGGCCGGTCTGGTCGCCGCGGGCGTCTACCCGAACCCGGTTCCATTCGCTGATGTGGTAACCACCACCACCCACAAGACCCTGCGCGGTCCACGTGGCGGCCTGATCCTGGCTCGCGCCAACGCCGAGATCGAGAAGAAGCTGAACTCCGCTGTATTCCCAGGCGCCCAGGGTGGCCCGCTGGAGCACGTGATCGCCGCCAAAGCGATCTGCTTCAAGGAAGCACTGCAGCCTGAGTTCAAGACCTACCAGCAACAAGTGGTCAAGAACGCCCAGACCATGGCCAGCGTGTTTATCGAGCGCGGCTTTGACGTAGTGTCCGGCGGTACTGAAAACCACCTGTTCCTGCTGTCGCTGATCAAGCAGGACATTTCCGGCAAAGATGCTGACGCTGCCCTGGGCAAAGCCTTCATCACCGTGAACAAGAACTCGGTACCGAACGACCCACGCTCTCCGTTCGTCACCTCGGGCCTGCGCTTCGGCACCCCTGCTGTGACCACTCGTGGCTTTAAAGAAGCAGAGTGCAAGGAACTGGCCGGCTGGATCTGCGACATCCTGGCAGACCTGAACAACGAAGCCGTGATCGACGCGGTCCGTGAGAAGGTCAAGGCCATCTGCAAAAAACTGCCGGTATACGGCGCTTGATTGCAGTTGCTTGAATAAAAAGCCCGGCTCTTGAGCCGGGCTTTTTTATACCAATTGTCCAGTTTGAAATGCGCCCAAGTGTGGGAGGGGGCTTGCTCCCGATAGCAGTGTATCGGTCACATATGGGTTTACTGATCCACCGTCATCGGGAGCAAGCCCCCTCCCACCGTTGACTGCATTACAAGTCAGGGTTGGTAAACCTTGGCAAAGCCTTCGCGGATTTTGTCTTCCGGCAATTCATCGGCAATAAACACGATCACACTCTCCCGCGCTTCCCCCTCGGCCCATTCGGTGTCCCAATCGAACCCGTAGAGCTTCAGCACGCCCTGAAACACCATGCGGCGGTCTTCGCCGGCAATGTTCAGCACGCCCTTGTAGCGCAGCAGTTGCTTGCCGTGGTCTTCCAACAGCTCATTCATAAACTCGCTGAGGCGGTCGATATCCAGCGGCTGGTCGGTGCGCAGCACCAGGCTGGAAATACGGTCGATGGACGGGGCCTTGCTCACCGGGCGCAAGCTCATGCCGGCGTTGAGGTTGAAACCACGAACATCGAGCAGTTCGGCCAAATCAATCTTGCCGTGCTCGACCACGCGAATCGGCGCGCGGCGGTTGATGCGGGTGAGGCGATCACTCAGCGCCTCGAAGGTGGCGTCGTCCACCAAATCACGCTTGCTCACCAGCAGCCGGTCGGCAAAACCGATCTGGGCCTGGGCGATGGTCTGGGTCAGGTGGTGCTCGGCGTGGGCCGCGTCCACCAGGGTGATGATGCCGTCGAGGATGTAGCGCTCGCGCAGTTCTTCATCGATGAAAAAGGTTTGGGCCACCGGCGCCGGATCGGCCAGGCCGGTGCACTCGATCACCAGGCGATCGAAGGCGATCTCGCCGCTGTCCAGGCGCTCAAGCAGCAGATAGAGAGCCTTGGTGAGGTCGGTGTGGATGGTGCAGCACACGCAGCCGTTGGACAGGGTCATGACTTGCACCGGTTCTTCGCCCAACAACTGGGTGTCGATACCGGCATCGCTGAATTCGTTTTCGATCACGGCGATTTTCAAGCCGTGCTCGGCCTTGAGCAGATGGCGCAGCAAGGTGGTCTTGCCGGCGCCGAGAAAGCCGCTGAGTACGGTCACTGGAATGGGAGAGGACAAAAAATTCTCCTTGAAGGAACACTGAAACAAATGTGGGAGGGGGCTTGCCCCCGATAGCGGTGTGTCAGGCACTTATCTGTCACTGACACACCGCTATCGGGAGCAAGCCCCCTCCCACAGTAGATCACCACCAGCCCGAACTAACGGGTCAGCAGCACTTGGGCCCACCCTTGCCGCCGTATCGGGCCTCCTGACGTTCCCGGAAGAACGCCTTGTAGTCCATCATCGGCTTGTCTGGGTGCTTGGTTTGCATATGCTCGACGTACGTGTCGTAGTCGGGCATGCCGACCATCAAGCGCGCGGCCTGACCGAGGTATTTACCGAGGCGACTGATGTCATTGAACATGTTTGCAATCCTCGGTTATGCGTCGGGTACTGCCTGGAACGGGGCTTCTTTATCCGTACGCTCTTTGTTGCCCCAGGCGGCGACGCCAACCTTGAGCGCATAGAACAGGATGCTGAACACCACGAACAGGAACAGCGCCGTCAGCGTTGCGTTGGTGTAGGCGTTCCAGATCACGTGCTGCATCTGGTCGATGCTCTTGGCCGGGGCCAGGATCTGACCGTTAGCCAGCGCGTCACTGTACTTCTTGGCCAGCGACAGGAAGCCAATCGCCGGGTTGGCGTCGAACAGCTTGATGAAGCCTGCGGTGGTGGTGCAGATCAGCAGCCATACCGCCGGCAGCATGGTCACCCAGATGTAGCGTTGGCGTTTCATTTTGATCAGCACAACCGTCGCCAGCATCAGCGCGATACCGGCCAGCATCTGGTTGGAGATACCGAACAGCGGCCACAAGGTATTGATACCGCCCAGTGGGTCGATCACGCCTTGGTACAGCAGATAACCCCACATCGCCACGCAACCGGCGGTCGCGATCAGGTTGGCGGTCCAGGATTCGGTGCGTTTGAGCGCCGGCACGAAGGAGCCAAGCAAGTCTTGCAGCATGAAGCGACCAGCTCGGGTACCTGCGTCAACAGCCGTCAGAATGAACAGCGCTTCGAACAGGATCGCAAAGTGGTACCAGAACGCCATGGTGGTTTCACCCGGCAGTACGCTGTGCAGGATCTGCGCGATACCCACCGCCAACGTCGGTGCACCGCCGGCACGGGCCAGGATGGTGGTTTCACCGATGTCATGGGCCACGGCCGACAGTGCCTCAGGGGTAATTGCAAAACCCCAGCTGCTGACGGTTTGTGCCACGGTAACCACATCGCTGCCGACTACGGCGGCTGGGCTGTTCATAGCGAAGTAGACGCCAGGCTCGATCACCGAAGCGGCAACCATGGCCATGATGGCAACGAACGACTCCATCAACATGCCGCCGTAACCGATGTAGCGGGCGTGGCTTTCATTGGCCAGCAACTTGGGCGTGGTGCCCGAGGAGATCAGCGCATGGAAACCCGAGACCGCGCCACAGGCGATGGTGATGAACAGGAACGGGAACAGGCCGCCCTTCCACACCGGGCCGGTGCCGTCGATGAACTGGGTCAGGGCCGGCATTTTCAGGTCTGGCATGGTGACCAGGATGCCGATTGCCAAGGCGATGATGGTGCCGATTTTCAGGAAGGTTGAGAGGTAGTCACGCGGCGCCAGGATCAGCCACACCGGCAGTACCGCCGCGACAAAACCGTAACCGATCAGCATCCAGGTGATCTGGATCCCAGTGAACGTGAAGGCCTTGGCCCAGACCGGATCAGCGGCAATTTGCCCGCCCAGCCAGATCGAGCCGAGCAGCAACAACACGCCGATGATCGAAATTTCACCAATGCGGCCCGGGCGGATGTAGCGCATGTAGATGCCCATGAACATCGCGATCGGGATGGTCGCCATCACCGTGAAGATGCCCCATGGGCTCTCGGCCAGGGCCTTGACCACGATCAGCGCCAACACCGCAAGGATGATGATCATGATCAGGAAGCAGCCGAACAGCGCGATGGTCCCCGGAATACGGCCCATCTCTTCACGAACCATGTCCCCCAGGGAACGGCCGTTGCGACGGGTCGACAGGAACAGAACCATGAAGTCCTGGACCGCGCCGGCCAGCACCACGCCGGCAATCAGCCAGAGCGTGCCGGGCAGGTAGCCCATTTGCGCCGCCAGTACCGGACCGACCAGCGGGCCCGCACCGGCAATGGCCGCAAAGTGGTGACCGAAAAGGATGTGTTTGTTGGTCGGCACATAGTCCAGACCGTCGTTGTTGATCACTGCGGGGGTAGCCCGCCGTGGATCGAGTTGCATCACGTTGTTAGCGATGAACAGGCTGTAGTAGCGATAAGCAACCAGGTAGATGGCCACAGCAGCGACCACAATCCACAAGGCGTTGATCGCCTCGCCTCGGCGCAAGGCCACTACGCCCAGGGCGCACGCTCCTACGATTGCCAGCACCAGCCAGGGTAGATGGCGTAGCAGGCTATTATTATTTTTCATTTTTATATTCCAGCCAGGGTGGACAGAAAGGACAGCCGTTCGGAGTTTAGCGCTGTTGGCCTTAAAGGCCACCCCCCTACGTTGGTCTAGAGCCTTGCAACGAAGAAAAAACCAGAAAAAACGGCCCAATGATGGCGCAGGGCTACAATCCTTTTATCCACAGAGGGTTTCACCATGACCGAGCAAGCGTCTGATCGTCGCCGTTTTCGCCGGATTGCCTTTGATGCCAAGACCGAACTTCGGCAAAACGGCAACGAATGGCCTGTGCAATTGGTGGATTTATCGCTTAAGGGCCTGTTGGTGCAACGGCCTGAAGAGTGGAAGGGAAATAAGGCGCTGCCGTTCGCGGTCGACATACGCCTGGATCCCAAGGCGCATATAAAGATGCAAGTACGGCTAACCCACGAAGCAGCAGGTCAACTGGGGTTTGTGTGCACAGACATCGACCTGGACTCGATCAGCCACTTGCGGCGGCTGATCGAGTTGAACCTAGGCGATCAGGAGGAACTGGAGCGAGAGCTGGGCGCGCTGCTGGAAGTGTGATGGCTCAGGGGAACGCACTACGTGCGGGAAAATCACTTTCCATGTCCCAGTAACCCTTCTTCTGACTTGAGGCGCCGTGCCACTGCCCGTCGACAAACCGATAGGTCTGATAACGGGTGGCAAAGTCATCCTCACCGTCACCGTCCATAAATGATGACACCTGCAGCAGTTCATCCGCGCCGCCGTTGGCTGGCGTTGCGATCATCCACGCAGCCTTGCCGGTATGAGCCAGGGTCAGCGCATGGACTTTGCCGTCGGCGCCCTGGTAACTCAACGGCTTGAGTTGCTGCTTGCCGGGCAGCAGTAACTGCGTGGCAGGCCCGCTGTAGCTGCCCATGGGGGCGGTCTGATCGATGGTCAAAAAATACACAGGCTCGGGCAGCCCTTTGAGCGGGGCTTTCTTGACCTCGGCCAAGGGGTAGCCGAGGTCTTCGTGAGCTATCACCTCGCCAGAGGCCGATACCCACCGCACCTGGGCTTCGAGTAGCGGGTTTTCGACCAAATCGCCGGGCTCGTCGAACGAGTCTTCATCCAGCCCACTGCCCCAACTGTCCTTGTGCAGTTGGGGGCTGATGCGCTGGTCTTCGAGCACCTGCAGCACACTGCCCTCTGGCGTCACCAGCGTTTGCGCCAGGCGATAGCCCGTTGGCAGCTCCGCCCAGGCCATGGCGGGCAAGCTGGCCAAGGCGATAAACAGGGCGACTACACCCCAGTGATTCGATCGTTGCATCGCGTCCATCCCTGAATTATTCGAAAAGTGCATCCAATGCCTGTTCCAGGCGCGTGACCCCAATCACCTGCAATCCTGGCGGCATTTCCTTCGGCGCGTTGCCCTTGGGCACAATCGCGCGTTTGAAGCCGTGCTTGGCCGCTTCCTTCAAGCGCTCCTGACCGCTCGGCACCGGACGCACTTCGCCGGACAGGCCGACCTCCCCAAATACCAAGAGGTCGTGCGGCAGAGGCCGGTTACGCAAGCTGGACATCACCGCCGCCATCAAGGCCAGGTCGGATGCGGTCTCCAGCACCTTGACCCCACCCACCACGTTGAGGAACACATCCTGATCGTGGGTCGGAATGCCGCCATGACGGTGTAACACCGCCAGCAACATCGCCAGGCGGTTCTGATCCAGCCCCAGCGTGACCCGGCGCGGGTTGGCCAAATGGCTGTCATCCACCAATGCCTGGACTTCCACCAACATCGGTCGGGTGCCTTCCCACGTCGCCATCACCACACTGCCTGGGACTTCTTCCTGGGCACGGGTCAGAAAAATCGCCGAAGGGTTGGAGACTTCTTTCAGTCCCCGGTCAGTCATGGCGAATACACCCAGTTCGTTCACTGCGCCGAAACGGTTTTTCACCGCCCGCAGCAAGCGCAGTCGACCATCGGACTCGCCTTCGAAATACAGCACGGTGTCGACCATATGCTCCAACACTCGCGGCCCGGCCAGCGCGCCTTCTTTGGTCACGTGGCCGACCAGGAAGATCGCCGTGCCGCTCTGCTTGGCATACCGCACCAGTAGCGCTGCACTTTCGCGCACCTGGGACACACCACCCGGCGCCGATTGCAACTGCTCGGTGAAAATCGTCTGGATCGAGTCGATCACCATCACCTTTGGCTTTTCGATACGGGCCGTGGCGATGATGCTTTCGATGCAAGTCTCGGTCATGACCCGCAACTGATCCTGAGGCAAGCCAAGACGGCGTGCGCGCATGGCCACTTGTTGCTGGGATTCTTCACCGGTCACATATAACGCCGGCATGCGGCTGGCAATGCTGCACAGGGTTTGCAGGAGGATGGTCGATTTACCGATGCCAGGGTCGCCGCCGATCAGCACCACCGAGCCGTCCACCAGGCCGCCGCCCAGCACACGGTCCAGTTCACCTGAGGCGGTGGAGAAACGCGGGATTTCTTCGACGCTGACTTCGGCCAGGGTCTTGATCTGCGCCTGCTGCCCAGTCCAGCCGGCGCGGCCCGTGGGCGCCGCAGCGCCGCCGCTTTCGATCATGGTTTCGGTCAGGGTATTCCACGCACCGCATTCGCCGCACTGGCCGGCCCACTTGGGAAAGGTCGCGCCGCACTCCGTGCAGCCGTACATGCGCTTGGCCTTTGCCATTTGAGAACCTCCAACCGAAAAACCGCGATGATAGCTCAGCGCGGCGCCGGGGTCCGGATTTCACCGCTGGCCAATCGCGAAGCACTGTTGCCGATCGGGTCTTCGGCGTTGAGGTCAGCGCCTTTGGCTTTCAATTCATCAAGCAATTCGACGCGCTTGAACAGGCCTGCATACATCGCGGCCGTCTGCCCGGCGCCGTTGCGTTGGTCGGGGTTGCAATCGGTGGCCAGCAGGCGCTGGGCAATGTTCAGCTCGCCTTTGAAGATCGCGCCCATCAGCGCGGTGTTGCCACGCTTGTCCTGTACACAGGCGTCGGCACCGGCACTGAGCAAACGCTCCACAAACCGGCCCTGGCCGTGATAGGCGGCGAGGATCAACGCGGTGTAGCCCTTTTCGTCCTGGGTGTTGAGGCTGTAGCCAGACTCAATAAAGGTGTTGAGCATATCGAGGTCACCACGGCGGGCGGCGTCGAAGTAATAATCCTGCAACTGTGCCTTGAGTGCTGCCGGTTCGGGGGATTCGGCATGGGCGACAAAAGCCAGCATGGCCATCAGCAAACCGATAGAAATACGCATGGGTTTCTCCTGCCATGGGTCGACGCCCCAACCGGCGCGTCGACCGTCACCAATGTCAGTCAGTCAATTTTTCAGCCAGCGCCTTGACGCGGGCCAGGTCACCCTTCGCGACCTTGGCCACGCCGGTGCCGTATGCCGGGTCCGCTTTGTAGAGGAACGAGAGGATGATGTGCTTGCTCTCGTCATCCGTGGTGGCCAGTGAGCCGCCGAAGTTGTCGATCAAGTCCTGCTGCTCTTTTTTGGTGTATGAGCGATACAGATCACCGGCCTGCTTGAAGTTCTGCTCGCGCTGAATCTTCGCCTGCTGGGTGCTACCAGACAGTGCCGTCTGGCTGTAGCGCGCGGTTTGCGGCTCTTCGCGGTTTTCCAGGCGGCTTGGCTGGTAGTTCACGCCGCTGGTGGTCTTGCCGAAGTTCATCGCGCCGTCCTGGTTACCGTTGTTGACGGTGACCCGTGGGGCATTGATCGGCAGTTGCAGTGCATTGGCACCCAGGCGGTACATTTGGGTGTCGGCGTAGGAAAACACCCGGCCTTGCAGCAGGCGGTCTTCCGACGGTTCGATGCCGGGCACAAGGTTGGCCGGGGCCATGGCGACTTGCTCGGTTTCCTGGAACACGTTCGCCGGATTGCGGTTCAGCACCATCTGCCCAACTTTGCGCTCAGGCACGTTCGGCCAGATCTTGGTGGCGTCCAACGGGTCGAACTCAAACTTGGCCAAGTCTTCGGGCTTGAGCACTTGCACATACAAGTCCCACTTGGGGAAATCGCCCTTGTTGATATGGGTGACCAAGTCATTAGTCATATGGCTGTAATCACGACCTTGCACTTCGGTGACTTGCTTTGGATCAAGGTTCTTAATGCCTTGCAGGCTCTTCCAGTGGAACTTGACGTAATGCACTTCGCCTTTGGTATTAATCAATTTGTAGGCATGTACGCCATTACCGTCCATTTCCCGATAACTGGCGGGCGTGCCAGAGTCCGAATACAACTCGGTCAGCGTGCGCGTGGCCTCGGGTACATGTGAGAAGAAGTCAAAGCGACGGGAGTCATCATCCAAGTTCGTGCGCGGGTCAGGCTTGAACGCATGCACCATGTCCGGGAACTTGATGGCGTCACGAATAAAGAAAGTTGGGAAGTTATTGCCGACCAAGTCCCAGTTACCGTCAGCGGTGTAGAACTTGGTGGCAAAACCGCGCGGGTCACGCAGGGTTTCCGGGGAATGGTTGCCGTGAACGACGGCCGAGAATCGCACAAATACCGGGGTGGCTTCGCCAGCGGCGAAAACTTTGGCCTTGGTCAGGTCGCTCAGGTTATCAGTCACCGTAAACGTGCCGTGGGCGCCGGTGCCCCGGGCGTGCACCACGCGCTCCGGAATGCGTTCGCGGTCGAAGCGCTGCAACTTCTGAATGAGCTGCACGTCTTGCAGCAGCACCGGGCCATTGGCGCCGGCGGTTTGCGAATTCTGGTTGTCGCCGACGGCCGCGCCGTTATCTCGCGTCAGGTTGGCGGCTTGCACCGAAAGAGAAAGCAGACTGGCAGTCGCCAGCAACAGCGCATGTCGCGCCAGCACTGGACTGCGGCTCATTGGGTTGTTCATCGAGGTTTCCTCTGGTTTTTTTAGTGCACATTCAGTTGTGCTTGCCAGAGGCTAGTGACCTGGGAGTCAGAAGATAAATAGAAAAACCCCACCAGGGCGATTAAGAAATTAATGTGGTAACCCACTGAAACAGCGAGTATTTCGCGCGCGATTGGTGGCACTTTGCAAACTATTTGCGTTTTAATGTGTCGATTAAAATTAACAGTATTAACAGTTGTGTCGCACAAGCCCTATACGACTGACTTACACTGTGCTTCACCCTTCTCATCTGTAACAAGGAATAACCTATGAGCGTGATCAGTGAGTTCAAGGCCTTCGCGGTCAAAGGTAATGTGGTCGACATGGCCGTCGGTATCATCATCGGCGCAGCCTTCGGCAAAATTGTTTCCTCGTTTGTCGGCGACGTGGTGATGCCGCCCATTGGTCTGTTGATCGGTGGTGTGGACTTTGGTGACCTGGCGGTCACCCTCAAGGCGGCCCAAGGCGATGTTCCCGCCGTCGTGCTGGCCTACGGCAAGTTCATCCAGAGCGTGATCGATTTTGTCATCGTCGCCTTTGCGATCTTCATGGGCGTGAAGGCCATCAACCGCCTCAAGCGCGAAGAGGCCGTAGCACCTAGCCTGCCGCCGACGCCGACCAAGGAAGAACTGCTGCTGGGGGAGATCCGCGATCTGCTCAAGGCACAGAACGACAAGCCGCTTTAACCCGAATCGGCTTAAAAAAAGGCGCCTGCTTGAGGCGCCTTTTTTATTACCAGTAGTTTTCCACCGCCACCTGCCCAGGCCTGCGGCTCAGGCTCAGTTGCATGTCACGCTGCTTGAGCAACTGGCGGGTGTCATCAACCATCTGCGGGTTGCCGCAAATCAGCACGCGGGAATGCTCCGGGCTCAGCTCTACGCCCGCTGCGCGCTCCAGCTCACCGTTTTCAATCGAGGTAGTAATGCGCCCGCTCAATGCGCCTGGATGGTGCTCGCGGGTAACGAGTGGGATGTAGGTCAGTTTGTGCGCGTACTCGGCAAGGTACTCACGCTCACCCAGTTCCTTGATCAGCGACTGATAGGCCAGTTCCTTGGCTTCCCGTGCGCTGTACACCAGCACGATCCGCTCGAATTTCTCCCAGACTTCGAAGTCCTGCAGGATCGACAAAAACGGCGCGACTCCGGTCCCTGTCGCCAACATCCACAAGTCACGGCCATCGACGAACCGGTTCAAGGTCAGGAACCCCGTAGCCTGGCGTTCCACCATCAAGGTATCGCCCACGCGCAGGCGGCTCAGCTCGCTGGTGAACTCGCCTCCAGGGACCACAATCGAGAAGAAGTCCAAGTGCTCATCAAACGGCGAGGAAACTATCGAGTAAGCGCGCCACACCGTAGTACCGTCCGCCTTGGTCACGCCCAGACGCACGAACTGACCCGCAGTAAAACGGAACCCAGGGTCGCGAGTGGTTCGCAGCGTAAACAGGCTGGGGGTCAGCGATTGCACATCGAGCAAGGTCTGGCGGGTAAATTTCTCAGCACTGGCCGTCATGGGGGGCTCCGTTCTACAGGTGCCCTAGTGTCCCTCAAAGTCGCGCACGGAAACACCGGTGGTTTGTAGTGGCATCGCGCAGCCCCTAAGTAGTGGCAATTTAGTAGCAACCCAACCCATTGGCTATTAGTCCCTCTGCTCTAGCTACAAGCCCACTCTAAGTTGATCATTCAACTCACTAAAAAATCGAAAAAAACCAACTAAGCGCCGTTACACCCCTTTTGCCGTCCTTAAAAAATCTTCTTAACCCCCCTGCGTTCAAGAGCGAAATTTTCCTCTTGCACCGTAAGTAATGTCCTACACTCCTTTCCGTGCATTTGGGAGTTCAGGAGGTATCCCATGTCTTGTAGACCCCACATGGAGAGTTACCAATGGTTAACTGGCGTAATACACGTCTTCCCAAACTGGAAGGTGAAAGCGAGGCCACCACTCTTTTCGAGATAGCCCTCAACCACACCTTCGCACTCGGCTTCCAATACTGTTCCTTTACGATGAGTTCACACCTACCCAACAATCGAACGAAGCCCGTTCGCTTCAATAACTATCCAGATGAGTGGAACAATCTTTACAACCAAGCGCACTTCTTTGAAGTTGATCCTGTGGTAACGCATTGCAAACGCTCTGTATTACCCATCGTCTGGGAGGAAAAAACGTTTAAAGACTCACCCAACTTATGGTCTTTGGCTCAGTCGTTTGGTGTGCATCTGGGTTGGACCCAAGCAGTGCATGATTTCCAGGGTGTGTTCAGCATGCTTACCCTGGGTCGCAGTAAAGGTGCCGTGACTCCGGAAGAGCTCTACGAAAAAGCTGGCCAGGTCCTGTGGCTTTGCCATGCGATGCATGCGGCTGTGGCGCAGACTTACGCGGCCAGCCCCAGCATCAACCCTGCGAAAAAATTGACCTCGCGCGAGACCGAAATCCTCAAATGGTCAGCCATGGGCAAAACTGCCGCAGACATTGCCACCATCCTGTGCCTTTCCGAACGTACCGTGGGCTTTCACATCTGCAGTTGCTTCAAAAAGCTGGGGGTCAACAACAAGATCGCCGCCGTGCTCTGTGCCTCGAAAGCAGGGCTGTTTTAACCGCCCTTGAAACACCGCATGTAATCCCCGTAGAAAAAAAGTAACATTTACGCCCAATTCTGAGTGCAGGGCCCCTTGGGGGCCCGCCTGTAGTTCACTCAGACGGTTGCGCAGGTCACTGCCGCCGCCCATCGATTACCCAGAGCCTCCCCCGCCATGCCCCTGCTCGACAGCCCCTTCGCCCAGCTCGATCTGATCCGCCAGCCAGAGCAACATAACGATCCGCTGCAAGCCTTCGATGCGGCCGACGAATACCTGCTCAGCCACCTGGCCGGACAACAGCCGAGTGCAGCGACACGCGTGCTGGTACTCAATGATAGTTTCGGTGCCTTGGCGGCCAGTCTTGAAGGCCAGATGCAGGTCACCTCCAGCGGCGACTCGTTTCTCGCCGCCCAGGGCCTGGAGAAAAACCTGGTACGCAATGGCAAGGCGTTTGATGGCGTGACTTTCGTGCCTGCCCACCAAGTGCCGACCGGCCCCTTTGAACGAGTTCTGATCCGCGTCCCCAAAACCCTGGCACTGTTGGAAGAACAGCTGATCCGCCTGCAAGGCCAACTGGCACCGGGCGCAGAGGTCATCGCCGGGGCGATGGTCAAGCACCTGCCCCGTGCGGCCGGTGAGTTGCTGGAGCGTTACATCGGGCCGATGCACGCCTCCCTTGCGGTAAAGAAGGCACGGTTGCTGATTGCCACTCTGGAAGATCGCCCCGCGGCAGTCTCGCCCTACCCAACGCGCTATCAGCTTGAAACTCCCGCTATCGAACTGCTCAACCACGCCAACGTATTCTGCCGCGAAGGCCTGGACATCGGCACCCGCGCCTTCCTGCCGCACCTGCCCAAAGGCCTGGGCAGTGCGCGCGTCGCGGACCTGGGCTGCGGCAACGGCGTGCTGGCGATTGCCAGCGCGCTGCAAAACCCGGACGCCCATTACACCTTGCTCGACGAGTCGTACATGGCCGTGCAATCAGCCCTTGAGAACTGGCAAGCCGCCCTCGGCGAACGGGAGGTGACCGTGCGTGCTGCCGATGGCCTGGCCGGCCAGGCCTCGGACTCTCTGGATGTGGTGCTGTGCAACCCACCGTTCCACCAACAACAAGTGGTCGGCGACTTCCTCGCCTGGCGCATGTTCCAGCAAGCGCGGGAAGCGCTGGTGGTGGGCGGCGCGCTTTATATAGTCGGCAACCGCCACCTGGGTTATCACAGCAAATTGGCGCGACTGTTCCGCGGTGTCGAGCAAGTGGCCGCCACGCCGAAATTCGTCATCCTCAAAGCGCGCAAATAAAAAAAGCCCTGCCTCTCCAAAGGAAAAAGCAGGGCTTGAAAACCGGGCCGCAAAGCCCGGATCGGGATGTCAGTGGGTGGTCAGGCCGGCCGCATTCATGAACATGCGCATCAGGCTGGCCACGACGAACAGTGCCAGCACACTGCCGGTCCAGATCATCGCCAGCCACCCCAGACGCCGCCACAACGGCTGTTTCTCGCCCTCTTCAATCTCGTGCAACGTAGGTTTGCCGGACATGCCACAACCCTCCTAGTGATAGCCGTCTTCGTGGGTGACCTTGCCGCGGAACACGTAGTAGCTCCAGAAGGTGTAGCCCAGGATGAACGGGATGATGAACAGCGTACCCACCAGCATGAAACCCTGGCTTTGCGGCGGTGCGGCCGCGTCCCAGATCGATACGGATGGCGGAATGATATTTGGCCACAGGCTGATCCCAAGGCCGCTGTAGCCGAGGAAAATCAACACCAGCGTCAACAGGAACGGCGTGTAGTGGGCATTACGCGCCACCGCGCGGATCAACCCGTACATGGTCACCAGCACCAGGATCGGCACCGGCAGGAACCAGAACAGGTTCGGCAGGGTGAACCAGCGCGTCGCGATTTCCGGGTGCGCCAGCGGCGTCCAGATACTGACGATGCCAATTACCGCCAACACAACGAATGCCAAGGGCCGCGCCAGGTTGTGCATCTTCTCCTGCAACGGGCCTTCGGTTTTCATGATCAACCAGGTGCAGCCGAGCAAGGCATAGGCCACGATCAACGCCACGCCGCAGAACATCGTGAACGGTGTGAGCCAGTCCAGTGAGCCACCGGCAAACTGGCGGTCCACCACCGGAATCCCGTCGATAAACGCCCCCAACGCTACGCCCTGGAAGAACGTGGCCGTCAGCGAACCGCCGATAAACGCCTTGTCCCACAGGTGGCGCTTGTGGTCCTTGGCCTTGAAACGGAACTCGAAGGCCACGCCACGGAAGATCAGCCCGATCAGCATCAGGATCAGCGGCAGGTATAGCGCCGACAACACCACCGAATAGGCCAGCGGGAAGGCGCCAAACAACGCTGCGCCACCGAGTACCAGCCAGGTTTCGTTACCGTCCCAAACCGGGGCGACGGTGTTCATCATCACGTCGCGGTCGACTTTGCCCGGAATAAACGGGAAGAGGATGCCAATGCCGAGGTCGAAGCCGTCCATCACGACGTACATCATGATGCCGAAGATGATGATCACGGCCCAGATCAGCGGAAGATCAATACCCATCTCAATGCCCCTTGTGCTGGATGTCGACGTGGTCGTCATCGTTGCCGTCATCGGCAGCCGACAACGGACGGGCCGGTGTGCGTTTCTGGCCAGGGCCACCGTGGGTCGGTTCAGTACTTTCGTGGGTCACAGGGCCTTTGCGTACCAGGCGCATCATGTAGCCCAACCCGGCGCCGAACAGCGCGAAGTACACCACCACGAACAACACCAGGGTAATCGTCATCTGCGCCAGGCTATGCCCGGATGAAGCATCCGCCGTGCGCATCAACCCGTAGACCACCCAAGGCTGGCGGCCGATTTCGGTGGTGAACCAACCGGCAAGAATCGCGATCAGGCCGGACGGGCCCATCCACAGCGCCAGGTACAGGAACGGCTTGGACGTGTACATCTTGTCGCCGCGACGCAGCCACAGGCTGAACAGACCGGTGAAGATCATCAGGAAACCCAGGCCGACCATGACCCGGAACGACCAGAACACGATGGTCGAATTGGGGCGGTCTTCAGGCGGAAACTCCTTGAGCGCTGGCACTTGTTTGTCCAGGGAGTGGGTCAGGATCAGGCTGCCCAGGTAAGGAATTTCCACCGCGTATTTGGTTTTTTCGGCCTTCATGTCGGGCCAGCCAAACAGAATCAGCGGGGTCGGCTCATTGCCTTTGTTTTCCCAGTGGCCCTCAATCGCCGCGATTTTTGCCGGCTGATGCTTCAGGGTGTTGAGGCCGTGGAAGTCACCGATCACCGCCTGGATAGGCGCCACGATCAGCGCCATCCACATCGCCATCGAGAGCATTGTGCGGATCGCCGGGTTGTCCTTGCCGCGCAGCAAGTGCCACGCCGCCGAGGAACCGACAAAGAAGGCCGTGGCAACAAAGGCCGCTGTGGCCATGTGCGCCAAGCGGTAAGGGAACGATGGGTTGAAGACAACGGCGAACCAGTCGGTTGGAATCACCCGGCCATCGATGATTTCAAAGCCTTGTGGCGTCTGCATCCAGCTGTTGGACGACAGAATCCAGAAGGTCGAGATCAACGTGCCCACGGCCACCATCACGGTGGAGAAGAAGTGCAGCTTGCGCCCGACCTTGTTCCAGCCGAACAGCATCACCCCAAGGAAACCGGCCTCAAGGAAGAAGGCGGTGAGCACTTCGTAGGTAAGAAGCGGCCCGGTGACGGCGCCGGCAAAGTCCGAGAAGCGACTCCAGTTGGTGCCGAACTGATACGCCATGACCAGGCCCGAGACCACGCCCATGCCGAAGTTGACCGCAAAGATCTTCGACCAGAAATGGTAGAGGTCGCGGTAGGTGTCGTTGTGGGTCTTGAGCCACAAGCCTTCCAGCACCGCGAGGTAACTGGCCAGGCCGATGGTGATCGCCGGGAACAGGATGTGGAACGAGATGGTGAACGCGAATTGAATTCGGGCGAGATCTAGCGCCTCCAAACCGAACATAAGTCTTCCTCTGTCAGGTAATACCGGCTGCTGGCGGAAGCCTGCACCCACTGCCCCCACGGATATGGAGTGTGGCGAATTTCAATTCGTTTCTTTTTTTACCAGCCACGTAGGGATTCTGGCCTTGCGGCCGCCAGATCAATCCCCACGGAGGTTTTGATCTGGATCAAGCATTACTGAAAGAGTAGTCCCATTTTCTGTGTCCAGTTATGTGGTCTTTTGCCGCGTGACAGACTGCCTCAGCCCAGCTCTAGCAACTATCTGTTACAACTTAATGCTAATCTCGCAGCTCCCTCTCGCCTCGACCCGAATTCCCGATGCCTAGTGAACCCGTGTTGCTGTTGCGTCATCACCGCCCTTTCATCGCGTTCTGGCTGGCACGGATTTTCACTGCCAGCGGCTTCCAGATGCTCACCGTGGCCATCGGCTGGAACCTGTACCAACTGACCGGCAATGTGCTGGACTTGGGTCTGGTCGGGTTGGTGGAGTTCGTGCCACGGGTGCTGTTCATGCTCCACACCGGACACGTGGCCGACCGCTACGAGCGGCGCAAAGTCGCAGCCATCTGCCAGACCGTACAGGCGCTGATTGCCCTGTCCCTGGCCATCGGCGGCCTGACCGGCAACGTGACCCGCGAGATGATTTTTATCCTCGCCTTCCTGCTCGGTGCCGCGCGCTCGTTTGAATTGCCCACCACCCAGGCGCTGCTGCCGAGCATCGTGCCCAGTGCGCTGTTCCCGCGTGCGGTGGCGTCTTCACAGTCGGCCCAGCAACTGGCCACCATCGTCGCCCCGGCGCTCGGCGGTTTGCTTTATGCGTTCGGCAGCGTCTGGGTGTATGGCACCACGGTGGTGCTGTACATCATCGCCTGCGTGCTGACCCTCAACCTGCCGGCCCGCCAGACCCCGCTGAACAAAGGCAAGGCCACCCTGGATTCGCTGCTGGCCGGCATCCGTTTTATCCGCAGCCGCCCGGACATCCTCGGCGCTATTTCCCTGGACCTGTTCGCCGTGCTGCTGGGCGGCGCCACCGCGTTGCTGCCGGTGTTCGCCAAGGACATCCTGCTGACCGGCGCCTGGGGCCTGGGCCTGTTGCGTTCGGCACCGGCGGTGGGCGCACTGTTGATGTCGTTGTGGCTGGCGCGCTTTTCGGTGGACCGCAAAGTTGGCAGGGTAATGTTCACCGCTGTCGGCGTGTTCGGTGTGGCGACCATTGCTTTCGGCCTGTCCACCTCGTTCTGGTTTTCCCTGGCAGTGCTGGTGGTGCTGGGCGCGGCGGACATGATCAGCATGGTCATTCGCGCCTCCTTCGTGCAGTTGGAGACGCCGGATGAAATGCGCGGCCGGGTCAGTGCGGTCAACGGGCTGTTTATCGGCGCGTCCAACCAGTTAGGCGAGTTCGAGTCCGGTATCACTGCGCACTGGTTCGGCACCGTGCCCGCCGTGGTCATGGGCGGAATCGGTACGCTGGTGGTAACCGGAGTGTGGATAAAACTGTTCCCGACACTGGCGAATCGGGATCGTATGCATGTGCCGGTGGAGGAAAGCATCAAGCCCGCTGCATGATTCAATGTGGCAATAAGGTCAATGTGGGAGGGGGCTTGCTCCCGATAGCGGTGGATCAGCCAACTTATGCTTGGACTGAAACTCCGCCATCGGGAGCAAGCCCCCTCCCACGTTTGGATCTTCAATGCTTGCTGGACCGCGTCAGAGCACCTTATCCAGGGTGATCGGAAACTCCCGCACCCGCTTGCCGGTGGTTAGGCGAGTTCGAATCCGGTATCACTGCGCACTGGTTCGGCACCGTGCCCGCCGTGGTCATGGGCGGAATCGGTACGCTGGTGGTAACCGGAGTGTGGATAAAACTGTTCCCGACACTGGCGAATCGGGATCGTATGCATGTGCCGGTGGAGGAAAGCATCAAGCCCGCTGCGTGATTCAATGTGGCAATAAGGTCAATGTAGGAGGGGGCTTGTTCCCGATAGCGGTGAATCAGCCAACTTATGCTTGGACTGAAACTCTGCCATCGGGAGCAAGCCCCCTCCCACGTTTGGATCTTCAATGCTTGCTGGACCGCGTCAGAGCACCTTATCCAGGGTGATCGGAAACTCCCGCACCCGCTTGCCGGTGGTTAGGCGAGTTCGAGTCCGGTATCACTGCGCACTGGTTCGGCACCGTGCCCGCCGTGGTCATGGGCGGAATCGGTACGCTGGTGGTAACCGGAGTGTGGATAAAATTGTTCCCGACACTGGCGAATCGGGATCGTATGCATGTGCCGGTGGAGGAAAGCATCAAGCCCGCTGCGTGATTCAATGTGGCAATAAGGTCAATGTAGGAGGGGGCTTGCTCCCGATAGCGGTGGATCAGCCAACTTATGCTTGGACTGAAACTCCGCCATCGGGAGCAAGCCCCCTCCCACGTTTGGATCTTCAATGTTTGCTGGACCGCGTCAGAGCACCTTAGCCAGGGTGATCGGAAACTCCCGCACCCGCTTGCCGGTGGTTAGGCGAGTTCGAGTCCGGTATCACTGCGCACTGGTTCGGCACCGTGCCCGCCGTGGTCATGGGCGGAATCGGTACGCTGGTGGTAACCGAAGTGTGGATAAAACTGTTCCCGACACTGGCGAATCGGGATCGTATGCATGTGCCAGTGGAGGAAAGCATCAAGCCCGCTGCGTGATTCAATGTGGCAATAAGGTCAATGTGGGAGGGGGCTTGCTCCCGATAGCGGTGGATCAGCCAAGTTATGCTTGGACTGAAACTCCGCCATCGAGAGCAAGCCCCCTCCCACGTTTGGATCTTCAATGTTTGCTGGACCGCGTCAGAGCACCTTATCCAGGGTGATCGGAAACTCCCGCACCCGCTTGCCGGTGGCATGGTAAATCGCGTTGGCTACCGCCGCCGCTACCCCGACAATGCCGATCTCGCCAACACCCTTGGAACCCAGTGCATTGACGATCTCGTCGTGCTCTTCGACAAATACCACGTCAATCTCGCCGATATCGGCATTCACCGGGATGTGGTACTCGGCCAGGCTGTGGTTCATGTAGCGCCCCAGTTGATGGTCGATCTGGGTTTCTTCGTGCAATGCCATGCCGATTCCCCACACCACCCCGCCGAGAATCTGGCTGCGGGCCATCTTCGGATTGACCACGCGCCCGGCCGCAATCGCGCTGACCACACGCCGCACTTTGATTGTTCCCAGGTCTTCGTCGACCTGGACCTCGACGAACACCGCCGAGTGGGTGGCGGTGGCGTAACCCTCGCGTTTTTTGTCCGGCTCGCTGTCGACCTGCACTTCCAATGCGTCTTCGCCACTGTCCTTGACCAACTGCGCCAGCGACACACTCACGTCACCGGTGTGCAGTTGGCCGTCTTCAAAGCGAACGGACTCGGCGTCCTTGAACACCGGGTAAGTCTGGCGGGCAATGCTCAGCAGTTTGGCCGTCAACGCTTCGCAGGCTTGCTGCACGGCAGTGCCCACTGAAGACACGGTAAACGATCCACCCTGCAACGGCGCGGTGGGTAAAGACGAGTCACCGAGTAGAAAATTGACATCGTCGACAGCCACGCCACTGGCCTGGGCCGCGATCTGAGTCATCACCGTGTACGTACCGGTGCCGATGTCGGTGGTGGCGCTGCTGACCGTCAATTTGCCCAGCGAATCGATGCGCGCCTTAGCGCTGGCCTTCATTTGCATGGCCTCCCACACCCCGCCGGCCATGCCCCAACCAATCAACTGGCGGCCGTCGCGCATGCTGCGCGGCTCCGGGTTGCGCTGCTTCCAGCCGAAACGCTCGGCGCCTTCGCGGTAACACTCGCGCAGGGCTTTGCTCGACCAGGGTTTATCTTCGTTCTGGTTGCGTTCGGCGTAGTTGATCAGCCGCAGTTGCACCGGGTCCATGCCCAGCGCGCAGGCCAGTTCATCCATGGCGCATTCCAGGCCAATCACGCCCAACGCGGCGCCTGGCGCGCGCATGTCCAGGGGCGTGAAGACATCCAGCGGCACCAACTTATAAGTAAGCTGCACGTTGTCGCAGTGATAGAGCATGCCGCTCCATTCCACCACGTGTTCACTGAAGTCCTCGAAGCGCGAGGTCTGGCCAATCGCGGTATGCCCCAGCGCCAGCAAACGGCCGTTGGCGGCGGCGCCCATCTGCAAACGCTGCAGGGTGCGCGGGCGGTAGCCAAAGGTGAACATCTGCTGGCGCGTCAGGGTGACCCGCACCGAACGCTTGAGCGCCAGAGACGCCATCACCGCCAAAGGCAATTGGTACTGCGGGCGCAGACCAGAGCCGAAGGCGCCCCCGACGAACGCAGCAAAGATGCGCACCTGACTTTTATCCAGGCCGAAGACTTTTTGCACATAGGCCTGGCAGTTCTGCGGGCCCTGAGTCTTGTCATGGATGTGCAGGGTGCCATCCGGCTGATACAGCACGGTGCTGGCGTGGGGCTCCATCGGATTGTGGTGTTCGATGGGTGTGCTGTAGTGCAGATCGAGGCTGATGGCCGCGCCGGACCATTCAGCCTGGAAGTTACCGCGCGGCTTGGGCGGGGTTTGCGGCGAGGGATAGGCCAGTTCCTGCTGGGCGAGCAGATCGGTCTCGAAGTCCTCGCACTCATAGTCGATATGCACCAGCGAGCCGGCGTGTCGCGCTAACTCCAGGTTATCGGCGATGACCAATGCCAGGGGCTGGCCGCTGTAGAGCACGCGGTCGTTGTACAGCGGGCGAAACGGCGAGCCATCCGCCGCATCGTCATCGGCGAAGGCGTCGTCATAGCTGGCGATTTTCGGGCGGTTGAGATGATGGATAACATCCACCACACCCGGCAGCGCTAACGCTTTGGACGCGTCGATGTTGATAACACGGCCTTTGGCGATGGTGCTGGACACCACGCTGCCATGAAGCAGGCCAGCCTCAGGAAACTCACCGGCGTAACGCGCCTGGCCTGTGACCTTGAGCAGACCGTCGACACGGTTCAAGGGTTTACCGATAGCGGTCATGGCTGTTCTCCTGCAACGGCGGCGTCGCTCAGCGCGCGGATAATTGCGCGGCGCGCGAGCTTGATCTTGAAGCCGTTATGTTCCAGCGGCTCGGCGTCTTGCAGCAGCACGTCGGCGGCGTTGCTGAAGGTTTCGCGGCTGACGGTCTGACCAATCAGCGCGGCCTCTACCGCGCGGTCACGCCAGGGTTTGTGGGCCACGCCGCCGAGGGCCAGGCGAGCGTCAACGATAGTGTCGCCGTCCAGTTCAAGGGCGGCGGCGACTGAGACCAAGGCAAACGCGTAAGACGCGCGATCGCGAATCTTCAAATAGTGGCTGTGACGTGCCAGATGGTCGGCGGGCAATTCAATTGCAGTGATCAGCTCATCGTCGGCCAGCAGGTTGTCGCGCTGCGGCGTATCGCCAGGAAGACGATGGAAGTCGGCGAACTCGATGACCCGTGCGCCGCCGCGTCCCTCCACATGCACCCGCGCCTCCAACGCAGCCAAGGCGACGCACATGTCCGACGGATGAGTGGCCACGCACTGCGCGCTGGCGCCAAGAATCGCATGGATACGGTTCAACCCGCTGCGGGCCGGGCAACCACTGCCGGGTTCGCGTTTATTGCACGGCACCGTGGCGTCGTAGAAGTAGTAGCAACGGGTGCGCTGCAGCAAGTTACCGCCGGTACTGGCCATGTTGCGCAGTTGCGGCGAAGCACCTGCGAGGATGGCTTGGGACAGCAGCGGGTAACGCTCTTCAATCAGCGGGTGCCAGGCCAGGTCGGCGTTGCTCACCAGCGCGCCGATCCGCAGGCCGCCATCGGCGGTTTCTTCAATTCCATGCAGTGGCAGGCCGGTGATATCGATCAGGTGTTCGGGACGGCTGATGTTTTCTTTCATCAGGTCCAACAGGTTCGTACCACCGGCAATAAAACGCGATGCGCCGCTGGTCAGGTGCACGGCCTCCTGTACGTCGACAGGTTTGCTATAGTGGAAGGGATTCATTGCTCACCTCCCAGGCCGTCTTTGATGGCATCGCGGATATTGGTATAGGCACCGCAGCGGCACAGGTTGCCGCTCATCAATTCCTGGATTTGTGCAGTGTCGTGGGCACGGCCTTCATTGGCCAGGCCGACGGCGGAGCAGATCTGGCCCGGCGTGCAGTAGCCGCACTGGAAGGCGTCGTGTTTGATAAAGGCTTGCTGCATCGGGTGCAACTGATCGCCGCTGGCCAAGCCTTCGATGGTGGTCAGCTCGGCGCCATCGCACATCACGGCCAGGGTCAGGCAGGCGTTTATGCGCTTGCCATCGCGCAGGACGGTGCAGGCACCACATTGGCCGTGGTCGCAGCCTTTTTTACTGCCGACCAGGTCGAGTTGTTCCCGTAGCAAGTCCAACAACGTGGTCCAGGGCAATACGTCCAACTGACGATCCTGGCCATTGAGGGTCAAGCGTATGGAGTGGGCGACGAACGGTTGGGCCGCCGCGCCATTGGGGGTCGCGCTCATAAACACCTCACGGGTTGGTGTACATCCGCGGCGTTCAGGAAAGTCGCCGTCTCAGGGGTACGACTTCCCGGGGTTTTGAGCGTTCAAGATGATTGATCAGCGGATATTGAGCAGGGTCTTCAAGGTGTTTCGCGGGGGATTGATCGATGAGTTGCTGTATTCGAACCAGCCCTGGGCTTCCACATTCAGGTCAAACACATAGATGTAGCCCATCAAGGTGCCCCCGCCAGCGCAGGCCTGGCTGACGTTGCCGACCTGGCACACCGGCGTGCGCTGGCCGTTGAGCACCGCGCCGTTGAAGAGGCCGACCGGGTTGTTACCCAGGCCTACTTCCATCACCGACACCTTGGTCGGCCCTCGGTGCGTGCACATCTGCGTGGTGCTGGTGCGCTCTGGAATGGTTTCGGTGCACTTGGCCGATTCGACCTTGAACACGCGCACTTCGCTCAAGGCCGGTGCAGTCGCGCCCCAGACCGGTGCCGCACCCAGCCACAGGCCGAGACAAGGGATCAGGGCTAGACTCCACGCGTTGGCTTTTTTCATGCTGTCGATGACCCGGTATTGAACGTCGGCGCAGTATGCCTCAAGGCCATGCGCCATACAGCCTCGGCTGCTGGTATGATGCGCCGCTTTTTCCGATCCTCTCTGAAACCACAGGCGTTTGGCGCAGTTTGTGCTTTGACTTAGAGGTCAACAAATCACGACGCAAGATAGCGTCACAGGGAGCAGGCATGCTGGAAAAGCTGTTTCAACTCAAGGCACATAACACGAACGTGCGCACCGAGATTCTCGCGGGCATCACGACATTCCTGGCCATGGCCTACATCCTGTTCGTGAACCCGAGCATCCTCGGCGAAACCGGCATGGATAAGGGCGCGGTATTTGTCGCGACCTGCCTCGCGGCGGCCATCGGCTCGACCGTGATGGGCCTGATCGCCAACTACCCGATCGCACTCGCGCCGGGCATGGGCCTCAACGCCTTCTTTACCTATACCGTGGTCCTGCACATGGGCCACACCTGGCAAGTGGCGCTGGGTGCGGTGTTTATTTCGGCGGTGCTGTTCTTCCTGCTGTCGATCTTCCGCATCCGTGAGTGGATCATCAACGCCATCCCGCTTCCCCTGCGTTCGGCGATTGCCGCCGGTATCGGCCTGTTCCTGGCGTTGATCGCCCTGCACAACGCCGGAATCGTGGTGAGCAACCCGGCCACCATGGTAGGCCTGGGCGACCTGACAAAAGCGGCCCCGATCCTCGCCACCCTCGGTTTTGTGCTGATCGTCGCACTGGAAGCCCTGGCCGTGCGCGGCGCGGTGCTGATCGGCATTCTTGCGGTCACTATCGCGTCCATCGTCCTGGGCGTGACCCCGTTTGGCGGCGTGACCTCGATGCCCCCTTCGCTGGCCCCGACCTTCCTGCAGCTGGATATCAAAGGCGCACTGGACATCGGCCTGGTCAGCGTGATCTTCGCGTTCCTGTTCGTTGACCTGTTCGACAACTCCGGCACCCTGATCGGCGTCGCCAAGCGCGCCGGCCTGATGAGCAAGGACGGCCACATGCCGAAAATGGGCCGCGCCCTGATCGCCGACAGCACCGCCGCCATGGCCGGTTCGCTGCTGGGCACTTCGACCACCACCAGCTACATCGAATCCGCCGCGGGCGTGAGCGCCGGTGGCCGTACCGGTTTGACCGCCATCGTGGTGGCGATCCTGTTCCTGTTGGCGCTGTTCTTCTCGCCGCTGGCCGCCAGCGTACCGGCGTTTGCCACGGCGCCGGCACTGCTGTTCGTGGCGGTGCTGATGACCCAGGGCCTGGCAGAAATCGACTGGGATGACATTACTGTTGCAGCGCCGGTGGTGGTCACCGCCCTGGCGATGCCCTTCACATACTCCATTGCCAACGGCATCGCCTTCGGTTTCATCGCCTGGACCGCCATCAAGCTGCTTTCGGGCCGCTACCGTGAGCTGAACCCAGCGCTGGTGATTCTGTCGATTCTGTTCGTGATCAAGCTGGGCTGGTTCAACGCATGACTTTTGACGCCGCAAGCTACACCGTTCAACTGCAAGACAAGGTCACGCGCTTGCGTGACCTGCTGGCGCCGTTCGACGCGCCCGAGCCACAGGTATTCGACTCACCGCTGCAGAACTTCCGCCTGCGGGCGGAGTTCCGCCTGTGGCGCGAAGGCGGAGATCGCCACTACGCCATGTTCTCCCAGGACGACAAGCGCACGCCGATCCTGATCGAAGAATTCCCGATTGCCAGCCAACGCATCAATCAGTTGATGCCGCAACTCAAGGCCGCCTGGCAGGCCAGCGCCGCCCTGAGCCACAAGCTGTTCCAAGTGGAGTTCCTCACCACCCTGGCCGGCGATGCGATGATTACCCTGTGTTATCACCGCCCGCTGGACGAGCATTGGCACACGGCGGCGAACAAGCTGGCAGCTGATTTGAATGTCAGCATCATCGGCCGCTCCAAGGGCAAGCGCGATGTGATCGGCCACGACTACGTGGTGGAAAAACTCGACGTGGGCGGGCGCACTTTCAGCTACCGCCAACCCGAAGGCGCGTTCACCCAGCCCAACGGCACGGTGAACCAGAAGATGCTCAACTGGGCATACGAAGCCTTGGGCGATCGCCCGGATGACTTGCTGGAGCTGTACTGCGGCAACGGCAACTTCACCCTGCCGCTCGCCACCCGCGTACGCAAAGTGCTGGCCACCGAAATCAGCAAGACCTCGGTGAATGCGGCCCTGAGCAACCTCGATGAAAACGCGGTGGATAACGTCACGCTGGTGCGACTCTCTGCCGAAGAACTCACCCAAGCGCTGAATGAAGTGCGCCCGTTCCGTCGCCTGCAGGGCATCGATCTGAAGAGCTACGAATTCGGCAGCGTCTTCGTCGACCCGCCCCGCGCCGGCATGGACCCGGACACTTGCGAATTGACCCGTCGCTTCGACAACATTCTGTACATCTCCTGCAACCCGGAGACGTTGGCGGCGAACATTGCGCAGTTGCATGACACGCACCGCATTACGCAATGCGCGATGTTTGACCAGTTCCCGTGGACGCACCACATGGAATCGGGGGTGTTGCTGACTCGTCGGTAATCCCAAGGCTGGTAGCAGTTCAACATGTGGGAGGGGGCTTGCTCCCGATGGCGGTGGGTCAGTTGAAGGTTTGCTGATTGACGCACTTCTATCGGGGGCAAGCCCCCTCCCACATTGGCTTGGTGTATTGGCAAATAGCGTTGTCAGGCCGACGGTTGGAAATACCCCGCCAACGCCCGCAAGTCCTGCTCGCTGAGCAGTCCCGCGTAATACTTCAACTGAATCCTGGCCAGCAAATACGCATGTCGAGCGTTCGCCAGGTCGCGGCGGGCGGTGAACAGTTGCTGTTCGGCGTCGAGCACGTCGAGGTTAACGCGCTCGCCACCGCTGACGCTTTTCTTCGTCGCGGTGACCAGCGCCGTGGCGGAACTGACGGCCATTTCATAAGCCCGCACTTTTGCCGCGCCGCTGGTATTGAGGTTGAACTGCTTGCGCAACTCCACCAGCGTGGCCGAGGTTTGCGCGTCCAGTTCGTACTGGGCCTGGCTCAATTGATTGCCCGCCTGACGAGTAGAAGCCGACACCGAACCGCCGGCAAACAACGGCAAGCTGACCTGAATGCCGACGCTGTTGGTATCGTACTGCTGGTTGTAGCTGCTTTCCGAATCGGAACGGGTCTGGCGGCTGCTGGCGTACAGGCTGACCTTGGGCATGTGCCCGGCGCGTTTGCGCTCCACTTTGTAGGACGCCACGTCCAACGCGTAATGCTGGGATTTAAGCTCCGGATTGTTGGCCATGGCCATTTCCCGCCAGGTCTCGAAACGGTTCGGCTCCAGGGGCGGGATATCGAATTGACGGGTCAGCGGCGCCAGTTCTTCGATCTGCAGCGGTTGGCCGACGATGGCTTCCAACTCTCGCAGGGCGCTGTCCTGGGCATCCAGGGATTCGATTTCTTCAGCCTGGGCCAGGCTCAGGCGCGCTTGGGTTTCCAGGACATCGGTACGTGTCCCCTCGCCACCTTTGAGCAGGCGATCGTTGAGTTGCAGGCGTTCGGCAAATGCGCGTTTCTGCGCGCGGCTCAACTCGATGCGTTCCTGGGCCAGCAACGCCTGGCTATAAGCGCTGAGTACCCGCACCGCAAGTTCCTGGCTTTTGCCGCGAAAGCGCTCATCGGCCATCAGCGCCTGGGCCGTGCCTTGGCGAAACCGCGCGTAGGCTTCGTAGTCCAGCAGTGGTTGCTGCAAGGTCAGGGTCGAGGCATAGCTGCGGTAGTCGCGGTCGCTGGTGACATCACCTGCGGTCACCTGCGACTCGTTGCGCGAATTGTTGTAGCTCCACGACAGATTCGGCAGCAACGCCGCCCGACCTATCACGCGATTCTCTTCACCGGCCTCACGCGCCTGGATGGCGGCCTGAAAGGTCGGGTCATTGCGCAGCGCCAGGTCGTACGCATCCAACAACCCCAGGGCTTGCGCAGCCGGTGTAAAGCTCACGCACAAGGTAAACAGCAGCGCCTTCATTCTTCCACCAAGGCCATATGGGTGCGGTCCAGCAAAGGTTTGAACAGGTAGTTGAGCATCGACCGTTCACCGGTCTTTATGAACGTTTCCACCGGCATGCCGGGACGGATCTGTGCGCCGGCGAGTTGCTGCATACCCGCCGTGCTGACTTGGGCACGCAACGTGTAATAAGGCTCATCGGTGCGTTCATCGACCTGGCGGTCGGCGGATACCAATGTCACCTCACCCGCCACCCGCGGCGTGGTGGCCTGGTTGAAGGCCGAGAACAGCAGTTCCACCGGTAAACCGGGGTGCACTTTGTCGACCATCTGCACCGGCACCCGCGCTTCCACCAACAGCGGCTCGCCCTGGGGCACGATGTCCATCAGCGCCTGACCGGGCTTGATCACGCCGCCTTCGGTGTACACGTCCAACCCCACCACCACGCCGGACGCCGGGGCGCGGACCAGGCTGTTGGCCAGTTCGAACTCGGCCGACGCCAGGCGATTACGCAGGTCGTCGCTGCGGGTGCGGGTTTCGGCCAACTGGCTGCGCAGGTCTTTCTGGAAGTCTTCGCCGAGCTGGCGGATACGCAGGCGCAGCTCTAAAACCTGACGCTGCAACTGGCCGATGCGGCCATAGTCCTCGGCGATGGTGCCGTCGATCTGCGAGTAAAGGCGCTCGCTGTCGAGCAGGCGATTGCGCGGGATATAACCGTCCCGCGCCAGTTCGCGCAGGCCTTGCAGTTGCTCATTGAGCGCCGCCCGTTGCTGCAGTTTGCTCGCTTGGGAATCCCGCGTGCCGCGCAACTGCGCTTCGGCCCCGGCGATGGTTTCGCGCAGGCCTTGTTGCTCGGTGGCCAGCGACTGGGCGCGGCTGTTGAACAGTTGCCGTTGCAGATTCAGGGTGTTGGTCGCCTGCGGCTCATTCAGCAGTTCAGGGCCGAAGGTGATCGCAGGCAACCCTTCGCTTTCGGCATTCAACCGCGCCTCGGTGGCCAAGGACGCCAGGTACTGGCTGCGCAGCGACTGCATCTGCCCGCGCAACGGGGTTTCTTTCAAGCGCAGTAACACTTGGCCGGCGTTGACCACCTCACCGTCGCGCACTTCGATACGCTCGACGATGCCGCCGGTAGGGTGCTGAACGGTTTTTCGATGGCCCGAAACCATCACCTTGCCCGACACCGCGACGCCCTTGTCCAGGGGGGCCAGCGCAGCCCAGCCGATAAACCCGACAAATCCGCCGAGCACCAGCAGCCAGCCCAGGCGCGAATATTTTTTGTCATCCAGCGCCAGCACGTTATGGGATGCGTCGCTGATCAGCATCGGTTTGCTCATGCTCATGCCTGTTTTCCTTCGCCGAGGCGGTAACTCATGCTCATGGTCGACACCGGTTTGCTGACTGCCGGTTTCTGCCGCGCCTCCAACACCCGCGCCGTTGGACCGAAGGCCTGCAACTGGCCGTCCTTGAGGATCAGCAATTGGTCAGTGAGGCTCAGCACATTGGCTTTGTGGGTAATCAGGATCACGGTGCGACGCTGCTGCTTGAGCTGGGCGATGGCCTGGAGCAGGGCCTGCTCGCCCACTTCATCGAGGTTGGCGTTGGGTTCATCCAGCACGATCAGCGCGGGCAAACCGTACAGCGCACGCGCCAGGGCCACCCGTTGTTTCTGGCCGCCGGACAGGCCTGCGCCGCCCTCCCCCAACTGCGTGTCATAGCCTTGGGGCAGTTGCAGGATCAGGTCGTGTACGCCGGCCATTTGCGCGGCGGCGAGGACCTTGTCCGCATCCAGCTCGGTAAACCTCGCGATGTTGTCGGCGATGCTGCCGGCAAACAGTTGGATGTCCTGGGGCAGATAACCGATGTGCGGGCCGAGTTGCTGCTTGTCCCATTGGGTCAGGTCGGCGCCGTCCAGGCGCACCTTGCCGGCCAGTGGAGCCCAGGCGCCCACCAGCACCCGCGCCAGGGTTGACTTGCCGCAGCCTGACGGCCCGATCACCCCCAGCACGTCACCCGCTGGCAGGTTGAAGCCCAGATTGGCCAACGCCGGCCGACGGCTGCCGGGTGCGCAGGCGCTGAGTTGCTCGACGCTCAATTGCCCCTTGGGCGCCGGCAGGCTCATGCGCGCCGGGCGCGCGGGGTTGTCCGCCAACATCTTCGATAGCCGATCAAAGGCCAGGCGCGCCGAGCCCCATTGCTTCCACACGCCGATCAGTTGGTCGATGGGGGTGAGCACCCGGCCCATCAGAATGGAACCGGCAATCATCATCCCCGGCGTGATGTCGCCCTGCACCGCCAGCAACGCGCCCAGGCCCAGCACCAGCGACTGCAACGCCAGGCGCACGCCCTTGGACCAGGCACTGACAGCGGCGGTCTTTTCACTCGCCAGGTTCTGCTGCGCGAGAAACGCCTGGTGCTGGTTGAACCAACGCCCGCGCAACGTAGCAAGCATGCCCATGGCTTCGATGGTGTCGGCATTGCGCAGGTTGGCGGTGGCTTGCTGGCTCGCGCTGATAGACAGTTGGCTGGCCTGGGCCATCGGCGCCTGGCTCACATGATGGTTGATCCACGCCAGCGCGATCAAAATCACCGCGCCGCCCAACGCCAGCATTCCGAGCCAGGGATGGAAGAGGAAGATCACCAGTAGGTACACCGGAAACCACGGCGCATCAAAGAACGCGAACAACGCCTGTCCGGTAGCGAACTGGCGCAGCGTCGTCAGGTCATTCAGTGCCTGCCCCGCCGCCTGGGTGCCGCCCTTGAGTTGCGCCTCGAACGCGGCGTCGTACACCCGCTGGTTCAGGCGCATGTCCATCTGCGTGCCGAGGCGGATCACCACTTGGCTGCGCACCCACTCCAATGCGCCCATCAGGCCGAACAGGCCGAGGATCATCAGCGTCAGCATCAACAGGGTCATCTGATTGCCTGAAGCCAGCACTCGGTCGTACACCTGCAACATGTAAAGCGCCGGGGCCAGCATCAGCAGGTTGATCACCGCCGAGAACAGGCCGATGTTGAAGAAGCCACTTTTATAGGCCGTGAGGGCGGCCAGGGTTTCGTTGCCGGCGTGGCGCATCTGGAGGTTCTCGTGGGGTTAAACGTGCAAGGTCGCCGCGTTGACAGGCGATACGACGCTGCGCAGAATTTGGCACCGCCGTCGCCGGAAGAGTTAGAAGGCTTGGGCGACGGCGGTGTGTCATGCGGCGAATGGGAGAGCGATCTTCCATTCGCTTTTTTCATGCAGCAAAGGCGTTAGGCGGCGAGTGCCCAGTCCTGTGCCACGTCTTGCACACCCACCAGCGCAACGTCGGTGGTGGCCGAGGATGCGGCATGGCTGGCGACAGCGGCGCTGATCTCGTCGAAGGTGCTGTTGAGGTCTTCGCCGATTGCGCCCAGCAGGTCAGCGAGAACGGTTTCCAACGCGGACGTGTTGCCCTGCATCAGGCCGTAGATCACGCTCTGGACCTCGTTACCGACGCGACCGGCATCCGACGCTGCGCTCAGGTCGAGGCCGTTGAAGGCGACCTTGAAGTCGGTCAGGCTGAAGTCGCTGCCGCTACCGCCGCCCAGACCAGTGCCCAGTTGAACGTTATCCAGCTCACCCCACAGGAAGTGGTTTTGGTTGCTGCTCGCTGGCAGCAGTGGATTGAATACATAGTGCAGGCCATTGCTGGTGTCGCTGTCGGCAATGAAGGCGTAGTCGGAGCTGTTGGCGCCGTGGGTAGCGTACTGGTCACCGGCGAGTGAGCCATTGCTGAAGCCACCGGTGTTGCTGTTGCCGTGACCGGCTGTGTTGAAGCCCAGGGCCCAAGCGCTCAGGTATTCCGAGACGGTTACATCACTCAGGATCGAATCGTAGCTAACAGAAATAGTCATCACTAAACCTCGTTAAACAACGCTATTGATGAGTACGCACAAGCGGCGCACTTTTTTACCCACTGTTGGGTAAAACCATTGATCACGTACCGCTGCACGTAGATCAGAACTTGTATTCCAACATCCCGCTCAACGTCCGGCCGCGCGCCAGGCTCAAGTTGTTGGCGTCGCCCATGGCGACGAAATAGGCTTCATTGGTGGCGTTTTCCAATGCCAGCGAAATGTTCAGGTGGTCAGTCATCCAGTAACTGCCGTATAGGTCATACAGGGTGTATTGAGGCCAGAGCGCCTGGTCGATCAGGTCGTAACCCTGCTGATTGAGGTTTTCCCCATTGCCCGCGCTGTAGCGCACACGCACACCGGTATCCAGGCGCTTGTCCAGGAAGCGCGCACCCAGGGTCAAGGAGCCACGGTCGGCGGGCATGTAGGTGGCGTTGCCCATGATCCGGCCACAGCTTTCCCGATTGTTGGCGACGTCATCGTCGAGTACTTCATAGCGGGTCACGAGGCGGATTCGTGAAACGCCGTTTGCATCCACATAGCGCTCGATACGCGTTGTGCTTGGGCCGTTTTTCTTCGCGCCGCCCATGTAATAGTTCTTCGAACAGAACTCGTTACTGCCGATCATGTGGGTGAAGCTCAGGTTGGCGTAGACGCGGCCCATGTCGTAGTTGAGCTGGTACTCAAGCCCACGGAAACGCGTGGGGTTGGTGTTGTTGACGTAGGCCATGGTCCCGAGAAAACCACCCGATGTGGTTTCCGGAAGGCTGACGCTGGTGTTGAGAAAGGAGAAGTTTTCGATCTTGGTATCAAAGTAGGCCACCTTGATGCCCAAGCGATCATCACCGAACAACAGCCCTTCCTTGAACACGTTCACGCCTACTTCCCAATCCTTCGACTCCTCTGGCTTGAGATAGGGGTTGGGGAACACGCGCTCACCCGAGCCGCCGCCATGGGGGCGGCCCGTCATGAAGGTTTCGGTCACTGCCGGCGGGCGCCAGCCTTTGCCCCAGCGCGTATAAAGCTGCAGCCAGTCCAGGCCAGGTTTGACGGCGATGCCGAAGGTGGGGGAGAACTGCCCCTCCTCGCGATCGACATCGTAGACTTCCACGACCCGCTTGGCCCCCACCAGGCTGCTGTAGAAGCGATCACGGCGGTACAGCGTCATGCCCGTTTCGCCTTCGAGCCGATAACGGTCGTAACGCAAACCGCCATCCAGGGTCAGCCAATCGCCATACTCGTATTGCAGGTTATTAAACAGGCTCGCGATGGTGCGTTTGCCGCCCGGCGTTCCACCCTCGGCGTAGGGCAGCAAAGCGAGGTCGTTGGTGGCTTCGACTTTGTTGGTGCGTGGTTTGAACTCGTCCTGGTACAGCTCCCCACCGTAGTTCCAGCTCACATGGCCCAACTGACCGAAATCAAAGCGCGAGGTGTTGTCGCCTTGTAGTCCCCAGGTGTCCGTCTGGAAGTGGTCAGTGTAGGTCCCCACGTAGTTTCCGGTGCCTACCGTCGCGCCGTTCGGCGCATTGGTGCGATCAAGCTGGGTGGTGACGTAGTACGCCTTGGCCTTCAGATCGATCAGTGGGTTATCCGGGGTATAGCTGTAGTCCAACGCAAAATTCTTGGCGTTGAGGTTGTTTTTGCTGACTCGTTGGTAAAACACACTCTGGTTATCGTCGCTGGTGTAAGCCCAGGCATCGTTGCTGTCGCTGTCACTTTCCAGGTAGCTCAGTTGCACGCGCTGGTCATTGGGCAAGTTAAGGCCCAGCTTGACGATCTGTGATCGGGTCACGCTGCCCATGTAACCGACTTCGCTGTTCAACCAATCATCGAACGCACCCGGCATGGCCTTGCGGGCGCGCAGGTTGGTGCCCAATTTCTGATCATTGTGGTTACCCGAGCGGTAATCGCCGAAATGCCGTTCGCTGTACCCCACCAACACATCGCCGCGCTCATCACCAAAGGCAAACACACCGCTGCCATTAAAATTGGTGCCATTGCCCAGCTCACCAATGCCGTGGCCTGCGCGGATGCGTCCGCCGTATTCCTTGCCGTCTTTCAAAAACTCACTGGCATCCAACGTCTTGAACGAGGCAATCCCGCCCAACACTGCTGCGCCGCCCTGCCCCGACTGACTGCCCTTGTCGATCTCGATACTGGAGATGAACTCCGGGTCGATCAGCAGGGTGCCGTTGCGTTGCTGGTGGCCGTTGACGTTGAAGTTCTGGCGCATGCCGTCGATGTTCATGTTCACGCGGCCGTAGTCTTGCACCCCGCGAATGTTCACCGACAAACCAGGATCGCGCTGGTTGACGGCGGTGTAGACGCCTGCGGTTTCTTCGAGCATGTCGGCGGCGTGACGGGGCGGGCGTTTATCGATCATGTCACGGCTGATCACCGCCACGGACTTTGGGGTCTGGTACACCCAATCACTGGCCTGGCCATTGGTGTTGGCGGTGATGGTGGTGGTGCCTACGGTCATGGCGCCCGCGTGATCATCGCTGACGCGGTTGAGGGTCACTTGGCGTTCACTGGTGAAGCGATACTCCACCGGCGCAGCGCCGAGCAAACGGCCTAGGCCTTCCTGCACGCTGAAGCTGCCTTTGAGCGCGGTGCTGTTCAAGCCTTGCAGGCGCTGGCTGTCAAACAACACTTGCAAACCGGCCTGGTCGGCGAACGCCAACACGGCACTGCCCAAGGATTGCGCAGGGATATCGAACGTCAGCACGACGGGCTGGGCCGCTCCCGCTTGAGGCTGCGCCGCGTACACGGGAGCCGCTGCGGCGAACAGGCCCAAGTGAATGGCCAAGGCTAACCGGCTACCGGTGATACGCCCCTTGGTGAGTGCTGACATTTCTGGTTTTCCCTGCGCTGATCGTATTTTTGTTTATGCGAATGCTTCTCACCTAGCAAGACGTACGAGGCGCAGGAAGTCAGTAAGACTTTTTAAAAGTTTTTCGTGCGGGGGGTTTTAAGCGGGCGGGAGCAGACCTCCCGCCAGGTCATTAATAGATCAGGCTGAGGCCTGCCAGGTCCAAGCGTTGCACCTGGAGTTCCTGAGTCAGGGTGCCGAGCGCCGTGTCGAGCATGTCTAAGCGGAACACGCCGCTGACTTCACGTTCACCCAGGTCGGAATGGGTCAACACCACCTGACCGGGACGGTAGCGGTTGAGCTGCTCAATCACTTTGGCCAAGGGCTGGCGATCAAAAATCAACACGCCACGCCGCCAACTGGTGGCACGCTCTACATCAAACTGATCCAAGGGCTCTATGCCCTGCGCGGGGCTGTAGCGGGCGGCCTGGCCTTCCTTGAGCACGTGGTCGCTCGGGCCTTTTTTCGGTGTAGCGTGCAGGGAGACTTCGACGCTGTGCTGCAACACGCCGACCCAGCCCTGGCGGTCGTCCTCACGCTGCACCACAAACCGCGTGCCCAGCGCCCGCGTCTGCCCGCCGGCGCTCTGCACCACGAATGGCCGGGTTTCCTTACCCACCATCGGCGCCACGTCAAAAATCGCCGATCCCTGGATCAGGCTGATGCGCCGCTGCACGCCGTCGTAGTCCAGCCGGATGGCGCTGGCGGAATCCAGTTCTACCGTGCTGCCATCGGCCAAGTGCACGGTGCGCACTTCGCCCTTCTGGGTCACGTAATCGGCCTGCATGCGCAGCCAGGCATCCGGCCCGCGCACCCAACCCACGCCGGCGACCACCACCACCAGCGCCACCGCCGCCGCACGTTGCCACGGCCTGCGTCGCGGGGTTCGGCGCACCGGTAGCGTCGCCGCCGCCGGACGCTGACGGTGCACTGGCTCGTCCTTATGCACCTCGCCCAACGCTGCCCAGGTCTGCTCGGCAAAGCGCAGCGCCGCTTCATGGCGGCTGTCGCAGGCAATCCATTGGCGCAGCTCGGCCTGCTCCTGGTCGGTCAGGGCACCGGCGTGCAGGCGCACCGCCCAATCGGCGGCCGCCTCGGTAATGCTGTGCTGTTGTGGACCCTGGCTATTCACGTGTGAATCTCGAATTTTTTCGTTATGTAACGCTGTGACGTCTGAGCGGAGGTTTTTCCGTAACTCACTCGTCGGATGGCGCCACCTGACCGTCCTGCAAGCGCTGCATGACATACGCCAACGCCTTGGCCAGGTGCTTTTGTACGGAGCTGTCTGATATATCCAAGTGCCGCGCAACCTGGGCATGAGTCATGCCCTCTATCCGATTCAGACGGAAGATCTGCTGGGTTCGTTCCGGCAACTCCGCCAATGCCTGCTTCAATGCCTGCCGCTGTTGCTGCGCCATTGCCTGAGCCTCCAACCCGGCCACTTCATCTTCAATCTCGGCCAGCGCCTCATTAGGCACGGAATCGGTCTTGCGCCGTGCTTCCTGGCGGATATGGTCGATCAGCAGATTGCTCGCCGTTCGATAGAGATAGCCCTGGGAATTGTCGATGCGCTCGCCGGGTGGTTTTTCCGCCAGGCGCAGGAAGCTCTCCTGAACCAGGTCGGCCGCCAACTGCGGGTCCCGTACCTTGCGAGCCAGATACCCGCGCAGGGTATCGGCGTGCTTGAGAAACAGGCCCTTGAGATCCACGTCCGACAAACCGACTCCCTGGAATGAAAAGGAAACAGGCGGGCATATTAAGCGTTGTCGAGAATGACTTTCAATTGATATCTAATCCGATTCAGATAGGGGCACACCTGATTAAAAGTTCGGTAATCGAACACATCCGCCGCCATCAATTGACCAAATTAACTAACCAGTACATTTTATCTGCACAACGAACAAGAACTGTGGAGATACCCCCCAATGCCGCCTATCGTGCTGGTGCTCAACGGCCCCAACCTCAACCTGCTCGGCACCCGCGAGCCCGCCACCTACGGCCATGAAACCCTGGCCGACGTCGCCGCCCTGTGCGGGCGCAGTGCCGATAAGCTCGGGCTGAAAATCGAATTTCGCCAGACCAATCACGAAGGCGAACTGCTGGACTGGATCCACGGCGCCCGTGGCCGTTGCGCCGGTATCGTGATCAATCCGGCGGCCTGGACGCACACCTCGGTGGCGATTCGTGACGCTCTGGTGGCCAGTGAAGTGCCGGTGATCGAAGTGCATTTATCCAACGTGCATGCCCGCGAAGCATTTCGTCATCACTCCTTTGTATCGCCCATCGCCAAAGCGGTGCTCGCCGGTTTTGGCAGCCACGGCTACCACCTGGCCCTGGAACACTTCAGCCAATTGCTGAAGGGATCGGTTCAATGAAACAGCGCATCCTCGCCGGCCTGATCGGCGCCGGTATCCAGGCTTCCCGTACCCCCGATCTGCATGAACAGGAAGGCGACGCCCAAGGTTTGCGTTACCTGTATCGCCTGATTGATCTGGAGCCGCTGCACCTGGACACCAACGCCCTGCCCGACCTCCTGCGCGCAGCCGAGCAGATGCACTTCACCGGACTGAACATTACCTACCCGTGCAAACAGGCCATCCTCCCGCTGCTCGATGAACTGTCCGATGAAGCACGGGGTATCGGCGCGGTGAATACGGTGGTGTTCAAGGACGGCAAACGCATCGGCCACAACACCGACTGCCTGGGGTTCGCCGAAGGTTTCCGGCGCAACCTTAATGATGTGCCACGTCAGCGCGTGGTGCAGATGGGCGCCGGTGGTGCGGGCGCGGCGGTGGCCCATGCGCTGTTGGCTGAGGGTGTGGAGCACTTGAGCATTTTCGACGTGGACGCCAGCCGCGCCCGCGACCTTGTGGATAACCTCGCTCAGCGCTTCGGCAGCGGTCGTGCGCAAGTGGGTCTTGATTTAGACAACGCGATGGCCGAGGCCGATGGTCTGGTCAACACCACGCCAATGGGCATGGCCAAACTGCCGGGTATGCCGGTGCCGGCGACTCTGTTGCGGGCGCAATTGTGGGTCGCGGAAATCGTGTATTTCCCGCTGGAAACCGAACTGCTGCGCAACGCCCGCGCCTTGGGTTGCCGCACGTTGGATGGCGGCAATATGGCGGTGTTTCAGGCGGTAAAAGCGTTTGAATTGTTCAGTGGTCAAGTGGCGGATGCGCAGCGGATGTTGGCGCACTTCAAGAGCATGAATACCTGAAAAGTGGAGGGGGCAAGCCCCCTCCCACATTGGTTTAGGCGCTGTATTCAGGCCTGCAGGTAACGCAACACCGACTCGCAGATCATCTCGCGATGCCGCTGTTTAACCACTTCATCCGACAGCTCGATCTGAAAAAGCTCACTGAACGTATGGCGGTTGGACACGCGGTAAAAGCTGAATGAGTTGATCAGCAAGTGCACATCCAGCGGCTCCAGCCCTTCACGGAACACCCCCATCTCGGCGCCTCGGCGCAATGTCGCACCCAACCCTTCAAGGATCTTGCTGTTCATCGCCTTGATCGTGTCGGTGCGTTTCACGTACTCGGCATTGTGGATATTTTCGATGCTGACGATCCGCACAAAATCCACGTTCTGATCGTGGTGATCAAAGGTGAATTCCACCAGCCGCCGAATCGCCTCACGCGGCTCCAGCGCCGTAAGGTTCATGCGTGCTTCGGTGTTGCGGATATCGCCGTAGAGCTTTTCCAAAACCTCAACGTACAACTGCTCTTTACTGCCGAAGTAGTAATAGATCATGCGTTTTGAGGTGTGGATGCGCTCGGCAATGGCGTCCACGCGAGCGCCGGACAGGCCCTGTTGGACAAACTCCACAATGGCTTCCTGGAGGATGTTCTCGCGGGTCTTTTCCGGATTGTTCTTACGACTCTTGCGCGGTGCGTCTGGCACCTCGGGAAGTTCGGGACTTGAGGTCATGGTGCGCTCACGGCCATTTTTATTTTGCAGGCCGCGATTATGGGGCCCGGTGCTCCCCGAAGGAAGCACCCGACACCCTCTTATAAACGTGCCTGACGCACTGCACCGCTGCGGGATTTGGCCATCGCCGCCAGACGCACCGCCACGTTGGCCGCGCCGTAGCCGGCGTAACCGTTCTTGCGCTGGATGATCTCGAAGAAGAACCGCCCTTCAAACGGTTCGGTGTACACATGAAACAACTCACCGCCCTGGGCGTCGCGGTCGTACAACACGTTGTAGTACGCCAACTCGCTGAGGAACTCATCGTCAAAATCAAAGCGTGCAGCCAGGTCGTCGTAATAGTTGAGCGGGATATCCAACAGCGGCACGCCGGCCTCTTTCGCGCGGCGCACCTCGGCGAAAATGTCCGCGCAATCGAAGGCAATGTGGTGCACGCCCGAACCGCGATAGCTCGATAGCGCGTGGGAAATGGCAGTGTTGCGGTTTTCGGAGATGTTCAGCGGCAGGCGAATCGAGCTGCAACGGCTGCGCAATGCGCGGCTTTTCACCAGGCCGTAGGGGTCGGGCAACACCACTTCGTCATCAGCTTCAAAGTCCAGCAAGCTCTTATAGAACAGCACCCAACTGTCGAGGCTGTCGGCCGGCAAGGCCATGGCCATGTGGTCGATACGCAGCAAACCACCGGCGTCGGTCGCAGCGGATTGCAGATTGAAATCGGTGTCGTACAAACCACCCTCGCTCTGGTCCACCAGGTAAATCAAGCTGCCGTCCGGCGCGCGCACGGCCGCCAACTCCAGCTCGTTAGGCCCGACCAGTCCGCGATAGGGTTGGCCTTTATAGGCGACCGCTCGCTCCAGAGCCTTGGCGCTGTCCTTGACCCGGATCGCCGTGGCGCACAACGACGGTCCATGGGCTTCGAAAAAGTTATGGGCGAAGGAATAGGGTTCGCAGTTGAGGATCAGGTTGATATCGCCCTGGCGCAGTAGGCTCACACTCTTGGAGCGGTGCTGCCCGGCCTTGACGAAACCCAGGCGTTCCAGCCAGTTCGTCAGCTTGGCACCGAGGTTTTCATCGACCGCAAACTCAAGGAATTCAATGCCGTCGTATTCGCTGGCCGCCGGGGTTTCAAACAGGATATCGACCGGCGTGGCAGGCGCCTCTTCGGCCAGGCGCTGGCGGGTTTTCTCCTCCAGGTACAGCAGAGAACGCAGGCCATCGGCGGCATTGGCCCGAGTCGGCGCCGCACGGAAACCATCGTTGAAAATTTCCAGGGACAACGGCCCGGTGTAGCCGCTCTTGATGATCGGCGCCAAAAAGCCCGCCAGATCGAATTCGCCCTGACCGGGGAAGCAGCGGAAATGGCGGCTCCACTCCAGCACATCCATGGCCAGGATCGGCGCGTCGGCCATTTGCACAAAGAAGATCTTGTCGCCTGGGATCTCGGCGATGGCAGTTGGGTCGCCCTTGAGCGACAGGGTATGGAAGCTGTCGAGCAGCACGCCGAGACTTGGGTGATCAACCTGACGCACCAGATTCCACACCTGTTGCCAGGTGTTCACGTGCTTGCCCCAGGCCAGCGCTTCATAACCGATGCGCAAGCCGCGGCGCCCGGCATGTTCGGCCAGCAGGCTCAAGTCATCGAGGAGAATATGTTCATCGCCGACGCAATCGGCCGAGGCGTTGCTGCACACCAGCACCAGGTCCGTGCCCAGCTCCTGCATCAGGTCGAATTTGCGCTCGGCCCGTTCCAGGTTGCGTGCCAGACGGTCGCGTCGGCAGCCTTCAAAGTCGCGAAATGGCTGGAACAAGGTAATGGCGATGCCGAGGTCGGCGCACATCTGCCTAACTTCCCGTGGGCTGCCGTCGTAATACAACAGGTCGTTCTCGAAGATCTCAACCCCGTCAAACCCAGCGGCGGCGATGGCTTCAAGCTTTTCCGGCAGGGTGCCGCTCAAGGAAACAGTGGCAATGGAACGTTGCATAGCGCGACTCCCGGCATTTAAGGCTCGTCTTATTTACGGCAAATTATTGGCCGCTAAACTACTCACAGCAATTAAAATGTACGAACCGGTTAGTTTTTGGTGCGATTATCGAACACTAAGCCTCTTTGGCGAATTGACGATTTTTTAGCCGCTGCGCACCATCGATCCCGCACCAACGTTTAGAAAAGACCCAGAACACACCATAAAAATTTCAAAAAACGGGTACAACCACATGCCTTCGCAAAACTCCGCCCTGGCTTCGCGCCCCGGCACCCCGCACGCCGGCATCGGCGACAAGATCCGCGGCGCCATGGCCGTCGGTAAAACTCGCTGGGGCATGTTGGCCCTGGTGTTCTTCGCCACCACCCTCAACTACATCGACCGCGCTGCCTTGGGCGTGATGCAACCGATCCTCGCCAAAGAGATGAGCTGGACGGCGATGGACTACGCCAACATCAACTTCTGGTTCCAGGTGGGCTACGCGATTGGCTTTGTGCTGCAAGGCCGATTGATCGACAAGGTCGGCGTGAAACGCGTGTTCTTCTGCGCGGTGCTGCTGTGGAGCCTGGCCACCGGCGCCCACGGCCTGGCCACCTCGGCCGTCGGCTTTATGGTCTGTCGCTTTATCCTTGGGCTGACCGAAGCCGCCAACTACCCGGCCTGCGTCAAGACCACGCGCCTGTGGTTCCCCGCCGGTGAGCGCGCCGTGGCAACCGGGATTTTCAACGCCGGTACCAACGTTGGCGCGATGATGACGCCAATGCTGCTGCCGCTGATCCTGCATGTGTGGGGCTGGCAGGCTGCCTTCCTGTGCATGGCATCGCTGGGCGCGATCTGGTTGGTGTTCTGGGGGTTGAAGTACTACAACCCGGAAGATCATCCGAACGTTAAACAATCAGAATTGGATTACGTGCAACGGGAAGTCGAGCCGGAACAGCCTGGCGTACCGTTCAGCCGAATCCTGCGTATGCGCGGCACTTGGGCCTTTGCGATTGCCTACGCACTGACCGCGCCGGTGTTCTGGTTTTACCTGTATTGGCTGCCGCCGTTCCTGAACCAGCAATACAACCTGGGCATCAACGTGACCCAGATGGGCATCCCATTGATCATCATCTACCTGACCGCCGACTTCGGCAGCGTGGGTGGGGGCATCCTGTCGTCATTCCTGATCGGCCGTGGGATGAACTCGATCAAGGCGCGGCTGTTGTCGATGCTGCTGTTTGCCTGCTGCATCGTCGGCGTGATCATGGCGGCCGGTTCCAGCCAACTGTGGGTCGCGGTATTTGCCATCTCCCTGGCCATCGGCGCGCATCAGGCCTGGACCGCCAACATCTGGAGCCTGGTGATGGACTACACGCCCAAGCACATGATGAGCACCGTGTTCGGCTTCGGCGGCATGTGCGCAGCCATCGGCGGCATGTTCATGACCCAGATCGTCGGCCATATCCTCACCGTGACCAACAACAACTACACCGTGTTGTTCACCTTGATCCCGGCGATGTACTTCATAGCGCTGACGTGGATGTACTTCATGGCGCCGCGCAAGATTCCTACCGTCGACGCCTGATTTACCGACGCCGCTGCTGCCAGGCAGCGGCCAACCCGCTCATGCAGATCACCCCGATACCCACCACCGTGGTCATATCGGGGGTATGGCTGAACACCAGCCAACCCAACAACCCCGCAAACACAATCTGGCAATAGCCGAACGGCGCCAGCAAGGCCGGCGCCGCAAAGCGGAACGCCTGGGTCAGCATCAAGTGCGCGGTCATCCCGCACGTGCCCAGCGCCAGCATCATCACCCCATGCCACAGCGTGGGGATCTGCCAGAAGAACGGCACCATCGCGCTCATCACCAGGGTATTGCACAGCCCGGCGAAGAAATTGCTCGTGGTAGGCGTGTCGTACTGGCTGAGGATGCGTGTGAGCAACTGGTAGAAGCAGAAGAACAGCGCCGAGCACAGCGGCAGCAACACCGCCGGGGTGAAGAGTTCACCGCCGGGATGGATGATCACCAGCACGCCGACAAACCCGCAGATCACCGCCAGCCATTGGCCACGCGTGACGTGCTCACCCAGCAGCGGCACCGACAGCGCGGTCACCAGGATCGGCGCCAGGAAGTTCACCGCCGTGGCCTCCGCCAGCGGGATGTAATGCAGGGCCGAGGTAAAAAACAGGCTGGTGCCCAACAGGCACAACGCCCGCACCACCTGCATGCCTGGCCGTTTGCTGCGCAGCACGCGCAAGCCTGATTGCGGCAGGAAAATACCGGCCATCAACAAGGTGTGCACCAGGTAGCGCGCCCATACCACCATCACAATCGGGTAAAAACCGGCCAAGTATTTGGACAAGGCGTCGTGGCTGGAGAACAGGAACGTCGCCGCCACAATCAGCAAAATGCCTTTGAAGGGATGGTTGATGCCGGACAACGGGGTACTAAGGGTCATTGAATTCTCTTGCGTGGCGAGCGGAACGCTGAGCGCTGAACGAAGAAGCACTCAACCCGGTAATCTAGCAGCCGGGCCGAAGTCTGCCCAAAGAGCATAACCAAACACCGGGCGAACAGCGCACTAAATCACGGGAACCGAGTCCAACCCTGCACGTTCGCCCCCGTGCTGCACACTTTTTAACCAAGGCCTGCTGCTATGAAAAAAACCCTCTTTGTTCTGTCTACCCTTGCCCTGCTCAGCGCCTGCAACCAGGAGGCCAAGGAAACGCCCAAACCCGCGCCAGCCTCTGTGCAGGCCACCCTGGTGCCCGAGACCCCACCCACCGATAAATGGGTCGGCAAGTGGATCGGCGTCGAAGGCCTGAACCTGACTATCGCCAAGGACGACACCATCGGCCGTGGCCACTACGTTCTCACCATGCAATACGGCCTTGATGCGGACGATTCCGGCACCTTCAAGGGCGAAGCAGCTGAAGACGGTATCGCCTTCACCCGCCCGGACGGCCCGCAATTGCTGCGTGCCGGCGACGGCGAAGCCACTGGGCTGAAATGGCTGGCCGATAAAAAAGACTGCCTGATCGTCGCCACCGGAGAAGGGTATTGCCGCTAAGACCGGCCATACTCAAACCACATTTTTGTAGGACCGTTCATCAAGAGGATTGCCCCCATGCTATGGAAAAAAGGCCGACGCAGCGACAACGTGGTGGATGCCCGCGAGGACAGTGGCGGCGGCGGTGGCGGCATGCGTTTTGGCGGTGGCAAGGGTTTGAGCCTGACGGCGATTGTGCTGATCGTCGGCATTGGCTGGCTGACCGGCCAGGACCCGATGCAGATCCTCGGCCAATTGACCGGCCAAATGGAACAGGCGCCGTCCGTCAGCACGCAGTCGCGCCAAGCGCCGCCGGCAAATGATGAACACGCCGATTTCGTCCGCGCAGTGCTCGGCGATACCGAAGACACCTGGGCTCAGGTGTTTCAGGAAAACGGCCTGACATACAAGAACCCGAAACTGATCCTGTTCCGTGGCCGGGTCAATTCCGCCTGTGGTGGCGCCACCTCGGCCAGCGGTCCGTTCTATTGCCCGGCTGACCAGCAGGTCTACCTGGACCTGGATTTCTTCCGAGAAATGTCCCAACGCTTCCAGGCCTCCGGCGATTTCGCCCAGGCCTACGTGATCGCCCACGAAGTTGGGCACCATGTGCAGACGTTGCTCGGTATTTCCTCGAAGATCCAGAATGCGCGCCAACAGGGTCGGCAGATGCAAGGCGACGGCGGTCTACTGGTACGCCAGGAGCTGCAAGCCGACTGTTTTGCCGGCGTGTGGGCCAACCGTGCGCAAAAACGCCTGAACTGGCTGGAAGCCGGCGACATTGAAGAAGCCCTGAACGCAGCCAACGCCATCGGCGATGATCGCTTGCAGCAACAGGGTCAAGGGCGCGTGGTGCCGGACTCGTTTACCCACGGCACCTCGGCACAGCGGGTTCGCTGGTTCAAGACCGGTTTCGCCCAGGGCCAGATCACCCAATGCGACACCTTCACGGCCAAGAGTCTTTAAATGAATAAGCGATGGGGCTTGCTGCTGGTTTTATTAGTGTCGTGTTCAACCCTGGCGGCTGAACACGGCGTCAAAGTCGTCAGCCCCGATCGTTTTCACCTGGACGCCGGCGACCTCAGCCTCGGCGTGAGCCAGGACTGGCGCCAGCCGCTGCCTAATGTCACCCGCGCCCTGATTCTTGTGCATGGTCGCCTACGCAATGCGCAGACCTACCTGCAAAGCGGTATCGATGCCGCCGAGCACGCAGGCGTTAGCGCGAATACGCTAGTCATCGCGCCGCAGTTTCTGAATGCGTCCGACATCAAGCGCAACCATCTGGACGGCCAAGTACTGCGCTGGAACGGCAACGACTGGATGGCCGGCGAGCCTTCCACCGGCCCAGGCCAGATCAGCTCCTACGGCGCCCTTGACCAGATCATCAAGCACCTGGGCAACCGCACACTGTTTCCAGCTTTAAAGGAAATCGTCGTCGCCGGCCATTCCGGCGGTGGCCAGGTAGTGCAGCGCTTCGCCCTCACCGGCCATGATCACCCAACCCTGAAAAACGAAGGCATCCGCCTGCGCTATGTGGTGGCCAACCCGTCGTCCTATGCCTACTTCAGCCGACAGCGACCGGTGCAGTTCGATACCGCCAGTTGCCCAGGCTTCAACGATTGGAAGTACGGCCTGCAACACCTGCCGGCCTACGCCAAAGGGCAAAGCGCCGAGCAGTTGGAGCAGGCCTACGTGTCACGGGACATCACCTACCTGCTGGGCCAGCAAGACACTGATCCGAACCATCCTGCGTTGGATAAAAGCTGTGAGGCAGAGACACAGGGCGCCTATCGGCTGATGCGTGGGCATAACTATTTTGACTACCTCAAACACCGGCATCCGCAGTTGAGCCAGACGCTGGTTGAGGTGCCAGGGGTGGGGCATAACGGGGATGAGATATTTACTTCGCTCGAAGGGCAGAAGGTGCTGTTCACTCAGTAATACCTGAAGAAACAGTCTCAACATGTGGGAGGGGGCCTGCCCCCGATAGCAGTGTGTCAGTCAGCAATTTTTTAACTGACAGACCGTGATCGGGGGCAAGCCCCCTCCCACATTTGATCTCTATTGCTTGGGTTAAATCATCCGGCGCAATGCAGCACAATCTTCAGCATGCCAATCCGCCAGCTCCGGCCACGGATTCTCCGGCAGGTTGACCAACACCGTCCTGGCACCCGCCGCCCGGCCGCAGTCCAGGTCAAAACGGTAATCGCCGACCATCACCATCTCGCTCGGCGATACATCCCACGCCGCCGCCAATTTCAATAACCCACCCGGATCGGGCTTGGGTGGCGCATCGTCGCGCCCCAGCACATCGTCCACGGCAAAGCAGTCCGCCAGGCCAATCGCCTCCAGGGTGATATGCGCCAGCTCCCGCGCATTGCGAGTCAGGATGCCCAGGCGATAACCGCGCCCGGCCAATTCGCGTACCAATTGCACCGCGCCTTCAGCCGCAACAGAACCGAGTGCCAACTCGCGCTCATGCTCCAACAACCAGGCATGCTTGGCCGCCGCGATGTCCGCCGGCAATGCGCTGAGGTGAGTGAGGATGTCGTCCTCGGGGGGAATGTCCAACGCCACGCGAATCGCCGCGAAGTCATGCACGGCCACCGTGAGGGTGCCGTCCATGTCGAACACCCAGTGCTTAACCTCCCTCAGGCTCATGCCCAATCCTTGCGATGGCGAATCAAGCCTTCCTGGGTGACCGAGGCCACCAGTTGCCCGGCGCGGTTGTACACGCTGCCACGGGAGAACCCACGGGAATTGCCGGCCCACGGGCTGTCCATGGCGTAGAGCAACCAGTCATCGGCACGCAGATCCGCGTGGAACCACAACGCGTGGTCGAGGCTGGCGACCTGCATGTCTTTCTGCCAAACGGTCTTGCCGTGGGGCAGCAACGAGGTGGTCAGCAGGCCAAAGTCCGAAGCGTAGGCCAGCAGGTATTTATGCAGCGCCGGTGTGTCGGCCAACGCGCCGTCGGCACGAAACCACACGTACTTGACCGGGTCGGACGGCTGCGGGTTGAACGGGTCTTTTTCGGTGACCGGTCGCACTTCAATCGGCTTCGGGCACAGCAGCTTGTCACGCATGTGCTCGGGGATCAGGTGCGCGCGCTGCTGGGTCAATTCCAGCTCCGACGGCAGGTTTTCCGGGCCGACCACCACGGGCATGGTGGTCTGGTGCTCGAAGCCTTCTTCGTCGTACTGGAACGACGTGGTGCAGGTGAAGATCGGGTGGCCCTTCTGAATCGCGGTCACGCGGCGCGTGCTGAAACTGCCGCCATCACGCACACGGTCAACCGAATAAACCACCGGCAACGCGGCATCGCCGGGGCGCAGGAAATAACCGTGCAGGGAATGCACGTGGCGCGCTTCTTCAACGGTCTGGCTGGCCGCCGACAGCGACTGGCCGAGCACCTGACCGCCGAACAGTTGGCGAAAACCCAGGTCCTGGCTGCGGCCGCGAAAGAGGTTTTCCTCGATCGGCTCCAGGGTCAGCAGGTCCACCAGATCTTCCAATACTTGGCTCATAGAGCAACTCCTACAATCTATGGGGCATTCCGGGCTGCTATCCGTGCAGCGTGTCCAACCATTGGGCGCGGGTGATGCGGTACAAAACATGTGGGCGCAGCGGGTCATCGGCTGCGACCTTGGGGTGTTCAAAATCTGCCAGGGGATCGTAATGCATACCTATGGCCTGCATGACTTTTTGTGATGGCAGATTGGCTTCGGTGGTGAAGGCAACGATTTCATCCAGCTGCAAACGGTCGAAACCACAACGCAATGCAGTCCACGCCGCCTCGCTGGCATAGCCCAGGCCCCAATGCTCGCGGGCCAGGCGCCAGCCAATTTCTACTGCTGGGGTAAAGTCCGCGTCAAAGCTGACATGCTGCAACCCGGTCAGGCCGATGAACTCACCGCTGTCCTTGCGCTGCAGCGCCCAGAGGCCAAAGCCATATTCAGCGAAGTGGCCGCGTATCCGCCCGATCAGTGCGGCGCTTTCCAGGTGGCTCAGCTTGGCCGGGAAATAACGCATCACGTGTGGGTCGGCGCACATGCTTGCGAAGGCCGTCAGGTCGCTGTCGCGCCATTGGCGCAGCACCAGGCGAGCACTTTCCAATTCGAGTATCGACTCCACGGGTCCCCTCCCCTTGCCATGTGCGTGAGTGTACAGCGCTGGTAAGATCCTTCGCAGGTTCCCGTCAGAAAATCCCATGCCTTTGCCATTGATCTACCACGATGACTACAGCCCCGAGTTCCCGGCGGACCACCGATTCCCCATGGACAAGTTCCGCCTGTTGCGCGACCACTTGGTGGCCACCGGCCTGACCGAAGACAGCCAACTGCTGCGCCCGCAGCTGTGCCCTGCCGACATCCTGGCCCTGGCCCACGAGCCTGGGTATATCGAACGCTACATGAGCGGCGAGTTGTCCCGCGAAGACCAGCGCCGCCTTGGCCTGCCCTGGAGCGAAGCCCTGGCCCGGCGCACCGTGCGCGCGGTCGGCGGCTCGATCCTGGCGGCGGAGCAAGCGCTTGAGCACGGTCTGGCCTGTCACCTGGCGGGCGGCACGCATCACGCGCATTACGATTACCCGGCGGGCTTTTGCATCTTCAATGACCTGGCGGTGATCAGCCATTACCTGCTGGCCAGCGGCCGGGTCAGCCGCGTGTTGATCTTCGACTGTGACGTGCATCAGGGCGATGGCACCGCGCGCATCCTCCACGACACGCCGGATGCCATCACGGTGTCGCTGCACTGCGAAAAGAACTTCCCGGCGCGCAAGGCCCAAAGCGATTGGGACATCCCACTGCCCATGGGCATGGGCGATGCCGATTACCTGCGCGTGGTCGATGACGCCCTCAACTACCTGCTGCCGCTCTACCAACCCGACCTGGTGCTGTACGACGCAGGCGTGGATGTGCATAAAGACGACGCCCTCGGGTACCTCAAGCTGACAGACGAAGGCGTGGCCGCCCGCGATGAGAGCGTCATGCGCCACTGTCTGGGCCGCGACATTCCGGTGATGGGCGTGATTGGCGGCGGCTACAGCAAAGACCGCCCAGCCTTGGCCCGTCGCCACGGCATCCTGCACCACAGTGCGCAACGGGTGTGGACGTCATCAGGTTGTCATTGAGTTGTGCGCTTACCCACAATGGCTGTGGAACGGCCTGTGGATAACTTGAGCGTAAGCGGCTGAAAGCCAGCAGGCATAGGACCTGTAGGAAAGTGTACGTTTTTTGATCAGGCAGCCTGGCTGACGTCGGGTAGAATGCTCGGCCTATTCACGCCACCGTAGCCCTACCCATGCCTCAGACCGCACCTCACCACGTCACTATTATCGGCGGCGGCCCTACCGGGCTGATGGCCGCCGAAGTCTTGAGCCAGGCCGGGGTGCGCGTAGATCTGTATGACGGCATGCCATCAGTGGGGCGAAAATTCCTGCTGGCGGGTGTGGGCGGCATGAACATCACCCACTCCGAGGCTTACCCGGCCTTCCTCTCGCGCTACGCCGAGCGCGCGCCGCAGATGGCGCCGCTGCTGCGTGGGTTTGGTGCCGAAGCGTTGTGCGAATGGATACATGGGTTGGGTATCGAGACCTTTGTCGGCACCTCCGGCCGAGTGTTTCCTACGGACATGAAAGCCGCCCCGCTGCTTCGCGCCTGGCTCAAGCGCCTGCGTGACCAAGGCGTGGTTATCCACACCCGGCATCGTTGGACCGGCTGGAATGCCGAAGGTGATTTACTTATCCACAGCCCTGAAGGCGAGAAAGCCGTGCGCAGCGATGCCGTGCTGCTGGCACTGGGCGGCGGCAGTTGGTCACGACTGGGCTCAGATGGTGCGTGGCTCAAGCTGCTGGAGGACAAAGGCGTGCCTTACGTGGCACTGCAACCGAGCAACTGCGGCTTCGAAGTGTCGGCCTGGAGCGAATTGATGGTGAGCAAATTCGCCGGCGCTCCGTTGAAAAATGTCGCCATCGGTTTGGGTGACGACAAACCTCGGCTCGGCGAATGTGTGGTCACCGCCACCGGTATTGAAGGCAGCCTGATCTATGCGCTGTCGGCACCAATTCGTGAGGCGATCAACCGCGACGGCGCGGCCACCGTGCATATCGACTTGCTGCCGAGCAAGCCGCTGGACAAGGTGCAAGCTGCGCTGGCCAAACCGCGCGGTTCACGCTCGATGAGCAAGCATCTGCACAGTCAGTTAGGGCTGGACGGGGTCAAGGCGGCGTTGTTGCGTGAGTTGGCGCCAGCCGATCACTTCAATGATCCGGCGCAACTGGCGGTGGATATCAAGGCCCTGCCGTTGACGCTGGTGAAGACGCGGCCAATAGACGAGGCGATCAGTACGGCAGGCGGCGTGCCGTTTGAAGCGTTGGATGAGCGCTTGATGCTCAAGCAATTGCCTGGGGTGTTTTGTGCGGGGGAGATGCTGGACTGGGAAGCGCCGACCGGCGGGTATTTGCTGACGGGGTGTTTTGCCAGTGGCAGAGCGGCTGGGCGGGGGGTGTTGGAGTGGTTGAACGCTTGAGATTGCGGTGAGCTCAAGTCCGCTATCGGGAGCAAGCCCCCTCCCACATTTGAATTGTGAACACCTTCAAATGTGGGAGGGGGCTTGCTCCCGATGAGGCCATCAGCCACAGCGCAAAATCACTTCTTCTTACGCGGTCCGGTGTTGAAAACAGGCACCTTGCGCACCGGCTTAATCGACGGTTCCGACGGCGCCACTTCACCACTGTCCACCCACTTACCCAGGTTGCGCTTACCACCGCCACCACCGGACGCCTTAGGCTTCTTCGGCTTTTTCGGCTTCTTCACCACTTGCCCACTGGCATCGGTATCCGGCACGCGGTGCTCCGGCTCGAAGTCCTGCTCCATTTTGCGGGTCAAGGTCTGACGGGTCAGCATCTCGATGGCCGACAGCATGTTCACTTCATCGGCGCACACCAGGGAAATCGCCTCACCGGTGTTGCCCGCACGCCCGGTACGGCCGATACGGTGAATGTAATCTTCGGCCACGATCGGCAGGTCGAAGTTGACGACCATCGGCAGGTCTTCGATATCCAGGCCACGGGCCGCCACGTCGGTGGCCACCAGGATCTGCACTTCGCTGCTCTTGAAGCGATCCAGCGCACGCTGGCGGGTTGCCTGGGGTTTGTCGCCATGGATGCCGTCGGCATTGATGCCCAGGCCCTGCAACTTATCCACCAGCGCGTCCACGCCGTTACGGGTCTTGGCGAACACCAGCACCTGCTTCCAGCGGCCTTTGCGCATCAGGTGCACAAACAGCTCCGCCTTGCGCTTCTTGTCCACCGGCACCACCCATTGCTTAACGGTGTTGGCGGCGACGTTGCGCGGGCTGACTTCGATGCTCAGCGGGTCGTTGAGCATCTGCCCGGCCAGCGTGCGAATCTCATCGGAGAAGGTCGCGGAGAACAGCAGGGTCTGGCGCTTTTTCGGCAGCATGCGATAGATATTCGCCAGCTCCTCGGAGAAGCCCAAGTCGAGCATGCGGTCGGCTTCGTCCAGCACCAGGGTCTGCAGCTGATTAAGCTTCAGCGCGTTCTGGCGGAACAGGTCAATCAGGCGGCCAGGGGTGGCAACCAGGATGTCGACGCCCTTGCGCAGCTTCATCATCTGCGGGTTGATGCTCACGCCGCCATAGACCGCGTAGGTGGTCAGCGGCAGGTTTTGGGCATATTCGGCAACGCTGGTATGAACTTGCTCGGCCAGTTCGCGGGTCGGGCACAGAATCAGCGCGCGCGCCGAGTTGGCGGCGACTTTCGGCCCTTCCATGGTCAGCAGTTGCAGCAACGGCAAGGCAAAACCTGCGGTCTTGCCAGTGCCAGTCTGGGCCGCAGCCATGAGGTCACGACCGGCCAGCACCGCCGGAATGGCTTGCGCCTGCACCGGCGTCGGGGTCTGGTAGCCAAGCGTCTCAAGGGCGCGCAGCAAGGGTTCGATCAGGCCAAGTGTGGCGAAAGTCATGTAGTTACCGTAGGAAAATTCAGCGCAAGGTCGCAATTGCGCGGCAGTTTACCTTATTTCCGGCTTGGGCTTTCGCCACTGGGGCAGACTGATCAACAGCACGGCGCTGATAATCACCAGCATGGCCAAGCCCTCTTCCAGGCCGATGGATTCACCCACGAACACAATCCCCAGCAACACCGCCACCGCCGGGTTCACATAGGCATAGCTGGTGGCCGCCGCCGGGCGTACGTGCTTGAGCAGGTACATATAGGCGTTGAAGGCGATGATTGAGCCGAACACCGTCAGGTAGGCCAACGCCAGCCAACCCTCCAGCGGCGGCATGGCCTGCAGGTGCTCACCGGAAAGCGCGCTGCCGATCAACAATGCCACGCCCGCCACCAGCATCTCCGCAGCGCTGGCCATGGCGCCCTGGGGCAGCGACAACTGCCGACTCCACACGGACCCGAATGCCCACGATGCCGCCGCGAACAACAACAAGGCGGCGCCCACCGGGCTCGATTGCAGCGTGCTGCCCATGTTGAGCATGGCGATGCCGACAATCCCAAGGATCACCCCGGCCCATTCCAGCCGCGTATTGCGCGCGCCCCAGAAATACCCGCACAGCAAGGTGAACAGCGGCACGGTCGCCACCGCCAGTGCAGCGACGCCAGACGACACGCCTGCATGTTCGGCCAACGTGACGCCGCCATTGCCGAAGGTGAGCAGCAAAATGCCGATCATCCCGGCGGCCTTCCATTGTGGCCACGTCGGCGCTGGCACGCCGCGCCATCTGAGGTAGCCATACATCAGCGCACCCGCCGTGCAGAATCGAATCCCCGCCAGCAACAACGGCGGCCAGTAGTCCACGCCGATGCGGATCACCAAGTAGGTAGACCCCCAAATCACATACAAAGCAAAAAAGGCGGCGATCAACGGTAAGGGAAAGCGACGTGTGCCAGGCATTGGGCGGCTCGAAGGCAGATATAAGAGAGGCTTATTCTAAAAAAGCAGGTCGTTAAACATAAGTTACAAAACCTGTTTAAACCGCCCATACACTTTTCAAATCATGGTTATGAAGGCTATAACCCGTGCTTTCGAAAGCCACGTGCAATTGGAGCCTTATCATGGACAAATACGACCGCATGCTCCTCAGCGCCCTGCTCGAAGACGGCCGCGCCTCCTACGCGCAACTGGCCCGCAAGGTAAACCTTTCCGCCCCCGCCGTAGCCGAGCGCGTGGCCAAGCTGGAGGCCAGCGGGGTGATCACCGGATACCAGGCCAAGGTGGATTTTTCGAAGGTGGGCTTGCCGATTCAGTGCGTGATCGAACTGCGGCTGACTAACCATGGCAGCCAGAAGGTTTATGACGCACTCGCCGAAATCCCCGAACTGACTGAATGCCATCGGGTGACAGGGGATCCGTGCGTGATCATGCAAGCGGCGGTAGGGTCGATGCCGGAGTTGGAGCGTTTGATCAATCGGCTGGCGAAGTTCGGGTTCAGCAAGACCTCAATCATCTTGTCGAGCGCGATAGAGCGGCGGGTGCCGTTGGGGCAGTTGGAAACCAATGGCAAAAATGGTGGCTGATCTACCGCCATCGGGAGCAAGCCCCCTCCCACAGTTTGATTTGTGAATACATTCAAAATGTGGGAGGGGGCTTGCTCCCGATGGCGTCAGTGGCCGCACCGCAAATTCGAGCGTTCAACAATCAAATCGACTATCTGCTGGATGGTAGTGATGTGATCCCAATCTTCCTGGGCCGCTTGCAAGTTGAATTGCCACTTGTTCTGCATGAAAAAGCAGGTCAAATCATCATCAATAATCGTGAAGTCATGGATGAAGTCCGTTTGCTCCGTGACCTGGCTTCGGTCGATGAAACCGATGATGTCGACGAAGAGCTGAATCACCTTTTCGCTGATCTCGGTTCTGGTCGCGCTACCTTCCGTTGCTTGTTTCATAGGCGCACTTACCGACACTGACCAGATTAAAGACAGCCACCCCCCCAGCGACGAAAGGAATACCCCGTCCAACAATGCCAAACACCCGGACGGTGCCAAAATTTGCCTTTGCCACTCTGGCCGAGGTGGGTTGCCTGATCAATGTACGAGGGAAAAAGCACATCCCGGTGAGACTCAGCGGGCTAGTCGTTTTGCTGGCGCCGACACGGCCCCAGGTGCCCACGGCAATTTTGCTGACAGCTATGCCCTCAGCACCAGCCAGAACCGTCGCGTCGGTCAAGGCGTGGTGTTGCTGTGTAGGTGTCCAGAGCTCGTCAAACGGGGTGCTCGGCACTGAGGAGTCAGCCTGAATGGGCTTGAGTAACTGGTACCTGGCGCCATGGGTCCAGCCTGGTGAATGAGGCAACACTATGACTGCCGGGCAGCTTGTCATCGCATTACCCAAATGAAACGCCATGCTTGAAGTTGAGCCGAAATCGATGCCGTCCCGTTGGAGTTCAAGCTGGCTTCGCATGATTGCTGTGTGAAGATCGCTTTCCTGCATAACGTAGTCCTTTTACGTAAATGACAGGCGGGATGTTAGGTTGCGGCGAAGAGCGATAGGTGGGAGAAGGAAAATCCAGAACGGTCTGACGAAACACTAGGGCTGAGCCTACTGACCATTCAGAAAGCAGATAAACGCCCTCAAGATGCCCCGCCCTTCATCCTGAACGACAACCTGAGCCTCGAAGATGCCCTCGCCCATGCGGCGGATTTGCTGCATTGCGCGGTGGGCACTGCGCACTCGTCGGGTGAGGCGATGGATGTGCAGCAGCGGGCGGTGATGCATTTGGTGGAGATGGCGAAGGGGTGGTGGATCGGGCGTTGGAGTGTGTGCAGCCTCGATGAACGACCGATAACCAATGTGGGAGGGCCGGTGCGACGGTTCGACTTGCTCCCGATAGCAGTGAATCAGTCAGCTTATGTGTGGCTGACCCGCCGCAATCGGGAACAAGCCCCCTCCCACATATTGAACGGCGTTGTTCTGTCAGAACCCGCGATGCTTCTTCAAATGCTCATTGATCTTCGCCGCCGGCACTTTCTGCAAAGTGCACAGCAGGTCGTGGGACAGTTCGCGCAAGCCGTGGGTACGCCGCAGTTCCTGGGCCAGGTGCGCCGTGAGGTTGGCCGCCATTTCCGCATCCGCCAGCGCTCGGTGAGCCTGGCCGGTGTGGGGCAGTTTCGCGTAGGTGTTGAGGGTACCGAGCTTGTGGTTTGGTGCCGATGGCATCAGACGACGTGCCAGCAACAGCGAGCAGGCGAATTTCTGCAAACGCGTCCGGCGAATCAACCCCAGCTCGTAATCCCAGAACTTCTGGTCGAACGCGGCGTTGTGCGCCATCAAGGGCGTGGTGCCGACGAATTCGTTGACCTCATTCATCACCCGCTCGGCCGGCGGGGCGCTGCGCAGCATGGCGTTGCTGATGCCGGTGAGTTGTTCGATAAAGCTCGGTACGCGCACACCTGCGTTCATCAGGCTCTGGTAGCGGTCCACGATCTGGCCACGTTCGAGGATAACCACCGCGATTTCCGTGGCCCGGCAGTGGCTGCTCGGGGTGATGCCGGTGGTTTCAAAGTCGATGACCGCTATACGTTCCAAACCTGTTCCAACTCCGTCTAACAATTGATTGAGCCGCAGCGCTTATTTGAGCAGCAGCGCGCCTTCGATCGGCACGTAGCGGCTGGCGGCGCGTATCAGTGAGTTGGCCGTCAGCCCGGGCACGCCGTAGGCCACGGCTTCAACCCCATGCTTTTGAATGATGCGTTCGAGCAGCATGTCGAAGTCCCCGTCACCGGAGGCCAGTACCACTTCGTCGACGTGGTCGGCGGCGTCCATGATGTCGAGGGTGATGCCCACGTCCCAGTCGCCCTTGGCCGAGCCGTCACTGCGTTGGATGTACGGTTTGAGTTTTACCGTAAAACCCAGGTTGCGCAGGATCTGCTGAAATTGCTGCTGCTTGCTGTCGCCACGGTCGATGGCATAGGCGTACGCCTCGACGATCTGCCCGCGGGAGCTGATGTCTGCCCACAGGGCGGCGTAGTTGAAGTGGCAGCCATACGCCTGGCGGACGGTGTAGTAGAGGTTTTGTACATCGGCGAACACTGCAATTTTCTTCACCGCACTTCCTCATGACAGCCAGGCGCCTGGGCCCGGAAAGGGTGCCAGTATGCCAGCCGCGAGAAAGTTTCCGGAAAAAATCAGACCGGGACGCCGCAGCGCCCCGGACCGGGAGTGTCAGACGAAGGAGTCGTCGTCGCCAAAGGAGGAGGAATCGTCGGAATAATCGCTGTCGGCGAAGCTGTCCGAGTTATTGCCGCCCCAGTTGTCATTGCCGGCGAACTTCTGGTCGTCATTGCCCCAGTTGCCGTTGTCACTGGCGGGCGCCGGCTCTTCACGGATTATTTCTTCCACGACCTGCGGCTGTTGCGAGTTGTGGTTGAACAGGCTGCTGATGCCTTCTGCCAGCAACACACCACCGGCCACGCCAGCGGCGGTTTTCATCGCGCCACCGAGAAAGCCGCTGCCCATGGGCGCGGCGGCGGGTGGTTGTTGTGGTTGTTGATAGTTTTGCGGCGGCGCGGACTGGCCGCCGAACGAAGGCCGCGCAGGCTCGCGCCAGCCACCGCCCGAATTGCCCGGAGCGCTCGACGCCGGTTGCGCGTCACGGGAACCGCCGCCGCCAAAGATGCTCGACAGGAAACCACCGCTGCTCGCCGGGGCCGGTTGCGCGGACTTGGCCCGCTGTAACTCATCCTGCAATTGCTGGATCTGCTGCGCCTGTTGCTTGTTCTGCGCGTCGAGACTCTTGAGCGCGTGCTCCTGCACCAGGATCGACTGCGTCATGTAGTACCCGGCGGCCGGTTGGCGAGTCATGTGCTCCTTGATCCGCGCTTCGGCCTGGGCGTCGCGGGGGGCTGAGTCCGTTTCGGCTTGCTGCAACCGTGAAAACAGTCCATCGATCAGGGTTTGCTCTTCGCTGTTCATGGCGACCTCGTTAGATTGCCGGTAGAAATTCTGGTCCCGCCTGTGATCAGGTCAGGTGCCTTCCAGTTATGGGGGTGTTACGAGTTGTTTCAATGGTCTTTACTCAAGGTTTACGTTTGTCACCCTCTGACCGTGATCGGTTAAAGTGTCGCCCTTGTTTCCAGGCCTGCGATGAACCTGATGAATCCGTTAGACGTATTGCGCGACTCCCTCCGTTTTACCCGCAGCAACCTGGGCGCGATCGTCCAGTTATGCCTGCCGCTGGTGATTCTCGAAGCCTTGCTGCAACAGATACTGGACCACACGCTGGGCGCGGATGCGTTTCCCGGTTACAGCGTGGTAGTGGGTTTATTGGTGTACCCGCTGTACACCGGCGCCTTGATTCTGTTCCTCGACGCGCGCACCCGTGGTGAGTCGCCGCGCACCAAAGATGTCTGGGCCATGTCGCTGGCTCTGTGGCCGCGCTTCGCCCTGCTGACGGCCATGAGCACCCTGTTGATCCTGCTGGGCCTGTCGCTGTATTTCCTGCCTGGCCTGTGGCTGATGGTGGTGCTGGCGTTTGCCGAGTACCTGCTGGTGCTGCGCGGCATGCCGGCGCTGGAGGCGATGAAGGAAAGTTTCCGTCTGACCCGTGGGCATTTCTGGCGGATCCTGGTGTGCCTGCTGTGCGTCATGACCCCGCTGTGGTTGCTCAAAGGCGCCAGCCTCGCGGCGTATCCCAACCCTGCGCCGCTGCTGGGGCTGTTGATGGACAGTGCCCACAGCTTCCTGCAGTTGTTCACCAGCGTGGTGCTGTTCCGTTTATTCATGCTGATCGGTGGCGATGCCGACGCGCGGTGATATGCTCCGTGCCATTCCTGAAACGCTATAAGCCGAGCCGATGACCCGTTTATTGCGCATCACCTTGCTGGGCCTGCTGATCATCGCAGGCGTGCTCACCGCCCTGATCTACAGCCTGACCTGGCGCCCCGCGCTTAAGGAAACCTTGCCGGTGAGCTGCGTTGCGCCCCGCGCGCCGACGCTGCTGCCAGGGCAGGCGCTCAAGGTTATGACGTGGAACGTGCAATACCTGGCCGGCAAGAACTACGTGTTCTGGTACGACACCCCCGACGGCAGCGGCCCGGACGACCGCCCCACAGTGGAAGACATGGCTGTGAGCCTGGATGAAGTGGCGCGGGTGATTCGCGACGAACAGCCCGACATCCTGCTGTTGCAGGAACTCGACGAAAACGCCAAGCCCTCCCATTACCAGGACCAACTTGCCTTGTTGCAGGAGCGCCTGGTCGACCTCTATCCATGCAGCGCCCAGGCCTTCGACTGGAAGGCCGACTTTGTGCCTGACCTGCATATCTTCGGCAGCGTCGGCCGAAAACTCGCGACCCTCAGCCGCTACCAGATCGAACACGCCGAGCGCCTGCAATTGCCGGTGCCGGACGCCAACTTCATCAGTCGCCAATTCCAGCCCAAGCCAGCGTTGCTGTTGACCTACCTGCCACTGAGCGACGGCGGCCAACTGGCCGTCCTCAACACCCGCCTGGACGGCGACGCGCCGGGGCGCAGTGCCGTACAGGAGCAAGTGCAAGCCACCGTAAAGTTACTGGATAAATTTGAAGGCCGTGGCACGCCCTGGCTGATCGGCGGTGATTTCAACCTGCTGCCACTGGGGCAATTCCTGCGTTTGGATGCGGGTAAGCGCGGGCAGTATTCGCCGGACAGTGAGCTGCATCTGTTGTGGGATAAGTACCCGATGATCCCGAGCAACAGCCAATCCAGCGGGATTGATCGTGAGAAATGGCTGACGCATTTTCCCAATGACCCGAGCATCGATGGCCCGGATCGCACCCTGGATTACCTGTTCTACAGCCCGAGGATCAAGCGAGTGGAGGCCAAGGTGCGGCAGGAGGATACGTTGCGTATTTCCAACCATTTGCCGGTGATTGCGCGCTTCCTGCTGCCCGCTGCGCAATAACAGACACACAAAACTAATGTGGGAGGGGGCTTGCCCCCGATAGCGGCGTGTCAGTCAACTTATCGGTAACTGGCCCACAGTCATCGAGGGCAAGCACCCTCCCACATTTCGATCTCTATCACGCTTACTTTCGGGGTTTGATCCGCGCGGTCGGCTCTGCGATCAACGGATCATCCGGCCAATAGTGCTTGGGATACCTGCCTTTCAAATCCTTCTTCACCTCGGCGTACGTACTGCGCCAGAAGTTCGCCAGATCCTGCGTTACCTGCACCGGCCGCCGCGCCGGGGACAATAGGTGCAACTTCACCACCTGACGCCCGCCCGCAATCCTTGGCGTATCCGCCAGCCCGAACAATTCCTGCAAGCGCACCGCCAGGATCGGCGGTTGTTCGCTGTAATCCAACCGCACCGATGACCCCGATGGCACCTTCACATGCTGCGGCGCCAGCTCGTCCAGGCGCTGGGGCAGCGGCCAGGGTAAGAGGTTGTGCAGGTAGCTGGAGATATCCAGGTTGGCGAAATGGCTCAGGCGCGAGACCTTGCCCAGGTAGGGCATCAGCCAGTGCTCCAGGTCGGCGAGCAAGGCGCTGTCGCTGATGTCGGGCCAGTCGCTGGTTTTGCCGACGTCCAGTTGGCGCAGCAGCATGACGCGGGACTGCCATTGGCGCAGCTCGGGCGTCCACGGCAACAACTCCAGGCCTTTGCGCCGCACCAGATTGACCAGCGCCTGGCTGCGTGCGTTTTCGTCGAGACCGGTGAGAGGTTCGCGGCTGAGCACCAGTTCGCCGACTTTGCGCTGGCGCTCGGCACGCAGCACGCCTTCGCGTTCGTCCCAATCCAACTGGTCGACGTTGCGCACTTGCTCGGCGAGTACCGAGTCGAACAGTGCCGGATCAAAATCCGCCGCCAAGTAGATGTGTTCTTCGCGCTGGCCCTGGCGGCTGCCAAGGTCGGCGATGACCAGCCAGGGTTGCTTCATCAGGCTGTCGGCTTCGGCGAACAGCGCCGCGCGGCCGTTGGCCAGGCGGTATTCGGCACCGCCGGGGCGACGTTGCTGGGCGACACGATCCGGGTAGGCCAGCGCCAGCAACGCAGCGAGCCAGCGCGGGTGATCGGGGTCGGGCACCGGTTGGGTCGCCTGGCCTCTTAAATAGCTGCGATATTGCCGCGCCAATTGCTTGGCCCGCTGCACACCGCCTTGGGTTCCGCGCGCCCGCTCTTCGCCGGACAGCAGGGCCAGACGACTGTGCAAATCCGCGCCGCCACCGCGCAAGATATCGCGCTCACCCAGCAAGGCGGCGACATCACAGGCGGTGGCCGCCAACCCCAAGTCCTGCCCGCGCAACAGCAAGTGGGCAATGCGCGGATGGGCCGGCAGCTCGGCCATTTTCTGGCCGTGGGCGGTGAGTGTGTCTTCGTTTAATGCACCGAGGCGTTGCAACAAATCCTGGGCCTGGGCATACGCGGCGGTCGGCGGCAGATCCAGCCACACCAGTTGCGTGGGCGTGACGCCCCAGCGCGCCAGCTGCAAGGCGAGGCCGGCGAGGTCGGCTGCAAGGATTTCCGCACTGCCATACGCGGCCAGCCCTTCATGCTGGTCTTCGGACCACAACCGATAACACACCCCCGGTTCCAAGCGCCCTGCCCGACCGGCGCGCTGAGTGGCGCTGGCGCGGGAGATACGCTGGGTGTCGAGGCGGGTCATGCCGCTGCCGGGGTCGAAACGCGGTACGCGCGCCAACCCGGCGTCGATCACCACGCGTACGCCGTTGATGGTCAGGCTGGTCTCGGCGATGTTGGTGGCCAGTACGACTTTGCGTTTACCAGCGGGTGCCGGGTCGATGGCGGCGCGTTGGGCATTCAGGTCCAACTCGCCATGCAGGGGGCACAACAGCACATCAGGGCGATCACCCAGCGCGTCGGCCAGTTGCTGGTGGACCCGCCGAATCTCGGCTTGCCCCGGCAGAAACACCAACACGCTGCCGGTCTCGTCATGCACGGCTTCGAGGATAGTCTGCACCACACGCGGCTCGATAAATTCACCGGCCTGGTACGGCCGGCCCCAGCGCATCTGCACCGGGAACATGCGCCCTTCACTGCGCAGTATCGGCGCGTCATCCAACAGGCTGGCCAGGCGCTCGCCTTCAAGGGTCGCAGACATCAGCAGGATTTTCAGCGGTTGCTCGTCGCGAAACAACTCGCGGCCGTTGAGGCTCAAGGCCAGCGCCAGGTCGGCGTCGAGGCTGCGTTCGTGAAACTCGTCAAAGATCAGCAAGCCCACGCCGTCCAGCGCCGGGTCGTCCTGCAAGCGGCGCGTGAGGATGCCTTCGGTGACGACTTCGATGCGGGTGTTGGGGCCGACTTTGCTGTCGAGGCGGATGCGGTAGCCGACGGTTTCACCGACCTTTTCGCCCAGCTCGCTGGCCAGACGTTCGGCGGCGGCGCGAGCGGCCAAACGCCGGGGTTCGAGCATCAGGATGGTCTGCCCGGCCAGCCAGGGTTCATTCAATAGGGCCAAGGGCACACGGGTGGTTTTACCGGCGCCGGGTGGCGCTTCCAGCACGGCTTCATGGCGATTCGCCAAGGCGTCACGCAGGGCGGGTAAAACATCATCGATCGGCAACGAATTCATACTGGCTCCAAAGCAGAGCGGCGAGTATAACGGCGAACTGCCGGATGCCGACGATGGTCTCAATGGCAGTGCTATATAGTCCCCTATCAACCGTGTTCAGGAGAGTCTTCATGCGTATCGCTTCCCGTGTCATCGGCGGTGTCCTCGCCGTCACCCTGCTGAGCCAACTGACGGCCTGCGGTTCGATTTTCTACCCGGACCGTCGTGGCCAGATCGACGGCAAGATCGACCCGGCCATTGCCGTACTCGATGCCGTAGGCCTGTTGTTCTACGTGATCCCTGGCTTGATCGCGTTCGGCGTCGACTTCGCCACGGGCGCGATCTATTTCGAACCCGGCAAGACGGCCCAGGTCGCCCCGGAAAAACTCCAGGAAGCTATCGGCGCCGACGGCAAGGTCGACAACGCCAAGCTGCAAAGCATCATCCAGAAAGAAACCGGCCGCACCCTGCCGCTCGACGACCCACGCATGATCCAGTTCAAGGGCAGCGTGCAACAACTTGCGTCCCTGGGCCTGCAACCCGCCGCCTAAGGAACGTTTATGACCAGCAGTCCCGAACACGCCCGGCTGTTACGCCTGGCCACCCGCGCCTCGGTGGGCGTGGCCTGTGCGCTGATCGTCACAAAGGCCATCGCCTGGTGGCTCAGCGGCTCGGTGAGCATGCTCGCCGGGTTGACTGACTCACTGCTCGATGGCGTGACCTCGCTGCTGAACCTGCTGGCGGTCCATTACGCCCTGCGCCCAGCCGATGACGATCACCGTTACGGCCACGGCAAGGCGGAGTCGCTGGCGGGCATGGCCCAGGCGTTGTTTATCGGTGGCAGTGCGGTGCTGATCGCCTTGCAGGCCTACGAGCGTTTGCAGCATCCAGAACCCGTCGGCGCGCCGTGGCTGAGCATTGGGGTGATCGTGTTTTCCCTGGCGCTGACCGTGGCACTGCTGATGCTGCAACACCGAGTTGTGCGCGAAACCGGCTCCAATGCCGTGCGGGCGGACTCGTTGCACTATCGCTCGGACTTGCTGCTCAACGGCAGCATCCTCGTGGCGCTGGTACTGGCGGGCATGGGTTTTCATCAGTTCGATGCTTGGTTCGGCCTGGGCATCGCCGCCTACATTTTGTGGAGCGCGATCCAGATCGCCAAGGAAAGCTTTGCGGTGTTGATGGACGAGGAACTGCCGCCGGACGTCAGCCAGCACATGCTGGAACTGGCGCGCGGCGTGCCGGGGGTGCTGGGTGCCCATGACTTGCGCACGCGCATCTCTGGCAACCATTGGTTTGTGCAGTTGCACCTGGAGCTGCCAGGGGAGTTGACCCTGTCAGTGGCCCACGGCATCAGCGACCAGGCCGCCGATGCCATTCACGCCGCCTACCCGCGTGCCGAAGTGCTGGTGCACGCCGACCCACGAGAAGTGGTTACGGGCGCCAAGGCCTAGTACTGCACCTGATACCCGCGACTGCTCAGGCAGTTGCCCTGGGCCTGGCGGTAGGTTTGCACCACCGCTGGGTCAGGGGCGTAGGTGGCCGCCTGCGGGTCGAAGCCGCTTTGTTGCACCGCCCAGCGATAACAGTCGTAACCGTCCTGCTGGACTTGCGCCGGTGACTGCCCGTTGGCGGGATAGGCCACCACGTCATAGCCATTGCCTTGCGGTGCTGGCTGCGGCGCCGGCACTTGCGCCGGCGGTTGCACCACCACGTATTGCTGGGTGCTTTGTTCGTAGGCGTAGTAAGCGCCAGCGGCGAGGAACAACAGCGAGCCACCGACCCAGACTTCGCGCGCATAGTCCGGCAAGTAATGCACCCGAATGCCATACGGCGGCGCCACGACTACATAGCGCGGGCCTTGAGGGCGGTACCAGTAGCCGCCGGAGAAGAAGTAATCCTGGCCACGGTACGGCACGCGGTAATTGCGGTCGGGGAAGCGGTCGACGATATAACCGGGACGATATTGCGGGCCAGGCCCCCAGCCGTTGCCATGCCCATCGGGACGGCCTGGCCAACGGTTATCGCCGGGATGGCCGTTGTTGTAACCGCCGCCGTTGTTGCCCGGACGTGAACCGGGACCACCGGCCTCCCAATGCTGGTTGCCGTCGTTACGACGAGGGATGTCACGGTAGTAACCCTGGCGTGGCTCCTGGGTCTGGCGCACGGTATCGGGGCGGCTCTGGATCGGCAGGTTATTCGCAGGCTGCGGTGCTGGCCGAGGCTGTTCGGCACCTTGCGGGCGACCTTGTCCCTGTCCGCCACCGTGCTGTTGTTGCTCGGCGCGATCAAAATGCGGGTTCTGTGGACGCGGCTGATTGTTTTCGGGCCGTGGTTGATTGTTCTGAGGCTGCGGGCGCGGCTGGTTATTTTGCGGGCGCGGCTGTTCGTTACCCTGCCGACCACGCTCCGCCCCTCTTTCATGCTGGCCGCCCGCTTCAGGGCGTTGCTCTTCAGCCATCACTTGCGTGCCGACGGTGACCACCAGCAAACCAACACCTGCCATACGCCAGATGCGCTTCATGCTATTCCTCACTGCGGATTAGGGCTTGAACATGAGACTGGAAAAGCCTCGCCCGGTTCTGAGACAGGTTATCAGTCACGAGAACAATTTTCTTAAGGCAAAAGAAAAGGGGTGACCCGTCGGCCACCCCTTGAGAACTTCGTCCATGCTCAACGCTTTTGACGTTGGCTCACCTCACGCCGTCTTGTGGACAGTGTGCAGCCTAGAGGCCGGCTCAACCCTGCTGGGGTGGCGGCCGCAGCAGGCCTGATTGGGCGTGCTGCTGTGGACTGTTGTCCAGGCGGTGATTCTGTTGATAAAGATACCCGCCAGCGCCCGACAGATGATTGCGAAGATTGCGTCAATAAACAGTGCTTGCGCAATTTTTAACCCTTCATGGATAATTCGCCGCAATAGTTACGACAAAGGCCAACCCAATGAGCAAGCTTGACCGATACGACCTGAGTATTTTGGCGGAATTGCAGCGCGACGCGAGGATCTCCAACCAGGAGCTGGCCGAGCGCATCGGCTTGTCGCCGTCGCCGTGCTCGCGCCGGGTCAAGCAGTTGGAGGACGACGGCTACATCTCCCGCCAGGTCGCTCTGCTCGACCGCAAGATGCTCGGCCTGAGCCTCACCGCCTATGTACTGATCGGTATGGACCGGCATACACCGGAGCGCTTCGAGAATTTCGAAGCAGCCATCCGCACCTTGCCCCAGGTGCTGGAGTGCAGTTTGGTGACGGGGATGGATGCTGACTATCAGTTGAAAGTGGTGGTGCCGGACATGGATCACTACCAGAAGCTGCTGCTGGGCCACCTCACTCGCATTGAAGGCGTGACCAGCGTCCGGTCGAGCTTTGTGCTGAACCAGGTGCTCAACAGCACCGAATTGCCGCTGACCCACCTGCGTACTTAAGATCGGTGAAGGTCAACTGTGGGAGGGGGCTTGCTCCCGATGACGGTGTGTCAGCCACAGATTAGCTGACTGACACACCGCCATCGGGAGCAAGCCCCCTCCCACATTTGGAACGCACTTCGATCCAGGTCAATGTTGCACCTGTGACGCTGCCGTATACTTACCGCCTGCCCCGTCGGAAGCCCCCATGAATAACATCGACCCCGCACTCTTCGAAGAATGGATGATGACCGGCCTGGTCACTGTCCTGATCATTTTCATGGGCTTTATCGTCTGGGACCTGGCGAAGAAATCCAAGGCCGGGCGCTTTGGTTCGTTCATCCTGTTTTTCGTGCTGGGCCTGGGCGTGGCCGCGTTCATCATCAAGAGCGTGGTGATCGGCCTCATCGAGTCCGGCGCTTTATAAACGCGCGGGTACTTCCTTCCATTGGCCTTGGTCCAGGCCGTCGATTGTCCAATCGCCAATACGCACCCGTACCAGACGCAAGGTCGGCAGGCCCACGGCGGCGGTCATGCGTCGCACCTGGCGGTTACGCCCCTCTCGAATCACCAGTTCAAGCCAGTAAGTCGGTAGGTTTTTGCGAAAGCGTACCGGCGGGTTGCGTGGCCATAACTCAGGCTCATCCAAACGCCGGGCCTCGGCGGGCAAGGTTTTGCCGTCGTTGAGTTCTACTCCGTCGCGCAGGCGTTGCAGCAATGCTTCGGTGGGTTCGCCTTCCACCTGCACCCAGTACGTTTTCGCCAGTTTGTGCTTGGGATCGGCAATACGCGCCTGCAACTGACCATCGTTGGTCAGCAGCAAGAGGCCTTCGCTGTCACGGTCCAGGCGGCCTGCCGGGTAAATGCCGGGGATGTCGATAAAGTCCTTGAGCGTCGCGCGCCCGCCTTCGTCGCTGAACTGGGTCAGCACATCGAAGGGTTTATTGAACAGGACCAACTTCGGCTCGGCAGGCGGCGCCTTGGCAACACGGCGCGCAGCAGAATACGGAGGTTTCACGCCAGGGCGGCGCGAATCGGGGCGAGTAGGACGGGACATGGCAAAAGGAACATCTAACGGTCAGGACCGACAATGCTAGTGGCCTGACCGCTAAATGACCATCCCAACCGCTTAGCGGAACGGCGGCTCGTCGAAACTGCGCAGCTTGCGCGAGTGCAGCGAGTTGAGTTCGGTGCGCAACAGGTCCACCGCCTCGATGCCAATCTTCAAGTGCTGGCTGACCGCACGTTCGTAGAACGCGTTGGCCGAACCCGGCAATTTGATCTCACTGTGCAGCGGCTTGTCCGACACACACAACAACGTGCCGTACGGTACGCGCAAGCGGTAGCCCTGGGCGGCGATGGTGCCGCTTTCCATGTCCACCGCCACGGCGCGGGACAAGTTGATCAATGGCCGTTCCTGGGCCCAGCGCAGTTCCCAGTTGCGATCGTCGTAGGTCAGCACGGTGCCGGTGCGCAGGCGCTTTTTCAGCTCTTCGCCTTTTTCGCCGGTGACGTTGGCGGCGGCTTGCTGCAAGGCCATCTGCACTTCGGCCAGGGCCGGGATCGGAATGTTCGGCGGCACCACGCGGTCGAGAATCCCGTCGCGGCGCATATAGGCGTGGGCCAGTACGTAGTCGCCAATGGTCTGGGATTGGCGCAGGCCGCCGCAGTGGCCAATCATCAGCCAGCAATGCGGACGCAGCACGGCCAGGTGGTCAGTGATGTTCTTGGCGTTGGACGGGCCGACGCCGATGTTCACCAGCGTTACGCCGTGACCATCGCTGGCCTGCAGGTGATAGGCCGGCATCTGATAGCGATGCCAGACCACGCCCGCGGCAATGGCCGATGCTTCGCCGTGGTCCATGCTCTTATCGATCACCACGTTGCCCGGCAGCACCATGCGGATAAAGCGCGGATCGCTGCGCAGTTGCTCCAGGCCATGCAGGATGAACTGGTCGACATAACGGTGGTAGTTGGTCAGCAGGATCCACGGCTGCACATGGCGCCAGTCGCTGCCGGTGTAATGCACCAGGCGGCGCAGGGAGAAGTCCACACGCGCCGCATCGAACAGTGCAAGGGGCAGCGGGTCGGTATTTTCCCAGTCGTAGAGGCCGTCGGCGATCCCATCGGTGGCGGCCGACAGATCGGTGCTGGGGAACACACGGGCCAGGGTGGCCGCGGTTACGCCAGAGCCGGCCAGTTCGTCGCCCTGCTCTACCACGTACGGGTACGGAATGTTCTGCTGGCTGACGCCCACTTCCACCGTCACGGTGAAGTCGTGCATCAGCGGCACCAATTGTTCCAGCAAATACTTACGAAACGCCGCCGGATGGGTGACGGTAACGCTGTAGGTCCCTGGTAGCTGGACCTTGGCATACGCCCGGGTAGTCTGTGGGACTTCGCCGTGGCAATGGTAGGTCAGGCGCAATTCTGGATAACGAAACAACGCGCGTTGTGCGGCGTCGGGTTCGACGCGGTCCTTGAGGTATTGCTTGAGGGCTTGATTGAGCGCGCCGGTAGCCCGCTCATGCAGGGCCGCCAGCCGATCCACTGCCTCTTCGGCGGTTTGAACGACAACAAAAGCTTCGGTCACGGTAAGCATCCTGTGTTCTGACTTGCAGGCCTTTATCTTGCCTGTATCCCTGTCAGACGCAAACCTTGAATTGGAGTGCCCTCTCAAGATGGCTGCAATCCATGTGGGAGGGGGCTTGCTCCCGATAGCGGTGGGTCAGTTTATAGATAGGCTGACGGACACTCAGCCATCGGAAGCAAGCCCCCTCCCCCATTTGGACCGTGTCTATTCAGAGACATTGGGGCTTGAGCGCGCGACGATGGCCCCGACATCGACGCCACGCGGCAAGGTGCCGTAGACGCGGCCAGACGACTGGCCCAAACGGCTGGCGATAAACCCATCGCTGACCGCACCATGACCGGCCTCCAGCAATAACTTGGCCTGCAGTGCCACGGCGATGTCCTCAGTCAACTGCCGCGCGCGATACTGAATGTCCTGGGTGTCCATGAACGCCGACTTCAGTTGTTCGATGTGCCGCGCCAGCTGCTTATCGCCATGCCCGTCACCGAGTTCGACAAACAGCGCTTCCAGCACGCCGGGCTCTTTGGACAGAGCGCGCAGCACGTCCAGGCACTGCACATTGCCGGAACCTTCCCACGTCGAATTTACCGGTGCCTCACGGTACAAGCGCGGCAGGATGCTGTCCTCGACATACCCCGCGCCGCCCATGCACTCGGCGGCTTCATTGATCATCGCCGGGGCGCGCTTGCAGATCCAATATTTGCCCACCGCTGTCACCAGCCGGGCGAATTTGGCCTCCCGCTCATCACCCAGATTATCCAGGGCGCAGCCCATGCGCATGCTCAAGGCCAGCGAGGCTTCGCTTTCCAGGGCCAGGTCGGCCAGCACGTTTTGCATCAGCGGTTGCTCACTGAGTACACGGCCACCTACCAAGCGATGGGCGCAATGATGACTGGCCTGGGTCAACGCCTGGCGCATCAAGGCGCTGGAGCCGACCATGCAGTCAAAGCGGGTCATGGCGACCATCTCGATGATGGTCGGCACGCCACGGCCTTCTTCGCCGATCATCCAGGCCAGGGCACCGCGAAACTCCACTTCGCTGGAGGCGTTGGAGCAATTACCGAGCTTGTTTTTAAGGCGCTGGATATAGAACTCGTTGCGCGTGTCATCCGGGCGGTGCCGAGGCAGTAGGAAACAGGTCAGGCCCTTGTCAGTCTGAGCCAGCGTCAGGAACGCATCGCACATCGGCGCCGAGCAGAACCACTTATGCCCGACCAGCTCATAAGCTTGCCCTGGACCGCCGGCCCCTACCGGATACGCGCGAGTGGTATTGGCCCGCACATCGGTGCCGCCCTGTTTTTCGGTCATGGCCATGCCGATGGTGGCGCCGGTCTTATGGGCGATACCGACATTGCGCGGGTCATATTCGGTGCTGAGGATTTTCGGCAACCACGTCTTCGCCAGGTCCGATTGCAGGCGCAGGGCCGGGACGCAGGCGAAGGTCATGGTCAGCGGGCAGCCAGTGCCGGCTTCGGCCTGGCTGTGGAGATAAGTCATCGCGGCCCGCGCCACATGAGCGCCGGACTGCGGGTGTGCCCACGGCAACGACGGCAGGCCGTGTTCGACGGCGATACGCATCAGTTCGTGGTAAGCAGGATGAAATTCCACCAGGTCGATGCGATGACCATAACGGTCATGGCTGTTGAACACGGGCTTGTTCTGGTTCGCCAGGAAACCGGCCGCCATCAACGGCCCACCGGCCAGCGCGCCATAGGCATCGAGGCGCGGTTGCGCCCAGCCGGCACCAAAGCGGCGCGACCACTCTTGCAACGGCAAATCGATGCGGTAAAGGTTGGTGCCATCCAGGGATGGGGGCTGGTTAGTGACGTCGTGGGTTTCGGCGAACGGGTGCAGGTTCATGACGGGGCCTCATGGAAAAAGCCCCGTTGAGTTGAGGCCTGAATTTCAGTTAAGCACCGTCACCCGCCTTAAAAAAGTGACATACCCGCCGAATGCCCGGCGCTTTCACCCTCTTGCGGACACAGCACCCGGCGCTCCAACACGGCCCGCAAGGCCTCAAAGCGCACAGGCTTGGCGAGGCGGTCGGACACACCGATGCCATGACAGTGCTCGCGCTCAGACACATTCAGCGACGTGCTCAAGGCAATCACCGGCAACTCTGCACAGCCCGGCAGTGCACGGATCTGACAGCACAATGAGAAGCCGCCCTCAGGTATATCCAACACCACCGCGTCGAAATTGCCCCTCTGCAAGGCCGCTAATGCGCTCGGGCCGCTGTCCACGTTTTTCACTCGGTAACCGAGTTTGAGCAACATGCCGCGCACCACCAGTTGGCCGATGCTGTTGTCATCCACCAGCAGCACCGCGCAATCCTGAGGCGCGCGCTGCCGATCCGCCGCCGGTTTTGCTTCAGGCGCCACCGGGCTGACTTCCACTTCCAGTTGAAAACGACTGCCCTTACTTGGCTCGGAATGGTGCGTGAGGCGCCCGCCCAACAGCTCGATCAATTGCCGGCAGATAGCCAGGCCGATACCCATGCCGCCGTATTCACGAGTCATGGAGCCATCGAGCTGGAAAAACCGCTGGTACAGGGTGGCCTCGTCGAGGAAGGCGAAGCCAATACCGGTGTCGGTCACAATAAAGCTCAGGCGCAAGCCACCGTCGCTGTGGGGCACACCCACCACCCGCAGGCGCACGGCGCCTTCGTGGGTGAATTTGAATGCGTTGTCCAGCAGGCAATCCAGGCACTGGATAAGTTTGTCTGCGTCGCCCACCACGCGGTCCGGCAGTTCATCGGCCACATCGATGGAAAACGCCAAGCCTTTGGCTTGGGCGCTGGCGCTGAATTGCTGGCGCAAGGTGTCGAGCACGCCGCGCAGGCTGAACACCTGAAGCTGTGCACTGAGGCGCCCGGCCTGCAGTTCGGTGAGGGTCAGAATGCCGTTGACCATGCGCATCATGTCCCGCGCCGAGCCGGCGGCGGTTTGCTGGTATTGCGCGAGGTCGTCGTCCAGTGGCACGGTTTGCATCAACTCAAGGGAGCCGATCACGCCGTTCATAGGGGTGCGCAGTTCGTGGGTCAGGGTGGCGAGGAACTCATCCTTGAGCCGGTTGCTGCGGGCGAGTTGCTGGTTGAGCACTTCGAGCTTCTGGCTGGCGTCGAGCAGAATCTGCGCCTGTTGCTCACGCATGGCATTGATGCGATCAGCCAACGCCAGGGACAACAGCGCCACCTCAATCGCCGAGCCGATCTGGCTGGCGTACATCGTAAGGAACACATTGGGCAGGTAGCCCAGCACCATCAGCGTATTCACCACTCCGCCCAGCAGGAAGGCCGACCAAGCAATGATGAAATAGCGCGCCACCCGCTGCCCGCAGTACCAGGCCTTGATGGCGGCGACAAAGATAGTCACGGTAAACACCAACGCCAAGCCGGTAGCCAGGCGCAGCGCCAGGGCGTAGCTGGTCATCAGCGATAACAACATCACCACGGCACCGCAGGCCACCAACGCCAGCAGTAAGCGGTTGATCCAGCGACTGTGCTGCGCCGTATGCAGGAAGCTGCGCGCGAACAAGCTGCCAAACAACGCGGCCGCACCGATCAGGAACGGCGTCGCGGCATTCGCCCACCAGGGGTTGTTCGGCCAGAAATACTCCACTGCCGCGCCGTTGACCGACAACTGGTACATGCCGAACGAAGCGATATAGAAGATGTAATAGAGGTAGCTGGTGTCGCGCACGCTGAGGTAGATAAACAGGTTGTACACCAGCATCCCCAACAACACGCCGTAGATCAGGCCCAATACATACAAGCGCAGCGGCTGCTGTTCCAGGTAGGCGGTGCTGGACCAAAGGGTCAGCGGGGCCTGGATCGAGCCTTCGCTTTGCAGGCGCAGGTACACGGTTTTCGCCTCGCCGGGGGTGAAATCGATCTTGAACAGGTAGTTGTTCTGGCGAATCTCACGGGCGGAAAACGGCAACGCATCCCCGGTGCGCCCGGCCAGGCGATAGTTGCCGGTGCTATCGGGCAGGTACAGGTCAAGGTGGTCCAGCGGCGGGTAGGCCAACTCCAGCAACCAAGTACGTTGGGCCTCGGGGCTGTGTGGCAGGTAATGCAGGTTGACCTTGAGCCAGAACACCGAGCGTGAATAGCCGGCATTGAGGGTGTCTTTATCGTGGGGTTTGAATTGTCGGGCGGCGGAAGGCGCGCTGACATCGGCAATCGTGAGGGCATCGGTCGGGTCTTCGAGCACTTGCATGGCTCGGCCCAGTGCCAGGCTGCGAGTGTCCTGGTTGAACTCGATGGCGTTGGCGAGCATCGGCAGCCCGCACAACAATAAGATCAGCAAATAGCGCATAGAGCCCCAGCGTGGCCTGTCCGGTTATGTCAAAAGCCCCCATTCCTTTTGAGAAGACGTACACCGGCGATACAGTTAAGTTGTTTGGATCCACTTTAGCATAGCCGCTAAAGGCCATTGGACACCATTGAAATAATTTTCCTGAAGGCTCTAGGACAAGGCTTTCAGCACACTTTTGCGAGAAGAAAAGTGCCAAAAAAGCGTCGCCGCCTGGACAAAATTCAACCATCGGGCGACGGCCACGCCAAAAGCGTTTGGTGGTAAGCTCGCGCACCATGAATATCTACAGCTCTCGCCCTGTTGTCCTCTGTCTCTCCGGCCATGATCCCAGTGGTGGCGCCGGCTTGCAGGCAGATATCGAAGCCCTGCTCGCCCAAGGGTGCCAGGCGGCTCCGGCCGTTACTGCCCTGACCGTGCAGAACACCGTCAATGTCAGCGATTTTCGCGTGCTCGACCGCGAGTGGGTATTGGCCCAGGCCAATGCCGTGCTCGGCGATTCCGAAGTAGCGGCGGTCAAGTTGGGCATGCTCGGTTCCACCGCAATGGTCGACACCGTGGTCGAACTGCTGCAGGCGCATCCGCACCTGCCGGTAGTGTGCGACCCGGTGCTGCGTGCCGGCGGCGGCGGGAGCCTGGGCAAGGACGAAGTGGGCTACGCCATGCGCGAGCGGCTGCTGCCGTTGTCGCTGATTGCCACACCGAACCTGCCCGAAGCGCGCATTCTCGCCGAACTGCCCGAAGGCACCGCGGACGAATGCGCCGAAAAACTGCTGCCATTTATAAAGCATCTGTTGATCACCGGCGGACATGGCGACGAGCATGAAGTGCACAACCGCCTCTACAGCCGCGACGGCACGCACCAGACCTTTACCTGCCAGCGCCTGCCCGGCAGCTATCACGGTTCGGGCTGCACCCTGGCCAGCGCACTGGCCGGGAGGATCGCTCAGGGCGAAGGTCTGGTGAGCGCGGTGCAATCGGCGCTCAACTACACCTGGCGCACCCTGCGTGACGCTGAACAGCTCGGCCAGGGCCAGTTTGTACCGCGCCGGCTGCCGCTGGATTTCTGCTCGTAACTTCCTGCTTGAACATCAAGAGGCCTGCCCGATGAAACTACGTGGCCTTTACGCCATCACCGACAGCCAACTGTTGGCCGGCAAATTCCTCGCCTATGTGGAAGCGGCGTTGGACGGTGGCGTGACCCTGTTGCAGTACCGCGACAAAAGCAGCGACGAAGCTCGGCGCCTGCGTGAAGCCGAAAAGCTGCGTGAACTGTGCTCGCGCTACAAGACCCAACTGATCATCAACGATGACGCCGAGTTGGCCGCGCGCCTGGGCGTCGGCGTGCACCTGGGCCAGACCGACGGCCCACTGACACCGGCCCGTGCGCTGCTGGGCTCCAAAGCCATCATCGGCGCCACCTGCCACAGCCAGATTGAACTGGCCGAACAGGCCGCGCGCGAAGGCGCCAGTTACGTCGCCTTCGGTCGCTTCTTCAATTCCAATACCAAGCCTGGTGCGCCTGCCGCCACCCTTGAAATGCTGGCTGAGGCCCGCAAGCGCCTGCACCTACCGATCTGCGTGATCGGGGGCGTCACCCTGGAAAACGCCGAGCCCTTGGTGGCCCACGGTGCCGACTTACTGGCCGTGGTCCACGGCCTGTTCGGTGCCGACAGCACCCAGGAAGTCACGCGCCGCGCCCGCGCTTTCAACGCCTTAATCAAATCCTGAATTCAGAGAGCCCCACCATGTCTCGTTCCGAAACCCTGTTTGCCAATGCCCAGAAACACATCCCCGGCGGTGTGAACTCCCCCGTGCGTGCGTTCAAGAGCGTGGGCGGCACGCCGTTGTTCTTCAAGCATGCCGAAGGTGCCTACGTCACCGACGAAGATGATAAACGCTATGTAGATTACGTCGGGTCCTGGGGCCCGATGATCCTGGGCCACAGCCACCCGGACGTGCTGGATGCAGTGCGTAAACAGCTGGAGCACGGCTTGTCCTACGGCGCCCCTACCGCCATGGAAACCGAGATGGCTGACCTGGTGTGCTCAATCGTGCCGTCAATGGAAATGGTGCGCATGGTCAGCTCCGGCACCGAAGCCACCATGAGCGCGATTCGTCTGGCCCGTGGTTTCACCGGCCGCGACAGCATCATCAAGTTCGAAGGCTGCTACCACGGCCACTCCGACAGCCTGCTGGTAAAAGCCGGCTCCGGCCTTTTGACCCAAGGCGTGCCCAGCTCGGCCGGTGTGCCAGCGGCATTTGCAAAGCACACTCTGACGCTGCCGTTCAACGACATAGCCGCCGTCGAGCAGATGCTCAACGAAGTCGGCCAAGACGTGGCGTGCATCATTGTTGAGCCGGTGGCCGGCAACATGAACTGCGTACCACCTGCACCGGGTTTCCTCGAAGGCCTGCGCGAGCAGTGCGACAAGCATGGCGTGGTATTGATTTTCGATGAAGTGATGACCGGCTTCCGCGTCGCCCTTGGTGGTGCCCAGGCGCACTATGGCGTCACGCCTGACCTGAGCACCTTCGGCAAGATCATCGGCGGCGGCATGCCGGTAGGCTGCTTCGGCGGCAAACGCGAAATCATGCAGCACATCGCGCCACTGGGTCCAGTCTACCAGGCAGGCACGCTGTCGGGTAACCCGCTGGCTATGGCTGCCGGCCTGACCACGCTGCGTTTGATCAGCCGCCCGGGCTTTCACGCTGAACTGACCGACTACACCACTCGCCTGCTGGACGGCCTGCAACAGCGCGCCGATGCGGCCGGCATCCCGTTTGTCACCACGCAGGCGGGGGGTATGTTCGGCCTGTACTTCAGCGGTGCGGACGATATCGTCACCTTTGATGACGTGATGAGCAGCGACGCCGACCTGTTCAAACGCTTCTTCCACCTGATGCTGGAAGGCGGCGTGTACCTGGCGCCGAGTGCCTTTGAAGCGGGCTTCACATCGATTGCCCATGGCGAAACCGAGTTGCAACTGACCCTGGACGCCGCCGAACGCGCATTCGCAGCCCTGAAATAAACGGTCGCAACATCTGGCGTCGCTGTGGGTGGCGCCAGATTTGCTACTTTGCTTACAGAGATTTCCTTATTTTTTCGAGAATTCACCTGCAATCCGGCAGATAACTTGCCCAAGCAGCAGAAAAACGAGTAAAGACTTTGTAAGCAGAGGCCTGCTTATTTCATAATGCGCGCTTATTGGATCCCGTGAGGGTCCGCGCGCCCCGTCAGAGGTAAGTCGATTCCCATGAAACGCACCGGCCGCACCCTGGTACTGGGCTGCCTGTTGCTCCTTCAGCCGCTGCTGGCAAATGCCCAAGCAGGCGGCAACTCGTTGTTAATCCCAGCGATGGGTCGTTGCACCCTCAATACCCAGCCAGACAGCCAGGCCGAATCCCTGAGCGCGTGCCAGAAACAGGCCGACGAAGGTGATGCGCAGGCGCAATATGAGTTGGGCGAGTACTACCACGACAGCAAAAATCCCGCCCTCGACCTCAACAAAGCCTTGAGCTACTTCGAGAAAGCCTCGTTGCAGGGCCACGCGCAGGCACAATTCCAGCTAGGCACCATGTTCTTCAAAGGCGAAGGCGTGCCGGCCAATAACGTTCAGGCGTATATCGTGCTGAAAATGGCCGCCGTCAACGGCGCCGAAGACGCGCTGGACACGGCCGACGAAGTCGCCGAGCACATGCAGCGCGATGAACTGGAAGTGGCCACCCAGGTCTTGGGCCAGATTTTCCGCAACTACCTGCAGGAACTGCAGAGTGCCGATGGGCGTTCGCCCTTCTCACCCCTGCCCTGACAGCCGTCTTACTTCTCAGGCATTGGCATCGGAAACGGCATGACATTGCTCACGCCCCGTGCCTCGCTGATCTTCGGCGTGCCCAGCCGCTCGACTTCATCGATACGCACAATTGAATGCATCGGCACAAAACTGCGCACCACGCCTTCGAACTGCGCCTTGAGCTTTTCTTCGCCCGGGTCGACGACCAATTGGGTGCGCTCGCCAAAGACGAACTCTTCCACTTCCAGGAAGCCCCACAGATCACTTTGATAGATCTGCTTGGCGTACATTTCGAACACCTGGCCCTGGTTGAGGAAAATCACCTTGTAGATTGGAGCTTCGCGTTTGGTCATGGTGGGCGGATAACACATCGGGGATATAAAAGAGGGCGCGAACTATAGCATGGCACCCGATGCACAACGCTAGGAACCAATGGGCATGCCCCCTATAATGCGCGGTTCTTTACCACCAGTTGACGATTCCCATGGCCAAGAAGCTTTATATCGAAACCCACGGTTGCCAGATGAACGAGTACGACAGCTCGCGCATGGTCGATCTGCTGGGCGAACACCAGGCCCTGGAAGTCACCGCCCGCGCCGAAGATGCCGACGTGATCCTGCTCAATACCTGCTCGATCCGCGAGCGTGCCCAGGACCGTGTGTACTCGCAGTTGGGCCGCTGGCGTGAATTGAAACTGGCCAATCCAGAGATGGTGATCGCCGTCGGCGGTTGCGTGGCCAGCCAGGAAGGCGCCGCGATCCGCGACCGCGCACCCTATGTCGACGTGGTCTTCGGCCCGCAAACCCTGCACCGCTTGCCGGAAATGATCGACGCGGCCCGTATCACCAAGCTGCCTCAGGTAGACGTCTCGTTCCCGGAAATCGAAAAATTCGACCATTTACCTGAGCCGCGTATCGACGGGCCAAGCGCCTATGTATCGGTGATGGAAGGCTGCAGCAAGTACTGCACCTTCTGCGTGGTGCCCTACACCCGTGGCGAAGAGGTCAGCCGGCCCTTTGACGACGTGCTGGCAGAGATCATCCACCTGGCCGAAAACGGCGTGCGCGAAGTGACCCTGTTGGGCCAGAACGTCAACGGCTATCGCGGCTTGACCGAGGACGGTCGCCTGGCGGATTTGGCAGAGTTGATCCGCGTAGTGGCAGCAGTGGACGGTATCGAGCGCATCCGTTACACCACTTCGCACCCGCTGGAGTTCTCCGACAGCCTGATCCAGGCCCACGCCGACGTGCCTGAGCTGGTTAAACACCTGCACTTGCCGGTGCAGTCGGGTTCGGATCGCATCTTGTCGGCAATGAAGCGCAACCACACCGCCCTGGAATACAAATCCAAATTGCGCAAATTGCGTGCAGCAGTGCCGGGCATCTGCATCAGCTCAGACTTTATCGTCGGCTTCCCAGGCGAGACCGAAAAAGACTTCCAGCAGACCATGAAGCTGATTGAAGACGTCGGTTTCGACTTCTCCTATTCGTTCGTCTACAGCCAACGCCCCGGCACACCCGCCGCCGATCTGGTGGACGAAACCCCGGAAGCGCTGAAAAAAGAGCGCTTGAACGCGCTACAACACCGACTTAACCAGCAGGGCTTCGAGATCAGCCGACAAATGGTCGGTTCAGTCCAGCGCATCCTGGTCACCGACTACTCGAAGAAAGATCCCGGCGAATTGCAGGGCCGCACCGAGAACAATCGGATCGTCAACTTCCGTTGCGACAATCCAACCCTGATCGGCCAATTTGCCGATGTGCACATCGATGCGGCGCAACCACACTCGCTGCGCGGCTCTCTGGTGCAATAAATTTGGGAGGGGGGCTTGCCCCTTCCCACATAGGAGCCGTGCAACATTCCAATGACGTAAGTGCTTTCGTACCCGCGTCACTGGCGTTATCCTCTCTTTCACCTAAACAGCCAAAGGGCGGCTAAAAGCGACCTTGAACGCACCCACAGTAGAACCCCATCGTTTTATCCTTGAGCCCTTTGAGGCTCGCCGTTTCGCCAATCTGTGCGGACAGTTCGACGAGCACCTGCGCCTGATCGAACAACGCCTGGGCATCGAGATCCGCAATCGCGGCAATCAGTTCGAGCTTATTGGTGAAGCCCAGCCCACTAAATCTGCAGAAAATCTGCTGCGCCGTCTCTACCGCGAAACCAAGGGTAGCGAGCTGTCGCCAGAAACCGTGCACCTGTATTTGCAGGAGTCGGCTGTGGAAGACTTGGCCAACAACCCCGTCGCTGAAGCCAGCGTGGCACTGCGTACCAAGAAAGGCATGATTCGCCCAAAGGGCTTGAATCAGCAGAAGTACGTCAAGGCAATCCTCGGCAACGATATCAATTTCGGCATCGGCCCCGCCGGTACCGGCAAGACCTACCTCGCCGTGGCCTGTGCAGTGGATGCCCTTGAGCGCGAGCAGGTGCGCCGCATCTTGCTGGTGCGCCCGGCGGTCGAAGCGGGCGAAAAGCTCGGTTTCCTGCCCGGCGACCTCGCACAGAAGATCGACCCGTACCTGCGTCCACTCTACGACGCGCTGTACGAGATGCTTGGCTTTGAATACGTGGCCAAGCTGATCGAACGCCAGGTGATTGAAATCGCCCCGCTGGCCTACATGCGCGGCCGCACCTTGAGCAACAGTTTCATCATCCTCGACGAAAGCCAGAACACTACGGTCGAGCAGATGAAGATGTTCCTGACCCGCATCGGGTTCGGCTCGACGGCCATCATCACCGGCGACATTACCCAGGTTGACCTGCCCAAGGGCACCAAGTCGGGCTTGAGCCATGTGATTGAAGTGCTCAAGGACGTGCCGGGTATCAGTTTCACGCATTTCTCACCCAAGGACGTAGTGCGCCACCCGCTGGTGCAACGCATCGTCGAAGCCTACGAGCGCTTCGAACACCGCGACGACGGACTGTCAAAGGACGTTCGCCGCGATGCTTGAGCTTGACCTGCAACTGGCCACCGAGGCGCCCGCCCCCAGCGAAGAACAATTCCGCCAATGGTGCGCACTGGCCCTGCGCCAGCGCACTGCCGACTCGGAATTGACCATCCGTCTGGTGGACGAGCCCGAAGGCCGCGAGTTGAACCACACCTGGCGCCAGAAAGACTACGCGACCAACGTGCTGTCGTTCCCCGCCGACGTACCCGATGAGCTGCTGGATATCCCGTTGCTGGGCGATCTGGTGATCTGCGTCGAAGTGGTGGAGCGCGAGGCGAAGGAACAAGGCAAGACGCTGGAAGCCCATTGGGCTCATCTAGTCATCCACGGCTGCTTGCATCTCTTGGGTTACGACCATATAGACGATGACGAAGCCGAGGAAATGGAAACACTGGAACAAACGTTGCTTGCCGAACTGGGTCACCCTGATCCGTATGCAGACGACGAAACATAACTGACACAACAAAGGATTTAGAGTAATCGCTATGAGCGAAGACCGATCGAGCAACGGGCAAAAGTCATGGCTGGGTAAACTGACCCAGGCTTTTGCCCACGAGCCGAAAAACCGCCAGGAGCTGCTGGAGCTGCTGCGCGAGGCCCACCAGAACAAGTTGCTGGACAGCGAAGCGCTGGCCATCGTCGAAGGCGCCATCCAGGTCGCTGACCTGCAAGTACGGGACATCATGGTCCCGCGCTCGCAGATGATCAGCATCAAGGCGACCCAGACCCCGCGGGAATTCCTCCCGGCCGTGATCGACTCCGCGCACTCGCGCTACCCGGTGATCGGTGAAAGCCATGACGACGTCATGGGCGTCCTGCTGGCCAAGGACTTGCTGCCGCTGATCCTCAAGGAGAACGGCGACAGCTTCAACATCAAGGACCTGCTGCGTCCCGCCACCTTCGTACCCGAATCCAAGCGCCTGAATGTGCTGCTGCGCGAATTCCGCGCCAACCACAATCACATGGCCATTGTGATCGACGAATACGGCGGCGTGGCCGGCCTCGTGACCATCGAAGACGTGCTGGAACAGATCGTCGGCGACATCGAAGATGAGCACGACGTCGAAGAAGACAGCTACATCAAGCCGCTGCCGAGCGGTGACTTCCTGGTCAAGGCGCTGACGCCGATCGAGAACTTCAACGAGTTTTTCGACAGCGAATTCTCCGACGACGAGTTCGACACCGTTGGCGGCCTGGTAATGAGTGCGTTCGGGCATCTGCCCAAGCGTAACGAAACCACCGAGATCGGCGCGTATCGCTTCCGCATCCTGAATGCCGATAGCCGTCGTATCCACTTGATCCGCTTGACCCCTATTGCCCGTTAAGGACTGAAATGCGCCGCATGATCGCACCCGGCTGGCCCGGTAACTTGCTGGCCGTGGTGGCCGGCGCCATCACTACCCTGGCGCTGGCGCCGTTCGATCTGTGGCCGTTTGCACTGATCGCGGTCGGAGTGTTCTATGTCGGCCTGCGACAGCTGACACCCCGTCAGGCCCTGGGCCGTGGCTGGTGTTTCGGTTTCGGCCTGTTTGGTGCTGGCACCAGCTGGATTTACTACAGCATCCACCACTTCGGCGGCGCTTCGGTGCTGCTGGCGGGGTTCCTGATGCTGTTGTTCACCGCCGCCATTGCCTGGTTCTTCGCCCTGCCTGCCTGGCTGTGGGCGCGCTGGTTGCGTCGCAATGAAGCACCGTTGGCAGATGCGCTGACGTTTGCCGCATTGTGGGTCGGCCAGGAAGCCTTTCGCGGCTGGTTCCTCACCGGATTCCCGTGGCTGTACTCCGGTTATAGCCAGCTCGACGGCCCCCTCACCGGCCTGGCGCCAGTGGGTGGCATGTGGCTGATTTCCTTTGCCCTGGCACTGACGGCGGCCCTGCTGTGCAACCTGCCGCGCCTGCTGGCCAGTAAACGCAATGGGTTTATCGGCGCAGGTCTGGTGTTGCTGGTCGCCCCCTGGGCCATCGGCCTGGCGCTCAAGCATCACGCTTGGACGTCCCCGTCCGGCGCTCCGCTGACCGTAGCGGCCATCCAGGGCAACGTCGAACAAAGCATGAAGTGGGACCCCGAGCAGCTCAATGCGCAGCTCGCGCTGTACCGCGACATGAGTTTCAGCTCCAAGCCTGTCGACCTGCTGGTGTGGCCGGAAACGGCGGTGCCGGTGCTCAAGGAGTCCGTCGAGGGCTACCTGGGGATGATGGGCAAGTTTGCCGCCGACCGACACACCGCGCTGATCACCGGCGTGCCAATACGCCAGGAAGTGCACCACCAGAAGCGCTACTTCAATGGCATCACCGTGGTAGGCGAAGGCGACGGCACTTACCTGAAGCAGAAGCTCGTGCCGTTTGGCGAATACGTGCCGCTGCAGGACATGCTGCGCGGACTGATTGCCTTCTTCGACCTGCCGATGTCGGACTTCGCCCGCGGCCCCGCCGACCAGGCGATGTTGCAGGCGAAGGGCTATCAGATCGCGCCTTTCATTTGCTACGAAGTGGTCTACCCGGAATTCGCCGCCGGACTGTCGGCCCAGAGCGACCTGCTGCTGACCATCAGCAATGACACCTGGTTCGGCCGCTCCATCGGCCCGCTGCAGCACCTGCAAATGGCGCAGATGCGTGCGTTGGAGGCTGGGCGCTGGATGATCCGTGCGACCAATAATGGCGTGACTGGGTTGATCAACCCGTTTGGCCAGATCACTGCGCAGATCCCGCAATTCGAGCGCGGAATCCTCTATGGCGAAGTGGTGCCGATGCATAACCTGACGCCATACCTGCAATGGCGCTCGTGGCCGCTGATCATCGTGTGCCTGGGGTTGTTTGGTTGGGCGCTGCTGGCAGGCCGGATGTCAAAAACCGTCTAACAGCCAACGCGAATCAAAATGTGGGAGAGGACTTGCCCCCTCCTACATCTTGATCTGCATTTTAATCAGCAGGGTTATCGATAGAACAACCGATACCCCACCTGCCCTACCGCCTCGTTGATCAACTGCCCGCTCTGCCACACCGACTTGAACTCGGGCATCCATCCACCCAGCGGCCGTGCATTGTCCACGCCTAGAAACCCCACCGGCGCCGGCACTACGGTGAAGCCGGCCTTTTCAAAACTCCACACCGAACGCGGCATGTGCCAGGCCTGGGTCACGACCACCACACGCTTGATGCCCTCGGGCAATAGAATCTCGGCACTCATCTGTGCGTTTTCCCAGGTGGTACGGCTGCGCTCTTCCTTCCAGCGCACCGTAACGCCGAAATCGTCCTGCATCGACACCGCCATCAGCTCAGCTTCGCTGGGCGGCGTGCCGTAGTGCAATCCCCCGGTGGTAAGCACCGGCAGGCCGGACGCCTTGGCCAGTCGGGCGGCATACCGCTGGCGCTCCAGGCCAATACCGGTAGGCTGATCAGAACCCCATGCCGGGTCGCCGCGCTCACGTCCCGAGCCCAGCACCACAATGGCGTCGGCGCGCTGGGCCAGGGTCGACCAGTCTTCACGCGCCAACGGAGGCTCGGTCTCCAGGGCCCGCGCGCCCCACTCCACGGCCACCGGCAAGCTGATCAACCACATGCCGCCAAACCCCAGGGCAAAGCAGCAGCCGGCCAAACGTGGGCGAGTGCGTCTAAACCACCAGGCAAGGGCCAGCAGCAGCAAGAGAATGCCGGGCGGCAGGAGCAGTTGTTTAATGAAATAACGAATAGGCATCGGGCATCTCCAAAGATGCCCGAAGCCTAAGGTGTAACGGGGTTTAGCGACAATCTCTACAGTGAAATAGCGCAATGGTGTTGTTCAGCGGGGGTCAACTACTTGTAGCGGGCGGACCGGAATGTTTCCGGGCCACGACCGGCCGGCAAGTCCTTGAGCCACACCACCTTGGCAGAGTGCGTAGGCTCTTGGGCTGGCGGGGTTGCCACCCAAGGGGGCGCACTGCGCTTGTTGCGTTCCAGGTAAGCCTTGATCAGTTCCAACTCCGCGCGACTCAATCCACGCAGTTCCAACTCGACAGGCCGTTCATCACGCAATCGGCCCGCTGTCCTCGCTGCATCCAATGCACGACCCAATCGGTCGATCAGTCCCTCGTAGACGTCCGGTTTAGTTGCGATTCGCTGCGATTCAACCATCCCCTCACCTCATTGAAGAAAGACTTGCTCCCCACTGAACAGCGTAGCCCTCGTTGCTGCGCCTGCCCGGCGCCGCGACAGACGGCCTCGGCTACGCAATCAGGGTTTCCCTCGATAGAGTGGGGTCATGTATGCTACGGCGCTTCCTGTAACTCCACTTCCCGCAGGGTTTGGGCACGGACGCGCCGCTTTTTGGTGTCGAACAACCTGAACGTTGCACCGAAGAGGATTAGGCCACCCCTATCCAGTTCAAAAGTAGCCATGCACGAACAATATCAGCCCCGTGAAATAGAAAATGCCGCCCAAACCTTCTGGGACGAGCAAAAGTCCTTTGAAGTCAGTGAACAGCCAGGCAAGGAGACTTTCTATTGCCTATCGATGTTCCCTTACCCCAGCGGCAAGCTACACATGGGGCACGTGCGTAACTACACCATCGGCGACGTGATTTCCCGCTACCAGCGCATGCAAGGCAAGAACGTCCTGCAACCCATGGGTTGGGACGCCTTCGGCATGCCGGCGGAAAACGCTGCGATGAAAAACAACGTGGCTCCCGCCAAGTGGACCTACGAAAACATCGCCTACATGAAGACCCAGCTGCGCAGCCTGGGCCTGGCGGTGGACTGGTCCCGCGAAGTGACCACCTGCAAGCCGGATTACTACCGCTGGGAACAATGGCTGTTCACTCGTCTGTTCGAAAAAGGCGTGATCTACAAAAAAAGCGGCACCGTGAACTGGGACCCGATCGACCAGACCGTGCTGGCCAACGAGCAGGTGATCGACGGGCGCGGCTGGCGTTCCGGCGCGCTGATCGAAAAGCGCGAAATCCCGATGTACTACTTCAAGATCACCGCCTACGCGGATGAACTCTTGTCGAGCCTCGACGATTTGCCAGGCTGGCCTGAACAGGTCAAGACCATGCAGCGCAACTGGATCGGCAAGTCCAAGGGCATGGAAGTGCAGTTCCCGTACAACGTCGACTCCATCGGCGAAGCGGGCGCACTCAAAGTCTTCACCACCCGTCCCGACACCCTGATGGGCGCGACCTACGTCGCCGTGGCCGCCGAGCACCCGCTGGCCACCCAGGCCGCACAGAACAACCCCGAGCTGCAGGCGTTCATCGCCGAATGCAAAGGCGGCAGCGTGGCTGAAGCCGACGTCGCCACCCAAGAGAAAAAAGGCCTGCCGACCGGCCTGTTCGTCGAGCACCCACTGACCGGCGAGAAGTTGCCGGTTTGGGTCGCCAATTACGTGTTGATGCACTACGGCGATGGCGCAGTAATGGCTGTACCGGCCCACGACGAGCGTGATTTCGAATTCGCCACCAAATACAACCTGCCGATCAAGTCGGTGGTGCGCACCAGTTCGGGCGACACCAACCCGGCCCCATGGCAAGACGCCTACGGCGAGCACGGCACCCTGATCAATTCCGGAGAGTTCGACGGTCTGGACTTCGCCGGCGCCTTCGACGCCATCGAAGTCGCGCTGATCAAGAAGAACCTCGGCGCCTCGCGCACCCAGTTCCGCCTGCGCGACTGGGGCATCAGCCGCCAGCGCTACTGGGGCTGCCCGATCCCGATTATCCACTGCGAAACCTGCGGTGACGTGCCGGTACCGGAAGACCAACTGCCGGTCGTGCTCCCGGAAGACGTGGTGCCGGACGGCGCCGGTTCGCCATTGGCACGCATGCCTGAGTTCTACGAGTGCAGTTGCCCTAAATGCGGCCAGCCTGCCAAGCGTGAAACCGACACCATGGACACCTTCGTGGAGTCCTCGTGGTACTACGCCCGCTACGCCTCGCCTCACTACGAGGGTGGCCTGGTGGAAAAATCCGCGGCTGACCATTGGTTGCCGGTGGATCAGTACATTGGCGGCATCGAACACGCCATTCTTCACCTGCTGTACGCGCGTTTCTTCCATAAGCTGATGCGCGACGAAGGCCTGGTGAGCTCCAACGAGCCGTTCAAGAACCTGCTGACCCAAGGCATGGTGATCGCCGAGACCTACTATCGCCGCGAAGCCAATGGCGCCTACACCTGGTTAAACCCGGCGGACGTCGAACTTGAGCGCGACAGCAAAGCCAAGGTCATCAGCGCCAAGCTGATCGCCGACGGCCTGCCGGTGGAGATCGGCGGTACCGAGAAAATGGCAAAGTCGAAGAACAATGGCGTCGATCCACAGTCGATGATCGACCAGTTCGGTGCCGACACCTGCCGTCTGTTCATGATGTTCGCCTCGCCACCTGACATGAGCGCCGAATGGTCCGACTCCGGCGTCGAAGGCTCGCACCGCTTCCTCAAGCGCGTCTGGCGCCTGGCTCACGCCCATGTCAGCCAGGGCCTGCCGGCCAAGCTGGACGTGGCGTCCCTGAGCGACGAGCAGAAACTTATTCGCCGCAGCACCCACCTGGCCATCAAGCAAGCCAGCCAGGATGTAGGCCAAAACCACAAGTTCAACACCGCCATCGCCCAGGTGATGACATTGATGAACGTGCTGGAAAAAGCCCCGCAAGCGACCGAACAGGACCGCGCACTGGTACAGGAAGGCCTGGAAACGGTCACCCTGCTGCTGGCACCGATTACGCCGCACATCAGTCACGACCTGTGGAGCCGTCTGGGCCATAGCGACGCAGTCATCGATGCGCGCTGGCCGGTGCAGGATGACAGCGCCCTGGTACAGGACACGCTGCAACTGGTGATCCAGGTCAACGGTAAGCTGCGTGGCCAGATCGACATGCCGGCCAGTGCCAGCCGTGAAGAAGTCGAAGCGGCCGCACGCGTCAACGAGAACGTGCTGCGCTTTACCGAAGGCCTGACGATCCGCAAAGTGATCGTGGTGCCTGGCAAACTGGTCAATATCGTCGCTAGCTAATCGCATCGGGCGCAGGGCTTGAGCCCTGTGCCGAACAAAGCCTTCAAGGCCTCGATAAGGCCCACATGGTTTCAAGGGGAGCAACAAAATGATCAAACGCAATCTGCTGGTTATGGGCCTTGCCGTGCTACTGAGCGCTTGCGGCTTCCAGCTGCGCGGCACCGGCACCAATGACCTGACGATCAAGGAACTGGATGTCAGCGCGCGCGACGCCTACAGCGAAACCGTGACCCAGTTGCGCCAGGTCCTGGAAAACAACGGGGTACACGTCTACACCGGCGCAACCTACAAGCTGTTCCTGGCGAACGAAAAAGAAACCCAGCGCAACCTGAGCTACGCCAGCGCAGGGCGCGCCTCGGATATCGAACTGAGCACTGTGCTCAGCTTTGAAATCCAGGGCCGCGACCACCTGCCATTGATGGGTGACAACATCCAGGTGCAGAAAATCGTCAGCCACGATGGCAACAACCTGGTGGGCTCGGATGCCGAAATCATCCAGGTCCGCAAGGAAATGCGTCGTGATCTGGTGCAACGCGTAGTCTTGCGCCTGTCGATGCTGACCCCGGAGAAGCTGGAAACCTTGCAGCAAGCCGCAGACAACAAGGCCAAGGCTGACGCCGATGCGCTGAAAGCTGCGAAAGAGTACGAAGACAACACGCCGAAACAATCGCCTGTTGAAGTACCTGTCGAGTAAGCCAGACGGGGCGCCCCAGGCGCCCCGCTCTACCTGCCTATGAAACTCGCCCCCGCCCAACTCGCCAAACACCTGCAAGGTGGCCTCGCGCCTGTCTACATCGTCAGCGGTGATGACCCGCTGCTGTGCCAGGAAGCCGCCGACGCCATCCGTACCGCCGCACGCCAGCAGGGCTTCGATGAACGCCAGGTATTCAGCGCCGACGCCAGTTTCGACTGGGGCACGCTGCTGCAAGCCGGCGCGAGCATGTCGCTATTCGCCGAAAAACGCCTGCTTGAGCTGCGTCTGCCATCGGGCAAGCCTGGTGATAAAGGCGCGGCGGCACTGATGGAATACTGCTCACGTCCCGCTGAAGATACGGTCTTGCTGATCAGCCTGCCCAAACTCGACGGCAGCGCGCAGAAGACCAAGTGGGGCAAGGCCCTGGTGGAAGGGGCGCAGACCCAGTTCATCCAGATATGGCCGGTGGACAGCAATCAGCTGCCGCAGTGGATTCGCCAGCGCCTGTCACAATCGGGGCTGGCCGCAACGCAAGACGCCGTTGAGCTGATCGCCGCCCGGGTCGAGGGCAACTTGCTTGCCGCCGCTCAGGAGATCGAAAAGCTCAAGCTGATGGCCGAAGACGGGCAGATTACCGTCGAAACGGTACAAGGCGCCGTGGCGGACAGTGCACGTTTTGACGTATTCGGGCTGGTGGATGCAATCCTCAACGGCGAACCCGCCCACGCCCTGCGCATGCTCGAAGGCCTGCGTGGCGAAGGGGTCGAGCCACCTGTGATTCTCTGGGCCCTGGCCCGAGAGCTTCGGGTATTGGCCAATATTGCCCTGCAGTACAGCCAAGGCACGCCGCTGGACAAGTGCTTCAGCCAGGCTCGGCCACCGGTGTGGGACAAGCGTAAACCCCTGATGAGCAAAGCCCTTCAACGGCACTCGGCGCAACGCTGGGCACAACTGTTGCTGGAGGCACAGCGCATTGATGCACAGATCAAGGGCCAGGCGGCGGGTTCACCGTGGATGAGCCTCAGCCGTTTGTCGTTGTTGATGGCCGGTCAGCGCCTGACACTTCCAGCCGAATAATCCTAGTTTCCAAACACCACAGAACCAATGTGGGAGGGGGCTTGCTCCCGATGGCGGCGCTGAAGTCGACACATGTATTGACTGAAACACCACCATCGAGGGCAAGCCCCCTCCCACACGTCCTATCGCGTACGCAATGAAATCTCCTACCCGCCGCCGGGCTTTACAGCTGTCCAACTTCGGCAGATGATTTGCACCGCTGCATCACATCTTAGGAGAGCATCGACCATGAGCAAAAAGCCATCCAAGCATGGCCCCAACAAGGCCAAATCCATCATCGCCCAGCCACTGTTCCGCAGCCGTCAGGAACGCGCCGGCAAGGGCAAGGGCAGCTACCGCCGCGAAGCCTTCCAGTCTAATAGCTGGGAGGCTTCTTACTTTCTGGCTGCCTGAAGGCAAGCGCCCCTCTGGCATGATAAGGTCAGCGTCTGATTTGTAATCCCTGGACCTGTGCATGCCCTCTCGTCTTTCCCGTCATTGGCACCTTCGCCAACTGATCGCTGCCTCCAGCCTCATTCTGCTTGTCGCCTGTGCGGAAAAACCTACCGCCGCCGACGCCCAACCGTTGCCAAAGCTCCAAACCGCACCCGTTGTAGCGCCCGCCGTCGTGGCCCCGCTGGCCGTGGACAATCTCGATATCCAACCGACCCAAACCTTCGCCGAATGGCAGGCGGGTTTCCGCGCGCAAGCCCTGCAGGCCGGCATTACCGCCGCCGTGTTCGACAATGCCTTCGCCAATGTCACCCCCGACATGGCGGTGATCCGCGCCGACCGCAGCCAGCCGGAGTTTTCCCGCCCGGTGTGGGAATACCTCGACGGTGCCCTATCGCCGTTGCGTGTGCGTAATGGCCAGGCACTGCTAATCAAATATGCCGACATCCTGCAAAGCATCGAGCAACGTTATGGCGTCGACCGCCAAGCGTTGGTGTCGGTGTGGGGCATGGAGAGTAACTTCGGCCAGTTCCAGGGCAACAATTCGGTAATCCGCTCCCTGGCGACCCTGGCCTATGAAGGCCGACGCCCAGCCTTTGCACAGGCGCAATTGCTGGCGGCACTGCAGATCATCCAACACGGCGATATCCAGGCCGACCAGATGAAAGGCTCCTGGGCAGGCGCTATGGGCCAGACCCAATTTATCCCGACCACCTACAACACCCACGCAGTGGACTTCGACGGCGACGGTCGCCGCGATATCTGGAATAGCCCGGCCGACGCCCTCGCCTCCACTGCGCACTACCTGCAAAGCTCCGGCTGGCAGAAAGGCCAGCCTTGGGGGTTCGAGGTGAAACAACTGCCAGCGAACTTCGATTACGCCCTGGCCGATGGCGGCACCCGCAAAACCGTCGCTGAGTGGCTGAAACTGGGCGTGCAGCTGCCGCCGGGCGCCAGCATGCCAAGCAATGTCGACCAACTCTCCGCCGCCCTGCTGCTGCCTGCGGGCTATCGCGGCCCGGCGTTCCTGGTGCTGGATAACTTCCGCGCCATCCTCAAGTACAACAACTCATCGTCCTACGCGCTGGCGGTTGGCCTGTTGTCGGAGCGGTTTGGTGGCGGTGGCGTGATTCGTGGCGAGTGGCCGAAAGATGAGCTGCCACTGAGCCGATCCCAGCGCATTGATTTGCAGACGGCGTTGAGTGCCAATGGCTATGACGCGGGCAACCCGGATGGGATTATCGGCGCCAACACCCGTAAGGCGATTCGTGCGGCGCAGCAGGCGCTGGGCTGGCCGGCGGATGGGTATCCGACGGTGAAATTGCTGGAGTCGCTGCAGAACCGTTAGATCTGCTTATGGCGACTATCGCTATCGGGGGCAAGCCCCCTCCCACATTTTGATTTGTGAATACATTCAAGTGTGGGAGGGGGCTTGCCCCCGATGGCGGTTTGGCAGGCACCAACAGATTCAGGGTTTGAACACCACATCCTGCTCTAACACCACCCGCTTCTCCCCTGCATCCAAACGCACCAACGCGCCCATCGGCACAGTAAGATTGGGATCGCAATGCCCGCTGCGCCAACCGGACAGCACCGGAATGCGCAACGGCTCGAACGTCTGCTTCAGCAGGCGCTCCAGCGCAGCGTTATCCACCCCCGCCACATCCCCCACCAGCACACCCGCAACCTGGGCCAATTTACCGGCCAGGCGCAAGTGCGTCAGCAACCGGTCAATGCGGTAGATCGGCTCGTTGACGTCTTCGATAAACAGGATGATGCCTTCAGCGTCGAGTTCGTAAGGCGTCCCCATGACCGCCGCAATCATCGACAGATTACCTCCCAGCAAGCGCCCACAGGCAATGCCAGGCTCGATCGTGGTCAGCGGGTACGCCACCGGGTGCGACAGCACACTGCCGGCGCCCATTTGTCCGCGCAGAAGGCTGAACAGTGAGGACTCGGTAGGCTGCTGCTTGTCGCCCAGCAGATCGGCATTGAGCATCGGCCCGTGGAAGGTCACGAAGCCGGCGTAGCGGCTGATCGCCAAGTGCAGGGCGGTGATGTCGCTGTAGCCCACGAATGGCTTGGGGTTGGCGCGTAGCAGTTCGAAATCCAGGCTATCGAGCAGACGCGGTGTTCCATAGCCGCCGCGCAGGCAAAAGATAGCGTCGATGTCCGGATCGGCGAAGGCGGCGTGCAGGTCACGCAGGCGCACTGCATCGCTGCCGGCGAGGTAGCCGTCGCGTTCATAGACGCCGGGGGAAACTCGCAGATCGTAGCCGCGCGTGCGCATCCATTGGCCAGCCCTTTCAACGTCCAGCACGGCGGGGCCGGCAGGTGCGATCAGGGCGATGGTGCCTTCAGAACGAAGGGCTGGAACGGCTGCTGTCATACACAACTCTCCCTAACTAGCGCGGAACGAAATGTGGGAGGGGGCGTGCCCCCGATTGCGGTGGATCAGCCAGCACATGTAGCGACTGACATACCGCAATCGAGGGCAAGCCCCCTCCCACACTGGATCTAAACCCCTATCAGGAAACCAGGCTTGCCTTGACCAACTTGGCTTGTTCGTCAGCGTGGTACGAAGAGCGTACCAACGGGCCCGAGGCGACGTTCTTGAAGCCCATCTTGTAGCCTTCCTCGGCGAACCAGGCGAAGGTGTCCGGGTGCACGAAACGCTGCACCGGCAAGTGGCTGCGCGACGGTTGCAGGTACTGGCCCAGGGTCAGCATGTCGATGTCGTGTTCGCGCATGCGTTTCATGACTTCGATGACTTCTTCGTCGGTTTCGCCCAGGCCCAGCATCAGGCCGGATTTGGTCGGAATGTGCGGCATCATCTGCTTGAATTTCTGCAGCAGGGTCAGCGACCACTGGTAGTCCGAACCCGGACGCGCAGCCTTGTAAAGGCGTGGCACGGTTTCCAGGTTGTGGTTGAACACATCCGGTGGCTCGGCGGCGGTGATTTCCAGCGCCACGTCCATACGGCCACGGTAGTCCGGGACCAGGGTTTCGAGCATCACGTTCGGCGACAGTTTGCGGATTTCGCGGATACAGTCGGCAAAGTGCTGTGCACCGCCGTCACGCAAGTCGTCGCGGTCCACCGAGGTAATCACTACATATTTGAGTTTCAGGTCGGCGATGGCGATGGCCAGGCTTTCCGGCTCGTTCACGTCCAGTGGCTTCGGCCGGCCATGGCCAACGTCGCAGAACGGGCAACGACGGGTGCAGATGTCACCCATGATCATGAACGTGGCGGTTCCGCCGGAGAAGCATTCGCCCAGGTTCGGGCAAGAGGCCTCTTCGCATACGCTGTGCAGCTTGTGTTTGCGCAGCAGGGCCTTGATACGGTCGACTTCCGGCGAAACCGGGATACGCACGCGAATCCAGTCGGGTTTCTTCGGAAGTTCGGTGGTCGGAATGATCTTCACCGGGATGCGTGCAACCTTCTCGGCGCCGCGCAGCTTGACGCCGGCTTCCACCTTGGCACGCGGGGCCGGGGCCGGACGCTCGGTAACGTCCAGCGTCGGGATCATGGTTTGCACTGCATCAGTAGTCATAATCAGTCGATTCCGCCCGTTAGGGTCGTCTGCTCAGCATAGTCGAGGTGTTTGACGAGCTGCGCGCGCAGCCGGGCACTTACCTCGGCAAATTTAATCGGTGTAGCGTGTTCGCTCAGTTGGGTCATCGCCAACCCGGCATAGCCGCACGGGTTGATCCGCCGAAACGGGGCCAAGTCCATGTCCACGTTCAGGGCCAGGCCATGAAAGGAACATCCGTGACGAATCCGAAGCCCCAGGGAGGCGATTTTCGCGCCATCCACATACACACCGGGAGCATCAGGCTTGGCCGCGGCGGTCACGCCATAACTGGCCAGCAACTCGACCAGACAAGCCTCTATCCGGCTGACCAGATCGCGCACGCCGAATCCCAGCTTGCGCACGTCCAGCAACAGATAAGCGACCAACTGGCCGGGGCCATGGTAAGTCACTTGGCCACCTCGGTCGACCTGCACCACCGGAATATCCCCCGGCAGCAGCAAATGCTCAGCCTTGCCAGCCTGGCCCTGGGTGAACACCGGCGGGTGTTCCACCAGCCAGATCTCATCGGGGGCCGAGGTGCCACGCTCGTTGGTGAACCGTTGCATGGCGTGCCAGACAGGCTCGTAGGCCATCTGGCCGAGCTCGCGAAAGCCCAGGACCTCTGGCATCACAGCACCATGTGCACGAAGCCGGTGGCCCGCAGTTCGCTGTTGATGTCGTAGAGCTGGTCCTGGCCGGTCGCAACGATGTGCAACTGGATAGTCGTGTATTTACCGGTGGTGCTGGATCGCTCATCCACTCGGTTATCGTTGATCGTCGCGTGTTTACGCACGATCTCAAGAATCGTGTCCTTGCGGCCAACACCCGTGTCGCTGATCACCTTGATCGGGTAATCGACCACCGGGAATTCGATCTTGGGTGCCTTTACTTCGGTATCGGTCATGGCGTAACGGCCTCGTAAGCGGTAAGCCGTGGCGACGGCAAAGCCCCGCGTCGGATCAACGCGGGGCTTTGCAGGTGCACACTATCAGTTGAACAAGCCGTAGAAGAATAGACGGATGCTATCCCACACGCGGCGGAAGATACCACCTTCGTCGACAGCGTCCAGCGCGATCAGGTCAGCGCTGTGCACCACCTTGTCGTCCAGTTTCACTTCGACTTTACCGATCACGTCACCCTTGGCGATTGGAGCAACCAATTGCGGGTTCATGGTCATGCTGGCAGCGAGCTTTTTCAGCTGGCCTTTAGGCATGGTCAGGGTCAGGTCTTCAGCCAGGCCGGCCTTGACTTGAGAGGTTGCGCCCTTCCATACCGGCGCGGTCGCCAGTTCAGCACCCTTCTGATAGAAGGTCTGGGTTTCGAAGAAGCGGAAACCATAGGTCAGCAGCTTTTGCGTTTCGGCCGCACGGGCCTGCTCGCTGTTTGTGCCGAATACCACTGCAATCAGGCGCTGGCCGTCACGAACAGCGGACGACACCATGCAATAGCCAGCCTCTTCGGTGTGGCCGGTTTTCAGGCCATCAACGGTCTTGTCGCGCCACAACAACAGGTTGCGGTTAGGCTGCTTGATGTTGTTCCAGAAGAACTCCTTCTGGGAGTAAATCGCGTAGTGCACCGGGTCAACACGAATGATCGCGCGGGCCAGGATCGCCATGTCGTGAGCCGACGAGTAGTGCTCAGGGTTTGGCAAACCAGTCGGATTCATGAAGTGGCTGTTGGTCATGCCCAGGTCGGCCACGGTTTTGTTCATCATGTCGGCGAATGCATCTTCGCTGCCGGCGATGTGCTCGGCCAGCGCGACGCTGGCGTCGTTACCGGACTGGATGATGATGCCGTGCAGCAGGTCACTTACGGTGACTTGCGAGCCCACCTTGATGAACATGCGCGAACCGCCGGTACGCCAGGCGTTTTCGCTGACGGTCACCGGGTCGTTCTCGCCGATCTGGCCGCGACGGATTTCCAGGGTCGCGATGTAGGCGGTCATCAGCTTGGTCAGGCTGGCTGGCGGCAGGCGTTGGTCACCGTTGCTCTCTACCAGCACGTTGCCGCTGGCAGCGTCCATCAGGACCCACGCCTTAGCGGCCAGTTGCGGTGAAGCCGGCACCATTTCAACCGCCCAGGCGGCCGGGGTGATGATCAGCGAGATAAGCAGGCACGTGCGTTTGGCTAAGGTGGTGATGTTCATCCGTCTCTCGAAATTGCTTATGGAAACTTGCCCTCGCGGGCAAAACTTATTCAGACAGCCCGCTACCAGACTGTCACGTGTTCGGTTGCCCGCTCACCCCTTGCCCCTGGGTTTTTATTGTTCAACGAGCCAACAACCACAGCTCAAACCCGCGCACGGGCCTGAACCATCAATTCTGTGTTATTCGGCGGTGACCACGCTGGGTTGTCCCAGGTTGGCCATGCGCACGCTGTTCTGTACTTGCGCCACTTCGCTCGGCGAGCCGATAGGGCCCATGCGCACGCGGTGCAGGGTTTGCTGGTTACGCACGATGGAGCTGATAAAGACCGGCGCGTTGACCATGCCGCTGAGCTTGGACCTTAACAGTTCTGCCGCATCCGGGTTGGCGAAAGCGCCCACTTGCAGGTATTGCCCGCCAGCGACCGAAGCACCCGGCGCTGCGTGGGGCACGACCACCGTGTCCGGTGCGTGTTGCTGCGGTGGCGGTGTCCACTGTTCGATCTTGCCGGTGGATGCCGTCACTTGCGGCTGCGCACTCTGCGGTTCATTGAGCATCAGTGGGGCGGGCTTGCCACGCTGGGCCCAGTACTGCGCCGGGTCGATACCTTCGACCTTGACCCGCGCCGTACCGGTTTCGGCATAGCCGAGCTTCTTCGCGGCGGCGTAGGACAAATCGATGATCCGGTCCGAATAGAACGGCCCACGGTCGTTGACCCGCAGGATCACCGTGCGGTTATTGTCCAGGTTGGTCACCCGCACATAGCTGGGCAGCGGCAAGGTTTTATGCGCTGCGCTCATGCCATACAGGTCATAGACCTCGCCGTTGGCAGTGTTCTGACCATGGAACTTGGTGCCGTACCAGGACGCCGTGCCCGATTGCACGTAGGTCTTGGATTCCTGCAACGGAAAGTAGGATTTACCCAACACGGTATAGGGGTTCGCCTTGTAAGGGCCGGTGTGCAAGGTGGGCGTGGCATCCGGGATTTTCGACACGTCGACATCCCACCACGGCGCGCCGTCTTTGTGCGCGCGGTTGATGTCCAGGCCTGGCTGGGAACGTACGGCGGTACCGCCGGACTTCTGTGGTGCCGGGCCACGGCTTGTGGAACAACTGACGACCAGCAGGGACAACGCGGCGAACGCCACCAGCTTGAGCGGTTGATTGAACGGCGATGCCCGCATTACTTGTTGCCCCGTGCTTGGACCAGCATGTCTGACAGCTGATGCACGGCCATGGCGTACATCACACTGCGGTTATAACGCGTGATTGCGTAGAAATTCTTCAGGCCCATCCAATATTCAGGGCCATTTTCGCCTTCCAGGCGGAACGCCGTGACCGGCATATCATCGCGTGGCGCATTCTGACTCGACCAGCCCAGCGCCCGCAACTCCCCGACCGTCTTGGCCGGCTCGATGCCCTGGGTCAGGCCTTCATCGGCACGTTCCCCGCTGACGTCGGCGCGAATCACTACGGGCTCGCCGCCCACCCAGCCATGGCGCTTGAAGTAGCTGGCCACGCTGCCAATGGCGTCGTCGGGATTACTCCAGATGTTGATGTGGCCGTCACCGTCAAAATCCACGGCGTAGGCGCGAAAGCTGCTCGGCATGAATTGCGGCAAGCCCATCGCCCCGGCGTAGGAGCCTTTGAGGGTCAGCGGGTCGACCTGCTCTTCGCGGGCCAACAGCAGGAATTCGCGCAGCTCCTTGCGGAAGAAGTCGGCGCGAGGCGGGTAATCGAAGCCCAGGGTCGACAAGGCGTCGATCACCCGATAGCTGCCGGTATTGCGCCCGTAAAAGGTTTCAATGCCGATGATCGCAACAATTACCTGGGCCGGCACGCCGTATTCCTGCTCGGCGCGGGCCAGTACGGCTTCATGCTGGCGCCAGAAGTCCACACCGCGCGCCACGCGGGCGTCGGTGAGAAACATCGGGCGATATTCCTTCCACTGCTTCACGCGTTCGGCGGGGCGGGAGATGGCGTCGAGAATCGCCTGCTTTTTCTGGGCTTCGCGGAACACGCCCATCAGCTGCTCACCTGCGAAACCGTAGTCGCGGGTCATCTCACCGACAAATTCGGCGACCTGGGGTGAACCATCGTAGTCACCGGCCTGCGCCTCTTGCGTTGCGCCCAGTAGCCCAATCAGGCCCATCCAGGACGCATGCCGAGTGGCCCAGCCGCGCATTACTTGCATTGACATCTTCACCTTATTCAAACCTGTGCGATCCACTTGCGATGCGTATGAATCGACATCAAAACCCCAAACGCTGACAGCAATGTCACCAGCGAAGTTCCGCCGTAGCTAATGAACGGCAACGGCACCCCAACCACCGGCAACAGGCCACTGACCATACCGATGTTGACGAAAACATAAACAAAAAAAGTCATGGTCAGGCTGCCTGCGAGCAATTTGCCGAACAACGTCTGTGCCTGTGCGGTAATTACCAGGCCGCGCCCGATCAGCAGCAAATAGATCAGCAACAGTGCGCAGATGCCTACCAGGCCGAACTCTTCGCCCATCACCGCGATAATGAAGTCGGTGTGGCTCTCTGGCAAAAAGTCCAGGTGCGACTGGGTGCCCAGCAGCCAACCCTTGCCAAACACGCCGCCGGAACCGATGGCTGCCTTGGACTGGATGATGTTCCAGCCGGTGCCGAGCGGGTCGCTTTCCGGATCGAGAAACGTGAGGATGCGTTGCTTCTGGTAGTCGTGCATAAAGAAGAACCACATGGCCACGGCCACCGGTACGGCCGCAGCCAGCACACTGAGGATCCAGCGCCAGCGCAAGCCACCCATGAACAGCACGAACGCACCGCCGGCGAGAATCAGCAGCGAGGTGCCGAGGTCCGGCTGACGAACGATCAGGATGAACGGTACGCCAATCAGAATCAGGCTGATGCCTACGTGTTTAAGCTGCGGCGGCAAGGTGCGCTTGGACAGGTACCAGGCAATGGTGGCCGGCATCAGGATCTTCATGAATTCCGACGGCTGGAAGCGAATCACCCCCGGAATGTTGATCCAGCGGGTTGCGCCCATGGCGTTGTGGCCCATCACGTCCACCACCACCAGCAGCAATACACCGGCGACGTAGCCAAGCGGCACCCACCGCGCCATGAAACGCGGCTCCAACTGGGCAATCACCACCATGGACAGCAGGCCCAGGCCAAAAGACGACGCTTGCTTGATCAGAAGGTCCCAGTTCTTGCCGCTGGCCGAATACAGCACAAACAGGCTCCCGGCGGCCAGGGTCAGCAGCAGGATCAGTAACGGGCCATCAATGTGCATGCGCTGCAGCAACGTCGCGCGGCGACGCATCACATCCTCGCTGGAGAGGATGCGGTCAAAATTACTCTTCACTGGCCGTAACCTCGGGGTTTGAAGGGGGGCCGCCATATTCGGGCTTGAGCCTGCCGTCGTCGGCCAACAACCAGGCATCCATCACCTGGCGCACCACGGGAGCGGCAACACCGGAGCCGGACTCGCCGTTCTCCACCATGACGGCCACGACGATTTTCGGGTCGTCTGCCGGAGCAAAACCGACGAACAAGGCGTGGTCGCGGTGGCGCTCCTGGACCTTGGTGCGGTCGTATTTCTCGCCCTGCTTGATCGCGACCACCTGGGCCGTACCGCTCTTGCCGGCAATGCGGTACTGCGCACCGATTGCGGCTTTTCGCGCGGTGCCACGGGCGCCGTGCATCACTTGCTGCATACCATGGTTGACCTTGGTCCAGTCGGACGAGTCGCGCAGCACGATGTCCGGGATCGGGTTGTCATCCACCGGTTTCTCGCCCTCGATGGTCTTGGCCAGGTGCGGGCGATTCCAGATACCTTTGTTGGCCACCAGCGCGGTAGCCTGGGCCAACTGCAACGGGGTGGCCTGCATATAGCCCTGGCCGATGCCGAGGATCAGGGTTTCACCCGGGAACCACGCCTGACGACGGGTCGCACGCTTCCACTCCCGGGACGGCATCAGGCCAGGAGATTCTTCGAACATATCCAGGGAAACTTTCTGACCGAGGCCGAACTTGCCCATGTAGGCAGACAGCCGGTCGATCCCCAGCTTGTGGGCCAGGTCATAGAAATAGGTGTCGTTGGACCGCATGATCGCGGTGTCCAAGTCGACGTAGCCGTCACCGGTGCGGTTCCAGTTACGGTATTTGTGATCGTAGTTGGGCAGCATGTAGTAGCCCGGGTCGTACACGCGACTGGAAGCAGTGACCACGCCTGCATCCAGGCCAGCAATCGCCACCGCGGGCTTGATGGTCGAACCGGGCGGATACAGGCCGCGCAGCACGCGGTTGAACAGCGGTCGGTCGATGGAATCGCGCAACTCGGCGTAGGCCTTGAAGCTGATCCCGGTCACAAACAGGTTAGGGTCGAAACTTGGCTGGCTGACCATGGCCAGGACCTCGCCTGTTTTCGGGTCCAGTGCCACCACCGCGCCACGCCGCCCACCCAAGGCCATCTCCGCCGCTTCCTGCAGCTTGATGTCCAGGCTCAGCACAATGTCCTTGCCGGGAATCGGGTCGGTGCGCTTGAGCACGCGCAATACGCGGCCACGGGCATTGGTCTCTACTTCTTCGTAACCCACCTGGCCGTGCAGTTCCGGCTCGTAGAAACGCTCGATGCCGGTCTTGCCGATATGGTGGGTACCGCTGTAATTGACCGGGTCGAGGCTCTTGAGCTCTTTTTCGTTGATCCGCCCCATGTAGCCGACCGAGTGCGCAAAATGCGCGCCCTGCGGGTAATGACGTACCAACTGCGCCACCACTTCCACCCCCGGCAACCGGAACTGGTTCACCGCGATGCGGGCGATCTGCTCTTCGGTCAGCTCAAACAGGATCGGCACCGGCTCAAAGGGCCGACGCCCCTGCTTCATGCGCTTTTCGAAGATCACTCGGTCTTCCGGCGTCAGTTGCAGCACCTCGACGATGACATCAAGGACTTGCTGCCAATCGCCGGAACGCTCGCGGGTCATGCTCAGGCTGAAGCTGGGCCGGTTATCCGCGACCACCACACCGTTGCGGTCGAAAATAAGCCCACGGGTCGGCGGAATCGGCTGCACATGCACCCGGTTGTTTTCCGACAGCGTGGAGTGGTACTCGTACTGGATCACCTGCAGGAAATACAGGCGGGCGATCAGCACACACATCAGCCCGACGACCAGAATCGCACCAAACACGACCCGAGCGCGTACAAGACGTGCGTCTTTCTCGTGGTCCTTGATGCGGATCGGCTGGGTCATCGGGAGGGGCGCAGACTATTTGTGGTAAGGGTGCCCGGACAGAACTGTCCAGGCGCGATACAGCTGTTCACCGATCAGAATCCTTACCAACGGGTGCGGCAACGTCAGTGCCGACAGCGACCAACGCTGGTCGGCTCGCGCGCAGACTTCTGGCGCCAGCCCTTCCGGGCCACCGACCATGAAGTTGACGGTGCGCGAGTCCAGGCGCCAGCGATCCAGTTCCACCGCCAGTTGCTCGGTGCTCCAGGGTTTGCCGTGCACTTCGAGGGTGACGATGCGCTCGTTGGGGCCGACCTTGGCCAACATGGCTTCGCCTTCCTGACGGATAAAGCGCGCTACGTCGGCATTCTTGCCCCGGGTGTTGAGCGGTATTTCCACCAGTTCCAGCGACAGCTCAGCGGGCAGACGCTTGGCATACTCGTGCCAGCCTTCTTCCACCCACTTGGGCATGCGTGAACCGACAGCGATCAGACGCAGGCGCACAGCCGTTCCTTATTCCTGGTCTTTGTTGAGCTTGTCGAAGTGCGCGTGGCCCACTTCCGGGCTGTGGTGCTTGCCATCAGCGGCACGGCTCTGCTCGGCGCCTTTCCACAGACGCTCCAGGTCATAGAACTGACGGGCGTTGGAGGTCATCATGTGAACGATCACGTCGTCCATGTCCAGCAGCACCCAGTCGCTGTCGCCCTTACCTTCTTCACCCAGTGGCTTGACGCCTTGGGCTTTGACGGCTTCGCGGACCTTGTCCAGCATCGCGCCGATCTGGCGGTTGGAAGTACCAGTGGCGATGATCATGAAGTCGGTGATGCTCTGCTTGTCGCGTACGTCCAGAACCTGAATGTCCTGGGCCTTCACGTCTTCCAGGGCGGCAACGGCGACTTTTACCAGCTCTTCGCCAGCCAGTTCCGGACCAACGTGGGCTTCAACCGGCAGCGGGGCGCTTTTGAACGTGCCTTTGCGTTTTACTTTGCTTACGTCTTTGTTCGTCATAAAAAACTCGTTTTGCTCATATGTTCGGGCGCTCGCTGCACGACTGTTCGTGCGTTCAAGCGCGCCTTTTCAGTTCGACGCACGGTAAAGCCCGTGCGCATCGATGTAGGCCAGGACCGCGTCAGGCACCAGGAAACGTACCGACTTCCCGCTGGCCAGCAGTTGACGGATCTGGGTGGCAGACACCGCAAGCGGGGTCTGCCAGACGAATGCAATATTCCCGTTCGGCCCGGTCAGGGCCAAGGGGTCACTTACCGACCGCGCGGCCAGCAGGTTGCGCAAGGCATCCGGCGGTTCGCTGTCGGCATCCGGGCGTTGCAAAACCAGGATGTGGCAATGCTGGAGGAGTTCCTCCCAGCGATGCCAAGAGGGCAGGCCGCAAAATGCGTCCCAGCCCAAAAGCAGAAACAACTGGTCATCTACGGCCAACTCGGCGCGTATCAGCTCCAGGGTGTCGACAGTGTAGGACGGTTTATCGCGTTTGAGTTCGCGGTCGTCCACCACCAGCGGCGGTATGCCTTCTACGGCAAGGCGCACCATTTCCAGGCGTTGTTGCGGTGACACCTGCGGCGTGTCGCGATGAGGCGGCCGCGCGTTGGGCATCACGCGCAACTCGTCCAGTGCAAGGGCATCTGCGACTTCGAGAGCGCTGCGCAAATGGCCGATGTGCACGGGGTCGAAAGTACCGCCGAGCAGCCCGATGCGTTTAGCCATCAAGTGCGCACATGACCGTCGCCGAACACCACGTACTTCTCGCTGGTCAGACCTTCCAGGCCAACCGGGCCGCGTGCGTGAAGCTTGTCGGTGGAGATGCCGATCTCGGCGCCCAGCCCGTATTCAAAGCCGTCGGCAAAGCGCGTCGAGGCGTTGACCATCACCGAAGCGGAATCCACTTCGTTGAGGAAACGACGCGCATCGCTGAAGTGCTCGGAGACAATCGCGTCGGTGTGCTTGGAGCCGTATGTGTTGATGTGTTCGATGGCCTGATCCAGGTCATCAACGATGCGGATTGACAGGATCGGCGCCGTGTATTCGGTGTACCAGTCCTGTTCAGTCGCTTCGATCACGTCCGCACCCAGCAGCGCGCGGGTGCGTTCGCAGCCGCGCAGTTCCACGCCCTTGTCGCGATAGATGGCAGCCAGCGGCGGCAGCACGCAATCGGCAATGCCGACGTGCACCAGCAGAGTCTCCATGGTGTTGCACGGGGCGTAGCGATGGGTCTTGGCGTTGTCGGCGATGCGGATGGCCTTGTCGATATCGGCGGCGATGTCGATGAACACATGGCATACGCCGTCCAGGTGCTTGATGACCGGAACCTTGGCATCACGGCTGACGCGTTCGATCAGGCTCTTGCCACCGCGCGGTACGATCACGTCGACGAATTCCGGCATGGTGATCAGCGCGCCAACGGCCGCGCGATCGGTGGTTTCCACCACTTGCACCACTTCGGCCGGCAGTTCGGCCACGGCCAGGCCTTGCTGGATGCAGGCGGCAATTGCGCGGTTGGAATTGATCGCCTCGGAACCGCCACGCAGGATGGTGGCATTGCCGGACTTGAGGCACAGGCTCGCGGCGTCAATGGTTACGTTAGGGCGCGACTCATAGATGATGCCGATCACGCCCAGGGGCACGCGCATCTTGCCAACCTGAATACCGGACGGTAGGTAACGCATATCGCGGATTTCACCGATGGGGTCAGGCAGCTTGGCCACCTGACGCAGGCCTTCGATCATGTCGTCGATACGTGCCGGGGTCAGCGCCAGACGGTCCAGCAGGGCCGGTTCCAGGCCATTGGCGCGGCCGTTGGCCAGGTCCAGTTCGTTGGCCGCGGCGAGTTCGGAGCGCGAAGCATCCAGAGCATCAGCGGCGGCCAGCAAGGCACGGTTCTTCTGCGCGGTGCTCGCACGGGCGATCAACCGCGAGGCCTGACGGGCAGCGCGACCCAGGCGGGTCATGTAGTCAAGAACGGACTCAGTCATGGTCAGGGAGTCTTGGCAAAGAGGAAAGCGGCAGATTATAGCTGTGACGCCGCCCGACTGACAGCGGTCAGGGGCGGATGGTCGAAATGAACTGTAAAAACCTGGGGTTCAGCGGTAATTAAGGTGGGAGTTGTTATGATTCCGTCACATTTAGCCGCATTTCCCCTGACCGCCATGCCCAGCTCATCGCCCCAACGCCCCGCCAGCGCCCTGCCCGACGGCTTCTTCGACCGTGACGCGCAAATTCTTGCGCGGGAACTGCTCGGCAAAGTTGTACGCCATCGCGTCGGCGAAATCTGGCTTTCGGCTCGAATTATTGAAACGGAAGCCTATTACGTGGCCGAAAAAGGTAGCCACGCTTCACTCGGCTACACAGAAAAGCGTAAGGCTTTGTTTCTGGATGGCGGCCATATCTACATGTACTACGCCCGTGGCGGCGACTCCCTGAACTTCAGCGCACATGGACCGGGCAATGCCGTATTGATCAAATCGGCCTATCCGTGGGTCGATGACCTTTCCGGCCAGGCGAGCCTCGCGCAGATGCAGTTGAACAACCCGAATGCCGATGGCAGCCCGCGCACCTCGCAGAAGCTGTGCGCCGGCCAAACGTTGTTGTGCAAAGCGCTGGGGCTCAAAGTGCCGATGTGGGACGCCAAGCGCTTCGACCAGGAAAGGCTGTATGTGGAAGATGTCGGCCAGGTACCGACGCAAATCATCCAGACGACCCGCCTGGGCATCCCCAGTGGCCGCGATGAACACCTGATGTACCGTTTTGTCGATGCGGGCTATGCACCGTACTGCACACGGAACCCGCTGCGCCGAGGCCAGGTCGAAGGCCGCGACTATTTTCTGATTTGAATTTTGTGGTGATGGAGTGACGTTTATGGGCCAATGGCTCGATAGCATTACCGGCTGGCTGACCCTGAACCCACAATGGCTGGCGGTGGCGGTGTTTATCGTCGCGTGCGTGGAATGCCTGGCGATTGCCGGTTTAATCGTACCGGGCACGGTATTGCTGTTCGCCATTGCCGCATTGGCCGGCAGCGGCGCGCTGTCGTTGAGTGAAACGCTGTTGCTGGGCTTTCTCGGCGGTTTGCTGGGCGATGGGGTTTCCTACTTCCTGGGCAGACATTTCCACCAGAACATCCGCCGCCTGCCCGGTCTGCGCCACCACCCCGAATGGATGAACGGTGCAGAGACCTACTTCCACAAGTACGGCATCGCCAGCCTGCTGGTCGGACGCTTCATCGGCCCCTTGCGCCCGATGCTGCCGATGGTGGCCGGCATGTGCGATATGCCGTTCCCACGCTTTGCGGCAGTGAGCGTCCTCGCCGCAGCCGGCTGGTCGGTGGCCTACTTGCTGCCGGGCTGGGCCACCGGCGCCGCGTTCCGCCTGCCATTACCGGAAGGCTTCTGGCCTGAGGCCGGCGTTGTCACGGCGTGCCTGGCGGTCCTGCTGGGGCTGGGTTTGAACAGCAGCCTGCGCGACCACCGGCGCACCACCTTGTGGATAGGTTGCGCCAGCCTGACGTTGTTGATCGCACTGTTTATCGGTTATCCACACCTGAATGATTTCGATCAGGGTCTTAGCGCACTGGTGCAGGAGCATCGCAGCGCCTGGCTGGATGAAGCCATGGTGATGGTCACCCAATTGGGTGAGTTCAAGAAGATGTTTGTCGCCAGCGCCGTCTTCACCGGGCTTTTGCTACTGGCTCGACAGTGGCGCCACGCCATCTTTGTGGGCGCCACACTGGCCGGATCGGCGGTAATCAACACCGGGAGCAAATTGTTTTTCGCCCGCGGCCGCCCTGAAATCCTTACCGACCCCCTGACCAGTTTCAGCATGCCCAGCGGCCATGCCTCCGGCGCCTTCGCGTTTTTCCTGGCGCTGGCGGTGCTGGCAGGTTGTGGCCAACCGACACGGCTGCGCCTGACGTGGATACTGCTGGGCTGCATTCCCGCCGCCTTTATCGCCTTGTCCCGAGTTTACCTGGGCGCCCACTGGCCCTCGGACATCCTGGCCGGCACGCTCCTGGCGATGACGGTGTGTGCCTTCAGCCTCACAGCCATCCAGCACCGCAGCCCACTGCCACCCTTGCGCAAAAAAACATGGTGGCTGCTGCTGCCTGCCATAGTGGCAGTCTTGAGCTTTATTGCACTCACCGGCACATCCCACGCACTGCTGCGCTACGCCTACTGAGTGAAAAGCTCTTCCTGTAGCTCATCAAGCAGCATCTGGATCGCATCCAGGCGCTGCTGCGGGTCGTCGAGTTGCAGCAGGTCGATCTTGTCGGCCTCGGTAAAGGGCAAGAGATAAGCAAGCTGATTGCCCAAGGCTTGCTGGCCCTCGGCGTGAGCGTCCATGTCCAGCGAAGAGACCATCGGATGCTCGGCCAGGGCCTGGAGCAATGCCAACAGATCAGCGTCCTCTTCGTCTAACGGCTGGTCCGGCTGCTCATCCAGCCATTGCACCTCGGCCACCAGCAACTGGTCTTTTTGCACGCCCGTATCGAGCACGCGAAAACGCCGCCCGCCTTCGACACGAATCCCCAGCAGGCCATTGTCCTGCTGCTTGAAGTCGCGAATCAGCGCTTCACAGCCGATCAGCGCGTAGCCGTCCGGAGCCATGCCTACTTCCTTGCCGTCAAGGATGCACACCACGCCGAAGCTTTCGCCCTTTTTCATGCAACGGCTGATCATGTCCAGGTAGCGCGCCTCGAACAGTTGCAGGTCGAGGGTGCAGCCAGGGAACAGCACGGTATTGAGCGGGAACAGCGCCAGACTCATAAAGGTTTCCTTAAACCTGGTTTAAACAATCACTGACACAGCCAACGGCAGGAACACCGCCGTGGCCACGCCCATCAGACTCATGGCCAGCGCCGCAAAGGCGCCACACTCTTCGCTCTCCTGCAGGGCCACCGAGGTGCCGACCGCGTGGGCGGTCATGCCCAACGCCATGCCACGCGCCTCGGGACTGTGCACACCCAGGCGCGAAAGTAACGCCGGCCCCACCATCGCCCCCACGACCCCAGTGATCAGCACAAACACCGCGGCCAGTGCCGCCACGCCGCCGATCTGCTCGGCCACCAGCATGGCGATCGGCGAGGTCACCGACTTGGGCGCCATGGTCATCAGCATCATGTGTTCAGCGCCGAACCACCAGCCGAGCAGCACACACAGGCCGGTAGCCAATACACCGCCTATCACCAGCGTAGTAAAAATTGGCCAAAATAATTGGCGAATGCGCCGCAGATTCAGATAAAGCGGCACCGCCAGCGCCACCGTGGCAGGCCCCAGCAGAATGCCCATGATCTCGGTGCTCTTGCGGTACTCGGCATAGCTCAGGCCGCAGGTGAGCAACACGCCGATCACCAGCAGCATGGAGACCAGCACCGGTTGCAGGAAGATCCAGCGGGTTTTCTCGAACCCCGCCAGCACCAGTTGATAGGCGCCCAGGGTAATACCGATACCGAACAGCGGGTGATGAATCACGGACGTCCACGCGCCATGCCAGTCGAAGATCATTGATCCTTCTCCTTGCGCTTGACCATCTGCTGCATCAGTACGCCAACGAATGCCATGGCGATCACCAGTGACAACACCAGCGCGCCGACGATGGCCCAAAAGTCAGCCGCGATGTCCTTGGCGTACACCATCACGCCGACTGCCGGCGGCACCAGCAGCAGTGGCAGATACCGCAACAGGCTGCCAGCGGCCAGGCTCAACGGCTCGCCCACCTCGCCACGCCAGATCAGGAAACCCAGCATCAGCAGCAGGCCAATGATTGGCCCCGGCAGAACCGGCAACAGCAAATGATTGATCGCCGTGCCGATCAACTGAAACAACACCAGCCATGTCAGACCACGTAACAGCATCCGCTTTCTCCCCCCTCTGAACTCGCCCGCATTATAAGCATGCCGGCCCTATGCATCGGCATTCGCCAAAAGCATGGTGGGTTGACCGGGCTGGTTGCCCGTGATGATCTACATTGGTTCTCTGTAATCCATAAAAACAGCATCGATGAACCAAGGAGAGACGCAATGCCCTATGCACCTGTAGCGCAGCTCAAAGATTATGTCGGCAAGGAACTGGGACGTTCCGAATGGCTCACCATCGACCAGGCACGTATCAACCTGTTCGCAGAAGCCACTGGCGACCATCAGTTCATCCACGTCGACCCGGTCAAGGCTGCGCAAACGCCGTTCGGCAGCACCATTGCCCACGGTTTCCTGTCGCTGTCGCTGATACCCAAGCTGATGGAAGACATCCTGATCATGCCCGAAGGCCTGAAGATGGCGGTCAACTATGGCTTGGACACCGTGCGCTTTATCCAGCCGGTCAAGGTCAACTCCAAGGTGCGCTTGAACGTGATCCTCACTGACGTCACCGAGAAAAAGCCCGGCCAGTGGCTGTTAAAGGCCACTGCCACACTGGAGATCGAAGGCCAGGAAAAACCGGCCTACATTGCCGAGTCGCTTTCACTCTGTTTCGTGTAAGGCCATCCCTGTGGTGAGAGGCTGAAACTCACCACGGGGTATGTAAATTTATGTATGAAACTCGCAGCTGCGGCATACTCGGCGCTCAAATATCCGGATCCCGCTATGCGCCCACTCGCCCCCCTTGCCCTTGCCCTGTTGCTCACCGCTTGCGGAGACGGCGAATCGCTGTTGCCGCCCGATGCGCGCCTGCCCGACGGCGGCCGCTATCGGGGCGATGTGGTCAACGGCCTGCTGCAAGGCCAGGGCCGTGTGGACTACCCCAACGGCAGTTGGTACGCCGGCGCGTTCGACAAAGGCCAGTGGCACGGCCAGGGCGAGTGGCATGGCAGCAACGGCGAAGTCTATAAAGGCCAGTTCCAGCAAGGCCTGTTCGATGGACAGGGCAGCCTGACCACCGCAGCCAGCCAGTATGTCGGCGGGTTCCGCAACGGTCGGCGCAACGGCGAAGGCACCCTCAAAGAGGGGCAAATGACCTATCGCGGCGAATTCAAAGACGATCAGTATTCCGGTCTCGGCCGCCTGGAGCTGGCCGACGGCAGCCAATACCAGGGCCAGTTCGCCCACGGCAAGCCGAACGGCGAAGGCCAGCGCAACGACGACAGCGGCAATCAGTTCAGTGGTCGCTTCGTCGATGGCCAGTTGGAGGGCAACGGCACCTTCAACAGCGCCGACGGCGACATCTATGTCGGTCAGTTCAAGCAGAACCAACTCAACGGCAAGGGCCGCTATGAAAACGCTGACGGCGACGTGTGGATCGGCCAGTTCAAGGAAGGCGCGCTCAGCGGTAAGGGCGAACTGATCGGCGTGGATGGCAGCCACTACGTCGGCTATTTCAGCGATTGGCGCTTTACCGGAGAAGGCCGCCTGAACCTGACCGACGGCAGCTTCTACATCGGCGGCTTCGACAGCGACAACTATCAGGGACGCGGCACGCTGGTCCTCGCCGACGGCACGGTGCAGGCCGGCACCTGGGTCAACGGCATGCGCGTGCGTGACGCGGACGGCACATTGTTGCCTGACCCACTGGAGATCGGCGTGCTGGCCCAAGGGCATTTGCTCGATGCTGCCTTTGCCGCCGTGCCCGCCTCCACCCCTGCCGTGGAGTTGTACACCCTGGCGGTGGCCGGCGACGGCAAACAAAGCGTGTTCCTGCGCGAAGCCGATTACGTCAGCAACATGCTCGCCACCCGCTTCGGCGCACGTGGGCAGATCCGTTTGGTCAACCACCGCGACCATATCGCCGACCGCCCCCTGGCCACCCGCGAAAGCTTGCGCCGTGCCGTGCAAACCCTGGCCGAGCGCACAGGCCCGGAAGACCTGGTGTTTATCTACATGACCAGCCACGGCACCCACGAACACGAACTGGTGCTGGATCAGCCGCGCATGGAGCTGGCCGATTTGCCCGCCGATGAGCTGGCCGCCGTGCTGACACCGCTGAAAAACCGCGACAAGATCATCGTAATTTCCGCCTGCTATTCCGGCGGTTTTATCCCGGCACTCAAAGACGACCGTACGCTGATTATGACCGCGTCCCGCGCCGACCGCGTGTCCTTCGGTTGCTCCGAAGAGGCCGACTTCACCTACTTCGGCGACGCCCTCTTCGCCCAAGCCTTCAACCAGACCGACGACTTGCAGCAAGCCTTCAAGCTGGCACAGCTGCATGTGAGCGAGCGCGAACAGGCCGACAATTTCGAAGCGTCCGAACCGCAGATCTGGGCCCCCAAAGGCGTGATTGCCCACTGGCAACTTTTACGTAAACAGCAGGCACGAAAGGCGCTCGAAAGCGTCTCAATGAATAGCAAGGAAGCCAAAGGCAACTAAGCTGCAACGTGTAACAAGGGGGAAACACTATGTACCTGACACCTCAGCATATCTTGCTCGCAGGGGCCTCCGGCCTCACTGGCGAACACCTGCTCGACCGCCTGCTCAACGAACCCACCGTGACCCGCGTGCTCGCGCCGAGCCGCAAGCCATTGGCCGAACATCCACACCTGGAAAACCCGGTGGGCGACCCAGCGGTGTTCCTGCCGCAACTGAGCGGCCGGGTGGATATCGCCTTCTGCTGCCTGGGCACCACAATCAAAAAAGCGGGCTCGGAAGAGGCCTTCCGTGCGGTTGACCTGGATATGGTCGTCGCCTTCGCCAAGCGCGCACGGGAAATGGGCGCACGGCACCTGATCGTGATCAGCGCGATTGGCGCCGATCCGAAATCTTCGATTTTCTACAACCGAGTCAAAGGGGAAATGGAGCAAGCACTCAAGGCCCAAGACTGGCCGCAACTGACCATCGTGCGACCGTCGCTGTTATTGGGCGAGCGGCTGGAACCCCGTTTGGCCGAACAACTGGCAGGGCCGCTGTCACGGCTGATTCCCGGCAAGTACCGAGGCATCGAAGTGTGTGAACTGGCCCGGGCCATGTGGCGCCTGGCGCTGGAAGAGCAGAATGGGGTGCGGATCGTAGAGTCGGACGAACTGCGCAAGCTCGGTAAATAAAGCCGAACACAAAGCAAAATGTGGGAGGGGGCTTGCTCCCGATGGCGGAGGGTCAGTCAACATATTGGGTGACTGATACACCGCTATCGGGGGCAAGCCCCCTCCCACATTGGTTTTGTATTGCCTTCGGGTCAGCGCTAGAGCCCGCCTGTGGCGTTAAATCCCACTCCTAGCACCGTCAACACCGACAGCGGCAACAGCAAAGTGTCGAGCAACGCACTGGCCGGCAGGTCGACACCGGGATAGCTCGGCGCCTCAGCACCAAACCGATCCTTGGCGCAGCAACCTCCATTCATTGCGTACAAGTCCAACCGCGTGCCGGCATACACCACCGGCGCGCCGGGCTGCGCAGCGTCCAGCGTACGTGCGGTGGCGCAGCCGCCCAATTGCAACGCCAGTATCACCAACAGTGCCTTATTCATCGCTGCTCAAATGGTGTTCGCCCCAACGCGGCAGCATGTCCTGTGGAATATTCAGCAGGTTGAGAATCCGCGCCACCACAAAATCCACCAGGTCATCGATGGTCTGCGGCTGATGATAAAAGCCCGGCGACGCAGGCAAGATGGTCACGCCCATGTTCGACAACTTGAGCATGTGTTCCAGATGAATGCTCGAATACGGCGCCTCGCGCGGCACCAGGATCAACTGGCGGCGCTCCTTCAATGTCACGTCTGCCGCGCGCTCGATCAGGTTATTGCAGGCCCCGGTGGCAATCGCCGACAAGGTGCCGGTGGAGCACGGCACAACAACCATTGCCGCCGGTGCACCGGAGCCCGAGGCCACCGGCGACATCCAATCTTCTTTGCCGTAAACCTTGATCTGCCCCGGCGCCGCACCGGTGTACTCGGTGAGGAAGGCCTGCATCATCTGCACCTTGGGAGGCAGTGCCACGTCGGTCTCGGTCGCCATCACCAACTGCGCGGCCTTGGAGATCAGGAAGTGCACCTCGCGATCTTCACGCACCAGGCAGTCAAGCAGACGCAGGCCGTAGGGCGCGCCCGAGGCACCGGTCATCGCCAGGGTGACGCGTTCCGGCCCGCTCATTTCAGCGCCTCGGCCAGTTTGCCGTGCAAGCCGCCGAAGCCGCCGTTGCTCATGACCACCACATGGGTGCCAGGCTTGGCCTGCTGCTTGACGAACTCAATGATGCCCTCGATGGAATCACAGACTTTCGACGGCACCGTGCACTGGGCCGCAATCGCCGGCAAGTCCCAGCCAAGATTGGTCGGGGCGTACCACACCACCTGGTCGGCATCGTTGACGCTTTCCGGCAGGCCGTCGCGGTGTGCACCGAGCTTCATGGAGTTTGAGCGCGGCTCGACAATAGCAATGATCGGGGCATCGCCAACGCGCTTGCGCAGTCCGTCAAGGGTGGTGGCAATGGCGGTTGGGTGGTGGGCAAAGTCGTCGTAGATGGTAATCCCATTCACGTCGGCGACTTTTTCCATGCGGCGTTTTACGCTTTTGAATGCGCTCAGCGCAGCAATGCCCATGGAAGGCACCACGCCCACATGCCGTGCGGCAGCCAGGGTGACCAAGGCATTGGCAACGTTGTGCTGACCAGTCATGTCCCACTCGACGATGCCTTGGGCCTCACCCTCAAACAGCACTTCAAACCTGGAACCGTCTTCACTGAGCAACTTGACCTGCCATTGCCCACCCGCACCGGTGGTTTGCACCGGTGTCCAACAGCCCATCTCGATCACGCGCTGCAAAGCCGGCTCGGTAGTCGGGTAGATGACCAGGCCTTCGCTTGGGATAGTGCGCACCAAATGGTGGAACTGCCGCTCGATAGCGGGCAGATCGGGGAAGATGTCCGCATGATCAAACTCAAGGTTATTGAGGATCGCCGTGCGCGGACGGTAGTGGACAAACTTGGAGCGCTTGTCGAAGAAGGCGCTGTCGTATTCGTCAGCTTCGATCACAAAGAACGGCGTGTCGCCCAGGCGCGCGGAGACCGAGAAATTTTGCGGCACGCCGCCGATCAGGAAGCCAGGACTCATGCCCGCGTGCTCCAGCACCCAGGCCAGCATGCTGCTGGTAGTGGTCTTGCCGTGGGTACCGGCAACGGCCAGTACCCAGCGGCCTTGCAGCACATGATCGGCCAGCCATTGCGGGCCGGAGACGTACGGTAAACCTTTGTTGAGCACGTACTCGACGGCCGGGTTGCCACGGGACATAGCATTGCCGATCACCACCAGATCCGGCACCGGGTCGAATTGCGCCGGATCGTAACCCTGGGTCAGTTCAATGCCCTGCGCTTCGAGTTGCGTGCTCATGGGCGGGTAAACATTGGCATCGGAGCCTGTCACGTGATGGCCCAGCTCTTTAGCCAGAACCGCCATCGAACCCATGAAGGTGCCGCAAATACCAAGAATATGAATGTGCATAGTCGACCTCGTAAACATCGAGGCAGGTTAGCGCAGGGGGGCGAAAATCGCACTCTTTAGCTGTAGGACCAAACCACGATCACCCGGGCAGAGACGCGCGTGCGATGCCGTGCCGGCGCAGCTTTCTATACAACGTATTGCGGCTGACCCCCAGTTGCTCCGCCGTATGGGACATGTGCCAGCGCTGTTGTTCCAAGGCCGTTAGCAAGGCAAGTCGCTCGGCGTCTTCCAGGGGCGACTCGGCGGGCTTAGCCTCAACCACCGGTTGCGGCCGGGCCTGGCGGATCGACGCGGGCAAATCTTCAAGGCCCACGCGCCCGTCGTCACACAGCGCCGCCAACGTACGCAGCACCGTGCGCAGTTGTCGGACGTTACCGGGCCAGGCAAAGGTCAACAACGCCGAACGCGCCGCCGGCTCAAGTTGTACAGTCTGCCCGCCCGCCTCTTCAGCCAGCAGAAAATCCAGCAACTGAGATTTATCGCTGCGCTCACGCAGCGGAGGCAACCCAACTTCCAGCCCGTTGAGCCGGTAATACAAGTCCTCACGGAAACTGCCGTCCTGGACACGCCCCAGCAAGTTGCGGTGCGTCGCGCTGATAATTCTGACGTTAACCGCCTGAGGCTCACCGCCGATAGGCACCACCATGCGGTCCTCCAGAACCCTTAATAAGCGGGTTTGCAGAGCCAGAGGCATATCACCGATTTCATCGAGGAACAGAGTGCCGCCGTCGGCCTGTTGCAACTTACCTTGCATGCCCTCCTTCCGCGCGCCAGTGAAACTGCCACCGCGATAGCCGAACAGCTCGCTTTCGATCAGGCTTTCCGGGATGGCGGCACAGTTGAGGGCGACGAAGGCTTTGTCGGCACGCTGGCTGGCATGGTGCACGGCCTTGGCGAAGGCTTCTTTACCGCTGCCGGTTTCCCCATTAATCAGTAGCGGCACATCTCGCTCGAATACCCGCAGCGCCTTGCGAAAATCATTTTGCAACGCCGGATCACCCAGGCAGATGCCAGCCAGGCGGGCGGGCTCAGCCTTCGCGATGGGTAAAGACACGCTGCGTGGCTGACCACGCAGTGCGGCAAATAAGCGCCGCCCATCGCGGGTGCGCAGTGGCCAACTGGCGGTCGCATTGGCACTGGCGCGACCGAGTAATTGATCCAGAGAACAGTCGAAGAACGCCTCCACCGGCTGACCCAGCAGGTTTCCTCGAACCTGCCCTAGCAGATTCAGCGCGCTCTGGTTCATCGCGCAAATGCGCCCTTCGCCATCAAACGCCAGCAACCCTTCGCTGAACAGGCCCACGGACTCGGCCTGCAGATGAAAGCGCAACAGCCAGTGGTGCTCGAAATGGCGCAGGAAGTAGCAGCTCTCGATCATCTTCGCTGACAGGTTCACCAGCGCCATGGTGTGAAACTGACTCTGGCGCGATACCGCTTCCCGGGCTGACGACACGTCCAGCACCGCCAGCAATTCACCATGGGGGTCGAACACCGGGCTCGCCGAGCAGGTCAGACCGGTGTGGCGGCCACGGAAGTGTTCATCGCGATGAATGGTCAGGGACTGACGCTCCACCAGGCAGGTGCCGATGCCATTGGTCCCTTCGCAGGCTTCACTCCAATCGGCACCGAGCCACAGACCGGCGCGCTCGAAAATCTTGCGCTCGGACGGCGCGGTGACACAGTTGAGGATCACTCCGCGCGCATCGGTCAGCAGTACCGCGTGGCCGGCACCGGAGAGCTGCTGGTGCAGGCTATTCATCTCACTGCCGGCGATGTGCAGCACTTGCTGCAGACGCTCGCGGCTTTCCAACAGGCGCCCGTGTTCAAGCACGGTGGGTGCGATGGTCTGCGCGGGATCCAGGTGGTAATCCTCCAGGCACCGCAGCCAGGAACGGGCGATGGACGGATCGCTGGAGGGGTCACGGCCACGTGCCACGGTGAGGACTTGCTGGGCATGGCGACTGAAATGATCGTTGTGCATGTTCTTATTATTCTCCCTGCGTGAGAGCGTCCAGCATCCCCCAGCCCTGCAAGAGATGCAATCCCGTGCAGACCCACCGGTCACAGGCTGTACCGTTTATGGCACAAAGTGTCACCCAGGCTGTGCCAGGCGTGTGACAGCAATGCCTTTCAACAAACCTCAACCCCTTGATTTACCTGGCCCTCAAGGCAGTGGCCCGACCTTTGCTCTACGCTTTACCAAGCGCTTGAGCGCTGCACTCCAATAAACATAAAAGCCAGGAGATACCCACCATGCGTTACGCACACCCCGGTACTGAAGGCGCGATCGTTTCGTTCAAGGCCAAGTACGGCAACTACATTGGTGGCGAATTCGTTGCGCCGGTCGACGGCAACTATTTCACCAACACCTCGCCGGTCAACGGCAAGCCCATCGCCGAATTCCCGCGCTCCACTGCCAAAGACATCGACAAGGCCCTCGACGCCGCCCACGCCGCCGCTGACGCCTGGGGCAAGACCTCGGCCCAGGACCGCTCGCTGGTGCTGCTGAAAATCGCCGACCGCATCGAACAGAACCTCGAACTGCTGGCCATTACCGAAACCTGGGACAACGGCAAAGCCGTGCGTGAAACCCTCAACGCCGATATCCCGCTGGCCGCCGACCACTTCCGCTACTTTGCCGGCTGCATCCGCGCCCAAGAAGGCACCAGCGCCGAGATCAACGAACACACCGCGTCCTATCACTTCCACGAGCCTCTGGGCGTGGTTGGTCAGATCATCCCGTGGAACTTCCCGCTGCTGATGGCCGCCTGGAAACTCGCCCCGGCCCTGGCGGCCGGTAACTGCGTGGTGCTCAAGCCCGCCGAACAAACCCCGCTGGGCATCAACGTGCTGATGGAAGTCATCGGCGACCTGCTGCCACCGGGCGTGCTGAACGTAGTACACGGTTTCGGCAAAGAAGCCGGCGAAGCTCTGGCCACCAGCAAACGCATCGCCAAGATCGCCTTCACCGGCTCCACCCCGGTGGGTTCGCACATCATGCATGCGGCGGCGGAGAACATTATTCCGTCCACCGTTGAGCTGGGCGGCAAGTCGCCGAACATCTTCTTCGCCGACATCATGAAAGCCGAACCGTCCTTCATCGAGAAAGCCGCCGAAGGCCTGGTGCTGGCGTTCTTCAACCAGGGCGAGGTGTGCACCTGCCCATCCCGTGCGCTGGTGGAAGAGTCGATCTACGACGACTTCATGAAAGTGGTGATGAAGAAAATCGAGCAGATCAAACGCGGTGACCCGCTGGACACCGACACCATGGTCGGCGCCCAGGCGTCCGAGCAGCAGTTCGACAAGATCCTGTCTTACCTGGAAATCGCCAAGGGCGAAGGCGCGCAGTTGCTCACCGGCGGCAAGGTGGAGCAGCTTACCGGCGACATGGCCGGCGGTTATTACATCCAGCCGACGCTGCTCAAGGGCACCAACGAAATGCGTGTGTTCCAGGAGGAAATCTTCGGCCCAGTGGTGAGCATCACCACCTTTAAGGACGAAGCCGAAGCCCTGGCCATTGCCAACGACACCGAGTTCGGCCTGGGCGCCGGCGTGTGGACCCGCGACATCAACCGCGCCTACCGCATGGGCCGGGCGATCAAGGCGGGCCGAGTGTGGACCAACTGCTACCACCTGTACCCGGCGCATGCCGCGTTCGGTGGCTACAAGAAGTCCGGTGTGGGCCGCGAGACACACAAGATGATGTTGGACCACTACCAGCAGACCAAGAACTTGCTGGTGAGTTACGACATTAATCCGCTGGGCTTCTTCTAACTAACATCCCCTCCCACTTTTGAAACAAGGTCAATGATGGGAGGGGGGTTTCCCCTCCCACACTTAGATCGTCACAAGTACTTGCGAATAGCATTCGGCACACAGAGGCCGAGTTAAAAACAATAACAACGAAAGGTACTTCTTCATGCCTAGCGAACCGACTGGATCTTCTGTCGACTTCGAAAAAGTCGACTCCCAATACTTCCAACAACGCGAACTTAAAAAAGGCGCCGCCGGCTGGGTGCTGTTAGTTGGGCTCGGCGTTGCCTACGTTATTTCCGGCGACTACGCCGGCTGGAACTTTGGCCTCGCCCAGGGTGGCTGGGGCGGTATGTTCCTCGCCACATTGCTGATGGCCACCATGTACCTGTGCATGTGTTTCTCCCTGGCCGAACTGTCTTCGATGATCCCTACCGCTGGCGGTGGCTACGGCTTTGCTCGCAGTGCCTTCGGGCCTTGGGGCGGTTTTCTCACGGGCACGGCCATTCTGATCGAATACGCCATAGCCCCCGCCGCCATCGCGGTGTTTATCGGCGCTTACTGCGAGTCGCTGTTCGGCATTGGCGGTTGGATGATCTACTTGGCGTTCTACATCATCTTTATCGGTATCCACATCTTTGGCGTTGGCGAAGCCTTGAAGCTGATGTTTGTCATCACTGCCATCGCCGCGATTGCACTGGGCGTGTTCCTGGTGTCGATGGTGCCGCACTTCAACGTCGCCAACTTGCTGGATATTCCGGTGACCGAGGCCAAGGGCGCCAGCACCTTCCTGCCGTTTGGCTACGTCGGCGTGTGGGCGGCAATTCCCTACGCGATCTGGTTTTTCCTCGCCGTAGAAGGCGTGCCGCTGGCCGCCGAAGAAACCAAGAACCCCAAGCGCGACCTGCCTCGTGGCCTGATCGGCGCCATTGTGGTGCTGACCAGCTTTGCCTTGTTGATCCTGGTGATTGCACCGGGCGGCGCGGGCACTTACGCGTTGATCAAATCCGGGAACCCGCTGGTGGAAGCGCTGGCGTTGTCCTACGGCGGTTCGACCTGGATGGGCAGCTTCGTCAACCTGGTTGGCTTGGCCGGACTGATCGCCAGCTTTTTCTCGATTATCTATGCCTATTCGCGGCAGATCTTCGCCTTGTCCCGTGCCGGCTACCTGCCGCGCAAGCTGTCTGAGACCAACAAGAGCAAGGCACCGGTACTGGCGCTGGTGATCCCCGGCATTGTCGGTTTCGGCCTGTCGCTGACAGGCCAGGGGGATTTGCTGATCCTGGTGGCGGTGTTTGGCGCGACCATTTCCTACGTACTGATGATGGCCGCGCACATAACCCTACGCATCCGTCGCCCCAAAATGGACCGTCCTTACCGCACGCCGGGTGGCATTTTCACTTCAGGGGTTGCCTTGGTACTCGCCTGCGTGGCCGTCGTTGCGGGCTTTCTGGTGGATCCACGGGTGGTGATTGGCGCCGCGATCATCTATGGAGTATTAATTGCTTACTTTGCTTTCTACAGCCGGCATCACTTGGTAGCAGGCACGCCCGAAGAGGAATTCGCGGCAATCCAGGCCGCAGAGGCCGCCTTGCACTAACTGCCGTAAACCTCGACGCGGGCTGCTGCCCGCGTCGTCAAGGAGACACTGTATGGCAAGCTTTTCCCACGCGGTGGGTGCACAAACCTACCGCTTCGACAGCCTCAAGGACGTGATGGCCAAGGCCAGTCCCGCGCGCTCCGGAGACTTTCTCGCCGGCGTCGCCGCGCAGAACGACGGTGAGCGGGTGGCGGCGCAAATGGCGCTGGCAAATATCCCGTTGAAACACTTCCTCGAAGAAGCGCTGATCCCCTATGAAAGCGATGAAGTCACCCGACTGATCATCGACACCCACGACAAACAGGCTTTCGCCGTTGTCAGTCACCTGACCGTCGGTGGCCTGCGCGACTGGCTGCTCAGCGACGCTGCCGATGAACATTCCCTACGCGCCTTGGCGCCGGGTCTGACACCGGAAATGGCTGCTGCGGTGTCCAAGATCATGCGCGTGCAGGACTTGGTACTCGTGGCACAGAAGATCCGCGTCGTCACCCAGTTTCGCGGCACCATGGGCCTGCGCGGTCGCCTGTCGACCCGCCTGCAACCGAACCACCCGACCGACGAGCCGGCGGGCATCGCTGCGAGCATTCTCGACGGCCTGTTGTACGGTAACGGCGACGCCATGATCGGCATCAACCCGGCCACCGACAGCATCGCCTCGATCTGCGCGATGCTGGAGATGCTCGACGCCATCATCCAGCGCTACGAAATCCCCACCCAGGCCTGTGTGCTGACCCACGTCACCACCTCCATCGAAGCCATCAACCGCGGCGTGCCGCTGGATCTGGTGTTCCAGTCGATTGCCGGCACCGAAGCGGCCAACGCCAGTTTCGGCATCAACCTGAATGTGCTGCAGGAAGGCTACGACGCGGGCTTGAGCTTGAACCGAGGCACTCTGGGCCAAAACCTGATGTATTTCGAAACCGGCCAGGGCAGCGCCTTGTCGGCCAATGCGCATTTTGGCGTTGACCAGCAAACCTGCGAAACCCGCGCCTATGCCGTGGCACGGCATTTCAAACCGTTTCTGGTAAACACGGTGGTCGGGTTTATCGGCCCCGAGTACCTGTACAACGGCAAGCAGATCATCCGTGCCGGCCTGGAAGACCACTTCTGCGGCAAATTGCTGGGTGTACCGATGGGTTGCGACATCTGTTACACCAACCACGCCGAAGCCGACCAGGACGACATGGACACCCTGCTGACCCTGCTGGGCGTGGCCGGGATCAACTTCATCATGGGTATCCCCGGCTCCGACGACATCATGCTCAACTACCAGACCACCTCGTTCCACGACGCCTTGTACGCTCGCCAGACGTTGGGTTTAAAGCCGGCACCGGAGTTTGAACAGTGGCTGGCAAAAATGGGCATTTTTACGCAAGCCGACGGAAAGGTGCGCTTCGGCAACAGCCTGCCACCGGCGTTTCGCCACGCCCTGGAGCAATTGGGATGAAGGAGCCGCCTGTGCAACTCGACCTGCCTGAAAACCCGTGGTTGGAACTGCGGCGCCTGACCCCGGCGCGTATTGCCTTGGGCCGTACCGGTACCAGCATTCCTACCAACGCCCAGCTTGATTTCCAATTTGCCCACGCCCAGGCGCGGGACGCGGTGCATCTGCCTTTCGACCATGCTGGCCTTAGCAGTCAACTGGCCGAACGTGGGCGTGACAGCCTGTTGCTGCACAGCGCCGCAACCGACCGGCATAGCTACTTGCAACGTCCGGATTTGGGGCGGCGCTTGAGCGACGAATCGGCACAGAGCCTGCGGGATTACGCGGCAGCGCATCCCGGCGGCGTGGACCTGGCGGTCGTGGTGGCTGATGGTCTGTCGGCGCTGGCGGTGCATAAACATACGTTGCCGTTTCTTACGCGCATGGAAGAACAAACCCACGCCGAAGGGTGGTCCTTGTCGCCGGTGATCCTGGTGGAACAGGGGCGCGTGGCGGTGGCCGACGAAATCGGGCAACTACTCGGCGCCAAAATGGTGGTGATCCTCATCGGCGAACGGCCGGGGCTCAGTTCGCCGGACAGTCTGGGGCTGTATTTCACATACAACCCTAAGATCGGACTCACCGATGCCTATCGCAATTGCATCTCCAACGTGCGCTTGGAAGGCTTGAGTTACGGGATGGCGGCCCATCGTTTGCTGTATTTGATGAAAGAGGCGTGTCGCCGGCAGCTCTCGGGGGTAAACCTCAAGGATGAGGCACAGCTGCAGACCATCGAGTCCGACGATCCGAACCTGATGAAAGGTAATTTCCTGCTCAGCCCACCGCAGGACTGATCCCGGCACGATTGCGCTTTTTGGCGTCTTTAGGCAGCATCAATTCACGGCCGCACGTGTGGTCATACCCATCTGGAAGTTGAGGCCTGGCATGCGGATTACTCAAGCGACCCTGGAACACCTGGACCTGTTGACCCCGCTGTTCGTCAAATACCGCGAGTTTTATGGGGCCTTGCCGTTCCCGGACTCATCGCGGGCTTTTTTGGAAAAGCGCCTGCGCCGCAAGGAGTCGGTGATTTACCTGGCCTTGGCCGATGATGACGACAAGAAGTTGCTTGGTTTTTGTCAGTTGTATCCGAGTTTTTCGTCGCTTTCGCTCAAGCGGGTGTGGATCCTCAATGACATCTACGTAGCCGAAGACGCGCGTCGGCAGCTGGTGGCGGATAACCTGATGCGCACCGCGAAAAAGATGGCCAAAGAGACGCACGCAGTGCGGCTGCGGGTGTCGACCAGCAGTGACAACCAAGTGGCGCAGAAGACGTACGAGTCAATCGGGTTTCGTGAAGACACCGAGTTCAAGAACTACACCTTGCCGATCAGCGAAGACTGACTCCCGGACACCGTAGACACCTTGTGGGAGGGGGCTTGCCCCCGATAGCGGTTTGTCAGTCAGACTATTTATAACTGACCCACCGCTTTCGCGAGCAAGCCCGCTCCCACATTGATTTCTGGCGATCTTCAGACCTCACGCCACGACATCCCCCGCTACAAAACCAACACGCTTTTCACCTCTCAATCCGTATAATGCGGACCTTTCAGGGTTGTAAGAAATGCGGCATACACTTGTAGCCTTATTACCCGAGCTTCCGCACAGGCCTGCTGAGCCGGGCCGTTCACACAGGTGCCATCCATGGATTTCAACCCGCTCGACCTTATCCTGCATCTCGACGTCTACCTCGACCTGCTGGTAACCAATTACGGTCCGTGGATCTACGCCATTCTGTTTCTGGTCATCTTTTGCGAAACCGGCCTGGTGGTCATGCCGTTCCTGCCAGGCGACTCTTTGCTGTTTATCGCCGGAGCCATCGCCGCAGGTGGCGGCATGGACCCGGTATTGCTGGGCGGCCTGTTGATGTTGGCGGCAATCCTCGGCGACAGCACCAACTACGTAATCGGACGAACAGCCGGAGAACGCCTGTTCAGTAACCCGAACTCGAAGATTTTCCGCCGCGACTATCTGCAAAAAACCCACGACTTCTACGACAAGCACGGCGGTAAAACCGTGACCCTGGCGCGCTTCCTGCCGATTCTGCGCACCTTTGCGCCGTTCGTGGCCGGCATCGCGAGAATGCCCTACCCACGGTTCTTCGGATTCAGCGTGCTGGGCACTATCCTCTGGGTCGGCGGCCTGGTGACCCTGGGCTACTTCTTCGGCAACGTGCCCTTTATCAAGAAAAACCTGTCGCTGCTGGTGGTGTTCATCATCCTGCTGTCCCTGGTGCCGATGATCATTGGCGTGTTCCGCAGCCGTTTTGGCCGCACTTCCTCCGAAGCCAAGCAGCAGTAACCTGCGATGTGGTCCCTCAGCGCCTGGCGTCGCCGGCGCCTGCTGGCCAAGCACCCGATTGCCGATGAAACCTGGCAACGGGTGCGCCACCACCTGACCTTCCTCGACGGTATCAGCGCCGAGCAGGACCAGTGGTTGCGCGAAGCCTGCGTGGTGTTTCTCGCCGAAAAACACCTCACCGCCCTGCCGGGCGTCGAGCTGCACCAGGAACAACGCCTGCTGCTCGCCGCTCAGGCGCAATTGCCACTGATGAACCTCGGCGACCTCGACTGGTATCAGGGCTTCCACGAAATCGTGTTGTACCCCGACGATTTCCTGAGCCCCCAGCGCCATCGAGACAGCAGCGGTATCGAACACGAGTGGGACGGCGAACACAGCGGTGAAGCCTGGCAGCAAGGCCCGGTGATCCTCGCCTGGCCGGGCGTACTCGCCAGCGGCCAGTGGGAGGGCTACAACCTGGTGATCCACGAACTGGCCCACAAACTCGACATGCTCAACGGCGACGCCAACGGCCTACCGCCGCTGCACCACGACATGCGCGTGCAGGAGTGGGCCAGCGTGATGCAAAGCGCTTATGACGATCTCAATCGCCAGTTGGACGCCAACCCGGACGCCGACACCGAGATCGACCCCTACGCCGCAGAAAACCCCGCGGAATTCTTTGCGGTCACCAGCGAATATTTTTTCAGCGCCCCGGATTTACTGGTCCGCACTTATCCACAGGTGTATGCCCAACTCAGTCGCTTTTATCGCCAAGACCCCTTGGCCCGCCTGACCCATCTGCAAGCCCACGACCCGCGTTATCAGCCACAAGACGAATGACCGTACGACGTCTGGCGCATGGCATCGCCGTCAGAATATGCCTATAATCGCCGCCACTTTTAGGCCAATCCGGCCATGTCATATGGCCAACTACGGGGGCAACGCCCAATGAGCTACAGCAAGATTCCGGCTGGCAAAGACCTGCCGAACGACATCTACGTCGCCATCGAGATTCCGGCCAACCACGCGCCGATCAAATACGAAATCGACAAAGACAGCGACTGCCTGTTCGTTGACCGTTTCATGGCCACCCCAATGTTCTATCCGGCCAACTACGGTTTCATCCCGAACACCCTGGCTGACGACGGTGATCCCCTCGACGTGCTGGTCGTAACGCCCTACCCGGTCACCCCTGGTTCGGTCATCCGCGCACGTCCAGTCGGCATCCTGAACATGACCGACGACGGCGGCGGCGATGCCAAAGTTATCGCAGTCCCACACGACAAGCTGTCCCAGCTGTATGTGGACGTGAAGGAATACACCGACCTGCCACCACTGCTGCTGGAACAGATCAAGCACTTCTTCGAGAACTACAAAGACCTCGAAAAAGGCAAGTGGGTGAAGATCGACGGTTGGGGCAACGCAGACGCCGCCCGCGCCGAGATCATGAAGTCGGTTGCAGCCTACAAAGGCTGATACCCGCTCTTCATTGCCCCGGCAATTAAAAAGCCCCGATTATTCGGGGCTTTTTTGTGGGAAAACTAAACAACAAGTTCAAAAATTAGTACACGCCGTTCAACTAAGCGATACAACTGAAAGATCAAGCCACAACTAAGCAAAAACCTACAGGCGCAATTCAACGCATGGTTTATTTGATTGGTTTTCTTGGCCAGTAAACTCTGCGTTTATGAATACATCAGGTGATCGTTTAAAAGTGCTATTGCAGGAAGTTCATCTTTCCGCATCCGACTTCGCCAAAAACCGTGGTGTCACGCCTCAACACGTGAACAACTGGTTCAAACGCGGTGTACCCATGGGCCGACTCAACGAGTTTGCAGAACTTCTCTGCGTCTCCAGCCGTTGGCTGCGCACCGGCGAAGGCCCCAAACACCCACCGGCCAACTTCCTGCTGGAAGGCCCAGACGCCCGGAAAGGACTGCCCAGCACCCGAGAAGGAGGCGGAAAGTACCTCACAGGCCCAACCTGCCCTCCGGAACCACTCGATGTGGAGATTCCCCTCCACCCCACATTCACCTCAACCGAGCGCATCCGCGTCTCCCTGCATACCCTCGAAACCCTCACCGTCAACCCTGACCGCGCGGTAGGCGCCTACATGGTCGACAACAGCATGATCGACATCATCCAACAGGGCGCCACCCTCGCCATCGACAAAGGCCGCACCCAAATCATCGATGGCGAAATCTACGCCGTCGAACACGACGGCATGCTGCGTATCAAATATCTCTACAACCGTCCAGGGGGAGGGTTGCGCATGCGAAGCCACAACGCCAGCGAACACCCGGACGAATACCTCAACCATGAAGAACGCTTCGAGCAGAACTTCAAAATCGTCGGCTGGATATTCTGGTGGTCCACCCTCAACAACCGCCGCCCGCCCGTGCCGCTGGATGAGCACCTATTAGGCTGGGAAGGCTCTAAATCGGAACCGGAGGTGGGCATTTAAGGTGAATGTGGGTATCATGCGCCGCACATTTGGCAGGGGGTGGCTTAAGGCTAACCACCCTGCTCGGTGAAGCGGAGGAGTTCCCGCGGATGCCCCTACTATTCAGCCCGACGCAATGTGGGCTGAGCGATTTGAAGGCTGGTGAGGTTTGTCAAAAACAAGCTGAGGCAGTCCCCGAGAAGCCGGCCACAAGCCGGCTTTTTAATGCCTCTAATAATCTCCCGCTCTGCAAATCAAGCCAACGTGCACCCATCCTCTTTGTCTCCGCTCGCTCCCAACCCCATGCCCAGCCTCCATCCTTTGTCCCTTTTTAGTTGACAGTAAGACTCCCCTCGCCCGATTTATCCTCCAATCACGACCCATTAATCTGTGCCCATGTTGAACGCAACGCCAAACCCACTTAAACAAAAAAGGATTCAACCATGAGCACTCCGACCTACAACCGCTTGAACAAAGACGACGCCGTAGTCCTGCTGGTCGACCACCAGACCGGCTTGATTTCCTTGGTGCAAGACTTCTCGCCCAACGAGTTCAAGAACAACGTGCTGGCACTGGCCGACCTGGCCAAATTTTTCAACCTGCCGACCATTCTCACCACCAGCTTTGAGCAAGGCCCCAACGGCCCTCTGGTGCCTGAGTTGAAGGAGATGTTCCCGGACGCGCCGTACATCGCTCGTCCTGGCCAGATCAATGCGTGGGACAACGAAGACTTCGTCAAGGCGATCAAGGCTACCGGCCGTAAGCAGATCATCATTGCCGGCGTAGTGACGGATGTGTGCGTAGCGTTCCCGACCTTGTCGGCGTTGGCAGAAGGGTTTGAGGTGTTTGTGGTGACCGATGCATCCGGCACGTTCAATACCACCGTGCAACAAGCGGCATGGAGCCGGATGACGCAAGCCGGTGCACAGTTGATGAACTGGTTCTCGGTGGCGTGTGAGCTGCATCGCGACTGGCGCAACGATATCGAAGGCCTGGGCAATCTGTTGTCCCAGCGTATTCCCAACTATCGCAACTTGATGAATGGTTATGCGGCGCTGACAGCCCATCAGAAATAAGTCAGCCGAAATTCCCGATAAGCCTGCCTTGAAAAGCAGGCTTTCGGTGTTCACCTGAGCGTAACCCCCCAGTTCACGCTCAACTTGCTCGAGGCTTGGCAACTGTTTTGCGACTGCCGGCAACGTGCCCATCCCGCGTGTTGCGGGACCACCTGTGTTCAATCGACGGTGCGATTTACCACCTCGTAATTCCCACCACTCATTTGCCCCACTCCCCCATGTCTGCTAGTGTCCCGCCGGTTTACCGTCTACCGGAATAGCCGCCATGGCCCGCAAAAAAGTTGCACTCGATTTCGAACAATCCCTCGCCGACCTGCAAACCCTGGTCGAGCGTCTGGAGAATGGCGAGTTGTCGCTGGAGGACTCGCTGACGGCGTTTGAGCAAGGCATCGGCCTGACTCGCGACTGCCAGAGCGCGCTGGCGCAGGCGGAGCAGAAGGTACAGGTGTTGCTGGAGCGTGACGGGGAGTTGGCCGAAGAACCTTTCGATGCGGAACAGCCGGAATGATCGACGCGTATCAGGCCAGTAGCCAAGCCCGGGTGAATGCGGCGCTGGAGCCCTTGTTTGTTGCGCCCAGCCCAGAAATGAACCGTCTCTATGCAGCCATGCGCTATAGCGTGATGAATGGCGGCAAGCGTGTGCGCCCGTTGCTGGCGTATGCGGCGTGTGAAGCCCTCGGTGCGCCTGCCGAGCAGGCCAACGGCGCGGCGTGTGCGGTGGAGCTGATCCACGCTTATTCCCTGGTACACGACGATTTGCCGGCAATGGACGACGACGATCTGCGTCGCGGCCAGCCAACCACTCATAAAGCCTTTGATGAAGCCTATGCGATTCTGGCCGGTGACGGCCTGCAAAGCCTGGCATTCAGCGCATTGCTGGACCCGGGCTTGAGCAGCGTCAACGCCGAGACTCGCCTGCGCATGGTCACCGCCCTCGCCCACGCTGCGGGCCCGGCCGGTATGGTCGGTGGGCAGGCGATCGACATGGGTTCGGTCAGTCTCAAGCTGGATCAAAAAGCTCTGGAACATATGCATCGCCACAAGACCGGCGCGCTCATCGAGGCTGCCGTGCACCTCGGTGCCCTGGCCAGTGGCCGTGCCGAAGCTGCGCAGTTGGCGGCCTTGCAGACGTATTCCCGGGCCATCGGCCTGGCTTTCCAAGTGCAGGACGACATTCTCGACGTGGAAAGTGACACGGCCACCTTGGGCAAGCGCCAAGGTGCCGATATCGCACGGGACAAACCGACTTATCCTGCGCTGCTTGGTCTCGACGCTGCCAAGGCATATGCCCTGGAACTGCGCGACCAGGCCCTGGACGCCCTGCGACCTTTCGACGCGGCAGCCGCGCCACTGCGTGACCTGGCGCGGTATATCGTCGAACGCCGCCACTGATAACAGCGGCCATTGCAGCCGCATATCGGCCAAGTTCGGCGCTCTGCGTGGGCAGTTTGCGATGCTTGAGGTAAACTGCCGCCTCTTCTTATACCTATAACGATTCGCCTGATGCCCACGACGTTTCAAGAGATTCCCCGCAAGCGCCCGTCCACGCCCCTGCTCGACCGTGCTGTCACGCCGGACGGCCTGCGTCGTCTGGGTGAAGCCGAGCTGGAAACCCTGGCCGATGAACTGCGCCTGGAATTGCTCTACACGGTCGGTCAGACCGGTGGGCATTTTGGTGCAGGCCTGGGCGTCATCGAGCTGACCATCGCGTTGCATTACGTGTTCGATACCCCGGACGACCGGCTGGTGTGGGACGTGGGCCATCAGGCGTATCCGCATAAAATCCTCACCGGCCGACGCGAGCGCATGAGTACCCTGCGCCAAAAGGACGGTGTTGCCGCCTTCCCGCGTCGCGCCGAGAGCGAGTACGACACCTTTGGCGTCGGTCACTCCAGCACCTCTATCAGTGCAGCGCTGGGCATGGCGATTGCCGCCCGCCTGCAAAACAGTGATCGCAAGGCGATTGCGGTGATCGGTGATGGCGCGTTGACCGCCGGCATGGCCTTCGAAGCGCTGAACCATGCGCCTGAAGTGAACGCCAACATGTTGGTGATCCTCAATGACAACGACATGTCGATCTCTCGCAACGTCGGTGGCCTGTCCAATTACCTGGCAAAAATCCTCTCCAGCCGTACCTACGCCAGCATGCGCGAAGGCAGCAAGAAGGTGCTCTCGCGTCTGCCCGGCGCGTGGGAAATTGCCCGACGCACCGAAGAATATGCCAAGGGCATGCTTGTCCCCGGCACCCTGTTCGAAGAGCTGGGCTGGAACTACATCGGCCCTATCGACGGCCACGACCTGCCCACTCTGATCGCCACGCTGCGTAACATGCGCGACCTCAAAGGCCCGCAGTTCCTGCATATCGTCACCAAGAAAGGTAAAGGCTTCGCCCCGGCGGAAGTCGACCCGATTGGTTACCACGCGATCACCAAGCTGGAACCTGTGGACGCCCCAGCCGCTGCGCCGAAAAAGGCCAGCGGGCCGAAGTATTCCGGTGTGTTTGGCGAATGGCTGTGCGACATGGCCGCTGCCGACTCGCGCCTGGTGGGCATTACCCCGGCGATGAAGGAAGGCTCCGACCTGGTGGCGTTCAGCGAGCGTTTCCCGCTGCGCTATTTCGACGTGGCGATTGCCGAGCAGCACGCGGTGACTTTCGCCGCCGGTATGGCCTGTGAAGGCGCCAAGCCAGTAGTAGCGATTTACTCCACGTTCCTGCAACGCGGTTATGACCAGCTCATTCACGATGTGGCGGTGCAGAACCTTGACGTGCTGTTCGCCATCGACCGCGCGGGTCTTGTAGGCGAAGACGGCCCAACTCACGCCGGCAGCTTCGACCTGTCGTACCTGCGTTGCATCCCCGGCATGCTGGTAATGACGCCGAGCGACGAGAACGAACTGCGCAAGATGCTCAGCACTGGCCACCTGTATAACGGCCCGGCCGCCGTGCGTTACCCGCGTGGTAATGGCCCGAATGCAGTGATCGAAAAAGATCTGGAGCCGATCGAGATCGGCAAAGGCATCGTGCGTCGCCAGGGCAGCCAGGTCGCGTTCCTGGTGTTCGGCGTGCAATTGGCCGAAGCACTGAAAGTCGCCGAAAAGATCGACGCGACCGTGGTCGATATGCGCTTCGTCAAACCGCTGGATGAAGCCTTGGTACGCGAGATCGCCGGTAGCCATGAGTTGCTGGTGACCGTTGAAGAGAACGCCATCATGGGCGGCGCCGGCGCGGCAGTCAGTGAGTTCCTGGCACGGGAGAATATCCTCAAGTCGGTGCTGCACCTGGGCTTGCCGGATGTGTACGTCGAGCACGCCAAGCCAGCGCAGATGCTGGCGGAGTGCGGCTTGGACGAAGCAGGGATCGAGGCTTCGGTGCGCGCACGAATGGCGCTGCTGGACCTGTAGAAACCGGATCAACATGTGGGAGGGGGCTTGCCCCCGATAGCGGCAGTTCAGTCAACAACTTTGCTGACTGACAGGCCGCCATCGGGGGGCAAGCGCCCTCCCACATTTGATTTGTGTCACCTTCAAAAGCTGTGAACAGTCTATGAATCGCCTGTACCTTGCCCTGCTGCTTCTGCCCTCCCCTGAATTGCTCGCCGAAACCCGCGACGAGGCCCTGAAGCTCCCCGAAGTGGTCATCAGCGCAAACCGTCAGGTGCAGGCGCGCAACGACAGCAGCGCCGCCAACTCCGTCTTCACCCGCGACGACATCGACCGCCTGCAACCGAGCAGCCTCACTGACCTGCTCAGCCGAGTGCCCGGCGCGCAAGTCGCGCGAACCGGCGGACGCGGCAGTTTGCCGGGGATCTACCTACGCGGCACTAAATCCGCCCAGAGCCTGGTGCTGGTGGACGGCCAGCGCATCGCTAACGCCACGTCCGGCGACAGCGGCCTGCAATACCTGAATATCGACCAGATTGAGCGCGTGGAAGTCCTGCGCGGCTCGCGCTCGGTGATCTACGGCAGCGATGCCATCGGCGGTGTGATCCAAGTGTTTACCCGGCGCAACGCCGAGCAAGGCCTGCAACCGCGCGTGAAACTGGGTTTTGGCAGCAATAACACTTGGGAGCGCAGCCTCGGTCTCTCGGGTGGCGATGAACACACGCACTTCAACCTCGGGGCGAGCCTGGATGAAACTGCCGGGATCAATTCGACCCACGAATCCTTCCCCAGCGACGGCGACCATGATGCCTATCGCAACCAATCGGTGAGCCTGAACCTCAGCCATTCGTTCAGCGATGCGCTGGAGGTGGGTTTCAACCTGCTGGATAACCGTGGCAAGTCGGAGTACGACAACAGCTTCGGCCGCTACGACATCGTCACCAAGCAGACTGTTGGGCAAAAACCCTACACCGACTACGCCGTGAGCAGCGCCAGCGGTTATATCGACGCCACGTTCAGTGAGCGCTGGCAATCGCGCGTGGAACTGGGCCACAGCGAGAACCGTGACACCAAACGCGACACCCTCAGTGATTATTTCAGCGCATTCAACACCTACCGCGACTCCGTCAACTGGCAGAACGACCTGACCCTGGATGAACAGAACAGCCTGATCTTGGGCGGTGATTGGTACGAAGACCGCTTCCACGGCTCCACCACTTTCACCGAAAACAGCCGCTGGAACCGCGCCGCCTTTGTGCAGCACCGTTTCCGCAGCGAACGGTTCTCCACAGAGCTGGGTTTGCGCCACGACGAGAACCAGCAGTTCGGCGGCCAGAACAGCTGGAGCGGTACGCTCACCGTGCCGGTCAATCCCGACAATGACCTGTTACTGAGTTACAGCGAAGGATTCCGTGCGCCGAGCTTCAACGACTTGTATTACCCGCAAACGCAATACAGCAACCCCAACCTGCAGCCCGAAACCTCGAAAAGCTACGAACTGCAATGGCGCAGCCAACTGAGTGACAGCACGCGCCTGGAAGCCTCGGTGTACCGCACCGACCTGAGCAATGCGATCATCCTCGACCGTACCGACAAGCCCCAGAATGTGGCATCGGCGCGCATCGATGGCTTTGAAGCGGCGCTGAAACAGGAACTGTTCGGCTGGCAGGGCAACCTGGGTGTTTCGATCATCGACCCGCGCGACCGCGACAGCGGCCACACCTTGGCCCGTCGTGCACGCCGCACATTGAGCCTGGATATGGATCGGCAATTCGATCAGGTGGGCGTGGGCGCCAGTTGGCAGGCCATCAGCAATAGCTACGACAATGAAGACAACACGCAGCGCCTGGGCGGCTACGGATTGCTCGGGTTGCGCAGCAGTTGGGCGGTTAGCCGAGAAGTAGCGCTGTCGCTGAAGGTTGATAACGTGCTGGATAAATCCTATTCGCGGGCACGTTATAGCTACAACGATCCGGCATTTCTGAACAATCAGGATTACCGTGAAGAGGGCCGGGCGTGGATGTTTGGTGTGACCTGGACACCTGAAATCTGATTGTCGCCTGGTACTGGCTTCATCGGCTCGGGGCAATTACCTGACACAGCCGCGCCAGCGCTTCCAGCATCTGCCCGCTGGGCCGTTCCAGGCCTTTGTCCGGAACCAACTGTACCCGCGCCGCCATGCTTGGCCAGGCCTTCCAGGCGTCCTTCTGAGCCTGATCGCCCACCAGAATCATCTCGGGATTACGTTGCAACACCGACTCGATGCTGACCTGCGGTGCGGGTAGCTTCAGGTCGTCAAACACGTTGCGCGCACCGCACACGCTCAGCGCGTCGCTGATGATCTGGCCACCGCCCACGGTGTACAGCGGCTGGTTCCACACCTGATAGAACACCCGCAACGGTTCGACACGTTGATAACGCTGGCGCAACCCGGCCAGGCGCTCGCGCAGTTGCGCTGCCAATTGCCGGCCGGCGTCGGCACGGTCTAATTGCTCGGCTATGGCCTGGACTTGGGTGGTCAACTGTTCGAGGCTATGGGGTTCGGCGACGTACACCGGAATATTCAGGCGTTGCAGCTGCTCGCGCTGGGCCAGGCCGACACTGCCGGGCCACAGCAGAATCAGGTCGGGATTGAGGCTGAGCAGGCGCTCCATGTCTAACTGGCCGTAATGCCCCACCGATGGCACCTTCAGCAACTCGGCCGGCCGTTCGCCGCCATCAAGCACGCCTACCAGCAGATCGGCAGCACCCAGTTCGACCACGATTTCAGACAGGGATGGCGCCAGGCTCACCACCCGCTCGGCGGCCAAGGCCTGTGCACTCAGTGTCAGCAGCAGAAGCGCCAGCCAGCGGTGCATCATCCGAGTTGACGGGGAATGCGGTAGAGGTAAAACAGCACCATCGTCGACAGCGCCAGCAGGAACAGCGGCACCGCTTCCAGGCCAACGAACACCGCCAGCGCGCCCACCCACGCGGGAATCGCCGCCACCAGCAAAGCCGTGCGCCGGCGGGCCGCGAGGGTGATCCAGGCAGCCGGTTCTTCGGGAGTATCGAGAGCTTTTGAGGTGGCGATCAGCGCGTGTTTATAGCCGTGGAAGTAACGCAGGCTTAGGAACATCGAGGCCACGCCAGCGATGAAGAACGGCATCGCCAGCACGGGCAGCAGCGCTACCTGGCCAAACACCAGGTTGAGCACGAACAACGGAAGCAGCGCCAGGGCCAGGTACTGCCACCAGTTGAAGGACAGTCGCCGCTTTACCTGGCCACGGGTCACGCGCGGTCGACCTCGCCCTGATGCTCGTTGCCCATCATATGGTCGAGCTTGCTGGCTTTGGTCGCCAGATAGAGCTTGTTGTGGGGGTTTTGCCCGGTATGCAGCGGCACACGCTCGGCCACGGTGATGCCCATCTCGGTCAAGGCTTTGACCTTGCGCGGGTTGTTGGTCATCAGACGCAGGGATTTCACGCCCAGGTGCTCAAGCATTGGCAGGCAGATCGCGTAGTCACGCTGGTCTGCAGCGAAGCCCAGGCGCTCGTTGGCCTCAACGGTATCAGCGCCGCCGTCTTGCAGCTCGTAGGCGCGGATTTTGTTCAGCAGGCCAATACCGCGGCCTTCCTGGCGCAGATACAGCAGCACGCCACGGCCTTCACGGGCGATGGCGCGCATGGCCGCCTCCAGTTGCGAGCCGCAGTCACAGCGCTGGCTGAACAACGCATCGCCGGTCAGGCACTCGGAATGCACACGACCCAGTACTGGCGCGCCATCCGCGATATCGCCGAGGCTGAGCACAACGTGCTCACGCCCGGTGGCTTCTTCGAGAAAGCCGTTCATGGTGAACGTGGCAAAAGGGGTAGGCAGCTTGGAAGCGGCGACGAAAACGACGGGCACCGTGTGCTCCTGATTTCAGATTTTACAGAGGCGGGCATTGTAACAGCAGGTTCCTGCAGACGCTTAAGCTGAATGATCGCTGATAAAGATCAATCGGTTCGATTGGCCTTCATCTCGGTTCTATGCATTTAGAAGGGATACGGCAGGTTCCAGCGCTGGAAGATCGGCTTCAGCACGCCGCTTTTGACCAGCACGGCCATGCGCTGATCGTACACGGTGCTTAACGAACGGCCGCGCTCGGTATCGGCAAAGCCAACGTATAGCGGCAGGTCGATGATGTGGGTAAGCCTGAACGTGGAAGGGTCTCGCGCCTGTTTGAGGACGTATTGCGTTTCGCTGAGGGCATCGATGTAGAAATCGGCCCGACCATGCTGGAGCATCGGTAAAATCCCATCGCGCCGCTGAATCTGGTTGAAACGTCGCACATTGGGCAAGTACGCCTCGTACCGATAGCCGCGCACCCAAGCCAGGCGGTATTCGCCCAGCGTTGCGGCGCTCGGAGTCGGGGAGGTTGCCAGCCCAAGGGCGTAGATAGCGTCGGAGTCCAACTTCCAGTGCGGGTAAAGGACGCCCGTGACTTCGTCACGGTAAGAGCCGACCCAACCATCTACCTCACCGCGCTGGGCCAGGCCCACCGAGCGGGTATAGGGCTCGATGCGGGTGTGCAGAGTGATCCCGACCGGCTCGAAGACCTGCCGCAGCACATCCCAGGCCAGACCGCTGCCGTCCGCATTGGTGTAGCCGTCCCAAGCCTCACTGGCAAGCATGATCTTGCCTGGTACAACAGACTCATCCTGCGCCAGGACCCACGCCGGAATGACACACAGCAGTGTCAGCAGCCAGTGGCGCACATCCATGGGTACGACCTCCTGCAATGCCTTGCTTGCGTAATGACGTAGTAGAGGGTAGCGCAGCACGCCGACTCAGGGCGTCTCGCGAAAGTGCTGATAACCCCGGATGGCCGGAGTGATGTCCTGCCCGTTGGCGTCGAGGAGCGTCACACCCTGCCCCGCCTGGACACGACCAATAACGTGCACCGGCCAACCTGCGGCCAGCAGCGGTGCCAACTCGACGGACGGCAAGGTGAAGGCCAGCACGTAGTCGTCGCCACCGCTCAATGCAGCCACCCGCGCCTGGTCATCACCGACAAACGCCAGCAAGGCGCTGGACAGCGGAAGCTTCTGACGCTCGATCAACAGGCTGACGGCCGACGCCTTGGCGATATGCCCGCAATCGGCCAACAGCCCGTCGGAGATATCCATCGCAGCCGTCGCCTTGCCCCGCAGCGCCAGCCCTAAAGCCAACTGCGGCTGCGGTGACCAGTAATGGGCCAGCAGAGGATCAGCGATGGCCGCATCGGCGTTGCGCTGGCCCAGCACGAGTGGCAAGGCGCCAGCGGCATTGCCCAACTCACCGCCCACGCACAGCAGGTCCCCCGGCTGCGCACCGCTGCGCGTCAACGCTTGGCCCGCTGGCACACGGCCGAACACCGTCAGGGTCAAACTGAGCGGCCCCCGCGTGGTGTCGCCGCCCACCAAGCCCACGCCGCAGCTTAGCGCCATGGCGTTCAAACCCTGGGCATAGCGTTGCAACCAGTCGGCATCGACGGTGGGCGTAGTGAGTGCAAGGGTAAACGCGACGGGGTTGGCGCCCATGGCAGCCAGATCGCTCACCGCCACCGCCAGCGAACGCTGGCCGAGCAGGAACGGATCGCAGGGGTCGGCAAAGTGCACGCCGGCCACTAAGGTATCGGTGGAAATTGCCAGTTGCTCCCCGGCAGGAAGCGCCAGCAGGGCACAGTCGTCGCCGATCCCCAAGGCAATGCCCTCGCCGCCCTGCGCACAGGGCGCGGCGGCAAAGTACTTGTGGATCAGCTCAAACTCGCCCATCGAGAACTCAAGCGCAACTTAGCGCTTGTGTTCCTTCACTTCGGCTTCACGCAGGCGCGGAGCCAGCTTGTCGAGCACGCCGTTGACGAACTTGTGACCGTCGGTCGAACCATAGACTTTCGCCAGCTCGATACCTTCGTTGATCACCACGCGGTACGGCACGTCGACGCGCTTGAGCAGTTCCCAGGTGGACAGGCGCAGTACGGCCAGTTCAACCGGGTCCAGCTCTTCAAGGGTCAGGTCCAGGCACGGCGTCAATGCAGCGTCGATCTCGGTCAGGTTGGCCGGAACGCCGTGCAGGATGTCGTGGAAGTAGCTCTGGTCGGCAAAGGTGAAGTCGTTGTCGACGCGAAATTGCGCTTCGATTTCGTTCAGCGAAGTACCGGCCATATGGCGCTGGTACAACGCCTGGGTGGCGAGCTGACGGGCAGCACGGCGCTTTTCGCTCTTCGAAGGTTTGCCGGCGTCCGCTGGACGCTCGTCGCGCGGGTTGAAACGATCGCTCTCGTCGGAAATCACTTGGCCTCCAACTGCGACAGCAGGCTGACCATTTCCAGGGCGGACAGAGCAGCTTCAGCGCCTTTGTTGCCGGCCTTGGTGCCGGAACGCTCGATGGCTTGTTCGATGGAATCAACGGTCAGTACGCCGAAAGCGACTGGCACGCCGAACTCCATGGACACCTGGGCCAGGCCCTTGGTGCATTCGCCGGCCACGTATTCGAAGTGCGGGGTACCGCCACGAATCACAGCGCCCAGGGCGATGATTGCTGCGTATTCACCCTGCTGAGCAACTTTTTGCGCAACCAGTGGAATTTCGAAGGCGCCAGGGGCACGGATAATCGTGATATCGCTTTCGCTCACACCGTGGCGAACCAGGGCATCCACGGCACCGCTTACCAGGCTTTCAACCACGAAGCTGTTGAAGCGGCCAACCACCAGGGCATAGCGGCCTTTGGGGGCGATGAAGGTACCTTCGATGGTCTTCAGGGTCATTCGACAAATCTCTTAAAGAGCCGGGACGCGAAAAGTGCGTCCCTCAGTGATGATTTAACCGCGAACAAGGGGCAATAGACGCCAGCCTTTATTCGGAGGGCACGTATTCTACAACTTCCAGATCGAATCCGGATATCGCATTAAATTTCATCGGTGCGCTCATGAGGCGCATTTTGCGCACACCGAGGTCACGCAGGATCTGCGAACCGGCACCGACGATGCTGTAGGTGGTCGGTGTTTTAACCTGGGTCTGCTCGGCGGTCTCGCGGATATGGGCAAGCAATACATCGCCGTCCACCGGGTTACCCAGCAGCAGCACCACACCGCTGCCCGCCTCGGACACCGCAGCCATCGCGGCGCGCAGGCTCCAACGGCCCGGTTGCTTGACCATCAACAGGTCGCGCAGCGGGTCCATGTTGTGCACACGCACCAGGGTCGGTTCGTCTGCGCTGATGGTGCCCAGGGTCAGGGCCATGTGCACATCGCCCTCCACTGAATCACGGTAGGTCACCAAATTGAATTGGCCCAGTTCGCTGTCCAGTGGCTGCTCGGCAATCCGCTGAACGGTACGTTCGTGGATCATCCGGTAGTGAATCAAGTCGGCAATGGTGCCTATCTTGATGTTGTGCTCGGCGGCAAATGCTTCGAGTTCGGCGCGACGAGCCATGGTGCCGTCGTCGTTCATCACTTCGCAGATCACACCGCTCGGCTCGAAACCGGCCATGCGTGCCAGGTCGCAGGCTGCTTCTGTGTGGCCGGCACGGGCCAGGGTGCCACCCGGTTGGGCCATCAGCGGGAAGATGTGGCCTGGGCTGACGATGTCTTCGGCCTTGGCGTCTTTCGCGGCAGCGGCTTGAACGGTGCGGGCGCGGTCAGCGGCGGAAATGCCGGTGGTCACGCCTGTGGTCGCTTCAATCGACACGGTGAACTTGGTACCAAAACCCGAGCCGTTACGCGGCGCCATCAACGGCAGCTTGAGCAGCTCGCAGCGCTCGCGGCTCATGGGCATGCAGATCAGCCCGCGAGCGTGCTTGGCCATGAAGTTGATGTGCTCAGGCTTGCAGGCCTCGGCGGCCATGATGATGTCGCCTTCGTTTTCACGGTCTTCGTCATCCATCAGGATGACCATCTTGCCTTGGCGGATGTCTTCAACCAGTTCTTCGATGTTATTGAGCGCCACGCGGCACCCCCTTGGTCAGGATTTCAGGTAGCCGTTAGCGGCCAAAAAACTCTCAGTGATGTTCCCAGTTGCAGGCTCTGCGGCCTTATCGCCCATCAGCAGGCGCTCCAGGTAACGGGCAAGCAAGTCGACTTCCAGGTTCACCCGGCGACCTGGCTGGTACGACGCCATAATGGTTTCGCTCAGGGTGTGGGGAATGATGGTCAGTTCAAATTCGGCGCCATTCACGGCGTTCACGGTCAGGCTGGTGCCGTCGACAGTGATCGAACCTTTGTGGGCAATGTATTTGGCCAGCTCTTTGGGCGCGCGGATGCGGAATTCTACGGCACGGGCATTTTCGCTGCGGGCAACGACTTCGCCGACACCGTCGACGTGGCCGCTGACCAGGTGACCACCGAGACGGGTGGTGGGCGTCAGGGCTTTTTCGAGGTTGACCGGGCTGCCGGCCTTGAGGTCATTCATCGCGGTGCAGTCCAGGGTTTCCCGGCTGACGTCGGCGGCAAAGCCGTTGCCCGGCAGTTCGATGACGGTCAGGCACACGCCGCTGACGGCGATGCTGTCGCCCAGCTTGACGTCGCCGAGGTCGAGCTTGCCGGTTTCAACCAGCAGGCGCACGTCGCCGCCCTTGGGGGTCATGGCGCGAATGCTGCCGATGGATTCGATAATGCCGGTGAACATGGCCTTCTCCTGGAAAACGGGGCGGGCACTTGAGCGCCCGGTCAGAATTATACGCTCGCTGCTGGCACAGGGATGGCAGTGACTCGCCAGTCGTCGCCTACAGCGCGCATTTCAGTGATCTTGAGTTGGGGGGCATCAGCCAGTTTCTCAAGCGGCCAGTCCAGCAAAGGCCGGGCAGCGGAGCCGAGGAACTTGCCGGCGACGAAAATCATGTATTCGTCCACCAGACCTTGCTGGGCAAACGCCCCTGCCAGGCTTGGGCCAGCTTCCACCAAGACTTCGTTGACGCCACGGGCGGCCAGCGCCACCAGCGCCGAGCGCAGATCGACCTGGCCTTCTACGCCTGGCACCACCAGACACTCGGGGCCTCGGGGGAACTGGTTTTCCGGGGTGACACAAGTGATGACCAATGCCGGGCCCGCCTTAAAGAAGGGTGCGTTGAGCGGCACCCGCAGGCGGCCGTCGATCAACACACGCAACGGCGGGCGCGACATGGCCAGGGCGGTGGTTTCTTCATCCAGTCCCAGCTCGGCCGCGCGGACGGTAAGCCGCGCACCGTCGGCCAACACCGTGTCGGCGCCAGTCAACACCACGCTGGACTCGGCGCGCAGGCGCTGCACGGCGGCGCGGGCGGCGGGACCGGTGATCCATTGGCTTTCGCCGCTGGCCATCGCGGTACGACCGTCCAGACTCATCGCCATTTTGATTCGCACGAACGGCAACCCGTGTTCCATGCGTTTGAGAAAGCCTTTGTTGAGCGCCCGCGCCTCACCTTCCAGTACGCCACTGCGCACCTCGATCCCGGCTTGGGCCAAGCGCTGCATACCGCGCCCGGCAACTTCCGGGTTAGGGTCCTGCATCGCCGCGACCACCCGCGCCAGCCCGGCGCTCACCAGCGCATCGGCGCACGGCGGGGTGTGACCATAGTGGCTGCACGGTTCGAGGGTGACGTATGCCGTGGCGCCTCGGGCCTTATCGCCGGCAGCCCACAAGGCATGCACTTCCGCATGGGGCTCGCCCGTGCGCACATGCCAGCCTTCGCCGACAATCTGCCCATCGCGCACAATCACGCAGCCAACACGCGGATTAGGGTGGGTGGTGTACAGGCCGTTGCGCGCCAGTTCAAGGGCGCGGGCCATGTAATGGGCGTCGAGGACAGTTTGTTCAGCAGAAGGAGGAATCATGGTTTGACCGGCTCACGGGCCAGGCGGTCGATCTCTTCGCGGAACTCATTGAGGTCCTGGAAGCGTCGATACACCGAAGCGAAACGGATATAGGCGACTTCGTCGAGCTTTTGCAGCTCGCCCATCACCAACTCTCCCACCACCAGGCTCTTGACCTCGCGCTCGCCAGTCGCTCGCAGCTTGTGCTTGATATGCGCCAGCGCCGCCTCCAGCCGCTCGACACTCACCGGGCGTTTTTCCAGCGCGCGCTGCATACCGGCGCGCAGTTTTTCTTCGTCGAAAGGCTGGCGGCTGCCGTCGGACTTGATCAGACGTGGCAATACCAGTTCGGCGGTTTCGAAGGTGGTGAAACGTTCACCGCAGCCAGAGGCCAGGCATTCGCGCCGGCGACGTACTTGATCGCCCTCGGCGACCAGACGCGAGTCAATGACCTTGGTGTCGTTGGCACCGCAGAAGGGACAGTGCATGGTGGCAGGCAACAAAAAAAGGGAGGGCCATGGTAGCGCATCCCTGTGGCAAGACAAGCCATAGCCTTTACGGTATACAGGCGGGCTATTATGTTTCTTACATTTCAAGCCACGGATTTTGTCCTTTCTGGAGCCGTACATGCAGTTACGACCACTTGTTTTGCTCACCCTGTTCAGTGTCCTGGTCGCCTGCAGCAGCGAAGCCCCCAAGCCGTCTGCGCCCCAACCGGTGCCTGCGCAGGAGAAAAAAGTCCCTGGCATTGAAGACCTGGGCCCCCTACCCGCCTACCAACGTGAAATCAACGGCAGCCTGACCAACGTCCCCGCCGGTGCCGAAGTCGAGATGGCCCTGCTGGTGATCGACGACCGTTCGCGCCCGCAACAACTGCTCGCCAGCAGCGTACTGACCGGCAACGGCAAGCCTGTGGCCTTCCGCCTGCGTTTTAACCCAGAGGCTTTCCCGGCCGGTGCACGGGTTGAGCTGCGTGGCCGCGCCAGCCAGTCCGGTCAGTTGATCCTGCACCTGCCCGCCGTACGCATCACCCAGGCAATCACCCAGACCACCGGCCCCCTGGAACTCGTCAAGGCACCATGACGCCCCCGTTAGACTTGCAGCGCGCCCTGAGCGCGCTGATCGGCGACGCTCAACTGGTGCCCTGCCCGCTGCCGGGCACCGAGCTCTCGTTGTGGCTGTTGGATGCGGACAACATGGACCGCGCCTTCAGCCCGGAAGAAACCCGGCGCATCCTGCATGAGCCGCCCTACTGGAGTTTTTGCTGGGCCAGCGGCCTGGCATTGGCGCGGTATTTGGCGGCGAACCCTGAGTGGGTCGCGGGCAAGCGCGTGCTGGACTTCGGCGCCGGTTCCGGCGTGGCCGCGATTGCGGCGGTTAAGGCAGGTGCGGTGGAAGTAGTTGCCTGCGACCTGGATCCGCTGGCGTTGGCATCTTGCCGCGCCAATGCCGAGCTCAATAACGTGGAATTAACCTATTCGCCGGACTTCTTCGCCGAAGCCGATCGCTTCGACCTGATCCTGGTAGCCGATGTGCTTTACGATCGCGCCAACCTGCCACTGCTGGATCATTTCCTCAGCCGCGGCCGCGAAGCACTGGTGGCGGACTCACGGGTGCGCGACTTCCAACACCCGGCTTATCAGCGCCTGGAAATCCTCGATGCGCTGACGTTGCCGGACTTGGCCGAGCCTTGGGAGTTTCGCAAGGTGAGCCTGTACCATTCGCGGCGCCAGCCCTTATAGTTGCCCCATTCCCGCTTTATTCGAGACGCCCCATGAGTGAGCCCACGCCGTACATCTTCGACGTCACCGCCGCCAACTTCGACCAGGCCGTGATTCAGAACTCCTTCGAAAAACCCGTATTGGTGGATTTCTGGGCCGAGTGGTGCGCGCCCTGCAAGGCCTTGATGCCAATGCTGGCGCAGATTGCCGAGAGTTATCAGGGCGAGTTGCTGTTGGCGAAGGTCGATTGCGAAGCCGAGCAAGACATCGTTGCGCGCTTTGGTATTCAAAGCCTGCCGACGGTGGTGCTGTTCAAGGATGGCCAGCCGGTAGACGGGTTCGCCGGAGCCCAGCCGGAGTCGGCTGTGCGAGCGCTGTTGGCGCCGCACGTGCAGATGCCCGCGCCGAAGGCGGCGGATCCATTGGTACAGGCACAAACGTTGTTTGCCGAAGGGCGCATCAGCGACGCCGAAGCCGTACTCGTCGCGCTGCTGGGCGAGGACAACACCAACGCCGCCGCGCTGATTCTGTACGCACGCTGCCTGGCCGAACGCGGTGAGCTGGGTGAAGCCCAAACCGTGCTCGACGCAGTGAAAAGCGACGACCACAAAGCCGCGCTCGCCGGGGCCAAGGCGCAAATCACTTTCCTGCGCCAAGCCGCCGACCTGCCGGACGCCGCCGACTTGAAAAGCCGTCTGGCGCAAAACCCGCAGGACGATGAAGCAGCGTATCAGTTGAGCATCCAGCAACTGGCGCGCCAGCAGTACGACGCCGCGCTGGAAGGCTTGCTCAAGTTGTTTATCCGCAACCGCGGCTACAGCGAAGGCCTGCCGCACAAGACCCTGTTGCAAGTGTTCGAACTGCTGGGCAATGACCACCCGCTGGTCACCGTGTACCGCCGCAAGTTGTTTGCCGCGCTGTACTAATCACCGATCCAACTGTACAGCGGCGTATCCCCGCCGCTGCTCACCTTGACCTTAGCGCTGTGGCGCAGGCGCACCAACAGTCGCTTGCCCGCCGCAGCATCCCCCGCCAAACCTTCCAATCGATCAAGCAACTCCAGGCCACTGAGTTGTCCGGCGTTGCGCAACAGGTCCTGGGCGTTCTGCCACAGGTCATCATTGTGTTTGACCGGCGCGGCGGCGGCGCTGGCTGCCGGCGTCGCCTGCAATTGCGCGCCCAACTTTGCCCAATCGCCGTCGTCCAGTTCCAGGGTTAAGTCCACCGGCAGGTCGCCGATGGTTCCACGAATTCGCAACATCGTCCTGACTCCTGCAGTTTTTCTGACGGGCATGCTCCCATGCGGCTTGCGCAACGCCAAGCAGACGGTCAAACTCTCGGCCTTATTGTTATAAGATCACATAACATAACTTTCATGTTCTGGAGCCCTCTCATGCGCCGTCTGCTGCTCGCTTTGCCGTTTGCCCTGCTGCCACTGGCCATTGCCCATGCGGCTGAGCACCATGATCACGACCACGAACACGGCAGCCTCGGCGCGCACGAGCACGGCGTCGGGCGTCTCAACGCCGTACTCGACGGGCAGACCCTGGAGCTTGAGCTGGACAGCCCGGCAATGAATCTGGTGGGGTTCGAGCACGTCGCCACCACTGCTGCCGATAAGGCCAAAGTCGCCGCTGCACGCAAACAGCTGGAAAACCCATCGACCCTGTTCAACCTGCCCAAGGCCGCCGGTTGCGTGATCAGCTCCCAGGAGCTCAACAGCCCGCTGTTCGGTGACAAGCCGGAAGCCGACCACGACGACGATGACCACGATCACGACGCCAAAGACGGCGCCCACGAACATCATCACGACCACAGCGAAATCCACGCCCACTACCAATTCACCTGCGCCTCGCCGACTGCGTTGAGTAATCTGGACCTGACCCAGGTATTCAAGACCTTCCCCGCCACTCAGAAAATTCAGGTACAACTGATCGGCCCGAGCGGCCAGCAAGGTGTTGATGCCACCGCCACAGCAGCCACCCTGAAGTTCTGAGTTCACATGACCCAAGCACTGATCGAACTGTCTGACCTGGGCTTCAACTGGCCCGGTCACCCACAGTTGCTGGACATCCCCGCCTTCCGCCTGGAAGCGGGTGAAACCCTGTTTCTCAAGGGCCCGAGCGGCAGCGGAAAAACTACGCTGCTTGGTCTGTTGGGCGGCGTGCAGAAACCCAGCCGAGGTAGCATTCGCTTGCTCGGCCAGGAGCTGACCGAACTCTCGGCCGGCGCCCGTGATCGTTTCCGCGTCGACCATACGGGCTACGTCTTCCAGCAGTTCAACCTGCTGCCGTTCCTGTCGGTGCGCGAAAACGTCGAGTTGCCTTGCCACTTTTCCAAACTGCGAGCGCAGCGGGCAAAGCAGCGCCACGGCAGTGTCGACCAGGCCGCCGCTACATTGCTCGCGCATTTGGGCTTGAAGGATAAACACCTGCTGGAGCGCCGCGCCGATTCGCTGTCCATCGGCCAGCAACAACGGGTGGCTGCCGCACGCGCGCTGATCGGCCAACCGGAATTGGTGATCGCCGACGAACCCACCTCAGCCCTGGACTACGACGCCCGCGAAGCTTTCCTTCAGTTGTTGTTCGCTGAATGCCGCGACGCCGGCGCCAGCCTGTTGTTTGTCAGCCATGATCAGAGCCTGGCGCCGCTGTTCGACCGCAACCTGTCGCTGGCCGAACTCAATCGCGCCGCCACGCCCGCAGAGGTTTGAGATGTATTTGTTTCGTCTAGCCATGGCCAGCCTGGCTAACCGTCGCTTTACCGCGATCCTCACCGCGTTTGCCATCGCGCTTTCAGTCTGCTTGTTGCTCGCAGTGGAACGGGTTCGCGTTGAGGCGCGCAACAGTTTCGCCAGTACCATCAGCGGCACCGACCTGATCGTCGGCGCCCGCTCCGGTTCGGTCAACCTGCTGCTGTATTCGGTATTTCGCATCGGCAACGCCACCAACAACATCCGCTGGGACAGCTACGAGCATTTCGCCGCCAGCCCCCAGGTGAAATGGGCGATCCCGATTTCCCTCGGCGACTCCCATCGCGGCTACCGGGTGATGGGTACCAACGAGTCGTACTTCGAGCATTACCAGTATGGCCGCAAGCAAAACCTCGAACTGGCCAGCGGCCGTGCCTTTGCCACCGACCCGTTCGAAGTGGTGCTCGGTGCCGAGGTCGCTGATGCCCTGCACTACAAGCTCGGCGACAAGCTGGTACTGGCCCACGGCGTGGCGGTGGTCAGCCTGGTCAAGCACGATGACAAGCCGTTCACCGTGGTCGGTATTCTCAAGCGCACCGGCACGCCGGTGGATCGCACGTTGCACATCAGCCTGGGCGGCATGGAAGCTATCCATATCGACTGGCACAACGGTGTGCCGGCCCAGGGCAAAGGCCGCATCAGCGCCGATCAGGCGCGCAATATGGACCTGACCCCGCAGGCCATTACCGCCTTCATGCTCGGCCTGAACAACAAGATTTCCACCTTCGCACTGCAGCGCGAGATCAATGAATTCCGTGGCGAGCCGATGCTGGCGATCCTGCCCGGCGTGGCGCTGCAAGAGCTGTGGAGCATGATGGGCACCGCCGAAAAAGCGCTGTTCGTGATCTCGCTGTTTGTGGTGCTGACCGGCTTGATCGGCATGCTCACCGCCATCCTTACCAGCCTCAACGAACGCCGCCGCGAAATGGCGATCCTGCGTTCGGTGGGTGCACGGCCGTGGCATATCGCAACGTTGCTGATCTTCGAAGCCTTCGCCCTGGCCCTGTCCGGCGTGATCGCAGGCGTGGGCTTGCTGTATGTGTGCATTGCCGCGTCGCGTGGGTATTTGCAGGCCAATTACGGGCTGGACCTGCCGATGTCCTGGCCGAGCGAATATGAATGGACCTTGCTCGCCGGTATCCTGGCTGCTGCGCTGTTGATGGGCAGCGTGCCGGCCTGGCGCGCCTACCGACAATCCTTGGCCGATGGCCTGTCCATACGTTTATGAGGAAGGACTCGATGCGTCGTGCCCTGTTTGCACTGTTGTTGCTGGTGGCGGTACCCGCCTGGGCCGATGAGCAGCCCAAGGATTTGTCCTGGCAGGAGATGATCCCACCGGACGCGCCGCCAGAAGTCCCCAATATGAAACCACTGCACGACCTGTCGAACATGGCCGACGCCTTGTCCGTCGAAGCCGCGCCGGCGGCCAAGCAGGACCTGCCCAACGCGCCGGTGGTGCAGAGCCTCAATGGCCAGCACATCCGCCTGCCGGGTTATATCGTGCCGCTGGAAGTCAGCGAAGAAGGCCGTACCACCGAGTTCCTGCTGGTGCCGTATTTCGGCGCGTGCATCCACGTACCGCCGCCGCCGTCGAACCAGATCGTGCATGTGAAAAGTGAAGTCGGCGTGAAGCTCGATGAGCTGTACCAGCCGTATTGGATCGAAGGCGCGATGCAGGTCAAGCCGTCTACCAGCGAACTGGCGGACGCCGGTTACCAGATGGATGCCGAGAAGATTTACATGTACGAACTGCAGGAATAACGCTGATCGTCCTTTCATTGAGCTGAGTCAACAGACCGAACGGAACGATCTTTACCATTGGACGTACAACTTTTAAACGTCCTTTGGAGCTCCCATGAACAAGTCTCTGCTCGGCGCGTCCCTCTTCGCGCTCGCCCTCGTCGCCCCCATTGCCCATGCTCACGAAGCGGGCGACATTCTGGTTCGCGCCGGTGCTATCACCGTGAACCCGAAGGCCGACAGCAGCACCGTCAAGGTTGACCAGGGCCCGCTGGCCGGTACCAACCTGGGCGGCAAGGCGACCATGAGCAGCGACACCCAACTGGGCCTCAACTTCGCCTACATGCTGACCAACCACGTGGGTATCGAACTGCTGGCCGCCACGCCGTTCGAGCATGACGTGAAAATCAAGGGCACCGCCCTCGGCGGCGCCAACGGCAAGCTGGGTACGCTGAAACACCTGCCGCCAACCCTGAGCGTCGTGTACTACCCGCTGGACAACAAATCCCCGTTCCAACCGTACGTAGGCGCCGGTATTAACTACACCTGGATCTACGACGAACACGTCGGCAGCCGTGCCCAGGGCGCAGGCTTCAGCAACTTCAAAGCCGAGAACTCATGGGGTTGGGCTGCGCAGATCGGCGCGGACTACATGATCAACGACAAGTGGATGATCAACGCCCAGGCGCGTTACATCGACATCAGCACCAAGGCTACCGTGGAAAACAATGCCGTGGCGCCGGGCACCCGTGCCAAGGTCAATGTGGACGTGGACCCAATGGTTTACATGGTGGGTATCGGCTACAAGTTCTAAGCAAAACTGCATAAACAACTGTGGGAGGGGGCTTGCTCCCGATGACGGTGGATCAGTCAACAAACCAATGACTGGTACACCGCTATCGGGAGCAAGCCCCCTCCCACATTTGGTTGTGCGTTGGGTTCAGCTGTGGCGGTAAAACCGATCCAATAGCGCCGGAAGCCCCGCCCGCCAGGCCCGTGGCTTGATGCCAAAGGTATGCAGGATTTTCTTGCAGGCCAACACCGCGTGCTGCGGCTCGTCCGTCGCATCCGGCCGGGCCGCGTGGGCTTGGGCGGTGGGCGATTCAATGGCCAACGGATGGAAAGTACGCGCTTCGGTGAGGATCGCCTGACCCAGCGCCAGCGGCGTAGTCGCCTCCTGGCCGGCGTAATGGTAAGTGCCCCACAGCGGCGCCGCGCAATCAAGTTGCTTGAGCACCGAAATGATCACCCGCGCCGCATCATCCACCGGCGTCGGGTTGCCGCGGCGGTCATCCGCCATCAGCAATTCATCCGGTTTCTCGGCCCGGGCCAGGAAGCGCCCGAGGGTGCCATCCACACTGTCATCCAGCAGCCAGCCAAAGCGCAGCAACACATGCTGCGGGCACGTGGCGCGCACACTCTGTTCGATACGCCACAACGCCTGGCCACGCAGGCCCAAGGGCACCGGCTCGTCTTTTTCGCTGTAGGCGGTGGCACGGGAGCCATCGAATACGCGGTAGCTGGACGGTTGCAGCAAGGTGATGTTGTGGTGTTGGCACAGTTCGGCCAGGCGCTCGATAGCGAACTCCTGCGAAGCCAAACGGGTTTCGCTGACGGCTTCGGCCTGGAACCAGTCGAAGTAGTAGGCGAGATTGATCAAGGCATCGGGACGGGTGTCGTCGAGCAATTGGGTGAGGCTCGCGGCATCCCAGCCGTCTTGGGGCGGTTTGGGTGCGAGGAAACCGATGTCTTCCTCTGCACCGAGGCGAATCAGCGCCTGCCCGAGGGCATTCCCGCCGCCCAATAACATAAGGCGCATTCGCATAGATTGAGCAGGCCCGGTCTGTTTGGAACGTTGGCTATGGTCGGCAGGCCCGTGGGCCTTGCCGCTGGCATTTGCCAGAATCGTTGCATTTTGCGGGTTTGTAGCGCAACCGTCACGGATTAAGTGTCTTGACGCCTGGCTCTGCGGGCTCATGCTCCAACGCCGCACGCTGGGGCACCATGACCTGCTGGGGATAAGTTTGCGCGAAGTGCACCTCGGGGCAGTTATCCACAAGCTTTTTCAGACGCTGGTTAAACGCGCGACTGACAGCATATTGCCCACCCGATACCGTGCGGAACTGCGCTGTGAGCACCACACCATTGAGGTCCATCTTGTCGACACCAAACACTTCCAGGGGCCCTTGCAAGTTGTACTTGAGGAAGACATCGTCGCGGATCGACTGACCGGCTTCACGAATCAACTCCACGGCCTTGTCCACATCGGTGTCGTAGGTGAACTGCACCGAGAAGAACGCATAGGCAAATTGCCGCGACTGGTTGGTGACCGCCTTGATCTGCCCGAACGGCACCGAATGCACAAAGCCCTTGCCGTCACGCAGACGCAGGGTGCGGATAGTCAGGCCCTCGACGGTGCCGGCGTGGCCGGAGTCGAGCACCACCCAGTCGCCGATGGACAGCGTGTCTTCAATGATGATGAACAGCCCGGTGATCACATCCTGCACCAGTTGCTGAGAACCAAAACCAATGGCCAGGCCGACCACACCAGCACCCGCCAGTAGCGGCGCGACATTGATGCCAAGGTTGGCCATGGTGGTGATCGCGCAGATGACCACCAGGATGATCTTCACCGCATTACGCAACAGCGGCAGTATGGTTTTCACCCGCGTGCTCGGCTGGCGACTGGAGCGCTTGTTTACCGGCGGTTTCAGCGCTTCCTGGATCGCAGTGTCGAGCACCACCCAGAACAACCATGTCATCAGCAGGATCAGGCCGATGCTGCTCAAAGAGTCGCTGATCGCCCGCCCTACCGAGTTGCGCTGGGCAAACTCGAACAGGGACACGCCCCAGATCCGCCCAAGGATTTCGATAAAGGCGATCGCCATGACAATGCGCAGGATCGCGTGCAACAGGCTCAAGAAGCGATCTTTATAGGCGCTGCTGCGCTGGATCGCTACCTGGCTGCGGGACTTGAACAGGTGTTGCAACACGGTGCTCAAGAACACGGTGCCAATCAGCAGAATCGTGGTGAACAGCGCGCAACGCAGGGCTTTCTGGTTATCGTCACCGGCGCCGATGAGGTTGATTGCCGAGACCAGCACCATCAATAGAATCGGCCAGTACCAAAGGCCGGAAAACACCCGCAAAGATTGCTGCAACGCCGGATGTTTAAGGCGCTGGGCCAGTGGCCGATTGCGGATCAGATGGGCGACCGGCCGACGCAAGCGCACCACCAGCACGCCGAAAATCACCGCCGCGAACAGGCCGGTAAATACCGCAATACTGCTGGTGATATTGCCGCCAAGCTGGCGGGCGATTTGCGGGCTGGTCAGGGCATCGCTGAGGGCGGCGAGGAAGCCAATCAGGAACAGCGGCTTGGGGCAGTAATCGCGAATAATCTGCACCGCCGGCCGCTTGTGGCCGAAATTGAACATGACAATCACGCACAACAGCATCGAGGTGGAAAAGATCCCGCTGCTGGTGGCATAGGCAAAACACAGTGCCAACGCGCGCCCCACCGAAGTGGGCAGGAAGTGACTGACATAAAGGGTCAGCGGCAGGCAGATCAGCGCCGGGATCGTGTAGAGCACCACATACCCGAGCACCGCATGCAGGCGTTTGCGCTGTGCGACGAATGACCGTCGGCCCAAGCGCTGCACGATAAAACGCCCCAACAACGTCAGCACGGTAAATGCGCCGACCCACACACCTGACAGCAGCAGAAAATTCCCGGCCACACTCCACGGCGAACGTTCTGACGTTTGGTCGACCAACCGCCCTACTTCATCCGCCGCCCTGTCCGCACGCAGGCGCCAGGCGTCGATCAGGCTCTGATTGAGGTCGAGCTTGTCCTGCACGTCGTCGATGCTGGAACTGATGGCACCGAGCAGTCCGCCTTCCACCAGCAACTCTGGCTTGGCCGGCGTCTCGGGTTCGGGCGCAACCGCCGCGGCGTGCAGTGCGCCACTGCCGCAAAACAGCAGCGCACCGAGCAGTAATGCAGTCTTGAGATTCAGCAAAACACCGAGTTCCTTCAGAAGGGTCTGTAAGGAACTGACGGGTTTCAGCAGGGATGGTTCACTTCAGGTCGACATTCAGGCTTGGCGCGCCAAACGCTACCAACTGCGCGTTAGAGCCGGCGAAATAGCCTTTCCAGAAGCCTTCCAACGCTTGGATGGTCTTGCCGGAGCGATAAGCCTGCTTGACGTCCTTGGTCACCAACGCCGCACCGGCCACATAGACACGCGCGCCCTGCAGGTCGGCGAACAGGCCTTTGTCGGCCACCCGCTTCAGCTCGGCGTCGGGTTGCAGATCACGAATCCGGTTGTTGGCGTAGAAGCTGCCGAAGTCGCTGTTTTCCAGCATGTCGGAAATCAACAACACCACACGTTCCTGAGCCGGTTGCTGGCCCAGGTCTTTGCCGATATCACGCAACGACTGGAAGATCTCACTGCGCGCAATCTCTTCGGACGCTTCACGCAGCGTGGTCACAAACACCTTGCCAAAGGTCTTGTTGAAGAAGCTGCGTTGCTCGGCCAGGCACGTATCAAAGGTGCGCAGCGATTGCATGCCCACGCGCTCACGGACTTTCTCGTCGATGCCCTGGTTGAGTTCACCGGCAAAGCGCAATTGCATGAACTGCCCCGGCAGAAACGCCGAGAAGCTGTACAGTCGGACCTTATCGCCCGGCTGAACAAAGCGCTGCACCTGGGCCCAAGTGGCCTTCTGAATGACCTCAGGCATCGGGATCGTCTGATCAATGATCACCGTCAACTCGCGCCCCGCAGCCACGGGCCGAAACTCAGCGACCTTGGCGTACGGATAGCAATCCGGAATGTCGTTGCGCTCGCCGGCCACCGCCATCAATGGCGCCAGCAACAGGGCACAGAAAAAGCGCGGGATCATCATTCAGGCACCTGTTGCGTCAAAGTCTTTAACCAACTGCTGTTCGGCACGCAGCGCCAGCACATCTTCCAGGGCGTGGCCTTTGGCACGGCTGATCGTTGCCAATTGCTCTTCGGTGTAGGCCGTCAGGTCTTTGCCGCGCAGGGCGTCGAGACCTTCCGGGGCAGCCACCGCCACTGGTGCCTGCACCGGGGCTGGTGCTGGTGCTGGTGCAGCGACTTCCGCTACCGCCGGTGCGGCAGGTGCGGCAGGTGCAACCGGAACATTGACGGGTTTGGCCGCCGGTTGCGGATTCCCTGGCAACGCCTGTTTGCGCGCCACGAAGGTCTCGAAACTGCGATTGTGTGCAGTGGTCAACGCCGCCTGCTGCTGGGCGTTGGTGGTGGTGCGCCCGGCGAGCTTGAGCTGCAATTTGCTCAATTTGTGATCGGCATGGGAGGCAATTTCCACGCGCTGGCTCTGCATCCAGTTTTCCAGGGCTTCGCCGCTGGAGAACTTGTGGGTGTGCTCCCAGGCAGTCTTGGACTCAACCCCGGCAAAACCGAAGATCGACGCCAGCCAGATACTGGTGATCTGAATCGCGATGTAGATCACCGACAGCACGATGAAGGTGATCAGCGAGGCTTTGCGGATCGCGTCCATCTTGTCTGTCAGGGTTTGCTTGTCTGCCTGATCGTTGATCGCCGCCGAATCGGCCGGCAGTTCGAACGGGCTGGCCGAGTCGTAATTCTGCTGGGCAAAGGCATGCGGGCTGCCGACCATTTCGGTCTCGATGCTTTTGAGCTGCATGGTGCGGATACCGAACGCCGCAATCGCGATAATCGCGATCCAGATACCGGTGGTGATCATCCAGCCACGGCTTGGTGTCACGGTGTGGTTGGTGTTGATGCGCGCCAGGATACGGTTGTAGTCCTTGCCGTCTTTATCGCTTTCGGTGTCTTTGATCCCGATGCCCGGCAACTCCTTGAGCTGATTCGGGCGGTCGCTGTCGCTGTCGTTTTCCCACCAGTGGCGAGCCTTGCTGATCAGCGCGTTCTTGTGCGCGGCACGGCCGGTGACTTCGGCCAGGATCGCCGAGGCGACCGCCAGCAGGAAGGCGAACAACCAGCCCATCCAGCTTTGGTCATTGGCCGACAGGTTCTGGTTAATGAATGGCACCAGTACGTAGGCGAAACCCACGGCCTCGAACATGATCAGCATAAAAATCAGGGCAAACACCCAGAACGGTCGCTCCCGGCGGCCACGCTCGCCGATGGTGCGCAGGTAGGATTCGCTTTTATTAAAGAAGTCGACGTCTTCCGCGCCGATTTTTTCATAGCGCGAGTAGTACGCGTCGCACAGCTCGCTCTCGGATTTCGGCCAGCCATAAGCGTCGAGCATCAGGCTCTGCTTGGACAGGCGCGCCACCTTGCCGATCACGGGCACGCCGTGCCAAACACGCATGACGAAATAACCCACTTTTTCCCAATACGCTTGAATCAGGATCGCCGCCAGCAGCGTGGAAATCACCAGGCCGGTGATTAGCTTGTTTGCCCAGAGCAGGGCCGTCAGCGCATTAAAGCTGAAGTCTTCCATGGTGTATGTCCTTGAGTCTTACGCGCGAATCGGCACGAAACGGGTAGTGAAAGCTTCACGGCTGCGCGGGTAGAACAACGCACCGTCCGTGGCTTCGGAGTTTTTCTTGCTGAACACCACGTCGATACACGACACCGGTGCCTTGGGGTCTTGGATGAAAACGCGATAGAGCACCAGGTCCTCACCTTCGTAGGTGTTGGCCACGGCTTTGCTTTTGATCGACTTGCGGTTGCCGTCCTTGTAGCCCTGGACCACTTCGATGAAGGGTTGGCGGTCGACGCTGGCGCCGTCACGCAGGATCGAAACCGGCGACAGCGTCACCAGGTGGCCATTGACCACATTGGCCCACACGCGGTTGTTGTAGCCCGGCAGGTACTCGGTGGTGACTTGGGTGTCGAGCGCCTTGCCGCTGGCGAGGTTGAACACCTTGCCGGTTTCTCGCGGGCGGTCGGCTTCGCAACTGCTGTTGGGCAGATCGTTGGCTTGCGCGCTGCTGACCAGAGCGAACCCGGCCTTTTTCGGCGCGATGCCTTGGGCCAGGGTCCAACGCGTGTCGCTGGCCGGCTGGCCGCCAAAGTCGACCAAGGCGGTACCGGCATCGGCGGGCTTGCTCTCGGCAGCCGGTTTGGTGGTGGCAGCAGGCTTGTTTTTCGGCGCGCGGGCGACGGTGCGCGCAGGCTCGGTCGAGGTTCCGTGCGCCAGGTATTTGGAGTTGTTCTGTTCGGCGTTGACCCGTTTGACCAGCATGTTGCGGTCGGTCACTTCAACGATCTCAACCCGACGGTTCTTGCCGCGTTGCTGCACATCGCTGTTGTCGGCGATTGGCCGCGAAGCCCCCGCCCCCTGGAAAAACATACGCTGCGGGGCGATGCCTTGCTCGGCCAGGATCGACGCCACGGCGCGGGCACGTTGCTCGGACAACCGCTGGTTGGTGGCGGCGCTGCCGGTAGCGTCGGTGTGGCCGACGACCAGAATCGCCGCTTGGCTGTTCTGGCCCTGCTTGGGCGCGAACGCGGCGGCCAACTTGCGGACCTGGCGCTGACCATTGGCGCTCAACTGCGCGCTGCCGGTGGCGAACATGCCTTCATCCTGCACTTGGGCAACGATGCCCGCTTCAGTCGGTGCCGGCGCGCGGGCGTTGCCGCTGGCGACCTCCTGGCTCTGCAGGGTTTGCACCTGGATATTCAGGTTCTCTTCCTTGGCGATCCGCTCCAGTTCCTGCAAACGGTTCTGCCACAAGTTACCCGCCACACAACCGGCCGCCGCGCCCACACCACCGCCGACGATCGCCTTTTTGGCATCGCCCGTGATCGCATACGTCAGGCCTGCACCGAGCAATGCACCACCGGCGCAACCGATGGCCGTGCCGTAGTTTTTGCCGGCGTCGTTAAGCGTCGCACAGCCGCTGAGCGCCACGGCGCCAGCAAGCAGGCTGATTTTTCGGGTAAAGGAGGTATTCACTTGATGGGTTCCGGCCTTCATGAAAAGAGCCGCCGACCCACTGCCAACGCCGAATACGCGCCAACTGCATCATCCATGAACAGGCCCTGCACAATCGTTGAATGGGGTAAATAGCGCGGGATTGGATCACGTCAGTGATGGCAATTCAACAGCATTTGTAACTCCATGCGTCCTTCAGAACCGTCCGTAGGACGCTCGAAACTTTCTCCAGCCGCCAGCAGTCAGCCATTACATGAAGCCAAGCCCCACTCTTCACAGGAATACACATGACTGCGATCCCCGACTGGGTGCCCGTTACCCCCAGCGTCGCCATCACGCGCTTTACAGTGCTGACGGTCAATATCCACAAGGGCTTCACCGCCCTGAACCGACGCTTCATCCTGCCCGAGCTGCGAGAAGCGGTGCGCAGCGTGGGCGCAGACATGGTGTTCCTGCAGGAAATCCATGGCACCCACGAGCGCCATCCGCAGCGCTACAGCGACTGGCCGAACATGCCGCAGTACGAGTTTCTGGCCGACAGTATCTGGCCGCAGTTCGCTTACGGGCGTAACGCGGTTTATCCCCATGGCGACCACGGCAATGCGCTGCTGTCGAAATTCCAGATCGTGAGCTACGACAACCTCGACATCTCCCAAAGCGGCCATGAAAACCGTGGCCTGCTGCATTGCGTGTTGCGCTTGCCGGGCAGCGGGCAGGAAGTGCACGCAATCTGTATCCACCTGGGCTTGCGCGAGGTGCATCGCCAGCAGCAATTGCGTTTGCTGGAGCAGCGCATCCGCGAGATTCCCGCCGATGCGCCGTTGGTGGTCGCCGGCGATTTCAACGACTGGCGCCAGCGGGCCGATTTGAGCCAAAGCGGCCTCACCGAGGTGTTCGTGCACACCCTTGGCAAACCGGCGCGCACCTTCCCGGCACGCCTGCCGTTGCTGCCGCTGGACCGCATTTATGTGCGCAACGTGAAGGTTCACAACCCACAGGTGCTGACCACACGGCCGTGGTCCCATCTTTCAGACCATGTGCCGCTGTCGGTGGAGATTGAGCTATGAACATTGCGGTCGAGCACATCTCTACCGACCAGCCGCCGGACGAAACCAAGGCACGCGACCTGGATTACGGCTGGCAAAGCGGTAATCAGGTCGAGTTGCTGGAGAACGGCGAAGCGTACTTTCCCAAGGTATTCGAGGCGCTGCGCCAAGCCCGGCGCGAGATCCTGCTGGAGACCTTTATCCTTTTCGAAGACAAGGTTGGCCATGAGCTGCAACGTATCCTGATCGAGGCGGCGCAGCGTGGGGTCAAGGTCGTGGTCAGCCTGGATGGCTTTGGCTGCGGCGAGCTGAGCGCGGGGTTTCTCGGTGAGCTGGCCGAAGCCGGCGTGACGGTGCAGATGTTCGATCCGGCGTCCAAGACGCTGGGGATTCGCACAAACTGGTTCCGCCGCCTGCACCGCAAGATTGTGGTGGTGGACGCCACCGTGGGGTTTATCGGCGGGATCAACTTCTCTGCTGATCACTTGGGGGATTTCGGCCCCGAGGCCAAACAGGATTACGCGGTGCAGGTAATTGGCCCGGCGGTGGCAGACTTGCATCACTTTGCCTTGGCACAAAGCGGTCGCCAGGTGCGCACGCGGCGCGGGTGGCGACGGCGCCAGCAGCGGCCTTCAGCGTGGTCGAGCGAGCACGGCGACGGCCTGGTACGGTTGATTTACCGTGACAACCTGCAACACCGCGACGATATCGAAGAAGCGTATATCCATGCCCTGAGCAAGGCCCAACACCGAGCGGTGATCGCCAACGCGTATTTCTTCCCCGGCTACCGCCTGCTGCGGGAAATCCGCAACGCCGCGCGCCGCGGTGTGCATGTGCAGTTGATCATGCAGGGCCAACCCGACGTGCTGCTGGCCAAACTGGCAGCACGCATGCTCTACGACTACCTGCTCAAAGACGGTGTAGTGATTCACGAATACTGCCAGCGCCCGCTGCACGGCAAAGTCGCATTGGTGGATGACGAGTGGAGCACTGTAGGTTCGAGCAACTTGGACCCCTTGAGCCTGGCACTGAACCTGGAAGCCAACGTGTTGATTCGCGACCGCGCGTTTAATCAGCAACTGTACGAGCGCCTCGAAGTGCTCAGTAAAAATCACTGCCAGACCATGCCGGAAAACCGCAAGCCACGCCTGTGGTTGTGGCGATTGACCGTCGGCTTCCTGGTGTTCCATGTGATGCGCCATTTCCCCGCGCTGACCGGTTGGCTGCCTGCGCACAAACCGCGCTTGAAACCCTTCGTGCATGAGGAACAGCGCCATGAAAGCTGAGCGTTTCAAGCGTTGGAAGAAGCCCCTGACCATCGCCTTCTTCCTGCTGCTGATCGTGCTGTTCACCCTGCTCGCCCGCAGGATCGACTGGAGCGAGGTGGTCCAGACGCTGGGTGATTTCAAACTGCATACCTTGCTGATAGCAGGCGCGTTGACCCTGTGCAGCTTTATCGTCTACGCCTGCTTCGACCTGATCGGCCGCACCTACATCCGCCAGCCATTGCGCTGGAAGCAGATTCTGCCGGTGGGCATCATCAGCTACGCGTTCAACCTCAACCTCAGCGCGTGGGTCGGCGGCATCGCCATGCGCTATCGGCTGTATTCAAGGTTGGGCGTGAGCACCGGCAATATCGCCAAGATTCTGGGCCTGAGCCTGGCCACCAATTGGTTTGGCTACATGGCGCTGGCGGGCGCGGTTTTCAGCAGCGGGCTGGTGACCATGCCGCCGGGCTGGAAGCTGAGCAGCGGCGCGCTGCAAGGGGTGGGTGTATTGCTGGTGTTGGCCAGCCTGGGCTACCTGGCGGCCTGCCAATTTTCGAAAAAACGCGCGTGGTCGATCCGAGGCATCGAGATCAACCTCCCATCGCTGCGCATGGCCTGCTTGCAACTGGCGTTGGGCGCGTTGAACTGGTCGCTGATGGCGGCGGTGATTTTTACCCTGCTGCCCGCCAAGTTGGACTATCCGCTGGTACTGGGTGTGCTGTTGATCAGCGCGATTGCCGGCGTAGTCACCCATATCCCAGCCGGGCTTGGGGTGCTGGAAGCGGTGTTTATCGGGCTGTTACAGCATGAGGCGTCGCGGGGCAGTTTGCTGGCGGGGTTGATTGCGTATCGGGCGATCTACTTCATCTGCCCGCTGCTGATTGCACTGGTGATGTACTTGGGCGTGGAAGCCAAGGCCAAGGCGTTGCGGGTGAAGAAAACACCCGCCTGAACGAACTACTGGGATTGGAGGATGCTCAACCGCTCGCCGACCACCATCTCGGTGATCCAGTCCACCAGGATCGAGGTGTAGGCCTGTTGGGAAACCGGATCGCTGAGGGAGTGGTCAGCGCCATCGATGATGCGGTGAGTCAGGGAATGGGTCTGCTGGCACGCGGCGCGGTAACTCATGATGGTGGCGTGGGGCACATGATCATCGGTTTCCGATTCGACAATCAGCACATCACCGGTAAACGCCGCACAAGCATGTAAGGCGCGGTTAGTCTCGGCATGCACCAGGGTGCTGCGGTAATCCATCAAATCGACCTTATCCAGATCGCGCTTGGGCTTGAGCCATTCCTGATCGCGGTACAACGCCGGCACACGCAGCGCCAGCCAGCGTACCGGGCGCAGCGAGGTGAGGATTGCAGCCAGGTAGCCGCCATAACTGGTGCCCACGACCGCCACCGCCGAGGTGTCGATGGCAGGATGGGCGAGCAGCCGGTCATACGCCGCCAGCAGGTCCCGCAGGTTGTCTTCGCGGGTGACGCGGTTCAATGGAATACCGTTGCCAGCATGACCGCGCAGGTCGAAGGTCAGGCACACACACCCAAGGCCGGCTATGCCTTTGGCCCGCTCCAGATCCCGCTCTTGGCTACCGCCCCAGCCGTGCACAAACAACACGCCCGGCACTTTGGATTTAGGGCTCAGAAACGTGCCGCTCATTTGTTCGTCGTCGATATCGATGGAAATGCTTTCACTTCTAGCCGTCATAAGATTTAACCGTCACGTACTTGAGAAGAAAGTCGCTGTTTTCCGCGGGGCCGCGGTACACCTCAATGGCATCCGCCGGCAGCGCTTGGTCCACGTAGGTTTCTACCGAGGACACATGAATGGCTTTAAGGCCCGGGTGGTTGATGAAGCTCTGCAGCGCCGCGACTTCCGCGCTGCTGGCGCCGCCCATGCGCCAGGATTGTTCGAGCACGCCACTGCGACGCTGGCCGTGGTTATCCAAACCTTGAGCGATGTCGTAGTTGCGCCGTGAGGCATAGAAGCTGGGGTAGGTTTCATCAGCTGCCGTGTCGAAGACCTGCGCTTGCTCGATGGCCAGGCGTACGTCCTCGGGCAGATCGAGCTTAAGCAAGTCTTCGTAATAACCGGGTACGACCAGCAGGTCGGATCCGCCATAGACACCTTCGCCCTCCCCGTCTTCGGTCAGGTATTGCTCGCCGCAGTAACTGAACACGTGATCGCCTATAAAACTCTGGCCCACGCTATGGGTGACCACATCATGCAGGTCCTGCTCCAACACCACGCCTTCGTCGAACAATTGCACGGCCTCAGGCCTGGCCAGCACGGCTTTGAAGGCATCGAGGCTGTGGATAACTTCCTGGCCGCGTCCAGCGCAGGCGTGCACTGGTTTCAGGCGAATGGGCCCGTCGTTGAGCAAACGCGTGGCAGCGGGCAGTGCGTCTTCGAGCGCGAATACACTGAGGCCTTCCAACACGACTTTTTTTACCCGCTCGCAGAACAACGACGACCACCCCTCTGGCGCCTTGGCCTCAGGGCTTAGCAAGCCATGACTGATGGCTTTGGTGCAGATGAAGTCGTGATCGACATAGCCGCCCCACAGATCTTCGGGACCTTTGACGTTAAGGGCGCGGGCTTGCGCCGGGCCCACAAGGGTTTGCGTGGGCAGTAAATACAGCTCACGGCCAGCGTGTTTTTGCGGATCGTAGCTGCCACCGAATTTAAGCCCCAGAATTTGCGCCAGCCAGCGGGCCAGGGCGAGGTTTGTGTGGACTTCATGCTGAGGTGCGCCCTCTCGTATGGAGTAAGCGACCACCCATTTTTTGCGTTGTGTCGGGGTCATGCGTCCCCCTTGGCCTTCCGGCCATGTGTGTATCAAGAAGGCTGCAGGGATCAGGCCAAAACACAGAGGGGCGGGACCGTTTTGAAATCAATCAGTTACTGAAAAACCGATGGCATTTGGCCTGTTTTATTCTGCACGACGAGGCGTCAAGTGCGCGGCGTTCTGCACGATTCACACGCCAAAACGGCTGCGATAATCACTGGGCGCCAGACCTGTGATTTTCTTGAAAATGGCGCGAAAGGCGCTGGGATCCTGATAGCCCACGGTCCAGGCGATATGGTCGATGGTGCCGTTGGTGAACTCCAACATCTGCCGCGCCTTGCCCACACGCAGGTGCTGGCAGTATTCGGTGGGTTTCAAGCCAGTGGCGCCGCGAAAGCGCCGCAGGAAAGTACGTTCTTCCAACCCCGCCTCTTGCGCCATGGTCGCGACGGACACATCTACCGCCCCGCTGGCTTGCAACCAATGTTGAACCTTGAGAATGGCCGCGTCTCCATGACCGAGGATCGGCGCAAAGTTACTACCGCACTGGCTGGCGCTGTCGCTGTGTTCGATGACCAAGAACCGCGCGGTGTCGGCAGCGATGCTCGGCCCCATGAGACGGTCAACCAGACGCAGGCCCAGTTCGGACCACGCCATCAGCCCGGCCGTGGTAATCAGGTCGCCGTCATCGACAATAGGTTTGTCCGCCTCCAGGCGCACAGAGGGGTAACGTGCGGCAAAAGACTTGGCGGAAGACCAATGGGTAGTAGCGCTGCGCCCATCCAGCAAGCCACTGCGCGCCAGCATGATCGAGCCGATACAGACGCCACCGAGTACGGTCCCCGTCGCGTGCTGCTGACGAAGCCACTCCAGCAGCGCAGGCGGCGCTTGTTCTTCGGTGAACTCACCGATCGACGGGGGCACCAGCACGGCCATCATCGGCTGGTCGGGGCCTGGGTGGCTGTCGAATACCCTTTTCGGCGAGCCATCGGCACTTACCTGCCAATGACTGATACGCAGCAGCGGCAGTTGTGCAGACTGATGCTCGGCCGCAATCCGGTTGGCCACGCCGAACAGGTCGGTCAGGCCATGCACGGCGGCCAATTGCGCCCCTTCGTAGATCAACACGCCCAGCTCAACAACAGCCATTGTCAGTTTTCCCCCTGTTATTGTCGGTGCAGCCAATCCCCGGCGCCGGCGCCAGCTAAGATACTGGGCCCATCAACCCATCACGAGGCAATACCCATGGCCAAGCAAGCGCTCATCCTAATCGATATCCAGAACGACTACTTCCCCCAGGGCAAGTGGCCGCTTGATGGTGTGGAAGCTGCGGCGGACAAGGCTGCGCAGGTGCTCAAGGCGTTCCGCCAGGCAGGTGATGCGGTGATTCATGTGCGCCATGAATTCACGTCCGAAGATGCACCGTTCTTCACGCCTGGGTCACAAGGCGCGCAGTTGCATCCAAAGGTACTGAACGAAAGCAATGAGCCTGTGGTGCTTAAACATTTCGTGAACTCGTTTCGTGAAACCAATCTGCGCGCCTTGCTGGAACAACGCAGCATCACCGAACTGGTGGTGGTCGGCAGCATGAGCCATATGTGCGTCGATGCCGTGGTGCGGGCCGCAGCGGATCTGGGCTACAAGGTCACGGTGATTCATGATGCCTGCGCCACCCGCGATCAGGAGTTCAACGGGCAGGTGATTCCGGCCGCGCAGGTGCATGGCGCGTACATGGCCTCGTTGGCGTTTGGGTATGCGGGCGTGGTGTCGGCGGAGGAGTATTTGAAGGCGCAAGCAGCGGCGGCGTAAACGCTGCTTGCCTGGGTGTTTTAGCGGGTCGCGATAATAAAGAGGCGCGGGAACGGCAGTAACACGGTGCCATCGGCCAGGGCTGGATACGCCTGGGCAATCCGCGCCTGATATTCCTGTAGAAAGGCGGCTTTTTCACCATCGGTCAAAGGCGCAAGGAATGGACGCAATCCCGTGCCCTTGAACCACTCCACCACAGCCCCGTGATCTGCCAACGGGTGCAGGTAGGTCGTGCGCCATACGTCAACGGCAGCGCAGTGCTTGCTCAGCAACTCGTAGTAGTAGCTCGCCGCGTACCGCTCATTGTGTTTGACCGTACCAAGCTTTGCAGACCACGGGCCCTCAGCCGCGACTTCACGCGCAAGCCGGTGTGCAGGCTCATCGAGGTTGTCCGGGGTTTGCACTGCCAGCGTGCCGCCGGGCGTCAGTTGGTTGACCAGATGAGGGTAAAGCGTGCTGTGGTTGGGCACCCATTGCAGCGAAGCGTTGGCCAGGATCACGTCGAATTTTTGCGCGGGACTCCAGGCGCCGATATCGGCCAGTTCAAAGCTCAATTCCGGCAGGCGTTTGCGGGCGTCGATCAACATATCGTCGGAGCTGTCCATGCCGATGACATGTGCTTGAGGGAAGCGCTCGGCCAGCACTTCAGTGGAGTTGCCAGGGCCGCAACCCAGGTCAACGGCGGTTTTCACGTCACTATTTGGAATGGCTGCAACCAAGTCACGGACCGGACGGGTGCGTTGTTGCTCGAACATCGTGTACTGCTTGGCAGACCAGGTCATCGCGGCTTTCCTTGTTCTTTGGAAGGGGCTACAGCCTAAATCGTGTGACCCATGAGGACAAATGCCAGGGCCGGAGATCTTCTATGCCGTCATTTCATCCGCTTCAGAAAACTCATGTACGGATCGCCATTGAGGATAAAGTCTTCGCGCATCCGGCCGTCAAGCATGGGTTCAAGACTGGTAGGGGTGAGTAATTTGTGCTTTGGGAGACGAAACGCCTGTTCATGGTCCGAGTAGGTATACCGTTGGAAATGCAGTGCATTGCCTATCCAGTGGACGTCGTTGTAGAGGTAATGCCAGTTTTTGTCACTGGGCGTACTCAGGTAAAAAACCCCGTTCACATCTCGGGTAATTTCATACATCACAAAATTACTGGAGCTCCATTTGCCGACGTAGCGGTCCATACCCGGATGGTCGGGAATGGCTGGGGCAGCGACGAAATCACTGTCAGTGTAGGGCGTACTCCGGGCCTGCTCGGCCTTGAGCTGAGGGTAGCGTTCGCACACAGAATCGATGCTGTCGACTTTTTCAAGGTCGTACCTGATTTCCATGCCATCCGTTCGGGAAGTGAACTGCATGGCCTCGGGAGAAAAGGTCAGCACCTTCAGCTCAATGGTTTTGGTCGGTAATATCATGTTGATTACGTCCCCATTGTCAGCCACGGAATAAGCGACCACGTTCGTCGGTTCCCGAGTTGATTTCACGCAGTCGAAAGCGTGCATCAACAATTGGCCATCGGACCTGAACTCAGCCACGGTCGTTTGACCTTCGTTCAATGCCTGCATGGCCCAGAGGCCGACAATCAGGTTTTTAGAAGCCTTTGGCTCAGCGTGTAACGCGGTGCAGCCGGCCGCCAAAACGACGGCCAATACGTAGCGCAGCAGTGTGTTCGACACGATGTTCATCCATGACTGTGTGGGTCGGCGGTTCTCAATGCGAACCTACAAACAAAAAAGCCCCAAGAGCAGGGCTCATGGGGCTTTTCGGGAAAGCTTAACGGATTGCTCCGAGCGATATCCTAGAAAGGAATATCGTCATCAAAGCTATCGAAATCCGGAGCCGGTTGCGGAGCGGCCTGTTGTGGCGCCGGACGCGACTCACGCTGTGGCTGCTGGCTTGGCTGTGGACGCGACTGCTGTGGACGCGGTGCCGAGTTGGACATGCCGCCCTGGCCCTGTTGATCGCCTTGTGGACGACCGCCCAGCAGTTGCATGGTGCCTTGCATGTCGACCACGATTTCAGTGGTGTAACGCTTGATGCCGTCTTTTTCCCACTCGCGGGTCTGCAGTTTGCCTTCGATGTAGACCTGCGAACCTTTGCGCAGGTATTCGCCGGCGATCTCTGCAACCTTGCCAAACATCGACACACGGTGCCACTCGGTTTTCTCGACCTTCTGGCCGGTTTGCTTGTCGGTCCACTGTTCGCTGGTCGCCAGACTCAGGTTGGTCACGGCGTTACCGTTAGGCAAGTAGCGAACTTCGGGATCCTGGCCGCATGTACCGACCAATATGACTTTGTTAACCCCACGGGCCATAACGTTCTCCTAAGCTGGGCGCGCTGTCGGCACTGGATTGACCAGTTGCTCAAGCGTCGCGCGATCCAATAATTCGGTGTCCAATTTGATGTAAATGGCCGCCTCTTCGGCGACCACGACTGCATCTGTTACCCCTACGACTGCCTTCAGGCGCTCTACCAGACCGCTTTCACGGATCGCCTCAGGCGATAGCGGCAAACGCAGACTTGTGACGTAGGGAGGTTCGCGCATGGTAACAGCAAAGACCAGCCAAAGTGCAGCAAGCCCGGCGCATCCGAGGAACACAACCGACAAACCGCCATGCTGGAACATCCAGCCGCCCATGATGCCGCCCAACGCCGAGCCAAGGAACTGGCTGGTGGAATACACCCCCATGGCCGTGCCTTTGCCACCCGCCGGTGAAACTTTACTGATCAGCGAAGGCAATGAAGCCTCCAGCAGGTTGAACGCGGTAAAAAACACCACCGTCCCGATCACAAGCGCCCGAAGGCTGTCGCCGAACTGCCAGAAGAATAGTTCAGTGAGCATCAATGTCGCGACGGCGCCCAGGAGAACTCGTTTCATTTTGCGTTTCTTCTCGCCGTAGATGATGAACGGAATCATGGCGAAGAACGAAATCAGCAGAGCAGTGAGGTAGACCCACCAGTGCTGCTCCTTGGGCAGCCCGGCTTTTTCCACCAGGGCCAGGGGCAAGGCGACGAAGCTGCACATCAGCATTGCGTGTAATACGAAGATACCTAAATCCAGGCGCAGCAGGTCTGGGTGCTTGAGCGTCGGCAACAACGCCTTGCGTGCGACACCCGACTCCCGGTGCTGCAACGTGCCGGTGGAGCGCGGCACCATAAAGGCCACGATCACGATCCCGAACAACGCCATGCCGCCGGTGGCCAGGAATAAGCCGTGCAGGCCGAAAGCACGAGTCAGCAAGGGACCGACCACCATGGCCACCGCAAACGACAGGCCAATGGTCATGCCGATCATGGCCATGGCCTTGGTGCGGTGTTGTTCGCGGGTCAGGTCAGAGAGGAGCGCCATCACCGCAGCGGAAATCGCCCCAGCACCTTGCAGGATACGCCCGGCGATCACACCCCAGATGGAATCGGACTGCGCCGCGAGCACACTGCCGAGGGCGAAGACGATCAGCCCGAGGTAAATCACCGGACGCCGGCCAATGCGGTCGGAAATGATCCCAAAGGGGATCTGAAAAATCGCCTGGGTCAGGCCATAGGCGCCAATCGCCAGGCCGATCAGTGCGGGGGTCGCGCCTGCCAGATCCATTCCATAGGTCGCCAGTACCGGCAACACCATGAACATGCCAAGCATACGGAACGCGAACACCAGGGCCAGACCGCTTGCTGCTCGGGTCTCGCCGCTACTCATGCGTTCGCTGTGGGGATCGTGCATGGAAAAACCTCGTGTGAACCGGCGGCGATTCTACCAGTCCCATCGATTGAGAGGGTATATGCGGCGCTTTGCCGCGCAGCTTTCATGTAAGGCTGCACCCGGCACTTTGACAGTGTATATTCATCCAGTCTTTAGCCGTATACTCCGGCATTATTTACGCCCGCCGTGCGAGGCCATCTTGGACAAGATCCTGATTCGTGGGGCTAGAACCCACAACCTGAAGAACATCGACCTGACCCTGCCCCGGGACAAACTGATTGTCATCACCGGCTTGTCCGGCTCGGGCAAATCGTCCCTGGCGTTCGACACGCTGTATGCCGAAGGTCAGCGCCGCTATGTGGAATCGCTGTCGGCCTATGCCCGGCAGTTCCTGTCGATGATGGAAAAGCCTGACGTCGACACCATCGAAGGTCTGTCGCCGGCGATTTCCATCGAACAGAAGTCGACCTCCCACAACCCACGCTCCACCGTGGGCACCATCACCGAAATCTACGACTACCTGCGCCTTCTGTACGCGCGGGTAGGTATTCCCCGCTGCCCGGACCACGACATTCCGCTGGAAGCCCAGACCGTCAGCCAGATGGTCGACTTGGTACTGGCCCAGCCGGAAGGCGCCAAGCTGATGCTGCTGGCCCCGGTGATTCGCGAGCGTAAGGGCGAGCACCTTTCTGTTTTCGAAGAGCTGCGTGCCCAGGGTTTTGTACGCGCACGCATCAACGGCAAGCTGTATGAGCTGGATGAAGCGCCAAAGCTCGACAAGCAGAAGAAGCATTCGATCGATGTAGTGGTCGACCGTTTCAAAGTGCGCGCCGACCTGCAGCAGCGTCTGGCCGAGTCATTCGAAACCGCGCTGAAACTGGCGGACGGTATTGCCCTGGTGGCGCCGATGGATGACGAGCCGGGTGAAGAGATCATCTTCTCCGCACGCTTTGCCTGCCCGATCTGTGGCCACGCCATCAGCGAGCTGGAACCCAAGCTTTTTTCCTTCAACAACCCGGCCGGCGCTTGCCCGACCTGCGATGGTCTTGGGGTAAAGCAATTCTTCGACATCAAACGCCTGGTCAACGGCGAGCTGACGTTGGCGGAGGGGGCAATACGCGGCTGGGACAGGCGTAATGTCTACTACTTCCAGATGCTGGGTTCACTGGCGTCTCACTATAAATTCAGCCTTGAAGTGCCATTCAACCAACTGCCAGCAGATCAGCAGAAGGTCATCCTTAATGGCAGTGGCTCGCAGAACGTCGACTTTAAATACCTGAACGACCGTGGCGACATCGTCAAGCGCTCCCACCCGTTCGAAGGCATCGTGCCGAACTTGGAGCGGCGCTACCGCGAGACCGAATCGGCGAGCGTGCGCGAAGAGTTGGCGAAATTCCTCAGCACTCAACCTTGCCCGGATTGCCGTGGCACTCGCCTGCGTCGTGAGGCGCGGCATGTATGGGTGGGTGAGAAGACGCTGCCGGCAGTGACCAATCTGCCGATTGGCGATGCCTGTGAATACTTCGGTGTCCTCAAGCTGACAGGACGCCGTGGGGAGATTGCCGACAAAATCCTCAAGGAAATCCGTGAGCGGTTGCAGTTCCTGGTTAACGTGGGCCTGGATTATCTTTCGCTGGATCGCAGTGCCGATACTCTGTCGGGCGGTGAAGCGCAGCGTATTCGCCTGGCCAGCCAGATTGGTGCCGGGCTGGTAGGCGTTTTGTACATCCTTGATGAGCCGTCCATTGGTTTGCACCAACGGGATAACGACCGACTGCTGGGTACGCTGAAACACCTGCGGGATATCGGCAACACGGTAATCGTAGTCGAGCACGACGAAGACGCGATTCGCCTGGCGGATTATGTGGTCGATATTGGCCCAGGTGCCGGCGTACATGGTGGGCATATTGTTGCCGAGGGTACGCCGGCCGAAGTCATGGCTCACCCGGACTCGTTGACCGGCAAGTACTTGTCTGGCCGCGTGAAGATTGAGGTACCGGCTAAACGCACGCCGCGCAACAAGAAGATGGCGCTACACCTCAAAGGTGCACGCGGGAACAACCTGCGTAATGTCGACCTGGAGATTCCGCTGGGCTTGCTGACCTGTGTGACTGGTGTTTCCGGATCGGGCAAGTCGACACTGATCAACAACACGCTGTTCCCACTGAGCGCAACCGCCCTGAACGGTGCAACCACCCTGGAAGCGGCGGCACATGACAGCATCAAAGGCCTGGAGCATTTAGACAAGGTCGTCGACATCGACCAAAGCCCGATTGGCCGCACACCGCGTTCTAACCCAGCGACCTACACTGGGCTGTTCACACCGATTCGCGAGCTGTTCGCCGGTGTTCCGGAGTCACGCTCGCGTGGCTACGGTCCTGGCCGGTTCTCGTTCAACGTCAAGGGCGGGCGCTGTGAGGCGTGCCAAGGCGATGGCCTGATTAAGGTGGAGATGCACTTCCTGCCGGATATTTATGTGCCGTGCGACGTATGCAAGAGCAAGCGCTATAACCGCGAAACCTTAGAGATCAAGTACAAGGGCAAGAACATCCACGAAACCCTGGAGATGACCATCGAGGAAGCTCGCGTGTTCTTCGACGCGGTTCCAGCATTGGCGCGCAAGCTGCAAACACTGATGGATGTAGGCCTGTCGTATATCAAGCTGGGACAGTCGGCGACCACGCTGTCCGGGGGTGAGGCGCAGCGGGTGAAGCTGTCTCGCGAGCTGTCCAAGCGCGATACGGGCAAGACTCTGTATATCCTCGATGAACCGACCACGGGCCTTCACTTCGCAGATATCCAGCAACTGCTGGACGTGCTTCACCGATTGCGCGACCACGGCAACACTGTGGTCGTGATTGAGCACAACCTTGATGTGATCAAGACTGCTGACTGGTTGGTGGATCTGGGGCCGGAAGGCGGTTCCAAGGGTGGCCAGATCATCGCGGTAGGTACACCGGAGCAAGTCTCCGAAATGCCGCAGTCCCACACCGGTTACTACTTGAAGCCGCTGTTGGAGCGTGATCGGGCCTGATGTATGCCCCATAAAAAAGCCCCTGTCACTTTGCGGTGACAGGGGCTTTTTAGTAGCCGGAAATCAGAACTGCGATTGCAGATAATTCTCCAGCCCTACCAACTTGATCAGGCCCAACTGCTTTTCCAGCCAGTAGGTGTGATCTTCTTCGGTGTCGTTTAACTGCACACGCAGGATTTCCCGCGTGACGAAGTCGCTGTGCTGCTCGCAGAGCTCGATGCCCTTGCAGAGCGCAGCACGCACCTTGTATTCAAGGCGAAGATCGGCTGCGAGCATGTCAGGTACGCTGGTGCCCACGTCCAGATCATCGGGACGCATGCGCGGCGTGCCTTCGAGCATCAGGATACGACGCATCAGCGCGTCAGCGTGCTGTGCCTCTTCTTCCATCTCGTGGTTGATACGCTCATAGAGTTCGGTAAAACCCCAGTCTTCGTACATACGCGAGTGGATGAAATATTGGTCACGAGCTGCCAGTTCGCCCGTCAGCAACGTGTTGAGGTAATCGATTACGTCGGGGTGACCTTGCATCGCCCTACATCTCCCTGCTTGAAAGTCTGTAGTTTGAACCATGATGACTCGGAGGTCACGGGACTAACGGCATAAAAGTGAAGATTTCCGGAGAAAAGTAGCGGAAATAACGCAAAAACCGCCCAAATGAGGGCGGTTCTGCTTATCGTTTAGAGTCAGTTAAGCGATACACCCAATGCCTTTGCGATTGCTTCTCCATATGCAGGGTCCGCTTTGTAGAAGTGCGCCAATTGACGCTGAACCACATCATTGGAAACCCCAGCCATTGCACCCGCGATGTTATTGGTGAGCAGGGCTTTCTGATCATCGTTCATCAGGCGGAACAGCGCACCGGCGTGGCTGTAGTAGTCAGTGTCTTCCCGATGATCGTAACGATCAGCGGCACCGCTCAGGGCCAAGGCTGGCTCGGCGTACTGCGGAGCTTGCTTAGGTGCATCGGCGTAGCTGTTTGGCTCGTAGTTAGGGGCGGCACCACCGTTGTTGCCGAAAGCCATCGACCCGTCACGCTGGTAGCTATTTACCGGGTTGCGCGGCGCATTTACCGGCAACTGCTGGTGATTGGTGCCAACACGGTAGCGGTGGGCATCAGCGTAGGCAAAAACCCGACCTTGCAGCATGCGGTCTGGGGACAGGCCAACACCTGGGACCATATTGCTCGGGCCGAATGCTGCCTGCTCAACTTCAGCAAAGTAGTTTTGCGGGTTGCGATTGAGCTCAAGCTCACCAACTTCGATCAACGGAAATTCCTTCTGCGACCAGGTTTTGGTCACGTCGAAAGGATTCTCGTAGTGAGCGTTAGCCTGGGCTTCAGTCATGATCTGGATGCAGACGCGCCATTTCGGGAAATCACCGCGCTCGATCGCACCGAAGAGATCACGCTGGGCGTAATCGGGGTCGGTACCGGCCAAGCGTGCAGCATCGGCTGGAGCCAGATTCTTGATCCCCTGCTTGGTTTTGTAGTGCCATTTCACCCAGTGACGCTCACCATTAGCATTGATCAGGCTGTAAGTGTGGCTGCCAAAGCCGTGCATGTGACGGTAGCCGTCTGGAATGCCACGGTCCGAAAACAAGATGGTCACTTGGTGCAGCGCCTCAGGGGAGTGCGACCAAAAGTCCCACATCATCTGTGCGCTTTTGAGATTGCTTTGCGGCAGACGCTTCTGAGTGTGAATGAAGTCAGGGAATTTCAGCGGGTCGCGAATGAAGAACACCGGAGTGTTGTTCCCCACGATGTCCCAGTTGCCTTCCTCAGTGTAGAACTTCAAGGCAAAACCACGTGGGTCGCGCTCGGTATCAGCAGAACCACGCTCACCGCCCACAGTTGAGAAGCGCAGGAAGGTCGGGGTCTGCTTACCCACAAATTCAAACAGCTTGGCGCTTGTGTACTGAGTGATGTCTTGGGTGACTGTAAACGTTCCGTAGGCACCCGACCCTTTGGCGTGTACGCGGCGCTCAGGAATGTTTTCACGGTTGAAGTGAGCGAGCTTCTCGATCAGATGGAAATCGTCGAGCAACAGCGGGCCACGCGGGCCAGCAGAACGGGAATTCTGGTTATCTGCAACGGGAGCACCGCTGGCGGTAGTAAGGATTTTATTCTGGCTCATGCTCAATTTTCCTCAGGTCGGACTTAGAACTGCCGGCTAATCGGCTTGGGAGGATTATTGATCAGCAACATAACACGTACAAATTCATTAAATTTCACGCATCAATAGAAAATTACTACCAACAACCTCAACCGCATAGTGCCAAGCCCCTACCCCGAAAACTTGTACAAATCGCGCTTTCGTTACGCGCACAAAAAACCGGGCACTAGGCCCGGTTCTTTGTTACAGCTTGTCGTCTTACTCGGCGCTTACAGCTTCGCCGGCAGTAGCACGATCAACCAACTCAACGTACGCCATAGGCGCGTTGTCACCAGCGCGGAAACCGCACTTGAGGATGCGCAGGTAGCCACCCTCACGGGTAGCGTAACGCTTGCCCAGGTCGTTGAAGAGCTTACCAACGATAGCTTTCGAACGAGTACGGTCGAAAGCCAGACGGCGGTTAGCCAGGCTGTCTGTCTTAGCCAAAGTAATCAGCGGCTCAGCAACGCGACGCAGTTCTTTAGCTTTCGGCAGTGTAGTTTTGATCAGCTCGTGCTCGAACAGCGACACCGCCATGTTTTGAAACATGGCCTTGCGGTGCGAGCTGGTACGGCTCAGGTGACGACCACTTTTACGATGACGCATGGTTCATTCCTTACCAAACTCACGTTCGGTGATTACGACGATCAGGCAGTCGCCTTGTCGTCCTTCTTAAGACTTGCAGGCGGCCAGTTGTCGAGGCGCATGCCGAGGGACAGACCGCGGGAGGCCAGAACGTCCTTGATTTCAGTCAAGGATTTCTTGCCCAGGTTCGGAGTCTTCAACAGTTCTACTTCGGTACGCTGAATCAGGTCGCCGATGTAGTAAATGTTTTCCGCCTTAAGGCAGTTAGCCGAACGTACAGTCAGTTCCAGATCGTCAACCGGGCGAAGCAGGATCGGATCGATCTCGTCTTCCTGCTCGATTACCACTGGTTCGCTGTCACCTTTGAGGTCGACGAACGCAGCCAACTGCTGTTGCAGAATGGTTGCAGCGCGGCGGATAGCCTCTTCAGGATCCAGAGTACCGTTGGTTTCCAGATCAATAACCAGCTTGTCCAGGTTAGTACGCTGTTCGACACGGGCGTTTTCCACCACGTATGCGATACGGCGAACCGGGCTGAACGAAGAGTCGAGCTGCAAGCGACCAATGCTGCGGCTTTCGTCTTCATCGCTCTGACGCGAGTCGGCCGGTTCATAACCACGACCACGAGCTACAGTGAGCTTCATGTTCAGGGCGCCGTTAGACGCCAGGTTAGCGATTACGTGATCGGGATTAACGATCTCGACATCATGATCCAGCTGAATATCGGCAGCGGTAACCACCCCCGAACCCTTCTTCGACAAGGTCAGCGTAACTTCGTCACGGCCGTGCAGCTTGATAGCCAGACCTTTAAGGTTCAACAGGATTTCAATTACGTCTTCCTGTACACCTTCGATGGCGCTGTACTCGTGGAGCACACCGTCAATCTCGGCCTCGACTACTGCACAGCCGGGCATTGAGGACAACAGGATGCGGCGCAGCGCGTTGCCCAGGGTGTGGCCAAAACCACGCTCGAGAGGCTCGAGTGTGATCTTGGCGCGGGTTGGACTGACAACCTGCACATCAATGTGGCGGGGTGTCAGGAACTCATTTACCGAAATCTGCATGGATGCACCTATTTTCTAGCCCTTACTTGGAGTAGAGCTCGACAATCAGGCTTTCGTTGATGTCGGCGGACAGATCACTGCGAGCAGGAACGTTCTTGAAAACGCCCGACTTCTTCTCAGTGTCTACTTCTACCCATTCTACGCGGCCACGTTGGGCACACAGATCGAGAGCTTGGACAATGCGAAGTTGGTTTTTTGCTTTCTCGCGAACTGCGACCACGTCACCAGCACGAACCTGATAAGACGGAACGTTTACGGTCTGACCGTTAACGCTGATCGACTTGTGCGATACCAGCTGACGGGATTCGGCACGAGTCGAACCAAAGCCCATACGGTATACAACGTTGTCCAGACGGCATTCGAGCAGTTGCAGCAGGTTTTCACCAGTTGCACCTTTCTTGCCAGCAGCTTCTTTGTAGTAGCCGCTGAACTGACGCTCGAGAACGCCGTAGATACGACGAACCTTCTGCTTTTCACGCAGTTGGGTGCCGTAATCGGACTGGCGACCGCGGCGTTGGCCGTGGATACCAGGTGCTGCTTCAATGTTGCACTTCGATTCGATCGCGCGCACGCCGCTCTTCAGGAAGAGATCGGTGCCTTCGCGACGAGCGAGTTTGCATTTTGGACCAATGTAACGAGCCATTCTTTACAATCTCCTGGATTACACGCGGCGCTTCTTCGGCGGACGGCACCCGTTGTGCGGGATTGGCGTCACGTCGGTGATGCTGGCGATCTTATAGCCACAGCCGTTCAAAGCACGGACAGCAGACTCACGACCTGGACCTGGACCTTTGACGTTAACGTCGAGGTTTTTCAGGCCATATTCCAGCGCAGCTTGACCAGCACGTTCAGCAGCTACTTGAGCAGCAAACGGGGTGGACTTGCGGGAACCGCGGAAACCCGAACCACCGGAGGTAGCCCAAGAAAGCGCGTTACCTTGACGGTCGGTGATGGTCACGATTGTGTTGTTAAAAGATGCATGGATGTGGGCGATGCCATCAACCACTGTCTTTTTAACTTTTTTACGAGGACGAGCAGCAGGTTTTGCCATGATTAATTTCCTGTCGATTCGCGTGGGCGATTACTTGCGGATCGGCTTACGCGGACCTTTACGGGTACGCGCGTTAGTCTTGGTACGCTGACCGCGTACTGGAAGACCACGACGATGACGCAGACCACGGTAGCAACCGAGGTCCATCAAACGCTTGATTTTCATGTTGATTTCGCGACGCAGGTCACCTTCAGTGGTGAACTTCGCCACTTCGCCACGCAACAGCTCAATCTGCTCGTCGCTCAGATCCTTGATCTTAGCGGCTGGGTTTACCCCAGTGTCTGCGCAAATTTTCTGCGCAGTAGTGCGACCAACACCATAGATGTAGGTCAGCGAGATAACAGTGTGCTTGTTATCTGGAATGTTAACGCCTGCAATACGGGCCATTCAGTGGGACTCCAATTGACAGCTACCTACGCCCCGGAAGCCAAGAAATAGGGCGCGAGATAATATCGCTGTAATAACAAATAATCAACCCGGCAGCGCACTAGCTGCCGGGCTTCAAGCGGATCACACTCAGCCTTGGCGCTGTTTGTGACGCGGTTCCGCGCTGCAAATTACTCGAACAACACCTTCGCGGCGAATAATCTTGCAGTTACGGCACAGCTTTTTCACCGATGCACGAACTTTCATCACCAACTCCTCGAACCTTATGGGTACTCAGCGCAACATGCCGCTGCCGTAACCCTTCAGGTTGGCTTTCTTCATCAGGGATTCGTACTGGTGCGAAACGAGGTGCGATTGTACTTGGGACATGAAGTCCATCACAACCACGACCACGATCAGCAACGAGGTCCCGCCAAGGTAGAACGGAACGTTTGCTGCAACCACAAGGAACTGGGGCAACAGGCAGACGGCCGTCATATATAGAGCACCGAACAGGGTCAAACGAGTCAGAACGCCATCAATGTAGCGCGCAGACTGCTCACCTGGACGGATACCCGGAATAAAGGCACCGGACTTCTTCAGGTTTTCCGCTACGTCTTTCGGATTGAACATCAACGCCGTATAGAAGAAGCAGAAGAAAATAATCCCTGCACTAAACAGCAGAATATTCAACGGCTGACCAGGAGCGATCGACTGAGAGAGGTCCTGCAGCCAGCCCATATTTTCAGACTGACCAAACCAGGTACCCAACGAAGCCGGAAACAGCAAAATGCTGCTCGCGAAAATTGCCGGAATAACACCGGCCATATTCACTTTCAGCGGCAAGTGGCTAGTCTGCGCAGCAAAGACCTTACGGCCCTGCTGACGCTTGGCGTAGTGAACAGCAATACGACGCTGGCCACGCTCAATGAACACCACAAAACCGATAATCGCTACTGCCAGCAAACCGATAGCAACTAGGGCAAAGATATTGATATCACCCTGACGTGCAGACTCGAAAGACTGCCCAATCGCTCTCGGAAGACCGGCGACGATACCTGCGAAAATCAACATCGAGATACCGTTACCAACACCGCGCTCAGTAATCTGCTCACCCAGCCACATCATGAACATCGCACCGGCCACAAATGTGGATACCGCGACGAAATGGAAGCCAAAGTCACCAGTGAACGCAACGCCCTGCCCAGCCAGGCCAACGGACATGCCGATAGCCTGAACCAGAGCGAGAGCAACAGTGCCGTAGCGGGTGTACTGGCTAATCTTGCGACGGCCAGCTTCACCTTCCTTCTTCAACTGCTCCAGCTGCGGGCTGACGGCGGTCATCAACTGCATGATGATCGATGCCGAGATATACGGCATGATCCCCAGTGCAAAGATGCTCATCCGTTCCAGCGCGCCGCCGGAAAACATATTGAACAAGCTAAGAATGGTCCCCTCATTCTGTCGAAACAGGTCTGCGAGTCGGTCCGGGTTGATACCTGGAACCGGGATGTGTGCGCCTATTCGGTAGACGATAATCGCCAGGAACAGAAAACGCAGACGAGCCCAAAGTTCAGACATACCGCCTTTGCCGAGCGCTGAGAGAGCACCTTGCTTAGCCATTTATTCCTCGAACTTGCCGCCAGCTGCTTCGATAGCCGAACGCGCACCTTTGGTGGCGCCGATTCCCTTGCCGATAGTGACAGCGCGAGTCACTTCACCGGACAGCATGATTTTCACACGCTGTACGTTGACGTTGATCACGTTGGCATCTTTCAGGGTCTGCACAGTAACGATGTCGCCTTCCACTTTAGCCAGCTCGGACAGACGCACTTCTGCGCGATCCATAGCTTTCAGGGATACGAAACCGAACTTAGGCAGGCGACGATGCAGCGGCTGTTGACCGCCTTCAAAGCCTGGAGCAATGGTGCCACCGGAGCGGGAGGTTTGACCTTTGTGACCACGGCCACCAGTCTTACCCAAACCGCTACCGATACCACGGCCCGGACGATGCTTTTCGCGACGGGAGCCCGGCGCTGGACTCAGATCATTGAGTTTCATCGATTAACCCTCTACACGCAGCATGTAGTAAGCCTTATTGATCATCCCGCGATTCTCGGGAGTATCCTGGACTTCTACAGTGTGACCGATGCGACGCAGACCCAAACCTTTAACACACAGTTTGTGGTTAGGAATGCGGCCGGTCATGCTTTTGATCAGCGTTACTTTAACGGTAGCCATGATCAGAAGATCTCCTTGACAGTCAGACCACGCTTAGCAGCGATGGACTCAGGAGATTGCATGGCTTTCAAACCTTTGAAAGTGGCGTGAACCACGTTTACAGGGTTAGTCGAGCCGTAGCACTTGGCCAGAACGTTCTGAACACCAGCAACTTCGAGGACAGCACGCATAGCGCCGCCAGCGATGATACCGGTACCTTCAGAGGCAGGCTGCATGTACACCTTCGAAGCGCCATGGGCGGACTTCATTGCGTACTGCAGAGTGGTACCGTTCAAATCAACTTGGATCATGTTGCGACGAGCAGCTTCCATTGCCTTCTGGATCGCAGCAGGCACTTCACGTGACTTGCCACGGCCGAAGCCAACGCGCCCTTTACCATCACCTACCACGGTCAACGCAGTGAAAGTGAAGATACGGCCGCCTTTAACGGTTTTAGCTACGCGGTTAACTTGAACCAGCTTCTCAATGTAGCCTTCGTCGCGCTTTTGGTCGTTATTTGACATAACTTAGAACTCCAGCCCAGCTTCACGAGCAGCATCAGCCAGCGCTTTCACGCGGCCGTGGTACTTGAAGCCAGAGCGGTCGAAAGCCACTTGCGAGACGCCCGCGGCCTTAGCACGCGTAGCGACCAGCTGGCCAACCTTAGTGGCCGCGTCGATGTTGCCAGTGGCACCATCACGCAGTTCTTTATCCAAAGTCGAGGCGCTTGCCAGGACTTGGTTGCCGTCGGCCGAGATGACCTGGGCGTAGATGTGCTGCGACGAACGGTACACGCAGAGACGCACGACTTCGAGTTCGTGCATTTTCAGGCGTGCTTTGCGAGCGCGACGCAGTCGAGTAACTTTTTTGTCGGTCATTTGCTATGCCCTACTTCTTCTTGGCTTCTTTACGACGGACGACTTCGTCCGCGTAGCGCACACCTTTGCCTTTGTAAGGCTCTGGTGGACGGAAGTCGCGGATCTCAGCGGCCACCTGACCTACCAGCTGCTTATCGATACCCTTGATCAGGATATCGGTTTGGCTAGGGGTCTCAGCGGTGATGCCTTCCGGCAGTTCGTAATCCACTGGGTGCGAGAAGCCAAGGGCAAGGTTCAAAACCGTGCCTTTTGCTTGCGCTTTGTAACCAACACCGACCAGCTGGAGCTTGCGCTCGAAGCCTTGGCTTACGCCTTGGACCATGTTGTTTACCAACGCACGCGTGGTACCGGCCATTGCGCGAGTTTGTTGATCGCCATTGCGAGCAGCGAAACGCAGCTCACCAGCTTCTTCAACGATCTCAACGGACGAATGGATGTTCAGTTCAAGAGTGCCCTTGGCACCCTTCACCGAAAGCTGTTGGCCTGCGAATTTGACTTCGACACCGGCTGGCAGCTTAACGGGGTTCTTAGCGACGCGAGACATGCTTATCCCCCCTTAGAACACAGTGCAAAGAACTTCGCCGCCGACACCGGCAGCGCGCGCAGCACGATCCGTCATCACACCTTTGTTGGTGGAGACGATAGACACGCCAAGACCGCCACGAACTTTCGGCAGATCTTCAGCGGACTTGTACTGACGCAGGCCTGGACGGCTAACGCGCTTCACTTCCTCGATGACCGAACGGCCTTCGAAGTACTTCAGCTCGATGGACAGCAGTGGCTTGGTTTCGCTGCTGATCTGATAACCCGCAATGTAGCCTTCGTCTTTCAGGACTTTGGCAACAGCTACCTTCAACTTGGAAGATGGCATGCTTACGACGGACTTTTCAGCCATCTGGGCATTACGGATACGAGTTAGCATGTCCGCTAACGGGTCCTGCATACTCATGGGCTAGACGCTCCTAATACAAAAAAATTAGCCTTGCGGCTACATATGTCGCCGAGAATCTCCGAGCGTAAAAAACACGGGCTCAGGCGAGCCGCGTATTTTAGACACACTCCGGAAATGAAACAAGCCCCAAAAGGGGCTTGTTCCAGATTCAAGGTCACCGGCGGTCAGTATCTTGCGATGCAGACCCCCTAGACGCTGAAAGTACTTACCAGCTAGCTTTAACCAGACCTGGTACGTCACCACGCATTGCAGCTTCACGCAGTTTGTTACGGCCGAGGCCGAACTTGCGGTAAACGCCGTGTGGACGACCGGTCAGGCGGCAGCGGTTACGCATGCGCGAAGCGCTTGCGTCACGTGGCTGCTTCTGCAAAGCAACTGTAGCTTCCCAACGCGCTTCTGGACTTGCGTTCAGATCAACGATGATTGCTTTCAGTGCTGCACGCTTCTTGGCGTACTTGGCAACCGTGAGCTGACGCTTCAGCTCGCGGTTTTTCATGCTCATCTTGGCCATGGTCCTACTCCAATCAGTTGCGGAACGGGAATTTGAAAGCACGCAACAGAGCGCGACCTTCATCATCGTTCTTGGCAGTGGTGGTCAGGGTGATGTCCAGACCGCGGAGAGCATCGATCTTGTCGTAGTCGATTTCCGGGAAGATGATCTGCTCTTTCACGCCCATGCTGTAGTTACCACGACCATCGAAGGACTTGGCATTCAGGCCGCGGAAGTCGCGAACCCGAGGCAGGGAGATCGACAGCAGACGATCCAGGAATTCGTACATACGCTCACGGCGCAGAGTCACTTTGACGCCGATCGGCCAACCTTCACGGACTTTAAAGCCAGCGATGGATTTCCGAGCGTAAGTCACAACGACTTTTTGACCGGTGATCTTTTCCAGGTCAGCAACAGCGTGTTCGATGACTTTTTTGTCACCGACCGCTTCGCCCAAACCCATGTTCAGGGTGATTTTGGTAACGCGTGGAACTTCCATCACGTTCGAGAGCTTAAGTTCTTCCTTAAGCTTCGGTGCGATTTCTTTCCAGTAAATCTCTTTTAGTCGTGCCATGGTCTTCTACCTAGCAGTGTTCAAGCATCAACCGCTTTTTGGGTCGACTTGAAGACACGAATTTTCTTGCCATCTTCTACTTTAAAACCAACGCGGTCAGCCTTGTTGGTTTCGCCGTTGAAAATGGCGACGTTAGAAGCGTCCAGAGGAGCTTCTTTTTCGACGATACCGCCCTGCACGCCCGACATAGGGTTAGGCTTGGTATGGCGCTTAACCAGGTTCAGACCACCAATAACCAGACGGTTATTAGCGAGAACCTTAAGAACCTTACCGCGCTTACCTTTGTCTTTGCCGGCGATCACGATGATCTCGTCGTCACGACGAATCTTTTGCATGTCGGATCTCCTTACAGCACTTCTGGGGCGAGCGAGACGATCTTCATGAACTTCTCAGTACGAAGTTCACGCGTCACTGGCCCAAAGATACGGGTGCCGATCGGCTCTTGCTTGTTGTTCAGAAGAACAGCAGCGTTGCCATCAAAGCGGATAATAGAGCCGTCTGCACGGCGTACACCGTGACGAGTGCGAACTACAACAGCAGTCATCACTTGGCCTTTTTTCACCTTACCGCGAGGAATTGCTTCCTTCACGGTAACTTTGATGATGTCACCGATACCAGCGTAACGACGATGGGAGCCACCCAGCACCTTGATGCACATAACACGGCGAGCGCCGCTGTTATCGGCCACATCGAGCATGGATTGAGTCTGAATCATATAATTTCTCCGACCCCTAGTCCTTAGACTTCCACAGCGCGTTCGAGAACATCAACCAGCGCCCAAGACTTGGTCTTGGCCAGCGGACGAGTTTCACGAATAGTGACCTTGTCGCCGATGTGGCACTGATTGGTTTCGTCGTGCGCGTGCAGCTTAGTCGAACGCTTAACATATTTACCGTAGATCGGGTGCTTAACGCGACGCTCGATCAAAACGGTGATGGTTTTGTCCATCTTGTCGCTGACAACACGGCCAGTCAGCGTACGGACAGTCTTTTCGGCTTCAGCCATGATCACTTACCTGCCTGCTGGTTGAGCACAGTCTTCACGCGAGCAATGTCACGCTTAACTTGCGAGAGCAGATGAGACTGCCCCAACTGGCCAGTTGCTTTCTGCATACGCAGATTGAACTGGTCGCGCAGCAGGCCGAGCAGTTGCTCGTTCAGCTGCTGTGCGGATTTTTCACGAAGTTCATTCGCTTTCATCACATCACCGTCCGTTTAACAAAGGCGGTGGCGAGCGGCAGCTTTGCAGCAGCCAGGGCAAAAGCCTCACGCGCCAGCTCTTCAGTTACACCCTCGATTTCATACAGGACTTTGCCTGGCTGAATCTGGGCTACCCAGTATTCCACGTTACCCTTACCTTTACCCATCCGAACTTCGAGGGGTTTTTTGGAGATCGGCTTGTCCGGGAATACACGGATCCAGATCTTGCCGCCACGTTTAACGTGACGGGTCAGTGCACGACGCGCTGACTCGATCTGACGAGCGGTGAGACGACCACGAGCTACAGACTTCAGCGCGAACTCGCCGAAGCTGACTTTGCTACCGCGCTGAGCCAGACCACGGTTGTGGCCTGTCATCTGCTTGCGGAACTTCGTACGCTTTGGTTGCAACATTTGGCGTACCCCTTACTTAGCAGCTTTTTTACGAGGCGCTGGTGCTTGTGGTTTCAGTTCTTCTTGGCGACCACCAATTACTTCGCCTTTGAAGATCCAAACCTTTACACCGATCACACCATAAGTGGTGTGAGCTTCGTAGTTGGCATAGTCGATGTCGGCACGCAGGGTGTGCAGTGGCACACGACCTTCGCGATACCATTCAGTACGTGCGATTTCAGCACCGCCGAGACGACCGCTCACTTGGATTTTGATGCCTTTGGCACCAATGCGCATGGCGTTCTGTACGGCGCGCTTCATAGCGCGACGGAACATTACGCGACGCTCCAGCTGCTGAGCTACGCTCTGCGCAACCAGCATACCGTCGAGCTCCGGCTTACGGATCTCTTCGATATTGATGTGCACAGGCACACCCATTTGCTTGGTCAGGTCCTGACGCAGTTTCTCAACATCTTCACCTTTCTTCCCGATAACGATACCTGGACGAGCGGTGTGGATGGTGATACGTGCAGTTTGTGCCGGGCGATGGATATCGATACGGCTTACGGACGCGCTTTTTAGTTTGTCTTGGAGATACTCACGCACCTTCAGATCAGCGAACAAATAGTCCGCATAAGTCCGACCGTCTGCGTACCAGACGGAGGTGTGCTCCTTGACGATTCCCAGGCGAATGCCAATGGGATGTACTTTCTGACCCATCTCTTCGACTCCGTTACTTGTCAGCAACCTTGACAGTGATATGGCAAGACCGCTTGACGATGCGATCAGCACGGCCTTTGGCACGTGGCATGATGCGCTTCAGCGAACGCCCTTCGTTGACGAAAACGGTGCTGACCTTCAGGTCATCAACGTCTGCGCCTTCGTTATGCTCGGCGTTGGCTACGGCCGACTCCAGCACTTTCTTCATGATCTCGGCGGCTTTCTTACTGCTGAAAGCCAACAGGTTGAGCGCTTCGCCCACCTTCTTCCCGCGGATCTGGTCGGCGACCAAGCGGGCTTTCTGGGCGGAGATTCGAGCGCCCGACAACTTAGCGGCTACTTCCATTTCCTAACCCCTTAACGCTTGGCTTTCTTGTCTGCCACGTGCCCACGATAAGTGCGGGTACCGGCAAACTCGCCTAGTTTGTGGCCGACCATGTCTTCGTTCACGAGAACTGGGACGTGCAAGCGACCGTTGTGTACAGCGATGGTCAGACCGACCATTTGTGGCAGGATCATCGAACGACGCGACCAGGTTTTCACCGGTTTGCGATCGTTCTTTTCCGCCGCCACTTCGATCTTCTTCAGTAGGTGAAGATCAATAAAAGGACCTTTTTTCAGAGAACGTGGCACTGTCGTATCCCTCTATTTACTTGCGACGACGGACGATCATTTTGTCGGTACGCTTATTACCACGAGTCTTCGCGCCCTTAGTCGGGAAGCCCCATGGCGATACCGGATGACGACCACCAGAGGTACGACCTTCACCACCACCGTGTGGGTGGTCAACCGGGTTCATGGCAACACCACGAACGGTTGGGCGAACGCCACGCCAGCGCTTGGCACCAGCTTTACCCAGCGAACGCAGGCTGTGCTCGGAGTTCGAGACTTCACCTAGGGTCGCGCGGCATTCAGCCAGAACTTTACGCATCTCACCAGAACGCAGACGCAGGGTCACGTAGACACCTTCACGAGCGATCAGCTGAGCCGAAGCACCAGCGGAACGAGCGATTTGCGCGCCTTTACCTGGCTTCAATTCGATGCCGTGTACGGTGCTACCAACTGGAATGTTACGCAGCTGCAGAGCGTTGCCCGGCTTGATCGGCGCCAAGGCACCTGCGATCAGCTGGTCGCCAGCACTCACACCTTTAGGTGCGATGATGTAGCGACGCTCGCCATCTGCGTACAGCAGCAGAGCGATGTGAGCAGTACGGTTTGGATCGTATTCGATACGCTCAACAGTGGCAGTGATGCCATCTTTGTCGTTGCGACGGAAGTCGACCAAACGATAATGCTGCTTATGGCCACCACCGATGTGACGAGTGGTAATACGACCATTGTTGTTACGACCACCAGTCTTCGATTTTTTCTCGAGCAGCGGTGCGTGAGGAGCGCCTTTATGCAGCTCCTGGTTGACCACCTTGACCACAAAACGGCGGCCAGGGGAAGTCGGTTTGCATTTAACGATTGCCATGATGCACCCCTTCCTTACTCAGCACTGCTGCTGAAATCGAGATCTTGGCCTGGCTGAAGGGAGATAACTGCCTTCTTCCAGTCATTACGCTTGCCCAGACCGCGAGCAGTGCGCTTGCTCTTACCCAGAACATTCAGGGTAGTAACACGCTCTACTTTCACGCTGAACAGGCTTTCGACGGCCTTCTTGATTTCCAGCTTGGTTGCGTCAGTTGCAACCTTGAAAACGAACTGGCCTTTCTTGTCAGCCAGAACCGTAGCCTTTTCGGAAACGTGCGGGCCAAGCAGAACTTTAAATACGCGTTCCTGGTTCATCCCAGCAGCTCCTCGAATTTCTTCACGGCCGACACGGTGATCAACACCTTGTCGTATGCGATCAGACTAACTGGATCGGAACCTTGCACGTCACGTACATCAACGTGTGGCAGGTTGCGAGCAGCCAGGTACAGGTTCTGATCAACAGCTTCAGACACGATCAAAACATCGGTCAGGCTCATGTTGTTCAGTTTGCCCAGCAGATCTTTGGTTTTTGGACTTTCAACAGCGAAGTCCTGAACCACGACCAGACGATCAGTACGCACGAGTTCAGCAAGGATGGAGCGCAGAGCTGCGCGGTACATCTTCTTGTTGAGCTTCTGAGTGTGATCCTGTGGACGAGCTGCGAAAGTGGTACCGCCGCCACGCCAGATTGGGCTACGGATAGTACCGGCACGAGCACGGCCAGTGCCTTTCTGACGCCATGGGCGCTTACCGCCACCACGAACGTCGGAACGGGTCTTTTGCTGCTTGCTACCTTGACGGCCGCCGGCCATGTAGGCCACGACTGCTTGGTGAACGAGCGTCTCGTTGAATTCGCCGCCAAATGTCAGTTCGGAAACTTCGATCGCTTGAGCGTCATTTACATTTAATTGCATGTCAGCTTCCCCTTAACCGCGAGCCTTGGCCGCTGGACGTACAACCAGGTTGCCGCCAGTAGCGCCAGGAACAGCACCCTTGACCAACAACAGATTGCGTTCAGCGTCGACGCGCACTACTTCGAGGGACTGCACGGTCACGCGCTCAGCGCCCATATGACCGGACATTTTTTTGCCCTTGAATACACGACCAGGAGTCTGGCACTGGCCAATAGAGCCCGGGACGCGGTGGGAGACGGAGTTACCGTGAGTGTTATCTTGACCACGGAAATTCCAACGCTTGATCGTACCCTGGAAGCCTTTACCTTTGGACTGACCGGTTACATCAACCAGTTGACCAGCGGCGAAGATTTCAGCGTTGATCAGATCGCCAGCCTGGTAGTCGCCATCTTCAAGACGGAACTCCATAACAGTGCGACCAGCTGCAACGTTTGCTTTAGCGAAGTGACCTGCTTGAGCAGCAGTCACGCGCGAAGCACGACGCTCGCCGACAGTGACTTGCACTGCACGATAGCCATCGGTCTCTTCAGTTTTGAACTGGGTGACGCGATTCGGTTCGATCTCAATGACCGTAACCGGAATGGAGACACCTTCTTCGGTGAAAATACGGGTCATACCGCATTTACGACCGACTACACCAATAGTCATGTTGTAAACCTCATGAGTGTACGGGGCTTTCACCCGCTATGGCCGCCCATTTCAGAGCGTTACACGACTAAGACCCGAGTCTTAGCCGAGGCTGATCTGAACTTCCACACCGGCCGCCAGATCAAGCTTCATAAGTGCATCAACGGTTTTATCCGTTGGCTGGACGATGTCCAGTACGCGCTTATGAGTACGGATCTCGTACTGGTCACGCGCGTCTTTGTTGACGTGCGGGGAGACCAGAACGGTGAACCGCTCTTTACGGGTAGGCAGTGGAATTGGACCACGCACTTGAGCACCAGTACGTTTCGCGGTTTCCACGATTTCCTGGGTGGATTGGTCGATCAGGCGATGGTCAAAAGCCTTCAACCTGATACGGATTTGCTGATTTTGCATTGGATTTCAGACTCCGGCTGCTATTCCCACCGAGCGCAATACGCCCGTTAAAAGGAGGCGCAATTCTATAGACGGCCCAGATGGGTGTCAACCCAATAAAAAAGGCCCCCGCTAAGCGGGGGCCTCCTCAAAACATCAGAGCTATCTCAGAAGAGATAATTACTCGATGATTTTAGCTACAACGCCAGCACCAACGGTACGGCCGCCTTCACGGATTGCGAAGCGCAGACCGTCTTCCATAGCGATGGTTTTGATCAGGGTGACAACCATTTTGATGTTGTCGCCTGGCATTACCATTTCTACGCCTTCCGGCAGTTCGCAGTTACCAGTAACGTCGGTAGTACGGAAGTAGAACTGTGGACGGTAGCCTTTGAAGAACGGAGTGTGACGACCGCCTTCTTCTTTGCTCAGCACGTACACTTCAGCTTCGAACTTGGTGTGCGGCTTAACCGAACCCGGCTTAACCAGAACCTGGCCACGCTCAACGTCGTCACGCTTGGTACCACGCAGCAGAACGCCGCAGTTCTCGCCAGCACGACCTTCGTCGAGCAGCTTACGGAACATTTCAACACCGGTGCAGGTGGTGACGGTAGTGTCACGCAGACCAACGATTTCCAGTGGATCTTGAACCTTAACGATACCGCGCTCGATACGACCAGTCACAACAGTACCACGACCGGAGATCGAGAATACGTCTTCGATTGGCATCAGGAACGGCTTGTCGATAACACGAACTGGATCTGGGATGTAGCTGTCCAGAGTCTCAACCAGTTTACGAACGGACGTGGTGCCCATTTCGTTGTCGTCTTTGCCTTCCAGAGCCATACGAGCAGAACCGATGATGATCGGAGTGTCGTCACCTGGGAAGTCGTAAGTGCTCAGCAGATCGCGCACTTCCATCTCAACCAGTTCCAGCAGCTCAGCGTCGTCTACCAGGTCAGCCTTGTTCAGGTAAACCACGATGTACGGAACGCCAACCTGGCGGGACAGCAGGATGTGCTCACGGGTTTGTGGCATCGGACCATCAGCGGCCGAACAAACCAGGATCGCGCCGTCCATCTGGGCAGCACCGGTGATCATGTTCTTCACATAGTCGGCGTGACCTGGGCAGTCAACGTGAGCGTAGTGACGGATCAGCGAGTTGTATTCAACGTGCGCAGTGTTGATGGTGATACCACGAGCTTTTTCTTCTGGCGCGCTGTCGATTTTATCGAAATCAACGATTGCGGAACCGAACACTTCGGAGCAAACGCGAGTCAGAGCAGCAGTCAGAGTGGTTTTACCATGGTCAACGTGACCGATGGTGCCAACGTTGACGTGCGGTAGGGAACGATCAAATTTTTCTTTAGCCACGACAATTAACTCCTTGCCTAAAGGACTGAATCAGCCTTGTTTTTTGGATACAGTTTCAGCGATGTGCGCCGGAGCTGTGTTGTATTTTTTGAATTCCATAGAGTAGCTTGCGCGACCCTGGGACATGGAGCGAACGTCGGTCGCATAACCGAACATCTCACCCAACGGAACCTCGGCGCGAATCACTTTGCCGGAAACCGTGTCTTCCATACCCAAGATCATGCCGCGACGACGGTTAAGGTCGCCCATGACATCACCCATATAGTCTTCAGGTGTAACAACTTCTACCGCCATGATTGGCTCAAGCAACTCACCACCGCCCTTTTGGGCCAGTTGCTTGGTTGCCATGGAAGCAGCCACCTTAAACGCCATCTCGTTGGAGTCGACGTCGTGGTAAGAACCGTCAAAAACGGTTGCTTTCAGGCCGATCAGCGGATAGCCGGCAACAACACCGTTCTTCATCTGCTCTTCGATACCCTTCTGGATAGCAGGGATGTATTCCTTAGGAACAACACCACCCACTACTTCGTTCACGAATTGCAGACCTTCCTGACCTTCGTCAGCAGGAGCAAAACGGATCCAGCAGTGACCGAACTGACCACGACCGCCGGACTGACGAACGAACTTGCCTTCGATTTCACAGTTTTTCGTGATGCGCTCACGATAGGAAACCTGAGGCTTACCGATGTTGGCTTCGACGTTAAACTCACGGCGCATCCGGTCAACCAGGATGTCCAGGTGCAGCTCGCCCATGCCAGAGATGATCGTTTGACCAGTCTCTTCATCAGTCTTAACGCGGAAAGATGGATCCTCCTGAGCAAGCTTGCCCAAAGCGATACCCATTTTTTCCTGGTCATCCTTGGTCTTAGGCTCTACGGCAACCGAAATAACCGGCTCCGGGAAGTCCATGCGAACCAGGATGATTGGCTTAGCAGCGTCGCACAAAGTCTCACCAGTGGTGACATCCTTCATGCCGATCAGGGCCGCGATGTCACCAGCGCGCACTTCCTTGATCTCTTCACGGGCGTTTGCGTGCATTTGCACCATACGACCCACGCGCTCTTTCTTACCTTTAACCGAGTTGATCACACCGTCGCCGGATGCCAACACGCCCGAGTAAACGCGGACGAAAGTCAAGGTACCCACGAATGGGTCGGTAGCGATCTTGAACGCCAGGGCCGAGAACGGCTCGCTGTCGTCTGCATGACGCTCCATTTCCTCTTCCTCGTTATCAGGGTTGGTACCCTTGATAGCAGGAATGTCGGTTGGAGCAGGCAGGTAGTCGATCACAGCATCGAGAACCAGGGGAACACCCTTGTTCTTGAACGAGGAACCGCAAACAGCCAAGACGATCTCACCAGCGATAGTACGCTGACGCAGAGCGGCCTTGATTTCCACGTTGGTGAGTTCTTCACCTTCGAGGTACTTGTTCATCAGCTCTTCGCTGGCTTCGGCAGCTGCCTCAACCATGTTGTTGCGCCACTCGTCAGCCAGCTCCTGCAGTTCAGCAGGGATAGGCTTACGAACAGGAACCATACCTTTGTCGGAATCATTCCAGTAGACCGCTTCCATGTTGATCAGATCGATCTGACCCTGGAAGTTGTCCTCGGAACCGATAGCCAGTTGGATTGGCACCGGAGTGTGACCCAGACGCTGCTTGATCTGACCGATCACGCGCAGGAAGTTGGCACCAGCACGGTCCATCTTGTTTACGTAAACAAGACGTGGAACGCCGTATTTGTTGGCTTGACGCCATACGGTTTCCGACTGAGGCTCAACACCCGAAGTACCACAGAACACAACGACAGCGCCATCGAGTACGCGCAGGGAACGCTCAACTTCAATGGTGAAGTCTACGTGGCCCGGGGTATCGATTACGTTGAAGCGATGCTCGTCTTTGTACTGCTTCTCAGAACCTTTCCAGAAGGCGGTAATAGCAGCAGAAGTAATGGTAATACCACGCTCCTGCTCCTGAACCATCCAGTCTGTGGTCGCGGCGCCATCATGCACCTCGCCCATTTTGTGACTTTTGCCGGTGTAAAACAGTACGCGCTCGGTGGTGGTGGTTTTACCAGCATCCACGTGAGCAACGATACCGATGTTACGGTAGCGGCTAATCGGAGTAGTACGAGCCATAAAGCCCTCGCAAAATTAGTGAAGCTAAGATTAGAAGCGGTAGTGCGAGAAAGCTTTGTTAGCTTCAGCCATACGGTGCACGTCTTCACGCTTCTTAACAGCAGCACCTTTACCTTCAGCAGCGTCCAACAGTTCGCCAGCCAAACGCAGAGCCATAGACTTCTCGCCACGCTTACGGGCGAAGTCTACCAACCAGCGCATTGCCAGGGCGTTACGACGGGACGGACGAACTTCAACCGGAACCTGATAAGTAGCGCCGCCTACACGGCGCGACTTCACTTCGACCAGCGGAGCGATGGCGTCGAGAGCTTTCTCGAAGATTTCCAGGGGGTCGCTGTTCTTGCGTTCTTTAACCTTTTCCAGCGCGCCATAAACGATACGCTCGGCAACGGCTTTCTTGCCGCTTTCCATCACGTGGTTCATGAACTTGGCCAGAATTTGGCTTCCGTATTTTGGATCGTCAAGCACTTCGCGCTTGGCTGCTACGCGTCTTCTTGGCATGGATAAGCCCTCAAACGGTCTTCAGGTTCGCTCGGAATCAGTGCCCTTTCGGGACGCCTCCGACCTTACTCTTATCGACTCAGAAAATAAGATGGTTCAGTTTTACAAAAAGCCGCTACTACTTAGGCTTCTTGGTACCGTACTTCGAACGACCCTGGTTACGACCTTTAACGCCGGAAGTATCCAAGGAGCCGCGTACGGTGTGATAACGAACACCTGGCAAGTCTTTTACACGACCGCCACGAATCAGCACCACGCTGTGCTCTTGCAGGTTGTGGCCTTCACCGCCGATGTACGAGGAAACCTCGAAACCGTTGGTCAGACGCACACGACACACTTTACGCAGTGCCGAGTTAGGTTTTTTCGGCGTAGTGGTATACACGCGAGTGCATACGCCACGACGTTGCGGGCAGTTCTGCAGCGCAGGCACGTCGGATTTCTCGACGATACGCTTACGCGGCTGACGTACCAGCTGGTTGATAGTTGCCATCTACTAGCTCCACTGTTGTCTTGCGACGCTATTGTCTTGCAAGAAAAGCAAAAATGGCAGGAACGAGTTCCCGCCAAATTTAGGGGTACAAGAGTCTAAAGAGGATCTTGCCCCCAGTCAAGGCAAGGCCCCGACCTCCCCTCTCGTCGAACCGGGGCAAAATTGCCTCGATCCGACGAATGGGACTGCCAGGGCCCAGACTTATTTATTGCAGAACTCAGTTACCGCTTGAGTTCAGCGCTTCGGTCAGTGCAGCTTCCACTTCACTGGCGCTTACGCGCAGCGGCTTGTCAGCATCACGGCGGCGCTTACGCTCGCTGTGGTAAGCCAAACCGGTACCAGCCGGGATCAGACGACCCACGACCACGTTTTCTTTCAGGCCGCGCAGGTAATCGCGCTTGCCGGTTACCGCTGCTTCGGTCAGTACGCGAGTGGTCTCCTGGAAGGAGGCCGCCGAGATGAACGACTCAGTGGACAACGACGCCTTGGTGATACCCAGCAGAACACGAGTGAACTTGGATACGAATTTCTCGTCGCCAGCCAGACGCTCGTTCTCTACCAGTACGTGAGTCAGTTCCATCTGGTCGCCCTTGATGAAACTGGAATCGCCGGATTCAGCGATTTCAACTTTACGCAGCATCTGACGCAGGATGGTCTCAATGTGCTTATCGTTGATCTTCACGCCTTGCAGACGATAAACATCCTGGATCTCGTTAACGATGTACTTGGCCAGCGCACTCACACCCAGCAGACGCAGGATGTCGTGTGGATCGCTCGGGCCGTCGGAGATAACTTCGCCGCGGTTTACCTGTTCGCCTTCGAAGACGTTCAGGTGACGCCACTTCGGAATCAGCTCTTCGTACGGATCGCTACCGTCGTTCGGGGTAATAACCAGACGGCGCTTGCCTTTGGTCTCTTTACCGAACGCGATGGTGCCGCTGACTTCAGCCAGAATCGATGCTTCTTTCGGACGACGAGCTTCGAACAAGTCGGCAACACGCGGCAGACCACCGGTGATGTCACGGGTCTTCGAAGTTTCTTGCGGGATACGAGCGATAACATCACCGATCGCAATCTTCGCACCATCCGCTACACCGACCAGGGCGTTAGCTGGCAGGAAGTACTGAGCGATTACGTCAGTGCCTGGCAGCAACAAATCCTTGCCGTTGTCATCGACCATCTTAACGGCAGGACGGATGTCTTTACCGGCAGCTGGACGATCTTTCGCGTCGAGTACTTCAATGTTGGTCATACCGGTCAATTCGTCAGTCTGACGCTTGATCGTGATGCCTTCTTCCATGCCCACGTAGGTCACGGTACCTTTCATTTCGGTAACGATTGGGTGAGTGTGCGGATCCCACTTGGCCACGATTGCGCCAGCGTCGACCTTGTCACCTTCTTTAACCGAAATCACAGCACCATACGGCAGCTTGTAACGCTCACGCTCACGACCGTAGTCGTCAGCGATTGCCAGCTCACCGGAACGGGATACCGCAACCAGACAACCATCCACTCGCTCAACGTGCTTCAGGTTGTGCAGACGGACAGTACCGCCATTCTTCACCTGAACGCTGTCAGCTGCGGAGGTCCGGCTTGCCGCACCACCGATGTGGAACGTACGCATGGTCAGCTGGGTACCCGGCTCACCGATGGATTGGGCAGCGATAACGCCGACCGCTTCACCGATATTCACCTGGTGACCACGAGCCAAGTCACGGCCATAGCACTTGGCGCAAATACCGTAGCGGGTTTCGCAGCTAATCGGCGAGCGAACAATCACTTCGTCGATGCTGTTGAGTTCGATGAACTCGACCCACTTCTCATCAACCAGAGTGCCGGCAGGAACGATGATTTCCTCAGTACCTGGCTTGAACACGTCACGCGCAATAACACGACCCAATACGCGCTCACCCAGCGGCTCTACAACGTCACCGCCTTCAATGTGCGGAGTCATGAGCAGGCCGTGCTCGGTGCCGCAATCGATCTCGGTTACAACCAGATCTTGTGCAACGTCTACCAGACGACGTGTCAGGTAACCGGAGTTAGCGGTTTTCAACGCGGTATCCGCCAGACCTTTACGAGCGCCGTGAGTGGAGATGAAGTACTGAAGTACGCTCAAACCTTCACGGAAGTTCGCAGTAATCGGCGTTTCGATGATGGAACCGTCCGGCTTGGCCATCAGGCCACGCATACCGGCGAGCTGACGGATCTGCGCAGCAGAACCCCGTGCGCCCGAGTCGGCCATCATGTACATCGAGTTGAAGGACTCCTGGTCGACTTCGACGCCATGACGGTCGATGACTTTCTCTTTCGAGAGGTTGGCCATCATCGCCTTGGAAACTTCATCGTTCGCCTTGGACCAAAGGTCGATCACTTTGTTGTACTTCTCGCCCTGTGTTACCAGGCCCGAGGCGTACTGGCTTTCGATCTCTTTCACTTCGTCAGTAGCAGCACTGATGATGCGGGCTTTTTCATCCGGGATAACAAAGTCGTTAACACCGATGGAAACGCCGGAAATGGTCGAATAAGCAAAACCGGTGTACATCAACTGGTCAGCGAAGATAACAGTCTCTTTCAAACCAACCACGCGGTAGCACTGGTTGATCAACTTGGAGATCGCCTTTTTCTTCATCGGCAGGTTGACGACATCGTACGACAGACCTTTTGGCACAACTTGATACAACAGTGCACGGCCGACAGTAGTGTCGACGATACGAACGTTGCTCACGCTTCCGCCATCACGATCGTTGACGGTTTCGTGGATCCGCACCTTGACCTTGGCGTGCAATGCGGCTTCGCCGGCACGGAACACACGGTCAACTTCCTGCAAGTCCGCAAATACACGACCTTCGCCTTTGGCGTTGATCGCTTCACGCGTCATGTAGTACAGACCCAATACAACGTCCTGCGACGGAACGATGATTGGCTCACCGTTGGCTGGCGACAGAATGTTGTTGGTCGACATCATCAACGCACGCGCTTCCAGCTGGGCTTCCAGCGTCAGCGGTACGTGCACGGCCATTTGGTCGCCGTCGAAGTCGGCGTTGTACGCAGCACAGACCAGAGGGTGCAGCTGAATAGCCTTACCTTCGATCAGTACCGGTTCAAACGCCTGGATACCCAGACGGTGAAGGGTCGGTGCACGGTTGAGGAGGACCGGGTGTTCGCGAATCACTTCAGCAAGAACGTCCCAAACCTCTGGCAGTTCGCGCTCGACCATTTTCTTGGCCGCTTTGATGGTGGTCGCGAGACCGCGCATTTCCAGCTTGCCGAAGATGAACGGCTTGAACAGCTCGAGAGCCATCTTCTTAGGCAGACCGCACTGGTGCAGACGCAGGGTCGGGCCTACGGTAATTACCGAACGACCGGAGTAGTCAACACGCTTACCGAGCAAGTTTTGACGGAAACGACCTTGCTTACCCTTGATCATGTCGGCCAGGGATTTCAGAGGACGCTTGTTGGAACCCGTGATAGCGCGACCACGACGACCGTTGTCGAGCAGGGCATCAACCGCTTCTTGCAACATACGCTTTTCGTTGCGCACGATGATGTCCGGAGCGGACAGATCAAGCAGGCGCTTCAAGCGGTTGTTACGGTTGATCACGCGACGGTATAGGTCGTTGAGGTCGGAGGTCGCAAAACGACCGCCGTCCAACGGTACCAGCGGACGCAGGTCTGGCGGCAGAACCGGCAGAACGGTCAGCACCATCCACTCTGGCAAGTTGCCGGAACCCTGGAAGGCTTCCATCAACTTCAGACGCTTGGACAGCTTCTTGATCTTGGTTTCGGAGTTGGTTTGCGGAATTTCTTCACGCAGACGGCCAATCTCGTGTTCCAGGTCGATAGCGTGCAACAGTTCGCGGACCGCTTCGGCACCCATGCGCGCATCGAAATCGTCGCCGAACTCTTCCAGCGCTTCGAAGTACTGCTCGTCGTTCAGCAACTGACCCTTTTCAAGGGTGGTCATGCCTGGGTCGATAACGACATAGCTCTCGAAGTAGAGAACGCGCTCGATATCACGCAGGGTCATGTCCATCAGCAAACCGATACGGGACGGCAGCGATTTCAGGAACCAGATGTGAGCAACCGGCGAAGCCAGTTCGATGTGCGCCATGCGCTCACGACGAACCTTGGCCAGTGCAACTTCAACGCCACACTTCTCGCAGATCACACCACGGTGTTTCAAGCGCTTGTACTTACCGCACAGGCACTCGTAATCCTTTACCGGGCCAAAGATCTTGGCGCAGAACAGGCCGTCACGTTCAGGTTTGAACGTACGGTAGTTGATGGTTTCCGGTTTTTTAACTTCACCGAACGACCACGAACGGATCATCTCAGGCGATGCCAACCCAATACGGATGGCGTCGAACTCTTCGACTTGACCCTGGTTTTTCAGCAAATTCAGTAGGTCTTTCAAGGCCTTTCCTCCTGGCGGAGCAGAGAGCGGGCTAAACAGCCCCGCTCTCGATTCGCGTCACGTGTTATTCGGTTTCCAGATCGATATCGATGCCGAGGGAACGAATTTCTTTGATCAACACGTTGAAAGACTCGGGCATGCCCGGCTCCATACGGTGATCGCCGTCCACGATGTTTTTGTACATCTTGGTCCGACCGTTCACATCGTCCGACTTCACTGTGAGCATTTCTTGCAGAGTGTAAGCAGCACCGTATGCTTCCAGTGCCCAGACCTCCATCTCCCCGAAACGCTGACCACCGAACTGAGCCTTACCACCCAGCGGCTGCTGGGTAACCAGGCTGTACGAACCGGTAGAACGAGCGTGCATCTTATCGTCTACCAAGTGGTTCAGCTTCAGCATGTACATGTAGCCAACAGTAACCGGGCGCTCAAACTTGTTGCCGGTACGGCCGTCGAACAGCTGCATCTGGCCGCTTTCTGGCAGGTCTGCCAGTTTCAGCATGGCCTTGATTTCGCTTTCCTTGGCACCGTCGAACACCGGGGTAGCCATCGGAACGCCACCGCGCAGGTTCTTCGCCAGATCCAGGATTTCCTGGTCGGAGAAGGTGTCCAACTCTTCGTTGCGACCGCCGATCTCGTTGTAGATCTCGTGCAGGAACTTACGCAGGTCTGCGACCTTGCGCTGCTCTTCGATCATACGGTTGATCTTCTCGCCCAGACCTTTGGCCGCGAGGCCCAGGTGGGTTTCAAGGATCTGACCAACGTTCATACGCGATGGTACGCCCAGCGGGTTGAGGACCACGTCGACCGGAGTGCCATTGGCATCGTGCGGCATGTCTTCAACGGGCATGATCACGGAGACCACACCTTTGTTACCGTGACGACCGGCCATCTTGTCGCCCGGCTGGATGCGACGACGGATTGCCAGGTAAACCTTGACGATTTTCAGCACGCCTGGAGCCAGGTCATCGCCCTGCTGCAGTTTGCGCTTCTTATCTTCGAACTTGTCGTCCAGCAGACGGCGGCGATCAACGATGTACGCCTGGGCCTTCTCGAGCTGCTCGTTCAGAGCATCTTCAGCCATGCGCAGTTTGAACCACTGGCCGTGCTCAAGACCGTCGAGGATTTCGTCGGTGATGTCCTGACCTTTCTTAAGACCTGCGCCGCCTTCAGCCTTGTGGCCTACCAAAGCGGAACGCAGACGTTCGAAGGTCGCGCCTTCAACGATACGGAACTCTTCGTTCAGGTCCTTGCGGATCTCGTCGAGCTGAGTCTTCTCGATGGACAGCGCACGAGCATCACGCTCAACGCCATCACGGGTGAAGACCTGCACGTCGATGACAGTGCCCTTGGTACCAGTAGGTACACGCAGGGAGGTGTCTTTAACGTCGCTGGCTTTTTCACCGAAGATGGCACGCAACAGCTTCTCTTCTGGAGTCAGTTGGGTCTCGCCTTTCGGAGTGACCTTACCCACCAGGATGTCGCCTGCGCCAACTTCAGCACCTACATAAACGATACCGGCTTCGTCCAGCTTGTTCAGTGCAGCTTCACCCACGTTCGGGATGTCCGCAGTGATCTCCTCCGGCCCAAGCTTGGTGTCACGTGCCACACAGGTCAGTTCCTGAATGTGGATCGTGGTGAAGCGGTCTTCTTGAACAACACGCTCGGACAGGCAGATGGAGTCTTCGAAGTTGAAGCCGTTCCACGCCATGAACGCGATGCGCATGTTCTGACCCAGTGCCAGTTCACCCATGTCGGTGGACGGGCCGTCGGCCATGATGTCGCTACGCTGGACGCGATCACCCTTGCTCACCAGCGGACGCTGATTGATGCAGGTGTTCTGGTTCGAGCGGGTGTATTTGGTCAGGTTGTAGATGTCGACACCGGCTTCGCCAGTTTCAACTTCATCATCAGCAACACGAACCACGATACGGCTGGCATCAACAGAGTCGATCACGCCGCCACGACGAGCCACGACGCAAACGCCGGAGTCACGCGCTACGTTACGCTCCATGCCGGTACCTACCAGCGGCTTGTCAGCGCGCAGGGTCGGTACAGCTTGACGCTGCATGTTGGAACCCATCAACGCACGGTTGGCGTCATCGTGCTCCAGGAACGGGATCAGCGACGCTGCAACCGAAACTACCTGCTTCGGCGAAACGTCCATCAAGGTGACGTCTTCCGGCGCCTTGACGGTGAACTCATTCAGGTGACGAACAGCTACCAGCTCGTCAATCAGGACTTTCTTGTCGTTCATCGTGGCCGAAGCCTGAGCGATCACGTGGTCAGCTTCTTCGATGGCGGACAGGAACACGATCTCGTCAGTGACCAGAGCGTCTTTCACCACACGGTACGGGCTCTCGAGGAAACCGTATTGGTTAGTGCGCGCGTAGGCCGCCAAGGAGTTGATCAGACCAATGTTCGGACCTTCCGGTGTTTCGATCGGGCAAACGCGACCGTAGTGCGTCGGGTGTACGTCACGAACTTCAAAGCCAGCACGTTCACGGGTCAGACCGCCCGGGCCCAGTGCGGAAACACGGCGCTTGTGGGTGATCTCGGAGAGAGGGTTGTTCTGGTCCATGAACTGCGAGAGCTGGCTGGAACCGAAGAACTCTTTCACCGCCGCAGCCACTGGCTTGGCGTTGATCAGGTCTTGCGGCATCAGGCCTTCGCTTTCAGCCATCGACAGACGCTCTTTGACCGCACGCTCAACACGCACCAGACCAACGCGGAACTGGTTCTCGGCCATTTCGCCTACGCAGCGAACACGACGGTTACCCAGGTGGTCGATGTCATCGACGATGCCTTTACCGTTACGGATGTCGACTAGAGTCTTCAGTACCGCAACGATGTCTTCTTTGCACAACACGCCCGAACCTTCGATCTCGGTACGACCGATACGACGGTTGAATTTCATCCGACCGACCGCAGACAGGTCGTAACGCTCAGGGCTGAAGAACAGGTTGTTGAACAGGGTCTCGGCAGCGTCTTTGGTTGGTGGCTCGCCAGGACGCATCATGCGATAGATCTCGACCAGCGCTTCCAGTTGGTTGCTGGTGGAGTCAATCTTCAACGTGTCAGAGACGAACGGACCGCAGTCGATATCGTTGGTGTACAGGGTCTCGATTCGAACAACCTGAGCCTTGGCGATTTTGGCCAGGATCTCAGTGTTCAGCTCGGTATTGCACTCAGCCAGGATTTCGCCTGTAGCCGGGTGAACGATGACCTTGGCGGTAGTGCGGCCCAGGACGTAGTCCAGAGGCACTTCCAGCGACTTGATACCGGCCTTTTCGATCTGGTTGATGTGGCGCGCAGTAATACGACGGCCAGCCTCAACGATTACCTTGCCATTCTCATCCTGGATATCCAGGACAGCAATTTCACCACGCAGACGCGATGCGATGAGCTCCAGGCTGAGGGTTTCATCCTTCAGGCTGAATACGTTGGTGGTGTAGAAAGCGTCCAGCACCTGCTCGGTGGTATAGCCGAGCGCGCGCAGCAGCACAGAAGCTGGCAGCTTACGGCGACGGTCGATACGCACGAACACGCAGTCTTTAGGATCGAACTCGAAGTCCAACCAAGAACCGCGGTACGGAATGATCCGCGCGGAGTACAGGAGTTTGCCGGAGCTGTGCGTCTTGCCGCGGTCGTGATCGAAGAACACACCCGGTGAACGATGCAGCTGAGAAACGATAACACGCTCGGTACCGTTGATAACGAAGGTACCGTTTTCAGTCATCAGTGGGATTTCACCCATGTAGACTTCTTGCTCTTTGATGTCCTTGATCGCTTTATTCGACGACTCTTTGTCGAAAATGATCAGACGGACTTTTACCCGCAAAGGTACGGCGTACGTAACACCGCGCAACACGCATTCTTTGACATCAAATGCCGGTTCGCCCAGGCGATAACCGACGTACTCCAGCGCAGCATTGCCGGAGTAGCTGATGATCGGGAAAACGGATTTGAAGGCCGCATGCAGGCCCACGTCGCGGAACTGATCTTTGGTCGCTCCCGCCTGCAAGAATTCACGATACGAATCCAGCTGGATAGCCAGAAGGTACGGGACATCCATGACGTCCGGCAACTTGCTAAAGTCCTTGCGGATACGTTTTTTCTCAGTATATGAGTAAGCCATCAGCGTTCCCCAGCTTGGTCACCTGCTTGTTTGGCCCCTCCGACGGGAGCAGCCAGAAAATCTTGCAAACCCCATGGTTTGCACCACCGCTTCGGATGGCTACAGCGCGTTAATGGCGGCGACCGAGTCGACAGCCAATAACGGAAAAAGGCCGGTGGCAAGAGCCACCAGCCATCAGCCTTCAGCTTAACGCTTGGGCTGGAGACGCAAAGTCGATGCTTACTTCAGCTCGACTTTAGCGCCTGCTTCTTCCAGAGTAGCTTTGGCTTTGTCAGCTGCGTCTTTCGACACTGCTTCCAGAACCTGGGCAGGAGCGCCGTCAACTACAGCCTTGGCTTCTTTCAGGCCCAGACCGGTCAGTTCACGTACTGCCTTGATCACGTTTACTTTCTTCTCGCCAGCTTCCAGCAGCATGACGTTGAATTCGGTTTGCTCTTCAGCAGCAACAGCAGCAACTGCTGGGCCAGCGGAAGCAGCGGCAGCGGAAACGCCGAATTTTTCTTCGAAAGCTTTGATCAGCTCAACAACCTGCAGAACCGACATTTCAGCTACGGCGTTGAGGATATCGTCTTGGGAGATAGACATTGCTGTATTTCCTGAATTGGGGGACGGCCTACGCGGCCATCGAAATAAACAAAAATACGCGAGAGAAGTCGCTCAGCCTTAGGCTGCGGCAGCTTCTTTTTGCTCGCGAACTGCAGCCAGAGTACGAGCCAGCTTGCTGGTAGCGCCTTGAATCACGCTCATCAGCTGCGAAATGGCTTCGTCGCGGGTCGGCAATGTTGCCAGTACGTCGATTTGGTTAGCTGCGAGGAACTTGCCCTCGAACGCAGCTGCCTTGATCTCGAACTTATCCTGACTCTTGGCGAATTCCTTGAACAAACGGGCAGCAGCGCCTGGATGATCTTTGGAGAAAGCGATCAGAGTCGGGCCGGTGAACACGTCATTGAGAACACTGTATTCAGTGTCAGCAACAGCGCGCTTGAGCAGGGTGTTACGTACAACACGTACGTATACGCCAGCTTCACGAGCCTCTTTACGGAGTCCGGTCATAGCGCCTACTGTCACACCACGGGCATCAGCCACGACAGCGGACAGGGCAGCTTTGGCAGCCTCGTTGACTTCAGCGACGATGGCCTTCTTGTCTTCGAGATTAATTGCCACGGGTTTAACTCCTGCTTGTTACCGTTTCATCTGGCCTAGGCCGGATGTCGTTTTGGTGTCTGATTCGGTAAGGAACCGGGAGCACCATCTGCGTAGGCTTTTGGTTTAAGACTTGCGTCGCCTACGGTCTTGGATAGCCCCCGCCAGGCAGGGACCCCAATTTTTTCAATTGACGCAATCGCTTGCGTCAATCTGTGTCTTATACGTCCAGCGAGCCTTGGTCGATGACCAGACCTGGGCCCATAGTGGTGCTCAGGGTAACGCGCTTGACGTAGATACCTTTAGAAGAAGCTGGCTTGATACGCTTAAGATCAGCGATCAGGGCTTCAACGTTTTCCTTCAGCTTGACGGCGTCGAAACCGACCTTGCCAACGGAGGTGTGAATGATGCCGTTTTTGTCGGTGCGATAACGAACCTGACCAGCCTTGGCGTTTTTAACCGCGGTAGCTACGTCTGGCGTTACAGTGCCGACTTTAGGGTTAGGCATCAGGCCACGTGGACCAAGGATCTGACCCAACTGACCTACAACACGCATTGCATCCGGGGAGGCAATAACTACGTCGTAGTTCAGGTCGCCGCCTTTCATTTCGGCAGCCAGGTCGTCCATGCCAACGCGATCAGCGCCAGCGGCCAGAGCAGCTTCAGCTGCCGGGCCTTGGGTGAAGACGGCTACACGTACAGTCTTGCCAGTACCGTGTGGCAGCACAGTAGCGCTACGAACGACTTGGTCGGACTTACGCGGGTCCACACCCAGGTTTACAGCAACGTCAACGGACTCGCTGAATTTGACAGTCGACAGCTCGGTCAACAGGGCTGCAGCGTCTACAAAGCTGTAGGCCTTGCCTGCTTCGATTTTGCCGGCGATAGCCTTTTGGCGCTTGGTCAGCTTAGCCATTACACACCCTCCACGTTAAGGCCCATGCTACGAGCAGAACCGGCGATGGTACGCACGGCTGCATCCATATCAGCTGCAGTCAGATCCGCGTTTTTGGTTTTCGCGATTTCTTCCAGCTGAGCACGAGTTACAGTGCCGACTTTAACGGTGTTAGGACGAGCGGAACCGCTAGTCAGACCAGCAGCCTTCTTCAGCAGAACCGAAGCCGGGGTCGACTTAGTTTCGAAAGTGAAGCTACGGTCGCTGTATACAGTGATGATCACTGGAGTCGGCAGACCTGGTTCAAGACCCTGAGTACGGGCGTTGAAGGCCTTGCAGAATTCCATGATGTTCACGCCATGCTGACCCAGAGCTGGACCAACAGGTGGGCTTGGGTTGGCCTGAGCGGCCTTCACTTGCAGCTTGATGTAAGCGGTAATTTTCTTGGCCATGAGGCACTCCAATTACGGGTTCAAACGCCTCGAAAGGCTCCCCGGTTACTTGCGCGTTTATCCCAGTGACGACAAAACCCCACAGCCTAAGGCTGCGGGGTTGGGATGCTTAGCCAGCTAGACCTTCTCGACCTGGCTGAACTCCAACTCTACAGGAGTAGAGCGACCGAAAATGAGCACTGCCACTTGGATCCGGCTCTTCTCGTAGTTAACCTCTTCGACAGTGCCGTTAAAATCAGCAAACGGACCATCTGTAACACGAACAACCTCACCCGGCTCGAACAAAGTCTTCGGCTTAGGCTTGTCACTACCATCAGCAACGCGACGCAGAATTGCTTCTGCCTCTTTATCAGTGATCGGAGCAGGCTTATCAGCGGTACCGCCAATGAAACCCATGACACGAGGCGTATCCTTGACCAAATGCCAAGTACCTTCATTCATGTCCATCTGAACCAAAACATAGCCAGGGAAGAACTTACGCTCACTTTTACGCTTCTGACCATTCCGCATTTCAACCACTTCTTCAGTGGGAACCAGAATTTCGCCGAAGCCATCTTCCATGCCTGCCAGCTTCACGCGCTCTAGCAAAGAGCGCATAACATGCTTCTCGTAACCCGAGTAAGCATGAACAACGTACCAACGCTTAGCCACGGGACACCCTTAGCCAACAATCAAGGAAACAAGCCAACCGAGCAGGGAATCAAGCCCCCACAACAGCAACGCCATAACCAGAACAACAGCCACAACAATCAACGTGGTCTGCGTGGTTTCTTGGCGAGTCGGCCAAACGACTTTACGGATTTCGGTGCGAGCTTCCTTTACCAGTACCGCAAAAGACTTGCCTTTAGCAGTCTGCAAGCCCACAAAGGCAGCCACAGCAGCAATAACAAGCAAAGCGAGCACACGGTACAGGATCGGCGAAGCAGAATAGTACTGATTGCCAACTACGCCTACGACCACCAACGCTACAACAACTAGCCACTTGACGAGATCGAAACGAGAGCTTTGAGCTTCAGCCTTAGGAGTCATCTATGAAGATCCTGTGAAAAGAAAGCCAGACACACCACGTGAATCTGGCAGGTCAGGAGGGAATCGAACCCCCAACCTACGGTTTTGGAGACCGTCGCTCTGCCAATTGAGCTACTGACCTAAAACAAAATCAGGCCGACCATTATGCAGGCCTGAAAAAGACTTTACAACAACCAACCCCAACAGACTTGAGACAACCTGGCAAAACCACCAGATACAAAACACTCAAGCCGAGGCAGCTGTTAAAACAAAGGCAGATATTTTCATATCTGCCTTGTTATATGGAGCTCTTGAGCGGATTTGAACCGCTGACCTCACCCTTACCAAGGGTGTGCTCTACCAACTGAGCTACAAGAGCAAAACACATGCACAACCTGCAAACTTGGAGCGGGTAGCGGGAATCGAACCCGCATCATCAGCTTGGAAGGCTGAGGTTCTACCACTAAACTATACCCGCGGAGCTTGCAGCTCACGCTAAAAATGGTGGAGGGGGAAGGATTCGAACCTTCGAAGTCGTAGACGTCAGATTTACAGTCTGATCCCTTTGGCCGCTCGGGAACCCCTCCTAAGCGAGCCGGCATTTTACATTACGCCGACCTTCTGTCAAGCATTTTCTCATTTAAATTATGAGGTTAGCTGCATTGACGCCGCATCTCATTAAATCCCCCTAAAGGTCTTCACTGCGAAGCGGGCGCCATTCTATGCAAACTATTCGACAGTTGCAATGCCTTCGCACAGCATTATTTTATGTTTTAACTCATTGAATTCCTTAACAAGGTTTTCAAAGGGCAGATCTTCAGCTAGGCGCCGGCTTTCCGGGGCCACCCGGAGCCAGTAACCTTGAGCATCTGGCGTACTCAGCAGTTGAACCTTGACCTTTATATCCAAGCTAGTGAGACGCTGCTCGACAGATTGCGCTTGGCGCTGGTCTGTAAATCCACCAATGTACAAACAGGTATTTTGCGAATCAGATACCTTTGCCCGCTCCCTGCGGATCACTGCATCCGAAGATTCACTCAGCAGACGAATATCCTGCTGAGCACCTCGATAGAGACTCAGAGGAGTAACGTCTTTAGCGCGCAGCGGGGCCTCTTGCTGGTGCCATATGTAGTAAAAGGCGTTGAGGATCAGTAAAAGCAAAAACAGCCAACGCATAAACACCTCAAGATAACGGGCACGCCATCGCCAGACCAACGAAAACCAAATCAGGAACGAGTCGAGCCTGCGGCACAGAGCCCAATACCAAATCAGCATCTCCGCCAGTCAGGAATATACTGAAGTCATCGCCCCAGTAGCTGCGCGCGAGCTCTACCTGGGTCAGAACAAATCCTCGAAGCATCAACGCACAGCCTCGCTCTACTGCCTCGACTGTTGTACGACCTGGTGAGAGGCACTCCAAAGCCCTTTCAGCAGCGGCATCGCCATACCTTATCTTTCGTGTATGTGTACGCAGCTGATTCCTCATGAGAGACATTCCCGGACAAATAAAGCCTCCCAGGTGCTCGCCATCCTCAGCTATAAAATCTGCAGTCGCCGCAGTGCCAAAATCGAGCACCAAGCAGGCACCCGAGGCCAATTTAAATCCACCGAGCATTGCCAACCAGCGATCCAGACCAAGGCGCTCAAAATCTTCGTAGCCGTTACGTACCCCAGCCACTTCACGAGCTGAAGCAGCACTGGTAACAACAACACCAAATGTCTCCACAAGCGCTTCAACCAGTTTTTCCGTCTCTTCCTGCGCACGGACGCTCACCAACCTGCAACGCGTCAGCAACAACTCAGGCAGCGCCAGCAGGCTATCAATCAAGGCAGCATCCGAACCTGCAACACCTTCAGCCGAGGCGTTCACCCCGCTCGAATCAAGCACACGCCATTTGATAAAGCTATTCCCACAGTCGAGCTCAAGAATCATCACGCAACCTCAGGCTTAGCTCACCACCACTGTATATTTTCTCAACACCATCAACACTCAAACGCAAAGCACCTTGACGATCAACACCCAGCACCACTCCATCGACCTGGTTGACACCGGCTATAAGCGACACAGCCCTCCCTTGCCAAGCGTGATTTTTCTCCCACTCATTCTGAAGCTCGGCAAAACCTAGCACCCGGTGTCGACCCAAGTAGCCTTGCAACTGCAAACCCAGCCGGGCAATCAGGGCGTTTCGATCAACAGGAAAACCCGTCTCTAACTGCACTGATGTCCATTGCTGATCAACCTCGTCAGCCTTCTGCATATTGACGTTGATGCCTATTCCAAGGACAACGTGACAGATATCAGCAGGATCCCCTACGAGCTCCAGCAAAATCCCGGCAATTTTCTTTTGCCCTACGAGAACGTCGTTTGGCCATTTTAAAGTCGCAGTCTGAACTCCAGACTCACGCAGGGCTTGCATGACCGCCAATCCAACCACAAGACTTAAGCCTTCCAACTGCCGAAGACCATCCTCAATACGCAATACAAGGCTGTAATAGACATTCTGGGCAAATGGACTGACCCACTTTCGACCACGCCTGCCTCTTCCCGCCGTTTGCTGCTCCGCAAGCACCAGAAAGGGCGTCGCGCACTCAACCCCAGCAAGACGCAAAGCTTCGGCATTTGTTGAGTCAATGGAATCGTAGATATGGATAGGCCATGCTAAATCAGGGGCATGCTGCTCAATTTCCGCAGCACTCAAGAAAACCAATGGGGATGCTAATTGATACCCCTTTCCACGAACCTTATGAACAGGCAGATTCAATTCGGCCTCAAGGTGCTGGAGTTGCTTCCAGACAGCACTGCGACTGACGCCCAGGGCGGCGCCAAGTGCTTCCCCGGAATGAAATCGGCCATCTTTCAGAAGTTCTAACAACGTCAGCATGCAAGTATCGCCTCACAATGAGGAACGCATGATAGCCATGCGAAAGACCATTGCATAGAAAGGCAGGCGTTTAGCCCTGAAGGCGGCCATGAGAAAACCTGCCGGCACTTTCCGCCCGCCCAAAACAAAACCCCATCTGCTTTCGCAAATGGGGTTTCGGAATTTAATCTTGACGATGACCTACTCTCACATGGGGAAACCCCACACTACCATCGGCGATGCATCGTTTCACTACTGAGTTCGGGATGGGATCAGGTGGTTCCA